>NZ_JBCNGR010000026.1:0-61124 GCF_050481745.1 Paenibacillus algorifonticola | reverse complement strand
CCCTTGCCGCTGGCGACGGCAATGAACTGCACCCCGCTGCGGGCATCCAGCAGCGGGCTCGCCAGCCCTGCCCCGTGGCCTTGCACGGGGCCGGCGGCGCCTGCGCCTGCGGCAGCGGAGGCTTCGCCGCCGCCGCTTGGCGCCCCGCGCTGCGCGGAAGCATCCGCCGCAGCTGCGGGCTCTAGCGCACGAAACCGGCAGTGCACGGTTTCGGCGCCCAGCCGCGCTAACGCTTCGCGCAGCGCGGCTTCCAGCGAGGGCTTCGCCTCCTCGCTGGCAACCAGCACCGTCAGTGAAACTTGACGGTCCTTCACCATCACATCGCGGACGGCTACCTCACCCGCCGTATATAGCGCCGTTACTGCTTCAACGGCTTCCAAAGCTTGCTCACGTGTTAACATTAGGATATGTCCCACCTTTATGTATGCGATTACTGCCTATTAATAATGATTATAGCATAGTTAAGCAGCAACATTCATGGCTGTAACGTGTCGAAACGGTTTCATCCTTGTGGCGTGTCCTCTGCCGGCTGCATCATTTTTCTCCAGCAGCGTATTTAAGCAGCCCTTGATAAATGGAAGCAGCGACCTTGCGCTGGTAATCCGAATCGGCGAGCCTTGTTGCTTCCCCTGGATTAGAGAGAAAGCCAACTTCAATTAAAGCGGCAGGCACGTCCGTAATCGCTTTGAGCAAATAGACGGTATTCTCCGTTGCTGCGACGCGGCTCGTATTTTCCAAATTGCGTTTGATCTCGTTTTGAATAGCAGCAGCAAGCACCTTGCTGTCCTGATGATTAGCCGGATTGTAAAAGGTTTGCGCCCCCGACCATTTTGCCGAAGGGATACTATTCATATGAATACTGATAACCAAGTTAGGCTGACTTTCCTTTATGACCTTTACACGCTTATGCAAATCCTCCGTTTTCCGCCTGCTATAGGTTTTTGTATCTGGCGCTGCCAGATCATAATCCCCTTCGCGTGTCATCACGACAATGGCTCCCGCCTGCTGCAAATAATCGCGCAAATAAAGCGCAATCGCCATATTCAAATCCTTCTCAACGACTCCCTGCTTGCTCACCGCCCCGCCGTCTACTCCACCATGCCCAGCATCAAGCGCGATCGTCTTGCCGGACAAAGGCGTTGCCCAAGTCTTCCATGTCCGCGCCGTCCGTTCATCTCCATAAGTAAGCAGCGTCCATACGAGTGCGATGGCCAGCACAGCAGCAGTCAACCGCATTGCTCCCTTTAGCGTTATCCAAACGACCAAGCGTCGTCCCCATCGGCGCAAAAAAACCACCCCGTCCTCCATCAAATAATAATCAGCTCCAGCTTGGCCGGCGCTCATTATCATCTTATGGGACGAGATGGTTATTTATGAGTGTGTCTCTGCACATTCACAGTGTCACACAATAGCTCGGATTTGCCATGGGAACATGTTTCGGTCATTGCCATGTTGCCGCATTTTTGACAGGCGAAGCTGTGTTCGAAATAAAGCCGTTTATTTGTGCAAGCCGCACTCTGTTTTTTCTTGTCCTGCCCAGCGTCCAGCACGTGGATCTTCACCCGGCATAACTTGACGTGTGCAATATTCGCAGCCAATGCTCGGATAGTTTTGATCATGAAGCGGGTTGTAGATGACATCATTTTCACGGATATAGTTCCATACATCTTCCGTTGTCCAATGTGCAATCGGGTTAAACTTCACCAATCCGAATTTTGTATCGTATTCGATTTTTTTCGCGTTAGCCCGTGTTAGCGCCTGATCACGACGGATACCTGTAATCCATGCTTCGTATTGGGACAGAATCCGGGTAAGAGGCTCTACCTTACGAATGTCGCAGCATTGATTGGCATCTGACTTCCACAGCTCTTCACCATATTGCGCAGCTTGCTGCTCCGGCGTAATTTTCGGCTTCACTTCAACGAATGGAATTCCTGGATAGCGCTCGATCATACGATCGCGAGTCTCATACGTTTCTTTAAAGTGGAAATCAGTGTCCAGGTAGAAAATGTCCGTTGTTGGGCTGATCTTCTGCAGCATATCAACGAGCACAACATCCTCCGCACCGAAGCTGCAAGCAAAAGTAAGCTTAGGGAATGTCGCAACAGCAAAAGCAATAATTTCCTCTGGCGTTGCATGTTCCAGCTCAACAGCCTGCTTGGCAATAAGGGCTTCCTTCTCAAAAAGATTCATCGTTTTACCCCTCCGTTTCAATTCCAAGTATATTGATCTGTATTTAAATCCAATTATACGTCGTCCACTCACTATCTTCAATATCTAGTTTACTCCAAAATGAAATAAAGTTTGTTGAATATGCAAAAAAACGGGCTCCAAGCACACTTCTTCCGCTTGTCCCGTCTACATTTCCTGTATTTTCTTAGGCCTGACAGCTGGTAAATATCCAGGTTGGTTTTTTCAGTGCCTTTTATCGCCTCTTTTAGAAAAATGATTCCAAGGAACTGGTCCCTAACCGTTCCATCTATTTCAGCTTCTCGGCATCCTTCATCACAAGCTTCAATAAATAACAAAAAACCCCCGGCCAGAAGGCCAGGGGCTGTTGAACAACATATTAACGTTTCGAGAATTGTGGCGCGCGACGAGCCGCTTTAAGACCGTATTTTTTACGCTCTTTCATACGTGGGTCACGAGTCAGGAATCCAGCGCGTTTCAGAGCTGGACGGTATTCAGCGTCTACTTTCAGTAGAGCACGGGAGATACCATGACGGATAGCGCCTGCTTGGCCGGACATACCGCCGCCGTTAGCAATAACCAATACATCATATTGCGTAAGCGTTTCTGTCAGGTTAAGCGGTTGTTTAACGATAAGTTTCAATGTTTCCAAACCGAAGTATTCGTTGATATCACGTTTGTTAATGATGATTCGTCCTTCACCTGGCACGAGACGTACACGTGCAACAGAGTGTTTACGACGACCCGTTCCATAGTATTGCACTTGAGCCATGAAACTGTCCTCCCCTTTAATTACCCGCGAAGTTCGTAAACTTCAGGATTTTGTGCTTGGTGCGGATGTACCGAACCAGCGTATGCTTTAAGTCTAAGCTTCATTTTGTTACCTTGACGTGTTTTTGGCAACATGCCGTGAACAGCCAATTCGATAACGCGATCAGGCTTTTTGTCGATCATAACGTTAGCTGGTGTAACTTTCAAACCACCAGAGTACATCGAGTGACGGTAGTACATTTTGTCTGTCAGTTTTTTACCTGTCAGAACGATTTTTTCAGCGTTGATTACGATAACGAAATCGCCTGTGTCAACGTGAGGTGTAAATTGCGGCTTGTGTTTGCCACGGATCAAGCTAGCTGCTTCGCTTGCCAGACGACCGAGGGTTTTACCTTCCGCATCAATGATGTACCATTTACGTTCAACTTCATTTGGCTTAGCCATATAGGTGGTACGCATGGAGATCCTCCTTCATTCGCTTACGTTTAAAATTTAATTTTATCAAAGAACGTTTCCGTTCGATTTATAACAGTTATTGCTGCCAAGTTTGTGACGATCTCAGTCGGGGCTGTGGGATAGCCACTAAGAAAGCACAAGTTATATATTACTATAAAAAGCGGCCTAAAGCAAGCAGTTTGTACGATTAACTTCTTAGTTCATCGGGATATTCAACTTCGACCAGCGTAAGGCCATGAGGCATTGCAGTTGGGCCAGCCAAAGACCTGCTTTTGCCCTCTAATATGCGCTTCATATCTTCCGGCTGCAGCTTGCCTTGCCCTACCCACAGCAGTGTCCCCATAATAACGCGCACCATATTGTACAAAAAACCGTTGCCGGTCACGTACATATGAAGCTTGCTGCCCTGCTGCTCAAAATACGCCTCATAAATCGTTCTTATATGATGCGGCTTCGTCGAGTGAATAGACGTGAAAGAAGTAAAATCATGCTCGCCAATTACATAGGGCAGTGCCTTCGCCATAGCCTCTGCATCAAGGCGCATCGGATAATGAAAGCAATACTCGCGGGTGAATACATCCGGGAATTTGCCACGATCTATCGAATAACGATACGTTTTTCGTTTGGCCGAGCGCCGGGAATGAAAATGCTCCGGCACCTCGCGCGCCTCCAAAATAACGATATCCTTCGGCAGCCTCGTGTTCAGCGCAATTGCCCATCGCTCCACCGGTATGACGGATTTCGTATGAAAATTGAAAACCTGTCCCATAGCATGAACGCCTGCATCTGTCCGGCCTGAGCCAATGATATGAATTTCCTCACCCGTAAGCGCCTTTAGCGCTTTCTCAATCTCCTGCTGCACCGTTCTGAGATGCGGCTCCAGCTGGGATTGGAAGCCATTAAACTGCGCCCCATCATAACTAACCTTTACTGCAATATTTCGCATGTGGAATTCCTCCCAGACCCTCGAGAGGGCTTCTACCCAAACCTTTAAAGGCTTCTATCCCAAACCCTCAACAGAGAGTTTACCCAAACCTTCAAAAGCTCTCCAACCTCCAGCTCCCTCATGCCTTTGCTGCATCCATAAGAACTGCACGGCAGCTCTTGCTTCGGCAACTACCGGCAGTGAATAACTACTGCTCCTATGTAAAGCTTAGCAGAGAGCAGTTTGGCAGACATAGTGTGCCTTAATAATAGGGCACACTATGTCTGCTGCCTCCACGACCCGCAGGCCGCGTTTATTTGCGGCTTGTGAGGGCTAGGATTTGGCGAAGCGAGGCTGGGTGGTAGAGTGATGTGCTTTGGAGAGGGGATGGGAGTGGAGTGAAAGGTTTGGAGCTGGAGAAGCGAAGCGTTCGTCTTTGTTGTCTGATTTAAACCGCTAAGCGCTAGTTATTAATAATCAGACAACAACAACGATCGTAAGCCCAAACCTTTCACGGAGTGCCCACCCCGGCCAAAGCCTAACTCGACCATCAGCCGACGCGATGCCATAAACTCCGGCCCTTACAAAAGCCAGCAAATAAAAAAAGGTGGCCTCGAGGGTCCACCCTTTCTCATGTTACGCGCGGTCTACCAGTTCCAAATATACCATTGGCGCAGCGTCGCCACGGCGAGGTCCTAGTTTCAAAATCCGCGTGTATCCGCCCGGACGCTCCGAGTAACGGGGGCCCAGCTCCGAGAACAATTTTTGGATTGCATCTTGCTCTCCATCGATTGTTTCACGACGCACGTAAGCTGCTACTTGACGACGCGCGTGCAAGTCGCCTTGCTTCGCTTTCGTGATCAGCTTTTCAGCGATCGAACGAACCTCTTTCGCTTTTGCTTCCGTTGTTTGAATACGCTCATAAAGGAAAAGGTCAGTAACGAGGTCACGGAACAATGCTTTCCGCGCGCTAGCGTTACGGCCTAGTTTTTGATATGCCATCTTGATTTTCCCTCCCTTGCCTGTAGTCTAGACTAATTGATGCTACTCTTCCATGCGCAGGCCAAGACCCAGTTCTTCCAGCTTCTCTTGAACTTCCTCAAGCGACTTGCGGCCCAAGTTGCGAACCTTCATCATGTCCTCTTCGGATTTCGTAATCAGCTCTTGAACGGTGTTGATTCCTGCACGCTTCAAGCAGTTGTATGAACGTACGGAAAGATCCAGTTCTTCGATAGTCATCTCCAGAACTTTCTCTTTTTTGTCTTCTTCCTTCTCCACCATAATCTCGGCATCTTTCGCTTCGTCAGTCAAGCCAACGAACAGATCCAAATGCTCAGTCAAGATTTTAGCGCCGAGGCTTACAGCCTCTTCCGGACGAATACTGCCATCAGTCCAAACTTCCAGCGTAAGCTTATCATAGTTAGTCACTTGACCAACACGAGTATTCTCCACACTGTAATTTACACGTGTAATTGGCGTGTAAATCGAATCAACCGGGATAACTCCAATCGGTTGATCTTCCCTTTTGTTACGGTCCGCTTGCACATATCCGCGTCCCCGATTAGCAAAAACACGCATATGGAGCCGCGCGCCGGAGGCCAAGGTGGCGATGTGAAGATCAGGGTTCAAAATC
This sequence comes from Paenibacillus algorifonticola, assembly GCF_050481745.1. Taxonomy (GTDB): domain Bacteria; phylum Bacillota; class Bacilli; order Paenibacillales; family Paenibacillaceae; genus Pristimantibacillus; species Pristimantibacillus algorifonticola_A. Next base: position 55,149 of record NZ_JBCNGR010000026.1, on the reverse strand, counting down.
TCGACATCGCTGTCAGCACGAATATCGCCCGCCGTAACGATTCCTTCGCCTTCAGCGTCGATTTCCAAAACCTTCTCTTCATCGGAGTGGATTTTCAACGAGAGGCCCTTCAGGTTCAGAATGATTTCAGTTACGTCTTCCATCACTCCTGGAACTGTAGAGAACTCGTGAAGCACTCCGTCGATCTGAACGGAAGTAACAGCTGCACCTGGCAAAGACGACAACAAAATTCGGCGAAGCGAATTTCCAAGCGTCGTGCCATAGCCACGCTCGAGCGGCTCAACAATGAACCGTCCGTAAGTCCCATCCTCGTTCAAATCCACGGTCTCGATTTTCGGCTTTTCGATCTCAATCACTAATAGTACCCTCCTTCAAACGTCGCTCCGTTACCATACCGTATCTTAAGTCAAATCTCGTAGTATGCCAAACCTTCACAACCATTATTCACAAGTTGCTGTCATTTGATACCACAGTGGATCCAACTATACGCGACGACGTTTTGGTGGACGGCATCCGTTATGAGGCACTGGAGTAACGTCTTTAATCAGGTTAACTTCTAGGCCTGCTGCTTGAAGCGAACGAATAGCTGCTTCACGACCAGCGCCTGGACCTTTAACCATAACCTCAACGGTTTTCATGCCATGTTCCATTGCTGCTTTAGCTGCAGTTTCAGCTGCCATTTGAGCTGCGAAAGGTGTGCTTTTACGCGAACCTCTGAAACCCATGTTACCGGAGCTTGCCCAAGAGATTGCATTGCCGTGAGGGTCCGTAATTGTAACAATCGTGTTATTGAATGTCGAGCGAATGTGAGCGACGCCAGACTCAATATTTTTCCGATCACGACGTTTTGTACGAACGACTTTTTTCGGTTTTGCCATTATCCTATTTCACCTCTTCTTATTTCTTTTTGTTAGCTACAGTCCGACGAGGACCTTTACGCGTACGCGCATTTGTTTTCGTGCGTTGTCCACGAACAGGCAATCCACGACGGTGACGAACACCACGGTAACATCCGATTTCAATCAGACGTTTGATGTTAAGCGAAATTTCACGACGCAAGTCGCCTTCCACTTTAACTGTTTTGTCAATTGCTTCACGAATTTTCGCAAGCTCATCTTCCGTCAAATCCCGAACACGAGTGTCCGCGTTAACGCCAGTTGTGCTCAAGATTTTTTGTGAAGTCACTTTGCCAATACCGAAAATGTATGTCAGAGCGATTTCGACGCGCTTATCACGCGGCAAGTCTACACCAGCTATACGTGCCATAGGCCGTTATCCCTCCTTCTATCCTTGTTTTTGTTTGTGTTTCGGATTTTCACAAATCACCATAACGTTGCCTTTGCGACGAATGACTTTGCATTTTTCGCAAATCGGCTTAACCGAAGGTCTAACCTTCATTGTGATTACCTCCCGAATCTTTCGCTCGCAAACCGCAATGCGGCCTACTTACGATAGGTGATGCGCCCTTTTGTTAAATCATAAGGCGATAACTGTATAACCACCTTGTCTCCTGTCAGAATACGAATAAAGTGCATTCTGAGCTTACCGGAAACATGTGCGAGAATTTGATGACCGTTCTCCAGCTCCACCTTGAATGTGGCATTCGGCAACGGTTCAATCACCGTACCTTCGACCTCAATGATGTCTTCCTTAGCCAACCGTCATTCTCCTTTCGCATGTGCAAACTTCTGTATAACATAACGTAACTTGGTATTGGTCACCCTGCCTGATTCAAGCAAGCTGTTTACAACTTCGCTGCTTATCACAGGCTGTAACTCGAGATGCAGAACGTTCTTCTTCTTCGGCGAGTCGAAGCGCCGCTTATCGCCATCTACAATCATAACGAAACGTTCGTCAATGACGGATATGACCACCGCATAGCTGTCTTCATCCTTGCCCCGAAGCACCTTGACAATTTGGCCTACCTGCGGAAACTTTTCCATCTCTGGCTCAGTCCGCCTGTGGCTTCGATAGCGTCAAAATTTCAAAACCATTCTCCGTTACGGCAACCGTATGCTCAAAATGGGCACACATCGAGCCGTCTTCCGTTACGACCGTCCAATTGTCTTCAAGCGTGCGGACATATCGTTCACCGATGTTCACCATAGGTTCGATGCAAAGCACCATTCCTGGCTCAAGCTTCGGTCCGCGACCTGGCATACCATAGTTTGGAATTTGCGGCTCCTCATGAAGCTTCGCTCCAATTCCATGACCGACAAACTCGCGTACAACCGAGAAGCCAGCCGCTTCGACAACTTGTTGAACAGCATGGGATATCGTAAATAGCTTCTCATTCGGGCGGATGAGATTCACGGCCGCATAAAGCGACTGTTCCGCTACATCCAGCAGCCTCTGTACTTCAGGCGTTACTGCGCCAACCGGGTAGGTCCATGCCGAGTCGCCATGATAGCCATTGTACTGCGCTCCGATATCGATACTAATAATATCGCCTTCGTTCAACTTCCGAGGTCCTGGAAAACCATGTACCAGCTCGTCATTTACAGAAGCGCAAATGCTGGCGGGAAAACCATTGTAACCTTTAAAAGAAGGCAGGGCTCCTTGACTGCGAATGTAGTCTTCAGCTAGTTGATCAAGCTCTAGGGTAGTAATACCCGGCTTTACCGACCTCGCCATCAACCGATGGGCATCCGCAACAATTCTGCCTGCTTCTCTCATATAGCGCAGCTCCGTTTCGGATTTGCGTATAATCATTACAATGAACCTCGCAAGATGGAAGTAATGTCGGCCGTTACCGCATCAATTTCCTTCTCGCCATCGACTTCGCGAAGAAGACCTTTATCACTGTAATAGTCAAGAAGTGGAGCAGTTTTGGAAATGTACTCATCCAGACGCGTCCCAACCTTCTCCTCCGTATCATCCGAACGCTGATACAATTCGCCGCCGTCTTTATCACAGACGCCTTCTTGTTTCGGCGGATTGAACAGAATGTGATACGTCGTTCCGCATGTTTTGCAAATGCGTCTTCCAGTTAGGCGTGCCAAGAGAAATCCACGATCAACCTTTAAATTAACGACATGGTGAATGCCTCGGTCAAGTTCCTTGAGCATGCCATCAAGCGCTTCGGCTTGTTGCAATGTCCGAGGAAAACCGTCCAGCAAAAACCCTTTATTGCAATCGTCTAGTGCAAGACGTTCTTTTACGATACCGTTCGTAATCTCATCAGGTACAAGCAGTCCTTTATCGACATACTCTTTCGCTTTGAGACCGAGCGCAGTGCCTTCTTTCATAGCAAGGCGGAATGCATCGCCTGTCGAGATGTGTGGTATACCAAACTCGGAAACGATTCGTTCAGCTTGCGTTCCTTTACCGGCTCCCGGAGGGCCCATGAATAAAATGTTCATTCGTGTTCCTCGCTTTAAACACAATAGGCTCATGCGGGTCCGTACCATCGCAAGCGACGTCACGGAAGCCCGAACAGAACCTATTGTTATTTATTGATAAACCCTTTGTAATGGCGTTTGATCAACTGGGTTTCGATTTGCTTCATCGTATCAAGCGCAACGCCGATAACGATCAGAAGCGAAGTTCCTCCAAGTTGCACCGTACGCGGCAATCCTGCAAGCGTTCCGAAGAGTACTGGCAAAATCGAGATAACCGCTAGGAAAAGCGCGCCCGTCAATGTAATACGTGACATAACGCGAGTCAGATAAGAAGAAGTTGGTTTACCCGGGCGAATACCTGGGATGTAACCACCGTTCTTTTTCATTTGATCCGCCATTTGTACCGGATTAATTTGAACGAAGGTATAGAAGAAAGTGAAACCGATAATCAACAGTACATACAGGACCATACCAAGCGGTTTGTCATAATACATATTATTGATAATCCAGTTTGCCCATGCCGATCCATTCCAGAACTGAGCAATCGTAACGGGGAACATCAGAAGCGATACCGCAAAAATAACCGGAATAACGCCTGCTCCGTTTACTTTCATCGGGATATGAGTCGATTGTCCACCGTACATTTTTCTGCCCACTACGCGTTTAGCGTATTGTACCGGAATTTTACGAATCCCTTGCTGAACAAAGATTACACCGACGATAATGGCAATGATCGCAATAAGGATCAGAACCATTTTACCAATATTCCAGAACAAAGCAGCTTCTTGACCAATAAATTGATCTTGCCATATTGTACGGATGTGGCCTGGGATACCAGCAGCGATACCTGCGAAAATCAGGATCGAAATACCGTTACCAATACCACGCTCAGTAATTTGCTCGCCAAGCCACATCAAGAAAGCAGTACCTGCAGTCAAGATGATAGCAACAACCAAATAATCAACGAAGGTCGCTCCAGGAATCATCTCATTGCCATATTGGCGGTTGAAGCCGATTGCTGTTGCAAAACCTTGAACCAAACCAAGAATAACCGTGCCGTAACGAGTAATTTGTGCGAGCTTACGTTTGCCGTTCTCGCCTTCCTTCGCCCACTCTGCAAATTTAGGAATAACATCCATCGACAACAGCTGCACGATAATCGAAGCTGTGATATACGGCATAATCCCAATTGCAAAGATAGAGAATTTGAAAAGCGCTCCACCAGAAAACGTGTTAAGCAAGCCGAACAAATCTGCACCTGCGCGATCAACTTGTTTGAACACTTCTTTATTGATGCCCGGTACCGGAATGAAAGAACCAATCCGGTAGATGAGCAGGATGAAAAGCGTAAATAGAATGCGCGAGCGCAAATCCGCTACTTTCCAAATGTTGGACACGGTTTTGAACAATTAGATCACCTCGGTTTTACCGCCGGCAGCCTGGATTTTCTCTACCGCAGATTGAGAGAACTTGCTTGCTTTAACAGTCAGTTGGACGTTGATTTCACCGTTACCCAAAATCTTAATGCCTGCCAGTGGATTTTTAACAATCCCTTGCTCAAGAAGAACTTCTGGAGTGACTTCGGTGCCTGCTGCAAAGCTGTTGAGCTCTTCAATGTTGATTATGGCATACTCTTTACGGAAACGGTTGTTAAATCCGCGTTTCGGTACACGACGGTACAATGGGTTTTGACCACCCTCGAAACCAGGACGAACACCGCCGCCGGAGCGAGCATTTTGACCTTTGTGACCACGTCCAGCTGTTTTACCGTTACCGGTACCAATACCGCGACCTTTACGTTTTGGTGTTTGCTTGGAACCTGGTGCTGGTGCGAGTTCATGCAATTTCATCGTTCTTGCACCTCCTTGTTTATTTCTTTGTAAGAATGACTATCTTATACTTCTTCGACTTTAACCAAGTGGCTAACATGTTTAACCATGCCGCGAATAGCTACAGTATCGTTCAATTCAACGGTTTGACGGATTTTACGAAGTCCCAGCGATGCTACAGTAGCACGCTGTTTCTCGTTACGGCCGATCAAACTGCGAACGAGGGTGATTTGCAATTTTGCCATCGTATGCCCCTCCTTAACCTAACAGCTCTTCGACAGTTTTACCACGAAGCTTCGCAACATCTTCAGCACGTTTCAAACGTGAAAGACCTTCGAGCGTTGCGTTAACCATGTTCATGGAGTTCGAAGAACCGAGGGATTTCGTCAAAATATCGCCAACGCCAGCAAGTTCAAGAACTGCACGAACTGGGCCACCAGCGATAACACCTGTACCTTCGGATGCCGGCTTCAGGAGAACTTCTCCAGCGCCGAAATGTCCTAGCACAAGGTGAGGAATTGTTGTACCAACGATTGGTACATGAATCAGGTTTTTCTTAGCATCTTCGATACCTTTGCGGATTGCATCAGGTACTTCGCCTGCTTTACCGATTCCTGCGCCAACATAGCCGTTGCCGTCGCCTACTACTACCAATGCACTAAAGCTGAAGCGGCGTCCGCCTTTAACAACTTTGGCAACACGGTTGATGTTGACAACTTTTTCAGTAAGTTCTAACGTATTCGGATCTATACGCAAGTCGTTTAACCTCCTTATAAGTAAAGTCGATTAGAATTCCAGACCAGCTTCGCGAGCTGCATCAGCAAGCGCCTGAATTCTTCCGTGATACAAGTAACCACCACGATCAAATACTACTTGGTTTACACCTTTCGCTTGAGCGCGTTTTGCAAGCAATTCGCCGACTTTACGAGCAGCTTCAACGCTGCCGCCGTTGCCGATAGCTTCAGTCAGCTCTTTGTCTTGTGTAGAAGCAGCAGCAAGTGTTACTCCTTGTACATCGTCGATCAATTGAGCATACATATGCTTAGCGGAACGAAACACAGACAAACGTGGGCGTGCAACCGTTCCATTGATTTTTTTACGAACACGCAAGTGTCTTTTCAGACGTGCCTTGTTTTTATCGCCTTTCGTAATCATTCAAGGTTCACTCCTTTCCAATTCCTCATACTGCTATGTTAAGCAGCCATGTCAGACTGCTTATTTCTTCTTACCAGCTTTACCTTCTTTGCGGATAATGCGCTCGCCTTCGTACTTGATACCTTTACCTTTATACGGCTCAGGCTCACGTACGGAACGGATTTTGGCAGCAAATGCGCCAACGAGTTCTTTATCGATTCCGCGAACAGTAATTTTCGTGTTCGCAGGAACGTCGAATTCGATTCCGCCTTCAGGAGCGATTTCCACTGGGTGAGAGTAACCAACGTTAAGAACGATTTTCTCACCATTTTTGCTTGCACGATAACCTACGCCAACGAGTTCAAGATTTTTCGAGAATCCGTCAGTAACTCCGCTCACCATGTTAGCGATGATGCTGCGAGTAGTACCGTGCAAAGAGCGATGCAATTTATTGTCAGAAGGACGTTCAATGACGATTTCAGTTTCACTCACATTGACTTTCATATCTTTGTGAAATTCACGGGAAAGCGTTCCTTTAGGTCCTTTAACAGTAATAACTGTGTTTTCCAAGTTGATTGATACGCCGTTAGGCACTTGGATTGGCTTGCGACCAATACGGGACATCGTTACACCTCCAATCTTTGTGACTTGTTAATTACCAAACGTAGCAGACGACTTCGCCGCCAGCTTTGCCTTGACGTGCTTCTTTATCAGTCATAATCCCTTTGGACGTGGAAATAATAGCAATTCCCAGACCGCCCAGTACACGAGGGATCTCATTAGATTTTGTATAAACGCGAAGACCTGGTTTAGAAATACGTTTCAGACCAGTGATTACGCGCTCTTGGCTCGGGCCGTATTTCAAGAAAATACGGATAATCCCTTGCTTGTTATCCTCGATATATTCAGCATCGCGGATGAAACCTTCACGCTTCAGAATTTCAGCGATTTCCTTCTTCACTTTCGAAGCGGGCATTTCAACGGTTTCATGACGAACAACGTTCGCGTTGCGAATGCGTGTCAGCATATCTGCAATCGGATCAGACATAACCATTTGTGTTAACCTCCTTCCCGAACTAGGCTTATTACCAGCTTGCTTTCTTAACGCCAGGGATCTGGCCTTTGTATGCTAACTCACGGAAACAAATCCGGCAAATTTTAAACTTTTGCAAAACAGAGTGCGGACGGCCACAACGTTCACAGCGCGTGTACGCACGCACTTTAAATTTCGGTGTACGTTGTTGCTTCACTTTCATCGAAGTTTTTGCCACTGGGTATTACACCTCCTAAAAGTGGATTACTTCGCAAACGGCATACCCAATTGGGTGAGCAATTCGCGAGATTCTTCGTCCGTTTTTGCCGTCGTCACGATGACGATATCCATACCACGAACTTTATCAACTTTATCGTATTCAATCTCCGGGAAGATCAATTGCTCTTTCAAACCCAGTGTGTAGTTACCGCGACCATCGAATGCTTTCGATGATACGCCACGGAAGTCACGTACACGTGGGAGGGAGATGTTGAACAGCTTATCCAGGAAGTAATACATACGCTCGCCGCGCAGTGTTACTTTAACCCCGATTGGCATGTTCTCACGAAGTTTGAAGCCGGCAATGGACTTCTTCGCGCGTGTTACAACCGGTTTTTGACCGGCGATTTGACGAAGCTCATCAACAGCAACATCAAGTACTTTCGAGTTAGCAACCGCTTCGCCGACACCCATATTGATGACGACTTTCTCGATTTTAGGCACTTGCATAACTGTTGTATAGTTAAACTTCTGCATCAGAGCAGGAGTGATCTCGTTAAGAAAACGATCCTTCATTCTTGCAGCCATGATTCATGGTCCTCCTTCCTACAGTAACGTTAGTCGATTACTTCGCCGGAACGTTTTGCGATCCGAACTTTTTTGCCGTTATCAAGCACTTTGTATCCAATGCGAGTTACTTTACCGCTCTTCGGATCAATGTGCATCACGTTCGATACGTGAATCGGCGCTTCTTGCTCGATGATACCGCCCTGCGGGTTAGCCTGCGATGGACGAGTATGCTTTTTAACCATATTGACGCCTTCTACAAGTACGCGGTTTTCACGCGGATATGCAGCGATTACACGGCCCTTTTTGCCTTTATCCTTACCGGAAATGACGATGACCGTATCATCTTTTTTAACGTGCAATTTATTGTTATGCGATTCAAGAATTTTTTTCAATCTTGGCATGAGTTACACCTCCTGCATGCTTGATGATCAAGCTATTGCAATCCCTTGGGGACTTTTATTAGATAACTTCTGGTGCAAGCGATACGATTTTCATGAAATCTTTATCGCGAAGCTCACGGGCAACTGGTCCAAAAATACGAGTACCACGTGGGCTCTTGTCTTCCTTAACGATTACAGCTGCATTTTCGTCAAACGCGATGTAGGAACCGTCTTTACGACGAACCGTACGCTTTGTACGAACGATAACTGCTTTAACAACATCACCTTTTTTGACAACGCCGCCTGGTGTTGCTTGTTTAACGGAACAAACGATCAAATCGCCGATAGCCGCTACGCGACGACCAGTTCCACCAAGTACACGGATACACATCAGTTCTTTTGCTCCTGAGTTATCAGCGACACGCAAACGGGAAAATGGTTGAATCATGTCAACGTCCTCCTTTCGGACAAAACTAGATTACATTTTCAAGCTTAAAGGACAATCGCTACTTCAACAATCTCCACGAGTCTGAAGCGTTTGTCTTTCGAAAGCGGACGAGTTTCCATAATTTTTACAACATCGCCGATTTTGGCTTCGTTGTTCTCATCATGGGCTTTGAACTTTTTCGTGGATTTGATGCGTTTATGGTACAGGTTGTGTTTTTTATATGTTTCAATAGCAACAACAACTGTTTTATCCATTTTGTCACTCACCACTTTACCGACTAACACTTTGCGGGCATTACGTTCGCTCATGTTCTTCCTCCTTCCTTAAACCTTGGCAATTTTTCCTTAGTTAAGGACTACTATTTAGCTGCTGATTCCGAGTTCTCTTTCACGCAAGATGGTTTTAGCACGAGCAATTTCTCTCCGTACGTCACGAATCCGTGTCGGATTGTCCAGTTGGCCAGTAGCCAATTGGAAACGAAGGTTGAATAGCTCCTCTTTAAAACCATTTACCTTTTGTTCGATCTCAGCAGAGGTTAGGTTACGAAATTCACTAGCCTTCATTTGCTTCACCACCTACTTCTTCGCGTTTCACGAACTTCGTTTTAACAGGCAGTTTGTGTGACGCAAGACGCATTGCTTCGCGAGCAACCTCTTCAGGTACTCCAGCAAGCTCAAACATAATTTTGCCTGGCTTAACTACAGCAACCCATTTCTCAACGTTACCTTTACCGCTACCCATACGAACCTCGAGAGGCTTTTGAGTGATTGGCTTAGCAGGGAAAATCTTGATCCATACTTTACCACCACGTTTGATGTAACGAGTCATAGCAATACGAGCTGATTCGATTTGACGGTTCGTAATCCATGACGGCTCAAGCGCTTGAAGACCGTATTCTCCGAAAGAAACTTCAGTACCGCCTTTAGCGCGACCTTTCATATGTCCGCGTTGTTGCTTGCGGTGTTTGACACGTTTAGGTACCAACATGATTAGTTGCCTCCTTCCTGGGGAGCTTTCTTCTTAACCGGAAGGACTTCGCCACGGTAGATCCAAACTTTTACACCGATACGACCATAAGTCGTATGCGCTTCAGCTGTACCATAATCGATATCAGCACGAAGGGTATGAAGTGGAACTGTACCTTCGCTATAGCCTTCTGAACGAGCAATTTCAGCACCACCGAGACGTCCGCTAACAGCGGTTTTGATCCCTTTAGCGCCAGCACGCATCGAACGTTGGATCGCTTGTTTCAAAGCACGACGGAAAGAAACACGACGCTCCAGCTGTTGTGCGATACTTTCTGCTACAAGAATAGCATCCATATCTGCTTGTTTAATTTCAGAAATATTAATGTGAACTTTTTTGCCTTTAGTGATCTTGCCAAGCTCCGTGCGCAGGTTCTCCACTTCAGAACCGCCTTTACCGATAACCATACCCGGCTTCGCAGTTTGAATCGTCACGTTAACACGGTTAGCCGCGCGCTCGATTTCGATGTGGGATACTGCCGCATCCTTAAGTTTGTTCTTCAGGTATTCACGAATTTTTACGTCTTCAATCAGAAGATCGCCGAAGTCTTTGCCTGCGTACCATTTGGATTCCCAATCACGGATAATCCCAACACGAAGACCGACCGGATTTACCTTTTGACCCACACGTTATCCCTCCTTATTTCTCAGATACCACCAAAGTGATGTGGCTGGTTCTTTTGTTGATTTTGCTTGCACGTCCCATTGCACGTGGGCGGAAACGTTTCATAGTTGGACCTTGGTTAACGAAAGCCTGGGAAATAACCAGCTTGTTAACGTCCAATTGATAGTTATGCTCAGCGTTAGCAATTGCAGAGTTCAGCAGCTTCTCCAAAATCGGGGAAGCAGATTTAGGCGTGTGACGCAGAATCGCGATTGCTTCGCCAACCTTCTTGCCGCGAATCAAATCCGCAACGAGTTGAGCTTTACGAGGAGCAATACGTACGAATCTCAAATGCGCTTTAGCTTCAGACATGTGTGAACCTCCTTTCAATCGATAAAGATCTTATAGGCAAAATTATCTTCTGCCCGTCTTCTTATCGTCATCATGACCTTTGTACGTACGAGTTGGTGCAAACTCACCAAGCTTGTGTCCAACCATATCTTCCGTTACGTAAACTGGCACGTGCTTGCGACCGTCATAAACGCCGAAAGTGTGACCAATGAATTGTGGGAAAATTGTCGAGCGACGGGACCAAGTTTTGACCACGACTTTTTTGTTTGTTTCATTCAAATCCTCGACTTTTTTGAGCAGGTAACCGTCAATAAACGGCCCTTTTTTCAAACTGCGACCCATTTGGAGTCCTCCCTTCGCGGAAACATAGCGTGACTCAAGGTCACGCAGCTTCTATTAAGCAGTTATTACTTCGTACGACGACGAATAATATATTGGCTCGAAGCTTTTTTCTTCTTGCGGGTTTTGTAACCAAGTGTTGGTTTGCCCCAAGGAGACATTGGCGATTTACGACCGATCGGAGCGCGACCTTCACCACCACCGTGTGGGTGATCGTTAGGGTTCATTACTACGCCGCGCACTTCTGGACGTCTGTTCATCCAACGGGAACGGCCGGCTTTACCGATTTTCACGAGTTCGTGATCTTCGTTACCAACAGAACCGATTGTTGCACGACAAGTTTTCAGAATGCGACGAACCTCACCGGAAGAAAGACGGATCGATACGTAAACTTCTTCTTTACCAAGAAGCTGAGCTTCAGTACCAGCAGCACGAACCAATTGTCCGCCTTTGCCTGGTTGCAATTCAATGTTGTGGATAACCGAACCAACAGGAATGTTACCAAGTGGAAGAGTGTTACCTACTTTAATATCAGCAGTAGGGCCGGACATTACTTGATCTCCAACTTTAAGACCTTTTGGAGCGATAATGTAGGCTTTCTCACCATCAGCGTAGTGGATTAGAGCGATGTTGGAAGTACGGTTCGGATCGTATTCGATCGTTGCCACTTTACCAGCAATTCCATCCTTAAGACGCTTGAAGTCGATAATCCGATATTTACGTTTGTGTCCGCCGCCTTGATGACGAACCGTAATTTTACCTTGGTTGTTACGACCAGCTTTTTTGAAAAGTGGTGCTAGCAACGATTTCTCCGGTGTGTCTGTTGTGATCTCTTCGAAAGTCGAGACCGACATACCACGACGTGCAGGAGAGGTCGGTTTATACTTTTTAATTGGCACTTGAATTTCCTCCTTTTCTAAACAGACGTTTCAAAGAACTCAAGTTCTTTGCTATCATCGCTCAGTTGAACGATTGCTTTTTTCCATTCGGATCTATAACCGCTATATTTACCATAGCGCTTAGGTTTACCAGCAACACGCATTGTGTTAACGCTAGTAACCTTAACTTTGAAAATTTGCTCAATAGCGTTTTTGATTTCTGTTTTGTTAGAGCGAAGATCAACTTCGAACACGTAACGTTTGGAAACCATATATTCGCTAGTACGCTCTGTAATAACAGGACGTTTAATAATATCGCGAGGGTTTTTCATTACGCAAACACCTCCTGTACTTTCTCTACAGCATCTTTAGTGATGATGAGCTTGTCATATACAAGTACATCCAGAACATTAATGCCGTCAGCTGCGACGAATTTCACACCTGGGATGTTACGAGCAGACAATGCTACATTGTCATCGTAGCTAGGCAAAACAACAAGCGCTTTACGAGCCACTTTCAGATTGTTCAGAATCGCTACGAATTCTTTCGTCTTAGGAGTCGAGAACGACAATTGATCAAGAACGATAATTTCGTTAGCGATCACCTTCGAAGATAGAGCCGATTTGATTGCCAAACGGCGAACTTTCTTAGGAAGCTTGAATCCGTAAGAGCGTGGAGTCGGTCCAAATACTGTACCGCCGCCAACCCATTGCGGGGAGCGAATGCTACCTTGACGAGCACGGCCAGTTCCTTTTTGTTTCCAAGGCTTACGACCGCCACCACGTACTTCAGAGCGTCCTTTAGTTTTGTGAGTACCTGCACGCTCAGCAGCTTGCTGAAGCGTAACAGCGCTGTGTAGAACGTGTTTGTTAGGCTCGATACCAAAAACGCTATCTGCCAATTCAACCTCGCCTACTTGCGAACCACTCACATTATATAATGATACTTTAGGCATTTATTGTTCCTCCTTTCTTCTAAGAATTTATTTCTTAACGGTAAGTTTAACTTTCACAAAACCGTTTTTAGGGCCTGGTACAGAACCTTTAACTAGCAACACGTTACGCTCAGCGTCTACGCGAATAACTTCAAGCTTTTGAATCGTGATAGCGTCAGTACCCATGTGACCTGGAAGGCGTTTGCCTTTCGGTACGCGGTTCGCTTGAATCGAACCCATGGAACCTGGACCGCGGTGGTAACGGGAACCGTGAGACATAGGACCCGTGCTTTGTCCCCAACGTTTAATAACGCCGGCAAAGCCTTTACCTTTAGAAATACCTGTTACGTCAACGAATTCGCCTTCTGCGAAAAGGTCAGCTTTAACCACTTGACCAACTTCGTAGTCACCCAATTGGATGCCGCGAATTTCACGAACGTAGCGCTTAGGAGTAGCTCCCGCTTTTTTAGCGTGGCCAATTTCCGGCTTAATAGTTCTGCTTTCTTTCTTGTCGGCAAAACCGAGTTGAACAGCTTCGTAACCATCAGTTTCCTGGTCTTTCTTCTGCAAAACGACACATGGTCCAGCTTCGATAACAGTAACCGGAATTACATTACCTTCAGCAGTAAACACTTGAGTCATTCCAAGTTTTTTACCTAAGATACCTTTCATGTTGACACCTCATTTCCCTTCTATATCACATATACTGGTGTTGCTTTTACAGTTTGATTTCGATATCTACACCGGATGGTAAATCCAGGCGCATCAACGCATCAACCGTTTGCGGCGTAGGGTTAACAATGTCGATCAAGCGTTTATGTGTACGCATTTCGAATTGCTCCCTGGAATCCTTGTACTTGTGCACCGCACGGAGAATGGTGATGATTTGCTTTTCCGTTGGAAGCGGAATCGGCCCGGAAACACTCGCTCCGGAACGTTTTGCAGTTTCCACAATTTTCTCTGCGGATTGATCAAGAATCCTGTGATCGTACGCTTTCAAGCGAATACGAATCTTTTGCTTTGCCATATAAGTCCCTCCTTCTATCGCCCAATTTATTATCGGACATACTCCATGAGAAAACCCGGCACATGCCCCATGGCAAAGGGGCCGGGTGTGTCGGCAACCTCTCACATCATCGCAACGTCACAGACCAACAGACATTATTATAACGAAATGAATAGGCAAATGCAAGCAGAACTTTGCTTTCATGCTATTTTCAATTAAATTAGTGGTCTTTCATCCTTTTAGGCAAGATTATAACGCCTTTTAGGTTATTAGCTTCGACACATTGCCTGCTTCATAAACAAAACGATTGCTGTGCCCTCTATATATAATAGAAGAAACTCACCTGAACACCTTCATCTAAAGGCTGCAAATCGCTAAAACAGCAGAAGATCGCTCTTCTATCAGTACATCGGTAAGCCTTCACCCATGACCCGATAGAAAAGCGATCTTCTTTGCTTTATGGACAATGTGTTACTACTACTCTACTCAATCCACTTTACTCTTTACTTATTAACCTAGCACAATCCGGTCGTCAGCCAGCTTCTTGCCGCTAATTTGCTCAAACTCGTTAAGCAGCTGCGCTACCGTGAGATCCTTTTTGCGGTGTTCATTAACATCGAGAATGATCCGACCCTTGTCCATCATAATAAGACGGTTGCCCAGACGGATCGCCTGCTCCATATTATGCGTCACCATCAGCGTCGTCAGCTTCATCTCGTGTACAAGCGAATCTGTGAGTGCTGTAATCAGCTCTGCGCGAGCAGGATCAAGTGCAGCTGTGTGCTCATCAAGGAGCAATATTTGCGGCTGCGTAAAGGTCGCCATGAGCAGGCTAAGCGCTTGCCGCTCTCCACCGGATAGAAGGCCAACCTTTGCACCCAAGCGGTTCTCAAGCCCAATGCCGAGCCTTGAAAGCTGCTCCTTGAAAAAAGTGCGCTTGGTCGGCGTCACACCTAGCAATAGCCCACGCGGCTTGCCTCTTTTATAAGCCATCGCCAGATTTTCCTCAATCGTCATGCGCGGCGCTGTGCCCGCCATTGGATCTTGAAATACTCTGCCGATCCATTTGCTGCGTTTATACTCGGGAAGCAATGTCATTTTATCCCCAGCAATTTCAACATCGCCGGCATCTGGGCGCATGACACCCGATATAATATTCATCAAAGTAGACTTGCCTGCTCCATTACTTCCAATGACCGTAACAAAATCGCCCGGCTTCAGATGAAGATTAATGTTAATTAAAGCCGTCTTTTCATCAACAGTCCCTGGATTAAACAGCTTGGACACTTTAGAAATGTTCAGCACTAGTGTCCACCTCCGCGTTGTATAGGATCAGTAAGCAGCTCCGCCGAGCGTTTGCGGGCCATTTTTTTCTGCTTAAACGATTTCTGAATGGTCGGAACAACAAGGGCAACAATAACGATTACCGCAGTAATCAGCTTTAAGTCAGAAGCTTTGAGCCACTCGACCCGATAGGCAATCGTAATAATGATTCGATACACAATGGAACCAAGAACAACCGCTAGCGTGGCCCAAAACACCTTCCGTGCTCCAAAAATAGCCTCGCCAATAATAACCGATGCCAATCCGACGACGATAACGCCGATCCCCATGGAAATGTCAGCAGCAGTTGACTGCTGTGCGAATAAGGCCCCAGACAAAGCAACAAGAGCATTGGAGAGGGATATGCCGATAATTTTAGTTGTATCCGTGTTTGAGCCAAAGCTCCGAATCATCCGCTCATTATCTCCCGTTGCACGCAAGCTTAGCCCTAAGTCCGTATGCAGAAACAAATCCAGCAGCAGCTTGATCACAATTACAACGATAACAACAATAACGAGTACATTGCTTGTCGTAAAAATCGTATCCATACCATATACCGAAACATTCGGCTTGCCCATAATCCGCAAATTAATGGAATAAAGGGCAATCATCATAATAATGCCCGAGAGCAGCCCATTTATTTTGCCTTTTGTATTCAAAAGCCCGGTTATAATTCCAGCGACCGCACCACCACCAAAAGCAGCAATAGTAGCTACCCAAGGAGACATACCATTCGTTATCAAAATCATCGCAATGCCGCCGCCCGTAGTGAAGCTGCCCTCCACGGTCAAATCGGGAAAATCTAAAATACGATACGTAATGTAGACGCCCAGCGCCATCAACGCATAAATTAAGCCAAGCTCAATTGCACCAGGCATCGATTTCAACAAACTAAGCAATAGGAAACCTCCTCATGAAAAAGGCCAATTGTAAACGGCTACTGCCGTCTAATGGCGACAATAGCCGTTACGTTACGTTGCGAACTATTCTATAATGTTGGAAGCAGCATCCTTGACTTGATTTTTCATCTCATCCGTTACCGTAATGCCTTGTTCCTTAGCTGCCTTCATGTTCAAAATAAGATCCAGCTTGTCCGGCACTGTTACTTTCATATCGCCTGGCTTCTTGCCATTTTTCAAAATATCCACAGCCATTTGACCTACTTGGTAACCATGATCATAATATTTGAAGCCAATTGTTGCAAAGGCACCACGCTCAACCGTATCACGATCACTTGCGAAAAACGGAAGGTCATTATCATTAGCTACTTTAATCAATGTATCCAGACTGCTCACTACTGAATTATCCAATGTAATATACAGTGCATCTACTTTACCTACAAGGGAAGCAGCTGCCTGCTGTACTTCCGATGTGTTGCTCACAGCTGCACGAACGAGCTTAATGTCATGCTTAGCAAGCGATTCTTCTGCAATTTTAGCCATTACAACTGCATTAGGTTCCCCTTCATTAATAACAAGGCCAACATTTTTCACTTTCGGGAAATTAGCAGCAACAAAATCCATTAGCTCCGTAATCGCTGCAGGATTTGTATCCGACGCTCCTGAAACAAGACCGCCTGGCGCATCAAGATTTGTAACGAGCTTCGAATCAATCGGATCGGTAACAGCTGCAAAAAGCACAGGACGATCAGTCACTTCTTTCACAAGCGCTTGTGCTGATGGTGTAGCAATACCTAACGCCAAATCACTTTTATCAGCCGCGATCTTTTGAGCCAACGTTTGGTTGTTCGCTTGATCTGCTTGCGCCGTATTAAAATCAATAGTCAAATTCTGACCTTCAACCAAGCCTGCATCGTTCAAGGCAGCAATAAATCCTTCTCTTGTAGCGTCTAGCGACGGATGTTCTACATATTGAGAAATTGAAATTTTATAATTTTCTTTCGCCCCACTGTCCGTTGCTTCAGCAGAACTGCTCGGTGCAGTTGAAGCCTGCTCCCCAGTATTGCCGTTGCCTTTGCTGCTCCCACATGCCGAAATGACCAAAACGAGGACCAACATTAATCCTACCCACATATTTTTTCTCATCTTCTGTAAAACCTCCCCTACATAATAAGCTGCTGTCTAACGTTCCCATAAGGCTTCCCTCTATCGCAGCTGTATACATCTTCTCTCATATTAAAGGCGATGCAGCAGCCCCGTCAATGACTTGTCCATGGAAAATAAAAAACCTCTCACCGAGGTGAGAGGTTTGATTCGTGCGCGGCTTAAAGCCGCACGCGATTATTTTTGGATAGTTGCTACAGCGCCAGCGCCTACAGTACGGCCGCCTTCACGGATGGAGAAACGAGTTCCCTCTTCAACCGCGATTGGAGCGATAAGCTCAACAGTAACTGTGATGTTGTCGCCAGGCATAACCATTTCAGTACCTTCTGGCAGGTTGATGATACCAGTAACGTCAGTTGTACGGAAGTAGAACTGTGGACGGTATCCAGTGAAGAAAGGCTTGTGACGGCCACCCTCTTCTTTAGTCAGAACGTAGATTTGTGCAGTGAAGTTAGTGTGTGGTTTAACCGAACCCGGTTTAGCCAATACTTGTCCACGCTCAATATCTTTACGGTCTACACCACGAAGCAATGCGCCAACGTTGTCGCCTGCTTGAGCGGAGTCAAGCAATTTACGGAACATTTCAACGCCAGTTACAACGGATTTGCGGGACTCTTCAGCAAGACCGATAATTTCGATCTCGTCGCCTACTTTGATAACGCCACGCTCAACACGGCCAGTTGCTACTGTACCACGGCCAGTGATTGTGAAAACGTCCTCGACAGGCATAAGGAAAGGTTTCGCAACATCGCGCTCAGGAGTTGGGATGTAAGTATCAACTTGCTCGAAGAGCTCGATGATTTTGTCAGCCCAAGGACCTTCTGGGTTTTGCAGAGCTTCACGAGCAGCACCGCGGATGATTGGAGTGTCGTCGCCTGGGAACTCATACTCGGAAAGAAGGTCGCGAACTTCCATCTCAACCAGTTCAAGAAGCTCTTCGTCTTCAACCATGTCGCATTTGTTCAGGAATACAACGATGTACGGAACGCCAACTTGCTTGGACAGCAAGATGTGCTCACGAGTTTGTGGCATAGGGCCATCAGCTGCGGAAACTACCAGGATTGCTCCGTCCATTTGTGCAGCACCAGTGATCATGTTTTTTACATAGTCGGCGTGACCTGGGCAGTCAACGTGAGCGTAGTGACGAGCTGGCGTCTCATACTCAACGTGAGCTGTCGAGATCGTGATACCACGCTCGCGCTCTTCTGGAGCTTTATCGATTTGGTCAAAAGCGATAGCAGCACCGCCGTATTTTTTGGAAAGTACAGTAGTGATTGCTGCAGTCAGAGTCGTTTTACCGTGATCGACGTGACCAATAGTACCGATATTAACGTGCGGTTTGTTACGTTCAAATTTAGCTTTTCCCATTGAACTTAATCCTCCTCAATATTTAAAAGGTTTTATATAGTGGCTGAACACTTGCTTGCTTAGCAAGCTGTAATGCCAACCGGAGTAAAAAAGACTAACCTAGACAAAGGCAAATATTATTCGCCTTTGTTTTTAGCAATAATCTCTTCAGCAATCGATTTAGGAACTTCTTCATAGTGAGAAAGCTCCATCGAGAATACGCCGCGTCCTTGTGTACCGGAACGAAGTGTTGTGGAATAACCGAACATCTCGGAGAGAGGCACCTTAGCACGGATAATTTGCGCACCTGCGCGAGTATCCATACCTTCAATACGACCACGACGGGAGTTCAACATACCCATAACATCGCCCATGTACTCTTCAGGAACAGTAACTTCAACTTTCATGATTGGCTCAAGCAGAACTGGCTTACATTTTTCTTTGGCAGCTTTAAGCGCCATCGAACCTGCAATTTTAAACGCCATCTCCGAGGAGTCAACATCATGATAAGATCCGTCGAAAACAATCGCTTTAACATCAACGAGCGGGAAACCAGCGATAACGCCGTTTTTCATCGACTCTTCGATACCAGCTTGGATTGGAGCGATAAATTCACGAGGAATCGATCCACCCACAACTTTGTTTTCGAATACGAAGCCTTCACCCGGCTCTTGTGGAACGAATTCAACCCAGCAATGGCCATATTGACCTTTACCACCGGATTGACGTACGAATTTACCTTCGACTTTTGCAGCCTGACGGAACGTCTCACGATAAGCAACTTGAGGCTTACCAACGTTTGTCTCAACCTTAAATTCGCGAAGCATACGGTCAACTAGAATCTCAAGGTGAAGCTCACCCATACCCGAGATAATCGTTTGGTTTGTTTCTTCATCCGTATGCGCACGGAATGTAGGATCTTCTTCCGCAAGCTTGGAAATCGCGATACCGAGTTTGTCTTGGTCAGCTTTCGTTTTTGGTTCGATAGCAACCGAGATAACTGGCTCAGGGAAATTCATCGACTCAAGAATAATCGGATGTTTTTCATCGCAAAGTGTGTCACCTGTAATGGTATCTTTCAAACCAACTGCAGCTGCGATATCTCCGGAGTAAACTTCGGAAATCTCTTGACGGCTGTTCGCATGCATTTGCAGAATCCGACCAATACGCTCACGTTTGTTCTTTGTACCATTCAGAACATACGAACCGGATTTCAGGACGCCAGAATACACACGGAAGAACGTCAATCTACCTACATAAGGATCCGTCATGATCTTGAATGCCAGAGCCGAGAACGGTTCTGAATCTGAAGATTGACGAATTTCCTCACTACCATCATCAAGCATACCTTTAATAGCTGGTACATCAAGTGGCGATGGAAGATAGTCAACAACAGCATCCAACATCATTTGAACGCCTTTGTTACGGTACGAGGAGCCCACGATAACTGGGAAGATTTTAACTTCACAAACGCCTTTACGAAGCGCTGCTTTAATTTCTGGAATCGTAATTTCTTCGCCTTCCAGATATTTCATCGTTAATTCTTCGTCCAGCTCGGCAACTTTCTCGATCAATTCCGTACGGAGTTCTTCGACTTGGTCGGCGTACTCAGCAGGAATTTCGATTTTCTCAGGGTCTTTTCCGAGATCATCTTTGTATTTGTAAGCTACGCGTTCAACGATATCGATAACGCCTACGAAATCACTTTCAGCGCCAATCGGAATTTGAATCGCAACAGCATTTGCTTGTAGACGCTCGCGCATATCCTTGATAACGTTCAAGAAGTCTGCACCGATAATGTCCATTTTGTTGATATAAGCGATCCGAGGTACACCGTAACGGTCTGCTTGACGCCATACGGTTTCGGACTGAGGCTCAACGCCTTCTTTTGCACTGAAAACGCCAACTGCCCCGTCCAATACGCGGAGGGAACGTTCAACTTCTACTGTGAAGTCAACGTGTCCTGGGGTATCGATGATATTGATGCGGTGACCATCCCATTGAGCAGTCGTCGCGGCAGACGTAATCGTAATACCGCGCTCTTGCTCTTGTTCCATCCAGTCCATCGTAGCGGCGCCTTCATGCACCTCTCCGATTTTGTGAGTACGGCCTGTGTAGAACAAGATGCGCTCAGTTGTAGTGGTTTTACCCGCATCGATATGCGCCATAATCCCGATATTCCGTGTATTTTTCAAGGAGAACTCTCTAGCCATGAACTGATCTCCTCTCATTAAATGAGATTATTTGTTGATTCAGCGTAAGCCGAATCCTACCAACGGTAGTGAGCAAACGCTCTGTTCGCTTCTGCCATTTTGTGTGTATCTTCGCGCTTCTTAACGGATGCACCAGTGTTATTGGAAGCATCAGTAATTTCAGCAGCCAAACGCTCTACCATCGTTTTCTCACCGCGGTTACGTGAATAGTTCACGAGCCAACGGAGACCAAGCGATGTACGGCGCTCAGGTTTAACTTCGATCGGCACTTGATAGTTGGCACCGCCGACACGGCGTGCTTTAACCTCAAGTACTGGCATGATATTTTTCAAAGCTGCTTCGAACACTTCCATCGGATCTTTACCCGTGCGTTCTTGGATCAGTTTGAAGGCATCGTACAACAGCGTTTGAGCTGTTCCGCGTTTACCGTCGATCATAATGCGGTTGATGAGTCTCGTTACCAGTTTGCTATTGTAAACCGGATCCGGAAGCACATCGCGTTTTGTTACAGGACCTTTGCGTGGCATGAGAAAGTCCCCCTTTCTTGAATGATAATTTCATTAGTGGTAAAACAAATCTTATTTCTTAACTTTAGGACGTTTAGCACCGTATTTCGAACGAGCTTGGTTACGGTTGTTAACACCCGCTGTATCCAAAGCGCCGCGAACGATATGATAACGTACACCCGGAAGGTCTTTTACCCGTCCGCCACGGATCAATACGACACTGTGCTCTTGCAGGTTATGTCCGATACCCGGAATGTAAGCTGTAACCTCTACGCGGTTAGTCAAACGTACACGCGCGTATTTACGAAGTGCAGAGTTCGGTTTTTTCGGAGTCATTGTACCTACACGAGTGCACACACCGCGTTTTTGCGGAGCACTGATGTTTGTAGCTTCACGTTTCAAGGCGTTGAAACCTTTTTGCAAAGCTGGCGATTTCGATTTTACGACTTTAGCTTGGCGTCCTTTACGGACTAGCTGGTTAATTGTTGGCATGTTGCCACCCCCTTCCGTTATTCATGTCATTTAATATGGTAGACATTACACCTAATTTTAAAGCCCACAGATCCAGGTGGTTCATAAAAGAACAAATAAAAATTCTTACCAGTCCATCATCGGGTTGAAGTTGCACCAGCAAAAATGCTTTTTTCCTTTATTCATCATCGGTTACGAGCGCTGCCATAGCAGCTCCGACATCAATTCCACAGGTTTTCCCAAGGTCTTGCATCGTTTCTACCCATTTGACCGGGATACTCGACCGCTCACACAAATGAAGCACCTTCTCTATCATTCGTGGATCTGCATCTTGAGCAATGTAGACTTCGATTGCTTGATCTTGCTCAAGCATCTTCGTCGTCTGTTTCGCGCCAACTTTAAACTGCATGGAATCACCTATCCTTTAGCGGTAGAAGATCACACAATTAGGCACACTTCGATATAGTATCACCTGTATACCTAGAGTGTCAAGTAGCTTTATCAGAAAAACCGCAAATGCTAGTCATTACCTCTTCTGAAAAGCTGCTAGAACCTCGATATACGCATACGCAGGCAGCTTCCCCTTCACTTACCAGGGGAGGCCGCCGCCGCATGCATGCTTCAAGCTTTAGTCAACGGTAACGGCTTCTGATTCCAGTTCGCCTTGGTTTACAACAGTTTCCTGCTCATCCTCAAGTCCTACCAGACGGATATTGCGATAACGCGGCATACCCGTACCAGCTGGAATCAACTTACCGATAATAACATTTTCCTTCAGACCAAGCAATTGATCGACCTTGCCTTTAATAGCAGCGTCAGTCAAGACGCGAGTCGTTTCCTGGAAAGAAGCTGCCGACAAGAACGAATCCGTCTCAAGAGACGCTTTCGTGATACCGAGCAATACCGGTTTGGCTACAGCTGGCTCTTTATCAGCAAAGATCGCTTCGCGGTTGGCAGATTCATATTCATGAATGTCTACGAATGCGCCTGGCAGAAGCTTCGTTTCTCCCGCATCAACGATACGGATTTTGCGGAGCATTTGCTTAACCATGACTTCAATGTGCTTGTCATTGATTTCTACCCCTTGGTTCCGGTAGACGCGCTGTACTTCCTGCAAAATATAGTTTTGAACGCCGCGGATACCTTTAATCCGAAGCATATCTTTAGGGTCAATTGAACCATCTGTCAGCTCGTCGCCGGCTTCAAGATGCTGACCTTTTACAACACGGATACGCGAACCGTAAGTGATCGCATAAGTTTTGGATTCCGCTTCACCTTGAACTTCGATTTCACGGCGATCCTTCGCTTCACGAATTTCTTTGACGACACCATCAAGCTCGGTGATAATCGCTTGACCTTTCGGATTACGCGCCTCGAAAAGCTCCTGGATACGCGGCAAACCTTGCGTAATATCGTCTCCGGCAACACCGCCGGTATGGAAGGTACGCATCGTCAGCTGTGTTCCTGGCTCACCGATGGATTGAGCGGCAATGATACCTACTGCTTCACCGATTTCAACATGCTTGCCTGTTGCCAGGTTGCGGCCATAACAAGTTTTACATACGCCATGACGAGCGCGGCAGCTAAGCACGGAACGGATTTGCAGCTTCTCAATACCTGCATCAATAATCGCATCGGCTCTGTTCGAGTCAATCAGATCGTTGCGGCTGACGATAACTTCGCCAGTCTTCGGATGACGAACGGTCTCGAAAGCGTAGCGGCCTTCAATACGATCGTACAGATCCTCAATAACCTCTTTGCCGTCTTGAATTTTGCTCACGGAGAAGCCTTTATCGGTTCCGCAATCTTCTTCACGAACGATAACGTCTTGTGCAACGTCAACGAGCCTACGAGTCAGGTAACCGGAGTCAGCTGTACGAAGAGCTGTATCCGCGAGACCTTTCCGCGCTCCATGCGTCGAGATGAAGTACTCGAGTACCGTCAGACCTTCACGGAAGTTCGATTTGATTGGCAACTCGATAATCCGACCCGATGGGTTGGCCATCAGACCACGCATACCGCCCAACTGGGTGATTTGCGATTTGTTACCCCGTGCCTTCGAATCAACCATGAGCATAATGTTGTTGTAACGATCCATGGACTTCATCAAAATTTCCGTCAGCTCGTCTTTACATTTGCTCCAAATGCTAATAATCCGGTCATAACGCTCTTCGTTCGTAATCAGACCACGACGGTACTGATTCATAACGATAGCAACCTGATCATCCGATTTTTTAAGAAGCTCTGTTTTCTCCGGCGGCACGATAACGTCCGATACGGCGATCGTAATACCTGCACGCGTGGAGTAAGTGAAGCCTAGCTGCTTGATACGGTCAAGGATGACAGCCGTCAGCGTCGTATGGTAGTTTCTGAAGCACTCAGCAATAATATTACCGAGATAATCTTTACCTACACCGCCTGCTATCGGCAATTCTTCAATGATTTTTTTCAAATCACTGCCTTTTTCGTATACAAAATATTTATCCGGCGTACCGTTCAAGAGGTTCGTTTTCGTAGCCTCGTTGATATACGGGAAATCTTCCGGGAAAATTTCGTTGAAAATAACTTTACCAACCGTCGTTGACATCAACGACTGCTGTTGTTTTTCGGTGAACACCGTCTTTTTCAAAACTTTCACCGGAATAAAGATCCGTGCATGCAGCGAAACAATACCGCGTTGGTACGCCGATACCGCTTCATTCACCGTTGCAAACACCGAACCCGTACCATGCGCTTCCTTGTTGTCCATCGTCAGATAGTAACTGCCGAGAACCATATCCTGGGAAGGCGTAACGACTGGCTTGCCGTCTTTAGGGTTCAAAATGTTGCCCGATGCAAGCATGAGCAAGCGAGCTTCCGCTTGTGCTTCTGCAGACAAAGGTACGTGAACGGCCATTTGGTCACCATCGAAATCCGCGTTATAAGCAGTACATACGAGCGGGTGAAGCTTGATGGCGCGGCCTTCAACCAAAATCGGCTCAAATGCTTGAATACCGAGTCTGTGAAGGGTCGGGGCACGGTTAAGAAGAACCGGGTGCTCCTTAATTACTTCTTCAAGAACATCCCATACTTCAGGGCTTACGCGCTCAACTTTGCGCTTCGCGCTCTTAATGTTGTGTGCAAGTCCTTTGTTGACGAGTTCTTTCATAACGAATGGCTTAAACAGCTCAAGCGCCATTTCCTTCGGAAGTCCGCATTGGAACATCTTCAGGTTAGGTCCTACTACGATAACGGAACGGCCAGAGTAATCGACACGTTTACCGAGCAAGTTTTGACGGAAACGCCCTTGCTTACCTTTAAGCATATGGCTGAGCGATTTGAGCGGACGGTTACCCGGTCCAGTCACTGGACGACCACGACGGCCGTTATCAATCAGCGCATCAACTGCTTCTTGAAGCATACGTTTCTCATTTTGCACGATAATGTCAGGAGCACCCAGATCAAGCAGGCGCTTCAGACGGTTGTTACGGTTGATTACACGACGGTACAGGTCATTAAGGTCAGACGTTGCAAAACGTCCGCCATCCAGTTGTACCATCGGGCGAAGCTCAGGAGGGATAACTGGAAGCACATCGAGAATCATCCATTCCGGCTCATTGCCAGAATTGCGGAATGCTTCGATAACTTCAAGACGCTTGATCGCACGGTTACGGCGTTGGCCCTGAGCCGTACGAAGCTCTTCTTTAAGCTGCTCCAGCTCTTTCTCCACTTCAATGTCCTGCAGCAGTTTTTTGACTGCTTCAGCACCCATTCCAGCGTGGAAGCCGTAGCCATATTTCTCACGGTAGCTGCGGTATTCCTTTTCGGACAGCAGCTGCTTTTTCTCCAGCGGCGTATCACCAGGATCAGTTACAACATAAGATGCAAAGTAGATGATCTCCTCAAGCGAACGAGGCGACATATCCAATGCCAAGCCCATGCGGCTAGGAATCCCTTTGAAATACCAGATATGGGATACAGGAGCTGCAAGCTCAATATGTCCCATACGCTCACGGCGAACTTTCGCACGTGTTACTTCAACGCCACAGCGATCACAGACGACGCCTTTATAGCGAACGCGCTTGTACTTGCCGCAGTGACACTCCCAGTCTTTGGTAGGACCAAAAATTTTCTCGCAGAAGAGGCCTTCCTTCTCCGGTTTTAACGTCCTATAGTTGATCGTTTCCGGCTTTTTAACTTCTCCGCGGGACCAGGAACGAATTTTCTCAGGCGAGGCAAGCCCAATTTTCATATACTCGAAGTTGTTCACGTCCAACAAGGAGCAACCCTCCTTCGTCATGTATGGCTATTTCATGCATACTAGCGGCTGCGTATTCGCTAGAAGCGTACACGCAGCTGGGCTAGGTTTTTATTCAAGAGCGCCTACTTCAGCGCCTTCTAAATTAAGATTCAGCTTATCTCCTGCTGCGTCATCATCGTCATCCGACTCTCTCAGCTCGATCTCTTCTTCATTTTCGGTCAGGATTTTGACATCCATACCCAGACTTTGAAGTTCTTTGATCAATACTTTGAATGACTCTGGTACGCCCGGCTCTGGTACGTTCTCACCCTTAACAATCGACTCATACGTCTTCACGCGACCAACAACATCATCGGATTTGACTGTAAGAATTTCTTGCAAGGTGTAAGCAGCACCATATGCTTCAAGCGCCCATACTTCCATCTCACCGAAACGCTGTCCGCCGAATTGAGCTTTACCACCCAATGGCTGTTGCGTAACGAGCGAGTAAGGACCTGTGGAACGAGCATGGATTTTATCATCAACCATGTGCGCGAGTTTGATCATGTACATGACGCCAACAGTAACTTCACGTTCGAAGTTTTCACCCGTACGGCCATCATAAAGTACAGTCTTACCATTACGCTGCATGCCCGCTTCTTCCATGGCATCAAAAACGTCATTCTCCCGCGCGCCGTCAAATACAGGCGTCGCAGCATGCAAGCCAAGACGTTTACAAGCGAGACCCAAGTGAACTTCCAGCGCTTGGCCGATGTTCATACGGGAAGGTACGCCCAGTGGGTTGAGAACAACTTCAACTGGTGTGCCATCTGGCAGGAACGGCATATCTTCTTCCGGCATAATGCGGGCAATAACCCCTTTATTACCGTGACGTCCGGCCATTTTATCACCCTCGGAAATTTTCCGTTTTTGAGCGATATAAGCACGTACGAGTTGATTTACACCAGGAGGCAGCTCATCGCCGTTCTCGCGGGTAAATACTTTTACGTCCACAACGATTCCGTCAGTACCATGCGGTACGCGAAGCGAAGTATCTCTTACTTCACGAGCTTTCTCACCGAAAATCGCATGAAGAAGACGCTCTTCAGCTGTCAGCTCCGTTACACCTTTAGGTGTTACTTTACCAACGAGAATATCGCCTGCACTGATTTCTGCACCAACACGGATAATGCCGCGCTCGTCGAGATTTTTCAGTGCTTCTTCGCCGACGTTCGGAATGTCGCGTGTAATTTCTTCTGGTCCAAGCTTCGTATCACGGGCTTCCGACTCATATTCCTCGATATGGATCGAGGTATATACATCTTCTTTTACAAGCTTTTCACTAAGAAGGATAGCATCCTCATAGTTGTAGCCTTCCCATGTCATAAAGGCAACGACCACATTGCGGCCCAGCGCCAATTCGCCTTGCTCAGTTGACGGTCCATCAGCGAGAATATCGCCTTTTTGGATAACGTCGCCTTTGTGCACAAGCGGACGCTGGTTAATGCATGTTCCTTGGTTGGAACGCGTAAACTTATGAAGCTTATGCTTAACGAGATCGCCAGTTACCGACTTGCCGTCAATTTGCTCCACACGGCGCAGCCAAATCTCATTGGCAGATACACGTTCAATAATTCCATCATGTTTGGAGACAATACATACACCGGAGTCTTTAGCCGACTTATGCTCCATGCCCGTACCGACAAGCGGTGCCTTCGGGATCAAGAGAGGTACGGCTTGCCGCTGCATGTTGGAACCCATTAGCGCACGGTTGGAGTCATCGTTTTCCAGGAACGGAATAAGCGCCGTCGCAACCGATACTACCTGCTTAGGAGAAACGTCCATGTAGTCAACGCGCTCGCTTGGCATCGTAAGGATGTTGTCAGCTTGCTTGTTGTAACGAACGATAACGCTGCTATCTTCAAAAGTACCTTCTGGAGTCAGCTTCGCATTCGCTTGCGCGATTACATAGTTGTCTTCTTCATCTGCAGTCAAATAGGAAATTTGTTCCGTTACAATTCCTGTCTTCGCATCTACCCAACGATAAGGAGCTTCAATGAAGCCATATTCGTTAATGCGGGCAAAGGAGGACAAGGAGTTGATCAGACCGATATTCGGTCCCTCTGGCGTCTCGATCGGACACATCCGCCCATAGTGGGAGTGATGGACGTCACGGACTTCAAAGCCCGCGCGCTCACGCGTCAAACCGCCGGGTCCGAGTGCAGACAGACGACGTTTGTGCGTCAGTTCAGCAAGCGGATTCGTTTGGTCCATAAACTGCGAGAGCTGTGAGGATCCAAAGAACTCTTTAATCGAAGCTATAACGGGACGAATGTTAATCAGCGCCTGCGGCGTAATTGCGTTAGCATCCTGAATCGACATCCGTTCACGCACAACTCTTTCCATACGGGATAAACCGATACGGAATTGGTTTTGCAGAAGCTCCCCTACAGAACGCAGACGACGATTGCCCAAGTGGTCAATGTCATCCGTGCTTCCTACACCTTGAAGCAGGTTAAGGAAATAGTTAATGGAAGCAATAATATCTGCCGGCGTGACGTGCTTCACTGCTTTATCAATAATTCCGTTCGCAATGACCTTAATCACTTTGGATTCGTCAAGCGGCGAGAATACACTGATTGCTTGCAGTGGAATACTATCTGCATCAAGTACGCCATTGGCGACATGATACGTTTTGAAGCCGACATTCGTTTCAAGCTTCTCCAAAATGTCATCCAGCAAGCGGCGGTCAATCATTTGACCTGCTTCGGCAATAATTTCACCTGTCGAAGGATCGACAAGCGTTTCAGCCAAGCGCTGGTTGAACAGACGGTTTTTGATATGAAGCTTTTTGTTAATCTTGTAACGTCCTACATTTGCCAAATCATAGCGTTTCGGATCAAAGAAGCGTGCTACGAGCAAGCTCTTCGCGTTATCAAGCGTAGGCGGCTCACCTGGACGAAGGCGCTCATAAATTTCGATCAGCGCTTTCTCGGTAGAATCCGTGTTGTCTTTATCAAGCGTATTGCGAATATACTCGTCATGGCCGAGCAATTCCAATATTTCAGCGTCAGTGCCGAAGCCTAACGAACGCAAAAGTACCGTAACCGGAATTTTCCGAGTGCGGTCGATACGAACGTAGACAATATCTTTAGCATCCGTCTCCAGCTCTAACCAAGCTCCACGATTCGGGATAACGGTCGCTGTATAGTTTTTCTTCCCGTTTTTATCAACCTTCGTGCTGAAGTACACACTTGGGGAGCGCACCAATTGGCTGACAATAACCCGTTCCGCTCCGTTAATGATAAACGTGCCGGTCTCTGTCATCAGCGGGAAGTCACCCATGAAAACTTCCTGTTCCTTCACTTCGCCCGTCTCTTTATTAAAGAGACGCACTTTCACGCGTAGTGGAGCAGCATACGTCACATCGCGTTCTTTTGATTCATCGACCGAATATTTCGGTTCGCCCAAGCTGTAGTCGATAAACTCAAGCGATAGATTGCCCGTAAAGTCCTGAATCGGCGAAATATCTTGGAATAACTCTATTAAATCCGTTTCCAAGAATTTTTCGTACGATTTTTGTTGGATTTCAATCAGGTTCGGGACTTCCAGCACCTCGTTGATTCGGGCATAACTTCTCCGCGTGCGCCGACCATACTGAACAAGTTGTCCTGCCAACTTAACCTCACCCCTCATGTCTGTCTCACAGCAACGAAACGTACTGCGTAACTGCTTACTTATTCAAATAAAGAAAAGCCCTTATCGAATAGTTCGAAAAAAGAGCATGTTCCACGAGCCAACCATACGCAGCGCAAGCGTATAGAATCCATATCAAGTAATTTTGCCCAAAATGTAAACATTATACGTCAACTACGCATTCTATATGCATTTTGCGCTAAAAATTCGCACTTGACATTTTAGTTGACTAAAGAGATTTAGCCCAATTTAATGCTGACATTTTATAATCTTACCACATATAGAAAGTCAAGTCAAGGAATCAAATGACTCATTTAACAGCTTTGTAAATTCGGTAGCCCTTATCTTTCGTCACTTCGATTACTTCACTGAACAACGTCTCAAGCTTCGCTTCCGCTGATGCGGCGCCCTGCTTTTTCTGAATGACGACCCACATCGTTCCGCCAGGAGAAAGTAGCCCATAGCCCTCTTCAAAAATACGATGTACAATCTCTTTCCCAGCCCGTATAGGAGGGTTAGTGACGATCATATCAAATGTGGACTGCCGAACCGCTTCATACACGTCGCTTTGATAAACCGTTATATTCTTTATGCCGTTGTTGTGCGCGTTTTCTTTGGATAGCTCTACCGCTCTTTCATTCACATCTATCATCGTTACATGGCTTTCCGGAGCAAGCCGAGCAATGGTAAGACCGATCGGCCCGTATCCGCACCCGACATCCAATACGCTGCGTTCGCCCTTCAGCTCCAGTGCATCCAGCAGCACACGCGTGCCGTAATCGACACCCGTTTTCGAAAAAACGCCAGCATCCGTCATAAATTTCAATTCAAAACCGCGCAGCTTTTCTTCATGAATGCGCCGGTCACTTTTCACGCCGGGGCTTGGCGAATAGTAATGGTCTGACATGCGAATTCCCCCTGACCTGATAAGGTCGAACCTTATACTTGCATAGATTTAAATTTAAACATAGAACGAACCCCTTGAAACGTAGCGTTTCAAGGGGCCCGCTATCTTCTAAAGAAGAGATATTACTTAACTTCTACAGCTGCGCCAGCTTCTTCAAGCTTAGCTTTAACTGCTTCTGCTTCTTCTTTAGCAACGTTTTCTTTGATTGCTTTAGGAGCGCTATCAACCAGATCTTTCGCTTCTTTCAGGCCAAGACCTGTGATTTCGCGAACGACTTTGATAACGTTGATTTTGGAAGCACCAGCGTTGTTAAGGATAACAGTGAATTCAGTTTGCTCAGCTTCAACAGCTGCGCCGCCGCCTACAGCAGCTACAGGAGCAGCAGCAGTAACGCCGAATTCTTCTTCGATTGCTTTAACAAGATCGTTCAGTTCAAGAACGGTCATAACTTTAATGGCTTCCAAGATTTGATCTTTAGACATGGTTATACCTCCAGAAGTGGGTTTAGTTTTTTTTAAGCTGCAAGCTTAAACGAGCAGCAGATTCGATGCGTGTGAAAAAAATTAAGCTTGAGCTTCTTTTTGCTCGCCAACTGCTTTAACCGCAAGCGCGAAGTTGCGCACTGGGGCTTGCAATACGCTGAGGAGCATGGAAAGCA
Organism: Paenibacillus algorifonticola; assembly: GCF_050481745.1. GTDB lineage: Bacteria > Bacillota > Bacilli > Paenibacillales > Paenibacillaceae > Pristimantibacillus > Pristimantibacillus algorifonticola_A. The sequence continues at coordinate 23,655 of NZ_JBCNGR010000026.1, read as the reverse complement.
ATCCATCGCGGGACGGAAGTTCCGCCAGCGCTTTGATTTGATCCATATCAACGATTTTACCTTCAACAACGCCGCCTTTAAGTTTCAGAGCGTCGTTCTTTTTAGAGAAATCGTTAAGAATTTTTGCTGGAGCAACTGCATCTTCGTTACCGAAAGCAATAGCTGTCGGTCCAGTTAGAATCTCATTCAACTCAGAAAGACCAGCTGCTTCAGTAGCACGGCGAACTAGCGAGTTTTTCAAAACTTGAAACTCGATGCCAGCCTCACGCAGCTGTTTGCGAAGTTCTGTAACTTGCGCAACGTTCAATCCGCGATAATCGGCAACGACAGTGCTGGAGCTATCACGAAGCTTTGCTGTAATAACTTCAACCGCTTGTTGTTTCTCTTGGATGATATTTGCGTTTGCCAAACTGTACACCTCCTGTATTATTTGTACATTCCGTTATTTGACGAGTCAGATCTCTTGCCGCGATGCATGAGAAAAGCCTCCGCTATAAGTAGCGAAGGCCATGATGGTTCGTTAGTGCAACCCAAGGCTGCACCCAAACGCTTTATCATAACACCTCGGTAGGAAATTAAGCCTTTCGGCACCTACTGTCTACGGTATGCGTGTTCGATTTTAGTTCCGTTCCTTGCTATTAGCGGTAGCTAGCAGCGGAGACGCGAGCGCCAGGGCCCATTGTCGAGGAAACGGCGATGTTTTTCAAGTATACACCTTTAGCTGCAGCTGGTTTAGCACGAACCAAAGCTTCTACAAGAGCGCGAAGGTTAGCATCAAGCTTATCAGCATCAAAGGATACTTTACCGATTGGAGCATGGATTTGACCAGCTTTGTCCAGACGGTATTCAATTTTACCGGCTTTAATCTCTTGCACGGCTTTAGAAACGTCAAACGTTACTGTGCCGGCTTTAGGGTTAGGCATGAGGCCCTTACCACCGAGAATACGACCAAGTTTACCAACTTCAGCCATCATATCCGGCGTTGCTACGCAAACGTCGAAATCGAACCAGCCTTGTTGAATTTTGTTAATCATGTCTGCGTCGCCGACAAAATCAGCGCCAGCAGCTTCTGCTTCCTTCGCTTTGTCGCCTTTTGCGAATACGAGGACGCGTTTAGTTTTACCAGTACCGTGCGGAAGTACAACGACGCCACGCACTGCTTGGTCTTGTTTACGAGGGTCTACACCCAGACGTACAGCAACTTCAACGGATTCGTCGAATTTAGCTGTTGCTGCTTTTTTCACAAGCTCAATCGCTTCTAACGACTCGTAAGTCGCTTCGCTATCGATCAGCTTGGAAGCTTCTACATACTTCTTGCCATGTTTAGCCATTGTAAATATCCTCCTCAAGTGGTTATAGCGGAAAATCCTCCTAGGGAAAATCCTCCCACAGTGAAGCCTAAGCTTCACAGTCCGAGCATCCTTGTAAAAGTGAGCCCTTCGTTTGTTATCCTAACGGATCAAACGCAATTAGTCAACGATTGTAACGCCCATGCTGCGTGCAGTGCCTTCGATCATAAGCATTGCTGCTTCAACGGAAGCTGCATTCAAGTCGGGCATTTTTTGTTCCGCGATTTCACGGACCTTAGCGCGATTAACGGTAGCTACTTTCTTCTTGTTCGGCTCGCCTGATCCTTTTTCGATACCTGCTGCTACGCGGAGCAATACTGCTGCCGGTGGAGTTTTAGTTTCGAATGTGAATGAACGATCCTCAAATACGGAAATAACAACCGGAATAATCAAACCTGCTTGATCTGCTGTACGAGCGTTAAACTCTTTACAGAACGCCATAATGTTAACGCCTGCTTGACCGAGCGCCGGACCGATAGGTGGAGCTGGATTCGCTTTACCTGCAGGAACTTGCAGTTTGACCATCTTGATGACTTTCTTAGCCATGACTATACACCTCCTTACCCTGGTAATCCACAACATACAACTAACGAGTTTGGTGCTTCTGCATCCCCCAGCAAGCTGGCGATCTACAGAAATACCGGAACTAGATCTTCTCCACTTGAGTATAATCCAACTCAACTGGCGTTTCTCTGCCAAACATGTTGACATGAACCTTGAGCTTCGCTTTTTCCAGCAAAATTTCTTCTACTGTACCAACGAAATCCGCGAACGGACCTTCCTTGACCCGTACAGTTTCCTTCAGATCGAATTCGATCTTCGGCTTCGGCTCCTCCATACCCATATGCTTCAAAATCTGTTCGACTTCGTCTGGCATAAGAGCGATCGGCTTCGAGCCTGATCCTGTCGATCCTACGAATCCTGTAACACCCGGCGTATTGCGAACAACATACCAAGAATCGTCAGTTTGAACCATTTCTACGAGAACGTAGCCTGGATAAACTTTACGTTGAACGGTTTTTTTCTTGCCGTCCTTCTCGACCACTTCTTCTTCCATCGGAACTAGTACGCGGAAGATCTTGTCTTCCATGCCCATTGATTCCAGACGGCGTTCCAAATTGGCTTTTACTTTGTTCTCATAACCGGCGTAAGTGTGTACGACATACCATCTTTTTTCCATTTCAATTCACCTTTGGACCCTTCTTAAACAATCAGTTCAACTAGAGACGAGATCCCGATGTCAAGAAGCCAAAAGTAAATCGTCACAGCCGTAATCGTCAAAACGACAACGATTGAATAGCTTGTCAACTCTTTACGATTTGGCCAACGAACCTTCTTCAGTTCTGCCCAGCTGTCAGCAAAGAAACCAAACGTTGTTCCGAAGCTTTGCTTCACTTTAGCCAAAAATGCCACGGTCACACCTCCATTTGACTATCTCGTCTCGCGATGAGGAGTCTGCTCGTTACAAAACTTGCAAAACTTCTTCAACTCGATGCGGTCGGGGTGATTGCGTTTGTTCTTGCTGCTCGCATAGTTTCTCTGTTTGCAGTTTGTGCATGCCAACGTGATAATAACCCGCATTGAATTACACCTCCCGAACTGCTACTAAATACCTGTTCACCCTGAAACATGCAGTACCTCAAGATGAAATGAAGGCCAACACGAAAAAAAACCTCATATTTAGGCCTACCCGAACACTTTATCACACGACATATTGGATGTCAATGTAAAAGATAGAATGCGAGCTTGTATAAAAGCTGGAAGCAAGGCGGCATCGGGTCCGCCCTGTTTCTACAAGTATAGGCAGCATTTTCCGATTTAAAACGGAAATGAAGCCATCCTCTTCTACAATTACAGAGAAAAGGACAGCTTCTGCATTCTCACTTAAGCTATAAGTATGATGACACTGTTACCCGCTTATGTCCCGGACTTCCAAATAACGTTCCAGCTTCCGCTTCACGCGCTGTAGTGCATTATCAATAGACTTCACATGACGATCCAGATCAACTGCTATTTCCTGATAGGACCTTCCATCCAAATAAAGCATGAGCACCTTGCGTTCAAGATCACTCAAAATCTCGGACATCTTGTCTTCCAGACCGCTAAACTCTTCCTGGTTAATGATCAACTCTTCCGGATCTGATACCCGGGTCCCGCATATGACATCAAGCAAAGTACGATCGGAGTCTTCATCGTAAATGGGCTTATCGAGCGAGACATAGGAATTGAGCGGGATATGCTTCTGCCTGGTGGCCGTCTTAATCGCCGTTATAATCTGCCGCGTAATGCACAGCTCTGCAAATGCTTTAAAGCTTGCGAGCTTGTCCCCTTTAAAGTCGCGAATAGACTTATACAGTCCGATCATGCCTTCCTGCACAATATCTTCCCGGTCCGCACCGATAAGAAAATAAGAGCGTGCTTTAGCTCGAACGAAATTCTTATATTTGTTAATCAAATATTCGAGCGCCAGACTGTCGCCATTGCGAACCGCTTCTACGATTTCCTCGTCCGTACTGCAGTCATATTCGAGCGTACTCCATTCTTTGAGGTCGATGCTCACAAACTATCCCTCCGGCCTGCAAGGCGTACGCCGCTAGATTCATAGCCAGCAAATATAGAGCCAGTATACATTATGTAACCTGACAACGTCAACCGATTTAGACCCCGAACCGATAACAAAACCTATTCAAAGTGTCGAAAATTTTACAGATACATCCAAAAATAATTCGCCGCCGCCTTCGTGCGCCCCGTTATTTCTTGCCTCGCCTGAGCCTTTCCAGCTGCGTGCGAATTTCAAGGCTAAGACTATTGTCCACCGTATTGCGGCGGCTCTTCGTTTCTTCCCTCAGCGTAAGCTCAATTTGCTTGCGGTTCTGCTCCATTTCAATTAACAGCTCGCGTGCCGAGAGGCGGAGCGCCCCATGGGCGAAAGCGACATGCTGTTCTACGAGATCAGAAGTAGCGACATACAAATGGCGTCTTTTTTGAAACAGCTCAACAACCATGCGCTCAATGCATTCATCCGCTGTTTCCTTTTCCTTCGTATACACAATTGTCAGCTTGTGGTGCTTGAAGGTCGCTCCAAGCCCAGGCACCTGATGCGCATCAAAAATGACATAGACCGCCATGCCGGTAAACCCCTGATAATCCGCGAGCATATCAAGCAGCTTGTCCCTTGCTTCCTCGAGATCGAAGGCTTTCAGCTTTTCCAGCACGGGCCAGGCCCCAATCATGTTGTAGCCATCCACCAGCAAAATATCGTCACGCCGTTTCATGCTTTAAACGCTCCGGCGCTGTCTGACCACTTCGTACATGAACACGCCCGCAGCAACGGAGGCATTCAGCGAATTAAGCTGGCCCTGCATCGGAAGCTTCACCAGAAAATCGCATTTTTCTTTGATGAGGCGGCCAATCCCTTTGCCTTCATTGCCAATGACGACAGCGAGAGGCATGTCGAATTTCATCGAATAAATCTCCTGCTTGGCACTGACATCCGTGCCCGCTATCCATATGCCTTCTTCCTTGAGCCGATCGATCGTTTGCGCCAGGTTTGTCACGCGGGCAACCGGCACATATTCCGCCGCTCCCGCCGACGTTTTCGAGACGGTAGCCGTTAATCCGACCGCGCGGCGCTTCGGAATAATAACACCATGAACGCCGGTGCATTCCGCTGTCCGCAGAATCGAGCCCAAATTATGTGGGTCCTCTATTTCATCCAGCAGCAAAATAAAAGGCGTCTCATTGCGGCTGCGCGCCGCTTCTAATATTTCTTCAATCTCGGCGTAGCGAAAAGCAGCAGCCTGCGCAATAACGCCTTGATGCTGAACGCCCTCGGCCATGCCATCGAGCTTCCTTCTATCGACAAATTGCACGATAATTCCGCTTTTTTTCGCCTCTGCCGTAATCGGCTGCGTCATGCTCTTCTGGGCGCCTTCGGCGATCCAAATTTTATTAATTTCACGCCCGGAACGAAGCGCCTCCAGTACGGGATGCTTGCCAGCAATAATTTCATCTTGCGGGGTAGTCTCAGTCATTATTCGCCCTCCTTTGTTTTCTTGGCTGCGGTGGAAGGGGCGGCTGGCTGTGCCAGCTGCTGCTCTCCATCTTCTCTTGCTGCAATCGCACAGGCGAATAACTCATGCAAGCGCTGAATGCGGCCTTCATAATATAAATACCCAACGAGACATTCAAGCGCGGTTGCTTGACGATAATCGGCAGGGTCAGCATTTTTAGGCGGTGCACCGGATTTCGTATTGCGTCCGCGCCGCACCACATCTGCCTCTTCCTCCGTCAGCAGCGGCTGCCAGTGCTCCAGTAAAATCCGCCGCTGCGCCTTTGCCGAGACGATGCCCGTCGCTTCGCGGTGCAGGTGATGCGGCTTATGATTCGGCAGCGATACCAAATATTGTCGTACCAGCAGCTCGAACACACTGTCACCCACATAGGCGAGCACGACGGGATTCAGCAGATTTGTTTTTTTCGAAGGCGAGTAAAACAATAAATCGTTCGCTAGCGCCTCGCTGTTATGCGGCTCACTCATAGGCGGCGCCAACGGATGCCTTGCGGCGTATCCTCAAGAGCGATGCCTTTCTCTGTCAACAAATCGCGAATTTCGTCTGCTCTAGCCCAGTTTTTCGACTGGCGCGCTTCCGTTCTTTCGACAATCAGCTGCTCAATTTCCTCATCAAGCAGATCCGCTTCGGCCGACTGTAGCGGAATTAAGCCAAGCACCTCGTCCATTTGCTCCAGCACATCCAGAAAGGCCTGCACGCCCTCGACACTCACATCTGCGCGATTCAAATATTGATTCGCTTCGCCTACCAGATCAAAGACCGCGGTAATCGCATCCGGCGTATTGAAGTCATCGTCCATTTTCGCCTCGAAGACGCTCATTATTTCCGCCAAGCGAGCATCAAGCTCGAACGCTGCAACCGCAGCTCCCGTCTGCTCCTCGCTCTCCAGCACTTGCAGGCGATGGCGCAAATTGGACGCGCTGTTCGCGATGCGCTCCACGCTGTTCACGGCTTGCTTCAACGCTTCTTCATTGAAATTAAGCGGGCTGCGATAGTGTCCAGACAAAACAAAATAACGAATGGCTTGCGGCTTCACTTGCTTTACAAGCTCATGCACGGAAATTCCGTTGCCAAGCGACTTGGAAATTTTCACATTATCAATGTTAATATAGCCGTTATGCATCCAATAATTCGCGAGCGGCTTGCCCGTTAATGCTTCTGACTGCGCAACCTCGCATTCATGATGCGGGAACTGCAGGTCGTGTCCGCCGCCATGAATATCGAGCGTGTCTCCGAGATATTTGCGCGCCATCGCCGAGCATTCGATATGCCAGCCGGGACGGCCCGGTCCCCAAGGGGTTTCCCAGAAAATTTCGCCTGGCTTTGCCCCTTTCCATAGCACAAAATCCTGCGGATTCTCCTTGCGATCACCCACCTCAATCCGAATGCCGAATTGCAGCTCCTCCAGATTTTGATGCGACAGCTTGCCGTAATCCTCGAACTTCGCGGTGCGGAAATAAATATCGCCTTCGCTCTCATAAGCGATGTCTTTGTCCAGCAGGCCTTGAATAAATTCGACGATTTCCGGAATATGCTCCGTTACGCGCGGGCTCAGCGTTGCCTTATGCACCGCGAGCGCTTCGAGATCCGCATTGAATGCCGCGATGAAGGTCTCTGCCACTTCTGGAACGGTAGATCCCAGCTCTTCCGCTTTGCGGATCAATTTATCATCCACGTCCGTAAAGTTGACAACATAATCAACCTCATAACCTGTGCTCTCCAAATATCTCCGAACGACATCGAAGAAAATAACCGGTCTTGCATTTCCAATGTGAATATAATCGTAAACCGTCGGCCCGCATACGTACATTTTAACTTTTTCCGGCTCCTGTGATTCAAAAGCTTCCTTCGTGCGGGTCAGCGTGTTATATAAATGTAGCGTCATTTTCGAAATTCCCCTCCAGTTACAGGCTCCCTGAGCTCTTTCAACTCTGTTTTCAAACGATCTATTTCATTTTGCATATCCCTCAGCATTTCGATAACCGGGTCAGGCAGCTGGTTGTGCTCCAGTCTGTCCTTCACCCGCTCGCCATTTCGTTTCACCACTCGGCCGGGGTTGCCAACAACGGTACAATTAGGCGGCACCTCGCGCAGCACAACCGCATTCGAGCCTACATTTGAATTATCGCCAATTTTGAACGATCCCAGCACCTTCGAGCCAGAGCCAATAACGACGTTGTTGCCGATGGTCGGGTGGCGCTTGCCCTTCTCCTTGCCCGTACCGCCAAGCGTAACCCCTTGATAAATGACGACATCATTACCAATTTCGCATGTTTCGCCGATGACAATGCCCATCCCGTGGTCGATGAACAGCCGATCGCCTATCGTAGCACCTGGATGAATTTCAATGCCCGTCATAAAACGGCTGAATTGAGATATGATACGCGCGACCGTAAACCATTTGTGACGAAAAAAATAATGCGCTGCCCGATGCGCCCAAATCGCATGCAGGCCGGAATAAGTGAAGACGACCTCAAAGCGACTTCTGGCGGCCGGATCATTTTCGAATACCGCTTCAATATCTGAACGAATATGGCGAAACATCAGCTTATCTCCTCTCAAGCCAGCAGGCCGCTGCCCCTCTTAGAGACTGCGACGAAATGAAGTACCGCTAATTTCCTCGCAGCTCCTTAGTCCTGCCTAGCTGGCTGCCGCATATCCATATAAAAAAGCCCCCACAGCATTTGCATGCTGCAGAGGCGTGTGTTCAATCGCGGTCCCACTCTGCTTGAATAGCCTGACAACATATCTGCGCCGCTCGCAGCAAGCTTTAAGCATGTCTGCCTTCGCCCGCTTCAACCTATGGCTGCCAGATAGCTCAGCTGCTATCCATCTCAAAGCCTTTAACGCAGGCTTACGTTGCCGCCTACCCCACAAGCGCCGTCGACGCAGCATGCGAACGAAACCTCTCTCGTTCCATGACAGCTGTTCGGGCCTCTGGCTCGGAACAAAGCTCCCAGGTGCAATTTTCCGCCCGCCGAATTAGACAACTTGCAGCTACATTGTCCAATAGCCGCGGGTAACCCGGCCTGGATGCAATGACGGTTGTCCTCTCTGCAAATCCAGCAAAACGTACTTTTCCTGTTCATAGCTTGTTAACTGTAAACTTCCTAATAGTAGCCCTAGTATACCCAATCCACCCTTATGTGACAAGAGGCATTGTGTCCGTGGGTAATCATACGGTGAAAAAGAGTACGCCTACCGCGAATACTCGCGCCGCGGCCTTCTCCCCATGCAGCGAGCCTAGCGGCCCAACCGCTCGTTCAGTCTCGCGATGACTTTCGCTTGGCCAAGCAGCACGATGGTTTGGTTCAAGTCCGGTCCATGCGTCTGTCCGGTCAACGCGGCACGGATTGGCATAAACAGCTGTTTGCCTTTGAAGCCGGTATCCTTTTGCACCGTTTTAATGGAAGCCTTCACGCTACCTTCATCAAATGCCTCGGCTGGTGTTGCTTCTACTTGTGCGAGGAAAGCCGCAAGCACGACAGGCACCTGCTCTTCTGCAAGCACAGTCGTCGCTTCTTCTTCATCTTGGGCAGCCTCTTGGAAGAAAATCTCGGTATGCGGTACGATTTCCGCTGCATAACGCAGCTTATCCTGATACAACGCCACGAGACTGCTCACCCATGCGCGGCCAGCTTCATCCAAATGCTCAGATACGCGGCCAGCTTTAACCAAATGCGGCAGGCACATCTCGACGACGCGCGCCAGATCTGTTTTTTTCAAATATTCATTGTTCATCCAGCTCAGCTTCTGCGTATCGAATACGGCCGGGCTTTTGCTAAGGCGCTCAGCATTGAATACTTCAATCAATTGCTCACGGGTAAAAATCTCCTGCTCGCCTTCCGGCGACCAGCCGAGCAATGTAATAAAGTTGAACATCGCCTCTGGCAAATAGCCCAGCGAATCGTATTGCTCAATGAATTGGATGATCGACTCATCGCGCTTGCTGAGCTTTTTGCGGGTTTCGTTAACGATCAGCGTCATATGACCAAAGCGAGGCGGCTCCCAGCCAAATGCTTCATAAATCATCAATTGGCGCGGCGTGTTGGAAATATGGTCTTCGCCCCGCAGGACGTGGCTAATTTTCATCAGGTGGTCATCCAGTGCAACGGCAAAGTTGTACGTTGGGATGCCATCTTTTTTCACAATGACAAAATCGCCTGTTTCTGCCGTATCAAAGCTGATTTCGCCTTTTACGACATCGTCAAATTTGTACGTGCGGCCTTCCGGTACGCGGAAACGAATGCTTGGCACGCGGCCTTCCGCCTCGAATGCCGTGCGCTGCTCATCCGTCAAATTGCGATGCAGTCCGGAATAACGCGGCGTTTCGCCCCGGGCCGTCTGCTCCTCGCGCTCACGCTCCAGCTCCTCTTCGGTGCAGTAGCAGCGGTAGGCCAGACCGCGATCCAGCAAATCCTGCCAATATTTTTCGTAAATATCGAGACGCTCCGTCTGACGGTAAGGACCGTAGTCGCCGCCAACGTCGATGCTTTCATCCCAGTCAATGCCGAGCCATTTCAAATAAGTGAGCTGGCTTTCTTCTCCGCCGGCAATATTGCGCTTCACATCCGTATCTTCGATGCGGATAATAAACTTTCCGCCCAAATTGCGGGCAAACAAATAATTGAATAAGGCCGTTCTTGCGTTTCCAATATGCAGATGCCCCGTCGGCGACGGTGCGTATCGTACGCGAATTTCTTGTGTCATTGGTAAATCGCCCCTCCCTAGTCGCTTGCAGCCTTGCGCTTTTAGTACTGCCAAACTCGTAAGATAAGTAAGGTGAAAAAGAGTCTGCGCTGCCGCTTCTCCAGCAACCCCTTTTCTCTCCACTGCGACTTTTTCACCATACTGCTTACATCCTTGCAGTAAATCAGCTATTGCTAAGATTTCCTTCAAAAAAACCAGCTGCGTTTCGTAAATATAACCTTCGCCTTACATAAACAAATTGCTTTTGCTATATCTTTAGCAAAATAATTGAGGACATGTATGCAGCGTAAGCAAGCCACATTATAATCTTGATTGATTATAGCATCAAACATGAGCAGAAGCCTGCGTATCGAAAGTCAGCTTCATGCATAGGCTTTAGGCGGACACAGCAGCCGCTATTACAGCCGAAACACGGGTTATGGCAGAGGACGCGGACTCAGAAGACGCTAATATGCTTCCGATCGTTATTTTGAACGGAAAATCAAGGGCATAACGGATTTCCTGTCCGCTCAAGACCTCAAATCCTCCCAAAAGCCATGAGTATCCGGGTTCTGGTTTGCATACACACCCTAGATAAACCAACAGCGTGAAGAAGTCTTTTTCTCATCCCTGCACCCAAAAATTATTGCGATTATATCACATCTTTAATCAGGCAAACAACGGATTGCGCCGCGATTCCTTCGCCGCGCCCAGTGAAGCCGAGCTGCTCCGACGTTGTTGCCTTCACATTCACCTGGGACACATCCGCCTCCAAGGCTGTGGCGATAATTTCCGCCATTTGTGGAATAAAGGGCAGCATCTTGGGACGCTGCGCAATAATCGTCGAGTCAATGTTGCCAAGCTTATAGCCGCGCTCCTTGACGAGTCCCCATATATGTACGAGCAGCTTCAAGCTGTCCGCATCCTTGAACTCAGGGTCCGTATCGGGAAAATGCTTCCCGATATCGCCAAGCGCCAATGCGCCCAAAATCGCATCGGTAATCGCATGCAGCAGCACGTCGGCATCGGAATGCCCTAGCAGCCCTTTTTCATATGGAATGGTTACACCGCCGATAATGCACGGCCTGCCTTCTACCAATTGATGAACGTCAAACCCTTGTCCTACACGAATCATAGTCAGCGCTCCCCTCTCTCCCGCTTTGCGAGCAAAAACTCCGCCCATGGCAAGTCCTCAGGCGTCGTAATTTTTATATTTGTATAATCGCCTTCCGCTACGGCAACTGGTGCGCCCATTCGCTCGACGACCATCGCGTCGTCCGTCCCCAGAAAGCCCTCTGCATGGGCCTGCTCATGCGCACGCACAAGCAGTTCACGACGAAAAGCCTGCGGCGTTTGAATCGCCCACAAGCTTCGGCGGTCAGGCGTCGATACGATCAAGCCATTATCGCCCACCTGTTTAATCGTATCCTTCACTGGCACGGCCAGCACGGCCGCGCCTTCACGCTCCGCCACAGAGCAGCAGGTGCCGACCGCAGCTGCCGTCACAAGCGGCCGCACGCCATCATGCACCATGACCCACTCTATAGCAGGCGAAAGCGCCTGAATGCCGCTGTACACCGAATGCTGCCTCTCGCTGCCGCCTGCAACAACTGCCTTCACCTTGGCAATGCCAAAGCGGCCCACCAGTTCTTCCACGCGCCCCACATCATCAGCGCCGACAACGACGATGATTTCAGCAAGGTTAGCAAGCGAAGCGAACAGCTCAAGCGTATGTACAATAATCGGCTTGCCCTGCATTTCCAGGTACTGCTTGCTTTCTTTTGTCCCCATTCGCGAACCGCGTCCGGCCGCGACGACGACAACTCCCCATTTTGCCCCCATGCCCTATTCCCCTCAAATCTCTGTGCCGGTATTGTATCCCCTCTATCATACCTTTTTTACTGTGCTTTTTCCAACAGCTTCGGCTTGGCGAAAATCATCCGTCCCGCAGACGTTTGCAGCACGCTCGTTACAAGCACTTCCATCGTCGTGCCGATATATTCGCGTCCGCCTTCTACTACGATCATCGTGCCATCGTCGAGATAAGCGACACCCTGTCCATGTTCCTTGCCGTCCTTAATGACCTGCACAATAATCTCTTCACCCGGCAGCACAACAGGCTTCACCGCATTCGCCAAATCGTTAATGTTGAGCACAGATACGCCTTGCAGCTCGCACACCTTATTCAGGTTAAAATCATTCGTTACCACTTTGCCATGCAGCGCCTTCGCCAGCTTCACCAGCTTGCTGTCCACCTCGCTGATTTCTTCGAAATCTCCTTCATAGATAAGCACGCGCACATCAAGCTCTTTCTGGATTTTGTTCAATATATCCAGCCCCCGGCGGCCGCGGTTGCGCTTGAGCAAGTCCGAAGAATCGGCAATATGCTGCAGCTCCTCCAGCACAAATTCAGGTATGACCAGCGTTCCCTCAATAAAGCCGGTTTTGCAAATGTCGGCGATCCGCCCATCAATAATGACGCTCGTATCCAAAATCTTATGCTCCTCGAACCCGCTCGTCTCATCAATAGGAGGAGCCGCTTTGCGCTGGTTCCACAGCTCAATCAGCTTTTCTGTCAGCTCATCCCGCTTGTTCCAAGCAATACGCACGCCCAGATAGCCGAAGAACAGCGCCATAATGGCTGGCAGCATAACACCTACGCCTCCAATGTCCGACACCGCCGGGTACAACAGCACCGACAGCAGCAGCCCAACGAACAATCCTGCTGCACCAGCCAGCAAATCCTTGACCGGCATAGCCGAAGTCTGCTCCGCTCCACGCTGCATTAAACGAATGAGCGGATTTGCTGCCAAGGTCGCGAGAATGACCCCGCACAATGCGCCGATTCCGACATTCATGTAATAAGTGCCGGAATGCTCAAGCATCCCAATAGATGGCTCAGCCCATAATCCCGATAAACTGGTCATGCTGTGAAGCTCGCGTCCTGCCATTGCACCTAACATTATTCCAATTAATTGAATGATACGTCTTACCATATTCATCCACCTCCATTACAATTATGTTCCAATTGGGAAAACTCTAACCGTCAGAGGTGAATGATTTTTCATTTTGAAATGCGGACCAAGTAAGCTTATAATGGAAACAAGATCAGAAGTTGCTAAAGTTGATGAAAGAGGTGTAACCGATGAGCGCACCAACATTGGATCAATTTCAACAGCAAGTATCCGAGTTACTGCTAAGGCATCGGAGCCTGCTGGATGTGATGTCAAAGTTTGGGCAGGCTGGAACGTCCGTCAATCGAGCTGTAACGAAAGCCGTGACCGACTGCGGCTGCATTGAGCTTGCGGCCCGCAAGCAGCATTATTCCGATGAACCGAACCTTAAGAGCGCGAAAGAAACGCTGCAAAGCCACCTTTCTGGCGAGCTGTGCGAAAACTGCCGCGATGTGCTTAAGGCCGACCTCGGACGCAATCTGTTCTACATGACCGCGATGTGCAATCTGCTGGATATCCAACTGGACGAGGTCATCGCCGATGAGTATGACAAATGCTCAACGCTCGGCCTATTTAATTTAACGTAAAGCGAATGCCTGCAAAGCCATTGCTACCTCAACATAATGATGCAAGATGCCAAGCGTAAACGACTGTTGCCGTCCTTTGGCGGGAAAGCTACCGTTTCGCGTAGAAATATAGAGAAAGTATGGTGAAATCATATACTTTCCTATATTTCAAGGTGAAATGGCTGTTGCCGTCCTTTGGCGACAAATCCATTTCAACAAAAAAAGCTGCAAACCACGTTTACATGGTTTACAGCTTTTTTGATGTTTCCTTTTTACTTATGAAAAATGCTTCTGAGCTAGCTGCATACTAGGCAATCGTCTCCGACTGCACCTGCTCTTCACTTAGCTCTGCATGCTTGTTTTTACGTCTGCGCGGCTTAATGCGCCGATCAACGTTTTTTTTTAAGCCCCACAGCGCATATAGCAAAAGCGGGATGAAAATCAGCTTCGACAAATATTGATTGAACCAAATACCGATTACGAGCGAGAATACGACGATAATCGGCACGACCCAAATCGCGCTCTTCGGAATGCCAAACTTCTTGAAATTCGGATAACGAACCGTGCTCACCATCAGAATGGAAAGAACGAGCGTACTAATTAACAGCACAATAACCGAAATATCATTTTTGAAAAGAGCCAGCGTTGCCAAAACACCACCAGCTGCTGGAATCGGCAGTCCGATGAAATAACCGCTCGGCGTCTTCGTTACGACATTAAATCTCGCCAGGCGCAAAGCTCCGCAAATCGGGAATAACGCGGTAATAATCCAAGCCACTGCTGTATTTAAATCCTGAAAAGCGACGACATACATAATGAACGCTGGAGCTACTCCGAAGGAAATGACGTCGGATAACGAATCGAGCTCCTTGCCGAATTCGCTCTGTGCATTAAGCGCACGTGCCACTCTGCCATCTACGCCATCAAGCAGCATTGCGATAATAACCATCATCGCTGCAATTTCAGGTTTCTCATTAAACACCATAATAATGGCGATTACGCCAAGAAACAAATTCCCCACCGTGAAAAGGCTCGGTATTGACTTTATAATCATCTGTTCCACCTCTTCTCTACTATGCCCTAAGATCAAATACTAATGTATGATGATCGGGCCGTTCACATTCCATCAATTGTATGGGATTTAGATTTGCCTGTCAATGAACATTTGATCCTGAATCCGTTTCAAACCTTCCTTGATCGCCCTCGCCCGAACTTCCCCAATTCCGTCAACATCATCCAATTCACCGATGGTCGCCATCATAATATGCGGCAGTCTGGCGAAGCGCTCAATCAAATTATTCATAATAATGAGCGGCAAACGCGGGATTTTGTTCAACAAGCGGAAGCCGCGCGGCGAAATTGCTTCTTCCGCCATAGAACCGGTATGCGGATAGCCAAGAAGCCGGATAATCGGCGACGCGTCCAGCAGCTCATCAGAGCTCAGTTTTTTCATTGCGAGTCGGATTTCCCGGATTTTTTCATCTGAATTATCTTTCGCATAATCCTTAAGCAAATACCAAGCATCCTCATCCACACCATCGACCAGCTCTTCGAGCTGCATCGCAATGAGGCGTCCTTCCGTTCCCAGCTCGGTCACATAACGCTTGATTTCCATTTTGACACGCAGCACCATCTCTACACGCTGCACGACATGGGCAACCTCCTGTAAGGTGACCAGCTCCTCGAACTCAAGCACAGACAAATTTTTGAACGCTTGGCCCAGCACCGCCTTATATTTCTCCAGCGTCTGAATCGCCTGATTCGCTTTTGTCAAAATGTTGCCCATTTCCTTGAGCGCATACCGCAAATTGCCTTGATACAGCGTAATAATATTTCGGCGCTGCGATATGGATACGACGAGCTTGCCCGTCTGCTTGCCGACCCGCTCCGCGGTACGGTGGCGGATTCCCGTCTCAATCGACGGAATGGAGCTGTTCGGAATAAGCTGCGTGTTGGCATACAAAATCCGCCGCATATCCTCGCTCAAAATAATTGCGCCATCCATCTTCGCAAGCTCATACAAATAGTTGGGTGAGAAATCACAATTGATGGAAAAACCTCCATCTACAACTTCCATTACCTCAGGACTGTATCCGACAACGATTAATGCTCCAGTCTTCGCCCGCAGCACGTTCTCTAAGCCGTCACGGAACGGGGTACCGGGCGCGACTAGCTGCAAAAGCTGGTTCATTGTTTCTAGCTGGCTCTGTTCCTTCATCATCTTCCCCCTATCCTAGTGCTGCCGAGAGCGCTTCCGCTACGGTGTTTACACCAATAATCTCAATGGATGCCGGCGGCTTCCAGCCCTTCAGGCTTTTTTCCGGCATAATAACTCGTTTGAAGCCCAGCTTCTCGGCTTCCTTTACCCGCTGCTCAGCCCGCGAGACAGCACGTACCTCGCCCGTCAAACCAACTTCCCCGAACACAACGTCGTAAGGTCTCGTTGGCGCATCCCGAAAGCTCGAAGCGAGACATACCGCTGCTGCTAAATCAACGGCTGGCTCATCGAGCTTAATGCCGCCTGCGACATTCAAATAAGCATCCTGCGTCTGGAGAAACATGCCGTTGCGCTTCTCAAGCACGGCAATGATCAGCGCCATGCGATGATGGTCAAGTCCGGCCGTCATACGGCGCGGCGATGGGAAGTTCGTCGTTGCCACCAGCGCCTGCAATTCCACCAATACAGGACGGGTTCCCTCCATGCTTGCTACAACAATAGAGCCGGCTACGCCAAGCGGGCGCTCTGATAAAAACAGCTCAGAAGGATTCAGCACCTCACGCAAGCCTTCCTCGCCCATTTCAAAAATTCCGATCTCATTCGTCGACCCAAACCGGTTTTTAACCGCGCGCAGCAGCCTGTAGGTATGATGGCGCTCACCTTCAAAATACAATACGCAATCGACCATATGCTCCAGCATCCGCGGTCCGGCGATGGCGCCTTCCTTCGTCACATGTCCGACCAGTACCGTTGCAATCCCTTTGATTTTGGCGACTCGCATAAAATGCGCGGTGCATTCCCGAACCTGAGATACGCTGCCCGGCGCTGATTGCACACCCGGATCATAAACCGTCTGGATGGAGTCAATAACGAGAAAATCGGGGTCCACCGATTCAATCGCCTCGTTAATATGATCCATGTTTGTTTCGCAAAGCACATACAAGGATTCCGTCAGCGCACCAAGCCGATCCGCTCTTAATCTTGTTTGCCGCACCGATTCCTCACCTGAAATATAGAGAACCTTCAATCCCTTCGTTGCTAGTGCATGCGAGGTTTGCAGCAGCAGCGTGGATTTTCCGATACCGGGGTCGCCCCCTACCAGCAAAAGGGAGCCCGGCACAACGCCCCCGCCAAGTACGCGGTTCAGCTCTTTCAAGCTCGTTTCAATGCGCGGTTCCTTCCCGCTCTCTATATGTATGATCGACTGTGGCTTTTCTTTCGTTTGCGCAACACGCAAACCGACTCCCTGCGTCTTGACAACGGTTTCCTTCTCTTCAATCATGGAATTCCATGACTGGCACCCTGGGCATTTGCCCATCCACTTAGGCGACTCTGTTCCACATTCATTGCATACGAATTTCGTTTTTATTTTTGCCATGTCCGGCTCCTTTTACTAAAAACACTATCATTAAAAGTTTACCATTTAATGTGGATTGTATAAACCCTTTCTTCCTTATACAACAAGAAAGTTCCCTGTCATCCACAAGAGGAAGAAGGGAACTTTCTGAAAAAGACAATTTATACACGCTATCGTTTAAGCTTGGATAGTCGCTTGCCGCGCCACAATAACCCGGTGCGTTGAAAGCTGGGAGCCCAGCATAATGACTTCATTTTGCTGACTTTTGCAGCCTTCGCCTGCTTTCGTTTGACGATGCGTATGTGCCTGACGGAAGGAGTCGCTGTTGACCCAGCCTTCAAACGACGCTTTATTTTCCCATGTTGTGCCGACTCTCAGCTCATCATAGTCCACCAAGTTTTCCATAAGCAGCACCTCCATCCGGATAAAGCCGGGAGAAAGCTCAATCCCCTTCGTATGCTGGAACCGCTCGGCTACGGCTTCACCGTGCCCTTTTTTCACTTTAATGGTGTTCGTGACCACGATCATGATGTTACCCCTCCTATCAAGCCTGAAGGCTTTCCAAATAAGCATAAACCAAGCGCGATTCCTCGCCACCCATCTTGGCGTGAACGATGAGCGGAATTCCATGCGGGCCACTGGCATCTTTCGCCGCGGGGTCGTCACTTAAAATCGCATGAACCACTTCCAGCTTGCCTAACATCGCAGCAGCAAAAAGATCCAGCCTTGCTCCACGCTCCAGCAAATACAGCGCAATATCCCTGCGTCCGACATGAGCGGCTGCGCCTAGCGCATTTTCCCAATCGCCATCTCCCCAGTCACAGGAAGCGTGCAGCAGCTCAGGCTCTTCACTCAGCATTTGCTTTACCTTGTCAAAATCCATATGTGCTGCTCTAACGAACTGCTTAATATATTCATTTGATAAATATGACGCCTCTTCAGCCGTTATTCTGGCAGCATGCAATCCCATACCTATTACCGCCTTCCGTCATCTGTTCCGGTCTTCGTCTTTGTATATGAAAGAGTGTATGTTCAAATTAATATCTACTCCTATAAGATACACGATAATGATTCTCATTGTCAAATGAAAATGAAAGGGGATTGTCTGTTTTAGTCATAAAAAAAGCTTCCAGCATCCGTCATGTTCACGGGTTCTGGAAGCTTTCTATTTTTGTACCGAGCTGTATAAAGCTAGCTCGCCGAATGTGCGTAAGCTGTAATCAGCTGTGCAGCATCCTCACTTTTTAATTATGATTTAGCAGCTGGCTCTTCGGACGCTTTCTCCAAATCAAGAGGCTCCGATTTTGTTACCGTCAACGCGCCATCCTTCTCATCAATCGTGAAGCGGTCGCCTTTTTGAATGTTGCCAACGAGCAATTCCTCGGACAAACGGTCCTCGATATGCTTCTGAATCGCGCGCCGCAATGGACGAGCACCATACTGCGGATCGAAGCCTTCTTTGGCGAGGAACGCCTTCGCCGTATCGGTCAGCAAGAAGTCTACATCTTGCTCACGCAGGCGTTTTCGCAAATCGTCGGACATCAAAGTGACGATTTCGGCGATATGCTCTTGCTCCAGCGAGTGGAACACGATCGTTTCGTCGATCCGGTTCAGGAACTCCGGACGGAAGCTCTTTTTGAGCTCAGCCATTACTTTATCCTTCATTTGAATGAAGTCACGGCCAGCGTCGTGAACAGCTGTGAAGCCCAGCGAAGAATTCCGTTTAATTTGATCCGCGCCCACGTTCGACGTCATAATGATCAACGTATTGCGGAAATCGACTACACGGCCTTTAGAGTCAGTCAGACGACCATCTTCCAGCACTTGCAGCAAAATGTTGAATACTTCCGGGTGGGCTTTCTCAATCTCATCGAGCAATACAACCGAATAAGGCTTGCGGCGTACTTTCTCGGTCAATTGACCGCCTTCCTCATAACCAACATATCCCGGAGGTGCCCCAACGAGACGGGAAGTTGAATGCTTCTCCATATACTCCGACATATCGATGCGGATAATCGCATTTTCATCGCCGAACATCGCTTCTGCAAGCGCACGGGCAAGCTCGGTTTTACCTACACCCGTTGGACCGAGGAAAATGAATGAACCCATCGGACGCTTCGGATCCTTCAGGCCAGCACGAGCACGGCGCATAGCGCGCGATACCGCTTTGACTGCTTCTTCCTGTCCGATGACACGGCCATGAAGAATGGATTCCATTTTCAGCAGACGCTCGGTCTCTTCCTCTGCCAACTTGCTTACCGGAATGCCGGTCCAGCTCGCTACGACTTGTGCAATATCCTCAGGTGTCACTTCGGAATCGGTACGTCCTTGTTTTTCTTTCCATTGATTTTTCGTGATATCCAGCTCTTCGCGCATCTTCTGCTCGGTATCGCGAAGCGCAGCCGCTTTCTCAAACTCCTGGCTTTGAACAGCGGAGTCTTTCTCCTTGCGGATATCCTCCAGACGGTTTTCCAGCTGCTTAAGATTCGGCGGAATCGTATACGAGTTGAGGCGAACTTTCGAGCCGGCTTCATCAATCAGGTCGATCGCTTTATCCGGCAGGAAACGATCCGTAATGTAGCGGTCGGACAGCTTAACGGCTTGAACAATCGCTTCATCTGTAATTTTCACCCGGTGATGGGCTTCATAACGATCGCGCAGGCCGTACAAAATTTGTACCGCTTCTTCCGGTGAAGGCTGATCTACCGTAATCGGTTGGAAACGGCGCTCCAGCGCAGCATCCTTCTCGATATATTTGCGGTATTCATCCAGTGTAGTCGCGCCGATGCATTGCAGCTCGCCACGTGCTAGCGCCGGCTTCAAAATATTAGAAGCATCAATCGCGCCTTCAGCACCACCAGCACCGATCAACGTATGAAGCTCATCGATGAATAGGATGATATTGCCGGCTTGGCGGATTTCATCCATAATTTTTTTCAAGCGATCCTCAAACTCACCGCGGTATTTCGTACCAGCTACGACAGAGCCCATATCGAGCGTCATTACGCGTTTGTCGCGCAGCGTTTCTGGAATTTCGTTTGCGATAATTTTTTGCGCCAATCCTTCAGCGATCGCTGTTTTACCAACGCCGGGTTCCCCGATAAGAACCGGATTGTTTTTCGTCCGGCGGCTAAGCACTTGAATAACGCGCTCGATTTCCTTGCTACGGCCAATAACCGGATCGAGATTGCCTTCTTTAGCGAAGGAGGTCAAATCGCGGGCAAGTCCGTCCAGCGTTGGCGTGCTCACATTAGATGGAGCGCCATGGTTGCTGGAGATGGCTTCGCTGCTGCCAAGCAATTGCAGCACTTGCTGGCGTGCTTTATTGAGGCTGATGCCGAGATTGTTCAGCACGCGGGCTGCAACCCCTTCTCCTTCACGAATGAGTCCGAGCAAAATATGCTCCGTACCCACATACGTATGGCCCAGCTTTCTCGCTTCATCCATAGAGAGCTCAATGACCTTTTTCGCACGTGGCGTATAGGCAATGTTGGTAGGCTGCTCCTGGCCTCTTCCGATCAAAGCTTCAACCTCATCCTGGATTTTCTCTAAGCCCAGGCCAAGTCCAATCAGCGCTTTGGCGGCAATGCCTTCTCCTTCACGAATCAGTCCAAGTAAAATATGCTCGGTACCAATATTGTTATGTCCAAGACGAACCGCTTCTTCCTGCGCCAATGCAAGCACCTTCTGTGCCCGCTCCGTAAATCTTCCGAACATCATCGTTACGCACCCCCATGTTCCATTTGACTTCGCAACTGCTTGCGAATAAGTTCTGCCCGGCGATAATCCCGCTGCTCCGCATTCATCGTTTCCTTGAATACCTGCTGCAAGAAGCCAGGCTGCGTCATAATCATTAATTCATTCATCACTTGAGGCGTTATATTATCCAGCAATCCCAGATCAACGCCCAACCTTACATCTGAAAGCCGCTGTGCGGCTTCCTTCGTATCCATTATAGCCGCATAGGATAAAATCCCATAAGACCGCTTTACTCTATCTTCAATGCGCAGCTTAGACTCAGCAAGAAGCCGTATTCGAGCTGCTTTCTCATGCTCAATAATTTGTCTGGCTACACTGTACAGGTTGTCAATAATTTCCGACTCCGACTGCCCAAGTGTAATTTGGTTCGAGATTTGAAACACATTGCCAAGCGCTTCACTGCCTTCGCCATACAATCCGCGAACCGCGAGTCCCACCTGCGTAACGGCCTGCAAAATCCGATTGATTTGCGATGATAACACGAGAGCCGGCAAATGTACCATAATGGATACGCGAATGCCTGTTCCAACGTTGGTCGGGCAAGTCGTTAAATAACCGCGTTTCTCATCAAAAGCATATTCGGTCTCCGCTTCAAAAATATCATCGATCCGATTCGCCAGCGTCCAAGCTTCCTGAATTTGAAAACCTGGATACAGACATTGAATTCGCAGATGATCTTCTTCATTAATCATAATGCTCACCGATTCATTATCGCTGAGGATGAAGGCTCCGCCTCGAGATTCATTAGCCAGATTAGGGCTGATCAAATGCTTTTCAACCAATACACGCTTCTCCAGCTCCGTAAGATCGGATAACACGATGGTATCAAAATGGCCGATAGGCTCAAGCTTTCCAGATGCCCCGATAGCAGCCAGCTGCTCCATAACCTCAAGCGATTGCTCCTTCGTAGCGAGCAATGGAAACGGATGATGGTTCAAATTTCTGGCGATGCGTATACGGCTGCTGATCACGATATCTGACTCTGGACCATCCCCTTTCATCCAATCGCTTAACGCTTGCTCTGAAAAACGACGACTCTTCAAGAGGTATCCTCCTTACTTCATGACTTACAGCTCTGCTATTTTACGCTCAAGCTCACGAATACGATCCCTGATTTGAGCCGCACTTTCAAATTCTTCTTGCTCAATACGATCATACAGCTCGCGTCTGAGCTGATCAAGTTCTCGTTTATTTTGCAATTGCCCTCCGGAGCGTTTCGGAATTTTCCCCGTATGCACCGTACTACCATGTACCCTTTTGAGCAGCGGATCTAACTTATCTGAAAAATGTTTGTAACAGGCGCTGCAGCCAAAGCGTCCGATCTTGCTGAACTGTGCATAAGTGAATCCGCATTCGTCACAGCGTATGACCGGGCAAGGCTTCGTCCCTGCTGAACCCGATGTTCCAGATGGATCAAAATCAAGCAGACCCGACAGCAAGCTGTGGATAGAGAAGCCATTCGCCGTTCCCGGAATACCTTCACCCCGTTCACGCGCACAAGCTTCACAAATGTGAAACTCCGTCTTCTCTCCACCGACAATCTTCGTGAAATGAAGCGTTGCCGGCTTCTTGCCGCATTCCTGACAAATCAAGACAAATCACCCCTTTCCATGCACTTACGCACGGTAAAGTTATTTAACCAGAAGCGATATAAGCATCGCTCTTAGCAAACGGGCCCTTACCTCATCACGCAGCGGGAGCTTGACGGCTATTGTTTCACGGTCAATTGCTGCCCGCAGCAGCTGTGCTTCGCGCTTCGTTACCAGCAGCGCCTCTTCAAGCTGATAAATCAGCCCTTCCGCCACGCTCTGCTCCACGCAATCTCCAATCGTCTGCCGAATATGAAATTGAATCGTCTGCAAGGCTGGCAGCTCTACCCGTTGAATCCTGACGTAACCTCCGCCTCCACGCTTCGATTCGACCATGTAACCCTTCTCCAGCGTAAAACGTGTACTAATCACGTAATTAATCTGGGAAGGGACGCACGAAAATTTCTCAGCCAGCTCATTGCGCTGTATTTCCACCGAGCCTTCTGTGCTTTCCTGCAGCATATTTTTTAAATAATGTTCAATGAGATCGGAAATGTTTCGCATATCACCAACCTCCCTGGTACTGCATGGAGCACAAGCTTACGCTTATTCATATGCAGCTCCAACTGACTTTGACTTTCTTTGACCTTAACTTTATTATACGCAAAATTAAAGAAAGGTCAAGAGATGGAATCTTAATTTTCTGACTATTCATCCACAAGCTTTTATGCACAAGGCTACTACCTAGCATGGTGCGAAAAAGCGCTAATTATACCCGACTCGCCTAGATCGGTTCTATTTATAAACAGGCTGTGCATAAAAAATGAACGAATGTGCATAACTCATGTTTACATTATGTTCATATTAGGGTGGG
Source organism: Paenibacillus algorifonticola (assembly GCF_050481745.1). Lineage (GTDB taxonomy): Bacteria > Bacillota > Bacilli > Paenibacillales > Paenibacillaceae > Pristimantibacillus > Pristimantibacillus algorifonticola_A. Next base: position 287 of record NZ_JBCNGR010000026.1, on the reverse strand, counting down.
TGAACTTACCCACATGTGAACAACCTCGCTAATACAGACTTATACACGCCACAAGGTGAAACGGCTGTCGCCGTCCTCTGACGGCAAAGCTATCGTTTCGCGTAGAAATATAAGCCGATGATAATGGGAAAACTTATTCCTCCTTATATTTGAAAAAAATACTATGCACCTCATCCACGGCTGTAGATAAGTTGTGCACAGCATTTTCACTATGTGAAAGCCTATCCCATTTACAAGACAACAAAAAACCTGCCGCAATGATTGCGACAGGCTTCTCGTGCTTGGCG
>NZ_JBCNGR010000025.1:0-139961 GCF_050481745.1 Paenibacillus algorifonticola | reverse complement strand
TGTCCGCTGGTTCTTCATTCAGCTCTTCGGCCGTCAGATCCAGCGTCGTTCCGTCGAACGTCTGCCTCCCCATCAGCCCCCGGTGCGTCAGCACCAGCTCCGTTCCGCTGTCACTCAGCATATGGGCGATTCGCTCTTTCGGGTAATCCGGGTCAATCGGCATATAGGCCGCTCCCGACTTCAAGATGCCGAGTACCCCAGCTATCATGTCCGGCGAGCGCTCCATCAGGATGGCTACAATCGCATCCGGCGTCGCTCCCCGCCGACGAAGCGCGTGCGCGATCCGGTTCGCCCGCTCGTTCAGCTCGCGGTATGTCCACACATCCCCCCGCCAGACGACCGCCGGCCGATCAGGCACACGCTCCACCTGCTGTTCAAAATGCTGATGGACCATGTATTCGGTCGGGTGGGCGATGCTTGTATCGTTAAACGTCCGCAGCAGTTGCTCCCGCTCTTGCTCGGTCACAATGTCGGCCTCGCTCAACCGCAGCTCGGGATGATGTACGATCTGTTCAAGCAGGCGGACAAAATGTCCTGCCATGCGCGCAACTGTGCTCCGCTTGAACAGCGCCGTGTTGTATTCCCATTCCATCGTCAACCTTTCGTCTTTGTCCATAACGCCGACCGTAAGATCGAATTTGGAATACTCATGATGGAACACGAATGGCTCGCATGTTATTGTCGATGCTGTTCTCACGTCCGATTCCGCGCTTTGAATCGTGAACATGGTGTCAAACAATGGACTTCTGCCCATATCGCGCTGCAAACCAAGACGCTCGATCAGCTTCTCCAAAGGATAATCCCGATGCTCGTGCGCTTGAACGACTGCCTCCTTCACTTCGGCCAACAGCATCCTAAATGTTTTACGATCTTCCGGCATTGCCCGAATGGCCAATGTGTTAACGAACATTCCTATTGTTCGTTGGAGCTCGCTGTCAGGCCGGCTGGAGGAAGGAACGCCTACGACTATATCTTCTTGTCCGCTGTATTTGTACAACAAGGTGTAGTAGGCCGACAGCAGCAGCATGAACAGCGTCACATTCTCGTCAATAGCCAGACGGTTGACTGCATGGCTTAACGATTCGTTCAGCTCGACGAACAGCCGTCCCCCATCAAATTGCTGTACGGCAGACCTCGCATAATCGGTCGGCAATTGTAGGAGCGGAACCTCGTCCTGGAAGAGCGCGGCCCAATAGCTTTCCTGCAGAACGTAATCGTCGCCGTCCAACCTCCGCTGCTGCCAAACCGCATAATCTTTGAACTGCAATGCAACAGGCGGCAGCTCTTGACCCTCATATAGATCGAATAGTTCCTGTACAAACACATTCAGCGAGATGCCATCCGAGATGATATGATGCATGTCGATCATCAGCAAATGCTCTGCCTGCGAAAGCCGGAGCACTTCCATGCGAACGGACGAATCTCGATTGAAGTCGAACGGACGGATAAAGGATCTAATATGTGATTCCGGATCTGCGCCATTCGCTGCAATTACGTAACGATAGTCAGGCTCTATATCCGCGTGTATCCGTTGCATCAAAAGTGCACCGTCCATCTCGAAGGAAGTGCGCAGAACTTCGTGACGCTCGATCAAAGCGGCATAGGCCTTATACATGCGCTCCTGATCCAGCACGCCCTTCACCTGCATGATACAAGGCATGTTGTAGCTCATATTGAGCGGATTAAACTGGTGCAAGACAAATAACCGGGTCTGGCTGTACGTTGCCGGGTACGACTCGCTCGGCGGTGCTGGGACGATTCGTTCCTGCACCTGACGCTCCGATTCGTGAATCCATTCAGCCAACTGCTTTAGCTTCGGCTTTTCGAATATAACGCGCAGCGGCAGTGACAGCCCTATCGTTTCCGAGATGCGGGCCGTGAGTAAGGCCGCCTTCAAGGAGTGCCCGCCAAGCTCGAAGAAGTCGTCATAAGCCCCTGCGACTTCTACTGAAAGAATTTCCGACCAGAGCATTGCCAGCCACTTTTCAGTTTCCGTTGCAAAATCAGCTTGAGAACCATCGTTTCGGACGTGAGCCCTATTCGCTGGCGGCAAGGCTTTGCGATTGACTTTACCGCTTGGCGTCAACGGCATCTTATCCATCTGCACGAAATAAGACGGAATCATATACGCTGGCAGGCGGGTTATCAGATGCATACGCAGCTCCGATTGCGTCCATTCACGGCTCGCCACTACATAGCCGCATAGATAAGACTCCTCATGCTCATCCAGATATGCCATGACGATGGCATCGGAGATCCCTTCGGCCTCCATAAGCCTAGATTGTATTTCTTCAAGCTCGATTCGGTAGCCTCGGACTTTGACCTGATGATCGATTCTTCCCAAATATTCAATCATCCCATCCGTTCGCCATACTGCCATATCTCCGGTTCGATACAACCGCTCGCCTCGCATGAATGGATGCGGCGTAAATTTCTCGTCCGTTAGCTCCGTATTGTTGAGATATCCGATAGCAAGACCTTCACCCGCCAGGCAGAGCTCGCCCGGCACACCGATCGGCACAAGCTGGTTATGTTTGTTCATAATGCAGGCCGTTACATTCCGAAGCTGCTTGCCTATTGGCACCCTTCCCTGGAAATTCCGTTCAACGATATATTGCGTCGCATAAATCGTCGATTCGGTAGGGCCATATAAATTAACAAGCATGACATGATCCGATTGCGCATAGAGCTTCTCGACCAATTCTTTCGGCAGTGCCTCCCCGGCAGCAAACACGTATGTCAGCATGTTAACAATTCGCACCTGGCTTGCATTGCGCAGAAACAACTGCAGCATCGAAGGCACGAAGTTGATATGCGTAATGCAATACTTCTGTATGGCGTTCAGAATTGCACCCGGATCCTTCTCATCGCCATCCGGCAATACGACGAGCCGTCCTTGTCCGAATATCCAACTGAATAGCTCAGCAACGGATACGTCAAAGGTGTACGTTGTTTTGAACATATACGAGTCGCCGCTCCTGAGCGGATATTCGGCCTCAAGTGCAAGCATCGTATTGACGACGCTGCGATGTTTGACCATTACGCCTTTCGGTTTGCCCGTGGAGCCCGAAGTATAGATAATGTACGCTAAATCCTCGGAGCTGTTGATTGCCACCGGATTGCCTGCTTGGTCCGAATAGTCGGATTCGGGGTCCAGCACAATCACCGGCTTGCAGTGGTCCAGAATCATGCTCCTGTATGCTTCTTGTATCAGCATCAACGATGCACAGCTATCCTGGAGCATGAAAGCCGTCCGCTCAACCGGTGAAACCGGGTCTATCGGAAGATAGGCTCCGCCCGCCTTTAGAACAGCCAAGATGCCGACAACCATTTCGGCAGAACGGCTCGTTATAATCGCTACGATATCGTTCGGGCCGACACCGTTGCTGCGAATCAAATGGGCAAGACGGTTGGCGCGTTCGTTAAGAGCGCCGCAGGTATAGCTGAGCTCCCCTTCAACGAGTACAATACGATGCGGATCAAGGGCCGCTGACTGTTCCATGAACTGCTGAATGGTTTGATCCGTAGGAAAATCGCCTTTATTTTCATTAAACGTCTCTATAATTTGACTGCGCTGCTCAGCGCATACCCATTCAACTTCCGCTATCCGTTGTTCCGGGTCTTGCAGCACAGCATCCACCAAGTGCTCAAAATTGCGGGAAAGGCGGGTTATCGTCTCTTGAACGAAAATATCGCTGTTGTACTCCCATTCCAAGCCAAGCTCTCCGTCTTGCTCAGTGATCCCCAAAGTCAGGTCGAATTTAGCCGTTTGATTATCAATCGAATATGGCGTCAGCGCCGCATCCCCCAGAGCGGCCGCAATTCTGTCCATATTTTGCCACACGAACATCGTTGTAAATAAAGGATTGCGGCTAAGATCGCGGTGAACGCCTAACTTCTCAATCAGTTCCTCCAGCGGGTAATGCTGATGGGCAAATGCGTCCAACACCCGAGCCTTGACCTCATCCACGAATTGAGCGAACGTTTTATCCGGTACAGGATAATTTCTTAACGGCAAAGTATTGACGAACATTCCGGCTACATTTTCCAAATCCGGATGGGCACGACCGGCTACAGGCGTTCCGATGATGATGTCCTCTTGCCCCGAATATTTGTGCAATAGGATGTTATATATAGCAAATAACGCAATAAAAGGAGTAAGACCTTGCCGATTCGCCAGCATTGTGAGCTGCTTCGTTTGCCGTGAAGAGAGGGTCGTTCGGATCCGGCCGCCGCAGAAGCGCTGGATTTGAGGACGAGGCAAGTCCTCTTGCAATTCAAGCACAGGCAGCTCACCTGCCAAGGTCTCTAGCCAGAACGATTGCTCGCGTTTTTGCTCCTTACTGCCAATACGATTATGCTGCCATACTGCATAGTCTTTATATTGAAGCCGTTGTTCCGGTAATGTTTCGCCGCGATACAGCTTTTGCAAATCGTTCATATACAAGTTAAACGAAAGACCATCCGAAATAATGTGATGCATATCGAGAACTAGCAAATGTCTGTCTTGTGCGATACGGATGACGAATCCCCGCGCTAGCGGAGCCTTGCCTAAATCGAAGGGGCGAACCCACTTCGCGATCCTCGCTCGAAGGCTTGATTCTTCTTCGTCCACCGCATCCACCAGCTCCAGCTGAAAGCTTGCGCATGAATCAATCTGCTGCACGATCTCTTGCCCTGACATTCGGAAGGACGTCCGCAGACTTTCATGGCGCATGCTCAACTGATGGAACGCTTCTTGCAGCCGCGAAGCATCAATGCTCCCTTTGACTTCATATACAACCGGCATATTATAAAGAATACTGTCCGGATTCATTTGATGAATGATGAACATTCGCTTCTGAGCCGAGGAAACCGGGTAATCCAGCGCCGTGTCTGCTTTCGGAATGGAATGATACTCCGTCTCCGCGGCGGCATCGATATGCGCAGCCATTTCCTGCAGTGTCGGAAGCTTGAATATATGTTTCAGCGACAATGACACTTGAAACGCCTGCTGTACGCGAGATGCAAGAACCATCGCTTTCAAGGATTGGCCGCCTGCTTCAAAGAAGTTGTCATGCAGTCCGATCCGCTCGATGCTCAATATATCCTGAATGATTCCAGCAAGGCGCAGCTCGGTGACCGTTGAAGGAGCCGCATATTCATCACTGTTCCCCCGCTCTGGAATAGGCAGCGCACGCTGGTCGATTTTGCCGTTGGCTGTTAATGGGAAGCGCTCCAGCTCCATCATAACCGCCGGGATCATATAGGAAGGCAAAGTCGCACGGAGGAATGCCTGCAGATCGACTTGTCGAATTGGCTGCCGGGTTGCGTAATAGGCGCATAGATACAACTCACCCCTGTCATCGGCACGAGACAGCACAATGGCCTCCTTGACATCTTCTTGCTGAAGCAGCCTTTCCGTAATCTCCCCGGGCTCAATCCGATAACCTCTTATTTTCACCTGGTGGTCCATCCGGCCGATATACTCTAGGCAGCCGTCTGGCAGCCATTTCGCCGTATCCCCTGTCAAATATAGCTTGGAGCCCGGCTTATACGGATGATTGACGAATTTTTGCGCAGTTAACTCCGGGTTGTTCAAGTATCCTTGTACAAGACCTTCACCAGAGAGACAAAGCTGTCCCTTAACACCAACCGGCAGCAAATTCAAATCTGCATCCATAATGTAAGCTTCCGTCTGCGCAATTGGCCTGCCGATCGGAATTGTCGTCACATCATCTGACACGGAATCAACCGGATAATACGTAGCGAATACGGTGCTTTCCGTCGGACCGTACACATGAATCAATTTTCCTGGTCCGATCCACTCCAGTACTTTTTTCACATGCGGGACGGATACGCGCTCTCCCCCGAATAAAATCTTCCGCACACGAACGAAGCAATCCAGCGCATGGTCTGCCAACGTATTGAATAAAGCCGTCGTGACGAAAAACACCGAAATCTCATGACGCCGGATAATCGCCGACAGATTTTGCAAATTCAGCAAGTCGTCTCGATTGACAAGCACCAATTCCGCTCCGTTCAGTAAGGCGCCATAAATATCAAAGGTTGAGCCGTCGAAAGCATAGTTGGACAGCTGTAAAATTTTGTCGTCGGATGTCAGCTCAATGTAATTCGTTCCGCAAACTACACGGCTAATGTTAGCGTGCGTCGCCATATTCCCCTTCGCTCTTCCTGTAGACCCGGAGGTATAAATAATATATGCTAGGTCATCGGACGTGCTGCTAACGGGCAAGTTCGCCGCCTCCCCATAAGCAAGCTCCTCTTCGTCTAAATAGAAGCACTGTCCGGTGAAGCTAGCCGGTACTGACTGGCTTCGTTCCGTCAATAGCCATTGGGACCCGCTGTCCGCCAACATGTATTCGATTCGCTCCGCAGGATATTCGGGGTCGATCGGCAAATAAACGCCGCCTGCCTTCAACACGCCGAGAATAGCTACGACCATATCAATCGATCTGTCGAGCATCAAACCTACGACCGTTTGCCTTTGCAGGCCCCGAGCCTGTACAGCCCGAGCCAGCCGGTTAGCCTTGGCATTCAACTCGGCATACGTAATCCTGCTGCCTCCATGTTGGACGGCGATCGAGTCAGGCAGAAGGGCAGCCTGCACCTCAAACAGCTCTTGGAGCGTTTGCTGTGCTGGATATTGCCCGCCTACCGGCTGGAAATCTGTCAACAATCGCTCCTTTTCAACATCGCCAAGCATCGTAATCTCACGTAATTTGCAGTCGGATTTGACTGCAATGTCTTGGAATAGCTGCAGCAAATGTGCCGACATCCGTTCTGCGGTTGCGCGATAAAACAAATCCGTATCAAACTCTAGTTCAAATGCGATGCCATCGTCATGCTCATTCGCTGTAAGCAAGAGATCGAACTTGGCTATGCCGGTTTCCAAATCCAACCACCCAATCTCTTCCCCGCATGTCTCCAGCCTCTCCATATTCACGCTTTGCAGCGCAAACATCGTATCGAACAGAGGGTTGCGTCCCGTATCCCGCTGAAGCTTCAGCTTCTCAATTAACTGATCCAGAGAGAACGCGCGATGCTCGGCCGCTTCCAGTACCTGACTGCGAATTTCTTCAAGAAATTCGTTGAACGTCATTGCCGAGCGAGGAAAGGTTCGTATCGGCAGGGTCTGAACAAACATGCCCAGCGTACCGTTCAGCCCCGGGTAATCTCTTCCTTCCCACGGGGTGCCGATTACAATATCTTCTTGCCCGGTGTACTTGGCAATAAACAGACTATAGGCTGCCAAAAGGATCATATTTAGAGTGATGCCTTGCTTCAGCCCGATCCTCCTCAGCCGGTCCGCATGCGCTTGCTCCAGATTGAACCGAATCCGCTCTCCTCTATGCCGCTTTACTACTGGGCGCGGATGATCCGTCGGCAACTCCAAGAGCGGGATATCTCCCTGGAAAGCTTCCAGCCAGTAGGACTCCGCCAGCTTCATCGCTTCGCCATCCTGCCGCTGCTCCTGCCATATCGCGAAGTCCTTGAACTGTATCGGCAGGTCAGACAACGGCTTGCCATAATAAAGCTGCATGAGCTCCTGGACGAAAATCTGCAAGGAAGCCCCGTCCGAGATGCTATGATGCATGTCCAACAGGAGGACATGACGCTCTGAATGAAGCCGAATTACACCTGCTCGCAATAGAGGGGCTTCTTCCAGGTCAAAGGGCTGCACAAAGGCTGCTACAAGCTCGCGCCAATCCTTCTCATCGGCATCCCATACAGGCAAATTCCAGGACACATTGTCATGTACGCGCTGCATCAGTTCATCGTCCTGCCACTCAAAGGAAGTCCGCAATGATTCATGCCGATTTATTAAGAGGAGGAACGCCCGATTCAACGTATCAGGGTCAAGACTCCCGTTCCAGCTCAATGCCACCGGCATGTTGTAGCTTAATAAATTTCCTTCGAGATGATGAACAGCATACAGCCTCTTCTGGCTCGAGGTCGCAGGGTACAAGCCGTTAGGATCAAGGGCAGCCGGTCGTATAGGCTCGAACGTACCGGTTTCCAAGCTGTTGATATATGCGGCCTGCTCGCAAACGGTCGGACGCTGGAAAATCGCTTGAATGGACACTTCCGTACCAAATTCCTTGAACAAGTGCGACGACAGTATGACCGCCTTCAGGGAATTACCCCCAAGTTCGAAGAAGTTATTATTAACTCCAACCTTGTTGATGTTAAACATTTTTTCCCATATAGCGATAATCGTTCTTTCGGCATCGTTGCTCGCAGCCTGATAGAGCTCCTCCTGCCCTTGCAGTACATCGGGAACTGGAAGCCGTTTGCGATCTACCTTGCCATTGGAGGTTAACGGGAACTGGTCGAGCTCCACCATACGTGCCGGAACCATATAATCCGGCACATTGTTACGCAAATAGCTTTGAAGCTCTCTATATGAGCATTCGGACCCGAGCGTATAATAAGCGCACAAATACGGTTGATCTGCCTCATCTGCGATTGTACTCACATAGGCTTCCAGTACAGACGGGTGCTCCCGCAAACGAGCGGCGATCTCTCCCGGCTCAATGCGGAAGCCGCGGATTTTGACCTGCTGGTCGATCCGCCCGATATACTCGATGTTGCCGTCCTCCAACAGTCGGACTAGGTCCCCTGTCCGGTACAGCTTCTCGCCAGGCGCATACGGATGGTCCACAAATCTCTCCGCCGTCAGCTCCGGCTGATTTAAATAACCCTTCGCCAGTCCCGCTCCCGACAGACACAGCTCCCCAGGCACGCCCCGCGGTTGTATCCGCAGGCTGCTGTCCAGCACGTAAGCCTCCGTATTCGAGATTGGCTTGCCAATCGGCACTGTTGCCGCGTCTTCTTCTATTGCTGCAACGGGATACGCCGTCGCGAATACAGTGCTTTCCGTCGGACCATATACATGAATCAGCTTGCTTGCTCCCATAACCTTCAGCGCCTGCCTCACATGCGGAACCGATACTTTCTCGCCTCCGAACAGCAGCTTCCGAACGCCGGCCAGGCACGACGGGTCCACATCCGCCAGCACGTTGAACAGCGCCGTCGTGATGAAAAACACGGTAATGCCCTGCTCGCGGATCACGCGCGTCAGCTTGCGCATGTCCAGCAGCGCTTCCTGCTCCAGCAGCACCAAGGTCGCACCGTTCAGCAGCGCGCCATAAATATCGAAGGTCGAGCCATCGAACGCGTAATTGGACAACTGCAGCAGCTTGTCCTCCTCTGTCAGCTCGATGTAGTTCGTCGCTTTCACGACACGGCTAATGTTCGCATGCTTCGTCAACGTCCCCTTCGGCTTGCCTGTGGAGCCGGACGTGTAGATGACACAGGCTACGTCCTCCGAGCCGTTCACCGACTCCGGATTCGTATCCAGCGAGCCGTCATCTGCCATAGCTTCCTCTATCGTAATCAGCGAGATATCCTGCTTCACGCGATCCGCCAAATGCTGCCGGCTTACCAGCCAAGCGGCTCCGCTGTCCGTCAGCATGTACCGAATTCGCTCCTCCGGATACTCGGGATCGATCGGCAAGTACGCTCCGCCGGCCTTCAGCACCGCCAGCAGCGAGACGATCATCTCCGGCGACCTGTCGCTCAACACCCCGACGATTGTGTTCGCCCTGACCCCGCGCTCTCGCAAGCGATGAGCCGCCCGGTTGGCCATCGCATTGAGCTCCCCGTAGCTTAGCTCCCTTCCCTCGAAGACAAGGGCCGTCTTCCTGGCATTCCGCTGCACCTGCTCCTCGAACAGTTCTGCCAGCGTCCGATCTTTCCCATAATCAGTCCGCGTTTGCGTCAGCTGCTCCAGCTGGTCGCTAATTTCCGAATCGGTAACCGCATAAATTTCTGACAACTCAGCCTCCGCGTTTTCTGTAAGCTGTTGAATCAGCTTCAGGAAATGGGTTTGCATGCGCAGTATCGTTTCTTCAGTGAACAGGTCCGTGCTGTACTCAAATTCGCAGGCTAGATAATCTGAACGTTCCAATACGGTGAGCGTAAGATCGACTTTTGCTGTATACGTTTCAAAGAAACAAGCCGTTAGCTCCAGATCCTCCACTCGAATGTCCGTTACATCGTTATTAAGATAGGAGAACATGACATCGAATAAGAAATTGCGGCTTAGATCCTTCTGAATCCCAAGACGCTCGACTAATTCCTCCAGTGGATAGCTCTGATGATCGTAAGCTTGGATAACCTGCTCCTTCACGTTGCCAAGCAGCTGGACAAAGGAGCTGTCTCCACGCGGGTAGCTGCGAATCGGCAGCGTGTTGACGAACATGCCCGATACCGAATGCAAATCTGGATGAATTCTGCCTGTTACCGGTGTACCGACAATAATGTCTTCTTGATCCGAGTATTTGTGCAGCAGCACTTTGAATACGGACAATAGCGTCATGTACATAGTAGCCCCGTGCTGGACCGAAACTCGTTCTAACTGGCTTACTAAATGTTTCCCAATTTCAAACCGTATCCGCTTGCCCTCGAACTTTTGTGTGCGCGGTCTGGCATAATCGGTTGCTAGCTGAAGCACCGGAACTTCACCGCCAAGCGTCTTCAGCCAAAATTGCTCTTCCTTTTGATAATGGGCGGATTTCCTCCATTCATGCTGCCATACCGCATAATCTTTATATTGCAGATTTAGCATAGGAAGATCCCGATCTTCATATAGGGCAAACAGCTCCTGCAGCAGCAGCTCAACAGACGCACCGTCCGTTACAATATGATGAATGTCGAAAGCCAAGTACCATTGTTCGCCGCTTTGTTTGATGACCAGCAGGCGCATGAGCGGAGCGGCTGCCAAATCAAACGGCCTCATAAAGCTTCTCAACATTTCGTCAGCCTGTTCGATATTCGCCTCCTTATACTCGATCACTGCTTCGGATTCCTCATGTACGTACTGGAACAGATCGCCATCTATCATCTGGAAGGAGGTGCGGAGCGATTCATGCCGCCGTATAAGCTGCCTGACCGCTGTGGACAATCGCTCCTGATGCAGGAAGCCTTTCACTTTATACACAAACGGAATATTGTAACTCGTATCTGCACCTTCATATTGCCGAAGGACGTATAGTCGCTTCTGAGCGGAGGAGGCCGGGTAATAGTCGGCCTCCTCCGCCGATTTGAACACGAAGGCTTCCTCCGCCTCTCTCTTGTCAATCCACGCGGAGAACTGCTGCAAGGTCGGTCGCTCGAACAGCTCCTTCAGCGGCACGGACAGATTAAATTCATTCCACACGCGCGCAGCAAGCCTCATCGCTTTAAGCGAGTGTCCGCCTAAATCAAAGAAACTGTCCGTTGGATTGAACGCTTCAACCTCAAGAATCTGCTGCCAAATGAGATACATCTTGTTCTCGGTAGCCGTCTGCGGCACTGCTGCGGTATCAGTCGGTGCATTTCTTATCGGCAGGGGCAATGCTTTACGGTCTACTTTGCCGTTAGGCGTCAGCGGTAAATGAGCAAGCGGCATGAATTGTGCTGGTATCATATATTCAGGCAAAGACTGCGCGAGATAGCGCTTGAATTCAGCAGCTGTCCAGTCTCCGCACGGAACGAAATAAGCGCATAACAAGGATGCGCCCCGCTCATCCGTATAGGCTGTCACTATCGTCTCCTGAACAGAGTCATGCCGGTTAAGCCGATCGGCGATTTCGCCCGGTTCAATGCGAAAGCCGCGAATTTTAACCTGATGATCTGCGCGCCCTATATAGACGATATTGCCGTCTGGCAGCCTGCGAACCAAATCGCCGGTACGATATATCTTCTCCCCTGCGATGAACGGATGATCGACGAATTTCTCATTCGTAAGCTCTTCATTATGCAAATAGCCCGCCGCCAAACCATCGCCGCCAATATATAGCTCTCCTGGCACACCGACCGGAACGGGACGCAGCTTGCTATCCAGCACGTACGCAGTCGTATTGCTGATTGGCAGTCCAATCGGGATTGTTTCCAGCATCGGGTCTATTTCGTTCAAAACGTAATACGTCGCGTATACTGTGCTTTCCGTCGGGCCGTATACATGAACAATTTTGCCGGCCCCTAGAACTTCATAAGCGCGTTGCACATGCTTGAGAGAAACCTGCTCGCCTCCAAACAGCACTTTGCGAACATGCTTAAAACCGTCCAACTGAATGTCCACCAATGTGTTGAAAAGGGCAGTCGTAAGGAAGAACACAGTAACCTGCTGCTCTGTGATGACAGCCGCCAGCGCGGCAGCGTCGATCACTGTCTCTTTAGGCACTAGAACCAACTTCGAACCGTTCAGCAATGAGCCAAAAATATCAAATGTCGACCCATCAAAGGCATAGTTGGACAATTGCAGCACGACATCGTCATGCCGCAAATCGATATAATTGGTGTCCAACACGACCCGGCTAACATTGAAATGGCGAATCAGCGTTCCTTTCGGTCTGCCTGTAGATCCTGACGTATAAATGATATAAGCCAGCGAATCCGAAGCCTGAACATCTGACGGCTCATTCATAGTTTCATCTGCGTCGGTCGATTCGATAGGATCATCGATGAGCAAAACGGCGCCTTCGAACGACCGCCCCTCCTGCATAAGCTTCGACTGTGCGACCATCCATTTGGCCATCGAATCCTCCAGCATGTAAGCAATGCGGTCCTCCGGATATTCCGGATCAATGGGCATGTAGGCCCCGCCAGCCTTCAATATGCCGAGAATGCCCACGATCATGTCGATCGAACGTTCAGCCATCAAAGCTACTGCTTCATTGACCTGTACTCCGGCATTACGGAGACGCTTCGCCAATCGGTTCGCTTGCACATTCAACTCTCGAAAGGTGACCGATTGACTGCCAAATTGTACAGCAATTGAATCGGGCGATTTCTCGACCTGACGCTCGAACAGCGCGTGCAGCGTCAGCTCGCGCGGATACGGCGTAGACGTTTCGTTCCAGGCCTGCAGGAGCATACGCTCCTCGTCCTGATTGATTAAGCTGATTTGACCGATTGGATGGTCGGCAGCCGTGATCAGCAATTCAATGGCATTGTATAGATGAACCACGATACGCTTTATAGTCGCTTCATCGATTACGCAACGGTTGTATTTGATCTTGAACTCGATTCCGTCGTAAACCGCTACTGCTAAAGTCAGATCAAATACGGTCATCTCAAAATCAGTAAAGGAAACCATCTGTAACGCATAATCGTCGCTAAACACATCGGTTAGCGGAAAATTTTCGATGACCATAATGGAGTTAAACAAAGATTCATTTACATTCACGTTCGCGCACTGCTTGATCTCGGCCAGGGAGCTGCTTTCATGATGGATATTCGCCGTCATCGTACGACCGATCTCTTCCAAATAATCAATTAATGACATATACGGAGTCGTTCTCACCCGCAAAGGCAATGTATTGATGAATAGACCCACCATATCAACTATATCTTTGACGTCGTTATTCCTGCCGGAAACCGTCGTGCCTAAAATGACATCCTCCCGGTCGCTGTATTGCTGCAAGACGAGGCCCCATGCCCCGTAGAGCGCGGAGGCAAGCGTAATTTTCCGGGTTTTTACGAATGATTCCAACGCTGCGGCCATCCCACTGTCCAGCTTGAAGGTATAATGGCCGGGCAGAAATGTCTCTTGTCCCTTGGCAACATCGGAATGCGGAAGTACAACGCCGCCCTCCCAACCGGCTAGCGTATCGGACCAATACTTGTGTTGGCTCTCCTTATCGAGGCCGCGCAAATATTTAATATATTCTTTATAGTGATTCTTCATTGGCTTCCGCAAAGTTTCTCCGGCCACAAGCGCCCGGTGCGTCGAAAAAAACTGCTTCAATAGAATCGCATTGCTCCAGCCGTCATACAAAATATGATGATTGCTAACAATCATCTCGCATAAGTCATGTTCTAGCTTGCACCAGGTAACACGAAAAGCAACTTCCTCCAAATTAAACCTTTCGCGAAGCTCCTTCTCCCTTATCCGCTCTAGCTGCTCCTCCCTTTCCTCTGTCGAATAGCGCGTTAAATCATGCTGGTGCATTTCGATGGAACGCTCTTTTAAAATGATTTGAACTGGACTTTCTAGCCTCTTCCACCGAAAAACGGTACGCAGCGATTCATTCCAGGCGATGACTGCGTTCCAAGCCTGTTCAATCGTGCTTGCATCTGCTTTTCCACGCAATTTCATGCTCATCTGCTGATAGTGCAGGTCACTTTCCGGATTTTGAATATAATGAAACAGCATCCCCTGCTGCATAGGAGTCAATGATAAAATATCTTCCACGTTACGCTTATCTAATTGCATGCCTGACATGGCTTTAAGTCCCCCTGATTGCATCAACTGTTGGCTCTCATCTTTCCGTACATAGGATCTTAGAGCTATCAAGCTGCTAAAGGAGAAGCTCCTTTAGCAGCCGGCCGTCTATTGAAATAAAAAGTCAAGCGCGTTCTGATCAAGATCGGCTTGTTCAAAGTCAGACGGGGTAAACTCTACTTCTTCCTGAGACATCGTATATTCAATGATTTGTTCCAAATGATTCATGAATGATTCCGCGAAGACAAGCATCGTATCTTCCCTTATTGCTGTACCATGGTAAGCAATTTCATAGGAGAAGATGCCCTCTACGATCATGCAGTTCACATCAACCTTGGCCGACATAGGATTCCCTGCTCCGATTTCCCCAACTGCACTCATATTGGTAAAGCCAAACAGCCCATTGTTGAATTCTTGGTCAAACTGCCCTAAGTAGTTGAACCTCAGCTCCGTCAAATTCCCGTTGTCTTCGGGGAGTACCTTATCCAAATATTGCAAAATACCGAAGCCAATTCCGTCATGCGGCAGCATTCGCGTCTGCTGTTTAATTCCTTTTATCCTTTCGCTCAACGTTTCGCCCATCAACTGCAATCGCATCGGATACATTGTCGTAAACCATCCCGTCGTCCGGGAGACATCCAACGACTCCGTATAACGGCCGTGATTTTCCAGCATAACAACGAGGTCGGTAGCTGCCGTCCATTGATGAACTGCGCATGCGAGCGCCGTCAGAAGCAAGTCGGTAATTTCTGTATTGAAAGCACGGTTGGACTCACCGCGAAGAAGGCGCGTACGGGCAGGATCCAATGCCCCCCGTATCGTCTGCTGCTTCGCAATTATCCATTCATCCGTCTCCGCATCCAGAGGAAGACTGAACGGGTGAAGCAGCGCTTCCTCCCAATAAGCCCTTTCCTCGCGATGAGTGCCGGCGACGGATACTCCCTCCACATAAGCCTGCCAATCGAGCAGGGAGGCTGTCTTGTCCGGCAGGGACGGCTTCCTTCCCATCTCCAGCTCTCCATAAACGTAAGCCAAGTCCTCCAGCAAAATACGCCATGTAATGCCGTCGGTCAGCAAATGATGCGCCGTAATCAGCAACCGTCTCTCAGACTGGCCCATATCGAATGCGGCAACTTTGATCAATAAATCCCGTTCTATGTGAAAGCTTGATTTGATCAACTGCGCTGACTCTTCGACGGCAAGCTGTGCAGAATCTCCTTGTCCAGATAAGTCATAATAAGCAATCTTAAACGGCACATGGAGATGGTTGTTATTGAAGAAGAGCGAGCGTGCGCGTAAATCCGCATTGAGACGCAGCCCGTCATGATGAGCGATTAACTGCTCGAACGCCTCTTCCAGCCGTACGATATTAAACTCCTTGCGCCACTCTAGCATGATCGATTGATTAAAGTGATGGGGTTCAGTCAATTTTCTTGCAAAGAACCAGTGCTCGATCGGCGTCAACTGTTTATCGCCGGCGATCAGCCCCTGCTCATATCCAGCATGCTCTTGGTTCGTCTTGACGTGATACGCGATTCGCTCTATCGTGCGGTGCGTGAGCACGTCGCCGACAGCTAGTCGCCACCCCCGTTCGTTTCCATTAAATTTGGAAGCGATTTGAATCGCTTTAATTGAATCCCCACCGAGAGCGAAGAAATCATCCAGCACACCGACATTGTCCAATACAAGAATTTTCTCCCAGCAATCACACAGAAGCCTTTCGAGTTCGCTGCGGGGCTCGACATAATCCTCCCCTGTATCCACGCTGCCTTCCGGGTCGGGCAGCTGCTTGCGATCGATCTTGCCGCTGCTCGTTTGAGGAAACTGCTCCATTGATATAAAGAAAGCAGGAACCATGTAGTCGGGAAGATACTCCAGCAATTTCCTCCGAAGCTCTTTCACCGTCCACTGCTGCGTCGCAATATAGTACGCGCATAGATAAGACTGCCCATTATCAGTGGAACGAGCTACAACAACCGCATCTTCAACCGTCTCCAGCTCAATCAACCGTTGACGAATCTCATCAAGCTCGATGCGATATCCTCTGATCTTGACCTGATGATCCATTCGGCCCAGATACTCGATCGTTCCGTCTGCCGACCAGCGTGCAAGATCTCCGGTAGAGTACAGCAGTCCATCGTTCGTGTATGGATTCGCCACGAACTTCCGAGCGGTCATTTCTGGGTAATTCAAATAACCTATCGCTACGCCGTCGCCACCGATGCACAATTCTCCAGGCAGTCCAATCGGCTGAAGCTGTCCCGAAGGGCTTATGATATAAGTCTGTGTATTGGCTACAGGCCTGCCGATGGAAACGTGATGCTGGCATGTAGCGTCAAGCGAACATCCCGTTGCGTAAATAGTCGCCTCTGTCGGCCCGTACAAGTTCTCCAGTGAAACACCCGGCAGCGCACCACAGAACCGGCGAACCAGTTCCATTGGCATTGCTTCTCCGGCAACGAACACATAGTCCAGCGTTTCCATCATTCGTATCTGTTCGGATTCGAACGGAAAAATGCTGAGCATCGAAGGCACGAAATTAATATGCGTGATCCGACAGCGCTTAACAACCTCCATAATCCGCTGCGGGTCCTTCTCCGCCCCTTGCTCCAATATAACCAGCCGCCCATGGCCGAAGAAAAACCCGAATATTTCCGTGACAGACACATCGAAGGTATAAGTCGTTTTCAGAAGAAAAGCATCGGACTCCTGCAGCGGATAGCATTGCTCCAAATACGTGAGCAAATTAACTACGCCGGAATGCCTCACGATTACCCCCTTCGGATTTCCAGTCGATCCCGACGTATACATCACATAGGCAGCCGCAGCTTGGGACGAAGGGTGGGCTGCGATCGAATCGCTGCATACTGCCGACAATTCAGATTCATGAATGGCCAGTACCGGAACCTGCGCGGATATGTCCATCGCCGGTCTATCCTTAACGAGCAGCATTCTCGCGCCACTGTCGGACAATATGAAGCTGATGCGTTCGGCTGGGAACCCTGGATCAACAGGCAGATAAGCAGCCCCCGTTTTCAAGACAGCAATAATAAAGATGATCATCTCAAAAGACCGCTCTACCATAATAGCCACAATCTGATCGGATCCAATGCCGCTTTCACGCAGCTTGTGAGCGAGCGCATTGGATTTGGCATCAAGCTCCCCATACGTCATACAGCGCGTTCCGAACTCAATCGCTACACGGTCCGGATACGCCATAGCGCGCTCAACAAACAACTCGTGCAAGGTTTTAACCGAATACTTATTCGGAACGCCGCAAAAGTCCGTTAATAGCTGCTGCTTTTCCTTTTCCGTGACCATATCCAAATCGCCGATGAGACAATCTGGCCTATTTGCCAAGGAATCGAGCAGTTGAATATAATGCCGCCCCATTCGTTCAATCGTCTCAGGCGCGAACAATCGGTTTGAATATTCGATTTCAAAGTACAATTTTTCCGCTTGTTCCATCACGTCAAACGTCAGATCAAACTTTGCCGCGCTGAAATCGAGCGGATATGCGGCAAAGGCCGCGTCTTTCGACGCCCACTTCGACGATGCCAAATTCTGAAAGACAAGCATCGCGTCAAAGAGCGGATTTCTGCTCACATCCCTTTC
The DNA here is from genome assembly GCF_050481745.1 of Paenibacillus algorifonticola. GTDB lineage: Bacteria > Bacillota > Bacilli > Paenibacillales > Paenibacillaceae > Pristimantibacillus > Pristimantibacillus algorifonticola_A. Next base: position 122,074 of record NZ_JBCNGR010000025.1, on the reverse strand, counting down.
GATCTCGAGATTGCTCACCAGGCTTTCCAAGGGATAATTCTGATGCTCGAATGCCGCGAGCGTATGGTGCTTGACCTCCGCCAAGAACGAAACGAACGACTTGTCCGCCGAAGGTGCATTGCGCATCGGCAGCGTATTTACGAACATTCCGATTAAATGCTCAAGATCCGTATGCGGACGATCCGCAATTGGAGAACCGACTATCACATCTTCTTGTCCTGAGTACTTGGCAAGCAGTATGTTGAAGGCGGCCAATAGCACCATATACAGCGTTGCCTCTTCCCGTTCCGCCAATTTCCGCAAAATACCGGTTAGTTCGCCATGAACGGAGAAAGGCTGCCGCTCCCCTTCGAACGATCTCGTCAACGGGCGGGGATAATCAATAGGAAGTTGTAAAACCGGTAGCTCACCGGATAAACGCTCGATCCAATATGACTCGTCCTTCGCTAACGATTCCTGCATTCGACCGTTGGTCCACGCTACAAAATCCTTATATTGCACCGGCAGTGCGTCGGGTGCAGCGCCTTCGTCGTAATTGTAAATCATTTCCTGCATAAACACATTCATGGACAACCCATCGAACACCATATGATGGCGGTCAATCCATAACAGCAGCGTACCGTCTTCACACTCGAGCAGTCCGACCCTCAGCAGCGGAGCCTCGCTTAGATCAAAGGGACGTGTGAGTGCCCTTACATGGGATGAAATTTGTTCCTTCTCAATAAGCTCCTTCTCGATTGTAATGACCGCGTCCTGACGGATACACTGCTTTAATTCGCCATCTTGGATGACGAATGTGGTGCGCAATACTTCGTGCCGATCAACAATTCGCTGCACCGCATTTCTCAAACGGTCCTCATTAAGCGCTCCTTCTACCTTGAACAAGGACGGCATGTTGTAGCTGGTCGAAGCACCCTTGTATTGGGTAATCGCATACAGCCTCTTCTGGGCTGAAGATGCTTCATAATAATCGCTGGCAGCGATTTGCGGTATTAAAGCCTGACCTTTACCTCCTGCTTGGCGAATTCTCTCAGCCTGTTCCTTGATTGTCGGTCCGGCGAAAAACTCGCGCAGGGCATATTCTACGCCGAACGCTTTCCGCACGCGGGTCAGCAAGAGCGTGGCATTAAGCGAGTGGCCACCCAAAGCAAAGAAGTTGGAGCTGATACCAATCGTTTCGATGCCTAGCAGCTCCCGCCAGATTTCAATGAGCCTTGCTTCTGTTTCGTTACGCGGGGAGATATGTTCCATCTCCAACGTCACGAAGCCTTCCTGTTCGGTCAGTGCAGTTCTATTTACTTTGCCATTGGCCGTTAAAGGAATTGCATTAAGCGGTATAAACCTGGACGGGATCATATAATCGGGCAGAACATTAGCTAACTGTGTGCGCAGATCTGCGGCATTTACCTCGCTAGCAAAGACGACGTAAGCGCTCAGATACTTATGTTCTCCTTCGCCGCGCACAAGAACGACCGCGTCTTTAACGGCACCATGCTCACGTAATTGCGCTTCGATTTCGCCTAGCTCCACGCGGTGCCCCCGAATTTTCACCTGGTGATCACGTCGGCCGACATACTCGATTGATCCGTCAGACAGCCAACGTGCCAAATCCCCCGTCCTGTACATAAGCTGATTCCTTCGATAGGGGTGTGCAATAAACTTCTCGTCGGTCAGCTCCGGCCGATTGTGATACCCGCGGGCCAGACTAATGCCGGCGATATACATTTCACCGATAACCCCTATCGGTTGATAGAGACCAGCGTCATTCAATATTAAGATCTCGGTTTCAGATATTGGCTTGCCGATTGGTGGCAATTCCTTGCTTTTTTCCGCATTAACCTCATGAATCGTAACGACATGCGTCTCTGAAGGACCGTAATGGTTGTATAGCTTAATCCGGTATTGGAGAAGCATCTCTCGCATTGTATTCGATAGAACAAGCTGCTCCCCAGCTGTCACGATTTGTCTCACCTGTCCGGCAAGCGGTTCAAAATACGCCGGGTCCGAAGCCAGAAGCTTCAAGAACGACGTAGGAAGGAACATCGTCTGAATGTGATGTCTATTCACGAATGCAGCCAGTTGATGCACATCGCGCTTCCGTTCGTCGTCTATCATGTACAATTCTCCACCGCTTAATAAGGTAGAGAAGATTTCCTGATAGCACACATCGAAGCTAAGCGTTGTAAACTGAAGCACTCGATCGAATACAAGATCTGTGTGCGCCTGCTGGTAGGCAAGCAGATTCAACAGCGTCCGATGCTCCAATTGAACGCCCTTTGGTTTCCCTGTCGTACCGGACGTGTAGATTACGTATAGTAAATTATCCTCCCCGCTATCAACTCCGAGATTATCCGAACTTCCCTCATACACGCTTGCATCGTCCAGCAGCAGCATGTTGCCTGTGAAAGACCGAGCTAGCCCGAGCTCTTTGCGGGTTACCATAAACTCCGCTCCGCTGTCCTCAATCAGGTATGCGATACGCTCTGGCGGAAGTTCAGGATCAATTGGAAGGAACGCGCCCCCTGCTTTTAGTATGCCGAGCATTCCTACAAGCATAGAAACCGAACGTTCATGAAGCAGCACGACCAGACGATTTCGCGACACTCCCATGCTGCGCAAGGAGCGTGCCAACTGGTTGGCCTTCTCGTTAAGCTCCTTATAGGACAGTCGCTCCGTTTCATCGGAACAGGCATACCGGTCTGGCGATCTCGATACCTGCAGCTCGAACCATTCATGAAGCGAAGAAGCCTTGTATGGTCGAACTGTAGCGGATTCATGGAACGACTCCAACTGAACGAGCTCCTTTTCGCTAAGAAGCGGCAATGCATTCAGTCTCTGTCTATCGTTGCCCGACATCCGCTCTAGCAAAGCCTCGTAATGCTGTAACATTGCATCAATCGTCGAATCCCGATAAAGATCCTTATTGTAATCCAACTGTATAGTCAGTTCGCCGTTCTGTTGTTCAAATACGTGGACGATAATATCAAAGTACGACGAATCATTCTCTTCGATTTGAAACGCGATATCAAGGTCATGGAGACCTGTAATATGCAAGTTTTCATTTTGTACGATGAACATAACCTGAACAAGTGGCGGGGTGCTTGGGTCCCGATCCACCTTAAGCTCGTTAAGCAGTACCTCAAATGGAATATCCTGATGCTCGTACGCATCCAGCATCATTTGCTTGACCTGCTGCAGATGGTCTCCGAATGTAAGGTTATTCGAAAAAGAAAACCGCAGCGCCAACGTATTCACAAACATTCCGATAACTTGCTCGACCTCAACCCGGTTGCGGTTCGCGATTGCCGTCCCAATGACCAGATCATTCTGACCCGAATACCGATAGAGCAGAGTCGAAAATGCGCTTATTAATGTCATGAACAACGTCGCCTCATGCTTTCGGGTCAACATTCGAATGCCGTCGGACAATGGTTTGTTAAGCGTCCAATATTTGCGTCTGCCATGGAAGGTTTGATTAATCGGCCTTGCGAAATCCGTTGGCAATTCCATCATTTGCGGCGCACCGTCAAGCTGCTGTTTCCAATACGATAGCTGATCATGGCATTCGCGGCTGTCAAGCCACTCTTCTTGCCACAGGCTAAAGTCTACATATTGAATGGACAGCGGTGCCAAATTAGGTGCTGTGCCCTGAGACAGAGCGGTATACAGCTCATTCAGCTCTCGTAGAAATACGCCAATCGACCAGCCGTCCGATACGATATGATGAATAGTAATGAGCAGCTGATGCCCGAATTCGCTAGTTCTTAGTAATTGCGCCCGGATCAACGGATCTTGAGCCAAATGGATCGGGTTCGTTGCTTCTAGCTTGCTCCGTCTCCGAGCCTCCGCTTCAATATCCGGCTCATGCCGAATATCGAAGAGCGGAATGTCTAGCCGGCATGACGGGTGCACAATCTGGACGAGTTCTCCGTCCAGCTCGCTGAAAGAAGTACGCAACGTTTCATGGCGATCCACGACGCTTTGAATACTTTGTCGCAGCATCTCCACGTCTAGCCTGCCGGTTATGCGCAATGAAAACGTGTTAAGGTAATACACATTGCCTGGCTCCCATTGATAAATAAACCATTGCCGCTTCTGAGCATTGGACATCGGAATGCGGGCAGGCCGTGGTCTTGCTTGAATAGTCGGCATAACGGACTGCTCCTGCATTCCTTGTATGCATTCGGCTAATTGGCTAACCGTCGGATTGACGAATAAATCCTGCAGGCTGATAGGCACGCCGAACCGCTCCCGCAGTCTAGACACGAGCTGGGTAGCGATCAAGGAGTGTCCTCCAAGAGCAAAGAAGCTGTCGGTTAGCCCAACACGGTCGGCATGAAGAAGCTCCTTCCACATGCCCGCCAATTCATGCTCTAGTTCAGTCTGAGGAGCGATGAATCGATGCCTCGTTAATCTGGATGCCAGATGAGCCATTAAAGCTTCTGTATCGCTCTCTCCTCCCGGAAGCTCTGGCCACGTCCGAACCTCGTCTACTACTAATCGAAAATCGCCGCTCTGGCCTATGCCCTGGAGATAATCAGCAATAACTTCTGACAGCCTGGTAGGAAATACGCCTCTGCCATCCTTGGTCTGCAGCAAGACATGTATATTTAGCTGCAATGGCGACGGATTAACCGTACGCGCTCGAATATCGTGATGGGTGCCGTCCAACCCCACGTATAGCACGGGCTGCCGAACTGAAACTCCAGTCAATAACGATTCCAATCCACGCTTTGCGGAAATCGCGGAATACCCTTTTGCAATCATAGCTTCCTTGGCAATTAAGCCTTGACTCATCCCGACTTCATCCCAAAAGCTCCAAGACAAGCATACCGCCTGGATACCGCATAGCCGCTGATGCTGGACGAATGCCTCAACAAAGCTGTTCGCTGAGCAATAGCCGCCAACCGTCATACCCGAAGTCATTGTACGCGCAGAGGAGGCTGCAACGAACAGACAGTCCGCTCTTTCCAATGCAATTTGATGAAGCACATAGGTGCCATACAGCTTAGCCGTGTAATGCTCTTCCAAGCTGTCGACGGTCATGTCTGCAAGCAATTGTTCCCTAATAATGCCTGCCAGATGGATAATTCCTCGAAGCTGGGTTTTCCACTTCACCTCAAGTTCCCTGACTATGCAGCTCATCTCATCCTCATTCTCAATCTGGGTATGACGGTATTCAATCTCTCCCCCCGAGCGAACAGATTGCTCAATTAGCCGTGACCACATTTCTTTCTTGTTTGCAGAAAGCTCTTCAAGCGAAGTACGCCCAACGATGACAAGCTTGGCTTGGTAAACATTCAGCAAGTGGGCAGCGACAAGCTTCGCAATACCTCCCAGCCCGGTGATGACATACATCCCCGCATGTACAAACGGAATTTTCGGTTCGTGTACATGCTCCGGAATCAGCTGTCGCAAGCATTCGATATGCCGCTTGCCATCCCGATAAGCAACGAGAGCTGGCGCCTCGGCACACTCGATCTCCCGCTTAACGGCTTCGCCGTGAAGCTCAGGCAAGATCGAGTCAAAATCCACCACGCGGCAGCGCATATTTGAATACTCGTGCTCTACTGTCTTTACCAACCCGATCATAGTTGATTTGTCGTAAGCGATCCGATCATCCTCATTAACGAGAAGCGCATTTGTCGTAACGACCGTCATAGTAACCGATGACAGCATCAGCTCTGACAATCCCTTGATTAGCAGCAACAGGCTATGGCTACCCCGGACTTGCGAATCTCTTAGCGTTGCTAACGTATGCGCTGCCGATGCGGGTTCAGAATAATTCCACATATGCACAATATCAGTGATATTGGCTTGACGAAGAGCAAGCGCTTGCAGCAATTTCTTATAATCTTCCGGTTTAGCTGGGTTCAGCTTATAACGATTGGCATCGACTTGCTCGAATGAAACGCCCGCTTCAACCAAAATGACATTATCGGCGATATTCTTATATAGTCCATGCTCGTCTGCAAACAGCACATAACAACGGGAAATGCTCGCCACATCGCTGGAGTGCTCTTCCCATTTCTGCTGCTTCCATTCCGGTTGAAAGAACCAATGCGGAATGACATTGGCATGACCTGAAGCCTTTTCGATCTTTTGGATAATGCCACTATAATGTCCCGCCTTATACTTGCTGCTAAGCTCATTACGCTGAATCTTTCCTGAATTGGTTTTCGGAAACATTTGTTTAGCGACAGGAATGATGACTTCCGGCATAATTCCAATCTTGTGAACAATCTCTTCTTGTATTTTATTGATTATGGTTAGAACATACTCGAATTGGTCATCCGCCGGAACAAAAAAGATCACCAGTCTCTCCACTGAATTAGCGTCGTCTCTTATTCCGCATGCGGCTGCATAGGTCACGCTTACTCCATTTACACTCTCGACGCAAGATTCGATTTCATAATTATGATAGTTTTTTCCGTTCACAATAATTACATCTTTATCGCGTCCTGTGATCGTCAATATCCCTTCCTTGAGAAATGCCAAATCACCGGTATCGAACCAACCGTCATCAAGCATGACTTCATCGTTCGCTGCTTGGTTTCTGTAATAGCCTTTCATGAGTTGATCCGTTTTCACCTGGAATCGGCCGATCATACATTCAGGCAATAGCTCGTTGTCGCGGCCAACAATGCGCAGTGAGACACCTGGCAGGGGAGCTCCTAATTCAGTCATTGATGCCGTATCCGGACTATCCGGATCGACAAATTCCAGCACGCCTGTCAATGATTCTTGCGTCATCGTATTGGTACCGCTATGTAAGTTCCCGCGTATAATGCTTTTGGAATAGGTAATGACTGAGCAAAATTCGGACATTCCGAAAGCAGCCGTAATAGCGCTTTCTCGCAAAGCATGCGGTTCAAGTAGGTTTAAATACTTTTGAGTCGTCTGGGGAACAATTGATTCCGCACCGTTAATGATATGGCGTACCGATTGTAAATTCCAAGACCCCGCTTGAAGCTCCTCTTCTAAGCTGTTAATAAGAGCGAAGGCAAAGTTTGGTCCCCACGTGACGGACACCTGATAACGATCCATCCAATCCAACCAGTTGAGCGGTCGGGAGATAAATTGCTCGATTTGAGGATGAACTTGACTGCAGTAGTAATAAGTGCTTTGCAGATGCGAGAGGATAAGCCCTCCCACATGATCCAAGGGCATCCAATTCAAAAATATATCCTCACTCGTAATGCCCAATACCGTCGATGAAGAATGAATCATGCTTAGTACGCTTTTATTCGTATGTTGCACACATTTCGGAACGCCTGTGCTGCCGGAAGTGAAAATATTCAGAACAAGATCGTCTTCCATGCTCTCATTCCAATTATGGTTGGCCTCATATGTTGAAAGCGTCTGAATATCCAACACCTTAATCTCTTCCACATTCCACAGTTCGGATAATTTCGAAAGAGGGGGCAACAATTCCGAATCCGTAACAATTACTGCATGATCAAGTAAGTTCCAAATGTTATTTAGCTTTTTAACATCATTATTCCATCCCGTATAATCACGAACAACCCCGAGCGGAGCGGGCAAAAAGCCTCCTAGTATACATGCCCACAAAGTAGAAATGAAAGAACGATTGTATATAAACTGAAAAATGACATAATCGCCGCCCACTACCCCGTTTGCCACTAACCCCGCAAAAATACGTTCTGCTTCCAAAAGCATCTCTTGGTATGTCCAGGTTTCCTCTCTTCCTTCCCGATCGAAAAAAGTCAACGTACGGATCGAGTTGCTTTTTTGAATATTTCGTAATACTTCCTGTAAAGATTTCGGTGCATCCGGTTTTATCGGCAGAGGCTCTGTGGCAATATAAGATTTTTTCAGATTCTTACTCTGTTCCAGCTTGGACACCGTCGAATGTTTTGTTACCTTCTGCTTACCTACGGTGTGGCTTATCTCGTACGCAGGAAATAAATCAGAAAAATGATAATACGTTTCAGGAATTACGCTCTCTTGAAAAACCATAACTTTATTAATGCCAAGCTGATTTGCTTTCATAATATGCTGTTCCAAGACCTTCTCGTCCAACCTTGCTTTTGCAGTATTTTTTTCGGGCCGAACCAAAGTAAACACCACTTTCTTTGGGGAAATTTATCATTTACACGATTCCATTCCAATATACGAATAATACAGTATATTTTCTAAATTATACTTGAAGACGAATGTACATAAAGAAAAATAATATAGATAAATTGTTAATTCCTGATATTAGCGTGTAACAGATTTCAGACTCGTAACTAAAAACTCATTTTTTTTAATTATAACTTTCATATAACATTCTTGTATATAGCTAAAAAAGTAGAATTATGTCGAATAAGGTATTTATATATTTTTTACCGAACCAAAATAGCTTAATTCGACCGATATTGGTTATAATTTATTAATAACTTCATCTTTTAATGGTCGATATTTCCTGATACTGATATCCACGAGTTAAACTGAAATTTTCTATAGCAATGCACTCCGAGCGCGATTATTTATTTTATATTTCCCTCTTTAAAACTTCTGTTTGAACCCATTTTGATGGTTGACAGGTTGAGAGATATCATGGTAAATATTTTCTAGTTGATGTTTTTTTGTATGAGCATTGGCGGGTACAGAACTTTGGTCTTTTAATTCCAAGACTTATCTTAATAGAGATGATCGCATAGTGGATCTCCACATTTTCCTTTACAGGGTCGTTGTCCTTATGGTAATTTGACTATCGACTTTTCCGCTGCTTCTGAATCTGAGATGTTTACGGCTTGTATGTTAACCAGCATTCTGTTTGAACTGTTATATTCTCTCCGCTTGGTCTCTAATGTGTACGGACAGAAATCAGTTTTCTACATAAGGTGTTGATCAGGGTAGTTTGCCAATGCAGCGCAAATAGCTTATTGAGTTCGAAAACGATCGTCATGGACTCTATCTATATGTTGAAGGCAAAAGCCTCATGAGGCTCTGCGAAAATATCCGATTTGATGATATCGATCTTTAAATCGATAAAAGCTTTACTATCGGGAAGCTACGGATTCAACGGACCTAATGGTGCTTAAAACAGTGAGGTGGGGACGAGTTTATAAACATAAGGGGAAGGTTAATATTCAAAACCGAGGCATATAATTATATGGTATGAACATAAATGATTACAAACTAAAAGACCAAGAGATGCAGGCTATGTTGAATCACTGTACTGACTACGAACGTGACCGAATCATTTTGCTCCATAATCAAAGCAGTAACAGAAAAGGCCACCTTACTCGAATTAGATTGCTTAGAACAATTAGGTAACATATACAAGCTAATAGTATACTCCTATTGCAACAACTGGGATGAATTCTCTTCAGCCCCCTAATCCACTTGGACACTTTTGTCCCCTTCAGATACACTACAAGAAGTGAAGGAAGTATCCATGAAAAGACGGTTTCGGTGCCCGGTGCAAACGAAGAAAGAGTTTGTAGTGGAGATGCTGTCGGGGTACCGGACAGAGGCAGTAGCCCCATATCATGCATATCTCCTCCACCCAAGAAATTTAAAAAATCCCGATATTTCAAGGGTTTCTTGAAAATCAGGACTGTAAACATTGTCAAAAAATAAATAACCAACCCAGCCGACATGAATTTGCAAAGCACTTGAAGATTATCTCAAAATTACGTATAAAATAGAACTTCTAAATACGATGTAAATTATCATTTTAAAATAGATTGCTTAATGTGTTAACTAGTCTCAATCTTGATTAGAACTAGTCTCAATTGATGATATAACCCACAAATTACCTAGAAACCTAAGCATACCGTCTCTGCCGCATCGCCTCATGCAGCAGCACCGTTGCCGCCATCGCCACATTCAGCGATTCCGCCCGTCCGTGCATCGGAATAATGACCGTCTCATCGGCTGCATCAAGCGAGCTTGCAGACAGCCCTTCCGACTCATTGCCGAGCAGAAGCCAAGTCGGTGATGTCCAATCATATGAATAGCAAGTATGCGACGCTTCGAGGCTGGTCCCGACCAGCGCAAAGCCGCGATCCTGCGCCGCAGGCAGCAGCTCCGTCAAGTCCGCCTCTATAATCGGCAAATGGAACAGCGAGCCCATCGTAGAGCGCACCGTCTTCGGATTGTACAGATCAGCGCAGCCTTTACCCAGCACGACGCCATTAGCTCCGACCGCATCCGCGCTGCGGATAATCGTCCCGACATTGCCAGGGTCTCTTACTCCATCCAGTACAACGACTAATCCGTTGGCTGAAAATAAAGCAGCATCCGCCGCTTCCAGCTTGCGCACGACAGCAAAAACCGGCGGCGGTGTATCCGTCCCCGAGCATTTTGCCATAACCGGCCGCGCCGCCTGAATCCATTCTACGCTCACGCCTATTCCCGCGTTCTCCGCAGCACTGCCCGCATATCCGCTTCCGCGGCTACCCTTCTCCGCCAGCTCGCGCAGCTCCTCCGGCAAGCCGCGCTCCGCATCGTACACAACCGCTTCGACTTCCGCTCCTGCGGCGAAAGCCTCCTGCACCAAATGAACACCTTCAATAATAAACTTGCTCAGGCGGTCGCGGTATTTTTTGTCCAGCAGGGAGGCCCACTGCTTCACACGGTCATTTTGAATCGAGGTTAAAAGGCTATGATTATTCATCTCTATTACTCAACCTTCCGAATAGGCAATTTCCAAATTGGATAAGTCTGAATTTTTCCCTACAATAACTAAAATATCAATATCGCGAATGAGATCATCCGCATATGGCGCAATGTTCATGTTTGAGCCCGTCTTGATCGCCATAACGTTGCATTTGAATTTGGCGCGAATGTCGAGCTGTTTTAAGCTTTTGCCAATCATCGCCTCAGGCGCTTTAATTTCAATGATGCTGTAATCCTCGGAAATTTCAATGTAGTCCAAAATGTTAGGCGAGATCAAATGATGCGCCACGCGCAGCCCCATATCCCGCTCCGGATATACAACCTTGTCTGCGCCGATTTTGCTGAGAACTTTGCCGTGCAGCTCATTTTGCGCCTTGACGATAATGACGCCAACCCCCATATCCTTCAAGATGAGGGTTGTCAAAATACTCGACTGAATATCCTGCCCGATCGCCACGACCACGACATCAAAATTGCGGAGGCCCAGTGCCCGCATCGCTTCCTCGTCGGTGGAGTCGGCAATGACGGCATACGTCACATGATTGACCGCGTCCTGTACGCGATCCTCGCTCGTATCAATCGCCAGCACCTCAAAGCCCATTTCGGTGAGCGATGATGCGACGCTAAGACCGAAGCGGCCTATGCCAATAACGGCGTATTGTTTTTTCGGCAAAACGCAACTCTCCCTTCCTTTATGTACGAAAATCTGCTATCGACCATTATAACACACGCACCCGTGCAGAATGAAAAAGTGCAGCTGCGGACATATTAATCAGGCACGCCAATCAGCAGGTTTTTAGCGGCCTCGCTTACCATGCGCAGGACCACTGCGGTTGCGCGTAATAACGACGACTTGGAGGGAATCCGGTTGGATAATCTGGATTTGCGTCAAGCCATTATAAGGCGGGTACACGATAAGCCGCTCAATGAATTAACCGAAGTGATCGAAAGCTCGATTGGCAATGACGAGCGTGCGCTTCCCGGACTCGGCGTTTTGTTCGAAATGATTTGGAAGCAAATCGATGAGCAGGAGCAAGCCCGTCTGGTAACAGCGCTGCATACGCAGCTGGCACGATTCGCCCAGCCCGCCACGAATTAAAAGGCTTTAACGGGTCAATGCGGTATACACCGTTTTGCCGCCAACGATTGTCCGTTTGACCCATGGATGGCCTTCATAACGATCAACGATAACAAGGTCTGCCGCTTTGCCCCGTTCCAGCGAGCCAACTTCACTTGCTATACCCAGCGCTTCAGCTGGAGCGAGCGTAGCTGTGCGAACTGCTGCGGGCAAAGCGGCTATTCCTTCATCCGCCAGCTTGAAAATTGCATGCAGCAGCGCCGACGGATGATAATCTGAGCAAATGATGTCTGCCGCACCCATTCCAATCGCCTCAGCCGCCGACAGGTTTTTATCATGCGAGCCGCCACGCACAATATTAGGCGCCCCTACACATACATGCAAGCCCTGCTGCACCGCATATAGAGCCGTTTCCAGCGTAATCGGAAATTCCGATATACTGACGCCGCAGCCCCTTAACTGATCTACTCGCTGGCTCGAATCATCGTCATGCGAAGCAACTGCAATGCCGCGCTGCACAGCAAGCTGACCAAGCTCCTCTAAGCCGGTCCAGTCAATCTGGCGCCTATTTTCCATTAACTCTGCCACGATAGTTCGTACCTCATCGACGCTAACCGATTGATTTTTCATCACATAACGCTCAAAGGAGCCTGGTTCTCTGTATTGCCCTTGACCTGGTGAATGATCCATGAAGGATAAATAATCAATGGCTCCTTCGTCCACGTAGCGCTTCACGATGGGCAAGCCAGGCAAATACGATATTTCATATCTTAAATGAATACGATTGCGCACGACAGAGCGCTGCTCGCGGTAGCTGCGAATGAGCTCCACCATCTGCGTCAGCAAATGCTCGCCCCTCAGACTGAGCCCAACGCCAAGCGATAAAGAATGATACATCGTCGTAATGCCATGCAGCGGAAGCTTGCGTTCGAACTCCAGCAGGGACATGCTTAGCGGGAACAGCGTATTGGGTCTGGGCTGCACCTCTTTTTCAATGGCATCACAGTGTATATCAATGAGTCCGGGCAGCACATAACAGCTATCCTCTTCAATGATTTCAAGCGCTGCGGTGCCGCTATTTCCTACATCTCGTCCAACAAGTTCACTCTCGCCAACATTTTCAGCAACGTCGCCTTGCTGCGCAAGCCAGCTCTGAACCTGCTCTGCGCCAATCAGCACTTCCTCAATGATGCCTTCCCTAACGATAACTGCCCCTTCCGCTACCGCATCTGGCAGCACGAGCTTCCCTTTAATCATCACAATCGATTGCCGTATCTCTGTCTTCATCTTGCACGCTCCCCTTTATAATTTTGCCAAAAATATAAAGTGATTATGTAGAAGCTACTAAGCTGTCAGACAAGCATTATTAAATCTTAACATACCATTTTTGCGTGCAATAACAAAGGGGTTGTCACGTCCATGTGCCAGATCAATTGCAAGATCAATCGCTAGTTCAATGGCCAGGTGAAAAATAACAAAAAACCTCCTGCCAATCAACATGGCAAGAGGCTCTTATAAACCCATTCATACTCTGGTAATAAAGCAGATTATAAATGCTGAAGCTCCTTCGGAAAGCTCGTCAGCACCTGCGGCTTGCCATCGTCACCGATATAAATATCGTCCTCGATGCGGACGCCGCCAACCCCCGGCACATAAATGCCCGGCTCTACGGTGAACAGCAGCCCTGTTTCAATCAGCGATTCATTGCTCCCGTGAACGGAAGGCAGCTCATGAATATCAATGCCGAAGCCATGCCCTACACGGTGGGTGAAATATTCGCCATAGCCTCGTGAGGTAATAGCTTCGCGGGCGGCGCGATCAACAACAGCCAGCGTCCTGCCGGCTTCTGCGGCCGCAATCGCTTGATGGTTCGCTGCCAGCACCGCGTCATAAATACGCGCCTGCTCGGCTGTACCTTCACCGATCACAAAGGTGCGCGTAATGTCCGAGCAATAACCGCCCTTGTATACGCCCATATCAATGAGCAGAAAATCATTTTCCTTCAGCCGATATTCGCCCGACCGGCCATGCGGCAATGCGGAGCGAGCGCCGCCGAGCACACTCGTCTCAAATGCAGGCTTATCGCCGCCCAGCACCCGAAGCCGATATTCTATCTCGGCGTTCAGCTCAAGCTCCGACACGCCAACAGCCGCCTTGGCTGCCGCTTCCTGCAGCACCTTCTCCGCAATTACAACTGCGGCGCGCACAAGCTCGATTTCCTCCGCCGACTTGCGAAGGCGCAAACGCATCAGCAACGGCTCCACATCACGAAATGCTGCCTTATGGAATACTCCAGCCAGCTGCTCATAGGTTGCCACATTCAAATGCCGTTTTTCTACCCCGATTGCTGTGGCACTATTGTCCGCTTCTTTGCCAAGCAGCTCATAAGCATTATCGGTATCCGATATCGCAACCAGCTTCGATACCATCGCCTCCTCGCTCGCACTCTCCTGATCCAAAGCAGGGACAAACAGCGTATACGTCGACTCCTTCGGGTTAATGAGCAGTCCCATAAAACGCTCATGCGGATCGCTATGAAAGCCCGTCAAATAAAAAATGCTCCCCGGCGACGTAATGAGCGCAGCCTCGATTCCACCGGCCGAAAGCTCGGCGATCAAGCTTGATTTTCTAAGCTCATAAGGGTTATACACGTTTCACTCTCCTCCTCCATCTAATGCACCAATTGCTAAATCCAATAGCTCTATCATACCTCAAATGAGCCTAAAACTGGAAGCGGACGATGCAAGACAAACGATAGCCTTTTGTGAAAAATAGCGCGTTAACCCCGAGCAGCACTCCCCTTGCCAATCCAACGACCTGCTTCTATTAAAAAAAGCCCGCCAACCCGCGATTTACGCGGATTAACGAGCCTGCTTCAGCTGTCTATGACCAGCCTATTTGTCCAGAGTATATTCCGCCAAACCGAGCGGAAATACCGTTGGCTTCTCGCAGCTGCTTTGCATCACATAATGCTTGCCTTGCTCCGCCGCATCATGGAAGCCATGCATCGCTTCCAGCACATGATAAGCAAGCTCCCCGTTTGCCCGGTGCTTGCGGCCCGTCAGAATGGCTTGCGCCATGTCGGCTGCGCCAATGCCTCTGCCATTTTCCGAATGGCCGTAAGCAAGTGGAATCGTCGACCATTCCGAAGCCCCGCCGCGGCGCAGCTTGATTTCCCCGCCGAAATTGTTCGGGTTCGTAACTTGAAGCGTGCCTTGGCTGCCGTACACCTCAATGAATGGCAGCGTGGAGCCGCCCTTCACATCAAAGCTGGTCAGCAAGGTCGCAATTGGCCCAGCGGCAAATTCCATAATGCCGGCCACATGCGTCGGCACTTCCACTTCGATTTTTTGCCCATGCTTTGGCGCGCTTGTAATCGTTCTCTCCGGGAAGGTAATACGAGTCGAACCCGTTACACGGGCAATCGGTCCCAGCATCGCAATCAGCGCCGTCAAATAATAAGGTCCCATATCGAACATAGGGCCGCCGCCTTGCTGGTAATAAAACTCGGGAGCCGGATGCCAGCTCTCATGTCCGCCAGACAGCATAAAAGCGGTAGCGCCAATGGGCGTGCCAATCCAGCCGTCTTCAATGATTTTAATGCATGTCTGGAGACCGCCGCCAAGGAACGTATCCGGCGCGCTGCCTACGAGCAGCCCTTTCGCTGCTGCCAGCTCCAGCACCTGCTTGCCCTCTTCGCGCGTAACCGCGAGCGGCTTCTCCACATACACATGCTTGCCAGCTTCCAGCGCCTGCAAGCATACCGGGGCATGTGCGGCTGGAATCGTCAAATTAATGACCAGCTGCACTTCCGGGTCCGCAAGCAGCTCATCGACCGAGCAGCCGCGAATGCCATACTCCGCGCCTTTCTCCTTGGCGCGTTCCACATCCAGATCCGCACAGGCGACAATTTCCATGGAGCTGAATTTTGATCCATTTTCCAAATAAATACGGCTAATATTGCCTGTCCCGATGATCCCAACCTTGACTTTACTCATGTTTGCCTCCGTCTCTGCTTGCTGCAGCTGCTTTGCCTTCCGCACACCAGTTAAACCCGCGACGCATCATTTCTTTTACAACCGGAATATCCACAATATTGGCCTGATGCCCAAGTGAATTATAGTAGACGCGGCCTACACCCCAGCGCTTCGTCCAAGCTACTGGCATATCAACTGCTTTATTCAGCACATGCGGGCCGTCCGCAACCGGGAAGCGTGTCGTCGCCAGCACTTCAACCGCCGGGTCCACATGCATATAATACTGCTCGCTGCTCACCGTAAAGTCCTCAATCCCATCGGTCAGCAGGCTGGACGTGTTGGTCACATTGACCACATATTCCACACCGTCATTGCCGGGATGCGATACCCACTGGCCGCCCGTCATGAACTGCCATTCTACGCTTTCGCGGAAGGAGTCGCACATGCCGCCGTGGCAGCCGGCAAGGCCGACGCCGCTTTGAACCGCTTCGGACACATTTTTCAGCTGATCGCCCGTAATCTTTCCCATCGTCCATACCGGAACGATCAGGTCCAGCGCCTTCAGCTTCTCGCCATCCTCAAAAGCCTCCAGCGTATCCGAAACCTCAACCTCGTACCCTTCACCAGCTAGCACCGCTTCAAAAATACCCGCTACCTCTTTAGGCTGATGTCCGTCCCAGCCGCCCCATACGATTAATGCCTTCGGTTTGCTCATCGTCTTATCGCATCTCCTCTATTTATACTCCGCCAGCTTGACCCAGCGGCGCTCTGTTATGGACTGCTCAACTGCCTCAAGCACCTCTTGGCACCGAAGGCCATCGTGGAAATTCGGCACCGGTTGACGATCCTCGTGAATCGCCAGCATCAGCTCCTGCATTTCATGCGTGAACGTATGCTCATAGCCAATCGTATGTCCCGCCGGCCACCAGGCATCCATATAAGCATGAGCCGGATCGGTCGCCAGCACGCGGCGGAAGCCTTGAACATCGTCAGCATCGTCGGTAAAATAAACCTCCAGCTCATTCAGACGCTCGAAATCGAATTTGACGCTGCCCTTGCTGCCGTTAATTTCGAAAGCATTCGTAGAGCGATGGCCTGCCGCAAAGCGCGTCGCTTCGAAGCTGCCGAGCGCACCATTTTCAAATCGAGTCATAAACAGCGTCGCATCATCCACCGTTACTTTGCCGCGGGCACCGGAAGCGTCCCCCTTGGCGCTAAGCCCAGTCATTTCCGATGGCAGCGGGCGCTCTTTGATGAACGTTTCGCTCATGCCGATCACCTCGTCAAACTCGCCAACAAGGAAGCGCGCCAAGTCGATCAGATGAGCGCCAAGGTCGCCATGCGAGCCTGAGCCGGCAACTTCCTTCTGCAAGCGCCAGACGAGCGGGAACGTTGGATCAATGATCCAATCCTGAAGAAATACCGCACGGAAATGGTAAATTTCGCCCAATCGGCCGTCGCTGACGAGCTTCTTCGCCAGCTGCACCGCTGGTGCGAACCGATAGTTAAAGCCGACCATATGCTTGATGCCAGCCTCTTCTGCCGCATCTAGCATTTCCTTCGCATCCGCTACATTGAGTGCCAGCGGCTTTTCGCAGAACAGGTGCTTGCCAGCCGCGGCAGCCGCCAGCGCAATTTCCTTATGCGCATCGCTTGGCGCATTAATATCAATCACGTCGATGTCGCTGCGTTCAATCAGCTTGCGCCAATCCGTCTCGGCGCTTTCCCAGCCGAACTGGCTTCTAGCTTGCTCCAGCGCCTCGGCGTTGCGCCCGCAGATCGCTTTCATCTCTGGCAGCGCTGGCGTCTTCGGAAAAAACATCGGCAAAGCCCGATAAGCATTGCTGTGCGCTTTTCCCATAAACTTATAGCCGACCATTCCCACACGTACTTTCCCCATATTCAATCTCCGCCTCCCGATTTATGAAGATGTTTCCCGCTTAATCAAATGCACAGGCAGCAGCCCTTCCTCCGCCTGCTCCAGCAATTCCTTCTCTGGAGCGAGCAGCCGCTGAGCCGCCCTTCTTCCCATTTCGTAAAAAGGTACCGCTACCGTCGTCAGCTTCGGGCTCACAATAACCGAGCCTTCAGAATCATCATAGCCGACGAGCTTCACATCAATCCCAGCCTCGATTCCATACGCGCGCAAGCCATCCATCAAGCCAATAGCCATCCGGTCATTAGCGGCAAATACCGCATCCGCCTGGCCGCTGCGGATGAGCGCTGCGACAGCTTCCGCAGCTTCAACCCCACTCTTACGGCTGTAGTTGCCCAGCAGCGTCAATGACGGATCGTAAGCAAGCCCCGCATTCGCAAGCGCCTGCTTGTAGCCGGTCATTCGGTCCATACTGCTCGAAAACACATCTGGCCCATTGAGAAAAGCAATCCTGCGGCTTCCGCCGTCGATCAAATGCTTGACGGCCTCGTAGCTCCCCGCATGATGATCCGCATCGACAGACATATATCCTTCCTCCGCGAATCGCTGATTAACGAGGCAGAACGGGTACGCCTTCTCCTGAAGCTCCGCAAGCGCTTTCTTCTCTTCGGGCACATTTTGAGCGCCGAGCACAATGCAGGCATCGATCTTCTGTGCCAGAAACAGCCTGGCATAATCACGCGAGCCGCTAGGCTCCCGAAAGATTAACAGCACATCATACCCATATTGCTTAGCCGCCTCGCCAATGCCGCTCAAAATTTCTGCAAAATAATACGTGGAAAACAAATGAACTTTAGGAACAAATGGCAAGATAACGCCCAAATTGCCGCTTCGGCTTCTAGCGAACTGCTGCGCCAGCGCACTTGGCACATAACCAAGCTGCTGTGCCGCTTCCTCTACCCTAAGCCGGGTTTCTTCCCTGATAGGCCCTACCTTATTAAGCACTCTGGATACTGTGGCTTCGGATACGCCAGCAAGTGACGCAACTTCTTTTCTACTGACCAAAGCAAGCATCCTCCTGATTCTCAAGCAAATTCTATCAATGTACACGCGTACATTATTTCATGAAAGTGGAAGCTCGTCAATACTAAAAATAAAAACATAAACAGCAAAGAGCAGAGCTGAACCCCGGAAGGCCTGCCCTGCTCTTTGCTCTTTGCTTCTTTGCTGTTCTCTACCGCTGCTTACAATAACTTCCTTAGAAGCTTGACGGCGGCGGAGGTGGCGAATACGACTGGTTGCGATCTGCCTTCGACGCGCTAACAAGCAGCAAAACGCCTGTAATTAAATGCATGATCATGCCCACAATCGGAATAATCGCAATAACGGACGTCACAATACCCAGAATGCTGCCATGCTTATCGGCATTATGCTGGGAAGCCAGCACCAAGGTCACAATATGCAGAGCCAGCATTACAACCAACGGAATATAAGAAAGCCCCATTACAATCAGGCCGCCCATAACTGGGACTCCTATAATAATTTCAAAAATTCCTGTAATCAACAATAACGTTTTTACATTGCTCATTTTCCTTCAACCCCCCACTTCGATGTAATTGTCATCACGCAAGGAAAACAAATACAAGCTTTCTTCTTATATACTCTCCTATTGTATTCCAATTCGACTAGGTTTGACAATGCTTTTCCACAAGGTGAAACGGCTGCCGCCGTCCTCTAGCAGCAAAGCTGACGTTTCAAAAAAAACGCCAGAGCAGCTTGCCTGCCCTGACGCTCCCAGCGCGTTTAAGGCGCTGTCTCAAGAAATTTCGACGTAGGATTTTTGTCCATCGCCGTTCTCATCGCATATTCATTCTCGAACAAGACGACATAATTGCCCTTCTTGTCTTGAACGAGCGTGGAGTTAATGCGGAATTTTGCCGGATCGATTTTGTCGTCTACAATCCAGCGTGCAAACTGGAACGTCATGCGGTGCAATTGAATTTCGACGCCATACTCCGCACGCATCCGATATTCGAACACCTCAAACTGCAAGTGTCCCACGACGCCCAAAATCGTTTCATCAAAGCCGCCAACCGAACGGAACACCTGAATCGTGCCTTCCTCCGTCAGCTGGTCAACGCCTTTTTGATACTGCTTATGCTTCAAGGCATTTTTTACCGTTACTTTGGCAAAAATCTCTGGCGAAAACGTCGGCAGCTCGTCAAATACGACTTCCGAGTTTTGCGAAAGCGAATCGCCAATACGGAAAATGCCCGGATCGAACAAGCCGATAATATCGCCCGGATATGCCGTCTCCACTATATCGCGATCCTGCGCCAAAAACTGCTGCGGCTGCGCCAGCTTAATATCTTTGCCCGCACGGACATGGCGAACGCTCATCCCGCGTTCAAAGCGCCCGGAGCAAATGCGCAAAAAGGCAATCCGGTCGCGGTGGGCCGGGTTCATATTCGCTTGAATTTTAAAAACATAGCCCGTGAACTTCTCGTTCGTCGGTTCAACTGGGCCCGCTGTACTCATGCGCTCCGTCGGTTTTGGCGCCAGCTCAAGGAAGTTATCCAGAAACGTCTGCACGCCGAAATTGTTAACCGCACTGCCGAAGAAAATCGGTGTCAGCTCGCCAGCACGTACTTTCTCAATATCAAACTGATCGCCCGCTACATCAAGCAGCTCAAGATCCTGTACGAGCTGATCATGCAAGTATTCGCCCGCCATCTCGCGAATAATCGGATCGTTGTAATCATCTGTTTTTCGAACTTCGATCGTGCTGTGGTCATTGCCTTGGAACAGCTCGACCTGGTTTTTCATCCGGTCATAAACGCCGCAAAGCTCACGGCCCATGCCAATCGGCCAGTTCATTGGAACCGAACGAATGCCCAGCACGCGCTCCAGCTCCTCCATCAGCTCAAACGGACTTTGACCTTCACGGTCCAGCTTGTTGATGAAGGTGAAAATCGGAATGCCGCGTTTACGGCAAACTTGGAACAGCTTGATCGTCTGTGCCTCGACGCCTTTGGCAACGTCAATCAGCATGACCGCGCTATCGGCTGCTGTCAGCGTCCTGTACGTGTCCTCACTGAAATCCTGGTGACCAGGCGTATCCAAAATGTTGACCCGATGGCCGTCGTAATCGAACTGCATGACGCTGGAAGTAACGGAAATTCCCCGCTGCTTCTCAATTTCCATCCAGTCAGAGGTCGCATGGCGGCTTGCTTTCCGCGCCTTAACGGAGCCTGCCAGACGAATAGCTCCTCCGAACAGGAGGAGCTTCTCGGTTAGCGTCGTTTTTCCCGCATCCGGGTGAGAGATAATCGCAAAGGTGCGGCGCTTATCGACTTCCAGCTGCAATTCATTGCTTAACGTTTTGCTCATTGCTTGCCTTCCCTTCATTCATACAGCGCACGGCCTAAAGGCGGTGCGCTGTGGAATATCTTCATTTGAAATTATGCGAAATTGACGATCAGCCTGCTGCTTAGAGACTAGGGCGAAATAAAGTACCGCTAATTTTCTCGCATCTGCTTACTTGCCGCTGTTCGTAATCCAAATCACTTTGTCTTCGTCCTGTCCATTGACCGGCCACCAGTGGAAGCCATCCTCTGCAAGCAGCTTATCTGCCGCTTCCGGACCCCATGAGCCAGCAGGATAAGACCCAAGATCCTTTTTGTCCTCGCCCCATGCTTGCGCGATTTTGTCAACAAACTCCCATGCCTGCGCCACTTCATCCCAGCGGGTGAAGTACGTAGAATCGCCGCGCACTGCGTCGTGGATCAGACGCTCATACGCTTCCGGCGTATTCAGGCCGATTTGGCAGCTTTGGCAAAACTCCATAGCCACGGGCTGTACCGAATTGTCGGCACCAGGCGTCTTGGCATTGACTTTAATGTAGATGCCTTCCATCGGGTTAACCCGAATGACGAGCAAATTCGGCGCAAGATCATGACGCTGCGCGAACAAAACGTTTTGCGGCATCGACTTGAATTCAATAACAACCTCAGTCGTCTTCACCGGCAGACGTTTGCCTGTACGGATGTAGAATGGGACGCCAGCCCAACGGAAGTTGTCTACCGCTACTTTAGCAGCGAAATACGTTTCCGTCGTCGATTCCGGATTAACGGAATCCTCTTGGCGATAGCCGGCCAATTCCTTGCCCCGGGCCGAGCCTTCGCTGTATTGGGCGCGAACGACGTTCTTGCGAACCTCGCCGCTTGATTTGTAGTTGCGCAGCGAGCGCAGCACTTTAACCTTCTCATCGCGAATATCTTCGCCATGCAGACGGCTAGGCGGCTCCATTGCAATCATGGTGAGCATTTGGAGCATATGGTTTTGGCCCATGTCTCTTAATGCACCGGATTTGTCATAATAGCCGCCGCGATCCTCTACGCCAACCGTTTCCGACAGCGTAATTTGCACATTGGCGATATGATTATTATTCCACAATGGCTCGAAAAATGCATTAGCAAAACGAATAACCTGAATATTTTGCACCATTTCTTTGCCCAAGTAGTGGTCAATGCGGAAAATTTCCTCTTCCTTGAACACTTGGCTCAGCTGGTCATTCAGCTTTTGTGCGGATGGAAGATCGTAGCCGAAAGGCTTCTCAATAACGACGCGGCTCCAGCCTTTGCACTCCAGCAGACCGCCGTCGCGCAGATTGAAGGATACCGGTCCGAACAGCGCAGGCGCAAGCGCCAAGTAGAATAAGCGGTTGCCTGGAATATCAAATTTCGCTTCCAGCTGCTCCGAAAGCTTGCTCAGCTCGCGGAAGCCGTCCACGGTATTAATATCAAGCGACATATATTCGAAATGCTCGGCAAAACGATTCCATAGCTCGGCATCATCCGCCTTGTAACGGCAAAATTCCACAATGGAATCATAAACGTCCGAACGGAACTGCTCGTTCGTGCGAGGTCTGCGAGCAAGGCCCACGACCGCAAATTTTTCAGACAATTTTCCTTCTTTATATAAGCTGAACAGGGCAGGGAACAATTTGCGCTTAGCTAGATCGCCTGTTGCTCCAAACAAATAATATACGGCGCCTTGCGGCGGTAGCGTTTCTGGATTCGTATTTTGCTCCATATTCCTCATTCTTTCCTATGAATTTTTATACGTCTTTGCATGGTATGTAGTTTAACATATTAATCCTGAAACTGCTACGCAATCCACCATAAAAAAAACTAATAACGATCGTTATTTCTCCTGATTCCATCACAATATTTCATCTATGGCGAGGCGCTGTAATCACCCGAAATCAGCGGGATTCCGATCACGACCGCAAGCTTTCCCGTATCCGTTCCTTTATGCACTGCGACCTGCATATTCGCCTCCTTGCCGCCAGTCTTTACAGAAGCTTTAAGCCCCCCAGTAAAAAAGCTCTCGCTCACCGTGCCGGCATCATCATACCGGTCCACCTGCTGGGCGCCTGCAAGCTGCGCAAGCCTCTCTGCCACATTATTATATTCTGTCAAGCCTCTGATCGTTATTCCTCCATCATAAGAAATATTTGTCCTTCTCATAGCAGACTCGATATGATCAATAGCTGAGAGCAGTTTATGCTGATCCGCTTGAGTGCTTGATTCTGGGGAAAAAAGCAGCAGCATCTGCTGTTTCCCTTGCCCGGCTGACGCTGTCACGCTCATAGACAGCTTGCCGCCTACTTCCGGCAGCAGCGTGCTCAGCTCCCCTTTCGGATCGCCTTCGTAGCGCGGAAACAGCTGCTCCCGCAGTTTAGCTGCCTCTCCACTCGCATACCAGCGCAGCGTCCAGCCTGCCCCGGGCGCTCCAGACTCCAGCAGCCCATCGCTCCAGCTCCACATTTGCCTAACGTCATGCTGAAGCAAGCTGCCTTCCGCTTGTCCTTTCATTGTCAGCTTGTCCTGATTAACGAGCGCCCATACCGCGCCAAAAAGCAATACCATGGCTGCTGTCAGCACGCCGATTCGGCTGCGCCGTTTTATTTTATCCGGTTCCGTGTACCTGTTCAGCTTTGCCACCCTTCACATCAGCCTCCTTGGTCTACATAGCCTTCCAAATCATGGATAACGCTATAACGCTTCCATTTTACATGAAATTCCATGAAAGAACAGGAGCGATATATTTAATTTTGCCTGTGTTCCTTTGAGCCTCTAGCCTTACATTTCCGCTTGCCGCTTAATTAAAAACGCGATTGCTGTTTGAATTACGCAGAAAAAGGTGAATTTACAGTAGATAGACTGCTTTCTTCGCTCATCTGGGTAAACATCCATACAAATCCGCCTGTAGGTGAATATACTGCTTGCATAAGCAAAAAGCCCAATAGGAGGTAACTCGTACATGGAACAAATTTACCCGCTTGAAGAAGGCGTCATATCGCGTTTTTGCGGAATGCCCGTTTGCATAGTGACCCATGACGGCGCAAGGCATTTCGGCGTATTAAGCCACTGCCGAGGCGGCAAGCTTACGCTGAATGAACGACCAGGCGCACAGATGCTGGCCGAAGCCGAATCACCTAAAGCCGATAAAGCCAAAGGCAAAAACAAAGGCAAAGCAAGCAAAACAGCCAAAGAAAAAGTCGCTCAAGCCCAAGCTTATCCTTATGATCCCTACTATTATAATTATAACCCGGGGTACAACTGGCCATATGGCGGCGCGTTCGCTATTGACCTTGCCCTGATCGCCTTTTTGTTCCTGCTCATTTAATAAGCCAGCTTTCGACAGCGATTTTCAGCAGTATTTGCAGCTGTCTTCCTTTATGCTTACTACAAGAAACCGATTGAAGGAGGTTATTGAAATGTCCATCCGCCCTATCGAACGTACGAACCGGAGAGTCATCTTCGAGCCTATACAGCGCATCACGCCTTACGCCAGTTATCCCTACAGGGACATGGAGTTTCAACGGCCTCCCGAGCATGATTTTGACTGGAATGATCCTTATCGCGAAGCAGCCGGCCATGCGGCCGTCTGGCTCGAACAATATAGACAAGCCCACAAAGAGGTGCAAGTCATTGCTCTCAAAATCCGTAATGATTTCAACGAGCGCTGCCTTGTCGAACAACTGACGAAGCTGACGGGTGTCATGAATCGCCTGCAGCAAGCTTTTGTCCAGGTAGCCCGCTACATTAAGCCATCGCTGTGGGATCGTGCGCAGCAGGCCATGAACCATCATGCGGCGGAGCTGGTTGGCTTTATTCGTGACGACGTCACAAGCCGCTGGATGCTGCGTCCTGCCATTGCCGCTTCCATCTACCGCGAGTACCCGCTGTCAGGCCAGCATTTGTATCGCCAGCTTCTAGGCCCCTACGGGCTAATGACGACGCTGCTGCAGGCCTTGTCGCTCGGCGGCGACGAAATCCGGACAACTGATCTCTTGAAAAATAGCTCCGAGCGTACGCTGCCATATGCCACTTATTACAGCTCTATGAAAATGCATTATCCGCTTCCCCCAAGCGGCCTGCTGCTGAACAATGAAGGCTGACCAATCAATAACTTTCATAAAAACTCAAAAAATAAGCAAGGAAATTGCCTGCTATTCGGCAATTCCTTGCTTATGTGCGTATATGGCAGCCTGTGTCCGGTCATCTACGTTAAGCTTATTGAAAATGTTCGTAATATGAAACTTCACGGTTTTCACCCCAATGAACAGCTCATCCGCGATTTCCTGATTCGACATCCCCTGTGCGACCCGCTTCAGCACATCCATCTCGCGGTCGGTCAAATCATCATGCAGCGGAGCTACGACGGGCTGCTTAGGCTGGCGCATGCGACTCATCATCTTGGCCGCTACTTGCGACTCCAGCACCGATTGCCCGCGTGCGGCCGCACGGATCGCATCCGCGATTTCGTTCGCTCGGGATGTTTTCAATAAATAACTGAACGCACCGGCTTCAATAACCGGATACAGCTTGCTGTCATCGAGATAGCTCGTCAGAACGATGACCTTGCAATCCGGGTACAATTCCAGCAGCTTCGCGGTTGTTTCCACGCCATCCATGCCATCCATCACCAAATCCATCAGCACAACATCCGGCTTATACGATTGGGCCATACGAATACCGTCATACCCATTGCTTGCTTCCCCGACTACTTCTATGCCTTCTTCCGTATCCAATACGGCAGCAAGGCCGATTCTCACCATCTCGTGATCATCTACCAGCAGCACTTTTACGGGTGCAGCTAATTGTTCCATCGACTCCACACGGCTCCCCCTCTTTCGTCATTTTCACTGTTTACCCATTTATGTCCAGCGGCACCGTAATATGAATGAGCGTGCCCTCCCCAGGGCGTGATGACATATACAGCTTGCCGCGCAGCTCATTAACCCGCTCCTCCATCGTGAGCAAGCCATAGGAGGTCTTCTTCTTCTGCTCCAGATCAAAGCCCACACCGCTATCCTGAAGCAGCATGCACACAGCTCCATCTTCCCGATAAAGCTTTATGTTCATTGTATCCGCTTTGGCATGTCTAAGTGTATTGGACAATGCCTCCTGCGCAATGCGGAACAAATGATCCTCCGCGGCCGACTTCATCGTTATGGAATCATCCAACGACAAATCAATCGTCATCGGCACTTTTTCCTTAAGCTCACCAACGAGCAGCGTCAGTGCCTGGGCGAGATTTTTCCCATCGAGGTGAACGGGCCGCAAATGCAGCAGCAGCGCTCTCATCTCCGACTGGGCCACAGACGCCATCTCTTCAATCAGCTGCACCTGCCGGCGCGCCCGTTCCCAATCGCGCTCAATTGTCCGGCTGACCGCCGTCGCCGTCATCGAAATCGCGAATAGCTGCTGGCTGACCGCATCATGAAGCTCGCGCGCAAGCCGCTGGCGTTCTTCGATAACCGCAGAAAATTTAACCTTCTCCGTCCATACATCATCCTGCTCTTCCCGTTGTATGCTCTCCGAGTGCTCATCATGCTCAGCTGAATCAATCGTCACCGGATAGCTGCGTTTGCGCTGCTGCTCGGTCAACCGCTTAATGACCTCACGCAGCTTCGAATTTTGCAAATAATTGTTCAAAGCAACGAGTGCCATTGCTGCTCCCGTAATCGCTAGCCCAATAACCGCCCATTTCGCCTGCAGCGTAAATAAATTCACATAACCGATGCCTTGCAGCATAATGACTGCGAGGCTAAGTATAATAAGAAGCCACAGGAGCGACTCCGTTAAGTTTTTGCGCCGATTGGCTGCGTCCCGCCCATTGCGCTGGCTGCCCAGCTTCTGCTGATGATGGCTAGGGCCTGGTAATGGCGGCCTTTGATCCTGCTGCTGCGACGTAATAGGCTGATCCCCTTGCAAGGGCTTCTCTTCGGCCAACCTGCTCACTCCTTAAACGACAAGCAAGAAGGAGCAGACCGGTTGCCCGGTCCGCTCTCTTCTCATCCTGCGGGTTGTATTATTCCTGTGGTGCTTTATCGAGCTTCAGCTTGTTTTTGAGCGCATCCAGCTGCTCATCCACTTTAAGCTGTTTTTCGGCTTCTACTGCATTAAATGGTGCAGCCGTACCGCTATAGGAATACGGTGTGCGCAATACATCTGCTTCCGCTTCCATTTGCAAAATTTTCTCTTCCATACGGTTGAAGCCTCTGGAAGCTGTACCTTTATCAATTGTATTTGTAGTCGTCAATTGAGCAATATGCTTTTGCGCTTTCGCGACTTGAGCACGGGATGCCAGCTCATTGCGTTTGTTGCGAAGCTGATAAAACTCGTCTTTCAGCGCATGCAGCTGCTGAGTCAGCTCCTCTGCTTGCGATTTGGATTGAGCATACAGATCCGTGTACTCAATTACTTTTTGATCGAAGAACAATTTCTCTTCCAGCAGTTTGCGAGCAAGCTGCTCCTGGTCATTGCGGATAGCCGCTTCTGCTTTCGACTCACGGTCAGCCGTGCTGCGAACAGCTTCCTCCAAACGCTGCTTCATGCGGCGCTCGTTGGCGATCTGTTTCGCTACTGTAACCTCTGCCATATGAATTTCCGCTTCCATGTCACGCAGGTACTGATTGAGCATCACAACCGGATCCTCCATTTTGTCCAATACCTCATTCACCGATGCTTTCGTCATATCTTTCATTCTTTTGAAGATTCCCATAATTATAACTCTCCCTTCTCGTGTTTGGCTAATTTTGCGCGTAACTCATCAATTTCTTTACGAAGTGCCTTTTTCTCCAAGTCCTCAAACATGCTGTCAAATTGCGACGAGGATGGGTTTGGTGGCGTCTGCCCAGTTTGACCGTTCCATTGCTGCTGTGGCCCTTTCGTGAACGAGCCTTGGAATTGCGAACCGAAGTTTTGGTTTCCGCCAGCACCGCCGCTGCCATAACCGTAGCCATTGCCTTGCGATCCTTGGCCGCCATTGCCGTAACCGTTGCCGAATCCATTTCCGAACCCGCCATTGTTGTAATAAGGCGGCTCTTTCGGAACGACCAGACCAGCCAGTAAGTAGATAAAAATAACGATTCCGCTCGAGAATATGGTCACTACGATGAGTAAAATTCTGAGCAGTGTTGCATCTATATTGTAGGCTTCGGCAATCCCGCCGCATAAGCCGAATAGTTTGCTGTCTCGTGACGAACGGTATAGTTTCTTCAAATCAATCAGCCCTCCTTCTGCAGCTTCCTTTTGAGCTGCTCCAACTCTTGCTCGATTGCCGATTGAATCGAATGGCCTGCTTCAGTAGCGAACTCTCTGCCCATCCGGCGCAAATCATGCAGGCTCTTCGCTTCCAGCTCCATATTGCTGATGCTGTCTTCAAGCCTTCTGAACATGCTGCCCGGCTGTGCGCCTTGCTCGCCAATTCCGCTAAACCGTGCATTCATTCGCTGCTGCAACCTTAGCGATTCCATTCTTGCTGCATAATATTCACGTCTATCATAAACCGATTGGTATTCACTGCGCATTTCACGAAGCTGTTCTTCAAGGCCGAGCGTATTCAACCTGCTTTGCTCGTACAAATCGCGGTATTGCGCTGCGCGCTCCTCGCTGCTTGCCTTCTCGTGAAGCGCCAGCCTTGCCAGCTGCTCCTCGCCTGCCTTCAAGGCAGTCATCGCTTGCTGCTCACGCTTTTCCTTCTGCTGCTCAGCTTGCAGCCATTGGATCTTCAAATGGTTGGTGTGCCCTGTATATTGCTCATACAAGCGTTCCGCCTGCAAAATATCTTCCCTTGTTGACCAGAGAAACTGGTCAATCAGCTTAACGGGGTCCTCTGCTTTTTCCAATCGTTCATTTAGTGTGGCGACCGTGATGTCGCGAACTCTACGCATAATGCTCATTGGCTTCCCTCCTTAATCTCCATCTATATTTGATTAGTAACCGCGATAGCTGCTTTTTCTCAGAAGCGAAACGCCGTAAACGACGAGCCCAACGGCCAAGACCAGCAGGATCAAGCCTGAAAATTTTGAGAAAACACCGAGTGCACCGATCGTTATGAGAATGCCGCCGATCCATTTCTTATTGTTGCTCCAGCCAAGAACGCCTAGGCCGATCAGTATGAAAGGGAACAGGAAGCCGATTAATCCACCAAGATGTACGCCGAGAAATTTCAGAACGATGAAGCTTCCTACTATCGCCAGGATAACACCAAGTAGTTTTTGATTTGCCATTTGTTTGTCACCGCCTTCCGTGTTATGAATTGTGAAATGCCGCAAACCCAATCGTTTGTTTCGCTTGCTTCGTTTGTTGCTGTGTTGCTTATGTACTTATTGTAGGTTGTTTTGCATGTTTCTAAAATGGACCTGCGGCTGTTTTTGCACTAGACCTTGGTCGGGGAGGCATGCCGTACCGCAGTCTTAGTGCGATTTTTTATGTGAAAACAAGCGGGCAGCCCCCTCTACCTGAGGAGGCTGCCCGCTCGCTTGAATTACGTTGTCTACCGGTATTTTTTTATAATACAGGAAAGGATATTCGTAACGCTATCCTTTCACTATATTTCTCGGACTGAAACGCGCCGCGCCGCCAGAGGACGACTTTCGGCCGTTTCATCTTTATTTGCTAGCTAAAAACTTGTCAAACTGGCTTTGCTTTTCAGCAATGATTTTCTCGATGCCTGCGGATTTCAGCTTCGCTGTATATTCCGGCAGTACTTTATCCACATCGACCGAGCCTGTTTCGAGTGCCGTCAAATACTGTTTGTCGACGTTGACAACTGCGCCGATTTCCGCTTTCAGAGACTCTCCGTCGAAGACGAAGCCCAGGCCAGGAGAAACTTTGGCATTTTGGTTAAACTCTTTGAATTTTTCCCACTTGTTCGGGTCCTCTGTTTCCCATACATAGTTCAGGAACTGGCTGCCGAACATCCAAGCTGCGCCTGGGTTGTAGTTTTTCGTATTATCAGTGGACTTGATTACTTCATCGCTAACCTTCGTATAGTGGTCATTCTCGATACCGAAGTTAAGCAGATTGTTGACATATTTGTCCGAGTGAAGCAGATTGATGAACATCATAGCGCGAGCAGGATCTTCCGAAGTGGAAGAAATACCTAGCATCGAGCCCGCTGTTTCCGAAGTCGCAATCGTCTTCGTGTTCAGCTCCAACTGAGCAAGCTTGCCAGTCATTCCCGTCTGGTTCTCAAGCTCTTTATCTTTGCCTGGCTTCAGTGACGAAGTCATCGAGAATACATTGCCTGCTTTCATGGCATCGTAGTTCATCGTTTGGTTCGTTGCTGCGTCGCTGTTAATGTAGCCTTTTTTGAAAAAGTCGCGAGTCAGCTTGAGCGTATCTACATAACGCGCTACATCATAGTTCGCTTTTACCGTCGTACCATCTTCATCTTTCAAAATAATGCCCGGGATCGACGTATCGCCCAGCGCGTCATAATTGCCGAAATAATGCGAGTTGAACGTCTCGCCGTCTTTCAAATAAAGCGGAGTCAATTCCGGATGCTTCTCTTTTACAACTTTGTATACGTTGTCAAGATCAGCGATCGTTTTTACAGCAGTCATATCGATGCCTAGCTCATCGGCAATGTCTTTGCGGTAAATGATGCCACCTTGCGCCGCAAGCTCTTTATTCGTTGGAACACCGTAGTTTTTACCGTTGATTTTCGCGCCTTCCAAAAATACAGGATCAAGCGTTTTCAAAATGTCTTGGCCATTTTCCTTGAGCAGATCGCCCAAATCGAGGAATGCGCCTTTTGCAACGTTAACGGCATGCTTATTCCATTGTGCGGTGAAAATAATATCAACCTTTTGACGCGAAGCGATCATGAGATTGATTTTATCATCCCACGGACCCCAATCGATGGGCATTAAATCAATGGAAGCATTGATTTTATCCTTCAAATATTCATTCAGCTTCGCTTCTACTTTCGCTTCATCTGCTTGTGGTGCTCCTGTGTACACGAGTTTAATCGTATACGGCTCCAAAGCCGCAGCTCCATTGTCTGCCGGTGTTGCCGCCTCGGATGCTGCCGGGCTTGCCGCTGCTTCCCCTGCATTGCTTGGTGAAGCATTTCCATTCGTCGCACCACTGTTGCCGGAACAAGCATTCAGCAATAAAGCAAAAGTGAGCATCGTGGTGGTAACGCCAAGCACTCCCTTATTTGTTCTAATCATATCCTCTTTGACCTCCCCAAAAAAATGATAAATCTATGCTTGCACCGGCACTCGTCCGGTTACAGCCTTTAGCAGGCAGAGCCTGCCGTCAGCCTTTTACAGCGCCGACGGTCAAACCCTTTACAAAATACTTCTGGAAGAACGGATAAGCGAATACGATCGGTCCAATACCCATAATCGCCATAGCCATACGCACCGTTTCATTCGGGAACGAAACCTGGCCCCCCGCCGCGGCAATAGCCGATGCCGCGTTGCTGTTGCTCGCCAGAAACTGGATGTTGAGCAGCATTTTGTACATGAGATATTGGATGCTCAGCGTCTTATCATCGGTTATGAAGACGAGGCTTAAGAACCAATCGTTCCAGTAGTTGACGGTGCTGAAAAGCGCAACGGTTGCCAGCACAGGCAATGAAAGCGGCGTGACGATACGGAAGAAAATCAGCATCTCGCTCGCTCCGTCGATTTTGGCCGCTTCGAGAATCGCTACTGGAATCGTCGACTGGAAAAACGTGCGAATGACGAGCACGAAAAACGCAGAGACGAGCAGCGGCAGCACAAGTGCCCAAATGTTATCCCTCAGATTCAGCATATTCACGTAAACGAGATACCAAGGTACCAGCCCGCCGTTGAACAGCATGGTGAAGAAAATGAAGAAGGTGAAAAACTTGCGATGCGGAAAGTCCGTCCGCGAAATCGGATACGCATACAGCGCCATAATAATGAGGCTGAGAATGGTACCGGCAATCGTTACGAAGATCGTAACGCCGTAAGAGCGCAAAATTTGCTGCCAATCGGTAAACAGAAACTTATAGGCGGTAAAATCGATTTGATTCGGAATAAAGCTGTAGCCTTTCGTCAGCACATCCTGCTCATTCGATAGCGATACCATAACGATCAATAGAATAGGCAGCAGACAAGCGATCGTATACAGCATGAATCCAATGTTGATAATCGTGTTTGCTGTAGGCGAAATCGCGTTGAACGGGTTTGAGCCCGATTTGCTCATTTCAGTTTGCATAAGGTTTGTTTCCTCCTATTTTTATCCATGCTCTAGAACAATGCGCTGTCCTTGTCGACCCTTCGAACGAACCAGTTCGACAGGAATACGAGTATGAAGCCGACCAACGATTGGTACAGCCCGGCTGCTGACGATAAGCCAATATCGCCCATTGCAATAAAGGTGCGGTAAACGTACGTGTCAATGACGTTCGTTACCGGGAACAAAGGACCCGACTCGCGCGGCACTTGGAAGAACAAACCGAAATCCGCATAAAATACCCGGCCAATTTGCAGCAGCGTCAGTACGATAATCGTTGGCATAAGCAGAGGAATCGTCACACTTTTGATTTGCTGCCATTTGCTGGCGCCGTCTATCGTTGCCGCTTCGTAATATTCGTCGTCGATGCCGATAATAGCCGCCAAATAAAGCACGGTGTAGTAGCCGACATTTTTCCACGTATTAATAATCGGCAGCAGGAACGGCCATATTTTCGTCTCGAAATACCACTGCAGCGGCTCTAGTCCGAGCCATTTCATAATGGAGGTATTGACGAAGCCATGCGTATCATGCAGGAATCCGTAGACCAAATAACTGACTACGACCATCGATAAAAAATAAGCGAGGAAAATGACCGCTTGATGAAACTTTGCCATCAGTTTGTTTTTCATCTCATTGAGCATAATCGCAAATGCGACCGGCACAATCATATTCAGAATAATGAACGAAATGTTGTAAAGCAGCGTGTTTCTCGTAATAATCCAGGCGTCTGATGTTTTAAACAAATACTTGAAATTGTCGAACCAGACCCAAGGACTATTAATGATCCCATCGGTATAATTGACGTTTTTGAATGCGATGACGGTTCCTAGCATCGGAATATAGTTGTTGAAAATCAAAAACAATACTCCGGGAGCCATCATGACGTAGAAGATCCAATATCTTCTCATGTTAGTAGCGAGCGTCATATTTTCATCCTTTCTCCATCCCTCTCTATGTTTAAATTGTAATGAAAAACGGAGCCTCTCATCTATCGGCTCCGTGACTGTATTAACGCTATAATGACTTATTTTAGAAGCGTGGTGAAAAAGCGAAGCGGAATGAAAAGGTTGAGCTGGAGAAGCGGCAGCGTTCGTTTTTACCCTTGAATTTCATCAAACTATGGCTCATTCATAGAAATTCAAGGGTAATGGCGATCGTAAGCCAAGCTTTTCATGCAGTGGAGCCTTTTATCACCACGCTTCTAAATATGCTGAACCTTTTTGCGGTATTCCTGCGGGGTTAGACCCGTCTCTTTCTTAAACAGCTTGGAAAAATGGGAAAAGTTCGAATAGCCGATCATGACCGCAATATCGCTGATTTTCGTATTCGTCTTCTCCAGCTCTTCCCGGGCGCGGGCGATGCGCATTCTGACGAGATAATCTGTCAGTGAATGCCCCGTTTCCCGTCGAAACAACCGGGACAAATACGCCGGATTCAAGTAAACGGCTTCCGCCGCATGCTCGCGGCTGAACTGCTCATCCAAGTGCTCCTCCATATAACGCTGCACCTTGGCTACGACCTGCGATACGTCCTTGCCCGCCGTTCCGGCATAGTCCGTTAGCTGCATGCATACTTGATGCGTCCAGCTGCGCATGCGCGGCAGCGACTTCATCACTTGCTCGCCCGCCTCCCATTCGCGCTTTGCGAATACGTCGGTTATGGCGACCCCCTGCTTGCTTAGCCACTGGAATACCATATTCATAAAGCCGAAATAAAACGAAGCCAGCTGCGTATAATCGCCGTTGCTTTGCTGTAAATGATCAAAATGCTCATCAATCCGCAGCAGCAGCTCCGCCCGCTTGCCCGGCGCAAGCAGCATCGCCCAATCGGTGAAGGGCAGCGGCTGCGAAGCTATCGCTGCACTCGCCGCCTGGCCGCTCTGGCTGCTTTCGTGTATAACGGCACAGGCCGCATTCACATTGCTGCGCTCCAGATCAAGCAGCCGCTGTACGCTGCCGCGAAGCTGCTGTGCCACCGTCACGGCGCCGATATAGCAAGACAGCTGGCAATGCAGTAAGCCCCGTGCCTGCTGAATGAAATGGTTGCAGCGAGCGGCAATCGCCCGCTCGTCTTCCTCATTACTATAGAAGAGAGCGTACAAAATACCGTTTCCGTCATGCACAATATGTCCGGGCTTGCCGCCTAGAACAAGCTCAGCCGCTGCATTTTTCACCCCATAGGTCATAATTTCCTCATCGCGCGCCGACCATTCCTCCCGCCAATGCTCAATACTGATCAGCACCGCTCGGATTTCGCTATCCGCGCGCAGCGGTATGCCGTACGTTTCCATCGAAGAATCCAAGTGCACGGGGGCAGCGGAAACCCGGTAATGCAGCATATCCTGCCAAAAACGCTCAATAAGCGCAGGCCGCTGCTTGTTCCACTGCTCATAATAATGGCTGTAGGTGCTGCGGATTTCTTCAAGCTCCTCCAGCTCCACAACCTTCTCAATCGCGTTATGAATGCAGGTCTTCAGCACCTCATGATCGACCGGCTTCAGCAAATAATCGAAGCAATCGAGCTGCACCGCTTGCTGCGCGTATTTGAAATCGGCATGGCCTGTCAAAAACACGGTGACGGAGGACGGAGAATGCTCATTGACCCACTCCAATAGCTGAATGCCGTTCAAATCAGGCATATCAATATCCGACAGCACAATATGCACCTTCTCCTGCAGCAGCACTTCCTTCGCTTCCTCCGCATCGCAGGCGGTAAACAGCTGGCCTATCGGCACATCCGACCAATTAATGCCCTGCACAATGCCGCGAACGGCAATATCCTCATCATCTACAACTAGCAAATTATACATTCGCAATTAGCTCCTCTTCCCCCACCGGGAATCGAATGGTAACGGCAGCGCCGCCTTCTTCTATATTTTTGAACGTAATAGCTGCCCGTTCCCCATAAATTAATTGCAGCCGATGGATGACATTCATAATGCCGAGCCTGCTCGTCTCCCCTTCGATTAGTGGAATTTTGCGCTGCAGCTTGTCCAGCACCGGGTCCGAAAAGCCCGTTCCGTTATCGGAAATCGTCAAATCAAAGCCGCCATCCCTTTGCGTCTCCACCCCAATATGAATGAGGAATGGCTTGCGGCGGTTTTTGAACCCGTGAATAATGGCATTTTCCACAAAAGGCTGCACCGTCAGCGCCGCGACCTTGTAGTTTCTCACAAATTCCGGCACGTTATATGTAAATTGCAGCTTGTCCGGGAAGCGCATTTTCTGAATCGTAATGTAATTGTCGATATGCTCCAGCTCCTCGCTGAGCAAAATCATGTCGCGGTTCGAACGCATAATAAAGCGGAAATAATCGGCGAGATGCAGGGACATTTTTTTCACCGATTCCGTATCGCCAAGAGCCGCTAAATTATAAACAATGTTCAGGCTGTTCATATAAAAATGCGGGTTGATTTGCGCTTGAAGCTGTCGCAGCTCCCCCTGCTTGACGCGCAGCTGCTCCTCGTAAACGTCGATTTTGAGCGTCGTAATTTGCTCGGCCATTTTGTTGAAGGTGTTGCCGAGAAAAGCGAACTCCAGCGATTGCCCTGACTGCTTCGCCGCAAGGCGGACATCGAGCTGGCCGATGGCGATTTTTTTCATTCCGAGCATGAGCTCGCGCAGCGGCTTAAACAGCATATTGCGCATAAACAGCAAATAAATGCCCAGCAGCAGCAGAAAACCAAACGGCGCAAGCAAGGCTGCATTTTGGAAAAAAATGAGGCTTTTCAGCAGCGTCTGCTCTGGAACCAGCACCCTATAGGAGATATTCGCCAAGCTGCTGTTGCGGTTCAACACCAAATACGACTCATTCGTATCTGGATCGACGACTGAACCCGGCGACTCCGCCCCAGGAGCCAGCTGCCCATTCAGAAGCCGCGGCGCTTGCTCCGTCAGTGCCTGGGCGGACTGATCGCCTTCAAGCAAATAAATGCCGTTGTTGCCGATGTCGCCATCGCTCCATTGAATCGCCAGCAGCCGCTCCAAATCCATCACCCGAATGATGCCGCCAACGTAAAGCCCATCTCTGACCTCAATAAAGTTAATGAGAAAATAATGCCCGGGAATACGTTCGTCGTATTTGACCTCCCACGTTTCGGGATCATTGAGCAGCGCTTGTCCTCCCTTCGTCATCTGCACCATATTTTGCTTAATGATTTGCCGCGCATCCTCATACACCGCATTGTCTGTGCCAAATATGATGTCATGCTCGTGATAGACAAAAATGCTGTCCAGCAGGCTGTACACGCCAACATCCCGGTTCAGCTTTGAATCGATCTGCACCTTGGTGAGCATATACCAATCGCTGTCCATCGGAAACGAGGTGAGGAGGCCAACATCGGAATCCAGCACCGACATCTGGTACAAATATTCATTGATCTCTTCCAAGTTATGATCCATCTGCCCGCCAAAAATATCGAGCGTATTGCGATACGTCTCCGAAACCTTCTCCCGAACAATTGTTTTCGCATACATATTATTGATGAGCATGTATACGACAATGGGGAGCATTACGCCCATAAAGCCGATGATCAGCTTCGTTTTAATCGATTGCCCAAACCTCATAGGCTGAAATCCTCCCAAATTAATCTACTAATTACTCCTATATTACCATTGAAAGGCTTTTCTTTGAATCATAATCTATGAGTTTAGCAGCGGTCATTCTTCCTTCGAAGTGCTGTCAAGCGGACGGTTATCATACGTTTTTGCCGTTCAGGAAAAATGTCGCAATTTAATCCCATGAAAGTTTGTCGAACGCTGTAGAAATATAGCTTTTTAAGTGTTATCGTTGAGTTAACCTGGGACTTTATAAAAAAAGTTTCGCAAATGAAAAGGGGGACACCTTATGTTTCTCAAGGATGCTCAATCCAAGCCCATGACAGCCTTGCTAGAAGAAGCCAAAAAACGCTCCGAGCTATTTTCACAGCATGATTTTTCTCCATTTGCCCTGCCTGCTATCCATTCAGACGCAACGAAAGCCATTGTAGAGCATTTTAATGCCGCCCTTCAGATGGTGACCCAGCAGGCCGCAGATGCGGAGCTTCGTTTACAGCTTGTAACGGAGGCTATCCAAGTTGGACTATGGGATATGCAGGTCATTGCCGGAGATCCGGTTAATCCGAAAAACACGTTTATTTGGAGCGATGCATTGCGCAAAATGCTAGGCTATCAGAATGAGGCTGATTTTCCGAATATACTGGACAGCTGGTCATCCAAGCTGCACAAAGATGATCATGACTGGGTACTCGCTGCCTTTGCCGACCATTTGAACGATCGAACCGGGACAGTTCCTTACGATTTGGAATACCGCTTGCTGCTGAAAAATGGTCAATATCGCTGGTTCCGTGCAACGGGCACGACGGTAAGAGACTCGAAGGGTGTTCCGCTCCGCGTAGCTGGCGCTTTATTCGATATCCATGACAAGAAAATGAAGGATCAGGAAACAGCGGCTCTCGTTACGCGCTACGATCTGATTAACCGCGCCCTAGTTGAAGCCCCATGGGATATGACGGTTGTAGCTGGCGACGTGGTCAATCCAAATAATGAATTTTGGTGGTCGCCCCAATTCCGCAAAACGCTCGGCTTTCAAGACGAGAGTGATTTCCCTAACGTATTCAGCAGTTGGAGCAGCAGGCTGCATCCTGACGATGCCGAACGGACGGTGAAAGGGTTTGCGGATCATATGAACGATTACAGCGGTAAAACGCCGTATGATCTGGACTACCGCTTAAAGCTGAAAAATGGCGAATATCGCTGGTTTCATGCAGGCGGCGAAACGATCCGGGACTCCAAAGGCGTTCCGCTTCGCGTTGCCGGCACGATTCGGGATATTACATATGAGAAAAATAAAGATGATGTCGTCAAGCTGTTGAATGAGAAAACCGAGCAGCTTTCGCAATCGATTATGGATATGGTCAAAGGCATTAACAATGTAACGACCCAGGCGCAGGAGCTCGCCGTTGCCCAAGAGCAATCGACCGAAGCTGCCAATCATGCTAAAAATAGTGCCGATGAGACGAAAAACATTTCTAATTTTATTAAAGAAATCGCCAATCAGACGAATCTATTGGGCCTTAATGCTGCGATTGAGGCAGCGCGTGCCGGCGAGCTCGGCCAAGGCTTCTCCGTCGTCGCCAATGAAGTGCGCAAGCTGGCCGTTCACAGCGCCGATGCAACGGTCAATATCGAAAACAGCTTGAACACGATGAAGGATTATATCGAGGAAATTCTCCAGCACATTCATAATATGGCTAGCTTAACACAGACGCAGGCTGCCCTGACTGAGCAGGTCAACGCCTCGATGGATGAAATTAACGACATGTCGCAGTCGCTGGTTGATATTGCTAGGACGTTGTAGGTGCTGAGTCCTTAACGAAGAAAAAGACGATCGCCTCTCCTTTTTTAGAAGGGGCAATCGTCTTTCTTCTTAACTAAATTCTCATACAGTAATATCCTTGATCTATCAGTTTTAATATATACTTTAAGGTCACTGTAAAGCATGAATTAATTCCTCCAAATGAATACCATCCGTCAAAAATGCTTTTCGCAGCAATTTTGGAGGAATAAACTCTTCGTACTTCCCTAACCTTGGAGCTTCATCCTCAGCCATTAAAGCTTCATGAATTAACGGTTTCCGGATTGTGCTTAATATTTTCTGCTTCAGTTCAGCTGCATCTATCTTTGAAGTGATTCGCAAAAAATAAGGGCTTCTTTCCTTAATGGAACGAGGTTCTATATCACTATAAAGCTCAAATCTCAATACTCTTATCAATGTATCGAAAGCTTGGCTTCCCACCCATGGAATTATATAAAATTGTTCTCCTCCTGCTGCTACCACTAAATCCTCCAGCAAACCATTATTTGCAGCAAAATGTCGAGCCTGTTCCAGTCTTTTCGCTGCATTTGGCTTAAGGTATACATACGCCTCACTACCTGTTAAGATTTCTCGTATTTTCTTCATCACATGAGTGTCCACGTGACCCTGAGTACCATTCCAAATCGTATTTTTTCTACCTTTTGCTTGAACGACATAGATATGTTTGCGTTTATCGTCCACTCCTGTTACTTCCCATATTTTACCTGCTAATGTAAAGCAATTTTCGACAGGTGGGGCATGATCAAGCGAACCAATCTGCTGTGAACCATTAAAAACAAAAAATTCTTCATTGCCTTCAAATACCGAATAAAAACGAAAATGATTCACAATTTTCT
The DNA here is from genome assembly GCF_050481745.1 of Paenibacillus algorifonticola. GTDB lineage: Bacteria > Bacillota > Bacilli > Paenibacillales > Paenibacillaceae > Pristimantibacillus > Pristimantibacillus algorifonticola_A. Next base: position 82,724 of record NZ_JBCNGR010000025.1, on the reverse strand, counting down.
CTCCAGTAAGACCTATAATCAATGTCCCTGTCTCAGTTATCTCCAAATGATCCGTTTTAATCAGATGACGCAAAAACAGCCGATAAGCATCAGGTTGGATATCTTTGAAAGCTGGAAGTGATAGTACAGCACTTGCGAGTACAGCAGGTTTTGCTTCACCCATACCTTTTAATAAACTCATACTCTGATGGTACAACAGACCTAGCGGCATACCACGGGTCTTAAAAGATTCTACCCATTTTTCCCTGATATAGAGTTCTATAATCGCTATTGCTCTAAGCATTTCCCAAGGCAATTGTTCAGGAAGCAATGCCCCTTCATATTCTTTTTCCGAACAAAAGAAAATCATTTCTGATGAGGCATCCTTTTTACGTCCAGATCTTCCTAAGCGCTGTACAAAGCTCGAACATGAATACGGAGCCCCCAGTTGAACAACACGTTCCAGTTCACCGAGATCGATGCCAAGTTCTAGAGTTAGTGTAGCCGCAGCTACAACTGGACCTTGGACTTCACGTAACGCTGCCTCCGCTTCTTCACGAAGCTGCGTAGAAATATTTCCGTGATGAACGTAGAATATATCAGCCTCCTGTCGCTCTTGAGCCAGACGGCGCATTTCCATAATCGTGTGTTCCGTATCTTGACGACTATTTGCAAATATTAACGCTTTATGGCGATAAGTAGCATTATAAATCTCCTTGTAATAAGCTTCTTGTGCCTTCAAAAAGCTCTCTTCATCCTCCTCAATTTCTACACTAGGGAACATAAAATGGTCTACTGCAAGTCTTAACTTACGCCCTGTCTGCGGAGCTACTATTTGAACGGAAGCGGCAGTTCCTAAAGCAAGCCAATTAGCAGCATAATCATAGTCCCTTAAAGTTGCAGATAAACCGATACGTCTAGGTTCAGTTTTACTCAATCGGGCTAATCTGACTAATTGACACTGTAATTGAATACCACGGTCTGTTCCCATAAAAGCATGAATCTCGTCAATAATAATAAACCGTAAATCTCCAAATAACGGTAAAATTAATTCTGGCCGATTCATTAACATGGCTTCTAGCGATTCCGGTGTAATTTGTAAAATGCCAGATGGCTTTTTAAGTAACCGTTGTTTAGCTGACTGAGAAGCATCTCCATGCCAAGCCCATACAGGTATAGAAGCTTCCTGTAACAGTTCTTCCAATCGATGAAACTGATCGTTAATCAAGGCCTTTAATGGGCTAATATAAAGTATGCCAACCGTTCCCGATGGATTATGATCTAGCATTGTAATTGTAGGAAAAAAAGCAGCTTCTGTTTTTCCAGAAGCTGTACCAGAGGCTATTAACAGATGCTTATTTGTATCTAAAATAATATGGCAGGCATCAGCTTGTGCTTCGCGCAGCACATCCCATTTCTTTTTATAAATAAATTCTTGGATGAAGGGGGCAAGTCTGTAAAAAGGATTGCTGCTCATAATTCAAATTCCGCCAAAAAGTCTTGAACATCGTCAGGATCGTGACTGGCAGATTTGACCGACCGATTTCGAATCAATTCCCCAAAATTCATATCTGGATTTTGCGCCAACGTGTGCAGCAAATCCATAAAATCCCTTACAACTTCACGAGTCGTCAGTAGCGAATCGGCACCTAATTTACTTGCAGCCTGTTCCATAAACTGAATAATCTCCACATCCGAAAGATGCTCTTCATACTGATAGTGCATAGCATGAATGGATTTTAATTTTTGAAGCAGATGCAAAATCTCTTCATAAGATAGCATTTCCAAGCGAATGGTTGGTCCCGCATAATTCATCATGCTGCCTTCTTTGCCAAAGCGTCCTTCTATCAGACGAGAGCGTAAAGCTTCATAGCTAAAAAGCCCGCGCCGTTCATCTTCTACAAATTGAGGCGTTCCCCCAATAAAAATACCCAGATGCTTAGCCTTTCCCTGCATCGTATCATTAAATATCATCAACAGCTTTTCATAATTGCTTTGCCGAGATACGCTGTTTGAAATTTTATATAAATTAACACCCTCATCTATAAACAACAACAACCCTTTATATCCAATTTGTGATACAAATTCGGACCATAACTTCATATAATCATACCAATTATCATCATCAACTATGACACCAACGTTGAGAGCTCTTCTAGCCTCAGTACGAGTGGGGAATTCTCCTCGAAACCATCGGAGAGCTGCTTGTTTTTGTTCATCATTTCCTGCTTTGTAACTATTCCAATAAATTGTAAGTACAGCAGCAAAATCAAAACCATTGACCATTGTCTCCATTCCGCTAGCTACAAGAAAGATTCGTTGCTCGACTTCTAAATTCAATGCGGGGTCGCCAGGTCTGAGTCCCATATCCTTCATGACCGTTTGTTGGATACCATTTATCCATTTTTGCAAAATGACTTCCAATGCGCCTCCATCTGGCCTCGTTTTAGTGGAAAGGTGAGACATAAGCTCCCGATAAGTGGCTAGGCCCTGACCTTTCGTACCAACGAGCCTTTTTTCAGGAGATAAATCAGCATCTGCTACAATGAAATCGCGATCCATTGAAAAGTTGCGAATTACTTGCAATAGAAAGCTTTTCCCGCTTCCATATCTTCCGGTAATCAGTTTAAAGGCCGCTCCTCCTTCAGCTATATTCTCCATATCACGTAGCAGCGCTTCGATTTCATATTTTCTTCCTACTGCAATATGCTCAAGACCAATACGTGGTACAACCCCTGCTGTAAGAGAGTTAATTAATGCTGTCGTCATACGCTTCGGAATTTTAATCATGCTCATATTGGTTACTCACCTCTTCAATTGTTTTATGATCGGTAAATATTCAGCTACAATCTCATCATCACAAATAATTAAATCACCTATCGTATCCATTGCTGCATCATTAATTTCATCCAGTAGCAGTTCGACCATTGTACCAGCCTTTTCTGCAATACGCTGTACCTCCAGCATGCTATCACCTCGAATCAAAGCATCAAGCACCTCCAAATGTATAGCCTCCAGTCGTTCAGCTAATAATTGCTCGTCTTCGCCCATTTCCGCTGAAATGTTAACTTCAACTTTGCGGGATTCCTCGTTCTCTTCCTCAAGTTCTCCATCCTGTGCAATTGCTTCAACAAGCTCTATTCTGTTCTCTTTTTCATCCGTCTTAGTTGCCGCTGTCTGCATGTTTGCAAGTGCGAAACCTTGCACCTGCTCTGCTTCCTCTGTCGTTAGCATTTGGCGTACTAATTCAGAATCTTGTATGAGTTGAGCAAGCTTTTCTGCATCAATTTTCACAATAATCTCGTCTTGCAACTTAACAGCTTTTCCCCCAAGCTCCCGCTCCAAATAACTTTGGATAAGTTTTATGACATCTATAGGCAATTCAATGTTGCGCAATTTATTCTTATAGCCCTTCTGCTGCCGCAATACGTTTTCAGTTTCTCTCATTAGCTGAGTTATAAACTCTCGTAGCGGCTCATGACTGCTAATATAAGGCATACTTACGACGATACTCGATCCAAAAGTAGAACTATCATAAATAGCGCCTTGAAAAACAGGCTTTTCCTGCTCTACGGGCTCACCCGAATTATATTTATCAAACAATGTAGTTTTATATTTTTTCTTATAAAAAGCATCAACTAACGTTATGATTTTAGGCATATAATCTTGGATGAGCATATCCTCACCCGAATTATAAAAGCTACTCTGTTTTACATTATAATTTGATAAACTACTAATAAACTCAAACGGGAGAATAAGAGGTTCTTCTTTAAATAGTCTGAAAAGTTCTCTATCCAGCCATTTGCCTGATACAAATGGAGCTACGGCATACAGTTCGGACTCCAGTTGCTGCTCCAGTTTATGAATAGTTACAAAATCTGCGATCCAATCTATTAAATAATAAGAAATCTTAGGAAATTCCTTCTCATAGGCATACATTACGTTTATTAACTGATTATATCCTTGAAACGCCTCTTCCCAGCCAATACCATTTATTAACTCATAAACGTATAGAAAAATATAGGAAGCATCAGTATTCGGATAACGTTGCTGACGAACTTCCTCCCTCCAGTAAAAATACCATTTCCGCTGTCCAGTAGTCAGACTTTCATAAGTAGGATAATATGTCATAAAAGGAACAAATTCGGCTGACTTTTCTTTGAATTTTTCTAGCTTCTTCGCTTGCTTTACAAACTTCGTAGGGGAAGACTGATGTGAGTCTGTACTATGAATAACTTGTGGTACCTGCTCGCTCGCAAATACTTGAACAGGAACCTGTTTAGGAATGGGAATCTCATCTTCCTTCCCTGTCCATTCTATTTCTGCAAATCCTTCATACTCTGTTTTTAAGTCAACGATATCTCTATCTTCTGATTCCGGTTGAAGAAAGGTATAGTTTTGAATAACAGAATTATCAACATGAATTAATGCCAGCTGTGCTGCTCTAGTTTCACTTTGTGTCATATACCCTTTATCAGAGAAAATAGATATTCTTATTCTCGTTCTTAATTCATCTAAATGGCGAAAAACCAAAGTAGAATTCGATTTGGTCATGTCATCCGGCTCCAGCATGATTAATAAATCAATAGCTATTGCCTGCATATCCTGATATTGTGCTAGAACTTTTGGCGTCAGAAAAATAATGCCTGACCATTTCTCTGGTAAAGTGGGATCCTCTTGGCTCCCATTCAACCATACAGCTCGATAATTATGCCAATGAAGTTTAATAGACTCCAACAGATTACTTTTCCCAATTACCATTATCCGACATAACGGTGCACTTTCGGTCATTTGCTCCAAAAAAGCAATGATTTCGTGCATGAAGCGAATAGCTCCTCCAAAAACACCTCCGCTTAGCCCCCATTTCGTTAAAAACAATAGGTGTTCTAGTACTGAAACCTCCTTGCTTTTATGCGTGGCTAGTTCTTTAATAATCAGTCTCTTTCTGGAACCCTGTAATTGCGTTGTGTGCTGCATAATTATTTCTTCTGGAGTCAGTTTATAGAGTGGATCTATCAAAGTTCCATCTATCATTCTTCCCTTGGGAGCAATACCAAGTGTTTTAATCTGCTTTGCAGCAACCCAGCCATTTTCTAATCGTAAAACTATTTCATCTGACTCCAATAACTGAGATAATTCTAATGCGGAAATCAATGTTTCTTCAAATTGCACAACAGGCACACCATAAACTTCTCCAATTCCATCCCTGTTTACAGGATAACCTTCTAGAACAAGCTCAGGACGATCATAAATTATTTCAGTCACATTTAAGTCTCTTAACTTTTTGTCAAAATAAAACTTTATTTTGCGAGGATTACTGCGACCACTCAGCTCTTGCAGTCCATTTCGTATTGATAGCCAGTCTTCCAACGCCAAGAATAACAGACTGCTAGTTGAAGTTTTGACATACTCCGGCAAGTCATTTCGGGGCAGTTCGTCTATCGCTTTCCGGATGCTAACTGGTTGGTCATTACAGCTGGCTTTTAATATTAGAATTTGATTTGGATTAAACTCCAACCTTAGCTCATACATATCTTTATTGAAAAATAGCGATAAAAGTGACATTCAGCATCCCTCAAATTTGATTTAAAGTAACTTAGAATTTATCCTTCCAGAGAACTATTTGCTATAGTCATATTTTAGCAAAATATCCCGAATTAATCACTCTTATAAATGATTCTCAAATAACAAAAACGCCAAGGAATATATTCCTCAGCGGACATCATATTTATAAGCTTTCTTTTATATATGCACCACAGCTCTAAAAGGCTGGTACGCCATCGTGCCGATTAAAGCTTTCACGCTGTCATGCTCCCAGAAGCCGAAATCATTATTGACATAAAGAGCGTTATTTTTCCGATAAAAAATTTCTGAATCACTGAATGTCAGGAGGGCATCCGAGCCAGCCATATCAAGTAGGCTGAACACCATTTGGAGCATCAATTCGCAAGCCTCCGGCTCTGTATCGTACGAATTGTACAGCTTAAAGCTCACATGCTGCTGGTACATAAATTCGTCTTCTAAATAGTCGGAATCCCATCCAAATGACATATCGAGCGTATCGATAACCGTCATCGAAAACCCGATTCTTTCATTAAACTCATCCACCCGAAAACCACCCGCTAGCGGAACCAGCTGCTCGGCCACAAAGCCCAGTTGCTTAAAAACCTTTGTCACCATCGACTGTGTCAACGACCGCTCCTCAAACATTAAGGAATATTGCAGTGCCATAAATTCCCCTCCGCTTTATTGATATCAGCATCCTACATGCATCATAGCAAATAGCTCTGAACGGATTCTGACCGGATACTGACCGGAGCGCTAATCGGAAAAATTTTCTTTTTTGACATATGCCAATTGTTGACGCCCCCCTTATTCTCCTTTACTATAGAAAATAGCGAGTTGATAATGATTTTCATTATAATTGGAGGCTAGTTCAAATGTCTGAATCCTTGGAATTATTTGATGTAACGATTATTGGTGGAGGCCCTGCGGGCATGTACACTGCTTTCTATAGCGGAATGCGCGATTTGAAAACCAAGCTGATTGAAGCTCAAAATGAGCTTGGCGGCTTTCTGCACACGTACCCGGAGAAAATGATTTGGGACGTCGGCGGCATTCCACCGATGCGCTGTGACAAGCTGATTGCCTGGCTGGAGCAGCAGGCGCGCACGTTTGACCCTACTCTCGTGTTCAATCAGAAAATCGTTGGCGTCGTAAAGCAAGAGGATGGCAACTTCCTGCTTACCTCGACTACTGGCGAGCAGCATCTGTCACGTACAGTCATTGTGACCGTAGGCCGCGGCATTACGCAAATTCAGAAGCTTGATATTCAGGGCGCTGACCGCTACGAGGTGACGAATCTGCATTACACCATTCAAGAGCTGATCTCCTTCCGTGGAAAAAGAGTGCTGATCTCCGGCGGCGGCAATTCCGCAGTCGATTGGGCGAATGAGCTTACGGGCATTGGGGCAGAGGTTATCGTCATTCACCGCCGCGACCAATTCAAAGCGATGGAGAAGCATGTCGCGGATATGATGGCAACCGCTGATGTACGCACGCCTTATTTCGTCAGCCAGCTGAACGGGCAAGGGGAGACGATTCACAGCGTTACCATTACCCATGCCGAGACGGGCGAATCCGAGGTGCTTGATGTTGATGCGGTAGTCGTCAACCATGGCTATACGAGCGACTATGGTCCAATTGCAGAATGGGGCATTGAGCTGGGCGAATGGGCAATCAACGTCAGCAACCGTCTGGCGACGAATGTACCGGGCATTTTCGCGGCTGGCGACTGCGTCCATTATGACAGCAAGGTTAGGCTGATTGCCGGAACGTTTACCGATGCCGTGCTTGCCCTGAACAGCGCCAAGCTGTACATGGAGCCGGAAGCGGATCATTACGCCTACGTTTCCTCCCATAATGTACGCTTCAAGGAACGCAATAAACAGCTGCATATCGCCTCTCTTAAATCATAAGGCTGTCTCTTCCATAAACGGAATGCTTATTGCGAGCTATGCCCCTGTCCAGGTTCATCCCCGGATAGGGGCTTTTGCGTATAGACGTCTGCCTTCGGCTTATTAAATGATTAGGAGAGCCACTCTAGAAACTCAAGGCGGTTACCAAATGGATCGTTTAAATAGAAGCGTTTGACCCCTTCATCTGCCCTGGCCTCATCGTAGATTACCTGGATATGATGCTGAAGCAAATGCTCGCGCAATTCATCCAGACTCTGTATGTGAAAGGCAGGATGAGCTTTCGTTGCCGGAACAAAATCCCGCTGTACCCCAATGTGTACTTGATGGGTGCCGCATTCAAACCAGACTCCGCCGCGTTTTTGTAAAGCTTCCGGCTTTGGAATTTCCGTCCACCCCAATATGCCATTAAAAAAGCTCCTTGCCTCTGTTTCGCAGCCTTCTGGGGCTGCAAGCTGAACATGATCAATACCATAAAAATGATAAGCCATATATTCCGCCTCCTGTTTCACTTGATGAAACTGAGTTTCAAGTTACACTTCCATTTTATAGTTATTTCCAATGGAAATCTAGTTCTTTTTGTCTCTATAAACGAAGTCTATTTGCGTAAAATTGGTACAACACGTATTTTACCTTTTACACCAATCCGGGATGGAGGGCAGGAATGGTCTCCCACTGCTTTGAATTGGGTTAAAGAATATTCGTTGCAATTCCCAATACGATTATGACTTAGAGAATATGCGGCTTATACGTTAGCATTTATACGTTCCTTTTGAAAAAGGCGCTTTCCACCTCACTCAGCAGTAGGGCGTATACGATCTACGTCAGGAATACGAATAATAAAAAGTAGAAACCGATCATTAACGTATTTTGGGCAAATGAAATAATATTCACTTTGTAAAAACTGTTGGAAATGTTCCAGCACCACCAAACACAAAAAGAATTAGCATCAAATACAGAATACAATCTTGCCGCAGAAGCGACCAGAGATCGGATTGTCTCATACCAAGTATCCATCTCCCCCATTACACTAAAATGCTCGTTTGCATCGTAACGCGAAGCCTCCTTCTGAATTACTGTTATGCTTACCTATCTGTTAGCAAGCTTATCTTAAAATATCATGGAGTATCCATAAGCATAGTTTATTAAATTAGAACTGGTTCTTTCTTTCAAACGTTTTGGATTATTCGATTACTATTGTAGGGGTAATTTCAAGTAGAAAATAAGGATTTTTCATTATATGGGCACTAAATATAAAGAGAGCCGCTTCTCAGCGACTCTCTAGTTTTGCCTTAATTAATAGGCGAATAGTTCTGGTTATTCAACATTTGATTTACAATGAAAGTGAGATTTTCTTTACAATAAAATCATCGCCCCTTTAATTTACTACATCGCTAACCGTATCATTATCTGCCATGATTTTCACATTATAAGGTCAGCAATTGAACGGCCCATCTGTAACTCTAATTTATTACTTTATAATCATCCAACCTTTTGTAGACCAGTCTGACCACAAGATACTATCTTTAACTCTTACAGATACTTGTAATTTACGAAAAGTTGGTAAAGCTACATTAACAGTCCAGTTACTAGAATTCATTGTGTTATTTTGATTAATGGTTCCTGAATCAACAAGTATTTCGCCTGATTCATCGAGAACACGCACCTGAAAAGCAGAAAATTTCGTTAAAGGTGCATCGGTTTGATACCAACCAATACTTGGGGAATTGATATTAAATTCAGTAGGAATAGCTTGCGTCCCTATTGGACTGGTTAAACGCACCTCTGGCGCTGCATTCTCTTTCACCTGCACCGGTGTCGTTCGGTTTGTCACACTTCCATCGCCCAACTGACCGTTTTCGTTCGCTCCCCACGACCAGATACTTCCATCTTCTTTTTGCGCTAAGCTGTGAACTGTTCCTACTGCCAATGCTGTTACCTTGGTTAAGCTTACTACTTGCCCTGGCGTACTTCGGGTAATCGTTGTTCCGTCTCCTAGTTGGTTGCTTCCATTATATCCCCAACTCCAAACCGTTCCATCACTCTTCAATGCAGCACTGCCTATCTCGCCAGCAGCTACATCAATAACACCATTTAGACCTGAAACTCCCACTGGAGTTAATTGATTTGTAGTCGTTCCATTTCCCAATTGTCCATGAGCGTTATAACCCCAGGACCAAACAGTTCCGTCACCTTTTAATGCTAAAGAGTGATACCCACCTGCTGAAACTGCTACGATTCCATCTAGTTGGGGTAATAAGGATGGAGCTAATTTTCCCTGATTTGTCCCATCTCCCAATTGACCATTAGTGTTGGCCCCCCAAGTCCATACTCTTCCATCACGTTTTAAAGCCAACGTATGGTGTTGACCTGAAGACATCTCGATAATTTCATTAAAATTTTGCAAAAATGCAGCTGTTAAAACAGGCTCAATAGTTCCATCACCTAACTGCCCAGAACTATTAGCCCCCCACCTCCAAATTGTCCCATCGTCTGTTTCTTTCAAAACAAAACTTTGGTTACCACCAGCAGAAAGCATTAAATTTTTAGTATCTACAGCTATTTTTTCACTTAATTCAGAATAGTTCCCAGCAGCGTCTTTTGCTCTAATTGCAAAATTATAACTTGTACTAACTGATAAATTCTCAACAGTGTACTTATTATCTGAAGTCACTAGCGTTGCATTAATGTTCGCTGAATCTTCAAAATTTTCTGTGAAATTCGTTTTTGCGCATGAAAAAATCCTTTACAATAGATCGGAGAGGTAGACCTGTCCATAAATCCATTGAAAAGGATATCAGCATGGACAATCATACGCGATTATCTTCATTTGGTAAATGGCTTGCGCCAATCTGTACGAAAATGTTCACAACTGCCGTAGCGGAATGCCAGCAGGATAAATACACGAAAAAGCTGACCACCACCGCCTATCTTAAGTTATTTCTGCTTGCGCAGTTGCAAAACCGTGAAGGTCTGCGTCACATCGCCGACGATGTGCTGGGCGAGGACTTACAGCGTGAGCTCGGCCTGACTTCGATCTCGGCTTCGCAGCTCAGCCGCAAGCACAAGCAAGTCGATCCCGAGCTATTGCGACACGTATTCGAGCGGCTGGCGGGGCAGGTGCTTTCCCGTCAAGGCACAGTGGCTCACCGTCACAAGATCAAAATCATCGACTCGACTACCGTGACGTTGTGTCTGCAGAAATTCAAGTGGGCCGAGTTCCGCAAAACGAAAGCGGGCATCAAAATCCATATGCGACTCTGCTTTCTCGGCGAGCAGGAAGGGGTCCCGGAGAAGGCAACGGTGACGGTGGCTAAGAAAAATGACCGAACCCAGATGAACGAACTCGTCCATGAGCCGGGCGTCACGTATGTCTTTGATCGCGGGTACATCGACTATTCCGCCTTTGACCGCTACTGTTTAGACGGCATCTTTTTCGTGACACGTCTGAAAAACAATACGCATATCGAGCCGCTGGAGGAACGCCATGTCCCCGAAGGCAGCCAGGTTTCGGCTGATTGGCGCGTCCGAATCGGCTCGCAGCAGAAGAAAATGAAGCATGCTCTGCGGATGGTACAAACACAAGATTCGGAGGGCAATCTGCTCTTTCTAGTAACCAACCGCTTCGACCTGAGCTGTGATGAAATCAGTGAGATGTACCGCAATCGTTGGGCGATCGAGACGTTCTTCAAGTGGATAAAGCAGCATTTGCAGATCAAGCATCTTTATGACACGAGCGAACAGGCCGTAACGAACCAGGTCTGGATCGCCCTGATTGCCTTTTGCTTGCTTACGCTGGTGAAGCTGGAAACGAAGGTCAAACACAGCTTGTTGCAGCTCACGCGCTGGTTAACGAACCTCCTATGGCAGCCGTGTGGCCAGTGGATCAGACAGCTCAAGAAAAAGCCCAGTCGGACGTCAAAAGGACGACAACAAAAACGGACCGGAGCTTAATGGGTGTAGGCAATTATTTCGACTAATTGTCAACATAATTACATAAATAAACCAAATGGAAAGGCTACCTTTAAAGGCCATCTGACCTTTTTCATTTCAACCACAAAATACGTTTTCTGAATATTCACTCTTCGAAATGACTGAGGATTTATGCAACGCTAGTGAGTTTCGTTAAAATTAAAAATTATATCAATTTAAATAACCACATTAAAACCCATTTATTTTCTCAATTACCGTATTTTCCCTCTTTAAGTATTAAGGTTTTAAAATTGTAGCGAAAATCCCCCTCGCCTTCTTGGATAAAGATTTGGTTCAGCACATTGTTTAATTCGTACTCCAAATACCATTCACCCTTATTACCTATAAAATCAATATTTGGGTAAGGTTCGACTATTTGATATTTATTTTTTTCTTGTCGAAAACTAGCCTGCATAATTAATGAATCTCCCCAGTAACCATAGACCGTTATTAGTTTAGGCACTCTAGTTTCTGAGACCAATTCACTAGGTAGCGTGATAAAATTCAAATATAGCTTATTAATGAAATAACTGCTCTCTTTCTCTTTTTCGATTTTTAATTGTTTTGAACTATTAGAAACAATTTGTTTAAATATTTCCGGTTCTATTTTTATATACAAATCTAGTATCTTTTCTTTGTTATTATAATTAACCGATGTATCAAGAGCTAAAGAGTATTTAGAAGAATTCACAAAATAACTTTCTATACTTTTTTCATTTGGAATAGAAGTATAGAGCCGAACTTTTTCATTTAATATAGGTATAATCATAATTATAATAATAGGAATCAAAAATATAAAAGACATAATTCGTTTTACCGATAACCATTTGTAAATCCAGAAGAAAAAACAAAAGAAAAATAACAAGGATACAAAGGGAAAAATCGACCAATAAAACAAAACGACAATGTTATAAACAATTAAAGGTATTTTATAAGAAATAAAGTGAATAACTAACCATAAGAATAAAAGAAAGTACATAATATTCAATGCAATTCTACTTACAATAAACATTTCCGATCTCCCCCATTCTGTTACAAGAAATTATTCATTAATATCTCATCCAAGTTGCCTTTTTAAATTTCATTTTAATGTCTAGATAATTTTCAAAACAAAAAAAGGGATATTTTAAATTTTCACATTGTAATAATTGGTCAACACCCTTAGCCTATTATACATATCGACTCATTGAGCTAAATTGTTAATAGGATTTATTTTATTTCAAATATATATTTATCTATTTTACAATTTTTCTATCGCTAGGTATTGCATGTTTACTTGACAGATTGTCAAGCCAAATACGACACCTTAATCTTAGAAGCTTCATGTGCGGTTTTTCATCCGAGACACTTCCGATGACGTTTCCATGATGAATAAGGATAGGGAAAATATAACTTTATGCCATACAGAGCTGTTTGGCGTTCGTGACTAGTAAACTCTTTACCGTGATCGACGGGAGAGCCGTTACGAATACAGATGGAGAAATTAAACGCACAGCCTTTTTATAAGCCATCTCCATGAAAGAGACTGTACGATCCTTCATTTTAATCGCGTGGTAGCATCTTGTTTTACGCACAGCAAAAGTGGCTACGCAAGCCTTGATTTTTCCATGACTAGAAACAACTATATCCTTTTCCCAATTCCCGAAGGCTTCTCGCTTACGTATTTCTTTGGAGCGCTGGTGTATAGATAACCCGATCGTAAAGCGTCCGCGCTAATGTTTGACGACGTTTCCCCTTATGCCTTAGAAAAACTCTATACCCTTTAGAGTCGTCCTTGATATAGCCATCGGTAGGTCGTTTTATGGCATACACAAAGATGGAGCTCGCCCCGTTTCATCCTGCCTTCAATCTGTTCAGGAGAACAGCTTTCTGCAAACTTCATCGTGATGTACCGTTGCCTTTCAGCATTCCATTTACCCAATGTTTTATAACTTGCTCGCTCTCAAAAAATTGAATACTATTGCAGAGTTTCCTGCTAACAGCAAAAAAAGTCCATTACGGCTCACTACGCCATAACGGACTTCTCTATATGTGTCGTTCCTATTTTGCGAAGCTATGATTGCCGATCGTCGTAATGACATCCAGGCTATCCCAGAACGCGCCTTGGGATACATTGGGGTTAAAGAAGTAGATGGCATTTTGCACATTGTTCTTGCCGTTCAGCGCTTCCTTGGCTGCGCGGAGGGAGCCTTCATTGGGCTTGCTTTTATCAAGGAGGCCATTGTGTGCTGGCGGGAACTGTCTGCCGGAATAAATTACTTCACGAATCGTATTCGGAAAACGGGAGTCCTTCACTCTATTCAAAATAACATTCGCCAAGGCAAGCTGCCCTTGATACGACTCATAGCCTGATTCAACCATTGTAATCTTGGCAAGCAGCGTCAAATCTGCTTCTGTGAACGGGTCAGCTGCGTAATCGAAAATTGAAGGAATGACCACCTTCAGCTTCGTGCCTGCTTTAAGCTTGGTCTTGCTATCCAGTCCATTACGCTTAAGCAGCACCGACTTGCTGCTGCTCGTTTCCTTGCTAATCTCGTCTATACCGTATTTGTCTGTTACTACTGCTGGCTTCACAGCAGCAAGCTCAATATCGCCTGACTGTGCATTCACTTGCAAATCGGCATGCAGCATTTCGGCCAATTGGCGCAGGGACGCATACAGTCTGCCTTCCTTAAAAACGGGAGCCGCATCCATCACATAGCGCTCATCGTTGAAATAGACAACGGGCACTTCGTTTCCGAGTACGATTTTATCATTCAATGCCGTATGTATCGTTACTTCCTCATTGTCACTATCCCAGCTCGACTTGGCACTGAACAATTCAGCGATGCGGGCCACAGGCACATACAATCTTCCATCCAGAATAAACGTAGAATCATTCAGCACTACTTGCTTGCCGTCGAGTTTAATCTTCGCGTCATCCGCGGCCGAAGCGCTTGCCAAGGGCCCGATGCATAGCAGAAGCATTCCCAAAACCATAGCGAATATTAGCCGTTTAACCGGCCTGCTTTCTTTAATCATACGTACCTCCCAGAATATTGTGGTCGTATTTCACTTGAAGCGATAACAGCAAACCATTGCTGTGCCTCACCATAAAACACGCCCTAGCTGGAGCAATCTCCCAGCATTCTTTCTCTGGGCAAAATTATAACACAGCTAAATAGGTCTGTAGGATTAACATTTTCACAGAATTAAGCGCAAACGGCTGAAGCCGTCTTCTATATTTTAATAAAAAGCTTGTTCCCCCCGCTAATCAAAAACGTACAGCGGAAGCGTGAAATAGAAGGTGCTTCCTACTCCCAGCGCGCTCTCCACATGAATTTCCCCCTCATGATAGTGGACGATTTCTTTGGCAATCGCAAGGCCAATTCCGCTCCCCTGAACCGCCTGCCGATCATGCTTTTCCCGAAAGAAGCGGTCGAATACAAACGGCAGCGACTCTTTCTGCATGCCTGCCCCATTATCCTGAACACGGATGGTGAGCTGGCCGACGGAATCTTCATCGCCTGCCCATTCTTCGATCGCACAATGTATGCGAATCCGCCCTTCCGCCCCCGTGTGCTGAATCGCATTAAATACGAGGTTGGTCAACACCTGCGTAATTCTGTCCATATCCACAACGACATGGTATTCAGCCAGTTTAGCCGAATCGAATGCCAGCTGAAAATCATAATGCAGCCCGGCGCGCACAACATCGAGCATGAATTTATCCTCGATTTTCGCCACCAGCTCCTGAAGAGTCATCATGAGAAAGATCATTTCGGATTTGCCCGATTCCAGCCGCGACAGCTCGAATAAATCATGAATTAAACGGTTTAGACCGAGCGCTTTGACCAAAACCATCTGCAAATATCTTTTTTTATCTGCTTCCTGCTCCACAAGTCCAGATACAATCGCCTCCACATAGCCTTGAATCGCCGTCATCGGCGTACGCAGCTCATGTGAAATATCGCTGAGCAGCCGCCTGCGTGACAGCTCCAGCCGGCTTAAATCTTTGTTTTTGCGCTCCAATTCCACCGTTCGTTCATGAATGCGATGCTCCAGATTCGTGTTCAGCTCGGAAAGCTGCTCGTTTAGCTCGGCAAGCTGCTGCGCATTCAGGCTCACTTCCTGAACGGACCTTTTTAACAGCAGCAGCGTACGAACGCGGCTTACGAGCTCATTGCGCCCGATCGGCTTCGAAATATAATCATTTGCTCCAGCGCTGAAGCAGGCCTTAATCGTATGATCCCTGCTGCTGGCTGTCATAATTAATATAGGCAGCTCAATTAAATTGTACTTTTCTCTAATCAGGCCGCACAGCTCATAACCAGACATGCCAACCATCATTAAATCGGCAATAACCAAATCCACCTCATGCAGCTCATCCATGCGCGCCAGCACCTCCGCGCCGCTAGTGGCGGTCTCGAATATGCATGGCAGCGGTGCCAGCTGTTGAATGACCACTTGCAAATTCACCGATTCATCGTCCACAATCAGCACGCGATAAGGACGCTGTACAGACAGCTCTGCATCGCTTCTATCCCCTACTGGAGCGTATAGGGATGCTGCCATCGATTCAGCAGCTTGAGGCTTCTTATCAGCCATGAGCGCCTGCCTGCCCGTCTCCTTCTGCATCATCAACGATCCAGCAGAACGATTAACCGGTTGATGAAGAATCGTGAAGCTGAATAGAGAGCCCTGCCCCACCTTCGACCATACTGTAATTTCCCCGCCATGCAGTTCGACAAGCTGCTTCGTAATTTTAAGTCCAAGTCCTGCTCCGGTATCATCAATGGATTCAAGCTTCTCAAAAGGGTTGAAAATGATTTCAAACTTGTCTTCTGCTATGCCGATGCCGGTATCCTCGACGTGAATTTCCACATAGCCGCGGTAATGCTGTGCACTTATCGTCACATACCCCGATGGCGTATATTTGATCGCATTGCCTATTAAATTAAATAAAATTTGCTGCATCCGGTTTTCATCGGCATAAATCGGCGGAAAATCCGTGTCAATTTGATTAAGGAGCACTAAATCTCTGCCCGTCACCAGCGGCTTGACGACGGTCAGCACAACCTGCGCCAGCTGATGCAAATCAATTTTCGCAATATGAAGGCGCATATCATTATTTTTTAATAGAGCGTAATCCAAAATATCATTAATCAAATAGGACATGCGCTGCCCGCTTGATACAATCATATTCAAATGTACACGCTGGCTGTCCTCCATCCGATCATGCATGCTGTAAAGCAGCGACTGCGCCAGCCCGATAATACCATTCAGCGGCGTGCGAAGCTCATGAGAAGTGTTGGCCAAAAACTCATCCTTCACCTTATCCAAATCGAGCAGGCGGGCGGATAGGCGTTCATTCGTTTTAATGGCATTGGAAAATTTAATCGATACAATAATGGATAAGCATATAATTAAAAACAACAGCCCGTATGGAAAATAGATGCCCGTTCTAATCGTGTCATTGCTCATCAAAATATCGTTGACGACCGTAATAAAAAAGACGACGGTGCCCGTCAGCATCAAATTTGCGCCCGACAGCCTGCCAATGGCAGCCTTAAATACATACTGAATGAGCACAAAACCAATCACAATCGCATAAACCTGCATGACAACGGCCAGCTTCGTAAATATTTGAACCGGCGTCACCACAATAAACAAGGTAAGCAGTATGCCCGGAATCCACAATATATTGCGCGTTCGTTTTGTCATTTGGCGTGGAAAGCTGTAATAGAAAAACAGCACAAACAACGGGGCGCTCCCGAGAAATCCTAAATATTCGATTTTAATTAAAGCATTGTCGTTTAGGTTTTGAAATAAGACGGCTAACGTATATTGGGATTGGGAGCTGTTTTTCATAGCCAGCAAAATGCAAATGAGGCCAAAAAATAAAGATTCCCAATTTTTACGCAAGAGGATAAATAAAACGATGTGGTAGAGCCCCATAATGAGCATGCAGCCTATTAACATACTTTCGAACACAAGCTTCTTTTTCATATACGAATGGAGGCTGTCGTATTCCCCCAAAGTTAAAGAAGCAAACAGGCCTGCTTTGCGCTGCGTGTAGTTAGACACTTGTATGACAATGTCTGCCTGCGTCTGTCCTACCTCCAACCGAAGCACTGACGGCATCATATATGGTGTCGCCTCCGCCTCGCTTCGACCAACGACTCCACTTTCGGAAACGAGCCTCCCATTGATCCACATGCGGTGGGCGGATGTTATCCCTTTAGCAACCAGGCCCAGCTCGGTGTCCGTCTTGGGCAATTGTACGACAAGATGATAGGTGGCATAGCCCTTGCTTGTGTGCTTTTGTCCGTCAACTTCATGCTTGCTCCATGAGCTGGGCACTTTTATGTAGCCAGCCTCACCGGCGTTCCCCGCTGTAAAATCATCAGGCTCCAGCAGCTGATTCCAGTAAAATTCCCACTCGCCGTCCAGCGAGCTGCCATTACCCGCAATCTGATCCTGTGCCGTAATCGACAGCTTCCCCCTGCTCGCTTCTGGTTTATCCTTATCCAAAGCAGAATTAAAAGTCATTAATATAATGAATATAAATGCAGCCAGCGCTATCGGAACGAAAAAATAGAGGAAAGGCACACGTCTCTTCATGGAAGCTTCACCGCTGATTACCCCTTTTTATTACAAAATAAGATGGCCGGAGCAGTAACGCTCGCTTCTGCATCATACCATATCATTTTTTAAAAATATAAGAATCTATAAGTTTCATACTTGTAATGGGCTTATATTTCAAAGTTTTCAAGCCGTTTTTGAATTTCCTTCTGCTCCATATGGAGATAGGTATTAATCCACTGGTGGAGATGATAACGCTGCGGATCGACGGCAATGGCAATATCATCATCGTGATCGTCCAATTGCACGAATTGCAGCTGGAGCGAATACGAAGGGTATTTTTTCAAATAACGGGAAATTTCAAAGGCATCATAAACGGCTGCCAGCACATCCCCCTGCCTTACGCCATCAAACAACTGAGCCGAATTCGGATAGCTCGCCTGGCTTTGATTTGGAAAAAGCTCCTGGGCAAAGCCCGCATAAGAGGTGCCTCCAACAATGCCCACCTGTTCCCCACGGCCTTGGATGAGGGCAAGCGGATCAGCAGCATCGCCTTTTTCAGTAATTGCGGCAAGCTGCATACGGTTAATTAACAGCGCTTGCTTCAAATTCAAATAGGCATCGGAAAATAATACCCGCTTCGCCCGCTCCAAGGTAATGCTCAGCTTGGAAACACCGATATCCGCCTCCCCTAGGGATACTTGATTAATAACTTCATTGAAGGAATTTGCCGTACGTATAAATGCTGCTTGTACGCCAAGCTTAAGAGCGATGTCGTTTGCAAGCTCAACATCGCTTCCGCGGAGCACTCCCTGATCATCTACATAAAAAAACGGATAGCGGTCCTCCTGATAGAGAGCTACCCTCAGCTTGCCTCTGCTCAAAATGTCTCGGATGTCCTCCGGGTAAGTCTTTAATTGCTCCTCTGTGTAAAGCGGAAGCTCCACCTTACTTCCAGCATTCTCCCCCGCCTCCGCTTTAGCAGCCGGAACGGCAGAACTTGCGGGAGATGGGCTAGAGGCGGCTGGACTTGCTGCATGAGCTTGTTTGTCTGATTCCAATTGATAGGCCTGCTGTGACGTGCTTGCACATGATGCTGTAATAAAGCCTATTACCAACACCAAAAACAAACAGAAGGCCAAGCGATCGTATTTGCCGATCATTGCTGGCCATCCTCCCCTCCATGCGAAACTTGAGTTTTACGAAAGCATACTGCGCATACGGTCATGTCATACACAGCGATACGAACATGGCAAAGCTTGCAGCGTGGAATAGAGACGGTGGCCAAGCCTCCAACTACCTCTTCCAGCTCCTCCTCCAACAGCTCATCAGCCTGCCCATTTTCCTTTTTCTGATCGTTCTCGGCCTGCTGCTGATCCCCCATCTGCCCCGCCTCTTTCAAAGGTTAGCTTAAGCCGCGCTCTCATGTCCTTGCTAGAGAACAGACTGAATACCGTAACCCCATGTCGTATTTTGACCGCTCATGCCATGACCGTAATCAAGAAGCAGGCCGAGCCCGTGGGCGAGCTCCTCCAATTCCGGCACTGGCGGTTTTAATGCATAAATATCAAACGGCTTGCGATTACTTCGACCAGCGGCCGCTTGCTTCTCCCTGCGAAAATACCCAAATGTCAGCGCATTTACACTGACGCGGAACGGCGACAGCTCCTTGGCGAAGCTTTTGACAAAAGCGAGCGCTCCCTGGTTATATACCGGGGACGAAGGAAAGCCGTCATAATGCAGCGAATCTGCCAGCATCGGCACGATGATCTGCCCCCGCTGCTTGCGGGCCATCACGCTTCCCGCCGCCCGGCTGTACAAAAACAGCTCGCTCAGAAGGCTATAGCTTTTCAGGGCGAACTCGGCAGGATCATGCTGCAGCGCCTCCAGCTCGTCCACCCAATCATGGCCATGAATATATAGGTCAAGCCCTTGCATCTGCTCGGCTATGCCCGCTATCACGGGCTCGACTGCTTTCATTTGAACGTCTGGTGCAACAATCGTCTGACATTGCTCCTGCAGCGGAGGCGGCAGCTCTGCCGTAAACTGCTCCGCCTGCTCAGGCGTCTGGAAGCTCGCCGCGACCCGGATGCCCCGCTGCAGCAAATATAGCGCTATCGCTGTACCCGAAGCACTTTCGGCATGATGCAAAAATGCGGTTTTCATCATCATTCCCCCTTCTATCCCCATCCAGCTTAACGCAAAAATCCGCCATCTATTTTCAACGTTTGACCTGCATGATAGCTTGCTAGAGGCCCCGCCAAATACATAACCGCTTCGGCTACCTCCTCAGCTGAGCCAAGCCTCCCGGCTGCCGTATGCTTTAAAAAATCAGCCATTTTCTCCGCTGGCACCCCTTGGGCCATTTCCGTCTCAATCATGCCTGGCGCAATGGCGCTAACTTGAATGTTTCGCGAGGCGTAAAGCCGGGCATACAGCTTCGTTAAGCCCATAACCGCGCCCTTGGATGCCGCGTAATTCGTCTGGGCCTCGCGTCCGTAAATGCCGCTGACGGACACCATATTAATAATGGCTCCCTTTCCAAGGCGCAGCATATAGCTGACCGCCTCCTGCGAGCAGCAGCAGGTGCCGATAAAATTCGTATCCAGCACCTCATTCCACTGCTGCTCTTCCATAAATAGCGCCATTTGATCATTCGTGCGTCCTGCGTTGTTGACCAGCACATCCAGACGGCCATACGTATCGAATACGTCTTTCATTACATTTGCTACAAAACGATGATCGCTGACAGAGCCCTTGTACAAACTAATCCGTCCGCCAGCTTCCTCGGCATCACCCCGCAGCTGCTCCGCCGCCTCATCATCCCGCACATAAATGCCGGCAACGACAGCTCCTTCTGCAAGGAATCGCAGGGCGATGGACCGGCCAATGCCGCGTGTTACGCCAGTAATCAAAATGACGTGATCACGAAAGATCATGGCCCTTCTGTCCCCTTCTGCTGGCTTGCCATAATCAGCTCGGCTATGGACTGGACATTTTTCAAATGAATTTTCAATTCATCGGCTGGAATTTGCTCCACCATCACCCCGTACAATTCTTCCATGCCTACCATTACCTCGAACGCTTCTACCGAATCCAGACCCAGACCATCGCCAAATAAAATCAAATCGTCCGTAATTTCCTCCGCTGTTATATCCTCAAGCTTTAGTCTGTCAATTAGCAGCTTCTGCTTAATCGTCTGTTTAATCGTTTCCATGTCTAAAATCTGCTCTACGCTCATACGTATGCGCCTCCTTGGTATTTACCTTTTTGTATCGAGAAAATAGCCCCCGCATGTAAACGCCTGTCAATCGTTCCATGCGCTTACAACTGCCGCGCAGTAGCTGCCGTTGACCGTCGAGCTTACCGCTAACACATGCTGGAGCTGAGCCGTTTGCTGCGGCACACCCAGATGGGCATAAGCGCCGCTCGCCATTTCACTCGTGGATTTACCGCTCACAAGCTCCGCAGCCGCAGCCAGATGCAGCATCGAGCTGTAGGATTCGCCGAAGCCGGCGCTTTCATTGAAGCTAATGATTGGCGGCATCTGGTCGACTGGGGCTGGGGCCAAGGAGGATAGCGCTTGACGCTCGCCTTCTGTTTCGTCAGGCCTGCCGACCGTATTCAGCAAAATCAGGTCAAGCTGCGCCATGCCAATTCCTGCTTCATTTAATGCTCCTGTTACCGCTGTGCAAAGCGTCGCTACCTGCCGGGAAGCATTTGCCGCTGTTCCAAAGGCGGTGCCAAAGCCGCTTAATTCCGCATAAATGTCGGACTGCTTTAGCATCGCTTGCTCCAGATCACAGAGCACCATACATATGCTGCCCTCCACCATGCGAAAGCGGCTTGCCTGCAAGCCTTTCGCACGGTCAATGTCGCTCGACAGCGCCGATCGTTCATCTCCCGCTCCAATAAGACAGGAGGACAACGCGCGCTCGCGGATTTTGCCAGCAGCATACAGCGCTGCCGTCAGGCCCTCGCTGCCTCCCGTGCTGAATGAACTGTTGAAGCCCAGCAGCTTCAGCTTCTCCGCCGTCTGCCCGGCAATTGAATTAATGACCGTATGCGGAAAATAAATGCTGCTCGCATATTCCGGTCCTTTCACAAATACCGACTCCAAATATTGCGAGATACTGTCTGTACTGCCCCGGGCTGTGCCAAAAATAAAGCCGAGCTCTTCCTTCTCCGTCTCGGTTATTTGCGCGTCCCCCAGTGCAGCAAGTGCTGCTCCGATCGTATTTTGCGACAGCTGATTCATTCGGCGCTCATATTTGCTTTTGTCATACTCCTTCAGAGAAAAAGAGGATGCGCCGACTGCTTCTGAGGAAGCGGCCTCTGCAAGCCCATTCAGGATGCTGCCCTGATGAATATGGCCGCCGCCAACAGCCCCAAGCCCGGTAATGACAACCCGCCGCTTGGCAAGCTGTGCGAGGCTTTCCCTGTGCGGCGACGCTGCTTCGCTCAAGTCCGTCCGCAGCACTAATGAAACGTTGTGTCCGCCAAAGGCAGCATTATTGCTGACGATATACTTCGGACGCATCGGGCGCATGCTGTGCTGAACAATATCCGCCTCTTCGCAGCCTTCGCGCGCCGTATCAAAATGCAGCGTTGCCGGCACATAGCCTTGCTTGATCGCATAAAGCGAGGTCACAAGCTCAAGGGCAGCAGCGGTGCCCAGGCTGTGCCCAAAATACGCTTTGCTTGAGCTGACCGGAATGGTCAGCCGCTCGCCAAAGCTGCGTTTCAAACCGCTAATTTCCGCGCGGTCATTTGCCTGCGTTCCGGTGCCATGCGCGTTCACATATTCAATATCCTGTTTGGCAACCTGCGCAAGGCTAAGTGCCATATCTACCGCTCGCTGCATCCCTGCGCCTTCCGGATGCGGCGCTGTCATATGATGGGCATCATTGCTCAGCCCATAGGCACATAGCTCCGCATAGATGGTCGCCCCGCGCGCAGCGGCGGCATCCATCCGCTCCAGCACGACAAATGCCGCGCCTTCACCCAGATTAAGGCCGAAGCGGCTGCCAAACGGCGAGGATGGCAGCGGATTAAGCGCCCGGAGTACATTAAATCCGGCATATACACTATGCGACAGCGGATCCGAACCGCCTGCGAGCATGACATCGGCATATCCCCAGCGAATCATATCACTGGCATAGCCGATTGCATTGCCACTAGCGGCACATGCCGTATTTAACGTCGCCACGGGTCCCTGCACGCCTAGCAGCCGCGCAGTATCATCCCCCTGCTGATAAAATGGATAATTAGCTGTATTCTCCTCATCCAGCGCCGACAAATCCCATTGCTTCTCCAGCGATAAGATGCCGCCATTGCACGTTCCAAGCGAGAGACCCATCCTTGAGGCTGGGATCTGATGCAAAGCAGCATTATCAGTACTATCAGTACTAGCAGTACTAGTAGCAGTTGCAGCGATCCCCACTGCGCTCTCAGCTTCCGCCTGCGCAGCAGCATTTTCTTGGGCAATGGCAAGGCCACTGCTGTGCAGCGCCTGCTTCGCAGCCGCAATGGCATACCGCGCGCACCAGTCCATTGACTGATCTGCCGTAAGCTCAAGTGCCGCTTCCCGCCACGATTCGTCCAATTGTCCGGCAAGCGAGCTTAATAATGTGTCCGTCTTAAAACGGGTAACTGTCCCAATTCCTGTCTCTGACGCGAACATTCGCTCAAAGACGGCCTGCGGCTCATTGCCCAGCGCGCACAAAACGCCTATACCTGTTACCGCAATACGATGGGTGCGTTCATTGTCCTTCATGTTCATTCCCCCAAATCCCTACTTCAATGGCAAATAACTAATCCGCTTCTCGCTCGTCTTCCATGAATAAGGCGCAAGCCATTGCTGCGCAAGCTTCATCATGACAGGGGTCCCCCGGTTTACTGTAAAAATGCCGTAGGGAATGCCCGCCTCCAATTGAAGGCGGATCGACCTCGCCAGCATATGGAAAGCTAGGCCTATCTGCTGATATTCCGGCGAAATGTATACCGCATCGTACAAGATCGTCTCTTCGTTCAGCCGGTACGTCATCGACCAGCCCTTAATACCCTGCTCCGAGCATAACCCAAGGCTGTTGCTTGGCTCCAAAGGTGCAAAGGCTTTGAACGGAGATAGGAAATCCGGAAAAACAGCAGCCGCTGCTTTAATCGATTGCTTAAGCTCCTGTTCCTTCTTGTCTGCCCACAGAAACAGCTCCAGGCCGCTTGGCAAAGGACGTTCCCGAAGCCAGCCTGCGCGGGCGATATCGCTATTAATATGGAAAACGACCGCTTCGCATAAAGGCTGTGTCCATCCTTCTTTTTGCAGCCAAGCTTCTATCATCTCCGTAGAGGACTTTCCGGAATAATAGTAAGCTTCAAGACTTTCGATCTGCTTCTCAAGGCATAGGCTTCGCACTTCTCTCATCAGGAGAGAGGCGATTCCCTTCCTCCGCCAGCGTTTGTCAACAAACAGGCATTGCAGCATCGCATGCCGCGCCCCAGCTCCCTCTCGCAGTTCCAGCACAGCCACACCAACCGGAGCATCTGCCACTTCCGCCCCAATGAGCCTAAAGCGGCTTTGCCCTTGGCCGCTCCTTCCACTCTGCTCCAATTGCAAATAAAGCCACTGAAACATGAGCGGCTTGTATTTCAATCTGTCATCAGGCGCTAATCTCTTGATCTTGTACATGAGTTTCCTTTCTGGCTGACAGAAGTGAAGCCGTAGCACAATTAATGGATACATTGGCCGCCGTAATAATGGGATCAATAATTGGATTGATTGCCAGTAATAAAATGATCGTCACTTCAGCCGGAAGCTTCAGCATCCCTGCTATAATCGCAATCATGCCAATCGATACGACGCCCGGCGAACCTGCTCCTGCGATAGAAGTCAGCACAGCTCCGACCAGCACCAGCATCCACTGCATCATCGTAAAATCGTATTCATACAATTGAGCGGTAAATGCAATGCCCAGCGTATAGACAAGCACCATGCTGTAACGGCACATAATCATGCCAATCGGTACAACCAGTTGAATCGCATGCGGCTGCAGCTGCAGCTCCTTGCTTAAAGCATGCATGCAGGATGGAACGGTAGCAATGCTGTTTCGCGTACCAAATGCTAAAATTAGCGACTCCTTCAAAGCGCTGATGACCACCTTGACCGGCTGGCGCAATTGCAATGATAACGCGGCGACAGAGACGATAATTAAGACGACGCTAACGAGATAAAACATCATAATCAGCTTGAGCATGGCGGGCAGAATGTCCAAGTTCAACGTGGCAAACTGACCAGCCATCATGCAAAACAAAGCAAATGGCAGCGCGTACATCGACCAGGAAATCGCCTTCTGAAAAGCACGGAACAGCACATCCGCCAGCTGCAGCACATCTTCCCCTTGCCTCGTTCGCATCATGCCAACGGCAACGCCGACGATGACGGAGAAAAACAAAATTTGCAGCGTATTGTTTTCCATTAGTGCTGTAAAAATATTAGACGGGATCATATCGAGCAAAAACAGCAAAATGCCTTGCGACTTCTCTTCCTGCACTGGGGCCCCATTGGTACTGGAGTCATTGACAATCGCACCCAGCACCTGCTTCGATTGCTCGGGCAAGCCTGCGCCCGGATGTCCGATTTCACCAATAACCAGCCCGAATACGCCGGAAATGACAAGTGCGGCAGCATAGACGAGGCACATGCGTCCAATCGTTTTCATGGCTCCGCTTTTGATGAATAAGCTGCCGATGCTGGAAATTATCGCGGTCATCATAATTGGAATGACACACATTTTCAGAAAGGATAAATAAAGATCGCCGAAATCCGCTACCGAATGAGCGATACTTGGCACATAGAGGCCAGTAGCTATACCTGACACCATGCACAGCATAATCATCCAGAAGGACTTGATCCATTTGAATGACAAAACAGACACAACCGACACACAAGCACCCTCTTGTTAGGCATTGCGACGAAGCAGTCTCCGCTGGAAACCGCGGGCAAGCAGCTGTCACTCTCATCGCTTCTCTATAAATTTGGAGTGACATCGCGCCCAAGCGGCAGATATCACTCCAATGCAAGCTCTATTTAAGTATGAAAGGAATAAAGGAATTAAGCATTTCTGATTTGGTCAGCTGTTGCATTACCGATATTTTCGCCAACGCGGATAGCTGTGTTCGCTGCATTTTCAGCAATCGAGCCTACGCCATTGAAGAAGTCATTAGCGCCCGATTTGCTGCCGCCAGCGACGGATTCCAGTTCTGTTTCTGTCAGCTCATCAGCCGCGCCGCGTACTTCTGGCAATACGATTGTCGCGTGGTAGCCAGTTGCATCAACGATGTTGATTTTAAATTCTTGTGGAACCTCATGTCCTGTTGCTGCTTTGATGGCTGCGTAGATGTCGCTTACTGCAAGCGCGCGGAACTCTGCATCCGAATTCGCTTTCGTGATTACTGCGTTTACCGTATCCGTAACTTGCTGTTCATTCCAACTCATGATTTAATTCCTCCAATAATGTAGTATTGTTTCTTACAGGTATTAGAATAACAGCCCAGCTTCAATCTGCTCTCAACTCTCGTTCAATTTTAGTTCAAATGTTGCATCCCTTATTTCGTAATGATGCCGCCATTTACAGGAAGTGATGTGATTGGGGCAATCGGCTGCGTGTCATTATAAAAAGAGGGTTCAATAAATGGCGTGACGCCCTCTGGGAACCCTGTTTTGCTGCCGCCGGCAACGGATTCCAGCTCCGTTTCTGTCAGTTCGTCTGCAACGCCGCGCACCTCCGGCAATACGATTGTGCTGTGGTAGCCTGTTGCGTCAACGATATTGATTTTAAATTGCTGCGGCACCTCATACCCGGTCGCTGCCTTGATGGCTGCATAAATATCGCTTACTGCAAGTGCGCGAAACGCTGCATCCGAATTCGCTTTCGCAATGACGGCGTGCACCGTGTCATTAAACTGCTCCTGTGTCCAACTCATGTTTCAATTCCTCCCCTATTCAGCATTTGTACTTACACCTTTTAGAATAAAAGCCCAGCTTCAAGCTGCCTTCAACTTTCAGTCAATTTTAGTTCAATTGTTACGCCAATTGGCGGCTGGCAAGCTCCGCGAACAGACCTTGCTGCTGCAGCAGCTCCTCATAGGTGCCGGATTGAATAATCCGCCCTTTATCAAACACATAAATGTGATCAGCCTGCGTAATCGTGCTCAAACGATGGGCAATGACGATCCTCGTCACCTGCAATTTGGTCAAGCTTTGGCTGACGATGCTTTGCGTGCGGTTATCCAGCGCGCTAGTAGCCTCGTCAAAAAAGAGAATTTTCGGCCGCTTGGCAATCGCTCTCGCTATCATTAGACGCTGGCGCTGCCCGCCGGAAAGCGTGCCCCCTCCTTCGGATATCACCGTATGCATCGCCATCGGCATGCTGCGGATATCCTCATCAAAGCCCGCCATCTCGGCTGCTTCCCAAGCATCCTGAAGCGTCAAATCGGAGGTGCCAATAATATTGGTGAAAATATCGCCAGACATCAGCTTGCTGTTTTGCAAAACGACGCCAAACTGGCTTCTCAGCAGCCCCACATCAAGCGAGCGCAAATCCTGTCCGTCAAAATAAACCGAGCCGTTCTGAGGCTGCTCAAACCCGAGCAATAGCCGCATAAGCGTGGACTTGCCGCAGCCGGAAGCGCCGACGAAGGCAACATACTGCCCCGCTTTAATGTTCATCGACAGATCATTCAGCACGAGAGGCTGATCCTCCGCATAGCGAAACTGGATATGGCGAATTTCAATTGCCCCGCTTACTTCGCCCGGATCTTCCAGTTGATCATGCATTTCAGGCAGTGTCTTTAAAATCGGCTTCGCCCGCTCGTACAGCGGCACGATATGCACGACCGACAGCAGTGCGGAAGCCATCGCCAGCATCGCCATTAGAAAGCTGGAGAAGGCGGAGAAGAAAGCGATAAATTGTCCCGCCGACAGCGCGGAATGGCTGGAAACGACCAAATAAAACAGCACCATGGAGGTGACCAAGGGGAAAAAGGATTGAAACACGCTGGAGTAGTTATCCAGCATTCTGACCTTGAAGGACAATTTCTTTTGCTCGGCAAACGCTCTTGCCCATAAGAAGAAAGCGCGGTTTTCCGCCGCCGCCATGCGAAATTTGCTAATGCCGTTCAGCAGCTGGAGCACCGTACCGGAAATGCGTCCTTGAATATCCAGCAGCCTGCGCTGGTAACGAATTTGCAGCAAGCCAATGGTAACCGTAAACGTCATGGAAATGATTACAAGACCCCCGGCCACTAAAGCAAGACTCGGGCTGTAACGAAACAGCAGCGCATATTGAAAAATGGAAAATACACCAGTCAGCAGCGAGCCCAAAACCGCCCCTGATAAAAGCTGCCTGATCGTATTAATGCTGCTCGCCCTCGATGCCAAATCGCCCGCTGTATAGCTGCGGAAAAAGGATACCGGCAAATTCAGCAGCCGATCCCAAATCGCCGCCTGAACGGAGCTTTCTACCCGTCCCTCCATTCGCATGGAGGCGAGCGATCCCGCTAGGCGGAACAAGGCAATCGACACGACCGCGGAGACGAGAATCAGCGCCATCTGGACGAGCGGCCCACTATACGATTCAGGAATAATCGTATCTACCAAAATACCGGTAGCAACAGGCAGCATAATGCCGAGCAAGCCCGCTATCGCTCCCATAAGCAGAACCATGATGAAGTCCCGCCTGATCGAATGATGTGTGCCAAACTGCAAAATATCCTTTACGCCAAGCGCACGAGCCGGAAAGGTCCGATAAAACATATGAGCCATCGGCTCGATGCCCGCCGCCATTTCGGCATGAACGATGCCTTTTTCGCCGCTAAGCGGATTTTCCCATGTGTAGGAGCCCGCTGAAGCCGGTATCAGGGCAACAGGCTCGCGGGAAAGCTCCATAAAAGCGACCAGCGGCCCATTGTCCGCCTTCCACCATTCCCCTTTGAGTACGACCTTGCGGGAGCGGACGCCAGAGGATTCAGCGAGTTCCTGAATAGGTGAACGCTGCGACTGTTTTTTAAGCTTTCTGCCTACAGGTCGGATGACGATGCTGGCATATTCGCCGACGATGCGGCAGGCCATAAACAGCGGATCGGTTGAATGGAAAGCAGCAGCTCGCTGATCTTCTGGCCCTGTAACGGCAAGCAATCGCTTGAGCGCATGATCCATCAGCGAATCGTCATGCTCCGTCCGCCGGAGCAGGCGTTCATGCTCCTGCAGACGCTCCTTCGTCAACAGCACAGCCAAGCGGCTGGCGATTAATTGATGAAACGCATATAAGCCTTGCAGCTGCTGATCATTTTGCAGCCAATCGAGCGTGCTCCGCATTTCGAGCTCCGCAGCCTGCTTCGTTTCCAGCCAGCTGGAGGAGGTCACGGGTATGTAATAGGGCTCCTCCGCTGTAATCGGATGTTCGGACGCCCAGTAGACGACGCCGTCACGTATTTTCACCCATACCGTTTGCAGAGAACGCCAGGTTTGACCTTCTGCCAGCTCAAGATGCTCGCTTTGCTCCAGCAGCTCAAATTCGGGCGGGGCATTCCGCACACTCAGCGCCACAGACCAGCAGCCTACCCATTGATCAATTAAAGGGCCAAGTTTTTCGTCGCTCAGCCTGTATTCCGCCCTGCGGCTCATAAACATATCCCGGTTCATTTGGAATACCTTCGTACCTACGGATGCCGTCAGAAGCAAGCCTGTTCTCTCTATCCCTGCATAATCCTCAAAGCCGAATAGAAGAGCCCCTTCCTCCAAACTGAATAAATAGCGCCGCTTGTTTCTCGTCCCGCCATTTTCAAGCTCAAGGGTCACGGCGAAAATATCCACATAACCGGAATCGACGTACCATACATCATTTTGATCGGTTATTAGGATCGGTCTGTTGCCTTCCACCTCATGACAGGTACCGTATTCTTCAAAAAAAGAATGCAGGTTGAATTTCATTGCTTCCACCACTTTTCCACCTCCTTTTCGCACGATGTCTATTGATTTTGAATGAGACGGGTATAATAGCCATTTCGTTCCATGAGAGAAGTATGGGTGCCCCGTTCAATGATTTTTCCGCGCTCCAGTACAACGATTTCATCCGCGTCCCGAATCGTGCTGAGTCGATGGGCCACCGTAATACAGGTCAAGCCTCTGCGCCTCAGGCTATCGTCTACCTTCTTCTCCGTTGCCGGGTCCAGCGCGCTTGTCGCCTCGTCCAAAATAACAATCGATGGATTGCCAGCCAGCGCCCTTGCAATTTCCAGCCGCTGCCGCTGCCCTCCGCTGAAATTGCCGCCATTTTCCGAAATCATATGCTCATAGCCACCGCTGCGCTCTGCAATATGATCATGGATTACCGCATCCTTTGCAGCCCGAACAACGTCTATCTCCGGTATGGTAGAATCCCAAAATGTAATATTTTCTTTGATTGTTCCTTCCAACAGCACAATGTCCTGATCGACAACGGCAAGCGAATTGCCCATCCGATTGCGGGAAATTTCATCGCGTTTTAATCCGTCGAAGCGGATATCGCCGTCCCATGGCTCGTAAATGCCGGCAATCAGCTTCGCAATCGTCGATTTTCCGCTGCCGGAGCCACCAACCAATGCGACCTTCATTCCCGGCTGAATCGATAAATTAAACCGGTCAATCAGCGGGCCTTCCAGCTTGCTGTAGCCATACGTCAAATTGCTGATTTCAATTTGACCCGATAGCTTCGCCATATCAGGCGATTCAGAAGCCTGCTCCTGATTTTGCTGCATTTGTCTATCAATCGGATATTGCAGCACATCGTCCAGCCGCTTCATGCTTCCTCCCGCTTCTTGAATCGTGCCGGCCAGCGCAACCATCTCGTTGACGGGCTGACTGAAGCTTGCGGCAAGACTTTGGAAAGCGACCAGCGAGCCGATGGTCAGCGCCCCATCCATAACCTGAAAGCCGCCGAGAAACAAAATCGCAATGGCGCTTAGACTCGTCAGCAAAGCAGGAACGGCCATTAGAAACTGATTCGACACCCCGAATTGCTGGGTGGAATTGAGCAGCTTCGCTTGGTAGCCCGACCATTTGACGAAAAAATCCGCCTCGGAGCTGTTCGATTTCAATGTCTCAATGACTTGAAGCCCATTCATGGACACGCCCTGCATCTTGCCAGCCTCCTGCAGCAGGCGCAAATTTTGGTCGTTGCGTTTGCGGGTTATAAACCGCATGAAGACAAGGTTAAGCAGGGAAGCCCCGATAGCGATGCCGGTCAATGCTACGCTGTATTGCAGCATCAGCAGCAAATAAAATACAATCATGACGCAGTTGAGCGCCGCTACAGCAAGCTGCCCGGATAGCAGTTGAGCAACGCGGTCGTTAATGGCAACCCTTGCCGCAATATCTCCACTGAACCGCTGGGAGAAAAACTCAATCGGCAGCCGCAGCACATGCCAGAAAAAACGGCTGGATGAGCTTAGAGCAAGCTTCATTTCCAGCCTGAGCAAGTAATAGCGCTGCAGCCACGTCAGAAACGCTCGCAGCAAAGCGGTCAGCCCCATTCCGATGAGCAGCGGGAACAGCCAATTTTTCAAATTGCCCAGCAGCACTTGGTCAATAAACACTTTGCTAAATACCGGAATAACTAGGCCCGGCAATACGAGAAATAATCCTGCCACTATCGCGAAGATGAGCGCCTTTTCCGACCCTTTGATTCGGCTGGACAGCGAGCTTAGCACACTTGGCGCTTTCCCTTGACGGACGTACGTGGGGGATGGTTTAATCGCAATGGCAACGCCGGTAAAGGATTGGTCAAACTCCTCGAATGTGATTTCACGAGGACCTGTGACCGGATCATTCAAATACACACGATCTTTATCAATGCCCTCCAGCACGAGGAAATGATTGAAATTCCAGTGGATGATCAGCGGCCATGCCATCGTTCTTAAATCTTCCGGATTTTTGCGATATCCTTTCGCTTCCATGCCGTATTGGCGTGCTGCTTTGAGCACATTGCTGGCCTTGCTTCCATCCCGGGAGACACCGCAGGCAATCCGCAGCTCCTCAAGCGGAATGAAGCTCTTGTAATAAGCGAGCACGATAGCAAGTGAAGCCGCTCCGCATTCTACGGCCTCCATTTGCAATACGGTTGGCGTCTTTACTCTTTTTGAGGCCACAAATCCGCTCTCCTCCCTATGCTTGGTGAAAAAGAGGCTGCGCTGCATGAAAAGATTGGGCTTCCCATCGCTAAAAGCGAACACTTGCGTTTCTCCAGCCCAACCCTTTCCTTTACGCTGCGCCTTTTTCCCCACGCCTTTCTCAATTATTTAAAATATGGAATGACGGTTGCGATCGGGCGCTGTGAGCTGACCGTGATGGAACCATCGACCATCATGCCGCTGCTCAGTCGAACGGGCGGACCTTGCTCCGTCGTCCAGCTGTACCCGCTTGCCATCTCGGAATTAGGGGCAAGATTGACGCGGACTTCAAGCGATACGCCCTGCGACGCCATTTGCTGTACAAGACCTTCATTGCCGAGCGTAGACATCATGCCCTGCACCGTTACTGGAAACTCGGATACCGAGACGACCTGCCCAATTAGCGAGCCAAACTCTTCGCGGTTAATCGAGCCTGGCGATACACGCACCTCCATGCCCGGAAGCAGCTGCCGGCCCTGACTGACCGGCACATACAGCACGGCAATCAATTCATCCGTCTGCACGCCGTACGTTTCCAGCCGGATAATATCGGAGCCATCCCCAATGTAATTGCCCGTCTTCACCAAAACCTCTTTCACTTTGCCCGTATACGGGCTTATCACTCTTGTACTGTATTCATAGCCGAGCTGCTGCTGCTCCAGCTGCTGCTTCAGGCTTTTAAGCTCCGCTACACGGCCCGCCCTGTCTTCAGCTGTCGCCCCTTCAAGGCTCGCAATGGCAAGCTTAGTCTGCTTAATTTGCTCCAGCAGCTTCGGCTGCTCCATCCGGCCGATAACTTCGCCTTGCTTCACCGTGTCATTTTCGACCACACGAATATCCGACATCGCTCCAGCCGCTGAGGCATGAACCGTTTTCAGTCCACCTGGTCGAATGAGCACACCCGGCCCATCCGCTTTGACGTTCATCGTACCGAAAATTCCCCAATACAAGGCGGCGACAATGAGCAAGCCTACACCCGTGAGCATAAGCCAGCCGCGAGGCGAGGTTACCCGAACCAAATTGTCGAGCTGCTCCGGGGAAGACAGCCGCTCAAGTGCCACTTTACGAAAAACATGATTATTCATCGCTACCTCCCAAGTGTTGAAGCCTAACACTTCCTTACAATGGATTCGGAATGAGCACCTCATCCAGACGATTGAAGGTTCCTGCCTCCAGCTTTTTCATGACAATGCTCATTCCCTGAACGTCGCCCTGAGCGTCGAAAGAATGCTGACCCGTAACCCCTTCCCAGCTCTTAAGCTCGGACAATGCGGAAGCT
Organism: Paenibacillus algorifonticola; assembly: GCF_050481745.1. Taxonomy (GTDB): domain Bacteria; phylum Bacillota; class Bacilli; order Paenibacillales; family Paenibacillaceae; genus Pristimantibacillus; species Pristimantibacillus algorifonticola_A. The sequence goes on along the minus strand of NZ_JBCNGR010000025.1, from coordinate 49,253 downwards.
ATCGCTTTCGGACTGCGGGAGCCCGCTTTCTCGATGCCGTCAGCGAGCAGCTTTAGCGAATCGTAAGCCTGCGCCGCCCATTTGCCCGGCTCTTTCCCATATTTGTCAATATACTGCTGCCGGAAGCTTTGATTAACCTCAGAAGCCCCAAGCTCATGGTAAACCGAAGCGACTATCGTTCCTTCCACTGCTTCACCTGCTTGGGCAAACTCCGCTGAATCCAGAGCATCGCCGCCAATAACGGGTATGGTCATGCCAGCGGCACGAATCGCTTTTACGAAGGAGATTCCTTCGCTTGCCCTCGTGGCCACCATAATAAGATCGCTATCAAGCGTTTTCCACTTATCGACAATGCGCAAAATATCGGCCGTATCCTTATAGCCTGACAAACGGTCAACGACGCGAAGCCCCGACTGGGATGCCTGATCTTCGAAGGCATTCGCCAGTCCTCTTCCATACTCGTCATCCGTATAATAAATCGCTATATTTCGGTGCTTCGTTCCACCGGCGTACATGGCAAGCGCCTGTCCAAGCTGATTATCATTAGGAATATTGCGGAAAATATAAGGGCTGTTCACATCCGTCAGCTTCGGTGATGTTGATGCCGGCGTCAGCAGCACAATGCCCGCATGCGCATAAATGCGTGACGCTGGCACCGTTACGGAAGAACCACGATGACCGATGACCGCACTGACAGCAGGATTATCCGCAAATTGCTGCGCAATCGCCATGCCTTTTGTCGTAGAGGCTTCGTCATCCATTTCCATCAGCTTGATTTTCTTCCCGCCTAGTATGCCTTCCTGATTGATTTGCTCAAGCGCCAGTTGAAGCCCTTCATGAAATTGATCGTTCTGCTGCTCAAATGGCCATACCGCTCCAATGACCACCTCGCCAGGCGAGCCGCTAAGCGCCCGCTCCCGAGCTTGATCCGGTTCGTAGGACGAAGCGCATCCGCTTATCGTCAGCGCGATTCCGAGCAGTGCGATTTTCCATAACAGCCCCTTTCGGCGTGTTCCCCCCATAACATTCACTAGGCTATCTCCCTTCAAAACTAAACCTGACTAAACCTTTATACCTATCAAGTCCTACTGCCCTACATTATAAAATAGCCCAAAATGTTAAACCATCAATTCAAAGTCAAGATAACCTCAATTTCATTTAAAATCTGATTTATCCAATCGACATATTTTTGCGAACATGAGATACTTAAAACAGGCGAATTTTGAGACTTTCGGCAGGGTATGCCGCTGCTAGAGAAGTAGAATCTACTCGCTCTCTTCCAAAATATAAAAATTTATAAGTTTCACACTTATAAATGGGCTTATATTTCATCGCGAAACGATTGCTTTGCCGCCGAAGGACGGCTTCATCCGTTTACGCTCGGCAAGCTATACAAGAGGAGAATGGCTATCATATGTCTTCTAAAAATACGGTTTTGATCGTAGATGATGATCATGAAATTAATGAATTGCTGACCATGTCTCTGAAAAGGGAAGGGTTTCATACGTTGTCCGCCTACAATGGCGTGGATGCTCTTAAAGCGGCGCAGGAGCATGCTCCTGATCTGGTGCTGCTCGATGTGCTGCTGCCGGGTATGGACGGTTTTCAAATTTGCAGCGAAATTCGCAAAACGAGCAATGTGCCGATTTTGTTCGTCAGCTGCAAGGACGAGGATATCGATAAAGTGCTGGGGCTTGGCCTTGGAGGGGATGACTTCATTTCGAAGCCGTTTAGCCCGATTGAACTGATCGCCAGAGTTAAAGCACATATCCGAAGAAGCAATTTGCTGCATAAGCACGAAGAGGTATCCGATAAAACGTTAAAATTTGATCAATTGCTCATTGATCCCGCCACCCACCTTGTGCTCGTGGACAACAAGCCCGTTTCCCTATCAGCCAAGGAATTCAAGCTACTGTTCCATCTCGCTAAAAATCCGAACCGGGTATACAAAAACGAACAGCTCTTTTCGTTGCTCTGGGATGATGTCCATATGGGAGATACACATACCGTCATGGTACATATTTATAATTTGCGAAAAAAACTGGAGAAAAATCCAGCAAAGCCGCATTATATCCGCACCATTCGCGGCGTCGGCTATAAGTTCAACGACAAGCCTGCCGAAGCCAGTGAATAACTGGGATGGCATCGGTTCCATTTTTATTCATCCCGCAGTATAAATTCCCTCTCATTATAATCTTCAAGCCTAATGTTCAGAGCATTCAATTGCATACAGCTTATCCTTATGAGCTGATTGTAATCAATGAGCTGGATGATCCATCCGGACTTGAGCGATATAAGGGCATGCCGGGATTTCGCTGCTTGACTTGGCCTGGCTCGTTCAACGCTGCCGAAGGGTTCCAAATTGGAGCTTCCCTGGCTGAAGGCGAATTATTAGTATTTATGCATGATTATATCGCGGTGACCAGCCAGTGGTTGGCCGATCTTGCCGGATGTCTGGAAGATAACCGCAGCCTTGCGGTTATTAGTCCTATGATGAATGACATAACCGGGGAGCAGCGGCTGGATTACGATTACTCTGATATCGCCTCGCTTTATACGCTGGCAAAAGGAAGACGTGCGCTTCGTTCACGCGGAATCCGCAAAGTGGACACGCTGGCGGGCCCCTTGCTCGTCATACGCAAGAGCGCCTTCATCGAAATGCGCGGTTTTTATTTTCAGCCTGAACAGGGCAGCCTTGCTTTTTCAACTGTAGGCCTAAACGCCATTCCGGCTGGCTACGAGCTGGCTGTCGCTCAAGATTGCACGGTCATTAATCTTCTCCCTTCTGAACACGACGATCATAAACCACCTCAGACTCACCCTCCAATTCTCAATTGTCCCTTTACAATAAGTCTATGCATGATTGTAAAAAATGAAGAGCAGACCCTTGCGCGCTGCTTGTCCAGCGCCAATGCTGCCATCGATGAAATTATTATCGTCGATACAGGCTCAATCGATAATACTAAAGTCATCGCTAGCGATTTTACCGATAACATCTATGATTTTGCCTGGGTGAATGATTTTGCCAAGGCGCGTAATTATGCTTTCAGCAAGGCGATGATGGACTACATTTTTTGGCTGGATGCTGACGATGTGCTGCTGCCGCCTCGGTTGTTATCATATGGAGGAGGGTGACTATGCCGGGGCAACAGGTGCTACTGGGGCGGCAGGGATAGCGGGTGATATTGGCGCTACTGGAGCTACTGGGGCTACCGGTGCTACTGGACCGACTGGTGCTCAGGGCATTCAAGGCGTTACTGGTGCTACAGGAGCAACCGGTGCTACTGGAGCTACAGGTTCTTAACGTTATTATGTATCGTTTCAAGTGATATCGCGGTGTCGACTATAAAATGCGAAAAGACACTGCCTCTCTTGGCAGTGTCTTTTCGTTCTTGGCAGTGTCTTTTCGTTCTTGGCAGTGTCTTTTCGCATTTTTCTGCTTAAAATTAATCATTGATTAGCTCTGCTTGCAGCAGCATTCGATAAATCAGCACGGTCGTCTCTGCGCGTGTCAGAGATTTTTGCGGCTGCAGCTTTTTGCCATAGCCCTTTATCAAACCCTCCTTAATGGCGGTCTGTATCGCTTCGCGCGCCCACTCCCCAATTTGATTAACGTCAGCGTATTCGGATAAATCCACTGTTGTATTGTCATTTATTGCAAGCGAGGCCCCTTTTGCCAGTCTCAGCGCACGAACGATGATGACAATAGCTTCTTGCCTCGATACCTGCTCGTTCGGCCTAAATGTTCCGTCTTTAAACCCGTCCATAATACCATAGGCCTTTACAGAAGCTACAGCACCACTATACCAGCTCGACTCAATTACGTCGTGGAAGTCGGTACGATTCCCCACGTTCGGCAAGCCTAATGCTCTTGCAAGCAATGCGGCTATTTCAGCACGCGTAATGACGGCTTCCGGATTAAAACGGCTTTCTTCCTGTCCATTTACAATCATTCTGCTGTTCATACTGGAAATTTCTTCAGCAGCCCAATGTCCTTGAATGTCCACTAAATCGGATTTTTTGAGTGCGAGTGCAAAGGTACTGTTCGTAAACCCTTGAATAATGGCAGCCTGTCGTCCATTCAGCTCTGTAAACACCGTTGGCGCTGGGCGTACGCCTAATTTCTCATCCCATACTACTGCTGTTGACGCTTTATTGGAATCATTCATTGGCAAATAAATGACCCTTTCCACATAACGATTAAAGCTGGAAAGCTCTTTTAGTCCAGTTGGGGTAATCCGTTCTATTTTAAACTGAAGGAGATTTCCCACAAGCTGAAAGCCGCCTTTTTCTGCCTCATGCTGCAAGCTGGCTATCGTTTTACTTTTATCAATTCCTATTATAATACGAATGTCAGTTGCACTGCTCCAACCGTATTCCTTGCTTGTCAGCTCGGCCATAGGCAAACGATACTGTCCGTACTTCGTCTTCAAGGTAACGGTCGAAGCCTTTTGGGAGAGCATGACCGCTGCTTCAGCCGTAAGCTGCAAGCTGACTTGGTCCGCCTCATTTTCGATAAAAATAGAGATCGTCTGCTCTGGCGAAGAGGACAATGAATCCGTCGCCTTACTGATGGTAACAGCATCCAATTTGGCATTGATATGCTTTGACCCGTTTGCTTCCATCTGGAGCGAAGCCACACCCGCTATTTCTTTATCATTAATCCGAATTACAATCGACGTATCCGCTGCAGAAGCAGTCGTGATGGAGGTGCCGCCTGAATTGGAATTAGCGGCGGCTGCGCGGTTTACGATGAGCTTATAATTTTTAATCGTGCCATCCTGCGCCTCGATCCGAACCTCAAACGTATTGCTACCCGTAGCAAGCGAATATTCATCGGTTGCCGTGCCACTCGTCACCTGTGTACCGTTTACGTAAACTACCGAATAGGCATTTGACGTGGTCAATGTCATATTCAAACCAGCTGTCGACTGACTCACATTGGCCGTATAATCCGTAATGGCCGGATCAAAATTGAAGCTCACCGCGCCTCCAGCTCCCGCTAATTCCCATTTCGACAAATCCGCATTGCTGCTTAAAGGAACGATATTTTGAATGTTAATCGTAGCAACAGCAGCATTTCCTGTGGTATCCAGGGCATAGACGGAATATACTCCGTTCGTCTGTACGGTAAATTGATCCGTTATTTCCGCGCCATCCGTTTCAAAATAGGAGACATTGCGACTTCCTTCCGCCCATTTGATCGAAGCGATGTGGTTGAATTCCCCTATAGCTGCTGCCGACGTATGAACAGTCACCGTTCCAAAAGTTGCTGCGGCAGGGTCTGCTTGCAGTGAAATAGTCGGAGGCTGATTATAGACGAATGATACATCTACAGTTTGGTCCAGCGTAACTCCGCTCTCCTCTTCTTCGGCAAAATAAGTGACGTCCTCTGCGGTCGTATTGCTTACCGCAAAGACAGCAATTCCATCTGCATCGGTCACTACAGTAGGCTGAGCAATTATGGAGTGCCCGCCACTTGCTTGAAGCAGTACCGTCTGTCCCTCTATCGGATGGTTATGATCATCCAGCAGCTTCACGGTAATCAGAGCGCTGCTGCCATCTGCCCGAACAACTGCCGCACTTGCGGTGACGGTTGATTTGGAGGGGCTTACCTCCCCGGCGATGAACTCGATTTCTTCAGTCATCTGTATCGTCTGCCCATTCACAGTTGCGCTCACAATTGCTTGACCTAACGTATTCGATGCAGTCAGCGTTGCTGTATACGTGCCGTCACCGTTATCCGTTACCGCACTAACAGTACCTAGCGTCGTAGCAATCGTTACCGTCGCTCCTCCTGTTGTTAATCTGTTCTCCCGTGCGTCGCTCAGCCTTACATGAATCGTTGTCTGGCTTGCTCCGTCAGCGGTTAGGGACCCATCTGACACTTGAATTCTGCTAGTTAATACGGATGGAGCTCCCGGTACAAACGATACGCTTGCCGTAGCGGCAAGCGCCAGACCGCCAGCTTTGGCGCTCACAATAGCGGTGCTTGCTGTTGATGATGCAGTCAGCAGCGCCGAATAGGTTCCGTCTCCGTTATCCGTCACGACACCTACCGTACCCCGCGTCGAAGCAATCGTTACCGCTGCTCCTCCGCTCGTCAAAGCATTGCCCTGTGCGTCCTTCAGCTTCACGCTTATCGTCGTCTGGCTCGCACCATCGGCGGTCAAGGACGCATCTGCTGACTCCACAGTGCTCGTCGCCGTTGAAGCAGCTCCCGCCACAAACTGCACGCTCGCTGTTGACGCTATCAACTGGCCTCCAACAGTTGCACTGACGGTCGAGCTGTCTATTGTTGCTGGAGCTGTCAATGTCGCCGAATAAGTTCCGTCTCCGTTATCCGTTACGGGGCTTACCGTCCCCTTAGTAGCAGCAATCGTTACCGCTGCTCCTCCGCTCGACAAGACGTTGCCCTGCGCATCCTTCAGCTTCACGCTTATCGTCGTCTGGCTCGCGCCATCGGCGGTCAAGGACGCATCCGCCACCTCCACTGTGCTCGTCGCCGTTGAAGCAGCTCCGGCCACAAACTGCACACTCGCTGTTGACGTGATCGTTTGGCCGCCAACGGTTGCGCTGACAGCCGAGCTGCCTACCGTTGTCGAAGCTGTCAGTGTCGCTGAATAAGTTCCGTCTCCGTTATCGGTTACGGAGCCCACGTTCCCCCGTGTCGCAGCAATCGTTACCGCTGCTCCTCCGCTCGTCAAAGCATTGCCCTGCGCGTCTTTCAGCTTCACGCTTATCGTTGTCTGGCTCACACCATCGGCAGTCAAGGTCGCATCTGCTGACTCCACAGTGCTCGTCGCCGTTGAAGCAGCTCCGGCCACAAACTGCACGCTCGCTGTTGACGTGATCAATTGACCGCCAACGGTTGCGCTGATGGTCGCGCTACCTACTGTCACAGGAGCAGTTAAACTTGCCGTATAGGTCCCATTTCCGTTATCCGTAACCGCGCTTACCGTTCCCTTCGTCGCAGCAATCGTTACCCCTGCTCCTCCGCTCGTCAAGGCATTTCCCTGCGCATCTTTCAGCTTCACACTTATCGTTGTCTGGCTCGTGCCATTAGCCGTTAGCGATGCAGCGCTCGTTTCAACTGTGCTTTGCACTGCAGAAGGCGCACCTGCCACAAACTGCACACTCGCTGTTGACGCTATTGCCTGGCCGCCAACGCTCGCGCTCACTACGGCACTGCCCACCGTCGTCGGCGCAGTCAGCGTCGCCGTATACGTTCCGTCTCCATTATCCGTTACAGCGCTTACTGTCCCGTTCGTCGCCGAAATTGCAACCGTCTCCCCTCCCACTGTCACTGGCGTTCCTTGCGCATCTTTCAGCAGCACGCTCACGGTTGTCTGGCTTGTGCCATCGGCAGCAAGGCTCGCCTGAGCGCTTGAAACGCTGCTCAAGGCCGGAGAGAGCGAATAGTCTGCGACCATGTACGTTTTAAAAGAAAAATCACGGCTGCTGGCACTTGAATACCCCCTTGTATAAGTATCTGTGGGGCTGTTATACCATCCAAAACCTGAGCCGCCTGCATATTCCGTAGTAACAACCATTCGATACATCGTTTCCTTGGTTAAATAAACGGAGGCCCCGGAAAAATCAACGGCGTTCCAGCCTGCCCACATCGATGCTAATTGCGCAGATCCAAGCGGCGTTGACAGGTCGCTATCCTTATAGATGCTAATTCGAAGAGCGCCTGGCGTGCCAAAGTAATCAAAAATATTTAAATGAATGGCATCAAGATATCCCGTTACCGATGGGGTAAAGGTTTGAATGCGCGGGTTTGCCGCATCCACCCATATATTCCCATAAACATCCAAACTCTCCTGATCCAATACAGCAGCTCCCGCCGCCTCCGCTAAGCGTACAGATGGCAGCTCCAGTAAAAGTACAACTGCAAGAAATACAGCAATCCATCGTTTATTCCATTTCCATGCTTTCATCATAATCCCCCAATAAATAAATTCATTCTAACTGTTAAAAAAAGTAATTCCGCCAACTACTATAGCCACCGCAAAAAAAACAACGCTATACCACTTCGTAAACCTCCAACTCGTACCATCGCCATCCCACCATATTTTCGCTAAAATTACGATTCCCAAAATGATGGTGCTGACAAAAGCAATGAGGGCATCCGTCATCGTCTGTTCACCCCAGCCTCTCTCCATGTTCTATGTATGTACCAAATTAATGTAAAAACCGCTATAACCCTATACCTCTTAAGGAGTATTTTCACTAAAATCGCCCGTAAACGGCGCACGATTTATTATAATAGAAGGAATGAAAGAGTAATTTGACGCCAGAGGTGTTAGGTAATGACAGGAATGCAGCCTTTCGATGATACAACCGGCCAATTGGAGCCAAGTCTAGCTCCCGCCGCGATGCCACTTAGACAATTTATGGGGGAAGGAAGGGGGATGCCTCCTGAGACTTTTCTGCCTTTGGCGAAAGAGCTTGTGGCAAGCATAGGGGAGCTCCATCAGCAGCATATGATTCATCTTGATTTGCGGCCGGAGAGAATAACAATTTTTGCTGATAAAAATAGTGCTGCCGTTAATGACCGCGGATTTGCCGTACAGCGCACCGCCGACCGCTATGTTCGCCCGGCCGGACATTTGATCTCCGAACCGTCACTGGCCTACTGCTCGCCGGAAAACACCGGGCGCATGCAGCGGGCGGTCGACGAGCGAAGCGATCTTTATTCTCTGGGCATCATTTTTTACGAAATGCTGGCAAACCGCCTGCCCTTCGTCGCAGACAATTCGCTTGAATGGGTGTATATGCATTTGGTACAGAGCCCTCTGCCAATAACGGATCAGCAGCAGGCTTGGCCTGATGGGCTGGAAGCAATTATTATGAAGCTGCTTGAAAAAAATCCAGACAAACGCTATCCCAATGCCTCCCTCCTGCTCGCTGATTTGGACAAAGTTGGCCACTCCCTGCCTGCTTTTATACTGGAGCCCGGCTTTCACGGCAGGGAGTATGAGCTTTCAATACTCACTCAGGCTTTCTATTCCGCCTGCTTCGGTTCCACAGAATTAGTCTATATTTCGGGTGAAGCCGGTATTGGCAAAACCGCCCTCATCGATGAAGTATTTCGCAAACAGCTGCACACACAGGATTTTTTCTACATCACAGGGAAGTTTGAGCAGCTTGCGAATGTAAGCCCCTATCATCCGATTATTCAGGCGTTTCGCGGACTTATTCGCCACTTGCTTGGTGAGCACAAGGATAAGTCTGAACAATGGAAGCTTCGGCTGCGGGAGGCACTGGGGGCAGGTGCCAGCGTCATTACCGCCATAATCCCGGAGGCCGCCCTGCTTCTGGGCGATGTGCCTGTGGCGGAGGAGCTGCCTGCCCATGAATCGCATAAGCGCTTCATTTACGTTTTCCGCAAATTTGTGCAGGCTCTAGCTTCAAAAGAGCAGCCCATTGTGCTGTTTATTGATGATTTGCAATGGGCAAATTTATCGTCGCTGCAGCTTATTCATGCTCTAGTCTGCGATCCGGAATGCCAGTACCTGCTCTTTGTATGCGCGTATCGCCATCTGGAAACCGACTGCAGCAAGCTGCCCGGATATGAGCCGGATGGGAGTGTCTCGGAGCAAGCGGTCGTTCGTCATCTTCATCTGGCGCCGCTCGATATCGAGCCGATTCAGGAGTTTGTCATGGAGGCGCTGAACAGCCCAGCCGAGACAACCTTGTCTTTAACGGAGCTGCTTTATCATAAATCTGGCGGCAATCCCTTTCACTTCAAGCAAATTCTGCTTCGCATGCAGGATGACGGCAGTTTAAGGTATAACTACGATAAACGCAGCTGGCAATGGGATTGGGAGCAAATAATCGAGCAGGAGCCCAGCTTTGCCATTCATGATCTGATGGCGTATAGATTGAACAGACTGTCTTCCACGGCGCAGAAGCTGCTCCAAATCGCATCCTGTGTAGGAAGCACCTTTTCACCGCATGTCATTGCACAGGTCGCCCGACAGAATATCGAGGCGCTGTCCTCGGAATGGCCCGCTATTGAGGCCGAAGGAATCATCCTTCCCGTTCAAAAGCAGCAATATCGTTTTGCCCACGATAGTATTCAGAAGCTGATTTACAGCCAATTGGACGATTCAGCGAAGCAGGACCTGCATGTCCAAATCGGCCGTTTTTTGAACAGGCAGCACGAGGCTGCATCGGAAGCTGGAATCGAGGAGCATGTGTTTGATGCCGTCAATCATTTGAACAGGGGCGCGAAGCTCCTCTTTGACCCGGATGAAAGGCTTCAGCTCGTGAGGCTGAATTTAGAGGCAGGAACACGGGCCAAAGCCTCCTCCGCCCATGATGTCGCCTTAGGCTATTTTCACAAAGGGGTCGTGCTGCTGAACGCAGCAGATTGGGAGTCATCCTTTGAGCTTTGTTTTGACCTCTATGCCCAAAAAGCGGAATGTGAATATATGTGCGGCCATTACGAGCAATCCGGCGCCGACATCGATCTGCTGCTTAACTATGCGCGCAATCCGGCTGAACGAAGCAGCGTATTTATGATTCGAATTATGCAATATATCAATCAGGGCAAATATTTGGAAGGCACCGCTCTCGGCCTGCAAAGCTTGAGGGAGCATCACATTATCATTGATCCTAATCCTGGAAGCCAAATGCTTATGATTGAAGGCTTGCGAATTGAAATGCTGCTGCGCAACCGCTATGACAAGCTTGCCGAGCTGAAGGAAATGACTGATGCGGACCGGATCGCAGCGATGAATTTGATTTTTGCGATGGTGCCCTCTACCTTCTTTACGAATAAAAAAGTCTATTTTTTGCTCATATGCCGGGCGATCCAGCTGTCGCTTAAACATGGGAACACACCTGTTTCCGCTGCTGCCTATTCGGCTTACGGCATGATTTTGGGCATTTCCATGGGGAAATTCAACAAGGGCTATGCCATTGGCAAGGTAGGCGTGGAGCTTTCCGAGCGATACAATATCTCTTCCGTTAAAAGCAAAACCTATACGATCTACGGCGGAGTATTGTGCCAATTTGCCGGCAAGGCTGGGGAAGGCGATTTTTATGTATCCCAAGCGATGCGTCTAGGTATGGACTCTGGCGATTATGTGTTTGCCAGCTATGCGATCGGAGCCCATATCAATGCCCTGTATGCAAGAGTTCCGATAAGCGAATTAAATCGGAGAATAGCCGACTATATGGTTGTGCTGGATACGACGAAGGATGAATTCGTGCGGCAAAATTTTTACCTTTATCAGCAGTTTTTTCTCGCGCTGCAAGGCCGAACGAATGCGCCGGACTCCTTCAGCGGACCTGGCTTTGATGAAGCGCAATTTTTAACGCAAATTCGCCGTGAGGAGACGGCAGCTACGACCTTATTTCAATTCAGCTCTTACAAAACGCAGCTTTGCTGCCTTCTGGGGCGCTATGACGATGCGATTCAATGGGCCAGCCAAGCGAAGACGCATGAAGCCTACGCCACGCATTTGCCCCATTTGCCGGAATGCCTATTTTATGAATCGCTAGCTATCATGGCGGCCTATCCCGATCTGCCCAAACACCCGGCTATGAGAAAAAGCCTGCTGCGCAATCTTGGCCATTTGCGAAAATGGGCCCTATGGAGTCCGGATTTTTATCAGGCAAGATCCGACATTCTTTATGCAGAATATGCTCGCGTCTGCCATAAGCGAAGCGAGGCAGAGGAGCTTTATGACAAAGCGCTGCGCCAAGCCAGAGAGGTGAGCGATATTCAAGCGATTAGCCTTGCAGCCGAGCTCGCAGCGAACTACTATTTGGCTCAAGCTAAGATCAAGACGGCTTTATTTTATTTGCAGACCGCACACGACGGGTATATGCAGTGGGAAGTGTACGTAAAATCCAAGCATTTGGAGAAGCAGCTGCTTAGCTTGCGGCGGCAAGAGCAGACACAAGCAGATTCCGCTCCTGCACGAATGTCCTTATACGCCCTGCCTGCCGATACGGATAGGAGCCAGAAGGAGCAGCCAGCTGCTCCAGCCTACTTCCACAGCAACGAAACGCTGGCAACGGAAAGCCTTGATCTCGCCGCCATATTGCAAACCACGCAAGCGATAGCGAACCCGCTCGATATGGACGCCGTGCTTGCGGAAATCATGAGAACGATATTGAGGCATGCTGGCGCAAGCAAGGGGGCCTTGCTAACAGGCAGTCATGATGTCCTTTCTGTTCAAGTGTATGCCGCCTTGGAGAATCCGAATGCTCCCTACCCTTTCGAGCTGAATGACAGCTCCTTGCTGCCGGAAGGCATTATCCGTTATGTCCTTCGGACACAGGAGAAGGTTCATTATGCTGGAGCAGAGGAAAGCTGGCTTATCCATAACCCTTATATGGGAAAGCATCGGCCCCAATCGGTTATATGCATCCCCGTTGCTGTTCACGGCACCATGCTCGGCGTGCTTTATCTTGAAAATAAGCTGGCAAGCGGCGTGTTCACAGCTGAACGCATACCGGTATTGCTCGCTATGGCCTCTTACGGTCTACTAATGTGTGTTCTGCAAAGCTTGCCAGAGCAACCCGAGCTTCAGGCCAGCAAGGAAACCGATGATAGACAGCCGCTTCCCAGCTTGATCGCGGAGCCGCTGACGGAGCGAGAACTGGAGGTGCTTGCCCTGCTTGCCTCAGGCTTATCCAACAAAGAGATTGCCGAGCATCTCATTATCGCCCTAAGCACGGTGAAGGTGCATGTGAAAAATATTTTTGCTAAACTCAAGGTCAATCGACGCACAAAAGCAGTCGCCCAGGCGAAGGAGATGAAGCTGCTCAGCTAATGCAGTCAGCCCTATCCCACTTTTCGCAAATGTAATCGACTCACTAAATGGAGGTATTCATGAACATGATCCCTACATCCCCACATTCATTTGGATCAAGTGCATATGTCACCACTGGCGATTGAAGCAAGCTGCATTATATGGTTAAAGGAAGCAGCAAGCTGACGGTCGTTTTTGAATCAGGCATGGGTTTTTCCCGCTCGACCTGGGGCCTCGTTCAACCAATCGTTGCCAAGCATGCTCGCGCCGCCGAATATGACCGTGCGGGCAGCGGACGCAGCGATGCCGATACGGCTCCCCGCACGCTTCATAGGCTCGCCAAGGACCTCGGCGTTTTGCTCGATGCCCTTGGCACTGGCCCCTTCATTCTCGTGGGCCACAGCTGGGGTGGCCCGATTGTTCGCGCCGCAGCAGCGGCAAATCCTTCACGCATGCGCGGTATTGTATTGGTCGACCAGTCCGACGAAAATTGCGCAATGTATTTCGACAAAGCTGCCGCTAAACGGTTTGCGATGAGCCGAGTGCTTTTTCCGCTATTGGCGCGGCTCGGTCTATATCGCCTGTTCGGCAGCCGCCCCGGCAGCGTCCAGCCTGCCGATGTAGCAGCGGATCATCGCAAGGAGGATTTTACGATTGCAGCTGTGAGCACGATGGCTGCTTAACTAACGCCAATTCTGGACGATTTGGCCTCGCTTCGCACCAAGCCTCCAGCGGCCTCCTTGCCGGGCGTCAGATTTGTCGAAGCTCCCCATTCTGGCCATCTCGTCATGTTCACCGATCCAGCTATTATCGTTGAAGAAATTTTGAAGATGAACGTGTAAGAGAAAAAGCCCTGCTCCAGTGGAACTTCTTCCACATGGTGCAGAGCTTTTCGTGCTGAAGCCACGCTATTTTTTCAACAGCAAATATGCAAAATACGGTACGCCGATCAACGATACCATGATGCCAGCCGGGATGCCATCAGGATCGACAATGTTGCGGCCAATCGTATCCGAGAGCAGCAGCAACAGCCCGCCGAGCAGCACAGCGACCGGAATAAACAGCTGATTGCGCGGACCAACCAGCGTCTTTGCAATATGCGGAGCCATTAGCCCCACGAAAGCGATGCCGCCCGTCACAGATACCGCAGCAGCAGCAGAGGCTACGGCTGTTACAATCAGCATGAGACGCTCACGTTCAAGATTCAAGCCGACACCCCGCGCCGATTCCTCGTTCAAGCTGAGCAGATTGAGCCGCTGAGCTTTATACAGTGTGAACGGAATGAGCAGGATGAGCCAAGGAAGCAGCGCCCAAATAAACGGCCAATCCGTTCCCCATATGTTTCCTGCCAGCCACTTGGATATAAAATCGACCTTGGAGCGTTCCGCTGCGGAAATGATGACGATCATAATACCCGACAGCGCCAGAGAAAAGCCGACGCCGACCAGCACCAGACGTATCGGATCAAGTCCGCGGCTTCTGCTGTATGAGAAAGCATAGATAAGTGCAGCCGTAAGCAAGGCCCCGATAAAGGCAACTACCGGCAAAACATAAACAAATGATCCGACGCTCACCGGAACATACAGAAAGAAAATCGCAATGCCTACGCCTGCGCCGGAATTAATGCCAATGATGCCTGGGTCCGCCAGCTCGTTGCGGGTTACGCTCTGCAAAATCGAACCGGATAAAGCGAGCGCCATTCCCGAAAGCAAGGTAATAAAGATACGCGGCAGCCGTACCGAAAACAGCACAAACTCCTCTTTAAACGTGCCTTGCCCAAGCAAAACGGGAAGCAGCCGGTCAAAGGATAGAGATGCATAGCCTAAGCCCATGCTCACCACCGCAACCACGGCGATTAACCCTAAGCCGACAAGCAAAATCAAACGTTGTTTACGAGCTAGTGTACGTGGAATCATGAGAAAGCTTTGCCTCCTTTACGCACGACAATCAGGAAAAAAGGCAAGCCCACCATCGCCACAATCGCGGCCATTGGCGTCTCATAAGGCGCATTAATAGTGCGGGCAAGCGTATCGGCAAGCAGCATAAAGGAAGCGCCTATAAATACCGAAATCGGCATGATATTCCGATAGTCGGTTCCAACGACCAAGCGGACGATATGGGGAATCATTAAGCCCACGAAAGCAATGTTTCCAACCAGCGCAACCGCCGCCCCCGTAAGCAAAATGATAAGTACAAACAAAATCGCTTTGATTTGTACAAGCCTTTGCCCAAGACCAACCGCCACATCATCACTTAGGCTCAAAATCGTCAGCTGGCTCGAGAGCATAAGCGCCACCAGTATGCCGATCAAAATAACCGGAGCGATCGCTTGAAGCTGTCCCCAAGTCGTACCAATCAAGCCGCCAGCCGTCCACATAGACACATCCTTGGATATTTTGAAGGCAAGGCTAATACCGCTTGAAATGGCGTAGAGAAAGGCTGAAATCGCCGCGCCCGCCAGCACAATCCGCATCGGAGACAGGCTGCCCCGGCGCATGGAGCTAAGGATGAACACTAAAGCGGCCCCCAAAGCAGCACCGAGAAAGCAGGCGATCATCATGCCGAAATAACCTAGCCCTGGCAAAAATATAAAGGTCAGCGCCAGCCCCATGTTCGCGCCCGAGGTTAAACCCAGCAAGCCCGGATCAGCGAGCGGATTGCGGGTTATTCCTTGCATGATCGCGCCAGATACAGCAAAAGCCGCCCCAACCAAAATAGCGGCAAGCTCGCGCGGCACCCGAATTTCACGCAGGACGAGAAGATTGTCGGCCTTGGAATCGGTAGTCAGAGCAAGCCATAAGTCCTGCAAATGAATTTCCTTCGCTCCTAATAGAAGCGAAAGAATGAAGCATACGACCAGCAGCAATCCGCTGCCAGCCAGCTTCCAGGAAAACGAAAATGCGCCTTGTTTCTTTTTCAATTCAATCTCATCTTTTCTTCGAATGGGATAGGATTATTGGCCGAGAAAGCTTTGTTTGAAAAACGCAAGCTGATACTCCAAGCTCAATGGATCGTTGAAATAAAACCCTTTCGCATCAACCTCAAAGACGTGGTTGTTTACGACGGCAGGGACGCTTTTGTAAATTTCGGTATTTTGGAACGAATTGTCTTCATCCGCATTTTTACTGAAAATGACGTAATCGCCCATATAATCCTTCAGAACTTCGGTCGATACGGCGAAATAACCGTCCGTTTTCGTGCCTTCCTTTACTTTTTCCGGCATGCCAAGACCAAGATCGCCATAAAGCAGTTCGGTGCCACGGCCAAAATTATAGCCGTAAACGTAAAGCTGCTTATTGAACGTTTCGATAACCGAAACCGTCACATTGTCGCCGACCTTCGCTCTAATTTCTTCGCCCGCTTTTTTCGTTCTTGCGGAAAAATCATCGACCCAGGCTTGCGCTTCTTTTTCTTTATTCAGCAATTTACCGATTTCAAGCTGCTGCGTCAAATAATCGACCTTGTTGTACGTAAAAGTAACCGTAGGAGCGATTTGCTTGAATTTTTCAATATTTTTAATGTCGGAAAGCCCGATAATCAGATCAGGCTGCAGCTCGATAATTTTTTCAACACTTTCGTCGGAAACCGCCTCAACACCCTTTAACTTCTCTTCAAAATTCGGGTTCGACTTGGACATTTCATCCGCACCGACTAAAGGCACACCCAGAGCCATGACGTTGCCCGTCAAAAATCTCGTCAGCACGACGACGCGCTGCGGATTTGTCGGCACCTCGACTGGACCATTCTCGGATTGATACGTAAACGTTGCAGATTCCGCCTCTGCCGAAGGTGCTGCTGACGCGCTAGTATTGCCCGTATTGCTGCTGTTGCCCGCATTCCCAGCAGCTCCGGCATTGCCCGATTGATTTCCGCTGCAAGCGCTAAGTGCAACCGCCATAAGAAGTAGAAGCGGAATAAAAAGCTTTTTCATAAGATGACTCTCTCCCTTTTTTAAAAATATAGGAATATATATGATTTTTCTATCCTTTCTCTATATTTCCCGGACTGAAACGCGCTGCACCGCCAAAGGACGGCAACAGCCGTTCCACCTTGTGATTATGAAAATCATTCGCATTTGCTTTCATCATTATAGAGGTCACCTATGCGCAAAGCCATGCCTTTTTGTTTGAAAAATAGCTTGGACTATTGGCTGCCCGTAAATAAAGCTACCGCACGACCAAGCTGCAGCCGAATCGAAATCGGGTTGTATGGCACCCATTCGTCCTTATCCAGCACATGTACTTTCTTTTGCTTCACTGCGGGAAGACTGAGCCAATACGGCGACTCAAACGTTTTCTGCGCATGGAGCGTTGAGCCCTTCTCATCTGGAAACGCAATGACCAAGATCCGGTCCCCCGCATATTCCGCAAGCTCCGCTGCCTCAATCGGCACAGAATGAAATTGCTCTCCCAGCTTGTCCATTTCCTCCACTATCCGGGTTGGCGGCCGCAGGCCAAGAGATTGATACAGCACATATCCTACATTTCGCGCCCCATATATGAGCAGCCGCTCCGGCTTTATGACCAGTATGGTAATTATCTCGCTCGCGGCGGGGCTTTGCTGGACGAGAGCACGCGCCTGCTGCTCCTCATGCTCAAACGTGCTGAGCCACTGCTCTGCCACACTCGCTCGCTGCACCGCTTGGGCAATGAGCCGCAAATGCTCCTTCCACCCCATGTTCATCCATGAAATTTCCACGACAGGCGCTATCATCCGCAGCTGCTCTGGCCTCAGCCCATACTGCTGCAAATGCTGCTTCGCGGCAATAATGAGCTCAACCTTGGCATCCAGCAATACCGATTTCACCTGTTCAGTCGAGCTCTCGGCATGGATGAACCTCATCGTTTGCGGAGGCGGCATATCTGTGGTGCTCACATATTCGCTGCTTTCCGTAATCGCAACGGCAGGCTCCAGCCCAAGCAGCATTAAATGGCTGGCGTAAGGAAGGAGCAGCACGGCTACATGCTGCAAAGAGTCCCGGCTATACCCTGAAGGAGCAGCACCCGTCTGCTGCTTGAAGCGCCGGCTCAAATAAAACTCATCATGGTAGCCTACCTTAAGCGCAATTTCCCTAAGCGTGCCCGAACCGTTAATTAGCAGCTCCTTGGCGCGGTGGACGCGCAGCCGTGACAAATATTCATTAGGCGAAAAGCCGTTAAGCTGCTTAAACAAGGTCGAATAATGCGACGGACTGACCCCAGCCATTGCCGCCAGCTGCTCCCGTGTTATTTTTTCATTAAAATGGTTCTCCATATATGCGATGCTTCGCTCCATTGACGGTTTATCGCTCGTTGCATATTTGGCGTCCATCCGCTCCAGCAAGTACAGCAGTATTTGGTGAAAAAGAATTTGATTTTGCATATGACGTACCTCATGCGCAGGCAGTCGATGGACATACAGCTCCTCCATCTGCGAGACAACGACTGGCGCATGAGGAATAAACAGACTGTTCAGGCCACCGGCTACCTCGCTTTTCCGTACGATGGCACCTGCGGATAAAGAGCGCTGCTGCTCGATTGTGCCAATTACCAGCTTATAGGCATGCAGCGGCTGCACCGTGCTAGTCACTAAAGACACGTGGCTTTGCGCGGGGAGAACGATAACACTGCCTTCCGCCAGCTCATACGTCTGATCGTTCATCGTGAGCGTGCCTTTGCCGCTGGCAATCGCCAGGAGCGAGGCTGCATTCTCATTTATTTTATACATGGGCATATTTGAAGTGCTGTACAGCGAATGAATGCTCTCAGCAGTATATAGTGGATAATGAGACTCCGCCCACTCCAACTCAACATGATTCATCCTTACAGCCCCCGATGTGATCTATTTATGGACCTTCTATTATACTAACCACTATTATCCCGATTATATAAAAAAATAGCTATAGCCTTGAAAATTTATAAGCATAGTGAAAAAGAGATGCTGCTTCGCGCATATTTTATGCTTTTGCATACAAAAAAAACGCTCGGATCACCAAGCGTTACGAAATTGTACAATATTACGATTAATAAGTTCTCACAGATCCAATAATGCCCTTAAATCCTTCAGCTCAGCCAAGCCATTGATCATCACTCTTCCATCTGGCGTAATGCGTACTTCCAGCCGGTTTGGAATGTCTGTTAATTTTTCTTTGAGGTCGATGTAGCGATCAGTGAGAAAATGGTAGCGTTGATTGGCCGAACCAACCCACGGCCTGCTCGTATCGAGGCGTTCCCGTTCGAATGGCCCGTCAATGAGCAAGTCGGTAACCGCAAGCAGCTCCATCCAATCCGCCCTGCCGGCACTCCGCAAATTTTCCACTAAATAACCGGTAAAGGTCATCACCGACAAGCCAGATGCCCGCAAATTACGGGCAAGCCGCGCTAATTCGCCCGCCTGCTCGAACGGCTCTCCTCCCAGAAAGGTAATTCCCTCTACTTCGGGTCCATTTAATATGTGTGCTGCAAGCTGTTCAACCTCCATCGTTATGCCGCCGTCTTCCGGCCATGTGAACGGTACAGCGCAGCCAGGGCAATGAATCGGGCAGCCTTGCACTTGAAGGCAGGCACGAATACCGGGTCCCTCAACGGCTGTTGAGGGAAGAAAACGATGCACGCGCAGCACCATTAGCGCAGCTCCAAGCGGTTAACGCCAATCGGCTTCTTTTGCATCAAATCAAGCTCTGCCATTTCACTTGCTCCTCCCTTTAATAATCCACGATCCGCCCTGTGCTTGTGCGTTGCTGCAAAGGGCAAAATATGATCATTGGACGTATACGTTCAACATGATGAGGTTTTAAATCGAGCAGTTGGCCTAATTGCTCTACGTTCTCAAAGCCGCCATTCCGCTCTCTTTCCTGCATAATACGTTTTGCACCTACAACGCCAATGGCTGGAAGATCAAGCAGCTGCTCCATCGATGCTCTGTTGATATCAATTCGCTCGGATGACTCATTGCCGCCCAGCAACGCATCTGCATCTAGCACCTTGTCCACTTCTGCATCTAAATCCAGCGTTGGAGCTTGGGATACGGTTATTGGCATCGGAGCAACCAGAGCGGGCATGAATAAAGGGATTAGCTCCTTATTCTTCAATAGGGGTACCCACTGCGCCATCCCTGGCTTCCATACAAATGTTTCTGTCAGCTGCAGCTGTTTTTCTTCTATTATATTTTTCAGTGCGAAGGCACTATAGGGTCCGTACTGCTCGCCAGCGGCGCCTACCATCCACACCTCACCCGGATCAGAGAGCAGGGAGGAGCTGACTTCACTTCCTGTCAACAAAGAAGGATCGGCTTCTCTTCCAATATAGGATTGCAACCGCTGAAGCAGTTGGATGAGATCATCCAGCTTGATTGCTTCTCCCAATACACTATAGATATCCCCCCTGCCAAACTCCATCTCATACTTGCTGATCTTTTTTATTCTGGCATGAAGAAACTCCATCCAGCTTAAGCTAGATCGATGGGATTTGACGGTCCAATCATTTCTCCAGTACACGCCATTAAGACCAATCGCCATGCCTCGTTTACAGCTTCCAAAAACAGTTGTATCCATAAGTGCAATCACATACTCATTAGCCGGAATAGGAAAATGAATGCGGGCATTTTTTAATTTTTTCGTAGGCACCATTTCTGCCACATAATACTTGGCCCCCGAGTATCCAGCGCAAATATCGATCAGATGATTAATATTTATTTCTCTCAAGCTAGTCACCCCCTAACATTCACCCAGCCAAACGTATTACATCGATTGTTCTCTTCATGCCCGTCACCTCTCAACATTCAGTGTAATCACAATCGAGTTGTCCTCCAGCACCTGCTCACTTTCAACCGACATCTTTTTCTCTGCTGCACGCTTTATGAGCTTTTGATATACCATATCCTGCAAGCAGCGCTTGTAATCCTCATCCACATCTGATAAATATTCATATATCGTTTTTAAGTCTGGCGGGTTTTGAATCTCTACTTGAAATGGATGGTCATCGAACTGGCGAAAGGTTAGTACGGATCGCTCCACCTTGCAAATAATAGCATCGTCTTGACGAAGCGGATTGACTCCAAACTCTTTAAGGGTACGAAACAATAGCTCGCCGTCGCGGAAATTCGTTGGATATGAAGGCAGCTGTGCTGCTGGAGCCAATTGGATGGGCCTCGCAGAATAACCAACAGCGGTGGAATCAAATACGTTGCGGCCTGCTCCATAGTTGATGCTGTGCATAAACGACTCAATCATTTCTCTTGAATCCAACTTTGTAAATATGGCTTGCCATTTTCCATCCACATGCTCCCAGGTAATAAATTGCTTGTCCCCGTCGATATGAGTTTTAATGATACCGAGCCACTTCTCCGCATCATAGCCTGCTTTCCGTACAGTCCGCACAAGCTCCAATTCATTTCGAAAGTTGGTCGGCTCCTTCACCTGCATCGAATTTGCAAAATTTTCAAAGTTTTTCTTCCCCATGACAACCCGCAGTGTTAATGCAACAGGGATAAGCGCGAGAGAAACTGACATCTTCATGCCCCCTTATTTCTTTTGATTTTGCTCCGTCGAATGGATTTGATTTTGCTCCAAGGCCGTCTGTTCCGACTCATAATATTCGGCTGTATATTCGGAGTCTATCGTTTCTGCATCCAGCAGTTGCTCAAGAATGCTAATGTAGTCGGTGCATCCTTTTCCCTTTATCCCCATTACGTCCGCTTCAATTCTACCGTCGGGGTAAATGCGGACGCGAATTTGTTTGGATGGCATACTACCAGCCTCCTTCTCGTATCGATCTTAAAAATCTATCGCTCTGCCGCCTCGTTTCAGCTTTACATCCTCTTCCTTCGGTTCAGGCGTTTCCGGCTTGTCCAGCTCCAACCTGTATTCCTCCCGGTCCTCTTGCGGTGTTGCGGCAACGGCGCGGACATTGGCCCATTCGCGTATGCCTTGAATTTGTTCGGCTTGCGTGACCGATAGCGGCACCATCGTTTGAATCGATTTCTTGAAATCTTCAAGCTGAATGCTTCGATCCTCTGAAAAAGCCTCAAACATCGCACTAATGATGATTTGCTCCACTTCCGCCCCTACATACCCCTCGGTCATGCTGGCTAAAAGGTCAAGATGCTCATCCGTCAGCTGAAAGTCGCCCACCGATTTGGGAGATTTAAGTCTTTTCACAATATGCAGCCTGAAAATATCTTTCCGTTCTTTATAGGTAGGAATATCCACGAAAAAAATTTCGTCAAAACGGCCCTTTCTCAGCATTTCTGCAGGCAGTGCATGAATGTTGTTAGCGGTGGCGATGACGAAAACCGGCTTTGTTTTCTCCTGCATCCATGTCAGAAAGGTGCCAAATACACGATTCGATGTCCCGCTGTCGCCGCTCCCCGTCATGCCGCTAAACCCTTTTTCAATTTCATCAATCCAAAGGATAGACGGAGAAATCGCCTCGACCGTTTTAATCGCTTTGCGCATATTTTCCTCACTGCTGCCAACAATGCCGCTGAATATTTGACCTACGTCCAGACGCAGCAGCGGCAGCTTCCACATGGCGCTGATCGCTTTGGCAATTAAGCTTTTTCCACAGCCAGGCACGCCTGTAATCAGCACGCCCTTCGGTGCAGGCAGCCCATATTCTGCGGCCGAATCCAGCCAAGATTTATTGCGCTTCAGCAGCCAGCGCTTTAAATTTTCCAGCCCGCCTACGTCCTCGATTTTCAA
This sequence comes from Paenibacillus algorifonticola, assembly GCF_050481745.1. GTDB lineage: Bacteria > Bacillota > Bacilli > Paenibacillales > Paenibacillaceae > Pristimantibacillus > Pristimantibacillus algorifonticola_A. The sequence goes on along the minus strand of NZ_JBCNGR010000025.1, from coordinate 26,798 downwards.
ATCCGATTTGATGAATTCCAAAATCTCGGACTTTTTAATAATTTGGCGTTTCTCTTCCAAAATAATTTCCACATCATGCTTATCGAGCTTGCCGTCCTCAACCATGGCCAGAGCAAAAGCATTTTCCGCCTCATGCAGCGTTAAACCAAGCGCCGCCTTCGCCAGCCGTTCCACGTCTTCCATCGTTAAATCGATTATTATGCGTCCGCTAGCCTGATTAGCCTCGACCATTTCGATCAGCATGCTTTTCATTTCAACAAAGGTCGGCAATTCGAAATCAACAATCGTAATTTCCTTTTGCAAATCCGAAGGCAGGGTGAGCGTCGGGCTCAGGATGATAACATTTTTCGGATTAATGCTCCTCTTCAATGCCGGAATGAGATCGCGAATTTTACGTATAATCTGATTGTCGGCCGGTTTTCCCCCGCCACCTAGAAATACATGAAAATCTTTAAGGACAAATACAGCCGGTTCCTCGTACGCTTCAATCATTTCCAGACAGCGGAGCGCAGATTTGGATTCCTCCCGGCCACGCTGGCCCTCTTCAGCCAGACCATCTGTCATGCTCCATATAAATACTTTACGAACCGTTTTAATTAAAGCTTCATTTTTCACAGCGGAATCAATCACCGATAAGGCGCGTTCCTCTTCCCAAGTTGGGATGTATATGAACGGAAATCGTGCTCGCATTAAGTTCGACAAATGCTTTTTGAACTCTAATAATGATGTTTCTCCCATATGTTTACTGGCCCCTCTATGAAACTAGGATACTTATTTGACAAAACATTCTATACAAGCGTAAACGGCCGAAAGCCGTCCTCTGGCGGTAAAGCTAACGTTTCGCGGTGAAATATAAGCGGAGTATAAGGGGGAAACTTATAAGTGCTTATATTTTAAAAAAGTTCGACATAATTCGTCTTGTTTCCTGCCCTGCTGGGCGTTTCGGTTCGTTATTTCACCCTCTAGGCAGCTGTAAAAGGTGTGAAAATAGCAATAAAGCACCTGCGAGCTGCAGATGCCTTTTGCCTAGTCGTTAACATGAAACATTTTGAATCGGATTAACCGATAAATCCCGCTGCTTGCAAAAATCTATTCAGCATCACTGCCGCCTGCGCTCTAGTTGCAAAGTCTTTAGGCGCGAATGTTTGGCCGGCCATTCCGGTAATAATCCCAGCTTTAGCTGTCTCGGCTACTGCGGCCTCAGCCCACGGGGAGATCAGTTCCTGATCGGCAAATGCAGCCTGCGCCCCGCTATCTACTGGCTCAGATCCGTCTTTAGAGACAATCGTCATTGCTCTGGCAATCATAACCGCCATCTGTTCCCGGCTGATCTGCTCATTGGGCCCAAAGCGCTCTGAGGTTAGTCCTTGAACAAGTCCGGCTCTTACTGCTGCTTCTACCGCAGAAGCATACCATGCAGTCGGGGCTATATCCGTAAAACCTTTATACGCGGAGTCATGCTTTAAAGAGATTCCCATTCCGCGCACGAGTAAAGAAGCAAATTCAGCCCGCGTAATACTTTCATTCGGAGCGAAACGCTCAGCGGAAATGCCATTAACAATGAATCTGGCAGCAAGCTGCTCGACATCCGCTTTTGCCCAGTGCCCTTGCATGTCGGCAAAAGACGGCCCGTCCGTTCTGATTACAGCATAGATGCTATGATGAGGGGTTCTCATGACGGCCTGCTTGCTGCCATTGTTTCTTTCGCCCCATTGGGTTGGAATATATGAAACCTGTCTAGTCGCAGAATCATAATGCACGGCAAAAACCAAATCTCCCGCGACTGCCTGATCAATCACAATGGCTTGAACCATATACGTCCCACCAAAATCGCTAATGTCAACCGTCTGCCCGTTCGCTTCAGCCGTTACTTTGAAATCAACGACACTGCCTAGGAGACTGAACCCTTTGTCATTTCCAACCCGCACAAGCTCATTGCGCACAGTATCGCTGACTTGCTCCATCGTCGAATTGATTTTCAAATCGGATACGGAAACGCCAAGCCGCTTCGCCAGATTCTCCAGATCAAGCACGCTAGCCTTAAGCTGCATGCTGGAGCCTTTTAATTCGACCTCGATTACGGCATTCGGGAAAGACTTCCCAATAGCTGCAATCGATGAAGCCGGAAGCTGCACCTGAACGGCGCTTTCCTTATTGTCGATTCTAATTATAATAATCGGGTTCGCTGGGTCCTTTAACTGGCCAGCAGCCTGATTCAAAATATTTTCCGGGACCATCAGCTTTTGAACATTCGTTCCATCCGGTTGCTTCTCGGTTGCCAGTACAGAAGGATCAACGATGACCACAACTCTGCCTGATGAATCCGTTACAATTTGATAGTTAGGACGTTCAGCAGCAGTAGTCGAAGCTGGATTTTGTGATGGTGTCGGTGCTGCCGTTGGAGCAGGGCTTGGTGTTGATGTCGGGCTTGGTGTTGATGTCGGGCTTGGTGTTGCACTCGGTGTCGGTGTCGGGCTTGGCGTAGAATCGCCTACCGCTATCGCTAGCGTCTGATCTGCTCCTCCACTGAACGTAAACGTCAGGCTCGTTATACCAACTGGCTGCGTCATCATGTATGATTTCAAAATCGTTACAGTGCTCCCTGTTACGGTATAATCCGTTCCTTGAGCGAGCGCCGCTGCGCCGTTAGCAATGCTGCTAAGCGTGTTGCCGTTCAGCGTCAGCCCCGTCGCCACGTCAACATTTGCCACTGCTCCCGTGTATTTATCAAAGCTGGCAGCCAAGGGGCTGATGAGGCTGTTGTTTGGCAGTGGAACAATGTTCGCAACCTCCGTTTTTCTCACCGTTTCATTGCCCGCTAAATCCTTGGCGTAAACCGTATAGCTGCCATTGCTGGCCACATCAAAGCTTCCAGCAGCCAATATGTCGGTTCCAGCACCCGCAAATGCGGCCGCACTATGATCGCCCGGAAGCCATTTCAAGCTATACAGCAAATTGCCAATGCCGTAGGTAGAAGTGGTCACGTTCAGCGTTACCGGATCATTCGTCTGTGCTGTCGTTGATGGCGTTATAGAAATAGCCGGGGCATCCGGCATCGTCACCTGAAAGGCCAGGTTGCTCGTTGTACTCGATGAGTAAATGTCATCACCTGCATAATGTGCAGTCAAGCCGTGAGTGCCCGGTTGCAGAGATGAAACCGTTAATGTTGCCGTTCCGTTCGCAGCAAGTGAAGAGGAGCCCAGCAGCAAGCCCCCGTCCCTGAACTCAACGTTCCCTGTCGGAATGTCGAGATCACCAGTAAGGGAAGCGGTCAAAGTAATGGGCTGGAGATAGGTAGACGATGCTACCGATGTTTGCAGTGTGACCGCAGGCTGCAAAAATATTTTTTCAGGCGTTGCTTGCACCCCAATGCCATTACCCCCATCACCAAGCATATATTCACTTCCCCACGACCATAAGCGGCCGTCTTGATCAAGACCATATGATACATTAAAGCCGGCAGTCAGAGAGACAAATTGAAAAGACGTACCATTATCCGATACGGCTACTTTATGGGGAGCGGAATTTAATGTTGTGCCGTCTCCAAGCTGCCCGGCAGCATTTAATCCCCATGTCCACATATCACCGTTTTCATCAAGCGCCAGAACATGCTTGTTGCCTCCTGCAACCTGTGTGAACTTCACCGGATTTCCATTGTCTAGAACCGGATTTTTCTCCGGGAACCATCTGCCGACGGAAATATTTCCATCCCCCAGCTGCCCTTGATCGTTGCCTCCCCAGGTCCATACGTTGCCGATGTTATCAATAGCTAGCATCAGAAATGTACCCGTCCCATGGCCTGCTCCGACTGCAATCGATTGAAATTCGGCTTCCACCGCCCCATCCATCACCGATAATCGCGAGGGCATATACTGGGAATTGAAAATCTCCCAAATATGCTCCGTCGAATCGATTGCGAGCCCGCTTTCTTCATTGCCCTCCAGCGTTTCAAAAATGGCAGGATCTCCATTGCCGTCAGTCAATCCCATTTTAGAAGGGACATACGGATCAGGCGTCCACGTTCTGAAACCCCATATCCACAGCTTTCCATTGCTGTCCAAAGCAAGTGAGCTGTAGCGCAGGGCGGCGATTTTCTTAAAGGTGACAGCTGTACCGCCATCCATCACTTCAACCTTGGTCCAGACCATCGTACTCGCAGTCCCAGTGCCAAGTCCCAATTGACCCTGTCCATTATCTCCTGTCGACCACAGCTGTCCGCTCGTGTCCAAGGCCAGGGCGGAGTCGAAGCCCGGCTTCACTTCCTTGAACGTCACAGGTACTCCATTATCCATGACCGTAATCTTTTTCGGAGTACGCGAGGAAACGCTTGTCCCATCTCCAAATTGACCGGAAATGTTGCTGCCCCACGCCCAAATTTGACCGTTTGCATCCAGTGCCATTGTCGTGCTCAGTTGTGAAGCAACGGATGTGAACATTGTGCCAGCTGCATATGCCTTTGAAGGCAGCAGCATAGGATATACAAATAGAATGACAACCATCATTGCAGCAAACCATCTTTTCACAAAAATCCCCCTCTATAAATATCGCTATTACGGATTGCTTAAATAATGATAGATTCTGGCGCTTTATGTACCATTATAATAAGCTAAACTGTATTAATCTCAACAATTCTACCATAAAATAAGAGGGGGATTTATATTTTTTATTCTATTCATTACAATGCAAATACCGCGCTGTCGACTATATTCTCCTTGTCTTCAACGCGGCCTAATTTCGCTTCGTTCCTCTTGTGCCAAACTCCTGAATATCGACTTCCACCTCAATAGAAACAGGCATTCGGCTAAAGCGCTCCTCCCAGCCATCCTTTACCCGCTTCCATACTGCAGGCCTCTTAATGCTGAGGCGCTTGCCGAAGCCCGCTACATCAACCTTGTACTGGCGCTGCGTCTTGGCGAGCGCTTTTTCCGCCATTTGCTTAATCATGGCCGCAGTAGCCTCCTCTGCGCGATCGATGAAATCAGCATCAAATGCATCGCCAGGAAATGCCCAATCCTCCCGCAGCTTGCCCGTTGTCTTAATCTTCACCTGAAAAGAAATTTCGTCCCCCTGGACGATCGGCTGAATGCTGGACGTCATCTTCCGTACCTCATAACCAAGCATGGCGCCGCTGTCCGGCTCAATCCCCTCCACAATGCCATTAGAGTGATTGTTGCCAAGCAGCCAGTTCAGCCCTACCGTCTCGATTTCACTGAGAAAGCCGATCATCCGAGCTGTAGTGCCCTTAATGACGGCTCCACCCGAGAGCTTCGCCCCCTCCGGCAAGCTGGTCACACCTTGCATGACAAAGCTGGACTGCCCGGTCAGATGCTCCGACATATTGCCAAGCGTTAGCGCTGGAGGGATGCGCAGCGACTTGCGATAGTTGTCCGTTAGCTCGCGCAGCTCCAAAGCCGGGGTTTTCGTACTCTTCTGCTGTTGGAGAATATTGCTCGCCTTCCCATGGGAAATGACGACGCGGATCGATCGCCTTGTTTCGGTATTACGCAGAAAAAAGTTAATAACATTTTTCAAATCAATCTCCCGAGCCGCTTTCTCGCTAAAAACAATGACTTGCAGATGCTCATAATTAGGCGGCCTTGCAGATCGAGTAGACAGCTCTCTAATGTTATCGAAGACGATTGGCCCAGCACTGGACATGTTGACGTAATCCTTCTGCACCTTGCTGCTGGTGCTCTCTGAAAACTGGTTAGGCAGGGCAAATTGATGGGTCATGGCGATGATCGGCCTAGCCCCTTCCTCTTGTCCAGTTGGAAAATCGATGCCTATTCCAAGCGCAATACCCGTTTCCTCAATTTCATTACGATCCCAGCAGCCCGTCAGCAGCAAAGGAATGACGAATAGGAGCAGCAGGGCAGACCTATTACGCGCCCTTATTTTTAGTTCCATGCCCCACCCTCCTCACCGCCGCCACTATCCAAAAAAGAACGGGAATGGTGCCGAACATGAAAAACGAAGCATAACCGATATAGTCGCCAAGCTTAAACAGCTTGTTCAAATTGCTCGGCCAAATGGCAATCAAAAAAATACAAGGCAAAGACAAATAGGCGAATAGTTGAAACTTTTTGCCCGTTAGCTGTCCAAACCCCAAGCTCCCTCCATAATGGTACATCACGAAGGCGGTAAACATCGATATAACCCACAATACGGTAAATAAAGACTCAAATCGCTCGAAAAAACCGCCGGGCAGCTCAATATTCATTGCGACTGACATCGTTGGCCATGTTACGGTCTGCACTTCCTCCACCGTTAAGGAGCCAATTGCAACAGCAACAATCAGCGTATATAGCACCGCCGTCAAACCGATTCCGGCGAAGGTCGCCTTGAGTGCCTGGCGCGCATCCGTCATGAAGGCCGTCACAAACAGCATCACTTCAAACCCACTGTAGGACAAAATCGATGGCTCAATTCCTTTCAGCACCGGCATAATGCCTTCCCCCAATACCGGGCGCAAATTGTCCAGCTCAAAGTCACGAAAGCTGAAAATGATAAAAACAACCATAATCAGGACTATAATCGGCAAAAAAATCTCGATAAGCTGTGCGATCGCATTGATCCCGGCTGTCGTCATATAGATGGCCACTCCCATAAATGTGAGCATGATAATGGAGATCGGCGTTTTATCCAGCAAATACATGCGCACAACTTCCCCCATAACACGCAGCAAGTAGCCAGAGGAAAAAATATAATACAGGCACATCCCTGCCCCAATGAAGGAACCGATCCATTTACCGACAATTTCCTGGCTGTATTGATAATAGGTTTTGCCGGGAAAGCGCTGGCTAAGCTTTACAATAAAAAAGCCGAAAATCATAGCCAGTATGCCGCTAAGCAGAACGGACAGCCACCCGTCGGGCGTTCCCACACTTTTTCCAATGCTTTGTGGCAGCACTAAGATGCCAGTGCCGATCATGGCTTTCGAAGTCATCATCGCGGCTTGAGTAGTGGTAATCGATTCCTTGCTCCTATCCTTTGTCTTCATACTGCATTCCCCTTGTCTCTATTTCTGCCGCTTCTCGTCCTGAGGGCTGACCATGGCGGGACGACGTTTTAACATATGGAGCGGAAAGCGGAGGAAAAGGTCCTTCCATTGCGAAGGACGCGCTGGCACAAACGGCGAGAGGTAAGGTACGCCGAAGCTTTTAAGCCTGGTCATATGAACGGTGATCAAAATATAAAACAAAATGACCCCATAAAGGCCCAGTACCGCAGCAGCCATCATCATGCCAAAACGCAAAATGCGAATCGCCAGACCCGCCCCATACTGTGGAAAAGCAAACGAGGATATCGCCGTCAGCGCCACGACGATAACCATAATCGGACTGACAATTGCAGCCTGTACTGCAGCTTGACCAATGACAAGTCCTCCGACGATGCCAACCGCTTGTCCAATCGGCTTTGGCAGCCGCAGCCCCGCCTCGCGCAAAATTTCAAGAGTGATTTCCATAATGAGCGCTTCTACAATAGAGGGAAACGGCACGCCCTCTCTGCCTGCAGCAATCGATATGGCCAGCTTGGTTGGAATGAGTCCATGGTTATAGGAAATAAGAGCAATATACAGCGAAGGCAGGAACAGAGCGATAAAGGCTGCTCCATAACGCAGCAGCCGAATGAGCGAGGAAGGCAGCCAGCGCTCATAATAATCCTCTGGCGAGCTCATCATCATCGCAAACGTTACGGGCACAATGAGGGCAATAGGGGTGCCATCGATTAGAATAGCAACCCGTCCTTCCATTAAAGCGCCCGCCACCCGGTCAGGCCGTTCGGTATTTTGCACCTGAGGAAATGGCGACATCACATTGTCTTCAACGAGCTGCTCGATATAGCCGGATTCCAGCACATCATCAATATCAATCTGCTTCAGCCTGCTTCTGGTTTCCTCCACAAGTGCATCATCTGTGAGCCCTTTAATGTACAGTAAAGCAATGTCGGTCTGGGAGCGCCTGCCGATTTTGTACATGTCCATCGTAAAGCTCGGGTCTTTGATGCGGCGGCGAAGCATGGCTGTATTGCTGCGCAACGTTTCGGTGAAGCCATCCCGCGGGCCGCGCACGACCGCTTCCGAAACCGGCTCCTCAATCGAGCGGCGCTCCCAGCCATGAGTGTCAATGACGAGCGCCGTATCTGTCCCATCCAAAAACAAGACGGTGTTGCCAGACAACACCTCCATCACGCAAGCAGCAAGTTGATTTTGCTCCTTCACCTCGCCTGCCGAAATAATCGCCTCGGCTGTCACCGTCCTTCTGTCATATCCGGCAGCATTTTTCTCCAGATGCAACAGCGGCTTAAGCACTTGTTCATGAATCATCTGCTTGTCGACCAAGCCATCGATGTAGATAAGAGCAGCCTGAAAGCCCAGACGACCCATCATGAACGAGCGAATGACCACGTCCGGACTGTGCCCGATGCGGTTTCTCATTTCCTTCACATTATGTTGAAGCTCTTCGAACAGCTTCGTGTCATTCGTCATGATGAGCCACCCCCTTAAGCTGCAAATATCTGAGAATAATCGAGGTTAGCTTTACCCAATAAGTGGATTTTGATGCAAGTGAATTGAGCTAAGTACAGCCCCCTTTCTAAAAGCAAGAGCAAGCCAAATGTTATGTTATAATGAACCATCATATAAGAAGGAGGGATTTCAAGTGGACACTGTAGAGATCATTGCTGTCAGCGCTTTAATTCTGTCTCTTCTGCTTCTGCTGAAAGTATTCGGCCTGCAAAGGCAGCTAAATGAAATCAGATCGGAGCTTCAAAGGGCGAACAGCCGGGAGGGATTGCCCTCACTTTCTCAGCCAAATCGAACATCGCCCCTCTCCTCGCCGGATAGGCCACTTGCCAATCAAGCTGCAAATATAGATGAACGACTGCTTATGCTAATCGCTGCAGAAAAAAGGATTCAAGCGATCAAGGAATATCGGGATGTAAGCGGTGTTGGCCTCAAGGAAGCCAAAAATTATGTGGATGATTTGGAGCGGAGGCAGCGTTGACCCGCTTTGAGTTCCCTCTTGTACGCCTCTTTTCCAATTTTGAATCTTTAGTGTCTATCCTATTTCATTACTCATAAAGTGATAGAATAGAGTATTCCTTTCAAAATATAAATGAGGAGCATGACAAGTGAGGTCACATCCAATTTATTTTTTACGTATAGCCGGTTTGCTAGATGGTATTTCTTTATTAGTGTTGCTAGGCATCGCGATGCCCTTGAAATATATATGGGGGTTCGATAAAGCCGTAACGATAGTAGGAAGCATTCACGGGGGGATATTCTGTTTATATGCAGCAGCTATCCTTTATGCCGCCATTCGGGTGAAGTGGAGCCTGCTTTGGTCTGCCGCAGCTGCCATCGCTGCTTTCGTGCCATTCGGCAACTTTGTGCTGGACCGTAAGCTGAAGAAGGTGCAGGCCAATTATAGCTTACGGACTTTCAACTACGCGGTGCTCGTATACAGCATTGTGTTTTTTTCCTTTTTCGATTTATTTTCCCAGCTTCCGGTCATGAGTACGTTTGCGGCCTCCGTCGGAGCCAGCTCGTTTATTGTAGGCTTTGTCATTGGGCTGTATTCGTTATCCAATACGCTCGGCAACATTTTATCGGGGATTATGACGGACCGGATCGGGCCCTTCAAACTATTAATGGCCGGGCTGGTGCTATCCAGCAGTGCTCTACTGCTCTATCATTTTGTAGAAGAACCGTTATTATTGATCATCGTTCGAATCATTCACGGTTTTGTTGCCGGATTAATTGTTCCCGCAGCATTTACCTTTTCGGCAAACACGACGATTAATGGCCAGCAAGGGAAAAAAGTCGCTTTCACCGGCACATTCGTTGGCTTAGCCGCCATTATCGGGCCTGCTTTCAGCGGCATTATGGCTAGCAAAACGTCCGTGCCCTTCGTGTTCACCTGCGTCGCCGTGATGGGCTTTGCCCTTGCCATCTTATCGGCCATTTTTCTCAGCAAATATAAAATTGCCAAAAAAGAGAAGGGCGATGCTGATGCTTCGCCAGCAGGCTCGATTTTTAATGCGGGTGTGATCAAAGCGTATGGCGGTGCTTTCTTCTTAATGTTCTCCCAAGGCGTCATCGCTTATTTGCTGCCTTTGCACGTGCAGTCGTTAGGGTATGATTCGAGGCTAAGCGGCACATTAATGAGCACGTTTGGCATTATTGCGGTACTCATCTTTGTCCTTCCGACCAATCGTATTTTTGACCGCGTTGCCCCAGCCAAAACGATGTCGCTCGGCATAGGCTTAATGGGATTAAGCCAGCTGCTCATTAGCCAATCGACGACGACACTTACTCTTTATGGCGTGCTCGGTTTATATGGGATTGGCTTTGCCTTCCTGTTTCCATCGATTAATACGATGCTGATTAATGCAACGCCAGCAGAGCTGCGCGGGAAAGCGTACGGCTATTTTTATGCCTGTTTCTCCTTAGGTGTAGTTGCAGGCTCTTCCTTGTTAGGCTGGCTGCCCTTCAATACGCTTCAAGGGTTTATGTTTACCGGAGTTGTCCTGCTGCTGTTTGCCGCTTTTGTAGCGTTGAATGGGAACAAGGATCGTGCTCTCAGTTATTAGCGATTGGTTTTCGTATGTTAGATGTTCGGATGTTCAGATGTTCGCTCAACCCAAAAAATCGTTTTCTCACAAAAGGGATGCATTCGCCGCTCAGCTGTGAAAAAACGATTTTTTTCATGCGGTCCCTACAATTGGTAATTGCTGAAAGCCTGTTTTTCCCGCCTACCGCACGGCAATGACCACATTGCCTTTTTTATGCCCCTGATCCACATAGCGATGCGCCTCGGCGATTTGCTCCAGCGGGTAGCTCCGGTCGATCACCCCTTTAAGCTCGCCGCGCTCAATCAGCTCCTTCAGAAACAGCAAATCCTCCACAGACACCTTCGCGATGCCCTGTCCCTCGACCGTTAAAAATATCCCGTTCGGCGCCAGCGCCTTGCGGGCATTTGCTTTCGTGGTTTTACCCACCGCATCTAAGATGATATCGTAACGCTCGCCTGTTTCCGCAAAATTTTGCAGCGTATAATCAATAACATGATCTGCGCCGAGTGCCCCTACCCATTCCACATTAGAGGTGCTGCATACGCCCGTAACGTCTGCTCCAAAATGCTTGGCAAGCTGGACTGCGGAAGCGCCTACTGATCCGGAAGCTCCATAAATCAGCACCTTTTGGCCGCTTTGCAAAGGCCCCTTGCGAAAAAAATGCAGCGCCGTCGTTCCGCCAAACAGAACAGCAGCGGCTTCCTCATAAGAAATATTGGCTGGCTTATGCGTGACCAAGTCCTTTTCCGAGAGGCAGACATATTCGGCGTAGGCGCCAAAACGCATGCCCGTGAACGCATAAACGGAATCGCCTATGTTGAACTTTTTGATATTCTTGCCGACCGCTTCAACCTCTCCCGTTAGCTCCACGCCTAAAATCGGCTGTCTTGGTCGAGTTATTCCGAGGAAGAGCCGCATGGGGAGCCGATATAAAAATGGACTTTTAAAGCCACGAACTCGGCAATCCCCTGATGTAACAGAGGTGGCATACACCTTGATTAGAATTTCATCGTCCTGCGGAGCCGGCTTATTCACTTCTTTGACCTGTAGAACCTCCGGTGCTCCATACTTTGTGCAAAATACAGCTTTCATCGTATTCGTTGTGTTCAACGGTTTCATATAGACATCCTCCTGCGTGCATTTATATGCCATAAGTATAGAGGCAGGGGAGAACAGCAAGTAGCTACTTAAGTATGGTATCTAAAATAACGCTGGGCGGTACGGATATATAACCAACTAGCCTGACTCCCCTTTTATTGACATCTATCATTCGATATAGTATCTTGTATTTAGTTAAATACTTAACTATATTTCTTGAAGGTGATTCTATGAAAGACTTGCAGCAATATGTACTCGATTTGCCGCTTCATAACTCGGTGTTTTTTTCATTGATTGAAACAACGGCGAGGCTAGTCGAGGTATCGGAAAAATATTGGCAATCCAAAGGACTTAATGGAGCCAGAATGCGCCTTTTAGTTGAAATCATGAAAGCAGGAGGCACCATCCTGCCCTCCATGCTTGCAGCCAAAATCGGCGTCACCAAATCGAATATCAGCCTGCTGCTCATACCGATGGAGAGTGACGGGTACATTCGCCGGGAGCCTCATCCCAAGGATGGACGAAAATCCGTCATCTCGATAACCAATGAGGGGCAGAGTCTGCTGTTGCAGCATTTGCCCGAGAACCGACAAGGGATTGCGGAAAAAATGCAAGCACTGGAAGAGCATGAATTATATCAGCTTCTAGCTTTATTAACAAAATTGAAAAAGGGCTAAAGCTCTTTTCGCCTATTTAGTTAAGGACTTAACTTTCTAAAGGAGAGGGTGGTATTTTTGTCAATCGTCATAACAGGAGCAAGCGGCAAGCTGGGGTCTCTCATTCTAAAGCAACTGCTTCACAAAGTTCCAATGAACCAGATCATTGCTTGCGTTCGATCTCGCGAAACGGCCAGACCCTATGAGGAGCTGGGGATTACGGTACGTTACTGCGATTATGATCGCCCCGATTCTCTGGAATCCGCCTTCGCAGGCGCATCCAAGCTGCTATTCATTTCGAGCTCCCAGCATGATGATGCGATTCGTATGCGCCAGCATACCGATGTGATTGTAGCAGCCAAAAAATCAAAGGTCGAGCATTTGCTCTATACCAGCTTTGCTTTTCCGGAAAAAGGCTCGATTCCGCTCCCTCACTTGCATTTAGCAACCGAGCATGCCATTCGTGCCACGGGTATCCCCTATACTTTTTTACGGAATGCCTTATATATCGATTTTATTGAAACCCTTGATTTAAAAACGGCTATAGAACGGGGAGAATTGCGCGTGCCTCCCGGAGATTGGCTGTTTAATTCCATTCCTCGGCAAGATATTGCGCTAGCCGCTGCGGCCGTTCTTGCTGAACCTGGCCATTTGAACAAAACCTACGAGCTTACGGCATCCGTGCCATGGTCGTTCAGCGATTTGACTGCTGCGATGGCCGAGCTTGCCCGCAAGCCTATTTCCTTGCAGGAAGACGCCACCATTCAAAATTGGATATTCGGCTTCCTTAGCAAAATCGATGCTTCATCCACCTCCAATGATTTGGAGCAGCTAATCGGTCGTCCGTCCACTTCATTAAAAGAAAGCATAAAACCATTTATCTCTTTATAGGTCATCATAATTACGTCATCGTTGCCGACAGAGATGAGCGCTAATTGCTGGAAATCAAAGCCAGCTGCTTGCCCGCCAGCATGAAGCCGCAATCGTTAACGTTTCATCTGGTTTAGGCTTCGTTTCGAAAAAATCTGCCCCCGTTTATTGCGCTACGAAGGCAGGGCTGCATCTATTTTCCAAATCACTCCGCTAAAAGACTATCCAGCGCTTGTTACCGTCGCAAGCCGAGCGCATATAGAAAAATAGTTAGCTGCTTTAGCAGCCTAGCCTTAAACTAAACTTTTTTATTTTTTGATAAAAATAGTCCTAACTCGCGGGCTCGGGCTACTGCTTCAGTGCGCCGCTTGACCTGCAGCTTGTCGAATATGTTGCGGTTATGGCCTTTGACTGAGCTTAGGGCGAGAAAGAGCCGTTCGCTAATCTGATGGTTCGAGAGCCCTTGTTCAATTAACTGCAGCACCTCCAGCTCTCTTCCGGTTAATGGCTCAATCAGCTGCTCGTTGGCTTGATTAAGCCGAGGCTTTGCTTGTTCCTCGGCTTCACATGCAGCCAGCACCTGAGCTCGATAGCTCGACCCTGCCCCTCGGGCAACGCTTTCCCGCAGCAGCTTGCGAATCGGCAGCCCTTCATCTGCAAAAATCCGAATGATGCCGCCAGGCTCAGCAAGCACCAGCGCTTCGGTTAACATGACCTTGGCTTTGTCCTTATCGCCGTATTCATACCATGCGACGGCCTGTGCCACACATGCCTGAAGCCGTTCATAAGGCAACCCCTTTGCTTCCGCGCGCTCCCGCCATTGCTCCAAAATCGCAAGCGCTGCGGTTGGATTTCCTTGCGCTAACTCACATTTCGCTCCGCTGATCGCAAGCTCATTTTTTGCCGCTAGCCGGGCGGCCGCTTCGGCGCTGCCTTGGCGAAGCAGCAATAGCACCTGTGCTTCTGCAATGGCCGGCATTTGCAAAATATGCTGCTGCTGGTGTGCCGTATGATCCGCCTTTGCCAGCAGCGCGGCCGCATCGCTTACGTCTCCTCTCGCCAGCATTAAGCGTGCAAGAAACACCTCCACCTCAATCGCTCGGTCTGTCTGTTCCAACTGCTGCGAAAGTGGGAGTGCTTTTTGAGCATACCGCTCAGCGGCATTCAGCTCATTTTGCTGGTAATAAATGCGTGCTAAGCCCAAATAGGCAGCGCCTGCTGCGGGCAGCGGCGGCTCCCCTGCAAGTTTTAGTGCGTAACGATAAGTTTCGGCCGCTGTAACAAGCAGGTTATCCGCTTCTTGTATGTTAGCAAGACCTATAGCCGCCATAAACGAAATGATGACATGCCCGATTCGCTCGCTGCTGGCCAATGCTTCAGCATAAGCTTTGCCCGCAGCGCCATTGTCTCCCTGAAGCTGATGCGCGTATCCGAGCGTCCAAATGGTAGCTGTGCGAACAGGATGGTTATCTGGGTGCAAATACTCCAGCGCACGCCTCGACTGAGCTAAAATCATGTCCGGCTGATGCTTGCTCAACGCTAGCGTAGCGCGGATCGATGCTGTATGACCGATTAAATCCCGAGTCTTCATATCTTGACAAGCATCCGCTTGTAGAAGCTGTTCAGCAGCTAACAGCTTCTGCTCAACACCGCTTATTTGTCCTGCCATCAACAGCGCCGAAGCATGGAGCACGAATAGGGAAGGACGTGCCTCAAGCTCCTTCTCCGGCAGCGAATTCAACCATTTTAGCGCAGGGGCTACCATCCCTCGAAAGATAAGGGAGACGCCTTCTCCCTCCAGCAGTCTGGCTGCACCTTCTATATCCTGCGCGGCTGCTGCATGGTGAAAGGCTTCCAGCACAAAGCCATGCTGCTCATACCACTGGCTCGCACGCCGATGCGATTCATTTAAGCTCTCGCCTGCCGCAGCCAAGGAAGAGCTCACTTGCTGCTTTGGGGCTAGCCGCTGCCGCTGCCGCAACAAATCACCAAACAGATGATGGTAGCGATACCACCGACGCTCATTGTCGAGCGGAACAATAAACAAATTCGCCCGTTCCAAATATTCTAAAGTCGCTTGCCCGTTTTCTGAATGAAGCACGGCATCACAAAGCGGACCGCAAAAACGGTCGAGCATGGAAATGCTCAGCAAAAAGGCCTGAATGCCAGCGGGCTGCTTATGCAGCACTTCTTCTACCAAATAATCCAGCACAAATGGATGACTGCCTGTAAATGAGCCAATAAAGCTGGCCGCATCAGCGTGCCCCTGCATGGACAGCCCCGCGAGCTGCATCCCTGCAATCCAGCCTTCTGTTCGTTCCTCCAGCATAGCAACATGCTCTGCCGTCAGGCTCAGACTCATAACCTGTTCAAAAAAATCAGCTGCCTCCGATCGCGTAAAACGCAAGTCTGCTGCTCGCACCTCGGTTAATTGGTCCCGAACGCGAAGCTGGGCCAAGGGCAGGTTCTGAAGCTCACGAGCAACGATGACAAGATGCATGTGTGGCGGCATATGTTCAATAAGAAGAGTAATAGCCTGATGAATCGATTTATTTTCTATCACGTGAAAATCGTCAAGTACAACAAGGAAGGGGTGAGTAATCGAGGCAATTTCACTCAGCAGCGCCTTGATCAGCGTTTCAATTGGCGGAGGCTTGGGAGCTTGGAGCAGCCTTAGCATGCCGACGCCAACACTTGGCGCAGCCGCCAGCAAAGCAGCATGCAAATAAACCATAAAAGCGGCCGGTTCGTCGTCGCCTTCATCCAGCGAAAGCCAGCATGCAGGCCTTCCGCAGCTTTTAATCCATTCGCTAGCCAGCGTTGTTTTGCCAAAGCCGGCTGCGGCCGAGATGACCGTCAGCTTGCGGTGCAGGCCTTGATTCAACCGCTTAATTAGGCGGGGGCGCAGCACGGCATTCGAGCGCAGCGCAGGAATATATAATTTTGTAGCTATTATTGGAGTTGTCATAGTTCAATTATAATAATCGTATTCCTGCATCGTCAATCCTCTTGTAGCGGGGTGAAAACTGTATTCATACACTTTTCACCCTTCCATATTGTTCTGGCCGCGATTTAGGTTTATCCTTCAAATAACGGATTAAGGCTCGTGAACCTAATCCTACATTTCCAAGCTGCGCCGCGGCTTGAGAAATCTTTTGGAGGCATGGACGATGAATGAACTTAATGCTTTATTTCGCAAAAGAATAGGTCTCCCGGAAAGTGCAGCTATCCCTTTCGATCGTTTAGCCGATGTACTCGAGAGAACGGCAAAAACCGTGCCTTTTGAAAATTTCAATATCATTAGCCAAACCGCCGTTGTAATTTCTAAAGAATATGTCATTCAAAAAATATTGAGGGATCAAGAAGGCGGGCTGTGCTATGAAATAAACGCGCTTCTTTACCTTTTTTTAATCGAAAATGGCTTTAACGCTGTTCTAACGCGCGGGGTTGTCTACAATCATGATACGCAAGCGTATTTCACTCTGGGAAGAACGCATTTAACGATTCTGCTCACTCACGAAGGGCAAACCTATCTGCTGGATTCGGGCTTTGGAGGAAATTTGCCCTTAAAGCCTGTTCCTTTATCAGGCGAAACGATAACGTCAAGCAATGGACAATTTCGCATTAAAAAAGAGGACAGCGAGCATGGCGACTACCTTTTTGAGATGAAACTGATGCATAAGGATACCGATTGGAAAATCGGCTACGCCTTCGATTCTCAAAAACAGCTGACCGACTTAACGGAATGCAATGCCATTCGCAATATCGTATCCGAGCATCCGGATTCCCGATTTAATAAGCATCCGTTGATTACACAAATAACGGATGATGGAAGCGTAACTTTAACAAATACATCCCTTACGGTATGGAAGGATGGCGTCTTAACAAAAGAGCAAATGGATAGGGAGAGTTACGAAAGGCTGCTGAAGCAGCATTTTAACATGTAGAATATAAGCTGCGTGAGCTTGAGCGCGATGGAATCGTGCTGCGCCAGCTGTATCCGGAGTTACCGCCTAGAGTGGAACCAGAGCCTGTTGAAAGCGTGATTGAGAGGAATTGATTTATTGTTCATTTAAAAAAACTCACGATATAATAACAGCATAAAGGTCGTGAAGAACACGCCGCTTCCACATATTGAACATCCTGATCGAGTAATTAGGGGGTTAATGTGCGGAAGCGGCTTTTGTTTTTAATGCGGCGTTATGGGTTACAAGTAGACAAATCTAATGTATTGCAGATGGAGGAGAAGTACAATGTCACGCTTTGAGCAGCAATATCAGGAATGGATGCAGAACAATCTTAGTAATGAACATTGCCTATCCTTCAATCGTCGACGAGCCAAAGCAGTGTCAGCAAGCTACGCATCCCCGAAGCGGAAATCGGCTTTTGGAGAACTATCTATCCATTCAGGAAATCCTCCGAATAAGCATACAAAAAAGCGTCAGTACAGCAAGTATCTCTACTTGTACCGACGCCTTCTTCACTCCAATGCTGCCTCAACACGCTGCACCATCGCCTCAATCTAAACAATCCCACAGCCTGCGCGCCCGCTCGGCATACAGCAGCGATTCACGCCAGCGGTCGCTTAGTTCAGCCGTTGTCCTCTCGCCTGTACCCACATCTATACCCTCACCTGTGAGGCGGGTCATCGCATAAGGCGGCGGTCCCAGCTCACAGACGAACGGAAAGCTGTCCCCTGGCTGCGAGCGCAGGAGCCATTGCTCCATCCCCTTGCGCCACCAGCGTTCAAAAAGCGGCAGCATCACCTTCGCCTCTTCATGCTCCATACCAATCTGAATTTGCTCCCCGTTCGACACGCGGGCATGAATACTGCTCGTATGCACGAGCAGCTGCTGGAGCAGCTCCTCGGCCTCAGGCCGAATACTCCGCATTTCCCCAGCCAGCACATAATGGGAAAAATCAATCGTCAGATCCAGCTGCCCCAAATTTCGCACATAGCGGGCAGTCCGTATTAAATCCTGCGTAATCGTTCCCCGATGAGTCTCGACATAAACCGGAATGCCCGCTTGGCAGGACAGCTCCTTAATCGCTCCAAGCAAGCTCTCGGCTTCCATTCCCGTTACGAATGGCGTCATGACCTGTGCATTAATGAAAGGAATCCCGCCGAAGCGTACCGCTTTTTCCAAAAAGGCTGTCATATCCGCTGCGCTTGCAGGATACGCATTGACACTCAGCTCAAGCTGATGCTGCGCCAGCAGCTCCTTCCACTCCGCTTCATGCTCCGGCTGAGGAATAAAGCCATTAATACCATCGAATCCAGCGCCCGCTATCCGCTTTATTTTCTCCGCTGTCGTATCGGCAGCAAAATCAGGCACCTGCTCCATACCCCACCAGGACATATGAACGCTGAGCTTACGGTCAATGCGGGTAATTGGCTTCATATTCAATGCCGCATGGCCCCCCGTCTGGATTATTCTCAAGTTCTATGACACTGCCGTCTGCACGAAACAGCGGATGGTAAAAATGGCTAATATGCGTCGCAGATTCATTGGCATAATGGCAGATAAAGGCGCGCCGGAATCGATCCTTCGTTTTGTTGCGGTAAGAGCCATGAATGAGATTGCCGTTAAAAAACAACGTATCTCCCCGCTCCATCCGCGCCGGAACCGGCTTGTTATCCTTCGGCGGCTTGACAAAATGCTTCGTAAACGACTCTGTCACATCCGCCTCCTCCGGGCAGGACAGCTCATAATCATGCGTCTTTGGCACAACCAGCATCCCGCCATTTTCCTCATCGGCCGCATCAATGGCAGTCCATGCTGCAATGCAATTGCCCGGCTCCACCTTCAAATAGAAATTGTCCTGATGCAGCGCTTGTCCCCGCGAGCCCGGCGGCTTGTAGTAGAACATGCTTTGCGCGGCGATCGGCTCCTCTTCATATAAATCTCTCAGCACATTGAGCACAGGCTCGTGCAGCATGTAGCGCTTCGCTGTCTCATTGATACGATGAGGATGCATGACCCGAGGATAACGCTTAAGCGGATCGTTCGTCTCCGCACTCAAATCAGGCTCAAAATAACCGGGAATCACCTGCCTGCTAATCCCTTCAAAGGTCGAATCGATTTCGGCGAGCTCCTGCTCGCTGAATAAATTTTTGACGATGACATAGCCATCGCGACGATATTGCTCCATTTGTTCCGCTGTTAAAGTTAGGGCACCAGATGTCATAATTTTTCGCTCCTTTTTTAGATAGCAGCACGTTGTCGTACCTGATATTTAACGTTTAATTTGTGTGGCTCGATAAATCAAGTATAGTGCGAACCCCCTTTGGGAAGGAATGAACAATCATACTGAAAACTACATCAATTCTGCTATATCAAAAATAACAGCATGTTGGAATTCCTTCTTTTTCCGATTCACTTATGCTCAAACAGCTCGTTTTCAGATCAATAGCCAAGACGGCAGCAATAAGGTAAACTAATTTTATTCTGCAAGTCCGTCATGAGAAGGGTGGCGCTGCCATGAAACAAAACGATTTAGACAATCGCCAGAGCAAGGCCACTGCTGAGCCATCCGTGATTTTTGCTGGCCATTTTACGGAAAATGATCATTACCACACGGTGCGGCCACACGGCAGAAGCGACTGGCTGATGTTATATACGCTGCAGGGCGAAGGCTTTGCTCTGACCAGCGATTCACACAAGCGCTGCTTGCCGGGTGAGCTCACGCTTATTCGGCCAGGCTGCATGCATGAATATGGCACGATGGCGGGCAAAACGTGGCAGTTTGTCTGGGTTCATTTTCCCGATGTAATGGCTGAAACTCGGCTGCTTCCCGCCTCTGATTTGATCTCGCAATCGATTCGTCAGCCCTCAGCGGGCAAACGAATTTATCGGGCTTTTCGACAAATATTGACCGACTCGCTGGCAAGCAGCCTATACAGTGAATCGTTATGTGAAAACTCGCTGCGCGAAATTTTGCTGCTGCTTGCCCAGCAGATTAACAGCAAAGCAGATGCCCGTATTGAAGAAGCGATGCATTTGCTCGCCGTTCACATGACTAAGCCGCTTTCTATTGGGGAGCTGGCTCATACGATCGGGCTTTCTCCATCTAGATTATCCCATCTTTTCAAGGCTTCAACGGGGTATTCCATCATTGATATGCACAACCGGATGCGTATTCGCCAAGCTGCTCTGCTGCTGGAGCATACGAAACGGAGCGCTTCTGAAATCGCTTTTGACGTAGGTTATCAAAACTATAACCACTTTGCAGTGCAATTTAGCAAGGTTTATGGCCTTTCCCCCCGCTCTTACCGCAGCTGGAAACAAACGGCTGATGGTTTGGCACAACAATAAGTGGAAACAAAACGGACAGAGATGGTAAAATAGGAACAGGGAAGGAGGTCAACTATGACCACGGAAAACGAAGTAAGCGAAGAGGAACAACAAAGCGAGAACCCACAGGAGCAAGAAGCGAAACAAATTATTTTGGCGGTATATACTCACACGCTCCAAATGCTTCAAGCCGAGTTTGAAGCCTATCAGGTTGAGGGACAGATTACTAACAATCCCAACTACGGGCCCCTGTTTGCCTACCGCTTGAAAGAGGCAGATAGCGATAAAGAATATGCTTGCGGCTTCTTTATTAATGAACTGCTTGAAAAGCATAAGGATGCTGAGAGGGCAAGCCAGTGGCTCGCTTCCTTCTATATCGATATGATTGACAGCGGTGTCAGCAAGCCGCTTCAGACACCTCCACAGTCCGAAGACGAAGCCAAGAAGCTGATCGATGAATATATCGTGCCGCATTGCGCTAAGTCGGTTCGGGAAGAATTTAGTCCTGAGCAGGTTTATGTAGATTTGGACATGAATGAGCAAATTGGGCCAGTTATCGAAGCTGGATTCCCTGCAATTACGGAAGGCAACAATGTATGTGCAATGCCTTTCGCCTACTTGCTCACGCTTCATTTAATGAATCGCGATCCAGCAGATCCGCTCGTTCATGGCCTGTACAAAATCCGTGCAGAGAACGGTTTGGAATAACAATTGACAAGCGGCTCTTCCGACAATTATACTGTACATAAAAATAGTACAGTTCATCGTTCTTTTTTGGCATGGTTTGCTAAATGCTGAACGCATTTGATCTGCGAAGAGGAGTGTCATTTTTGTCTAATTCCGAAAGTTCATTCAGCACGGTTATCCGCGAGCGCCGTTCGGTTCGCAAATACGATCCCACTTTTAAAATGACGCAGGAAGAAATTCAAGCGATTATCGCTGATGCGGTTCTTGCGCCGTCCGGAAGCAATCTGCAGCCTTGGCGTTTTCTAGTCATTACCGATCAGGAAACGAAGCAAAAGCTGCTTCCTATTGCTTTTAACCAAGAGCAGGTTGTGACTTCGTCTGCTGTCATTGCCGTTATGGCCGATTTGGAGTTTTATAAACATGCCGAGCGCATCTATGAAAAATCGATTGAAGCTGGTTATATGACCCGCGAAGCAGCAGATAAGCTCAGAACGAATATGACTGGCTTCTACGCGAATGCTCCTGCTGAACGCCTGCTCTCCTCTGTGCTTGTTGACGGCGGACTTGTGTCGATGCAGCTGATGCTGGCTGCGCGTGCCAGAGGCTTCGATACCGTGCCAATGGCTGGTTACAATGTAGCGCAATTCCGCGAGCTGATGAATGTGCCTGACCACTATACGAATGTCATGCTGATTGCCCTTGGCAAAGCTTCAGAGGCTGGTCATCCGACTACCCGTCTGGATGTTAATGACGTTACGTTCTGGAATCATTTCTAAACGATCCAACATAAGACCATTTTCCACTGGAGCTTCCTAGCGACGCCTCCTTTGGAAAATGGTCTTTTTTCAAATTAAAAAACGTGAAATCCCTAGAGCGCAAGTCGCGCTTGCCCAGCAAATGCCGCCCGATGCGGGCAGCATGGCACGCCATCACGCCATCTTGCTCCGCATCAGGCGGCATTGCTGAGCTACAGGGATAAGAGCTGCAAGCCGATAATCTCTAGCGAAATATCGTCACCGTAGCTCTCGATCAATGATGAAGCTGCTTGCATTAAGCCAGTGCCTCCTTGACGAACTCGGACAATAATTTTTGTTCTTTATTAGAGAGATTCTGGATCATATTTACGAACTCCGACACCAGCTCCGTAATCTCTTTACCCAGCTCCTCTTGAACGGTTTGGATGACTGTACCTAGAACCGTACCCACAAATACGAGCAGCCCGGTATGGTCATTTGGCGTTTTATTGACAATTAGATGAATGACACTCTCCGTCTTGCCTCCAAGCTTCTTTAAATAGGCTAGCAGCAGCCCGATGATGTAGCCGCAAAATTCGATATGGGTCGCTTTGCTAGGAATGCCGTCCAATATTTTTCTAAGCAGCTCATTGATGTTCATATGGTTCTTACCACTGAGCAATTGCTTAATCGTACTTGCAGTTGCCTCCCAGTCTCCAGGATTAACTAAGTCAGAACGCTCCTGGCGAAAAAGCTCCGTCGCCTTGACTGTTGGTGCAAACACCACCTGCGACCTTCCTGTTTCTTTATCGTTAACCTCATAGCTGCGCGATACCAAACCCATCTTCTCTATTTCCTTCAGCATGTCATAGGCTGTCCATTTGCTTACGCCTAGGGCTTTTGCTAACGTCTCATAATGTATCGGTAATGAAGTATGTTGATACAATTCCATGAGCTGGTCCAGAAATTGTAATCGGCGTTTTGTAAGCCCCATAAATCCACCCCTATTTTCAGCCAGCATCAGAAACGCCCCGAGCGGATAATCGCATAGATCAGCCAAATAAACATAGCCAAGGTAACACCAAAGCCGATTTCTATAACAGGCAGTCCCCAAAACAGCGTTTGGGAGTGATTTAAGGCAGCACCAACAATTAAACCAACCATCACTATACTAAGCGCAAGCAAGACAATACTGAAGGACATCTGATTGCTGATCCGATCCATTTTTTTCATGAGCGTGTCGAGCTGAGGGGATTCCACTTCCATCCGTAGTTTTCCCTTCCGTACGACGAGAGAAAGCTGTTTTAAAGTGACCGGAATGTCGCTGATCAGTTTGAAATAATCTGGTGCTTCTTCCAACAGCCCTCTCCATATCTCCCTTGGGTCCAATTGCTCTACAAATAGTTTTTTTCCAAATGGCTCAGCAATATCAAAAATTTTAATTTCCGGATCGAGCGCAACCGCTACCCCTTCCATCGTAAGCAAGGATTTGCCCAGCAGCGTTAATTCCGCTGGAATTCGAATATGATGCCGATTGGCAACCATAAATAAATCTCCAATAGCTGTTCCAAGGCTTATCTGATTGAGCGGCACCTGATAATACTTCTCCCGCATTTCATCCACATCGGCATATAATTTGCTCTGATCCACCTCATCTGGAATAACTCCCATATACGAAATGGCTCGAATAACGCCTTTAGAGCTTTGATTGCGCAGGGCGATTACAAGCGAAGCAAAATGCTTTTTCGTACCGGGAGATAATCGCCCTACCATTCCAAAATCAATTAGCGCCAGTCGGCCGTCAGGAAGCGCCATGACATTGCCAGGATGCGGATCCCCATGGAAGAAGCCATCGACTAGAACCTGATGAAAAATCGCCGTTGCAAGCCGCTCCGCAAGCTGTTTATTATTTAGTCCCATTCGTTTAAGCTGCTGCCGATCCGAAAGCTTCACTCCGTTTACATAGTCTGTCGTCATTACCCGCTTCGTGCAATATTTCCAATGTACTGAAGGTACAAAAATGTAAGGCAGCTTCTTGCTATAAGCAATAAATTTCTCTGCACTATGTGCCTCCATTGTATAGTCCATTTCCTGACGGAGCGCTTTGCTCAATTCCTCAACAATCTCAATTAAACGATAATGCTGGGCGAATTCAAAAGCCCCTTCACCCAATTTAGCCAAATCCGCTAGTATATTTAAATCCGTTTCAACCAGCTTTTGAATGCCTGGACGCTGCACCTTAACGACAACCTCTGCTCCATCCCGCAGCGTAGCGCGATGAACTTGGCCAATGGAGGCCGCAGCAATCGGTGTAATGGAAAAGTCCAAAAACAAATTTTCAATCGTATCACCAAGCTCCGCTTCAATAATTTGGCTTACTTCCTCATATGGGAATGCAGTCACATGGTCCTGCAAACGTTCCAATTCGACCAAAATATTTGCCGGAATTAAATCTGGCCGCGTACTTGCAATTTGCCCCAGCTTAATAAAGGTTGGACCTAACTCCTCCAACAATGTCCGAATGCGTTCACCAACGCTTCTAGTTTGAATCTCTTCCTGTTCCGGTTTGCGTATAAATCTCAATCTATCCCTGGCTCCGATACCATCTGACACATATCCCAGCCCGTTTCGTGCTATTGCAGTAACAATCGTCCGATAGCGCTGTAACTGCCTAATCCGTTTTCCATGCTGCAATCGTAGTAACCCCCTGTTAATCCCCGCTTTGCTCTTTCTGCTCAAGTGCATCCAGCCGTTTTTCAATTCGCTCGATATCCTCGCGGGTAGCTATTTTCCCTTCACTTAAAATAGCTCTTACTCGTTCCTGCGCCATGGCTTCGATCTGCTCACGCAGCTCTTCCCCTTTTTGAACAAGTGTATGGGTTAAGGCTTTCGATTCTTCTTTACTAACCTGTCCTTTCTGCACCAATTCATCAATTGTTTTTTCCACCTGCTCCTTGCCGGTAACAGCGATTCCCATTGCCAGTGACATAGCTTTGCTAATTGTATCTTTCATCTTCAAACAGCTCCTTTGCTTTTATAGGTTTTAAAATACACAAAAAACCAAAAAACTATACAAAAAAATAGGTAAACTGCTTTACTGGCCTACTTGTTTTGGCCAATAATAGTGGTACTAAGGCCAAATGAGTTTTTTGGCTTTTTGCGTCTACAGATTACCACTAAAATAATAAATCGTCAAATTAATAACAAGTCAAACTATTTCCTTCTATTTTCGAAACGAAAAAACACTGATTACATTAAATGCAATCAGTGTTTAGACGACCTGCTTATATGCCGGCGAGAGGACTCGAACCTCCACGGTTTCCCTCACGATTTTGAGTCGCGCGCGTCTGCCATTCCGCCACGCCGGCGTTTTAAAGAATAATGGCGTGCCCTAAGAGATTCGAACTCCTGGCCTTTTGATTCGTAGTCAAACGCTCTATCCAGCTGAGCTAAGGGCACACACTATGAAATTGTGGAGGCGCCACCCAGACTCGAACTGGGGGTAGAGCTTTTGCAGAGCTCTGCCTTACCACTTGGCTATGGCGCCATAAAGATGGAGCGGACGACGAGATTCGAACTCGCGACCCTCGCCTTGGCAAGGCGATGCTCTACCACTGAGCCACGTCCGCAAAACAATGGCTGGGGATTCAGGGATCGAACCTGAGAATGACGGAGTCAAAGTCCGTTGCCTTACCGCTTGGCTAATCCCCAACAATTAAGTATTTTTTAGTTTGAACAATAATGGGGCGGACGAGGGGAATTGAACCCCCGAATGTCGGATCCACAAACCGATGCGTTAACCACTTCGCCACGACCGCCATATTATATTGTTCAGTTTTGATTGGCAGGGGCAGCAGGAATTGAACCCACACCAACGGTTTTGGAGACCGTTGTTCTACCCTTAAACTATGCCCCTAAGGTAAACTGGTGGAGGATGATGGATTCGAACCACCGAACCCGAAGGAACAGATTTACAGTCTGCCGCGTTTAGCCACTTCGCTAATCCTCCATAAATGGTGCCGTCGAGAGGACTTGAACCCCCAACCTACTGATTACAAGTCAGTTGCTCTACCAATTGAGCTACAACGGCATGGCGCAATTTTACATTTGCCAATCATCTTAATGGTGGCTCGGGACGGAATCGAACCGCCGACACGAGGATTTTCAGTCCTCTGCTCTACCGACTGAGCTACCGAGCCAGATGTTTTAAATGGCGGAGCTGACGAGATTCGAACTCGCGGTCTCCTGCGTGACAGGCAGGCATGTTAGGCCTCTACACCACAGCTCCACATCATATTCTCGGATCATTCCGAAGGTAAAGTTTGGTTGCGGGGGCAGGATTTGAACCTGCGGCCTTCGGGTTATGAGCCCGACGAGCTACCGGGCTGCTCCACCCCGCGTCATCGTAAAACATATATGGTGGAGGCTGAGGGGATCGAACCGCTGACCTCCTGCTTGCAAGGCAGGCGCTCTCCCAGCTGAGCTAAGCCTCCATGTTGTTTAAGCGACTTTTATATCTTACCACTTTTCGAAGCATTTTGCAAGTGCTTTTTCGAAAGTTTTTTTGGTGACCCGTAGGGGACTCGAACCCCTGTTACCTCCGTGAAAGGGAGGTGTCTTAACCACTTGACCAACGGGCCATCTTAAAATTCTACCAACATACTTTAAGTAAGTATGGCAGAGAGGAAGGGATTCGAACCCTCGAGACCCGGTTAGAGCCTACACGATTTCCAATCGTGCTCCTTCGACCACTCGGACACCTCTCTATAATGGCTCCCCGAACAGGACTCGAACCTGTGACAACTCGATTAACAGTCGAGTGCTCTACCAACTGAGCTATCAGGGAATATTAAGTGTTACATACAAAGTATTGCTACCCTGAA
>NZ_JBCNGR010000024.1:0-193938 GCF_050481745.1 Paenibacillus algorifonticola | reverse complement strand
GCATTCCATATGGAATGCGAAGGCTTGTTTTGCTTCAAGAAAAGGGCTGCCAAGTGTTATTCTAATACATTGCGAATATCACAGCAAAAATAGCGCCCCCGACGCCAAGTATCGTCAGAAATAGTGGAGGCGCGGATAAAATAATGCCTGCAATCGCCATGCCTTTGCCGCTGGAGGAGCGCTTGGAGGCCAAACCGAATATAAATCCGAGCAGGCTGAATATGAAAATGAGAATAGCAGAAATAATGACGCTGGCCATTCCAGCTGTATCACTGGCATATGGATTTAGTGCCGTCCCAATAAAACTGAACAAGCCTCCAACGCACAGCAATACACTGATAATGCCAAAAATAAGCGATATAATGGCTAAGGCCAGCCTATTTGTTGGCTGTTTCTTATTTGCAGCTTGTGGTGCGGGCTGCGCAGCAGGGGAAGGAGCGGCTTGACGGGCTGCTGCAGTTGCTTGTCCGGCAGCAACTCGCGGATTGGCGACTGGCCGCTGCGTTTGGGCACTGGTAGGCCTTGCTCCCGAGGGTTGCCCAGGTCTATAGGGCGTTGTTCCTGGTTTTCTAGGCGGTGTTTGCAATAATAGGACTCCCATCTATAGTTATATCGTCTCAATATACCTTTCATCATTCGTCAAAGTTTTCCAAAATCCTCTTTTTGAATTTTTGTTTATACTTATATATTATTTTATATTAGCGTGACTAGGGCGTGTCTGAGAACTCTGAGGACAGCAAATTTTGCCGAATTTTCGTTCCATGCAAGGCGCGTTTGTGAAGGCGTACCGGGGGTACGTCAAGCAAACGGAACGAAGCAGGGGGCGAAAAGGCGGTGAAAGGGGCCACTGAACGGGTTTTCAGACACGCCCTAATAGAGTAGGCTGCCAATCAATAAGAGAAGATGTAGTAATCGTCATGATTTTGGAAGACATGGAGCGAATGAATTAGCGTAATCTGACATAGAAGGTTAGAAGAAATTTCCAAAAATATCAAAAAAAGCTTCACAAACGATAGACTCTCGTAGTAATATGAAATCAGCTCCAAAAGATTGTAAATATTTCCTTATTAGGCGGGTGATAGGTTTAAGTTTAACTGCCAGCAAAGAAAGGTAAATGGTCCGTCGCAATCGTCTCTCATCCAGATAACAGCTTTGGCATCCGCCTGAATGAACAATCAACAGGAATTCGCTCGCGCTCATAACCTAGTATTCATATTGGAGGAGTGTATTTTTATGAAAAAGAGAGTAGCTTCCATTGTTGCAGGTATGCTCGTATTTGGTTCATTCGCTTCGATAGTCGCAGCAGAAGAAAGTAGCGATTCAAGCGATTTTTTCACTGATTCCTCGCAAATTTTTATTACGGCGCCAGATTGGGTAGCTCCTTTGGCTGTATCGCCTGAGGAAAAGGTATGGGGCTATTTGGAAAGTGTTAGGGATAAATTGAATGTTGGCACGGAAGGCGACATTCGGGATCATTTCCGCATTGTCGAGCAGCAGACTAATCGTTCAACGGGGATGATCCATTATAGACTGAGCCAATATGCGTCTGGCATTCCTGTATATGGTGCCGATCAGACGCTTCATGTAGACAGTGAGGGACAAGTGACGTCGCTGCTTGGAAGCGTTGTTGAAAATGTGCAGGACAAGCTTCCGCAAACGATCGCTCCGGTCATTCCGATTAGCGAAGCAGATGCAATTGCCGCTGCCGAGGCCGACGTGGCTCAGGAGTATGGCACGCTTGGCGAGCCGCAAACGACTCCTAAAGCAGAATTGTATTATTTTGTGCAGGATGGCGAACCGGTGTTGTCTTATATTACAGAAGTGAATGTACTGGAGCCCGAGCCGCTGCGGGTTAGATATTTTATTGCGGCAGAGACGGGCAGCGTATTGTTTAAATATAATATTTTACATGAAATAACGGGTTCGGGAACAGGTGTTAACGGCGATAGCAAAACGTTTGAAACAAGGCTCGTAGGTTCCTCTTATCAGCTGTATGATGCAACGCGCGGGGGAGGCATTGCAACCTACAATGCAAATAATGGCCTCTCGCTTCCGGGGACGCTCTTCTCCAGATCAACGAACATATGGACGGATGGTGCTGCTGTTGACGCTCATGCTTATGCTGCAAAAACCTATGATTATTATTGGCAGAAATTTGGCCGCAACAGCTTGAACAACAATGGTCTGCAGCTCCGCTCCACCGTACATTATTATACGAACTATAACAATGCATTCTGGAATGGCGTACAAATGGTGTACGGCGATGGCGATGGGGTAACCTTTAAGCCGCTGTCTGGCGATTTGGATGTAGTTGGGCATGAGTTTACGCATGGCGTAACCGAATATACGGCTAATTTGGAGTATTACGGCGAGTCAGGGGCCATTAACGAATCGATCTCCGATATTATCGGCAATTCCATTGAAGGGGATAACTGGCTGATCGGGGATGATGTATACACGCCAAGCCTTCCAGGCGACGCGCTTCGCTCGCTCGCTGATCCGACTTTGTATAATCAGCCCGCCCATTACAGCAACCGCTATACGGGTTCCGCTGACAATGCCGGCGTGCATATCAATAGCGGCATTAACAATAAAGCATTTTATTTGCTGGCACAAGGCGGAACGTTCAGTGGGGTGAGTGTTACAGGTATCGGCAGGGAGCAGGCGGTACAAATATACTACAATGCGCTCGTGTACTATTTGTCGACATTCTCAAACTTCTCCGCTACGCGTGCAGCAGTCATTCAATCGGCAACGGAATTGTACGGCGCAACTTCGACGCAAGTAGCCTCGGTTAAACAGGCCTATAATGCGGTAGGCGTATATTAATACAATAGAAGTACAATGAAATAAAATAGGGAAGAAAGGCCAATCAGGAAATTCTGGTTGGTCCTTTTTTTGAAAAAAGTTTATAAATCACATAGTGAAAAGCTGCTCATTATCTTCTTGGCTGGTCTTGCCTATAACCAACTATCGCGCTATGCTTGTATTAGTATTTATTACATAAGTTAAGGATCGATAAAAATGAAAATCGGATTTTTGGATTCGGGCATTGGAGGATTAACTGTAATGGCAACGGCAATTCAAATGCTTCCCGGCCAGGATTATCTTTTTATGGCTGATAATTTGCACGTGCCTTATGGAACGAAGTCGAAGGAAGAAGTCAGAGCCTATATTTTGGAAGCCGTTGAGACGATGGTTGGCGAGGGGATGGATGCGCTGGTTGTAGCCTGCAATACGGCCACTAGCATTGCGGTTGCCGAGCTGCGAACCATGTACTCTTTCCCTATTGTCGGTATGGAGCCGGCAGTCAAACCAGCCGTTGAGATGAACCGCAAGACAGGGAAGAGGGTGCTCGTGTTCGCGACACCGTTGACGCTTCAGCAGCCAAAGTATTATGCCCTTGTCTCACGTGTGGACGATGAGGGGATAGTAGATTCCTTGCCCCTTCCAGAGCTCGTCCATTATTGTGAGGAGCTGCAGTTCGACAAAAGCATTATGAGCGACTATTTCCGCTCCAAGCTTGCTGACTATGATTTGGACCGTTATGGCATGATTGTGCTGGGCTGTACCCATTATCCTTTCTATAAAGGGCTGCTCCGCGAAATATTGCCGCCGCACATTCAAATTATAGATGGCAATGTGGGAACGGTAAAACGTCTTATGGCGCTGCTAAGCCGTGTTGGCATGGTAGGCGGCGTACGCAGCGGCAGCGTTCGCTTTATGTGTACCGGCAATGATGCTGCTTACATTGAGAAAACCCGTACCGCATTTGAATTGATCAGCGAGAACAACGTACAGAATGAAGAAATAATGAATGAATAATGAATGAAACAGTCTAAAGCTGATGCCTACTGTATTGGGGCGGCTTTAGGCTGTTTGCTTTTTTCCTCCAGTATAGCCTGTAAATGCGTTCATTTGAGCTTCGTAATCCAAAAGCCCAGCACGACGACGGCAAGCCCGGCGATCGTTTTCCAATTCGGCATTTCCCGCAAAAACATCATGCCAATGATTACACAAACCAAAATTTCAATGCCTTTCGACAAGGTGAGGGCAAAGGTCAGATTGCCAAACCCTTTATACATAAATTTGACGCCAAAGCCAATCATGACATTTGCAGCAAAAATGACGGGCAGGAGCTTGAACTGGTACCAAACCGTGGCCCAGAACACGGGATCAATATGCTTGCTCTGATAAGCGAATACGGCATTCACCGCGAATAATCCTCCAAGCAGCAGGGCGACAGCATAAACGAGCAGCATGCGTTTACGGCTCCTTTCATTCATTAATTCCGTTGCGCTTATATGTTGCCCAAGGGAAAGAATTTTAAAAGGAGGCAATTAAAAATAGCAGCAAAAGCAGCCCTAAATAAATCAGCCCTGTCGTTTCCCAAGAGGAAAGCGACAGGGCTGATTCGTTTGTTTATTCATATTTTTTAAACGCGGTTTTATCATCCTGGACATTTTCCAAATACTTGATTTTTCCATCGTCCGGTAGTTTGGCAATATCGATTCCGGTTTTAGCGTATACAGCACCTTCTGCTGTTTTGCCGCATACCGCCCAGTTCGTCTGGTAAGAACCGTTGTCTTGCAGCTCCCAGCTGTCCCACATATGCTTGATATCGCTATTGAATTGATGGAAGGTTTGAATAAAGCTCTCAAAACCGTTGCGCTTCGTTCCATTTAAAACAATCTCTACATCAGGTGTGAAGAGAGCCAGCAGCTTCTCCATTGCCTGCTCATCTGTACGGGAGGCATCAAAAAATTGGAAATAATCGTCTAGTATTGCTACTTTTGTCGTGTTATTCATCATCATGGCTCCTAATTCTTGCACCTATTACGCAGAAATAAATAATCAGTTCGATAATAATCGAACTGGTGACAGCTTAGCATAAGCCGCCAAAGGAATGCAAGGAATAGTTTGAATAAACTCGAACATTGAAACATGCTGCCAGATATGATACGTTGGGCATTATGAGAACTGTAAAATTACCAGAAGCCAATGAAATGAAGCTCACAACGGTGCTTCACGCGCTGAGCGACCCTGTGCGGCTTAAAATTGTTTTATGTTTGGCCCGGACAGGAGAGAAAAACTGCTCCTCTTTCGAGGTAGAGCATCTGTCCAAATCGACGCTATCGCATCATGTCAAAATATTGCGCGAAGGAGGAATTATTCAGCCGCGATTTGAAGGCAAGCAGCATTATTATTCAGTTCGCCGGGACAATCTCGACTTATGTTTTCCAGGGCTGCTGGATTCCATTCTGGCAACGGACGAGCAGTATATTTAAGAGAATTCCAGGGGGAAATAAAAAAAGCGGCCGCTTGGCCGCTTTTTTTAATGCTTATTAGCGTTTCTCGGACACCGGAACCGCATTGTAATATTCATCGAGCGTAATTTCGCGCTCGTTAAGCTCTTTAGCCAGTTCATTGCCGACATATCGAATGTGCCAAGGCTCATATTTATAGCCGGTAATGTTGTCTTTCCCTTCGGGATAACGAATAATGTAGCCATATTCCCATGCATGATCAGCGAGCCAATTCGCTTCAGGCGTACCCGCAAAGCAATCCTCTGCCGCACATTTGCCATCCGCACCCGTAACATCAATTGCAAGGCCAGTCTGATGCTCACTTGTCCCTGGAACGGCACTGTACATGCGGGCGGCTTCTTCGCCGTCTTTTTTCACATAATTGTCGAACAGTGTTTTTTGGCGATCATAAGAACGGTAGCCGGAAACGCCAGCGAGCTGAATGCCATCACCAGATGCTCCGGCGAATAATTGCTCCAAAGCGTCAGCCGCTTCCTTGCGCAGCATGCGCTTGTCGATTTTCTCAGTGAAAGTGAAAGCTACATCGGGATATACCAAATCCTGCGGCTCATAGCCTTCCGGCAAGCTGTATTGCTTATTTACGAGCACGACGGCTGCAGTAGGGTTCGCTACGACAAGCAAATCGTCAACCGTACCTGACGTTTCCTGCACGGCGGTATCTCCTGCTTCCCCAGCAGCATCGGTATTCGCATTGCTTGCTGGCGATTGGCTCGCTATAGGCGATACAGTTTCCTGCGCGCCAGTGCAGCCAAAGGCAAACAGCAGCAGCAGAACCATCAAAGCTTGTCCTGTCCTTTTTAACCTCATGTTCAAAAACGCCTCCTCATATGATCCCTATGACGAATTATAACGGGTACTTGTTTCGAAAAATGCAGAAAATGTATCGAAATTGTAACATTTTTATCCGTAAAAGCATGAGCGTGTTTCTGTCAAGCTGAAACACCGTTCGTACCCTATGGTAAAATGGAAGCAGAAATGCACGCATTTTGTGCAGGAGGGGTGCCGGATGAATATAAACAGGATAGCAGGGCTGCGCCTGCAAAATCAAGGAATCGCATCAGCTGAAAGCAATTGGTCGCCTAAACAAGTAGTAGGGCAGCTCGGTGCTGTGCAGGCTCAGGATTATATGCAGGCGATGTGGGCGATTGGCCTGCGCTCGCCTGGGGCGACATTGTCCAAGGTGGAGCAGAGCATTAAAGACCGCGAGATGGTACTGACCTGGACGCAGCGCGGAACGATTCATTTTGTGCCAACAGAGGATGTATTATGGCGGCTGTCACTTGCTGCCCCGCGCTTGCTTCAGCAGTCGAGACGGCGAAGGGAGCAGCTGGAGTTAGATGATGCTACGCTTGCTCGCAGCGAAAGCTTGATTCGCAACAAACTGCAAGGGGGAGCACAGGTTTCGCGCGGAGAGCTGCTAGACCAATTGGAGCGGGCGGGCATACGCACGGACAGCCAGCGGGGTTATCACATTTTATGGCATAGCGCCTATAAAGGGCTGATTTGCTTTGGACCGATAAGCGGCAAGCAGCAAACGTTCGTTTTGCTTGATGAATGGGTGCCAGATGCGCGGCAATTGACGCGTGAACATGCGCTTGCCAAGCTCGCTTTGCGCTATTTTACCGCTCATGGTCCTGCTACCGTTCATGATTTTGCCTGGTGGACAGGCATGACGCTAGGGGATGCAAGGGAAGGGCTGGAAGCCATAAAAGGCCAGCTGAATAGGGAGCGAATCGACGGCAGTGAATATTGGATGGTAAAGCAGACAGATGGTGCTTGGACAGAGCAGGGGGAAAAGAGGCATTCGAAGGATGAGGAGCAACAGGGCAAAGTTTCCGGCGTTTATTTGCTGCCGGGCTTTGATGAATATATTTTAGGCTACAAGGATCGTAGCGCTGTATTGCAGCCGGAAATTGCTCCGCGAATCGTTCCTGGCAACAATGGCATTTTTCTGCCGATGATTGTGGTTAATGGACAAGTCGTTGGCACATGGAAACGCACGGCTAAGAAGAAGGGAATCGATGTCGTCATTCATCCCTTCGAACCTCTCACAGGCTTCGAAGAGGGCATTGAACAGCGTGTAGAAGCTTATCTGAAATTCATGGAGCTGCCTCTGGGGAAGCTTGTGTTTGAGCAGGTGATTAAGTAAGGTGCAAAAAAATCACGTCTTCAAAGCGAGCGAGAGCTTTCAATAAATTCGCAGCAAATCTTAGCTCGTTGCACATTTTCCCTGCATTTTTTCTAAAATGGAATTATCCAATCCAATTGTGTGTAGTTCCTCGTGCTTTTTGATGAAAACGGATGGATTAAAAAAATAAAAGAATTCACTTTATTCCACTTTGCATGAAAGTGAAAATCTGATAGGATATAAGTTATAGTCTATAGATTTAGTAAGGATTAAAGGGAGGCACTTTTTTCATGGACAAAATGATGCTTGATTCCATAGATGCAACGACACATCTGGATCAACTCGAGGCTGAGGCGATTTATATTATTCGAGAAGTAGCGGCGGAATGTGAAAATCCCGTGATGCTGTACTCGATCGGTAAGGATAGCTCCGTGATGCTGCATTTGGCGCTGAAAGCCTTTTATCCGGAGAAGCCGCCGTTTCCCTTCATGCATATTGATACAACATGGAAGTTCAAAGAGATGATTGAATTCCGCGACCGCAAGGCGAAAGAATTCGGAATCAACATGCTTGTTCACTCTAATCAGGAAGGGATTGAGCAAGGAATCAATCCCTTCGATCATGGTTCCGCTTATACGGATATTATGAAAACCCAAGCGCTGAAGCAGGGCCTGGACAAATACGGCTTTACAGCTGCTTTTGGCGGTGGAAGACGTGATGAGGAAAAGTCACGTGCGAAGGAGCGGATTTTTTCATTCCGTAATAAAAATCATGCCTGGGATCCGAAAAACCAGCGGCCGGAAATGTGGAAGCTTTACAACACAAGGATTAATAAGGGTGAAAGCATCCGCGTTTTCCCGATTTCCAACTGGACAGAAAAGGATATTTGGCAATACATTCGCAGAGAGAACATTGATATTGTTCCTCTCTATTTAGCGAAAGAAAGGCCTGTCGTTAATCGCGATGGACAGATCATTATGGCGGATGATGAGCGGATGAAGCTTGAGCCGGGTGAGAAGATTGAAATGATGAAGATGAGATTTCGCACATTAGGCTGCTATCCGCTGACGGGCGGCGCCCTATCAGATGCGGACACGCTGGATGCTATTATTGAAGAAACTCTTGGTGCGGTATCATCCGAACGGACAACTAGGGTTATCGACCAGGAAGAAGCGGGAAGCATGGAAAGACGTAAACGGGAGGGCTATTTCTAAGATGAAGAGTCTGCTTAAATTTATTACTTGCGGAAGTGTGGATGACGGCAAATCCACCTTGATTGGCCATATGCTTTATGAGGCTAAGCTATTGTTTGCCGATCAGGAGAGAGCCTTGGAGATGGACAGCAGGCTGGGCAGCCGCGGAGGCAAAATTGACTATTCCTTGCTTCTTGACGGGCTATTAGCTGAACGTGAGCAGGGCATTACGATTGATGTCGCTTATCGGTATTTTACGACAGATCACCGTTCGTTCATTGTAGCGGACACGCCGGGGCACGAAGAGTACACGCGCAATATGGCCGTAGGCGCATCCTTTGCGGATCTTGCCATTATTCTGGTGGACGCAACCAAAGGGATTATTACTCAAACGAAGCGCCATACTCGAATTTGCGCCCTCATGGGGATAAAGCATCTGGTCTTGGCGGTAAACAAAATGGATTTGGTCGGTTTTGATACGAAGATATTTGATGAAATCAAAGAAGACTTCTCCCGCACCGCCACTGAATTCCAGTTTGAAAGCATTCAGGTGATCCCTGTTTCTGCAACAGAAGGGGATAACATTACGAAGCAATCCCCCAACACGCCTTGGTACGAGGGTCTTCCTTTGCTGCCCTATTTGGAGGGTGTTGATGTTCATGCGAACGATGACGTTAAGCCGTTTATGATGCCTATTCAGCGGGTATGCAGGCCAGACCACACATTCCGCGGATTTCAAGGCCAGATCGAGGCTGGCAGCATTGCAGTTGGCGATGAATTGACAACTCTGCCTAGCCGTGAGAAGGCGAAGGTTAAACGAATCTTTGTAACAGACCAAGACAGGAATTCGGCTCATGCCGGACAACCCGTTACGATTCAATTAGATCGGGAAGTCGACGTTTCACGAGGTTGTGTGTTTACGAAGGACAACCAGCTCCAAGAGGCCGACAGCTTTAGCGCCACGATTCTTTGGATGGATGATTCTGTCCTGACGCCGGGAAAAAATGTTCTGGTGAAGGTAGGTACAAAGGTTCTTCCTGGTACGGTGACGGCGATTAATCACAAAATCGATATTAATACAGGCAATACGGTTACAGCCGATCATGTGGTTAAGAATGAAGTGGCTAAATGTGAATTTTCATTATCGGATGGCATTGTTTTTGATGCGTTTGAAAAAAATAAAAGCATCGGTGGATTTATTCTCATCGATCGTGTAACGAATATGACATCCGCTTGCGGCGTTATTGACGAAGCTCTTCAAAGCGTGGGCAGTGTGGGCCAGATCGATACGGAAATCACAAGGGATGTTCGTGCCCAGCAAAAAGGGCAGCAGCCGTTAACGCTTTGGCTTACGGGTTCCGTTTCGGACAACTTGGCTCTTGCGAAGGGAATCGAGAAACGACTAGTAGCGAGAGGCTATCATACGATGCTAATCGATAACAGCTTGGGGGAATCTGTAAGCCAAATCGCGGGTTATGCGACATTGCTGAATAATGCGGGACTTATTGCTTTGGTACTGGCCGGTTCTGCAAGCGACAACGACCAAGCAACTGCGCAAGAAATAATCGGTCAAGCCTTTTTGTCAATCGATGCTGTTGTAAACAGCTCTACGATCGAGGAAGCGGTCAATGATGCTGTGAAACGTGTTGTGAAGGCTCTCATTCAAGTGTAAGTAAAACCAATCTAATATAAAGTTAGCTTTATAAAAAAGGCCAAGCCAAGGGACTATTAAGCCCCAGGCTTGGCCTTTCTCATCCATAAAATAAACCAATTATTTCAAACGCAGCATCATCGTCCATAGATCGGCGCTTTCGTAGCCGAGGCGCCACGCAGCAACGCCTGCGAGATCATATTTTTTGGCCATATTGATGCGGGCTTGTACGGTTGAAGCGGTCTCTGCCCAAAATACATAGGTGAAACCATCTTTTACATAGGTATATTTCGTTTGACCGGAAGCTGCATCCGGCGTGCCTACAGCATTCGTATCTTTAATGAGCTGCGGCACTTCCTTCATAAAAATTGCACGATTGCTAATAAGGGCACCTGCGCTATCCAGCTTCCACTCGCGAACGTAGAAAGGAATGCCGAGCATCAGCTTTTTGCGGGGAATGCCGTAATCCAGAAACTGTTTAACTCCCTCTTCAGCCCAAGCCAAGCTGGATACGGAGCCCGCTTCCGGGCCTGTGCTCCAGTGCTCGTCATAAGCCATAATAATAATCGTATCGACTATGCCTGCTAACGCAGTGTGGTCATACGCCGTTGCCTGATTCCAGCTGGCGCTGCCGCGCGGCAAATCGATCGATACTTTCATGCCTTTGGCATGAACAGCGCTCGTGAGTGCTTTGACAAAAGCGGTATAGCTTGCCCGGTCTGCCCCAGCTACCTCTTCAAAATCAATATTGAGACCATAGACGTTCAGCGCCGCAAGCTTAGCGACGAGGCTGTTAATGAAAGCAGCCTGTGCAGCCGAATTGGCAAGAAAGGCACTCGTCATCTTTTTATCAAACTGGTTGTGCAAAAGTGGCATGACGAGAATGCCCTGCGCCTTCAAGGTGCTGGCGGTCGTCGCATCCGACATATCGTTCAGCTTGCCATTCGCATCGCCTAGCTCGAACCAGGTCGGTGAATCAATATCGAGCCCTTGTGTCCCCGCAACATGCCCCAAAATCGTCTGGCTGTTCGAAGAGCCATTCCAGCCCATATAAATCAGCTTCGTGACATTGCTCCATAATACTCGTCCATCGGCATTACGAACGGTGGCGTTCGCGTAGCTTTTGGCGAGTGTGACGGCGGATTCTTTGGTGTGTACGCTTTTAATGATTTTATCGTTTTGATAAACGGATAAATAAGGCTTGTTGGTCCACCAGACGACGTTATTGTATATGACATCGGCGCCCGCATATTTTTTGGCAAAGGGTATCGCAGCTTCAATACTAATAAAAGCTTTGACGGTTTTGCCATTTTGCTGTACTTCATAGCTGCGAACGTTTGAGAAAACGACTTTCCCTTTAGCGATATTGGTCACTTCACTGCCTTCTTGCTTAGCTGCTGCTTGAACAGCGTCATAGAGGTAAGCGTATGTTTTGGTGCCGGAAATTTGCCCGCCATCCTTCGTGATCGTGTATACGGCTTTGCCTGCACGCTGCTCTTTCTTTTGCGCCGCCGTCACATTATCCCATACCCATTCATTCGTGGAACGTTTAATAATATGAGCATTGCCCCAATTGGCAGCTTCCTTCTTAGCGGCTGCAAGCGTAGCAAAGCCCCAACTGTTTTTCGTATTTTCGCCTTGATAGAGCTGGAATTTGGCATAAGATTCATACACCCAGCCCGGCTGCTGCAAATCTCGAATATGTACTTGACCTAGCTGCTTCGCTGCAGCCTGTGCTTGCTCGTAGGTGCGATATTCCCATTTGGGATTGGAGGCACCACCTTGATATACCTTATACCTCGGGAAATTGTCCCATACCCATACCCGGCCCGATATTTGCTCGACATGGCTGTAGGCAAAGCTCTGGGCATAGGTAATCGCCTGCTTCTCGGTTGCAAACTCCTTGAGCGCCGCATCGTTCTGATACACTCGGTACTTCGTCGCAGAGCTCGCGGCCATGCTGCTTCCCGCAGCAAAAGCCTGGCTCAGCATAAGCAGCACCAGCAAAGCGGTCAGCTTTCTCATTTTGAATTTCATAAGTGTTCTATCACTCTCCTCTAGTTTCTCTACTCTATTAGACGCAAAGGGAGGCTGGAGGTTGCGAAGACAGCTGCCTTATTCCATCAGGTAAAAAAATGAAATAAATATGGCGTGGGCGGATAAAAAAGGTGGAAAACAATAACAATAAGGACAGCAAAGCAGGAGGTGGCGGCTATGAAGCGGCTGTATGCGAAGGAAAAGCTCGACGAGGAAGAGGTGGAGCTGGAGGAGCTGGAGAGGAGTCTCTCCGAGGTATGGCAGGTCAATCGTTATTTGGGTGGCAATCCGGTGCTGTTCAAGCATCTGGAGCGGCTGCTCAGACAGACGGCTATCGCGCGGCGGGCTCAGGAGCTGGGGCTGAAATTTGGGCAGGACGCCGGGCTGGAGCAAGGAACGGGACTGAAGAAAAGAGCAGGACTAGAGCAGAGAGCAGGACTAGAGCAGAGAGCAGGACTAGAGCAGAGAGCAGGACTAGAACAAGGAGCGGCGAAAAATTCGCAAGGAATACAGCGGGGATGGAACGGGTCAGGACTTAGGCCTGCGCAAGGCAATAGGGTGAAAATAAAGCTGCTGGATGTGGCGACAGGGCTGGCGGATATTCCGATCGCCTTGGAGAAATGGTGCAGCAGGCGCGGGATGTCGGTAGAAATTGTCGGCGTGGATATTCATCCTAAAATGGTGGAGCTCGCGGTTAAACGCACCGCTCATCAGACTGCCATACAGGTGCTGCAAGCCGATGGAACCGCTCTTCCATTTGAGGATAACAGCTTTGACATCGTCTTCAGCAATTTGGCACTGCATCATTTGGATGACGGGGAAGCGAGCCGCATGCTGGGGGAAATCAACCGGGTCGCGCGGGTAGGCTGGGTCGTAACCGATTTGGAGCGGCACCGGCTGGCGCTGCTGTCGGCGCGGATGCTCGCGAAGTTCATCTGGCGCAGCCCGGTGACGAAGCATGATGGGCCAATGTCCGTCCAGCGCTCCTATACAGCGCGCGAAGCGAAGGAGCTGCTGGCACAGGCAGGTGTTCCCGCCGTCGTGCATCGGCATTTTCCATTTCGCTTGGCGATTGTATGCCATGCATGACGTTATCATTGTTGGTGCGGGGCCGGCCGGCAGCGTACTGGCAGCTCTGCTAGCTGCCTCGGGTGTAAAGGTGCTGCTGCTGGAGCGCGAATCGCTTCCGCGGCGCAAGCCGTGCGGCGAGTCGCTGAATCCAGGCGCAGTCGCTGCGCTTGCGCGCGTGCTGCCTGCCGGCAAATTTGCAGCGATCCGCAGCAGCATGGAGCATACGCTCATCCATGGCTGGCGGCTGACAAGCGGGAAGGCGGAGCTGCTGGCAGCTTTCCCCGCAGGCCAATTCGGGATGGCCTGCGCCCGCGAAAAGCTGGATTATGCGCTTGCGCTGCATGCTTGCGAGGCCGGTGCGCAAGTCATTGAACAAATGCGAGTGCAGCGCCTTATTTGGGAGAAGGGCCGTGTGGCTGGCGTTGTTGCTTATTCCGCTGCGGGGACACACGCGGAATTTCGGGCGCGCCTCGTCATTGGCGCGGATGGCATTCGCTCGGCAGTGGCCCGCTGCGCGGGACTGAGCAGCTTCGGCCCGCTGCGCAAAACAGCGTTCACAGCGCGGGTGAGCGGTGTGCGGGTGTTGCAGCCGCGCGTTGAGCTGTTCACGGGGCGCGGCATCGTGGTTGGTCTGGCGCCGATTGGCGGCGGCGAAGCAAATATGACGCTGGCGCAGCTGTCAGGGAGCGGGAGTGCGGCAGCTTTAGCCGCATCGTTCAATGCTAATGCAAGGGGAAAAGCTCCTGATACTACTGAGGCGGATAACAGAGCTGCTTCTGTTGTGAGCAATGTGGGGCGCAGCGCTTGGCTGCTGGGAAAAGCGGGGGAGCTGCCCGAGCTAGCGGAGCGCTTGCAGGGGGCGGCTTGCATAGGCGAGGTACTCGCTTGTGGGCCGTTTGACCGCCGGGTGCGGGCAACGCAGCAAGAAGGGCTGCTGCTCATAGGCGATGCCGCGGGTTATTACGATCCGCTGACAGGCCAAGGCATTTACCGCGCGCTCAGCAGTGCTGAGCTTGCTGCGCCGCTGCTGCTGCAAGCGCTGGAGAGCGGCAGCGATGCTCCTCTCGTTCGTTTTGCAGCGATTCAGCAAAGCCGCTTCGCTCCAGCTATTCGCCTGCAGAAGCTGATTGAATGGACGAGCAGGCATGAGCTGCTGTGGCAATCCGCTTTGCGCGGATTTGGCTCGCTGCCTGCCGCCCGCAGCCGCCTTGTGGCAGTGATTGGCGATTGCTTGTAAATAGATGTACATACAAGGAGGTTTGAAAACACATGCATACCTACAACGAGGCAACGATGCGTTGTGAGCCGCTGACTGCGTTCCAATATGCACGGAAAATCGAAAATTGGCCGCACCTGCTCCCGCATTATCGCCAGATTCAGTTCCGCTATGGCGGCAGTGAGCGGGGAGGGCTCGTGAGAATGGCGGCTGTTCGGCCATTCAAACGTTTTCAGTGGCCGGTCTGGTGGGAAAGTGAAATGGTTGTCAACGAGGAAGAACTGATGATTGGCTACCGACATGTGCGCGGTGTGACGAAAGGCATGGAGGTGGAATGGCGCATTGTACCGGCCGGCGAGAAGGTATCTGTATCGATTGTACATCGTTGGAATGCTCCCCCATGGAGCCGCAGGCTTTTCGCCCGTTTTATCGGCAATTGGTTCGTCTATGCCATAGCGGAGAGAACGCTGCAAGGCTTGAAGCAGCAGGCCGAGCTCGAAGCTGCGCTGGATGCCAAGAAACAAGCTATACAAGAAGAGCTTCCTGATTCCCGGCAATGGACGGATCTGCAATGGGAGGCTTTAAGAGAGCAGGTAGCTGAGCAATTCACAAACGAAGCAGTAGAGCAAGCCATTTTTCAACAAAGAGGGGCAGGTGGGTGCAATGGCTAATGCGATTAAAGCGGTCATAACAGGAATAGGCTGTGTAACACCGATTGGCTCAGGTGTAGAGCAGCTATGGGAAGGTCTAGTACGGGGGCAAAGCGCAGTGAGGGAAATTGAGCGTTTTGTGCCGGAAGGGCTGCGCAGCCGAATAGCTGCACAAATTCCGGATTTTCAGGCGGAGCATTATATGGATAAAAAGCGTGCGCATCGCATGGACCGCTATTCGCAGCTGGCCGTTGCCAGCGGCGCGCTGGCGCTGCGCGACGCAGGGCTGAATCCCGCCGATCTCGATGCGGATCGGGCTGGCGTCTTTATGGGCAGCGCTCTTGGCGGCATCGCCTATGCGGAAGAGCAGTGCAGCCGCTACCATAATGGCGGCTTCCGTGCTGTATCGCCGACGCTCGGATTTTCCGTCTTCGGCGGGGCAGCCTCATGCAACCTTGCCATGGAGTTTGGCATGACGGGCTTAAATGAGACGAACGCGATGTCCTGCGCGTCCGGTGCCGTCGCCATAGGCCGTGCGCTGCAAGCGATCCGGCGCGGCGAAGCGGACGTTATTATGGCGGGCGGCTCGGAAGCCCCGCTTGCGCCGCTTTCCTTCGGCGCCTTCGACATGCTGCGGGCGATGTCTACCCGCAATGAGTCGCCGGGTGCGGCAAGCCGGCCGTTCGACCGCAATCGCGATGGCTTCGTCATGGGAGAGGGCAGCGCTGTGCTCGTCATTGAAGCCGAGCATCATGCAAGGGCGCGAGGCGCAAAAATATATGGCGAGCTGGCCGGCTTCGGGCTGACCAACGATGCCCATCATATGAGCGCGCCGCTCCCATGCGGCACGCAGGCAGCACGCGCCTTGCGCCAAGCGCTGACGAGCGCAGATATGGCGCCGGAGGACATTCACTACGTCAATGCCCATGGCTCTTCGACGCTGCTCAATGATGTGACGGAATCGCGGGTCATTCGCCAAGTATTTGGCAACCATCCGGTAGCTGTTAGCGGCACGAAAGGCTTATACGGTCATCCGCTCGGCGCATCAGGCGCTATTGAAGCAGCAATTACACTGCTTGCGTTGCGCAACGGCTGGCTGCCGCCAACTACCAATCTGGACGAGCCAGATCCGGAGGCGCAGCTTGATTTGGTTGTCAAAAATCCGCGTACAGTGAAGTCCGCAGCAGCGGTGTCCAACTCCTACGGCTTTGGCGGAGTCAACGCCGTGCTTGCTTTTCGCCAGTATTAAAATATACCGGTCATTGACTTATGGCTTGGGCATACCTATTATTGAAAATAGAGTTGACCGTAAAAGCGGAAACATCCTGAACAGGGGGTGTTTCCGCTTTTTTTTGAAATATAGGAAAGTATATGATTTCGAGATGCTTTCTCTATATTTCTCGGAGTGAAACGCGCTGTGCCGCCAGAGGACGACGACAGCCGTTTCACTTTGCGTATGTCGATCTGGGTAAAAAAGATTTCCTATATAAGGAGGCCATTATCATGATTGCACAAGCTGCTCTTGCCTATGTAGATACGTTGCGGGAGGAATTGATCGCGCTGCGCAGAGATTTTCACAAGCATCCCGAGGTATTATTTGAGGTGGATCGAACAGCAGAGAAGGTAGCGGATTATTTATCGGAATGGGGCTTGCAGGTTCAACGGCATGTCGGCAAGCATTTTGGCAAAGGCGTTGTAGGCATTCTCACCAGCGATAAGCCGGGACAGACGATCGTACTGCGAGCAGATATGGATGCCTTGGCGATCACGGAGGAGAATACGTTCGCCTATCGCTCCAAGAGCGAAGGGGCTATGCACGCCTGTGGGCATGATGCCCATATGACGATGCTGCTTGGAGCGGCTAAGGCGCTCAGTCGTCACAGGGATATATGGTCAGGAACGATCAAATTTGTGTTTCAGGCCGCGGAGGAAAGTGCGCTTCCTAGCCCAATAGATGGGCGGATGA
This sequence comes from Paenibacillus algorifonticola, assembly GCF_050481745.1. Taxonomy (GTDB): domain Bacteria; phylum Bacillota; class Bacilli; order Paenibacillales; family Paenibacillaceae; genus Pristimantibacillus; species Pristimantibacillus algorifonticola_A. The sequence continues at coordinate 176,699 of NZ_JBCNGR010000024.1, read as the reverse complement.
TAAGCGGAGGGCGAGATATGATAGAGGCTGGGGTGCTGGACGGCGTTGACCTTTGCTTTGCGCTGCATGTATGGCCGGAGCTGCCTGCGGGCGTTGTTGGCATACATCGCAAAGAGGCCATGGCGGCATCCTCGCATTTCCATATCGCTTTTCAAGGATTGAACGGTCATCACAGCACGCCGCATTTGGCTGTAGATGCACTGTCGATGGCGGTGCAATTTGTTTCCGATGTTAAATTTGCGCTTGCAGTGGAAACGGACCCATGGGAAACGAAAGTGTTCGCATTCGGTACATTGCACGCTGGTACTGCGATTAATGCAATTGCGGGGGAAAGCAAGCTGAGCGGGACGTATCGCGTTTTTCACCCGGATCTGACTGCGCAAATTCATCAACTGCTGGAAAAGAGAGCAGATGCCGTAGCTAGTACATATGGCGGCACCTATACGTCGCAATATCGGCTAGGAACGCCGCTCCTTAATGATGCTGAAGCCGTTCAACTGACAGTTCGGGCTGGGCGAATCGCCTTGGGTGACGATAAGGTTGTAATTTTGGACAAGCCTAGCCTTGCTGGGGAGGATTTTGCGCTGTATGTACAGGAGGTGCCGGGAGCATTCGCGTTTATTGGTATCGCCAATCCGTTATCTGAAAAGGTGCATCCGCTGCATCATCCCTTATTCGATATAGATGAAGAGGTGCTGACGGAAGGGGCAAAGCTGTTCGTGCAATGGGTGCAGCAGGCGGGGGAGGAGTATGTGAGACAGTAAGGATTTCACCCCCTTTTCAAAACCCAACCCATGCGCTGCAATAAACCGTAAATTTTATGAATAAACGAAACCATCTGCTTCTCTAATGAAAAGTTTGAGCATGGCTTGTGAAACGGAAAAGGTAATAAGCATGCATGCTGCGCTGCGTTCAAGCTGCACCCAATGAGCAATGAGGTGCATCGGCTGAATGGTCAGTAAGGTAAATAGATGTAAGCTTAGAATACCAAACACCCCGCTACAATCGCCGACGGGGTGTTTGGTATTTTTTCTTCTAAGTTAAGCACTATTTCCATTTCTGCTCAATAAATTCGTCGCGGCCCGATTGCGCACGATCCTCTTTGTAATGCTTTGGATTTTTCCTATGGAAGTTTTGATGATATTCCTCCGCCGCATAAAACGTATCTGCCGCCCGAATATCTGTTACGATCGGTTTATCGAAGCGTCCGCTGCTCGCAAGCTCCTGCTTGGAAGTGAGGGCCAGAGCATGCTGCTCTTCATTATGGTAAAAAATCACCGTGCGGTACTGGCTGCCGCGATCTTGAAATTGTCCGCCTTCGTCCGTCGGATCAATTTGCGGCCAATACAGCTCAAGCAGACGCTCATAAGGGAACAGCTGCGGATCGAAGGAAATTTGCACAACCTCGGCATGTCCCGTCTCTCCTGTTTTTACCTGCTCATAAGTTGGGTTTTCCTGATGTCCGCCCATATAGCCAGATACAATACTATGTATGCCGGGGAACTCCTCGAAAGGGGTAACCATACACCAAAAACAGCCACCAGCGAATGTTGCATATTGCATAACGTATTCCTCCTTGACGCTTATAAACACTTAATAGGGTAAACGTTAGCCTGTCTGGTTTAAAAAGTCAATTGTGATTAGAAAATGCTAAAACGATTGAGATATGTATTTATCTTATAATCAAACTTCACAGCTTGAAATAGACATTTAAGCCTTGAGAGCTTGAAGAATCTCTGTTTTGCTTGTCCTCGGCACTTACCCTAATATAAACCCATTTTTCTAAAAATAGATTTTAGTCTAGCAAATACAGGCTATTAGTCCATACCTAAAAAAAACGACTCACGTACACTGAACTATCTTTATAGGGAGGTGTCGTTATTGAGTTGTCCCGCAACAAAAAAACGGTGTAAAAAGAAAACTACAATTGTGTGCCATCCTAAACATAAAAAAAAGAAACGTCGTCTTCAAGTTATGAATAAGCGGGTTTGTATTAAGTGCCCCCCGCCTGAGGGACAGCAATTACTCCGAGGACTATCGGAAGCTATAGCAGAAGCTGGGCCTCAAGGAGTTGCAGGAGTGCTCGGCCCGCAAGGATTAGCAGGGCTTGTAGGGGCAATTGGTGCACTTGGACCTGAAGGACTTGCAGGAGCACTCGGACCTCAAGGATTAGCAGGGCTTGTCGGAGCAATTGGCGCACTTGGACCTGCAGGACTTGCAGGAGCGCTTGGACCCCAAGGAGCAGCAGGACTTGTCGGAGCGATTGGCGCACTTGGACCCCAAGGACTAGCAGGACTTGCAGGAGCAATTGGAGCAATTGGCGCAGTTGGCCCAGCAGGACCAGCAGGACCAGCAGGACCAGCGGGACCAGCAGGACCAGCGGGACCTGCGGGAGCAGAGGGTTCAACTGGCCTAACAGGACCAACGGGACCAGTGGGACCAGCCGGAGGAGTATTAGGCTTTGCAGATTTTTTCGCCTTGATGCCTCCTGATAATGCAGCAACTGTTGCTCCCAACACGGACGTAAGTTTTCCGCAAGATGGTCCAATTAGCGGGACTGCAATTACCCGTATAAATGCGAGCTCCTTTAACTTGTCGGCGATTGGCACATATCAGGTTTTGTTTCAGGTCAATGCAAACGAAGCGGGTCAACTGATTTTAACATTAAATGGGGCCGATCTGGCCTATACGGTGGTCGGACGTGCAACAGGAACTTCTCAAATAGTAGGAATGGCGCTTGTGCAAACAACGATCATTAATTCAATAATCACCGTTCGAAATCCTGCTGGAAATTCCACAGCACTCACGATTACTCCACTAGCTGGAGGAACAAGGCCGGATTCCGCGCACCTTGTTATTATGCGAATTGCATAATAAGGGAAATGCAATATTTTTCAATGAAATACCCAATAGGTAATAAAGGCCGCCCTCCATATTTCTGCGGTACCATTCTTGGTACGTGGACATTGTGCGCCTCAGATACAAATATAGACACACCTTTATTTTAAGACAGTTGAAAAAGGAAAAGAAAAAAGAGAGTGTAAATCATTAGTTTAATGTGCTGATGATTAAGTTAACGGAGAATGATAGTTCAATAAAACAGTGGCAGTCTAGGGCTTTATTTACTCGCCCAGGGCTGCCTCTGTTTTTAATTCTGGGGTCGGTCTAATTCTTTATTTTCTTCTGATACAAGGGAGCAGCCCCCGAACGGTTTCGTCTAAACAATCCGTACCGTTATATCTCACCTTCATGCCTGCCGGGCAGGAGCTAGCGAGGATCATGGGAACGGCTTATAATTGTCACATTTTTTGCTATGTAATAGCTCGATAGGGCTATTATCATTCAGGGCTTCTTAAGGTACGATGAGGCAGGTAATCTTGTATCAGTTGAAAATATGGAGGTAAGCTTACATTGCATATGCGAAAAATCATCCCATTCATTCTTTTCATAGGCTTGCTGCTGCTCGCGGCGGCCTGCTCCAAAGGGGCGAGCACGAACGGAGAACAAGCACAACCGCCTGAGAAGGAGCTGTCCTTTCTGTTTAACTTTGCAAGCCAAACAATAGATCCGCATCTGGATTATACCCCGCTCCGAGCAGGTGTCGTGGAAACGCTGGTCAAGCTGGGCGAAGACCTCCAAATCCAGCCTTGGCTTGCGGAGGAGTGGAGCAGCCCGGATGGGCAGCATTGGACGTTTAAAATTCGGGAACAGGTGACGTTCCAAAATGGCAAAGAGCTTGATGCGGATGCCGTCAAGCAATCGCTTGAGCGTGCGATGGAGCAAAATCCGGGCGTGAAGCAGGTTTTGAAAATCAAGCAAATGGAAGCCAGCGGACAAAGCCTGCAAATTACGACGGAGCAGCCATTTCCACAGTTTCCATCAGAGCTGGTTCACCCCAATACAGCGATTATTGACGTGTCTGCAGCAGAGCCTGATAAAAAACCAATCGGAACCGGTCCGTTTCAAGTGGCCTCGTTCACTTCAGGCAGCTCGCTTAAGCTGGATCGCTACGACAAATATTGGAACGGTGCAGCAAAGCTCAGCCATGCGACCTTCAGCTTTAATGAGGATGCCAATGCCCGGTTGTCAGCGCTTCTGGCGGGGGATGCGGATATTGTGTACCGTCCGCCAGTTGAGAGCCTCGAAACGATGAAAAGTAATGCAAGTCTTCATTTGGATTCTGTTGTCAGCTTGCGGACGCATGAGCTCATTTTTAATACGGAGCATGAGGAGTTTCAAAATAGTAACGTTCGTAAAGCTTTCGATGCGCTCGTCAATCGCGATGAGCTGAAGGACGCCATTATGGGCGGCCAAGCGACGGTTGCCAGCGGTCCTTTTTTGCCGGAATTTCCGTTCGTGCCTGACTATGAATCGAAGGAAACCGGATTGGACGCTGCACGCAAATGGTTTCAACAAGCAGGCTATGAGGTCGAGCAGGGCAAGGTGACCAAGAATGGAAAGCCGCTTTCCTTCAAGCTGGTCACGTACGCTTCGCGAGCGGAATTTCCATTGCTGGCACAAGTGCTGCAATCGCAAGCGAAGGAGCTTGGCATTACCATAACGATCGCACAGGTCGATAAATACGAGGATTATTTGCTGGAGAAGGGTGATTGGGATTTGGGCACCTACAGCCCGTTAATTGCACCGCGCGGGGATGCGAGTTATTTTCTAAATGTAGCCTTTAAGCCTGAGGGCTCGCTGAATTTCGGAAAAATCGATGATAAAGAGCTGAGCGCTTGGATTGATGAGCTGGATCAGACGGTGGACACGAATGAGCGTTATGCTTTCATTAAAAAGGCGCTTACCCGCATTAATGAAGAAATGTATTATTCCTACCTCGTTCATCCCAATACGCTCGTTGTGTACCAGGGCAAGGTGAAAAACTGGGTGACGAGTAAAAGCGAATATTATATGCTGACGAACGAGCTGGATGTAGAAGTGAAATGAGCATCGTTTGGAAAAGGGGCGTAGAGCTTGTTCTGTTTATTTTGCTGCTTTCCTTCGTCAGCTTCGTCTTCGTTAAGCTTGCTCCGGGAGATGCCGTTAAGCAAATGCTTCGTTCAGATGACGTAGCGATCACAAGCTCAGAAATCAAGCAACAAAGGGAGGAGCTGGGACTAAACGAGCCGGTATGGGTTCAGTATGGCAGCTGGCTTGCCAGGCTGGCGCAGCTCGATTTGGGAAACTCGTATATAACGAATCGGCCAGTAAGCGAGGAGCTGCTTCGTAAAATGCCAGCCACGCTGCTGCTTACCGGCAGCTCGCTGCTCATTTTATTACTCGTTGCAGTGCCGCTTGGCGCTTTGTCTGCCCTTTATCCCAATCGCTTCATTGACCGCGCAAGCAGGCTCCTTGCTGTATTGGGAACTTCTATCCCTAGCTTTTGGCTAGGGCTTCTTTTAATAGAAGGGCTATCTGTAAGGGCTGGCTTATTGCCGTCAATGGGAATGGGAACGCCCTTGCATCTCGTGCTGCCTTCACTGACACTCGGTCTTACAATGTCAGCCGTTTATGTCCGCTTGATTCGCTCCAGCCTGATGGACAGCTTAACACAGGATTTTATTCGGGGAGCGCGGTCGCGCGGCATTGGCAGCGGGGTAATTTTGCTGCGTCATGCTTTTCGCCATGCGCTTACGCCCGTTGTGACGATGTTCGGTATCAGCATAGGCAGCTTGCTCAGCGGCACGGTTGTCATTGAAGTTCTGTTTGCTTATCCGGGCATGGGCAAATTTATTGTGGATGCCATTCAGAGTAGGGACTATCCGGTCATTCAAGGCTACATGGTCGTGATGGGAATTGTCGTCACGCTTATTCATTTGCTGGTGGATTTGGCGAATTATGCTCTGAACCCGGAAATGCGTTTGAAAGGGGAGAACCGATGAAGAAAATAGGTTTTGCCGGATATATAGCCATGTTTCTTATCGCCGTGCTTTCTTTCTCGGTTTTCCTCGTTCCTCATGATCCCTATGTAGTGAATCTTAACGACCGCTTGCTGCTGCCGAGCGCACAATATTGGCTGGGAACCGATGGACTCGGCAGAGATTTGTTTTCGCGCCTGCTCATTGGAGGGCGGAATACGATCGGCGCTAGTCTGATCGTACTTGTGGCAGCGTTAAGCATTGGTATTCCTGTGGGGCTGCTATCGGGGTATGCGGGCGGATTCGTGGATCGCCTATTTATGCGGGTGTCAGATTCCTTCCTTGCTTTTCCGGATTTCATTATTGCTATTGTGCTTAGCGGCCTTCTAGGACCGGACCTATTTAATCTGATTTTTGCCATTGCAGCGGTCAAATGGATCGCTTACTCGCGTATTGTACGCAATAGTGTCAGGTCTGAAAAGCACAAGGATTATATAGCGATTGCCCGCTTGAATGGGGTAAGCTCGCTTCATATCGTGATCAAGCATTTGCTGCCGCATGCGTTCAGCAACGTCATCGTCATCGCTTCGCTGGATGTGGGCAAAATCATCTTGATGATTGCGTCGTTATCCTACATTGGACTTGGCGTTCAGCCGCCGTCTCCAGAATGGGGAGCGATGCTGAATGAAGGCCGCGCCTATTTTCATCAGGCTCCATATTTGATGCTTGCGCCGGGACTTGCGATTATGCTAGTCGTACTATTGTCCAACGCTTGGGGTGATCGGATTCGCGATCGGCTGGATGTGAAGCGTTGCAGGGAGTAAAGGAGGTCACAGCGATGAGCGTATTAAAAATAACAGGACTTAGCTTAAACGCAGGGCAGCAGCAGCTTGTTCATGACCTTCATCTATCTATTGAAAAGCAGCAATGGCTCGCATTAATTGGTGAAAGCGGAAGCGGGAAAACGCTGACGGGCCTCGCGATAGCGGGTTTGCTCCCTCAGGCTGTACGTATGACAAATGGCGAGATTTTGGTCAAGGGACAATCCCTTTCAGAGCTATCGGCCCAACAAATAAATGGGCTGCGGGGCAAAGAGATTGCTTATGTCTTTCAAGATTATGCGGGAATGTTTAGTCCCTTTATTCGACTGGGGAAGCAGCTGGATGAAACGCTGCAGGCACATCGTGGCTTAGGACGCAAGGAGCGAAAAAAGCAAATTTTGACTTGCTTAGAGGAGGTGCGTCTGCCGGCAGAGCGCATATTTAAGAGCTATCCGTGTGAGCTCAGTGGAGGCCAATTGCAACGGGTAACGATTGCAGCAGCGATGCTGCTTCAGCCGAAGCTGCTTATTGCCGATGAACCGACGACTGCACTGGATCAGGCAACGGGAGAGGAAATACTCGGTTTGCTAAAGGAAATGCAGGAGCGAATCGGCTGCGCTATTCTGTTTATTACGCATGATTTAAGGCATGTCAGGCGTTATGCCGATCAAGTGGCGATTATGCGCGGAGGCTGTGTGCTCGAGTCGGGTGATGTGCGGTCCGTGCTGGAACAGCCAGCCCATTTCTATACGAAGCAGCTGCTTGCGGCTGAGTCTGCTCTATTGTCGTCACCAACAAGAACGCTAGAACAAGAAGCGAGGCTGCAATTAGTAGATGCCGATCAGACGATGCTGGATCAGGGAACAGGGCCAGCGTCTACGAGAGGGAATGCTATGCTATCTGCTCAAAACCTAGTCAAAACGTACCCGCAAGGCATCAAGGCGCTGGATCAAGTATCTTTTACACTGAAAGCTGGGGAGTGTTTAGGGCTGGTCGGCGAGAGCGGCAGTGGTAAAAGTACAATGGCTAGATGCTTGATGCTTATGGAGCCGCTTGACGAAGGAGAGCTCCTGTTCCAGCAAATGCCGCTGCATAAACGGAAAGCTGCTGCACGGTCGTTCATAAACGGACGTATTCAAACGGTATTTCAAAATCCAGCCGCCAGTTTGAACCCGAGGCTGACTATTGTGAATTCGTTAATGGAGCCGCTCGACGTATTCAAGGACAAAACACCAGCTTTTTTAGGCGATAGCCGATATAAACGGGATGAAGCGGCTGCTCTTTTGCTCGATATGGTGGGGCTTCCGGCTAGCGTCATGCGGCAATATCCCCATGAGCTGAGCGGGGGCCAGAAGCAGCGGGTATGCATCGCCAGAGCGATCAGCATTGCGCCTGACTTTATTATTTTGGATGAGCCCACAGCTAGCCTGGATATGATCATCCAAGCCCAGATTTTAAAGCTATTGCAGCGATTACAGCAGCAGCTTGGTTTTGCCTGCTTGTTTATTTCACATGATTTGGCAGCCGTGCAGTTCATGTGCAGCCGAATGATGGTGCTGGAGCGTGGGAAAATCACAATCGAAGATGCGCGATTTCCTGCTTCAACAATAGGGAAATATCGGAGCATTCTCGGATTACATTAGCCTGTAAGCCGCGATCAGTAAACTGCTGGATGATGCTTTTATAAAGACCGAGCCCCTACGTGTGGTATAAAGGAAATTTGGTGAGTGGGGCTACATAAGCCTCATGCAACTAGCAAAATCAGCTAAACTAGCTAGAAAAAATGCCCGAAGGCTTCAATAAAGGAGCCTATCGGGCATTTTTTAGTTAAAGATTATGAAAAATAATGAAGCTGGCAGCACTTGATGAATGAAGGCAGGTCGTTACATAAATTTAATCCAGCTCGGCGCGAGTAAATAGATCACTGATTAATTCACGATCCTCGCAGGCTGCTTTGAAGCCCAAGGAAAAATTCACCATGGCTTCACGATTGCTGGAGTACACGCAGAACATATCTGCCTCCGGATCAAAGCGGATATGCTCGGCGAGCTCCGGCATTTTTTCCTCCAAAAATACGGCTGCAAGCGAGCCCCAGTCATAGCCGCTGCCTTGAAAGCCCTCTTCTGCCCTCGTATCAAACAGTTCCTGCTTGTAGGTTCCGGCATTTAAAATAACAGACCAGGATTTATTGTCGTGGTCAATCAAAATAAAAGGCTGCAATTGTGCTGCAATCCCGTCAGCCTTTGAATGAGGCACTGCTTTATTGTTAGCTGCATAAGCGTTTAAATGCTCAATCACCTGCTCGATAGCTTCATCCGTCATGGCGAGAGTGCGATCCGTTACGATGATCTTTCCCAGCTTGATGCGATCATCGAGCCAGTCCGTAATAAAGGCTGGCGCATAGCCGCCTGTGCTAAACTCCCCTTCACCGAATGCGATCAACTTATCATAGTCGTCTAAATATTTTTTTCGTGCAGGATTCGGATAGGTTTTCGTATAAAGCCAAAATTGCAAATCATACATCAAGGTAGACAGCTCGTCGGCTTGAAAGACGAAATACCCTTTCTCCTCGGTAATCTGTCTGCCAATCGACCGGATTTTTCCTTCCAGCTCATCGGTTTCCGTCACAGCGGCACAAAGCTCAGCCAACAGAGGGGAAAATGCGCCTTCGGCTACTTTCTTCAGATCTGCTTCTTTCTCTTCAGCTGATCTATCGTACACATCATCATGCACGAGTCCTTTAATAAACTGTTCAAAGCTGCATGCCAAATAAGTAATGTTGTATTCGTTCTCTTGATCAACGTGAATGACGGCAGGTTCGCCTTCTGGTCCGCAGAAGCGGTAATCCAGCATGATGACATCATGGCCGGCGGATGGACAGTCGCAAATCACGATCCCAAGGTCAGGATAGCCCCATTCTTCGATCATAAACCGGCTGCCCAAATCTCCGCCTAATGTGTAGGATTTATTTCGTCCAATGCCCATAATGCCCGTAATCGCGATATGATCCTCTGACCACGAAGTCGGTTCCTCCGTTGGAAAGCGGCAATTGACAGGAACTCCGCCGTTTTGGCTGTTCATTAAGGCAATATAGGAGGCCGGCAGCTTGTAGCCAAGCTCCTGCTCAATGGATGCAGTCAGCTCTGCGGTTGGAGGCGGCAGCACATAAGACTTGCGGGCATAGTCGCTATCCTCCCAAAAGCTTTGTAAATCAAGCGAGGAGAATGGTGTGTCTGGCGCGGAGCCTCGATTTTGCCCGGCCGCGGCGCTTTCTTCCACATAACGCTTGTGCTGGCGTACCATTTTTTCAGCGAGCGGCTTGGTCCACTCCAAAAACTCCAAGGTTGGCTCGGATCTGGAGTCCAAGCGGAAGGACAGCTCAAAAGCCTGCAGAGCATCCACGTAACGAGCCAGAAAATAAAAGGCATAGCCTTGGCGAAAATGCCATAAAGGATCGTTTTTGCCTTGCTCTTTGATTATGGAAAGCTGCTTTAGTGCATCATGGTAACAATCTGTATTGTTAAGGGCTCGGGCAAGCTGGATAATGACCTCATAATCTCTGTCGGCTTCAGGGATTTCCTGCAGTCGATCAACAATGCTCTCGAACGCTTCTTCGTCATGCCAAAGGTTGATTTGAGTCAAAAGCTGCTGGTCCATAATTATGCTTCACTCCTCATTATGAAATGGTCATATCTTTTGTGATATATTGTTAATTATATCCCGAGATCAAGGCGGCTGGCTAATCCTTAAGGCGGCTAAGCGGGAACGCAGAATGTAGTATAATGAAGAAGAGTGCAAATTGATGAAAAAGTAGGCGATCGAATATGAGCGAGAGGCAAGCCAATATACATATCGGATGGAACTTTGACAACAGCTATGCAAGGTTGCCAGACGGATTGTTCACACCAACAAACCCAACTCCGGTACGTTCTCCAGAGCTGATTATTTGCAATGACAAGCTGGCTGCATCGTTAGGACTGGGTGCCGAGGCGCTGCAAAGCGAGGAAGGCGTCGCCATGCTTGCGGGCAACCAGATTCCCGAAGGAGCTTTGCCGCTTGCCCAAGCTTATGCGGGGCATCAGTTTGGTCATTTTAACCGCTTGGGTGACGGACGGGCACTGCTGCTGGGAGAACAAATAGCACCTTCAGGCGAGCGGGTCGATATTCAGTTGAAAGGTGCAGGCCGAACGCCATATTCCCGCGGCGGCGATGGCCGAGCGGGGGTTGGGCCCATGCTGCGTGAATACATCATCAGCGAAGCGATGCAGGGGCTGGGCATTCCCACTACCCGCAGCTTGGCGGTTGTAAAAACGGGCGAGCCTGTTTACCGCGAGGATACGCAGCAGGGGGCGATTCTGACCCGTATAGCTGCGAGCCATATCCGTGTCGGAACGTTCCAATTTGCTGCACAATGGGGAACGGCAGAGGAGCTGCGAGCCTTGGCGGACTATACCATCTCAAGACATTTTCCGCTTGTTGCTGCTGATGCAAATCGCTATCTCTCCTTGCTTCAGGAAGTGATTAAACGGCAGGCATCACTTATCGCCAAATGGCAGCTTGTCGGTTTTGTTCATGGCGTAATGAATACGGACAACATGGCGCTTAGTGGCGAAACGATTGATTACGGCCCATGTGCCTTTATGGATGCTTTTAGCCTGGCGACAGTGTTCAGCTCCATCGATAGTCAAGGCCGTTATGCCTATGGAAATCAGCCTTACATTGCGGTCTGGAATTTGGCAAGATTGGCTGAATCGCTATTGTCGCTGCTGCATGACGATGAGGAGCAGGCTTTGAAGCTTGCGGAAAAAGCTTTAGCGGATTTTACAGACCAATACCACCGTCATTGGCTCACGGGCATGCGTGGAAAGCTGGGCATTTTCAATGAGGAGGAGCAGGACGACGAGCTGATGAAAGGCCTGCTCACTTTGATGGAGAAGCATGGCGCGGACTATACGAATACATTTGTGGCGTTAACGTTTAACAAGCCGGATGACTCAGCTCTGTTTAGCAGTCCTGAGTATACAGAGTGGCATGAGCGCTGGCAGAATAGGCTGAGCAGGCAGGAGCAGTCGAGTGAAGAAGTGGGACAGCTGATGCGCAGCAGCAATCCCGCCGTAATTCCCCGCAATCATCGGGTAGAAGAGGCGCTGGAGGCGGCGATAAAAGGAGATTACGGTGTAATGGAGCGGCTGCTTGAAGCGCTTGCTAACCCGTTTGCACATTCACCAAAGCAGGCTGATTATGCGGCATTGCCTGAGCCGTCAGACTGTGCTTATCGTACTTATTGCGGAACGTAAATGCACGAATATGGACATTACTTCCATAATCCTGCATAATACACTCAAGAACGACAACTGAAAATTAGCTTGTAAACTATAAAGCTGTCCAAGCACAAGAATGGAACTGAGGGGCTATTGCAGCTCACAGCACAACTTTCTGATTGGTGCGGGGACGGCTTTTTTATAAATACAATTCTATTTCAGCGCGAAGCTTGAATGGAAGCCCTCTGGGGATATGAAGAATATAAGAGAGAGAGGAATAATTGATGGAATGGACGCTTGAAGATGTAGAACAGACAAGCAAGCTGTATCCAGACAGCTTCTTTATCCCACCTGCGAAGGAGAGACGGTCGCAAGAAGTAGGAAGGCGGGTTCGATTGCATTTTACACTAGCAAACCCAGGTGAAAATGAGCCGAGAGCCGAACGGATGTGGGTGGAGATTACAGGCTTTAACCAAGCGGAAGAGCAATATACCGGAGTGCTGACGAACCAGCCAGTCTATTTGAAAAGCTTGAAGCAAGGAGACAGCCTAGTGTTCGAGCCGCAGCATATTGCCAGAACGATTCTCCAGGAAGGCGATAGGAGATGGCTTGCGGATGGCGAAAAAATGGCGCTCGTATCCAGGCGCTGCCTGGAGCAGGGGGATGCCGTGTGCTGGATGTACCGTGAAGCAGGAGACAATGAGCAGGACAGCGGCTGGCGGTTGTTCGCAGGCGATGAGGAAGACAGCTATATTAATGCCGATAATATTTTCAGGGTACAGGTTTACGAAATGGTAGACCGGGATGCTAGTTTATTAGCCCCCTTTAAGGGAGCGCATGGCTCGGCGGTTGAAAGGCAGGACGGGGATGCTGCATGGGAAGAGGTAGTGGAGGAAGAATAGAAAAGTTGCAAACGACAATATATTTCATTATTCTGGATAAATAGCGTATTTTCAGCATGCTAGTTTAGTAAAGGAGAGAGCCTAATGTCTGATTTTGATGATCTCGCGGCGCAAAGGCGCAAAAATCTAAAGCTTATTCAATTCAATCAAGAGGATCAATCGCTTGTCGAGTCGGATAAGCCAGCGGAAACGTTCGATGATGTAGGCGGACTAGAGGATGTTAAGAAGAAAATTCGCATGAACTTCATTTTGCCGCTAAAGCAGCCAGAATTGTTTGCCGCGTATGGCAAATCAGCGGGAGGAAGCCTGCTGCTGTTTGGGCCTCCGGGGTGTGGAAAAACGTTTCTAGCGCGAGCGGTGGCGGGCGAAATTGAAGCTAATTTTATCCATATTGAGCTGCAGGCGATTCTTTCGATGTATACGGGCCAGAGTGAGCATAACTTGCATGACTTTTTTGAAAAAGCGCGCCAGTGCAGGCCTTGTGTCATCTTCATAGATGAGCTAGATGCAATGGGCGGCAGCCGAAACCAAATGCGTCAGCATCACGACCGCATGCTGGTCAACCAACTGCTGCTTGAGCTGGATGGTCTGCAAGCGGAGAACGAGAACGTCTTTGTAATTGGCGCAACCAATACCCCGTGGTATTTGGATTCTGCACTTAGACGTCCTGGACGCTTTAACCATCTTGTCTTTGTACCGCCGCCAGAGGAAGCGGAGCGCCAAACGATTTTGGGGCTGAAGCTGAAAGGCAAGCCCGTCGATTCACTGAATTTGGAGCGGATTGCTGCCGAGACGAAATATTTTTCTGGAGCTGATTTGGAGCAGGTCGTTAGCGATGCGGTGGAATCGGCGATGGAGCGCATGCTGGAGACGGGTGAAGTGCAGCCTATTTCTCAAAATGATGTGAAAGCTGCAGTGAAATCTCGCAAAGCGACAACGCTGGAGTGGTTTTCCACTGCAAAAAACTATGCGACCTTCAGTGATGTAAACCGTGACTATCAGGTTGTGCTGGATTATATGAAGAAGCACGGCATTAAGTAGCAGGAAGGAGCAAGGAAAAGCTTTGGCGGAAGACAGAGATTTTGAGCAAAATACGTATGCTGCTGTATATCAATTGATCGAGTGGAAACGGTATAAGGAAGCTCTAAAGCAAGCGGAGCAGATTTTGCACCATGAACCGGAGGATCCAGATGCATTGGCGCTTCTAGCACGGATTTATTTATTAATGGAAGATTATGAGAAAAGCCTATATTGGTCTGGTGAAGTGTTGAAGCGCGATCCGGACCATACGGATGCTTGGTATGTTCGGGTTGTCGCCTATTATGATACGAATGCTGTAAAGGCCTTTTTCGACGCAGCGCATGAAGCTTTGCGAATTGAACCTTATAGAGCTCATTACTACTTTTTGCTTGCTAGTCAGATGAATAAAATGGGGAAATTCGAGCAAGCGAAGGAATATTTGCAGCAAGCGCTCCAACTGAATGCAGAGTCGCCGCTTTATCTGGCTGTGCTGAGCTATACGGAAGCGCTGCTCGGTCATTTTGAGGAATCGGAGCGATTGGACAGGCAGGCTATTCGGGCAGAGGCGGAAGAGCCGGGTGTACTGCTGCATCTCGCTTGGGCGGCAGGCCACCGGGGCGACTATACGCTGCAGGAAAAGTATATGCAAAGCGCCGTCAGGCTCAATCCAGAGGATAAGCAGTATCAGGATGAATATCTGAATGCTTTGCAAAACAGCCATAAGCTGTATCGAATTTTTTTAGCACCGATGAAGGTCATAAGGCGCATGAAAGGCTGGCAGATTTTCGTCAGCTGGCTAGTAGCTATTATCTTTTTCAAACCATTTCTTATTTTGTTTATTGTGCTGTATATTTTAGCCCATTGGGCGACGAAGGGCATTGTTCACGTACGCGTTTTTGGCTGGCGCCGTCGTGGCTCTTGAATGACCTAGCAAACTTGAGGTAGAGACTCATCCTATGTATCTGCTGGCAAGGGCTTACTGAAAATGAACGGTAATGCTGCTCAAGGCCTGAAATGATGGTAGAAGGGTACCCTGACTCCACCGTTCTCCTGTATACAGTTGAGCAAGCCGAGAGAAGGCTGATCGGTGGAGCGGCCTATTTTTCCATTGAAGGGGAAGATTGAGGGAGTTGACGATCTTTCAGCGGTTGAATGGACAGACACTGGAGCAGCTGGCAGGCCTGTTAGGCAGAGAGCAGCAGGCCGCGGCATGGATAAACAGTCAATTAGTATAAAAAATAAACAAGCTGTGTCCATTAAAGCATCGGAAACAGCTTGTTATCTTGGCCTTATTATTTATATTGTCATCCTCTGATAAAGTTTTATTTAGAAGTACTTGAAGCAGTAGCTCCGATCATCGTGCCTGTATCACCTGGATCCCCCAGAACGATGCTGGAAATGGCCCAGTAATCGGAAGATTCCCGTTCTATCTTCTCGACCATGAGGGCAGCACTTCCCGTTCCAATCGTTTCTTCCATAACGACAAGCGGATATTGAAACGTAATTTGAACTTTATTAGTTGTTACTTCTTTAGAGTTCAGCTTTTCTACTTTTCCCATATGAGGACTGGAACCACCGGTTACCCAAAAATGATCACTGAATTCCTGTTTTGTTTTTTGGCGAAGTAGAGGTGATAAGACGGCATATTGCATGGCGCCGCTTCTCTTTTGAACACCATGTATCCAGGTTTGAACCGCTTCCTCTGGCGATTCAGCGATAAGAGCATTTTCCAGGCTGCTCGTCTGCATCGATAAATCGGAAGATTCGGGCATCGTTACATAAATACTGTTATTTTTATAAGCTAATTTTCCATGGAACTGTTCCACGATGGATTTTAAAGATACCATGGCTGTCCCTTTGTCCATATGAAGGTTAAATTGGCTAGCTGAAAATTCTGTATGGTTTATAAAAATTCGTGCTCCGGAGGATGAGGCAAAGACAGATCCAGATATAATAAGGAATCCGGCACATGCAGCTGTTAAAGTTATCCATTTGCTTTTTTTCAATTTACTCTAATTCCTTCCATTTTAAAGTGTTGGTAGCCGTATTTTATTTGACGGAGCTTGGGCGAATATTGTTGCATGAGTACTATAGAAATAATCGTTTGAAATGACATTCCCTGCGGCCTGGTTAGTCAGTTGCTCATCTGCAATGCAAAGCGCTACAATGAGAAGAAAGGCAGAAGGGGAAGATTGGTATGAAATATCCAGGAGATTATGTATCGTATTTAGTTGAGTTTCATTCAACGCGAGATTTTTTTGAATGCCATGAGCTGTTGGAGGAGTATTGGAAGGAACATCCTGAAGATGAGCGGGCATTAATCTGGGTAGGGCTGATCCAACTGGCTGTCGGCCAATATCATGAGCGGCGTGGCAATCTCGCAGGCGCGGCAAAAATGTACGAGCAAGCGCTCGGTAAGCTGACCTCCGTAGCTTTGGACAGTCTCGGACTAAATGGCGCTAAGGCAGTTGTGGAACTGGAAGCTGCGCTCGCGAGAGCCAAACAGCTGGAAGATGCCAATTCGCCTGCCTATAAAGATATGAATCTCGAGATTGTCGATGCTGAACTGCAAGTGTTATGTGAGCAGGAATGCACGGAAAGAGGAATAGCCCAGAAGCAGTGGGGATTGCCAAGCGTTATGACAGACGAAGCGCTTATCCATCGTCATACGCTGCGGGATCGCAGCGATGTCATTGCCGCAAGAGCAGAAGCGATTGCCGCGAGAGCAAAAAAGCCGTCCACGCACAATCGTTGAACGATTCCGCGTAGGCAGCTATCGGTTCAACTTCCCTTTTGTGCGGGAACGGCTTCTCGTTTATTGCTGCTTCAGCTTGTCGTAGCCGTTGACAATGAGATCGAGTTGTCCTGTTTCCGGCTCAATCGTCATGCCATGCACGGGAACATTAGGTGGAAGCAAAGGGTGATTGCGGATAATGCCTACGCTTTTCTCCACGCTTTCCTTCACATTGTCGAAGCCCGTCAGCCAGCGCATGAAATTAAGCCCAGAATGCCGCAGTGTTTCAACCGTCTGCTCGGGTACGCCGCGATCCGTCATATGCTGAACGATGACCTCGGGATTAAGCCCGGTCATGCCGCAGCCATGATGCCCGATGACAAATACTTCATCGGCTTGCAGCTCATAGATGGCGATTAAAACACTCCTCATAATATTGCCGAACGGCTGGGTGACGATGCCGCCAGCATTTTTGATAATTTTGGCGTCTCCATTGCGCAGGTTCATCGCTTTCGGCAGCATTTCGGTCAGCCGCGTATCCATGCAGGTGACGATGACCATTTTACGGTCGGGAAAACGGCTCGTTATGTACTGCTCATAATCTTTGCGCTCGACAAAAGCTTTATTGTCGTTCATGATTTGATCAACGTTGTTCATAGGCCCCTCCTATATCTGGTGTTGCAGGATAATCTTAGTTGAAATTTCATAAAATACAGTGTACCTAGGCTGGAGCCGTCAGGCCGTCAGAAATCGCAAATTAAGGGAATAAATTTGTCCGTCGCTCTTCAAACTGAATGTTCCACGATCCGTATCGTAACCGATGCGCAGTTGAGGTTCAAAAAAAACTTCATGGCGGGGCTCATACAAAAAGGCGAAGGGCTGTCCTTGTGTTAATCGGTCGTCTGAACTAGGTTCCTTTACAAGCTGGAGGGCAGGTACGCCGCTGACAACGCAGCCGCAGCCTTCTGTATCATGCAGCAGCTTAAGCTGATGAACGCCGTCTTCCAAATAGGGAGAAAGCTGCTTAACTGCCGATGGCGAAAAAGTTATAAACATAGGTGATGCCTCCCTTCCATTTCCATTCGCACTTTATATGAGGTTTAGAATAAATTTGATTATACGTACAGTAATCGTTAAGATCAAGTTAAGATCAGATGAAAGATGAAGGAATAGTGTTATTCTCTAGCAGCAATTGCACATTTCAAAATTGAAATAGGCTGATCTTTTATTTATTTGGAAAGGGTGATGAGAAATGACCGTACATAATTCGAAGGCGCTAGCTCCATTTCTGGAAACGGTGAAAAAATTGAAAGCTTACGGCGAGGCACTTGGCGTACTTTATTGGGATTTGCGTACCGGCGCTCCGCGCAAAGGCATGGATATGCGTTCGGAGGTCATCGGATCTTTGTCCGGCGACATGTTCAAGCTCTCCACATCGCCTGAATTAGGTGAATGGCTGAGTGAGCTGGAACAGCCAGAAACATTCAGTGGACTAAGCGAAATAGAGCGCAAGCTTGTAACCGATACAAGGGAAGAATACGATCGCAGCGTCAAAATTCCACCGAAGCTTTATGAAGAGCATGTCGTTATTTGCTCCCAGGCTGAATCCAAGTGGGAAGAAGCGAAGGCGGCGAACGATTATGAGGGCTTCCAGCCATATTTGGAAAAAGTAATCGACTATACCCAGCAGTTTATCGACCTATGGGGGCCGAAAGAAACTCGCTATGACACGCTGCTTGACCAATATGAGCCGGGCATGACCGTGAAGGAGCTGGACAAAGTGTTCGGCGGCCTCCGCGAGCAGTTGGTTCCACTTGCAGCAGCAATTGCGGCTTCCAAGCACCAGCCGGATACTTCCTTCCTGCGCCAAAACTATGATAAGCAAGCTCAAAAAGCATTCAGCCTGCGGATTTTGAAGCAGATGGGCTATGATTTTGAAGCGGGCAGGCTTGATGAAAGCGCGCATCCGTTTGCAACGGGGCTTAACACAGGCGATGTGCGAATTACGACTCGTTATCTGGAAGATGATGTGACGAGCGCCTTGTTCGGCACTATTCATGAGGGCGGACATGCGCTTTATGAGCAAAATATTATGGCTGAGCTGGATGGAACGACGCTGAGCACGGGCACTTCAATGGGTATTCATGAATCGCAATCGCGTTTCTGGGAAAATGTCATTGGCCGCAGCAAACCGTTCTGGCAGCATAATTTTGCCGCTTTGCAGCAGCAGTTTCCGGGTCAGTTGGATGTGACGCTGGATCAATTTTATCGGGGCAATAATGTTGTGCAGCCTTCTCTTATTCGCATTGAAGCCGATGAGCTGACTTACAATCTTCATATTATTATCCGCTATGAAATTGAGAAAATGATATTTAATGAAGGTGCGAAGGCGGCAGATCTTCCGGCCATCTGGAATGAAAAATATAAGGAATACCTGGGTATTGAGCCGCCAACGAATGCAGAAGGCGTCCTGCAGGATGTGCACTGGTCCGGTGGCGCATTCGGCTACTTCCCGTCATATTCTCTGGGCAACATGTATGCGGCGCAATTCGCCGATACGTTGGAGCGGGAGCTTCCGAATTTCTGGGAGCTTGTAAGCACAGGGAATCTGCTGCCGATTAAAGAATGGCTCAGCGAACGCATTTACAAATACGGCAAGCTCAGAACACCCTCTGAGTTGATCCAAAATGTAACCGGCAAGCCTTTGGACCCGCAATATTTGGTCAAATATTTGGAGAAGAAATATAGCGAGATTTATAAGCTGTAATAAGGGAATGGTTGTAAGTTGTAAGCAGGATTTGGTTAGTGGGGGAAGGGAGCTGCGATAGTGGCAAGCACCAACTCCCCACGCGAACCCTAAGGTCCCATGAAAACCCCGGGACGTTCGCACTCTGCGTCCCGTAAGGGTAAAAGAGGATTTCGGATTAAATTAAGGGGCGGATAAGAGAAAGGGGATTGAGGTTCGCGAAAATGAGCCTTTTTTTCCTTGCTAGGTAAGGAGTTTTTGGGTATGCTGTCGCTCCCCGTGCGGGAGCGTGGATTGAAACTTGTTGGTCTATGCTCCGATACCGATCATTCACAGTCGCTCCCCGTGCGGGAGCGTGGATTGAAACTTGCTTGGCATTATCGACGAGGGTCAAATATGATGTCGCTCCCCGTGCGGGAGCGTGGATTGAAACAAGCGCAGTGTGGCGAGACAGTATGCTCGCATATATGTGGCTCCCTGTGCGGGAGCGTGGATTGAAACACTTCAACTGTGTAAATTGTGTCGTGTTTGGCGCCAGTCGCTCCTCGTGCTGGGGCGAGGATTAAAATGTCTATTAAATTATATAAAATGTAAAATAGTTTTATAGTCTTTTCGTAGAGCCGTTATTCCTCATCAGGTGGAATAACGGCTTTTTCATGCCCAAAAGCCGTTAGCGGCAATCACCGCCGTGCGTGCGCACGCATAGGCTGGAGTAAACACGCAAGCTGTAAATAGCGGGAGGAGAAAAAAGGATGAGGAGAAGATGGACAACGTTGCTGCTAGTTGTCACGTTGGCGCTGGCGGCCGCGCTGGCAGGCTGCGGCGGCAAAAGCGAGAAAACAACGCTGAAAGTCGGCGAGGTTACGCGCTCTCTCTTTTATGCGCCACAATATGTAGCGCTGGAGAAGGGCTTTTTTGAAGAGGAAGGGCTGAACATTGAACTAACGACAACGGCTGGCGGGGACAAGACGATGACGGCGCTTCTGTCGGGCGTAATCGATGTGGCGCTTGTCGGCTCGGAAACTTCGATTTATGTGTACCAGCAGGGAGCGGAGGATCCGGTCATCAATTTTGCCCAATTGACGCAGACCGATGGGACGTTTCTAGTTGCTCGCGAGCCGGAGCCTACCTTCGACTGGCAGTCGTTGAAAGGGAAAACTTTCCTTGGACAGCGGAAAGGCGGCATGCCGCAGATGGCTGGAGAATTTACGCTGAAAAAATTCGGAATTGACCCGCAAAAGGATTTGGAGCTGATCCAAAATGTCGATTTTGCCAACATTTCGGCAGCTTATGCTTCAGGGACAGGCGATTTCGTGCAGCTTTTTGAGCCGACGGCTTCTATTTTTGAGAAAGAGGGCCGTGGGAAGGTTGTGGCTTCCTTTGGTGCGGAGAGCGGGCATTTGCCGTACACCGTTTATATGGCGAAGCAAAGCTTTACGAATAAAAACAAGTCGGCGCTGCAATCTTTCACCAATGCGATTCATCGGGCACAATTATGGGTGGCTGAAAATAGTGCCGAAACCATTGCGGACGTTGTCCTGCCTTATTTTGAAAATGTAGATCGCGGCATTTTGATTAGCTCGATTGATCGTTATAAGCAGCAAGGCTCTTTTGCGACCGACCCGATCATTGATCAGGAGGAATGGAACAATTTGCTGGATGTCATGACCTCAGCCGGCGAACTGAAAGCGCGAACCGAGCATGATGCCATCGTAAACACAGCCTTTGCGGAAGCTGCGATTGAAGCCGTGAAGTAGGGATGGCTGCGAGGAGGGAAAAAGATGGCGAATAGTGACCCCGCGCTTACGCTGCGGGAAGTGACTCATGTATATGTGAATGACAAGGGCGCCTCGCTTGCTGTCGAGAATCTGAACTTGACCGTTCAGCGCGGCGAGTTCGTCAGTCTGGTTGGCCCAAGCGGATGCGGAAAAACGACGGTGCTCAGCATGCTGGCGGGCTTGTTTTTACCGACACGCGGCGAAGTGCTCCTGAACAATCGACAGGTTAAACAACCGTCAACGCTTGTCGGTTATATGCTCCAGCAGGATTATTTGTTTCCATGGCGGACGATTTTGGATAATGCGGCGCTGGGGCTGGAATTGACGGGAAATAAGACGCATGCTGCGCTTGAAACCGTAGCTGAATTGCTGTCTGAGCTCGGCCTGCCCGGAGCGGGAACCCGTTATCCGCATGAGCTGTCGGGCGGTATGAGGCAGCGGGTCGCCTTGGCGCGGACGCTGGCAACTGAGCCGGAAGTATTGCTATTGGATGAGCCTTTTTCTGCGCTGGATTTGCACATTAAGCTTCAATTGGAGGATTTGGTGCAGGTAACGCTGCGAAAGCTTGGGAAAACGGCGCTGCTCGTCACGCATGATCTAGCTGAAGCTGTGGCGATGAGTGATCGCGTCGTTGTACTGGCAGCAAATCCAGGGCGAATTCGCTACGAGCTGACGGTACCTGATTCAATCCGGCAGGCATCGCCGATGAAAGCCAGGCAGCTGCCGGAATTTCAGCCGTTGTTCGATCAGTTATGGTCAGAGCTGGATGCTGCCGAGCAGACCCTCTGGGAAGGGAGCGAAAGCAATGAAGGATGACGAGGGTTCAAATCAGCAAAGGGAGCAACACACAGATAGAGAGCCGCAGCGGGTGGGGATGGAGCAGAAACAATCGTCTACTGATGTGAATGAGGGCAGAGCAGTCTGGCTAGACTGGCTGCACCAGGCTTATATGCGGCGGGCAAAAAGGACGACGGCGTTAGTCGGCGTGACACAGTTCATTATTTTAGTACTCTTTATTGGGCTATGGGAGGCCGCGGGACGATATCGGTGGGTTGATCCGCTGCTGTTCAGCTATCCAACGAAGATGTTCCATCAATTGTGGGGGACGATGTCGGACGGGTCAATATGGCCGCATATTGGGGTGACCGTATCGGAAACGATTGTCGGCTTTGCTCTAGGCACACTGCTGGGCACGCTGCTTGCGGCGCTGCTATGGTGGTTTCCTTTTGTATCGCGGGTAGCGGACCCTTATTTGGTCGTGCTGAACAGCATGCCGAAGGTGGCGCTAGGGCCAATCTTTATCGTTTGTCTTGGCCCTGGCTTTCTCTCCATTGTAGCGGTCACCTTGTCGGTAACAGTTATTATTACAACCTTGAACATCTATAACCAGTTTCGTGAGGTGGACGCAGGCTACATTAAAGTTGTCCGGTTGTTCGGAGCAGGGCGGTCACAGCTTTTTCGCAGCGTGATTTTGCCAGCTTCGTTTCCAGTTATTATTTCGACGTTGAAAGTGAATGTGGGCTTGGCATGGATCGGCGTGATTGTAGGCGAGTTTCTCGTGGCGAAGCTTGGGCTGGGCTACCTTATTATTTATGGCTTCCAAGTGTTCAATTTTACGCTCGTTCTCTCCAGCCTGCTTGTCATTGCTGCGGTTGCGACAGTTATGTACAAAGCTGTTTCTGCGCTGGAGCGCAGGCTAATGGATGGTTGGCGTGAGCAGTAGGACAAATGGCATAGCGATTTTTATGTATTTTATCGAGCTAGTTCCGAGTTGCCCGAAAGGTACAAAAACAGGCTTTGGCATAATGGCTGGGGCGGCTTCATAACTATGAGTATAGTTCGATTTTAGCTGGCGCTTTCGTAACAGGAGCGGGAGCTGCAAGGGTGAAAAAAGGATTTTGCGGCGAGCCTCCCGCAAGCTGCTCGTATATAGCGGCCAACTAAAGGCGGGGAAATGGGGAGCGAAGGTCTTGGGGAAACGTGGATTTACGTTTTGCAGCGGGTTTTGTGGGTATTTTTTAAAACAATCTCTCTTTGTCTGCATTCGTTTTATCAACATTCGCCCACGTCCTGCATACACTTTAAGTGAATGATTGCATGGAGGAGGTTAAATCAATGGCTAATGCAGATAAACAGCTTCAGTACAGAGAAATTATCACCAAAGCTGTCTGCGGCAAAGGTCGTAAGTTTTCCACTGTAACCCATACCGTTACGCCGCCCCAACATCCGACCAGTATTTTGGGCGCATGGATTATCAACCATCAATATGAAGCGGTTCGTTCGGGCGATGGGATTGAGGTCATCGGTACTTACGACATTAACATCTGGTACTCGTACAGCAAAAACTCGCAAACCGAGGTTGCGAAGGAATCTGTTCATTATGTAGAAAATGTTCCGCTTTCGTTTGTCGATCCGAAGCATCGTGCCACAACGGTGGAAGTTTCAGCAGACGCGCTTCAGGAGCCGAATTGCATCGAAGCGAATGTTTCATCGAGCGGCTCCGGCGTTGTCATCCGGGTTGAACGCGAATTTTCGGTAGAGCTGGTTGCCGAGACAAAAGTGACGGTTGCTTGTATCCCTGGAGGTTTGGACGGCCTTGATGCCAAGGAATACGAGTTTGGTCTCGGCGATGACGACTACGAAGATCTTGATCCGGATTTGCTCGACGACGAGCTTTAATCTGGCAGCCTGACGGCCATGTGGCTTATGTGGATTGAAACTTCCCGGCACGGAAGCTTAAATCCTCTCCACGTTAGCTTAACTCCATTGTGCCTCGGCTTCTGTACGGTATGATATGCGGCGATGTCCGCAAACTTGAGGGCGAAAGCCCTCTTTTTGTTGATATTAAACATAATCGGGCGTATGCCCTATATCGGGGTCCGAGAAGATGGGGGATTTTGGCCAGGGAATGATGTATAGCGTTAGTGGTTTTTAGCAGAAAGGAGTAATGGGATGGCGGCAGTATGGCTGTGGAACAGCAGTACCGGGCGATTGGAGTTAGCAGGTAAAGAGACTGCAACTGCCGCTGGGTCAGCTCCAACTGCAAGCCTGCTTTCAGAGATCAAGGCAGGCGACGCGGTTATTGTGAGCGACTGTGTCACTGAGAAAAAGAAGGGTTGTGAATCTAGGCAGGAAGAGAGAGAACAGCAAGGCGAGAGCAGGCAAGAGGCTGGCTTGTGGAAACAGCACGGCGTTAAAGAACAGGGAGGCAAGAGGGATCAGAAGGGCGTTAGGGAACAACAGCATATGAGTGAAAAGCGTGAAGGCTTGGAAAAGCAGGTGCTGCCTGCTTTCCCAAGCGGCATCTGGCTGCTGAATGAGGGGGAGATCGGCTTTGCGGCGATGTCTGCCGCCGAGCAGCAGCAAAGGCTGCGACGGGCAGGCTTGCTCCGGCGGCAGGAGCTGGGAAATAGCGACCGATTGTATAAGGTCGCTATTGCGCATTTGGAGCTGATCGAGCTGCAGCGCCTCGATCGCTGGGGCAGGCCCGCAGCGGGGCAGCCGCTGCTGCGGGCGGAGCCAGGCGGCCATGCGGCAGCGCCATGGCCGCGGGATGCGGCTCTGCGGCGGGTCATCCGCGCCGCAGTCGCCGCTTTGTATGCACTCGGCCTCGATATGGGCGAGGCCGAGGTTGTGCTGGGCGAAGGCGGGCGGGCCGCCGTCCGCGCAGCGGGGGCTGTGCGCGATGCGAAGCTGCGCGCGGTGGGCTTGGCGCGGATGGCCGCCTGGTATGAGGCGGCTGCAGCGCCTGTGCCGGGAACGGCGCCCAAGCTAATGCTGGGCGCCGACCCGGAATTTGCGCTGGTGCGGCCGGATGGGCGGATCGTGCCGGCTTCGCGCTTTTTTGGCGATGGCGCCCAAGGGGCCGCGGGCAGCGACGCCATGCTCATTGGGCGACGGATCGTCTATCCTGTCGCCGAGCTGCGGCCCGAGCCGGCTGAAAGCCCGGCTGCGCTGGCCGCGCATCTCCGGCGGCTGCTGCTGCGCGCCGCCAAGCGCATCAGCGACCCCAGCCTCTGCTGGGTCGCCGGAGCCATGCCCGTGCCGGGGCTGCCGCTCGGCGGGCACATCCATCTCAGCGGCACGCCGCTATCCAGCCGACTGCTGCGGCTGCTCGACAGCTACGCGGCGTTTCCGCTCGCTCTCGTCGAAGACCCGGCCGGCCGGGGCAGGCGCCCCCGTTACGGCGCCCTTGGCGAATACCGCCAGCAGCCGCATGGCGGCTTCGAATACCGCACGCTGCCGAGCTGGCTCATCTCGCCAGCAGCGGCAAAAGCCGCGCTCGCGCTCGCTCTGCTATGCGCGCGCGAGACTATAGCCCTCACCGACATACCGGCTCTTGACGAGCGGTATGTCGAAGCCTTCTACTCCGGCGACCGCGCAGAGCTGGCCGGATGTCTGGACCCGCTTGCCGCAGCGATGGCGGCGACGCCAAGCTATGCGGCGCTTGCGGCCGATATCGAGCCTTTGCTCGATGCAGCGCGGCGCGGCATAACCTGGGATGAGCGGGCTGACATCCGCCACAAATGGCGCATCCCTATGCCAGCTCCAACTTCTAACATGCTGCCAAACAAAAGGACGACATAATTTTTATTATTTAATCTTTAATGTTAAATCTTTAATCTTTAATCTTTAATCTTTAATGTTCATTACACGCTTCGCCTCAGCTCTATATATGGAAGCAAACGAAGCTGACATTAAATCCAGCCTGTACGGTGCCCACTTAACGTAGCGGCAAAACGCTGCCAGCTCACTAGCTTCACAATTTTTCCAAACCAGAAATGAAGCAAATTCACTATTTTCACATAGCGCCCTATTTCCATCCTTATTCAACAAAAGAGCTACCCTGCACTTTCAACCCGGCTTGTTTCCCAAGCAAACAGGCCATTCTCCTCTTTTCTCCGCTTTACTTCTCTTTTATTTCTCCCTTTACTTCTCTCTTTTTTTGCTAATTTCCCCGGTTTTTCTCCCTATATAAACATCAGGAAAAATAGTCAAGTTGGCGCGGAAAGCCAACGCTTGATATAATAGTAGAAAGTTGCTTCATTAGAACATCGGAAGAATTTCGGAGATTTGGCGAAATTTGCTCCTCTGATGATACGATAAACATAGACGGCGAACGCCCGCGTTCGCTTACCACAATAAAGGAGGGGCAACAGTGGCAAGCTATACCCCGATGATTATGCAATACCTTGCGATTAAAGAAGAAGCGAAGGATGCGTTTCTTTTTTTTCGTCTGGGCGATTTCTATGAAATGTTTTTTGAAGATGCGATTGCGGCCTCACGAGAGCTTGAAATTACACTAACCGGAAGAGAAGGAGGCGGCACGGAAAAAATTCCAATGTGCGGCGTACCCTATCATTCTGCGCAAAACTATATCGCAAGACTCGTTGAAAAAGGCTTCAAGGTTGCCATTTGCGAGCAGGTAGAGGACCCAGCGGCTGCCAAAGGCGTCGTACGACGTGAAATTGTTCAGGTCATTACCCCTGGAACGGTCATGGAGTCCAAAGCGCTCGCGGATAAAACGAATAACTTTATTTCAGCGATTGCTCTTTTAAACGGGAAAGTATCGATTTCCTCATGCGATTTGTCTACAGGCGAGCTGTACGTCACTTCGTTCCCGCTGCAGATGGAAGCGCTGATCGATGAGATTAATGTTTATCAGCCTGCGGAAATTGTTGGCGATGAGGAACTGCTAGGCAAGCTGCAAGCTTCAGACGCTTGGAACCGCCCGATATTGCTGACAAAGCGCGAGCCTGTAGCGGAGCAAAAGCTGCTCGACCAGTTTGGAAAGCAGGAGCTTGTACAGCTGAATGAAGCATGTTTGCGCGCGGTGAGCCTGCTAATTGGCTATTTGGATGATACGCAAAAGCGCTCGCTCGGTCATGTTCGCGCCATTCGCAGCTATGAGCCGGGTCAATATATGATCCTTGATCATTATACCCGCCGAAACCTGGAGCTGACTGAAACTGTGCGCGACCGCTCGAAGAAGGGCTCGCTGCTTTGGCTGCTGGACCGCAGTCAAACCTCAATGGGTGCAAGGCTGATGCGCCGCTGGATCGACAAGCCGTTGCTGTCGCGCACCGCGATTGAAGCAAGGCTGGATGCGGTGGATACGTTGTACCGCAACTTGATTTTGCGCGATGATATTCGCTCTGAGCTGAATGATATTTATGATTTGGAGCGTCTGGTCGGCAGAGTGGCGTTTGGCAGTGCCAATGGTCGCGATATGAATGCCCTCAAAACGTCTATTCAGCGCGTCCCTCAGCTAGCCCAGCTATGCAAAGCCTCGGGTTCGCAGCGGCTGCAAAAGCTGGTTGACGGTCTGGACGATTGCGCTGATTTGGCAGAAATGATTGCGACGGTAGTCGTAGACGAGCCGCCAGTCTCGATTCGCGAAGGCGGAATTATTCGTGCGGGCTACGATGATTATTTGGACCAGCTTAAGGAAGCCAGCACCAATGGGAAAAAATGGCTCGCTGAGCTGGAGCGCGCAGAGCGCGAAGCAACCGGCATTCGTTCGCTCAAAATCGGCTACAATAAAATATTTGGCTATTATCTTGAGGTTTCCAAAGCCAATCTCGCGATGCTGCCGGAAGGCCGCTACGAAAGAAAACAGACGCTTTCCAATGCCGAGCGGTTCGTAACGCCGGAGCTGAAGGAAAAGGAACGCCTGATTCTTGAGGCCGAGGAAAAAATGGTCGATATCGAATATGAACGTTTTCTCGAGCTCCGTGACCATTTAGCAGGCCAGCTTCACCGCCTGCAGCGGCTTGCTGAAGCCATAGCAGAGCTTGATGTGTATCAGGCATTTGCGACGGTCAGCGCAGAGCGCAGATTTACCCGCCCCTCGATTACCGATTCGTTCGATATGGTCATCGAAGAAGGCAGGCATCCCGTTGTGGAGGCCGTTATGGAAAATGGGGCAGCGTTCATTGCAAATGCGACGCAGCTACATAAAGAGCATAACTCGATGCTGCTCATTACCGGACCGAATATGGCGGGCAAAAGCACCTACATGCGCCAAGTGGCCTTAATTGGCATTATGGCGCAAATCGGCTGCTTTGTTCCGGCAAAATCGGCACAAATTCCACTGACCGACCGGATTTTCACGCGGATTGGCGCGGCGGATGATCTGATTGGCGGACAAAGCACGTTCATGGTGGAGATGAAGGATATTCAAATTATGACCGAGAAGGCGACGGAGAACAGCCTTGTCATTATTGACGAGCTTGGGCGCGGTACTTCTACGGGCGAAGGCATGGCCATTGCCCAAGCGGTTATTGAATATGTGCATCATCAGATTCGCTGCAAAGCGCTCGTATCGACCCATTTTCACGAGCTGTCGCATTTGGAGGATTCCTTGCCTCAGCTGACCAATGCATGTATGGCGGTACAGGAAAGCGGCGATCATGTTACCTTTTTGCGCAAGATGATACCCGGCGCAGCAGGGACGAGCTACGGCATTTATTGCGCAAAGCTTGCAGGCTTGCCTGAGTCCATTATTTCCCGATCCTATGAGCTATTGGAAGTTTCGGATGCCTTGGTTGAAAAAAATGCGAGTATCAAGATGAGTACAACTGCTGCTGATGCTGATGAAACAGCTAGTCACACTGCTGAGGAGAAATCCGCCTCTAATAAAAATAAACCGGACCATTCGTATGCAGCATTGCAGTCTAATGATGCTTTGTCTAATGCTTCCGACCATGCATACAGCAGCATTTCATCTGATTCCGATCCTTCCAGCCAAGCATCGAATGCTGGCGTACGCGAAACAGCGGCAGCCATTCAGCTGTCCATTTGGGATGAGCCAGCTGCCGCGCAGGCTGATTCGGGCCGCCGTAAAGGCAGCCCCAAATCCGAGCAGCTTGCTGATCAGCTGCGCAAGCTCGACCTGTTCAATATGACGCCAATGCAGGCGATGCAGTGGCTAAATGATATGAAACGCAAAATGAACGACTAGAAGCGGCGTGTCCGTGTGGGAAGGAGGAAAACAGATATGGGTAAAATTCTCGTACTGGACGAGCAGCTCGCGAACCAGATTGCCGCAGGCGAAGTGGTAGAAAGACCTGCTTCTGTCATTAAGGAGCTGGTCGAAAATGCTGTTGATGCTGGCAGCTCTACGATCGACATCACGGTGGAAGAGGGCGGCTTGAACCTTATCCGTGTAACAGACAATGGCTCAGGCATTCCAGCTGAAGAAATGGAGACGGCATTCCAGCGCCACGCCACGAGCAAAATTGCAACGAGCAGCGACTTGTTCCGCATCGCAAGCCTAGGCTTCCGCGGCGAGGCGCTGCCAAGTATCGCGGCCGTGTCGCGCCTGGAATGCTTGTCCTCTACCGGACAGACTGGCTTAGGGCAGAAGCTGAGCATTGAAGGCGGGACGATTACGGCCAGTATTCCGGCTGCTACTCCGCAAGGAACGGATATGACGGTGCGCGACTTGTTTTACAATACGCCGGCCCGGTTGAAATATATGAAGGCGGTGCAAACCGAGCTTGGACATATTTCAGATTATATTTACCGCATTGCGCTTGCGCATCCGGGCATTGCTTTTACACTTAAGC
Source organism: Paenibacillus algorifonticola (assembly GCF_050481745.1). Taxonomy (GTDB): domain Bacteria; phylum Bacillota; class Bacilli; order Paenibacillales; family Paenibacillaceae; genus Pristimantibacillus; species Pristimantibacillus algorifonticola_A. Next base: position 147,009 of record NZ_JBCNGR010000024.1, on the reverse strand, counting down.
ACAATGGCAATACGCTGCTGCGAACGCTCGGTACGGGCGACCGTCTGCAAGTGATCGCTGCTATTTACGGCTCGAATACGGCCAAAGCAATGATGGCGATACAAGGCGAAAGCCCGGATTATGAGCTGTTAGGCTACATTTCCAAGCCGGAGCTGACCCGCTCGAATCGCAATGGCATAACCGTCATTGTAAATGGGCGGTATATTCGCAGCCATGCCGTTAATCAGGCGATGCTTCAGGCTTACCATACGCTGCTGCCTATCAATCGTTTTCCACTTGCGATTATTGAAATTGGCATGCATCCGAGCTTGCTTGATGTAAACGTACATCCTTCCAAAATGGAGGTACGCTTCAGCAAGGAGGCAGAGCTGCGGACGCTCGTTGAGACGGCTATTCAGGCTGCACTTGGCAAGGAACGTCATATTCCCGGCCCGGACTCGATACATAATCAGAAAAGGTCAGGTCCTGTATTTGTTCAGGGTGCTATGTCCTTTCATCGTCCGGAACCCAAAACGCCACCTGTACCTGAGAAGGACAACAAAGGGGAGCGGTCGATCGCACAAGCACCTTATTCCCCATTTGGCCAAGGTGCTTCCAGAGAATTTGTGCCAAAGGATGCGGCTGAACGTTTGTACAAGCCTGCCCAAACTGGAAATGGCTTGGCGCGTGAAGCAAGCACAGCATGGGGGAACCTTGCCTCTGAGGCAAAGCAGCCCCTTGGACGTGCAGCGGCGAATAGTTCTCCGTCGCAAAGCGAAGACGCACCGCTTCCATCCGAGCCTTCATGGATACGCCAAGACGCAGCTAGCACGGCTAGCCTGCAGACTGTGGCGAATGGAAGCGAGCCCGGCAACGGATTGGAAAGCGCAGGGGCAGCAGCTGATTTAAGCAGTGGAGTTGCTGCTCCTGTTCATACGGCTGCCTTGCCCGACATTCCTTTCGGTCAAGGAGGACAAGTGCCGGCTGCTCCGGAGCAGCCTTCAGCGGCCAATGAAGCGGGTTTTCCCGAGCTGCATTGGATTGGACAGCTGCATGGCACGTATATTGTGGCGCAATCCGAGGAAGGACTGTATTTAATTGACCAGCATGCGGCGCATGAGCGGATCAATTATGAATATTATTACGCCAAGTTTGGCATGCCCGAGGCAGCTAGCCAGCAGCTGCTAGTGCCGCTTACGCTGGAGTTTACGCCGGGAGAGGCAGAGCAGCTGCGCGGCTTGCTGCCCCTATTTAACGAAGCGGGCGTCGAGCTTGAGCCATTTGGCTCCCAAACGTTTCTTGTTCGTGCTTATCCGCAGTGGCTGCCGGATGGCGAGGAGAAGGATATTATTGAAGAAATGGCCGATTTGCTGCTGGCCGAGCGCAAATCGATCAATATTGCCAAGCTGCGCGAGAAGGCGGCCATTATGTGCTCTTGCAAGGCATCTATTAAAGCGAATGACAGGCTGACAAGGGAAGAGGGAGAAGCGCTGCTTTCCCGGCTTGGTGCATGCCATCAACCGTATACTTGCCCGCATGGACGCCCGATAGTCGTGCATATGTCCACCTATCAGCTCGAAAAAATGTTTAAGCGGGTGATGTCATGATCGTAACGACCGCCGATCGTCCGTCTGAGGCGACGGTCGCCAAGGCGAGAAGAATTGCAGGGGAGCTGTCCGTCCCTTATCGGGCGAGAGGCCGAATGACGCTGCGGCAAATCGGCGCCGAAATGGCCGAGATTCGCCTGTTTGTTGTGACGGATCGCGAAGTCAGGTATTATGAAGGACAGACGGATGCGCCGTTATTTTTTCACCCCAGCATGGCATTTGTAAGAGTCAAGCGGCTTCGAAGAGGAGAAACAGATCCGCTGATTACACTCTCCGGCTGCGAGGAAGGCGATACGATTGTAGATTGTACAGCTGGACTTGCCTCTGATTCGCTCGTATTCGCTTATGCGGCCGGTACGTCTGGACAAGTAACTGCGATTGAAAGCGAGCGGGTACTATGCGCCCTGGTACGCGAAGGGCTTGCCGTCTACGAATCGGGACTTGCTGATGTGGATGCGGCGATGCGCAGAATTCGAATGATCAGCATGAACCATCTGGACTACTTGCGGCAGCTGCCGGATCAGAGCGTCGACGTCGTATATTTTGACCCGATGTTCCGGCAGCCGATTCATGAATCAAGCTCGATTCAGCCGCTGCGCCAATTGGTCAATGACAGCGCCTTGTCTCCTGAGGCAGTGGCAGAAGCGCTGCGAGTGGCGCGCAAAACCGTCGTGCTTAAGGAGCATCGCCATAGCGAGGAGTTTGCAAGACTCGGCTTTGAGCGGCGGCATTTACATTCTTCAAAAATTGCTTATGGAGTGATAGAGGTTGCCAGAACAAGAGAATAAGCGGGTAACTGCGCTGGGCAAAAAGCAGCCTTTGCTCGTATTAATTGGCCCTACGGCAGTTGGCAAAACCAATTTAAGCCTGGAGCTGGCCAAAGCTTGGCAGGCGGAAATCATTTCGGGCGATTCGATGCAGGTATATCGCGGCATGGACATCGGAACAGCGAAGCTTCCTCTGGAAGAGCGAGAGGGCATCCCGCATCATTTAATTGATATTCGCGACCCGGATGACCCCTATTCGGTGGCAGACTTTCAGGCAGGCTGCGGAAGCAGCATTGAAGAGATCGCTGCTAGGGGAAAGCTGCCTTTCATCGTTGGCGGCACGGGACTATATGTGGAAGCCGTATGCTACGGCTTTGAATTTTCAGAGAGCGGCTCAGACGAGGCCTTTCGCCAGGAGCAGGAGCAGTTTGCTCTTGCGCACGGTGCTGAGGCGCTGCATGCGAAGCTTGCGCTTATTGACCCGAAGTCCGCGGAACGCCTGCATCCGAATGACCAAAGGCGCGTCATACGCGCGCTTGAAGTGTTTCATTTAACAGGAATCAAGCAATCAGAGCAGCTCGAGGGTCAGAAAAAAGAATCCCCTTACGAATTGTGTATCATCGGGCTGACGATGGATCGGGCGGAGCTGTACCGCCGGATTGAGCTGAGAATTGACCAGATGCTGGAGCAGGGGCTGGTCGAGGAAGTGAAGGCGCTGCTGTCGCGCGGCGTTCCGCCTCATGCTGTAGCCATGCAAGGACTCGGCTATAAGGAAATAGCGTCATTTTTACGGGGAGAATGTACGCTTGAGGCTGCGGTAACTTTGCTGAAACGGGACACGAGACGCTTTGCCAAGCGCCAATTGTCATGGTTTCGTCACATGAAAGATATCGAATGGATCGATATGGGGGAAAATTTTCACAACAATTTACATCGGATTCATGGTATAATAGCAGGAAAGTTTCAAGTCCATCTTGAATATACTTCTAATCAATCTTTTGTAGACGGAGGTAACGTCCAATGAACAAATCCATCAACATTCAAGATACGTTCTTGAACCAATTGCGTAAAGATAACATTCCCGTTACAGTCTTCCTGATGAACGGGTTCCAAATCCGGGGCGTTATTAAAGCGTTTGACAACTTCACCATTATTATTGACAGCGAAGGCCGTCAACAAATGGTGTACAAGCATGCCATTTCGACGTTTACTCCGCAGCGAAATGTATCTCTCATGCAGGACAACAGCAGCTCTGACTCGTAAGGCGCACGTTATTAGTGAAACTTTCTAATAGCGATCTGCGTTTAACTAGATAGCGGAAGGAAAGGGCAGCCCGCTTTAACAGGGGTTGTCCTTTTCATTCCGGGGGTATAAATAAGAAGACAGACAGCTTCTAAGAAGAAGCGCAGGAGGGGAGTCACAATGGCTGATCGCAGGCAAAGAACACAACCTGAGAAGAAAACGGCGCCTAAGAAGAAAAGAAGAATGTCGGGGAAAACATGGTTTTTCCTGTTATTTTTCACTGTAGTTATAGCTATCGTGTGCGGGATCATCGGGTATTCGCTTATTATTTTGAATGGTGAGCGGCTGCTGAAGGAAAGAGCCGATATGATGGTTATGGGCGAAGCATCCATTGTTTATGATGCGAATGGAGATGAAATTTCTCGATTGTCCACACCAGAAGAAAATCGTGAAATTGCCGAATACGATGAAATTCCGAAAGAAATGATGAATGCCGTGGTGGCGACGGAGGATCAGCGTTTTTACGAGCATGCCGGCATCGACTTTTTTGCAATTGGCCGGGCACTCGTCAAGGACGTTATCGCACGCAGCGCGGTCGAGGGCGGAAGTACGATTACCCAGCAGCTAGCTAAAAATATGTTTTTATCCTCGGATAAAACGCTGTTCCGGAAAGCGACGGAAGCTTCGATTGCTGTCGCATTGGAAAACAACAATACGAAGGAAGAAATATTGACGCTTTATTTAAACCGGATTTACTTCGGCAAAGGCATTTACGGCGTCAAGGGAGCTGCAAAATATTATTTCAACACCGAGCTGAAAGACTTGAAGCTGTGGCAAATGGCGACGCTCGCCGGCATGCCGAAAGCGCCAAGCCGCTACAACCCGGTTAATGATGCGGAAGGCTCCAAGGTGCGCCGTGGAGTTGTGCTTCAGCTGATGTACGATCAGGGCTACATTACGAAGGACGAAATGGACGAGGCGAAGGCCGTCGATTACGTGACTCCGCCAACCGTAGAGCAAAGCAAGGACGAGCCTTATAAAGCGTTCGTTGACTACGCAGTGGAAGAAGCTTTGAGAGTTATGCCGGATATGACTGAAACGGATCTGCGTATTGGCGGTTACCGAATCTATACGACGCTCAACCCAACAGCGCAAAGCGTCGTTGAGAAAGAATTTGCCGACGACTCCAACTTCGAGGAAAGCGTCGACGATAAGAAGGTTCAAGGCGCAATGGTCATTATCGACCATCGGGACGGGGCCATCCAAGCCATCGCAGGCGGCCGCGATTATGAACGCAAAGGCTTGAACCGCGTGGAATTGCCGCGTCAGCCGGGATCGGCGTTCAAGCCGATTACTTCTTACGGCCCGGCGCTGGAAACCGGTCAATATTTTCCGTGGACGGTTTTGAAAAATGATAAAACGTGCTTTGGCAACTATTGTCCTAAAGATTCAAGAGGCGCAACGCCGATTACGATGCAGGAGGCGGTTAAGCATTCCCGCAACTTACCTGCCGTATGGACGCTGAATGAAATTGGCGTTAGCAACGGCGTTAAATTTGCGACAAAGCTTGGTTTTGAGCTGAGCGACCAGGATCGCAATCTTGCGATTGCTCTTGGCGGATTGACGGAAGGTGTTACACCGCTGCAAATGGCGACAGCTTACAGTACTTTTGCCAATAGTGGACAAACCGTTGATTCCCATACCATTAGAGAAATTACGACGAGCAGCAATACGGCTGTCTATACGTACAAAGCTCCGTCAACTGAGCAAGTTATGAATGTGGATACCGCTTGGTATATGACTGAAATGCTGCAGACCGTTGTCCAATCCGGAGGTACGGGAACAGGCGCGGCAATAGATCGCCCAGTTGCCGGCAAGACGGGCACGACTCAGCATGGTATTCCCGGCTTTAACTCCAGCGCAAACCGTGACGCTTGGTTTGTAGGCTATACACCGGAGTGGACAGCCGCTGTATGGATGGGGTACGATCGAACAGATGAGCAGCATGTGCTCAAGAAAAGCAGTGCCCAGTCGGCTGCCATGTTCTCCAAGGTGATGAAGCAGGCGATGGCAGACATGCCGAAGACCAGCTTTAAGAAGCCGCAGGGCGTGAAAGAGCCGGTTAAAGATGTCGGAGCAGTAACGAATTTTAACGCTGTGTTTGTTCAAGAGCAAATGAAAGTTGCTTTGTCATGGCAAGGGGCAGCAAGCAGCAACATTTCGTATAAGGTTTATCGCAAAGCGATGGATCAAGCGGATTTCAGCTTGTTTGTTGATGCTGCTGGAACAACCGTTGATGATATGTCCGTTGCACCAGGCATGACGTACGACTATTATGTCGTAGCAATCGATGCGGAAAACAACCTGACAAGCAAGCAGTCTGAGACGATAACCGTACAAATTCCCGAGACGGTCATTGATGTTCCAGACGTTCCGATGGATTCCATTGATCCTGATGAAGGGGGTATTGAGCTGCCATCCTTTAGTCCTGACGGCGGTATGACGCCAACCCCGACGCCTAGCATGGAGACACCTCCAATTGAATCTGTCGACCCAGGGACAGTTAGTCCCGAGCCTACGGATAACATGGCTAGCCCTCCAGTTGAAGAGGGCTGGCAAAATGGCGGCAATGTAGGCGGAGGGGATAATCCGGCGAACGCGACGCCGGACCCCGCCCAAGGGGATGGAACGACTAACGAAGCCGGGTAGCAAGCGGCAATACGTAAGGAGCTGGTTACAGGAATGAGCAGGAAACAGTGGTCGGTATGCAGTGCTTTTGTAATGGCACTTTTCATAATGACATTGCTTGCCGGCTGTGGAGCGAAAGGAAGCTTGACCGGTACAGGAACGGCGGCGGAATCCGGCAATGCCGAGAAGGTGATGCGCTGGGAGCGCATGCCGGAGATGGAACTGGATCTCAATAAATCGTATTCCGCCGTTTTTACAACGAATAAAGGGAACTTTACTGTGAAGCTGTATGCGAATGAAGCGCCTATAACGGTAAATAACTTTGTTTTTCTGGCTCGCCATGGCTTTTATGACGGTTTGACGTTTCATCGCATTATTGAGTCGTTTATGATCCAGGGTGGCGATCCGCAAGGCAATGGCGTTGGGACACCTGGTTATTCGATTCCTGACGAGCTGGATACGGAAATTAAGTATGAGTCTGGCATTGTTGCAATGGCAAATGCTGGGAAGCCGAATACCGGCGGCAGCCAATTTTTCATTTGCACAGGCTCTGGCTCCGAGAATTTGAATCAGAACCCGAACTATTCCATTTTCGGCAAAGTCGTAAGCGGTATGGACACGGTGCTTGAAATTGCGAAGACGCCAGTTGACAATAATGAGCCGCTTGAAGAAATCATTATTCAAAATATAGTCATCCAGGAAAAATAGCTTTGCCATCGCCGTCCCGTTACCGGGGCGGCGATTTTGCAGTGTAAGAAGGCTAAGCTTGGTTTATTTTTCAAGTCGGGTGGAGATGAGCGGCTGGTTATGGTAAGCTTTTTACAAAGCTATCCTTTACCATCGAAAGCCGTTACTTTAGGGCTTATCTCAACGGAAAGGTACGTTCCGTATGAAACGAAAATTTTCTGACCGTGCGAACTGGCGTCGCATTTTGCGCAAGAGCTACTCTTGCATCACGCTGGACAATGATGAGTTCCGAGGCTTGGTAACCTTTTACCGCATTCACGAATTGCGGGAGCCGCTTTGGAAAGAGTACAACGGACGTCGGCTTTGTCTGGCAGATCGAGGTTATTTGTGGATGCAGCATTTTCCTCGTGGCGAGCATTTCGTCGTGACGACGATGTTTGATGACAAGGGCCGTGTTGTGCAGTGGTACATTGACATTTGCAAGACACAGGGACTGACGGATCAACAGGTTCCCTGGTTTGATGATCTGTTTCTTGATGTGGTTGTGCTGCCAAGCGGTGAAGTATTTCTGCTCGATGAGGATGAGCTTGAGGATGCGCTGCGTCAGGGCGATGTAACAGGCAAGGAGGCTGCTATGGCACGCAAGACAGCCGGCAGGCTGCTGTCCAATATTCGCAATGGGCGTTTCCGTTATTTTACGCTTAGCTTGAAGCATCGCAAAAGCTTGGTGGAGAAGACAGGAGAGTTAAGCGAGTCATGAAGCAAATGCTAAGGACAGGGAGCAGCCGACGCAAGTGGCGGACAAATAAGCGTCCGGGGCTGCTCCTGTTTCGTATGTTGGCCTGGTGCACCGTTGCAGGGGTTTTCTGGTGTGGTTATGTATTATGGGTTATTAACAGCTATGATGCTCCTAAAGAGCGCGAGAAAGCGGATGTCGGTATCGTACTCGGCGCTGCGCTTTGGGACAATGTGCCAAGTCCGGCGCTTAAAGAGCGTCTGAACTTGGCCTATAAGCTCTATGAGCAAGGCAAGGTGGACAAGCTCATTATGAGCGGCGGTCTTGATGCAGGGGGCGCTGTTGTGACAGAAGCAGCGGGAATGAAGACGTATCTGGTCAATAAAGGCATTCCAGAGGACAAGGTGCTGCTGGAGGACAAATCGACGAGCACGTATGAAAATCTGCTTTTCAGCAAAACCATTATGGAGCGCGAAGGTTTTGCGAGCGCTTTAATTATTACCCATCAATTCCATGCGCCTAGGGCACTGGAAATTGCGAAATTTTTGAATTATGAGTCAGTAGAAGCTGAGGGTACAGCATCACAGGTATTGAAGCCGTGGAACGCTGAGGGACGCGAGGTTCTGGCCTATACGAAATGGAAGCTTGACGCCCTGATACTTTGGCTGGGGTGATCCTATGACAGCTTTAGTTATAAAATCTGTTAATAGGACCGTTTAAGCCTGAATACACTTGTAAAGCGGAACAATGCCCAAGCAGCGAGATTGCTGCAAGGGAGCGGTCTGCTTGAAATATAGGAAAGTATATGATTTTCCCATCCTTTCTCTATATTTCTCGGACTGAAACGCGCCGCGCCGTCAAAGGACGGCGACAGCCGTTTCACCTTGAATGCGGCGCTTATGCAAATGCGCTCATTCCTAAAGACAAGTGCGAAGGATAGGTGATGCGTCAGATGAGCGGACAGGTCAAATCGGGCACAAATAGCGGACCCAGGCCTTCAAGGCAAATTAACGTTATTCTCAGAAGCCATGAGACGTATGCAGTCGCAGCTGCTGCGCCCCTCACTGAAAGCGAGTCTTTGTCAGCGGTAAAGCCTTTGCCTGCGAGCGACCATTTTGCTGAAATTCAGAAAGAGCTCGAGCCAATGGTCGGGATGGAAAATGTGAAAACGCTGATTTATGAAATTTATGCCCTTCTCTATATAAGCCGCATGAGGACGGAAGCAGGTCTTTTTGGCGGCTCGCATGTGTATCATATGATTTTCAAAGGCAATCCCGGTACTGGGAAAACAACGATTGCACGCATCGTCGCCAAGCTGTTTCAAAAAATGGGCGTGCTGTCGAAGGGCCATCTGATTGAGGTAGAGCGTGCTGATCTTGTAGGTGAATACATTGGCCACACGGCGCAGAAAACGCGCGATTTGGTACGCAAGGCCATGGGCGGCGTGTTGTTTGTCGATGAGGCTTACAGCCTTGCCAGAGGCGGGGAAAAGGATTTTGGCAAAGAAGCGATTGATACGCTTGTGAAGTGCATGGAAGATCGGCGCAATGATTTTGTGCTGATTCTAGCCGGCTATCCGGCCGAGATCGAGCATTTTTTACTGACGAATCCCGGTTTGCCTTCGCGGTTCCCGATTCAGATTGATTTTCCTGACTATTCGGTGGACCAATTAATTCAAATTTCCGAGCTGATGTCCAAGGATCGTGATTATCATTTGGCTCAGCAGTCCATATTTAAGTTAAGGCAGCATTTAATGACGGAGAAGCAAAATGACATTTTTTCCTTCAGCAATGCAAGATACGTTAGAAACATATTGGAAAAGGCGATTCGCCATCAGGCGGTGCGGCTGCTGAATCATTATGCAAGCGGTGTACCGCCAAAGCAAGAGCTGTTGACCATTAGGCCTGAGGACTTCAAATGGGAGCCGAAAGCTTGATGGAGCCACAATGAACGATTGAGAGGGTAAACCTATGCGAGAAAAGACGCACGATACACAGACTGAAATTCAGGACCGCGCTATATTGGTCACTTTGGTTACGCAACAAATTAAACGAGGTTCCAGTGACCCGGAGCATTCGCTTCAGGAACTGGTGAAGCTTGCTGAAACGGCAGGCGTTGAAGTGCTCACAACGTTAACGCAAAACCGTGAAAAGCCCGATACAAAATGGTTTATCGGCAAAGGCAAGGCGGAGGAGCTTCGTCTGGTAGCCGATGAAATGGGAGCGACGACTGCCATTTTTGATCAAGAGCTTTCCGGGGCGCAGGTGCGCAATCTCGAAGAGATGCTGGATGTGAAAATTGTTGACCGGACGCAGCTTATTTTAGATATTTTCGCCCAGCGTGCGGGAACGCGCGAAGGGAATATACAAGTTGAGCTGGCACAGCTCAGTTATTTGCTGCCGCGCTTGTCGGGACACGGCAAAAACTTGTCGCGTCTTGGCGGCGGCATCGGTACGCGCGGTCCCGGCGAGTCCAAGCTGGAGACAGATCGGCGCCATATTCGGGGGCGAATCTCTGATCTTAAAGCCCAATTGGACGAAGTTGTTCGCCATCGGCATTTATACCGCGAGCGCAGAAAAAAATCCGGCATCATTCAAGTGGCGCTAGTTGGCTATACGAATGCGGGTAAGTCAACGCTGCTGCGTCAATTGACGGATGCCGATGTATATGTGGAGAATCAGCTATTCGCTACACTTGACCCAACTTCACGCACGCTGGAGCTCCCTAACGGCCGAGAAGTGATTTTGACCGATACGGTAGGCTTTATTCAAAATCTTCCCCATGATCTCGTTGCCGCTTTCCGCGCGACGCTCGAGGAAGTGAACGAGGCGGATTTAGTGCTGCATGTTGTAGACAGCAGTTCGCCGATGCGCGACGAGCAAATGGCCGTTGTAGACCGCATTCTGAACGATCTGGGGGCCGCGGGCAAACCGACGCTGACGATTTATAATAAGATTGATCTTTGTTCGCCTGAAGAAGCCTACACGCTTCGTTCTGGTGGAGATTCTCTAATCATTAATGCGTACAAGGAAGCCGACTTGAAGCTGCTTTGCGATACGATTCAGGAAAAGCTGATGGGGGATACCATTGTTTTTGCGCTGCCAGCCGCGAGAGGGGATTTAATCGCGCTTGCTTATCGTACAGGGGAAGTAATTGAGCAAGAAGTGGATGGCGAAGAGGGAGAACTGCTCCGTCTGACGATTCAACTAAGCAAACAGGATTATGAAGTGAATGGGCACCGCCTGCATCCTTATATCGTATAAGGATGCCTCGAAGCCGATCGACAAAAGGGAGAGACTACAGCAGCAATGAACGGAAATAGCGGATTTGAAAATGGACGGAGTGGCAAGGAAGAAGACTTGGTATGGAAACGGCTTGAGGAGCTTGCTGAGGAAGCTGAGGAGCTTGCAGGCGATCGAATGAAGGCGGTTGACCGCATTGCAGAACGCAATCAGTGGAAGGTCATTCAGGCTTTCCAAAAGCATCGTGTCAGCGACTATCATTTTAGCGGCTCCACTGGCTATGGTTATAATGATCGTGGGCGTGAAGTGCTTGATTTGGTATATGCCGATATATTCGATGCAGAGGCAGCGCTCGTACGCCCGCATTTTGTATCTGGGACACATACAATTAGCTGCGCGTTATTTGGGGTTTTAAGACCAGGAGACGAGCTTTTATACGTTACAGGCAAGCCCTATGATACGCTGCATAAAGTCATTGGCAAGCCGGGCGATGGAAAGGGCTCCTTGCAGGATTTTGGCATCCAATACAATGAGGTGGAACTGCTGGAGGATGGCGGCCTTGACTGGGCAGGAATTGAAGCAGCTATTACATCGCAAACTAAAGTAATTGGCATCCAGCGCTCTCGCGGCTACAGCTGGCGTGCTTCTTTTACTGTGCAGCAAATTGGTGAAATAACGAGCCGCGTCAAGCAGATCAAACCTGATGTGCTTGTGTTCGTGGACAATTGTTATGGTGAATTTACCGAGCTTTTGGAGCCGACCCAGGTTGGCGTTGATATAATGGCAGGTTCATTGATTAAAAATCCTGGAGGCGGTCTTGCCACGACTGGCGGATATATTGCCGGTACAGCAGCAGCAGTCGAAGCAGCGGCTTACCGCTTGACCGCTCCAGGCATTGGTGGCGAGGTAGGCGCCATGCTGGGAACGCTGCGCTCGATTTACCAAGGGCTGTTTCTGGCCCCTCATTTAGTGGGACAAGCGGTTAAAGGCAGTGTGCTCGCTTCGGCATTATTCACTCAGCTTGGATTTGATACGCAGCCTCACTGGGATACACCGCGCACGGATTTAATTCAAGCTGTCAAATTTGGCAGCGCGGAGCACCTGATTGCTTTTGTACAGGGCATTCAGCAGGCAGCGGCAGTTGACTCCCATGTTACACCAGAGCCATGGGATATGCCCGGTTATGAACATCCTGTCATAATGGCGGCAGGAACGTTTATTCAAGGCGGAAGCCTTGAGTTATCTGCAGATGCGCCAATTCGCGAGCCTTATATCGCTTACATGCAGGGTGGGCTTACGTTTGCCCATGCGAAATACGGTATTTTGACGGCATTGAAGCGTCTCGTTGTTGAAGGATTAATTGTAATTAAACCTCACACAACTTGACACTTCCTTGGTAGGACGTTAAAATAGATGTAAATGAGCGACTGGAAGGTTGATGTGATATGGCTGACGAGATACGTAGAAATATGGCCTTATTTCCAATAGGCATTGTAATGAAGCTAACTGATTTAACCGCCCGCCAAATCCGCTATTACGAGCAGCATGAGCTGATCGTTCCAGCGAGGACGGCTGGTAACCAACGGCTTTTTTCCTTCAATGATGTGGAACGGCTGTTGGAGATTAAATCGTTGATTGAGAAGGGTGTCAATATTGCCGGGATCAAGCAGGTTATGAATCCGGTTTCCAAAGAATCCGACGATGCGACTATTGTTAGTGAGCAATCGGAGGTTACGCGTAAGGAACTGTCTGATGCCCAGCTTCACCGGATGCTTAAGCAGCAACTATTGGAGAAACGGCCTGGTCAGGCCTCGCTTATACAGGGTCAGCTATCGCGTTTCTTGCACAAGCGCTAGGGTGCAATCGTACGATTATAATCAAGCAAACAAGGGAGATGACTTTTAGTGAGCTACACAAAAGAGGATATCAAGAGAATTGCCGAGGAACAAAACGTAAGATTCATCCGCCTTCAATTTACAGATTTGCTGGGAACGATTAAAAACGTTGAAATTCCAATGAGCCAGTTGGAAAAAGCGCTTGATAATAAAATGATGTTTGACGGTTCTTCCATCGAAGGTTATGTGCGCATTGAAGAATCTGACATGTACCTTTACCCTGATTTAGATACATGGGTTGTATTCCCATGGGTTGCACAAGATCGTGTAGCTCGTCTAATCTGTGATATTTATATGCCTGACGGCACACCTTTCGCAGGGGACCCGCGCGGTATTCTGAAACGTGCGCTAAAGGAAGCGGAAGAAATGGGTTATACGGCGATGAACGTCGGTCCTGAACCGGAATTTTTCCTTTTCAAAACCGATGAGCGTGGCGAGCCTACATTGGAACTGAATGACCAAGGCGGATATTTTGACCTTGCACCTATGGATTTGGGTGAAAACTGCCGCCGTGAAATCGTATTGACGCTTGAGGAAATGGGCTTTGAAATCGAAGCATCCCACCACGAGGTTGCCCCAGGACAGCATGAAATTGATTTTAAATATGCAGATGCGATTAAAGCCGCTGACCAAATTCAAACGTTCAAGCTCGTTGTTAAAACGATTGCGAGAGAGCATGGCTTGCACGCTACATTTATGCCTAAGCCGCTGTTCGGCGTTAATGGATCGGGTATGCACTGTCACCAATCGCTGTTCCAAGGCAGCACCAACGTATTTTATGATGAGAGCGACAAGCTGGGCCTTAGCGCAACCGCTCGTTATTATATGGCAGGTATTTTGGAGCATGCTCGCGCAATGGCTGCTATTACAAATCCGACAATCAACTCGTACAAGCGTCTTGTACCGGGTTATGAAGCTCCTTGCTATGTGGCATGGTCTGCAAGCAACCGCTCGCCAATGATCCGTATCCCGGCATCAAGAGGACTGAGCACGCGCGTTGAAGTGCGTAACCCAGACCCTGCTGCCAATCCATATTTGGCACTTGCTGTTATGCTGAAAGCGGGCCTGGATGGAATCAAGAACAAAACAGCTCTTCCAGCTCCAACAGACCGCAACATCTACATCATGACCGAAGAAGAGCGTATTGAGTCCGGCGTGCCAAGCTTGCCGGTTGATCTTAAGGAAGCGTTGGACGAGCTGCTTCGCAGCGATGTTATCTGCAGCGCGCTCGGCGAGCACGCTCTGGCTCACTTCTACGAGCTGAAAGAAATTGAGTGGGATATGTACAAGACGCAAGTCCACCAGTGGGAAAGAGATCAATATTTGACATTGTTCTAAAATTAAAAGGATAGTATTTACAAAAGCCCTGTCAGCCATTAGGCTGGCAGGGCTTTTGAGTTTTGTTAGGACACATCGCCATAGGCCACTCGTCGCGGACATATCCCTTTTAAGTGGGCTTGTTTTTTAATGACGCTATAATAGAGACCTCATTCGTTATTCTCCTCCTGGCGCTTTAAACTCAACTTCACCACATTCTCCCCTTGTCATGTATGACATCATTCTACTGCAAAATTTGCATCTTGGCGATATTTGGAATAGGAGGGCAGTGTGGAATGAGAATTTGTTAATCTTTTGTCATTCATCTGTTCTTTTGCTCAGATATAATTTCTATAAAATAGTTGAAAGGGGAGAATAGTATTGAAAAGAGAGCTAGGCGTAATGATGCTATTGAGTGCCGTTTTGCTTACAGGATGTGGATCAGAGTCTGCGACGGTTATTCAGGGGTCGGGCGAGTCTACAAGTAAACAAGTAACCACACAGCCGGAACAAGATATTGATGTAAAAGGGATTGGGGCTTCTCAGAATGAAAAAGTAAAACTTTATGCAACGACCGATGGGTTAAGAATGGATATTAATGGTATCGAAGAGGACTTTGATTGGAAATTCCCAGGTGATACGGGAACAAATCCGCAGGTAAACTATACTGATCTTACGGGTGACGGGAAGGAAGAAGCCATAATTATTATTCAGACTGGAAAAGGAACAGGATTAAATAACTATGATATTCATGTAGTTAATGCCGAGGACTTCTCCGAAATTAAAGTCCAGAATTATGAGGACATTGTCGCCGACCAAATTGATTCGCATGTTGCTAAAAATGGTGATGGTACATTAGCCATTACAGTTAAAACACAAGGGAAAGAATATAATTTTAACTTTGATTATGATCCAGCACCAGATTATAAGCAAGAGGAGCTGGCTTTTGGTGGTGTAGTTATTTATACATTGGAGAATCAGAAAATAAAATTAAACCTCTCAGGATCTGTTGGTATATCTCCCGAATATGTTTGCGATTTCAATATTACATATAAATACGACAGCGCCAAAAATGAATTTGTTGCAGATCAAATTGAAGTCAAACCTATTGAAATATAAAATGATTAAATTCATCATGAAAGGAAATCCTGAATGGAGGAGGGATGGGCGATGTGTGGACGATATACGATAACTTCCAATATCGAAGAGGTAGTTGAAGTTTTTTCTGTGAGGAAAACGAATTATGAATATATGGAGCGTTACAATGTAGCTCCAACACAATTGGTTCCGGGAATAATTAATAATGATGGGCAGCGTATTATGGAAGACTTTAAATGGGGGCTTATACCGTTCTGGAGCAAGGATTCAAAGATTGCGTACAAGACCATAAATGCGCGGGCCGAGGGAATCGAGAAGAAGCCAGCATTCCGTCACCTCTTGAAACGAAACAGATTACTCATCCCTAGTGATGGTTTTTACGAGTGGCGCCAAGAAGAGGGAGGTAAGCAGCCCTTTAGGTTTCAGTTAAAAACAAAATCTGTTTTTGCGTTCGCTGGTTTGTATGATACCTGGCGCAACCCTGAAGGGGAAGAAGTGCAGAGCTGCACGATTATTACAACAACACCAAACGCGCTAGTATCGGATGTACATGACCGTATGCCGGTTATTTTAACTGGTGAAGCTGCAGCCAGTTGGATAAATGAAGACATGGAGGGCACTGACGATGTCCTGAGTTATCTCAGGCCTTACCCAGCAGAGTTAATGGTGAAATACCCTGTATCGAGAAATGTTGGGAATGTCAGAAACTCCTATGCAACACTAATAGAAGAAGTACCATTAAATTCTAAGTAAGGCCCGCTGTGGCGGGCTTTTATATTTCTTCAAGATTCAGACCTGCACGATGGCCAATGATTTCTCGATTGGTAAAGGTACGCCGTTCTTGTTTTGGCATTATAGAGTTCCGCTCCCTTCATAATGATAGGTTTATTCTGCAAGCCCTTATTTTGAGGGCTATTCGCTGAGAAAATGTGCAGAGCAGTTATACGGTGAAGTCACTCATGTCACCTTGTTTTACTGGCGACATAAGATTCTTGCTGCACTGAAGCAGGTACCAACCGAAGTATTTCAAGGTATCGTTGAAATGGACGAGACCTACTTTCTGTACTTTAGTAATGACCAAGTGTGTGTACTCGTTGCCCGTGACCGTCAGAAAACAGATTACTGTACCCTAAAGAATAGATACTTTGTAAAGTCTCTCTTTGGGGTATTTTTATTTTTTACATTCACGTGGCTTTTTGGTTGTCTGTGGTGTCTAATTTATTGTAAATCAAGAGGAGGTTCTTACCATGTCAGGAGCTCATGACACAAAACCTGTTTATCCGGATGAACAGGACAGTATCACCAGCTTTGAATCCACGTATGAGCTGTATCGTCAAAGAATTTGCAAGTACTTTTCGCTGAGATTGAACCCAATGGTTGCAGATGATCTGACTCAACAGGTTTTCTTGAAAGCAGTGCAGAATCTTCACAGGTTTCAAGGTAAATCAAGTTTATTCACCTGGATATTTAAGATTGCTCAGAATACGGTGAAAAACGAATATCGAAGGTTATCGCGAAAAAAAGAAAAAGAAATTCCATTTGATTTTACGGAATATGAGTCACAGTCGATCTCCCTTGAATTTACGAAATATGTTGATTTTCGAATTGATATCGGAGCTGCGCTGAAAAGGCTAGATGAAACTGACCAAGAAATCATTGCATTACGCTTTTTTGTGGACTGCACTTTGCTTGAAATTTCTAAGATCGTCGGGATGCGTGAAAGTGCAGTAAAGAACAGATTATACAGATCTTTAGAAAAACTTAAAAAGGAACTGAAAGAATGGGGGAACGTTACCATCATGTCTATTCAAGATTTAATTTCAATTGTTAATAAGGGGGAAAACGAGGGTTCAAACAACAGACTTAATAAAGTACACCATGATCTTTTCAATGAACTTAGCAATCACGTTGAAAGAATCACATTTAAGTACAATCACCAACCATCACGAAAAGTAGTTATTGAAGTATATCCTGATCTGCCAACATTTTACCAAGCAGTCGGAGAAGCAGATGCTCCCAATTGGTTCATGGGTACGATATCAATCGATCTTAAAGGTACGGTTCACTTGTTCACCATATGGCTAATTAGTGAAATTAATCCGAAGGCTCAAAAATGGATCAGGCAGGGAATAGGCGTATATGAAGCCAAGCTGATGACACAGGACTATATTGAAGGTACAACGAAAGAGGCTATTCACAATTTAGCGATCCCGACATTTGAACAATTAGATAATGATACCTGGGATTTCGAGACGATGAAGGGTTTTCAGTTCTCGTATATGTTCGTGGAATTTGTTGTTCAGCGATATGGAATAGATCATTTAAACAAATTGATCCGTAACCCTCAGGATTTTAATGGGATCTTTCAAAGTTCCGAGAGTGAATTGCATCAGAAAATGATTGAGTATATAAAAAAATAACCGATACTAAAGTGTATTTTGCCCGGGGAATGAACCGGGCTTTTTTTGCATTTTCAATTGGAAAATCAAGGGCTTTTTGCGTTCGTCGGACTTTTTAAAAGTAATTTGGTTTTTATTTGTCCCCAAATCCGAGTAGTTTAGGCTGGCGAAGTAGTCCGGAGTCAGTAAATTCCAGAGCTGTAACACGAGCTGAGAAGGGGACTGAAAGCCACACAACATCAGATTTTACCATGCCAGGAGTGAGCTCTTTAAAAGGGCACTCACCAGGATGATCTACCATGAACTGATGAAGCACTTGCTTGGATGCTTGATCCAAGCCCGACACATGCCCGATGTAACGATTTTCATATCGCAGGACAAGGCTTGAAACAAGTCCATCCCGCAGTTTTATGCCGACAACATCTGCGACTATCCGTACTTCTTTGCGTTTTTTAAACCAATATTGATGCTTTTTTCCCTCCATGTAAGGGCTATCTAATCTTTTCGAGATAATTCCTTCCCATTCTCGCTCATTCAACCAATTCCAAAGTGCTTGTCCATCGAAATGCAAATCTGTTACGAAGAGACGTGGGCTTTTCTCGGGGAAGGTGGCTTGCAGCCTCTCAAAACGTTCTTTATAAGGGAGTTTGCGAATGTCCTCACCGTTCGAATTGAGCATATCAAACATTACAAATATAAGGCCATCATCAGGGCTTCGTTTTCGCACCCCTAACTTGGCCCTTTGAAAATTTGGGCGCACCCCATCAAAATAGGCGATTTCTCCATCCAAAATACAAGGGCCAACTCGGATCGGCTCTAATAAGGCCACTATTTCCGGGAAAGTATGATTACGCGGCTCCAGCCTTCGTCCGAATAGTTCCACCCTCCCTACACCATCTAAGCGGGCCAAAGTGCGCACGCCGTCCCATTTAATTTGATAGCCCCATTCGGGGCCTTCGGGAATATCGGGGGAGGTTATAGGAGCCATAGGGACAGTAGGGAGCTGCATGTTCATGATACGTTCCCCTTTGCTTTGGTTGTTCTCTTTTTCTTGGTTGGGGGAGCGTTTGGAGGTATGGCGGATTTTGTAGCGTCCAAACTTGCTTGTAGGGCGGCCATCAGATCGATGACATTGGTTCGTCCTTCAGCTGTCGGTGCAGATACAACATCAACACTCTGTCCTGCTATTTTATGTTGAATCAATTCAGTTAATGCGATACGGTAATCGTCCGTATATTTGGCAGGATCAAACGGCTCACTAAGCTGCTCCACAAGCATCTTGGCCATATCGAGTTCTTTTTCGTTAATCGTTGTTTGAGCAGGGATGTTGGGAACCTGAGATATGGCTCTAATTTCATCTGGAAAAAACATCGTTTCCAAACATAAGCAATTTCCCACGACTCTGACAGCTGCTAGGCTGCTTTTACTGCGAATGGTTATTTTTGCAATGCCGATCTTGCTAGTCTGCTGGATTGCTTCTAATAAAAGGCTGTAGGCTCCAGCTCCTGTCATATCGGGGGAGAGGTAATAGGCCTTTTGAAAATAGATCGGATCAATTTCAGATAAGTCCACGAAATCTAATATCTGAATGGTCTTAGCGGACTCGGGTTTAATGGCATCAAGCTCTTCTTCTTTAACGATCACAAATTTATCTTTTTCGTATTCGAAGCCTTTCACGATTTCATCTGGACTTACTTCTTTGTTACAGTGTCGGCAAGTCTTCATGTAATTGATTGGCATCCCACATTCTTTATGCAAGCTGCGAAATGAAAGGTCCTTATCCTCTGTGGCAGAGTGCATCTTGACTGGTACATGTACGAGACCAAAGCTTATAGCGCCTTTCCAGACGGTATGCATAATAATTTCACGCTCCCTTTTTTTATTTAAGGTTGCGCTGTTTTTGGAAAGATATTCGTAACAATCTGTTGGTTATAAAAATCATAATATGGATTGTTTTTTATGGGGAAGTTCTTTAAGGTTGCGTATATCCATCTGGTATTAAAATTCGTTCTTGCCAATAGAGTTGCGATCATGCAATGATGAAAGTAATAAACCTGAAAACCAAAATTTAAAATAAAATAAAATAAAAGATGGTGGCGCTATAAATGGAAACAGCGAGTTATCTGCTTTTTAGCATATTGGATGCAATTGCGATGGTTGTATTGATGATTAAATCTTACAGGCAGCCACTTGCAGCATATAAATGGAATGTTCTTTTCATTTGTATTGGGGTCGCTGGTTGGTCATATGCCGTTCGGGTTGTTGTTGGGTTATCTCCATACATAGATATATTTGGCCAATTTTTAATCTTCGCCGCGTTTTTTCGTTTTTCTCTTAAAATTAGACTTGTTTATTCTGGTTTGATGGTAGCGGTAGGTTATGCTGCCTATGTATGCATTCAGTTCCCGATCTATTTTGCCGTGACAGCACTAGGTGTTAGCGATGTTATAGCTCTAAATACGGGAGGCAACGGGGTTATTGCGATTCAATTTTTCACAGATGCTGCTTCTTTGATGGTCGGATGGCTGATATCATTGTTTAATTACGGTTTTACTTTCATTGTCATTCCTCCGCATGACTTAAGCCGCAAGGAGAAACTATTCAACGGAACGAATGGAATGCTTGCCGTATCCACATTGGCTGCTGCAGCAATAATCACGACATCCTTATATTTGACCGTACATTACGATGCAGCCTTGTACGCGTACCCCTTGGTATTATTAATACTTGGCGCCCTGTATTTCCTTTCAAGAAGGAGGGAATCAGAAGATGATAGAATTTATTTCACGAAAAATGGCGCTATTTATAAAAAGGTTCGATCCTAAGGGTGATGTGTCTGTAGAAGTGATGGCATTTTCGTTGGGGAATCGGATTTGTTCTGCAACTATAATCGTGTTCACATTGTTAATTGGGATTGCAACAGAATCTTTTATACCGTCATTAATCGGTTTAGTGGCTTTTTGGACTTTGAGGAAGTTTACTGGGGGCTTCCATTTCAAGTCTTTAACAACATGTGTAGTCGTCTCAACTTTCCTTTTATCTATAATTCCACATATTGTATTAAGTGGCATGGTCATGATAATATTGATATTGTTGAGTTTAACGTTATTGATTTGCTGGAGTAGAGGCAGTGATAGGAATATACCTTTGCTGCTCATTTTGTCAAATATATTTTTTCAATCAGATGTTGTTGCGTTAGCTTTCTTCGCTCAGATGGTATTGGTAATCATTCATCAAAGGGAGGGAGGTGTTGAATATGATGCAAAAACTAGCGCGTAAAATTGCAGAGAAACTGCAAAAAGACGCTGAACGTTCCGTTGCAACTGGAAATCGGAAAGGGTTCATTGGAGCCCAACCAATCCCGAAAGAACTTCGTAAGTAGAGTGGCTATCATATGGATCTAACGACTGAGATTTTAGGACAACGAATTTTCGATGGGGAAATCGATGGAGAGCAATTTGATACATTCAAATTAGGTGAAGTTTTTTTTGTGGATATATTTCAGCCCAAAAAAAACTATCATATTCCGAGATTCCATACTACTAAGGGCCTTTTCACATTCATAACGACACTTGAAGCGTGCAAACAAATATTTTTGCCATTGGGATTTGTTGCACTGGATGTTAACAACCTCGTGAACGTACAGCATATTCGCGAGGTAACTAAAACATTTTACGCAATAACTGCACATTTCGAAGGCGGTTATACAGCAAACGTAGCTAAAGGAAAACTACCATTAGTGGAACACTTACTAAAAAAGGGCTGAATCCAGAATTGGGTTAGTCCTTTTTTAATACACATTTTCATTATTATGTCAATAAAAATCGATACTAGTATCGAACGATTAAACAATTCGACAAAAAACGACAAAATGCATGAGTATCCTGTGTTATATTAAAAATGTAAAACAGAGGGAAACAAATATCATTATAGAGACAGAAAGATATTAAAGCAGGAATGATCGAGTTCCAGGCAGCGGGGAGATAAAGCCGCAATTATTTTCGTCTCACAGTCCAGCGAACTGGAACTACTTTCACTCCGCTATACTGTTGATTACGGAAGTTTGGCTCTTCCTCGCTGGGTTCGATCAGATCCATGACTTCTAATGAATGATGAAACAATAGCATAGATAAGGGTAACCGATTGTAAATTCGAAGAGGGCTGACACGAGCATTACTGATGTAGATATCAGTAGTGCTTTGTGTCAGCCTTTTAATATGGTGTTAGTTATTGCGAAAATCGACACTACTGATCTGATCGTGTTGAAACGTAGACTGAGAATTTTTATATATTTTTTATTATTATATACAAACCCATATTATATTTGCCGATATAAGGTATATTATGTTGAGCAAAGGGGATCTAAATATGGCAAAACGTAGAAGGAAGAAAGAGGAATTGGATCCGTTACAAGCATTAGTGTTGCTTCTTATGCTTGGTGCAGGTTTTGGTGCTTACAAGCTTACAAATTCTTTTATTTTAGCGGGTGCCGCATTTGGTGCGGTTATGATGTTGTATGCAATTGTAGCGATATCAATTGCTCGCAAACGTAATGAACGCCTTAAACGTTCCGGTATCGCAGAAATAGATAAGATGGAGGGCCGACAGTTCGAGAAGTATCTTGGACATCTTTTAGAGGCTCATGGCTATAAGGTAACGGTGACGCAGGCAGCAGGAGATTTCGGGGCAGATCTTGTTATAGCAAAAGGGGAGCAAAGGGTGGTCATTCAAGCTAAACGTTATAGTAAAAATGTCGGGATTAAGGCTGTTCAAGAAGCACAGGCTTCTATCGCACATTATTCGGCAAGTGAGGCATGGGTCATTTCCAATAGTGGATATACAGAAGCTGCAATCATCTTAGCAAAATCAAATGCCGTTCGGCTTATTGATCGAGCAGAGCTCATTGAAATGATTTTGAAGATCAATGCCGATAGATCAATTTCAACACCACATTCCGTCCCAGAACAAAACAATACAGAGAAAATGAGTACGAAGCAAATAAGAACAGAAGTAGCATGTGCAAAATGCGGCCAGCCCTTAGTTCGTCGTAAAAGTGCGCGTGGAGAGTTTTTGGGTTGTTCAAGCTTTCCTAAATGTCGTCATACCGAAGCGGTATGATTAGGAAGATCGTGAGCTAGAAAAAATCCTCTGCCTAAATTAAAAAGCTGCATCCAACCCGTTTCTTGTGCGGGCAAGGATGCAGCTTTATTCATGTAAGAAGGTATGAAATTTCAACGATTAATGAAAATCTCGGAACAGGCCGATGACTTTGCCTAAAATCGTAACGTTCTTCAGGCGGATAGGTTCCATGGTTACATTTTCCGGTTGGAGACGGATATGATCCTTCTCGCGGTAAAAGGTTTTGACCGTTGCTTCATCGTGCTCAGTCATTGCGACAACTATATCACCGTTAGTAGCGGTTTGCTGCTGGCGTACAATAACGTAGTCGCCGTTATGTATGCCGGCTTCAATCATGCTCTCGCCAATGACATTAAGAATGAATACATCATCATCTCCTACGTAATGAGAAGAGATAGGAAAATATTCTTCAATATTCTCGGTAGCGGTAATCGGCACTCCGGCAGTAACTTTACCGACGATTGGTACATGGGTAACAGCAGGACGGATAATCCCGTCGACATCTTCCTGATCCAAAATCTCGATAGCGCGAGGTTTAGTCGGATCGCGGCGGATAAGTCCTTTCTTCTCCAGACGGTCCAGATGACCGTGAACAGTCGAGCTTGAAGCAAGTCCAACTGCTTCTCCAATTTCACGTACGGAAGGCGGATAACCCTTCTCGCGAACTTCGTTCTTTATAAATTCCAGAATCGACTGCTGGCGATTGAAAGCTTTGGACAACACGATCACTCCAGTTCACGCACTTCATGATGAGTGCGACATGAATTTTGATTGAATCTTTGATCCATGCACTTCAATCGAAGTGCAATATGAGTATTTATTGCTCAAATTATAACATGGAACCGCCGTTCGTACAAACATAAGTTCCTAAAAACAAAAGTTCGCATTGTCTGTTGACCACAAACAAATGTTCGTGTTAATATCAAAACAGAACAAACGTTTGGGAGTGAGGGCAATGATCATTTATCCAGAATCCTATCAATCTATTTTCTCAAAGAAAGCGCCTGTTAAGGCGGTAAAGATGAAATGGCAAATCAGCAAAGCTGGATTTAGCAACTATGTTTTGAAGTTGGCAGTGTGTCTGGCTCTGTTTATAGTATTGTTTTCAGGTCTTTTATTGGTGCGCACAGAAGCTTCGGTGAACCATGTTGCGCCAGCGGTTGCTGGAGAGCAGACGGTAGTGGTTACGCAAGGTGATACATTATGGGAGCTTGCACGCAAATACTCGGACAATTCTGAGGATATACGTTGGTCCGTCTATCAAATACGGGAGCGCAACCATCTGTCGTCACCGGATATATGGCCTGGGCAGAAGCTGGTTATTCCTTCGCCATAGTGTCGTTTAGCAACATGGTCTGCATGATAGAAATCATATAGCTGAATAATGGGGTTCAGGGAGTGCCAATACGATACCTAAAATACAGAATAGATCGGAACAATGATTGCATTATCATTGAACGATCTATTCTGTATTTAACGTTAGTTGTCAGAATTCACCCTCTTCTAAAGTGGGGGATGACTGCACCAAAGAACTATGCAAGCAGCCAGTTGTGTTCTTGATGCGATTACAAACATGCTGAGATGAAGAATCTTGCCTTGCGAGAATGGGCATGCCCAAACTGTCATTCGCATCATGACAGAGACGTAAACGCTGCTCAAAACCTTCTGAAACTAACCATGTAAATGGCATCTATTAGAGGTAAGGAATCTAGCTTGTAAGCTTGGGTAAACTTGGAGCAGTAGCTTCCATTGACCAAGAAGCCACCACCTCATAGTTGGTAGGTAATTCACTTATCGCCGCGTTTTCTTGACAACAACGCATTGGTAATGTCAAAGTAGAAAGAGTTTGGGAAAAGTACAGCAAGTGAGGTGAGCAATCAATGGAAGAGCTTATTGCCAGAATTAATGAATTATCCCGTAAAAATAAAACAGTTGGTTTGACGCCCGAGGAACTGACGGAACGGGCTGAACTGCGCAGTAAATATATGGAGCAGTTTAAAAGCAATTTTCGCCAACAGCTAGATACGATTAAATTCGTAGAAGATGAAGAGAACGAAGCGGGAGACGAGAAGCCACAGCATTAATTATTTTAATGGGAGAGGCGGATTATTTTATGAAATATCAACTGCTTGGACGTAGTGGACTAGCTGTTTCTGAACTTTGTCTTGGAACGATGACATTTGGCAATACAACAGATGAGCAGGATTCGCTTGAGATGATTAATCGTTTTGTGGAGCGCGGCGGCAATTTTCTCGATACGGCGAACGTTTATGTAAGCGGACGCTCAGAAGAGATCGTCGGAAAAGCGATTAAAGGCCGTCGTTCTGAAATGGTCGTTGCGACGAAAGTTAGAATGACAACATCGCCTGATATTAATGGAGTAGGGTTGTCCCGCAAGCATATTATGGAAGGCGTGGAAGCGAGCCTTAAACGACTGCAAACCGATTACATTGACTTGTACCAGGTTCATGTATGGGATCATGCTACGCCGATTGAAGAGACGCTTCGTACGCTCGATGATCTTGTCACATCTGGCAAGGTGCGTTATATCGGCTGCTCCAACTTTTTTGCTTGGCAGCTTATGAAATCTTTGGCTTGGAGCGATGCTAATCGGTATGTACGCTTTGTTTCGCTGCAACCTCAATATAGCCTCGTCAGCCGCCAGATGGATCGCGAAATGATGTCGCTTTGCCTAGAAGAAAATGTTGGCGTTATCCCATGGGCTCCGCTTGGTGGCGGTTTTCTGACAGGCAGGTATGATCGTACAGAGCCGACAGAGGGCAGATTGACGAGCAAAGTAGGCGAAAGTGCTTGGGCAAACCGGGCAAGTGAGCAAAACTTTGCTGTTTTGGATGCAGTATTGGCAGCCGCCAAGGAGCTTGATAAAACACCTGCTCAAGTTTCATTAAATTGGCTGCTGCAAAGGGAGGGCATTACTTCACCAATCTTTGGAGCTAGTACGCTTGCGCAATATGAGGATAATATGGGAGCTGTCGGCTGGACGATGCCTAAAGAAATATGGAACCGTCTGGACCAGGTCAGCGCGCTTGCCGAAGACTATCCGAATCGATTTATTGCAAAATTCAAACGTCCGTTTTAACGAATTACTGTGAAACCTAGAGATATACGGTGTCAGCCTGCATCACTTGTCAGACTTGAATTACTAAGCGTGATTTTGTGCTGCAGCATAATAAGGAGGAACGACTTTGTCACGTACATGGGAGCGCAAGGTGCGCCGAAATACGAATCAAATTAACAAAAATCGCAAAAAACAAGGCGGTCCAAGCTTTAAGCCAGCCGGAGCCCAGTCAGATCGATTTGTTGGTCGCAGCTATATTGCGCCGATTTTGCTTCTGCTGTTTATTGCCATGTACGTTATACTTGCCCAAATGGACCCGCAATTTAAATTCGACACCTTGCTAGGTGTGACAATTGGCTGCTATGTATTTCTGGCAATTGTGTTTTTCCTGCGGCGCCCGTATATTACAATCGGTAAAAACTATGTTCAAACTCGCAAGATGACTGGCGACAAGCGGCTAGGTGCAGAAGCGATCAAGACGATTCGCGTACAGCCTGGCTATGTGTCGATTGAACCGCAAAAAGGATCGACGTGGGCTTTTTCGCGAGTATTTCATCGTTATCCAACGGATGAAATCAGCGCAAGATTAGAGCAATTTGCCAAAGATAACGGTATAACATACGAACAAAAATAAAACGACCAGGAGCGTCAGTGAACAATGGCAAAGCTAGCGGTATTATTTGATTTGGATGACACACTGCTATGGGATGACCGTAGTGTAAAAGAAGCATTTGATGCGACCTGTCGAGCGGGTGCGGAAGCAGCGGGCGTAGATGCTGTAGAGCTGGAGGAAGCTGTTCGCAAGGAAGCTCGCAGCTTATATGAATCGTATGAGACGTTCCCTTTTACGAAAATGATCGGAATTAATCCTTTCGAAGGCCTATGGGCTAACTTCCGTGAGGGAGAACAGGAGGAGTTCAGAAAGCTGGAGCAGCTTGCACCCACTTATCGTCGTGAAGCATGGACGAAAGGGTTAAAAGCGCTGGGCGTAGACAATCAAGAGCTTGGCGCCAGACTGGCTGAGCAGTTTCCAGCAGAGCGCAGAGCGCGCCCGATTGTATATGATGAAACGTTTCGATTGCTGGATGCGCTAAAAGGCAAGTATAAGCTGCTGCTGCTAACGAACGGTTCACCTGATTTGCAGCAAGAGAAGCTTACAGGTGTTCCACAGCTCACGCCTTATTTTGATCATATCATTATTTCTGGCGCTTTCGGGGAAGGCAAGCCAGCAGCTTCGATTTTCCGCCATGCACTGGAGCGCCTTGGTATTGAACCGGAGCAGGGCATAATGGTTGGGGACAAGCTGACTACGGATATTTTAGGTGCAAATACCATTGGCATGGATTCAGTATGGATTAATCGCCATGGCGCTGTTCGTTCGGATGAAATTGTGCCTACATATGAAATTAAGCATTTAGAGGAACTGCTGCCGCTGTTGGGGTAACCGCGTATACTCGCGCCATTGCTGCTGCATAAGGATAAGAAGAAGCCCCTTGGTCCATTGGAAATGGCTCAAGGGGCTTCTCTCTATAATGACGTAAGCTGATGAAGGAACAATCAAGCTTTAGTAAAAGCAGGATCTTCGAACGGGTGGGCAATCCAGCCCTCTGTTTCAATAAACAGGCGAACAGCAACGATTTGACGATTATCCATCAATGTGAAGAAGTGAGGAATTGTTTCTGGAACCGAAATAACGTCTCCAGCTTCCAGCTCAACGTCGAAATAACCGACTTCTTCACTGCCTTTAATAATAAAGATGCCGCGTCCAGCTGTAATCGCCCGCACTTCATCTTCCGTGTGTGTATGGACTTGCTCAAAACGTTTCAAAATATCATCAAGACCTGGGGTAGCGTCTGAAAGGGCAACGATATCCCATGTTTTGTAACCGCGACGCTGAGCAAGCTCGCGAATTTCAACATCGTAAGTAGCGAGAATTTCCGCTTTCTCTTCATCGGATAATACAAATTTATCTTGCAGATGGCTTGGCAACTTACTAGCATCCCAGTGTTCATAAAGAACTTCTTGACTTTCCAAAAACGCGCGAACGTTCTGCTCGCCAGATATTCTTTCCTCAGTATTGCGAATTCTAATCTCAGCCATCACAATTCCCTCTTTTCCTATTGAAATTAAATGTTATATTAAATATATAATGATTATAATGCAAAAACAAGCGATTGTCGATTGCAATTGCTTTTCACATTGCGTCGATTCTGTTAAACTGAACTTTAGTGATTTTCACAGGAAGGGTGCACATAATTGTCGAAACCAACCATACAGGAAATGATGCAGAAGCGGATACTGATTTTGGACGGCGCAATGGGAACGATGATTCAGCAAGCTGGTCTTACCGAGGAAGATTTTGGCGGTGAGGATATGGATGGCTGTAATGAAATACTCGTGTTGACGCGACCTGATGTCATCCGTACAATACATGAACAATATTTAGAGGCAGGCACGGACATTTTGGAAACGAATACGTTCGGAGCAACGAGCGTCGTGCTGGCTGAATACGATATACCGGAGAAGGCTCGCGAAATCAACCTGGCGGCGGCGAAAATTGCCCGTGAAGCGGCGGATAAATATTCGACGCCTGAGCATCCGCGTTATGTGGCAGGAGCGCTTGGTCCGACGACGAAGACGCTTTCTGTAACAGGCGGTGTTACTTTTGAGGAGCTTGTGGACAGCTACTACGAGCAGGTCATTGCGCTCATGGAAGCGGATGTAGATGCGCTGCTTCTGGAAACCTCCCAGGATACACTTAATGTAAAAGCGGGAAGCATCGGCATTCGCAATGCGTTTGAGACGATGGGCCGTGAGCTTCCGATCATGATTTCGGGAACGATTGAGCCTATGGGAACGACGCTTGCGGGCCAAAGCATTGAATCGTTTTATATTTCACTGGAGCATTTGAAGCCAATATCGATGGGGCTAAACTGTGCGACGGGTCCTGAGTTTATGCGTGACCATATTCGTACGCTTAGCGAAATTGCCAATTCGGCAGTAAGCTGTTATCCGAACGCGGGCTTGCCGGATGAGAACGGTAATTATCATGAGTCTCCGGAATCGCTCGCGAAAAAAATGTCTGCTTTTGCCGAGCAGGGCTGGCTGAACATTGCTGGCGGCTGCTGCGGTACGACGCCGGAACATATTCGCGCTCTTGTCGAGACGATGGCGAAATACCCGCCGCGTACCAAATATGGCGAGCATCCTGCAGCAGTATCCGGCATTGATACTGTCTATATTGAGCCTGAAAACCGCCCAATTATGATTGGGGAGCGCACGAATATTTCCGGCTCGCGGAAGTTCAAGCGCCTCATTAAAGAAGAGAAGTTTGACGAAGCTTCGGAAATTGCCAGAGCGCAAGTAAAAGGCGGAGCCCATGTCATTGACATCAACTTGCAGGATACGGACATTGATGAAGCTTACGCCGTTCATCATTTTTTACCGCAAGTCGTCAAGAAGATTAAAGTACCGCTCATGCTTGATTCAACCTACGATCATATTATTGAGCTGGGGCTTAAATATTCGCAAGGCAAAGCGATTATTAACTCCATTAACCTGGAGGATGGCGAAGCCAAGTTTGAAAAGATTCTTCCGCTTATCCATCAATATGGCGCGGCTGTCGTCATGATTTTAATTGATGAGCGCGGTCAGGCGGTTAGCCGTGAAGCGAAGCTCGAAGTAGCAGAGCGTTCCTACCGTTTGCTAGTGGATAAGTATGGCATGAACCCGGAGGATATTATTTTTGACCCGAATATGTTTCCGGTCGGCTCTGGTGACCCGCAATATATCGGCTCCGCAGTGGAGACGATTGAGGGGATTAAACTAATCAAAGAAAAATATCCGCTTGCCAAAACGATTCTTGGCCTCAGCAACATTTCATTCGGTTTGCCGGATGCGGGCCGTGAGGTGTTGAACTCGGTTTATTTGTACCATTGTACAAAAGCGGGACTTGATTATGCGATTGTGAACACTGAAAAGCTGGAGCGTTATGCTTCGATTCCTGAAGAGGAGCGCAGGCTGGCGGAGGAATTGATTTTTAATACGACGGATGAGACGTTAGCTGCTTTCGTTGCTGCCTTCCGTGAGAAGAAAGTGGTCAAGAAAGAGAAAATCTCCAATCTGACGCTGGAGGAAAGACTCGGTTCTTATGTCGTTGAAGGCACGAAGGAAGGACTGCTTCCTGACCTGGATTTGGCGCTTGCCAAATATACGGCGCTGGAGGTCATCAATGGACCGCTCATGCGGGGGATGGAAGAGGTCGGCAGACTGTTTAATAATAACGAGCTCATTGTGGCGGAGGTATTGCAAAGCGCAGAGGTCATGAAAGCTTCGGTTGCTCATTTGGAGCAGTTTATGGAGAAGGATGAATCGTCCGTAAAAGGGAAAATTATATTGGCGACGGTAAAAGGCGACGTGCATGACATCGGCAAAAACCTCGTTGAAATTATTTTGTCCAACAACGGTTACAAAATTATTAATCTCGGCATTAAAGTTCCGCCTGAGAAGCTTATAGAGGCTTACCGCAATGAGAAGGCGGATGCGATTGGCCTGTCGGGCTTGCTTGTCAAATCGGCGCAGCAGATGGTCATTACGGCTCAGGATATGCGCAGCGCAGGCATTGACGCGCCAATTCTTGTCGGTGGTGCGGCGTTGACCCGGAAATTTACGAAGACGCGGATTGGTCCGGAGTATGACGGCTTAGTGCTGTATGCGAAGGATGCAATGGACGGGCTTGATATTGCCAATAAGCTGATGGATAAAGACCACCGTAAGCGGATGGAAGATGAGATGGCGGAATATAAAGCATCGGGCGGCGAAGAAGAGGTTCAAAGCAAAGAGCTGCCTAAGCTTACCCGGATCGAGCGTTCGAAAATTTCCGTAGACGCACCTGTATACATTCCGCCTGATTTGGATCGCCACATTTTACGCGATGTTCCGCTGCCGCATATTATTCCTTATATCAATATGCAGATGCTGCTCGGTCATCATCTAGGACTGAAGGGCAACGTGGAAAACCTGCTGAAGGAAAAGAACGAGAAGGCGGTTCATCTCAAAGATACGGTTGACGGCATTTTGCATGAAGGAACGACAAACGGGATTTTGAAGGCTAACGGCATGTACCGCTTCTTCCCGGCGCAATCCTCAGGCAACGATATTATTATTTACGACGCTAACGATCAGACGAAGGAAATCAAACGTTTCACCTTCCCGCGCCAGCAGGTAGAGCCATTCCTTTGTTTGGCGGATTTCCTGAAGCCTGTAGATAGCGGCATTATGGATTATGTCGGTTTCCTCGTTGTAACGGCAGGCGAAGGCATTCGCGATTTGGCGGGGCAATGGAAGGATCAAGGCGATTACTTGCGTTCGCACGCGCTGCAATCGGTGGCGCTTGAAGTGGCGGAAGGGCTCGCTGAGCGCGTCCACCATATGATGCGGGATATTTGGGGCTACCCGGATCCGCATACGATGACGATGAAGCAGCGACACGGCGCACGTTATCAAGGGATTCGCGTATCGTTTGGCTATCCAGCCTGTCCGGATCTGGAAGATCAAGGTCCATTGTTCGAGCTGATGAAGCCGGAGGATATTGGCGTTGAGTTGACGGAGGGTTTCATGATGGAGCCGGAAGCATCGGTATCTGCAATGGTGTTTTCTCATCCGGAAGCGCAATATTTTAACGTTGAAAAGGTAGAGCGTTAGGAGCACAAATAGCATCATGAATAGCAGGGAGAGCCTCCGCAAAATCGTTTTTAGCGATTGGCGGAGGCTTTATCCTATTTTTGAACAGGAGGCGGTAGGTGCATGGAAATTTGGTTTCTTGGAACAGGTGCGGGACGGCCGTCGAAAGAACGCAATGTGACGTCGATTGCACTGCGGCTGCCAGAGCCGGATGGTGGGCTATGGATGTTCGATGCAGGCGAAGGCACCCAGCATCAAATGATGCGATCCCCGCTGAAAATGGGCAAGCTGAATGCTCTATTCATTACGCATCTGCATGGTGATCATACCTTTGGCATTCCGGGACTGCTTAGCACAAGGTCTTATTCCGGCGGTAAAGGTCCGCTCCATTTGTTTGGTCCTGTAGGCGTTGAAGAGATGGTGCGAACCGCGCTGCGGCTGAGCGGAACCCATATTGATTATGAGCTTATCATAACCGAGATCCAAGGGGATGGCGTTATTCATGAGGATGAGCGATTCGTTGTGGAAGCGTGGTCATTGGATCATCGCCTCCCCTGTTATGGCTACCGACTAATGGAGCGGGATTGTCCGGGTAAGCTTAATACAGAGCGTTTGAAAGCGCTAGGTGTTCCGTCAGGGCCGCTATATGGGAAGCTCAAGCAGGGCGAGGATGTGCAGCTGCCAGATGGCATGACGGTGCGTGCTGCTGAAGTAGCTGGCGCTCCATTAAAAGGCAGAATCATTGCAATTGCTGGCGACACCAGCCCATGTGCCAACATGGCCCGGCTTGCTGAAAATGCGGATTTGCTTGTTCACGAGGCGACGTTTGCTGCAGGGCAGGAAGAGAAAGCGCATGAATATGGGCATTCCACGACGATTGAAGCGGCGCAGGCTGCTAAGGATGCAGGTGTGCAGCAGCTTATTATGACGCATTTCAGCTCGCGTTTTATGCTTGAGGATATGCCGATGCTGAAGGAAGAGGCACAGCGTATTTTTCCGCAATCCGAAGCGGCTTATGATCTGTTCCATGCCAAAATAGCAAGGAGAAGCGAATGCTAGCCTTAGGGGACTTCCGTCCAGTCTGCTACACCCTAAGACCCACTTACGAAATCAACATATGCTGAAAATAATGCGTTGACATTCCTCCCGTATGATGGCTGTGAACAGCAGTATACTCATCGGGAGGCTGATACGTGATGGATACAGCAAGCCATTTATTGTTCGGCGCAACACTTGGAGGACTCGCGATGCTCGACCCTGCGCTGGCTGCGCAGCCAGCCGCAATGCTTGCCGTATGGACAGCAACGCTGCTCGGCAGCCATGCACCGGATTTTGATACGGTGATGAGGTTTAAAGGGCAAGCGGCCTATGTGCGCCATCATCGCGGCATTACGCACTCGCTGCCTGCACCCGTCATTTGGTCGTTGCTGGGCTTGCCGATTGCGTGGCTTTATGGCGTGCCCGAGCTTGCCTGGCAGGTTGTAGGCTGGATGTTCGTAGCAGTCTGCTTTCATGTTTTGCTGGACTTGTTCAATTCCTTTGGCGTGCAATGCGCCAGACCTGTTTCGCAGAAATGGCTGCATTTAGATACGTTATGCCTATTTGATCCCTATTTGTTTGCTTTGCATGTGTCTGGCTGTATCCTTTGGGCGTCAGGCTTAGCCGAGCCAGGCCCGATGTTTGCCATCATTTACGCTATGACGGCTCTCTATATCGGATGGAGGCTGCGAGTAAGCCGAAAGGTAAAGCGGCTGCTGCGAGAAAGCTTCGGCCTCCGTACGGGCATAACGCTCGTACCGTCACTGCTTGGGTACAGCTGGCAGTTTACGGCAGACTGCGGCGATCATTATGCTGCGGGAACGGTTGCCGGAGGTTTGGTTACGATTGAGACGACTGTCAGCAAGCTGGATGACGCGGAGCTGGCTCCGGTTGTGCGTGCGGCAATGAACGAGGAAGGCGTGAAGGCGCTGTTGTCGTTTTCCGAGAGGGTTCATGTGAATGTGCAGGAAAAGCTGGATGGTTACGAAGTGACCTGGAGCGATGTGCGTTTTTGGAATAAGCAGCAAATGCCGTTTGGGGTAGCTGTGACGCTCGATGCGGATATGAAGGTGCTGAATCACCGACTAGGCTGGAATAAAAAAACGTGGGAGCCACCCCACGTTTAGTGAAATATTTTGCGAAAAAGCACGGATAGCGCTCTTCCAAGGGCGCTATATTTTTTTGCTAACAAAGAAAGAAGAGAAGACCGACAGGATGGAAACGAGCGCAATCAACGTCAGAAAGCTGATCAACTGCACCATGCCTGGCAGGAACACCGTCACGATAATGAGAAAGCCGCCCCAGAAAAATATTTTGGCCGAAAGCTGATGTGTTTTGCGCCATATATGTTCGTTATTCTTCGTTATCGGTGTTTTGATGCCGACAAAGCGACTGGGCTTCATACGCGGCAAATAGTTCCCGATCGTAATGAACAAAATGCCGATAAACGGGATGACGACCATCAGAATATCAAGCTCGACGCCATAGCCATATGCGATGATGAAGCCTTGAATGGCAGCTAGTCCAAGCATCAGCACTTGATTGATAATATCGGTGCTTTTAATCGTGCTGGAGCTTGCAGCCAGCTTAGGGTCGATTTTCGGCAAATATTTAAACATTAGTGTAAGCAGCACCATCAAAGCAGGGATGAAAAATAAAGCAAACATTTTGCCGGCATAACGGTCTGGCTCGCCAAACGCATTCCAATGTACGGGCATAGTGGCAGGCAGAGAAGAGTAGAAGATTATCCCGGCAATAAATGATAGTGCGATAATAATCCAAGTCCAAAAATTCTTTTTCATCATTCATCGTTCCTTTCCAAGTCAGGTCATAAATCGGTTGATGTTCATTGAAACGAAGCAATCCATTTGAGCAAATCTTGAAAGACGGTCGTATTCAGCGAGTAGTATATATGCTGCCCTTTGCGCTCGTCCGATACTAGCTCAGCCTGCTTCAGCAAGCTTAAATGATGGGAAATGCTCGGCTTGGTCATGTGAAAATGGTCAGCAATTTCCCCCGCTGTCAAATCCCGTTCTTTCAACAAATCAAGTATTGTGCGTCTAGTGGGATCGGATAATGCTTTAAACGCCTGGTTAATCGACAATGAGGGATGATCTCCTTTCGATATTTAGATAATTATCTAATAATCTAATATAATCACATTGTAATGGCTGCGCCTTAAGCTGTCAATAAACCGATACCCAAAAAATAAAATTGCAGGCCGAACATGTATTCTTGTAAAATGAAAGAAACGAGGGAATTTGAAAAGTCAGGATACAAGGAGAGAAACAGTCATGAACCGCTGGACGGGAAAGACCTCGGGACTCGAGGAGTGGCTGGAGCTGCTGAAGCACGATCAGGACATAACGGACAATATCACCCACTGGCGGACCATTCCGCCTCGCGATGCTTGTACCGCAGCATTGCCAGCGGACCTGCATCCTAAGCTTGCCGAAGCGCTGCGCACAAAGGGGATTAATGAACTATATACCCATCAGGAAACGGCCTATCGGTTCGTTCGAGAAGGCCATAGCATTGTAGCGGTCACCCCGACTGCCTCTGGCAAAACCTTATGCTATAACCTTCCTGTACTTCAGTCTTTATTAGAGGATGAGGAAGGCCGGGCGCTGTATTTGTTTCCGACGAAGGCGTTGGCGCAGGATCAGGTGGCTGAGCTTCAGACGCTTGCCGATCTGATGGACGTCGACCTCAAGACGAATACATACGACGGGGATACCCCTCCGACTGTGAGGCAAGTGATCCGCAATGCTGGACATATTGTCGTGACGAATCCGGACATGCTGCATTCGGCGATTTTGCCACATCATACGAAATGGGTTAAGCTGTTTGAAAATATTAAATATATCGTGATCGATGAGCTTCACGCTTACAGAGGCGTGTTCGGAAGTCACGTTGCCAATGTTATCCGTAGGCTCAAAAGAATTTGCCGGTTTTATGGGTCTAATCCGCAATTTATTTGTGCATCAGCGACCATTGATAATCCCGCCGAGCATGCGGCAAAGCTAATAGGCGAGCCAGTGCGGCTCGTCGATAATAATGGCGCGCCAACGGGCGAAAAGCATTTTATTTTTTATAATCCGCCTGTTGTGAACAGGCAGCTCGGCATTCGCCGCAGCAGCGTGCTGGAGACGAGGAAGCTGGCAGGCTTGCTGCTGCGGCAAGGGGTGCAGACGATTGTGTTCGCCCGCAGCCGGGTGCGCGTCGAGCTGCTGCTGACCTATTTGCAGGATATCATTAAGGACAAGCTCGATGCGAAGACGATTCGCGGCTACCGAGGCGGGTATTTGCCCAAGCTGCGGCGGGAAATTGAGCGGGGCCTGCGCAGCGGCGAAATTCGCGGCGTCGTCAGCACGAATGCGCTGGAGCTCGGCATTGACATTGGCCAGCTTCAAGCTTGCGTGCTGAATGGTTACCCGGGCACAGTAGCCAGCACCTGGCAGCAATCGGGACGTGCGGGGCGCCGGCAGGGCAGCGCGGTTACTTTTTTAGTGGCAAGCAGCAATCCTTTGGATCAATATATGATTCAGAATCCTGACTTTTTCTTCAATCGGCCGCCAGAGCGCGCGCTTATTCATCCCGATAATTTGCTCGTGCTCATTGACCATGTGAAATGTGCGGCATACGAGCTTCCTTTTGAAGAGGGCGAGAAGTTTGGCGAGGAATCGCTTGCGGACATGATGGAGTTTTTAACGGAGGAAAAGGTGCTGCACCGCGCGGGCAGCCGCTGGTATTGGATGGAGCAGTCGTTTCCCGCCCACAACATTTCGCTGCGCTCCGCGGCTCAGGAAAACTTCGTCATCATTGATATGACGGAAGGCAGCCGCGTGCTGGGCGAAGTCGATCGCTTCAGCGCACCGACGCTTATTCACGAAGAAGCGATTTATATCCACGAGGGCGTGCAGTATCAGGTCGAGAAGCTGGATTATGCTGAGAAGAAAGCTTATGTGCGCAAAGTCGATGTCGATTATTACACCGATGCGAATCTCGCAGTAGAGCTGAAGGTGCTATACGTAGACAAAGAGCGCGAATCGGGCGAGCTTACGCGGCAGTACGGAGAGCTGGCGCTGAATGCCAAGGCGACGATTTTCAAAAAGATTAGGCTGCGCAGCCATGAAAATATTGGCTCTGGCCCGATTCATTTGCCAGAGGAGGAGCTGCATACGAGCGGCTATTGGTTCTCGTTCAGTGAAGAGGCTGCTGCGCGCAAAAGCAAAAATGAGATGCAATACGCACTGCTGGGCATTGCGAATGTATTGGTTCATATTGCACCGCTCTATCTGATGTGCGATCCCTATGATATTCGCGTCGTGCCGCAGGTGAAGGCTGTGCATACACAGAAGCCGACAATTTATTTTTATGACCGGTACCCAGGCGGCATTGGACTGAGCGAAAGATTGTTTGAGGTGCATGATGAGCTGATCGGTCAGGCAAAGTCGCTCATTCGCGGCTGTACTTGCTTGAGCGGATGCCCAGCCTGTGTGGGGCCCATTGAAGAGGTCGGACTGCTTGGCAAGGAGCAGGCACTTAAGCTTCTGGAGGAAGCGGAGGGAAATACATGAGCAGTTTGCGAGAGCGAATGAATCGTCTGCGCAGCAGCGCAGCTGGATCGGCAAGCAGCACAGGCGAAGCTATAGGAAGTGCAGGGCAGCAGGCTTCTAAAGTGCCTGATTTAGAAGTCTCTCTAGATACCACTCTAGAAGGCAATAAAGAAGGCGCAGACATAGAAGCGGGCGCGGAGCAGCTTCCAGAGAGCTGGCTCGCCATGGGCGTCAAGCTGCAAACGAATGAGGTAGGAACCTTTTTGCTGCGTGAAGTGAAATATCCTGCGGCCCATCAGCATGGCATTCACCGGCTCTCGGAGCTTGAGGAAGCCAGCAAAGGGCTATCTGCATTCCACGGGGAGAAAATAGGCGCAGAGCACTTGCTCATTCTGGATTTGGAGACGACCGGCCTCGGAGTTGGGACAGGCAATGTGCCGTTTATGGTGGGCATTGCCTATTGGCAAGGACAGCAGTTTATTGTAGAGCAGGCGCTAATTCGCCATCCGGCAGAGGAACGGGCGATGCTGGCCTATTTGAAGGAAAAGCTGACGGCTTATCGGTATCTGGTAACGTATAATGGACGAACGTTTGATTGGCCCGTTATGCTGAACCGATTTATATTGAATGGCTTCGGCAGTAAAGTGTGGGCACCGCTGCATTTGGATTTTCTGCATCCTGCACGCAGCGTTTGGCGCAATACGCTTGCTTCATGCAGGCTAAGCCATGTGGAGGAAGAGCGGCTTGGCATAGAGCGTGTGGATGATGTCCCTGGCTCGCTTGCCCCGCAGCTGTACTTTCAATATTTAGCTGATCAAAATCCGGAGCCGCTGGAAGGCGTATACCGCCATAATGAAATCGACATGCTTTCACTTGCGAGCTTAGCGATCCGTTTTGGGCATTTGCTAAATGGCGAAGCGGGCTGCGGCCCGCTGCCGATGCCGGAAGAGCCGGAGGAAATCGTGCGAACAGGGCTGTGGCTGGAGAAGATGGGACAGGCGGAGAAGGCGGAACGATTATTTGCGGTGGCAGAACAGCTTCCGGGTATGACGCTTAATGCTTTGCTGCTGCTCGCGGCACGTGACAAGAAGGCTGGAAATTGGCGGCGAGCTGTGTTATTGTGGCAGAAGGCTGTAATGTTGCCTCACAAATTTGGGGCAAGCGATGACAGCGCCTTTATCGAACTCGCTATGTATTACGAACATAAGCTGAAAGATTATGATTCGGCTTTATTATATGCGGACGAAGCGCTGCAGATGGCGCTTAGCCATCCGCTTCGGGGGCGTCAGACTGCCAAGCAGCGGGCGGAGCTTGCAGAGCTTCGCAAGCGGTCATTGCGCTTGCAGGGCAAGATAGGAAGGAAGCTGGGGAATCATGGGACATAATTTGCCTGAAATGCGGGGCCTGCTCATCGATCTCGATGGCACGCTTTATCATGGCACGAGAAGAATTGAAGGTGCAGATGCTTTGCTGCGCAAGCTTAAAGAGCTGAATCTTCCTTATCGATTCGTGACCAACAACTCTTCGGCCACGCCGGGAGATGTAGCTGAGCGATTGAACAGGATGGATATTCCGGCTGAGGCGCAGGATGTGTGCACATCAGCGCAGGCTGCTGCTGAATATGTGGCTTCTGTAAAGCCGGGGGCTACTGTTTTTGTTATTGGAGAGGCTGGGTTGCGCGCAGCTATTGAAGAGGCAGGCTTGCGGCTAACGGAAGAACAGCCGGATTTTGTTATTCAAGGCATCGACCGAGAGCTTAGCTATTCGAGGCTTTCGCTTGCGGTTCGCTATATTCATGGCGGAGCTCCGTTTATTTTAACGAACCCGGATTTGCTGCTTCCTTCGGAAGGCGGTTTAATGCCGGGGGCTGGTTCAATTGGAGCGATGCTGCAAGCAGCAGGGGGCAAGGAGCCGATTGTCATTGGCAAGCCTTCATCGATTTTGATGGATTATTCCTTAAAGCAGCTCGGCCTTCCGGCTTCGGACACCTGGGTAATCGGTGACAATCTGGCTACGGATATAGCAGCTGGCCGCGCTTCAGGCTGTGGGACGCTGCTCGTGTTGACAGGCCTTACAACGGAGCAAAATTATAAGCACTATTCGGAACGCGCAGGCTGCGAACCGGATAAAATATGTAGAAATTTAGATGAGCTGATCTCTTATATTACGGAAACTGCAAACAGCTGACATAGGGATAGCGTACAGACAGGAAGGAAGCGAACAGTAATGCCGGAATTGCCGGAAATCGAAAATTATCGCGTATTATTAACAGAACGGCTCGCAGGAGACCGAATTATAGGAGCGCAGGTGCTGCAAGAGAAGTTTCTAAATGTTTCCGCTGAGCAGTTTGACGAAGCGCTAATGAATAGAACGATCTGGTTTGTGGAGCGTCGTGGCAAGCATTTGCTTCTGCATTTAGACAACGGCAAACGTTTGCTTGCGCAGCTTCATGCTGGTGAGTCCCTGTTTTATGGGCAAGGTGAGGAACGCCCGCAGAGCGAGGCGCAGATCATCATTCATTTGGAAAAGGGCAGCCTTTATGTTGCTGGAATGCGTCAGGGCTTTGTTCATCTTTTATCGGTTAAAGAAACGCAGCAGGCGCTGGCAGAGCTGGGGCCTGATCCTTTAGATAAAAGGCTGACGCTTGAAAAGTTTGTTCAGCTGTTCCGTAAAAAACGCGGTGCTTTAAAGGCCGCATTGGCTGATCAGCAAGTAATTAGCGGAATCGGTTCCTTTTATGCCGATGAAATTGCATTTGCTGCCGCTGTGCGTCCGGATATCAAAATTCCGCTAATTCAAGAAGACGCATGGCAGCGTCTATATGAGGCGATGCATGTGGTGCTGAAGGATGCGGCGGCTAAGGGAGGCAGCATGGAGCAGCCCCTTACGATGGACGACAAGCTGACAGGCGGCTACTATCTACAGCGCCGTGTCTACGAGCGTGCAGGGGAAGCATGCGGTACTTGCGGCACCCCAATTGAGGTAGTTGGCACAGCTGCGCGCAAGGCGTTTGTCTGTCCTTCCTGCCAGCCGGAGCAAGTGGAAAGCTAAAAGTCGCGAACGGGGGAATCGTTCATGATACATCTTTTTTTAGACGATTACAGGCATTGCCCAAAGGGATTTGTACTGGCTTTGACAGCTGAGCAATGCAAACAAATGATTGATACGGAAGACATTGATATTTTATCGCTTGATTATGATTTGGGCTGGAATCAGGATACGGGTGCGGAGGTTGTTCGCCATATCGTGAGCACAGGACGTTATCCTAACCAGGTTTTCCTGCACACTTCCAGCGCAGCAGGACGGGTACAAATGTATCAAATGCTGTACGCCAATGCACCGAAGGAAACGAAAGTGCATAATGGGCCGATGCCGTTCTCGCTGCTGGAGGAAATTGCTTCATTGTAAAGGTTTGTGTGATGTTAGGGAGGTGGCGTTATGAGCCGGTGGATTGGTACGGCTAATCAAGGATATGCTGCCTATGCGGTTGAAGAGCTGAGGCGTTTATTAGGCCAGCTGAAAGTGACGCAGCTTGCAGCTGGAGAAGTATTTATGTTTGAAAGTCCGCTTTCAAGGGAAGAAACCTTGGAAGCGGTTCAGCGGCAGCTGCCAATTTTTTTAAGGCATTTGCAGCCGGTTGACCGCGTCATTGAGGCAAGCGGCAATGCGGATGATTTGGAGGAGCTGTCCAGAGGGGTGCGGAATGCACAGCTTTCTTTTGTGGACAAGCAGGTATCTATTCATCTGCGCAAGGCGAAGGTGACCGTCTATCCGTATTCTGCGGCAGATACGAAAGCGGTGCTGGATGCGGTGCTCGAAGAAATCGGAGCCGAATCAGCGAGGCAATCGCCGGATATGATTATTGCGATTTATGCCGCTGCAAGTCAGCTTTATGTCGGCTGCGGCACACCTGTGGAGATGTTGTCCGATTGGCCGGGCGGCGCTGTGCGTTTTCAACGGGAGGAAGGGCAAATTTCCCGTGCGAAGTTCAAGCTGCTGGAGGCGGAACGGGAGTTTGGTCTGCACTATGAAACATTCCAGCAGGCGCTGGACATTGGTGCGGCACCGGGAGGCTGGACGTCACTACTGCTGGAACGAGGTCTGCGAGTGACGGCCGTCGACCCTGGCGAGCTGCATCCTTCGTTAAATGGCCATCCTGCTTTAACCTACCATAAACGTAATGCGTCTGATGTTAAGCTGCCCGCAGAAGCTTATGATTTGCTCGTCTGCGATATGAGCTGGAGCCCGATGCAAATGAGCAGGCTCGTGCTTGACCTGCAGCAGTCCTTGGCACGTGAAGCTACAGCGATTATTACAATTAAGCTTATGCACCGCAAGCCGCTGCAAACGATTCGAGATGTGTCAGAGCGGCTCAGCTCCGCTTTTACGATTGAGCGGGCCAAGCAGTTGTTCCATAATCGCGACGAAATTACATTGTATTTAAAGTATCGCAAGGCTTAGTTATAGAAGCAATTCGTGATGAGCGCTCCAACCGGGGCGCTTATTGTCGATAAGGGGGCAGTTCCTTTGCGTAATATGAGAGCGCTTTATGCGAATTTGCGTATTAAACATAAGCTGTTCCTTCTCCTCTCCGCCGTCCTATTAACCGTTGCGGTGCTTGGCGGTGTTCTTCAGCAATATGCCTTCGACATCTATGACCAAAAAATCTATGAGCAATCTGCAAAAGCGTTAAGTCTCTCTGCCGTAAGCATTGAGAATGAGCTTCGAAAAATCGAGCAGTTGTCCTATACGATTGCAACAGACACCAAAGTACAGGAATATTTGCGGACTATTAAGAGCGGTGGAACGGAATACGATAACTATGTGCTTCAAATGAATATTCAGGACCGCGTCGTTAATTTGGGCGGCCTGGATAAATATATTCATTCCGTTCAGTTATATGATGTGAACGATAAGGCTTATGCAACTGGCGTGCGCACGATAAATTTATCCAGTCCCAGACTGGAGCGGCTTAAGCTGGAAACGAAGCGAAATGAAGGGGGCAACACGTGGGTAGCGCCTGGCGAAGGCGACAGCTCGCTATCGGCAGCCCGTGAAATTCGCAGCTATAAAAATTTGGATATGGATTATTTAGGCACCATTGTCGTGCGGGTAGATGCGGTCAAGCTATTCCATGATTTGTCGTCCGGCCTTGACAGCAGCGGAGCTAATATGATGATTGCCAGAGGTACAGAATTAATTTATCCAGATAAGGCTATTTTTTCTGTCGAAGAGCTTTCAAGTTTGACAGATGGGTCAAGTGGATACCGTATTATGGAACGGGAAGGCAATTCTTTTTTTGTCACCTACGTCGCTTCCAGTCGCATGAATTGGTATTATTATACAATCATCTCGTTTGATGATATTTTTCGCAATTTAGTTTGGGTCAAAAATTTCGTTATTGCCGCTTTTGGCCTGCTGTTTATTATTTCGGGCATATTTGCGCTGCGCGTCGCTAATGGGATTACCAAAC
Source organism: Paenibacillus algorifonticola (assembly GCF_050481745.1). Lineage (GTDB taxonomy): Bacteria > Bacillota > Bacilli > Paenibacillales > Paenibacillaceae > Pristimantibacillus > Pristimantibacillus algorifonticola_A. Next base: position 104,382 of record NZ_JBCNGR010000024.1, on the reverse strand, counting down.
CGATTGAACGGCTTAATGCCAATATGAAGCGCATTCAATTAGGGTATTTCGATTATGTAGAGGATCCGGCGGAGCGGGCGCTTGCGATGGATGAGGTAGGCCAAATGCAGCGAAACTTCCGCATTATGGTTGAGCGTATCAATGAGCTGATTCATGAAAACTATGTCAAGCAGCTTGCGATTAAGGATACGCAGTTCAAGGCGCTCCAGGCGAACATTAATCCGCATTTTTTGTACAATACACTTGATTCGATTAACTGGAGCGCCAAAATGAGCAATCAGCTGCAAATTTCGCAAATGGTGGAAGCGCTCGGCTCCTTGCTTCGAACATCGATCAACTTGAAGGAGTCGATTATTCCGCTGCGTAAGGAACTGGAAATCGTCAGTCATTACATTACGATTCAAACGTTCCGCTTTGAGGAGCGCCTCGACTTCAAGCTTAATGTTCCAGAGGAGCTGCTCAGTTGTGGTTTGCCAAAGCTGGCGCTGCAGCCGCTGATAGAAAATGCCATCCATTATGGATTGGAAGAAATGATTGACAGCTGTACCATTAGTATTCAGGCTTATACAGAGGAAGGGTACCTGTATATCGTTGTACGGGATAATGGTCCGGGAATGGAGCAGGCTTATGCGGATAAGCTGTTAAGCGGCGAAGTGCAGACGAAAGGAACAGGGCTTGGACTGCGGAATATTGAGGAGCGCATTAAGCTGCTGTATGGCGAGGAATATGGCCTTCATGTGAGCAGCCAGCCGAATGAAGGGGCAGCGGTCAGCCTGAAGCTGCCCTATGAAAGGAAGGATTAGTTTGTTTAAAGTGCTGTTGGTAGACGATGAACGTATTATTTTGGAAGGAATTTCACAAATTGTTCCATGGACAAGCTCTGGCGCAGAGTTGATAGGCACTGCCCGAAATGGTTTGGAAGCATTGACTTTTATTGAAGAACAACAGCCTGACATTATTATTTCTGATATCAAGATGCCAGGCATGGATGGGCTTCAGCTCGTAGAGCGGGTAAAAGAGCTGTACCCGCAAATGGCATTCATTTTGCTTTCTGGGTTTAGTGAATTTGATTACGCGCGCACCGCGATGGCTTATGGGGTCAAACATTATTTGCTTAAGCCTTGTAATGAGACGAAGATTACGGAGGCGCTAATCGAGGTTATCGAAGATCTCCAGACACAGCGCAAGCAGCATCAATTCGTTCAAACCATTCAAAGTGAGCTGACCAAGGTGCTGCCCCATGCGAAAGCGCAATTTCTTAAAGAGCTCGTTACGAATAAAACGTATGGCAAGCGCGATTGGGATACGTATCGCCGGATGTTTCATATTACGCATGACACGTTGCCAATCAGGCTCATCTTGATGCAGGTGGAAGGGATGTTTGAATATGAGCATATTTTTGCCCTGACGAACATTGCCGAAGAAAAGCTTGGTGAGGAAATAGTACTGCTCAGTACAACGATCGGTCGGCACGTCCTGCTGCTTATTCAGGAAACGGAGCAGGAGGAGCAGCTGTTCTCCCGATTGTCAGGCATGAAGTGTACCTTCACAGATTTTTATAAGCTTGAAACGACGATTGCCGTCAGCAGCGCTGGGGAAATTACGGATGCACGCAAAATGTACCGCGAGACGCTTGAATGTCTGAACTTCCGATTTCATGTTGGAGAGGGCGCGATTATTACGCCTCAGGATCTTTCTACCGCAGCAGCAGTGCTGCCTTCGAGCTTTGATTATGACGAGGAGCAGCTTTGCATGGAGCTGAAGGCGGGGAACTGGGAAGCCGCGAGCGAGGAACTGGCCCGTTTTTTTCAATTGCTTGCCGATCAGCGCATGGATACGGTGCTGACAAAATCATATGTCATTCCGCTCTTTGTTTCCATCTCTCGGCAAAGTGCACCGGATCGGTTAAACGATTATTTGCAAATGCTGGCACGGCTTGATGAGCTGGAGACGCTGAAGGCTATTGAAGCTTTCGTCAGACAAGCAGCTAAAGACATTTGCGAGGCGAATTTTGATTCATTTGCCAGCAAGCAATCGACGGTTATAAAAAAAATGATTGAAGTTATCGCATCCAATCTCGCTGATCCGGCTTTGTCGCTCAACTGGGTAGCGAATGAAACTTTATATATGAATGCGGATTATTTAGGCAAGCTGTTTAAGAAAGAAACGGGCGAGCGCTTCTCAGCCTACGTCATGAAGCTGCGTGTGGAGAAGGCAATGGAGGAAATTGTACGGACGGAGGACGTTAAAGTTTTCGAGCTTGCGGAGCGTTTTGGCTTCGGAGACAACCCGCAATATTTCAGCCAAGTTTTTAAAAAACATACAGGCTATACGCCATCCGACTACAAGAGATCACTATAAACGTATAGTGATCTCTGTTTTTTTAACAAAAAAAGCGGTTTTCTTTATTAAGAAAACGCATACAAAACGCTATAATTTGATTTGTAAGCAACATAAATAATCACTAAGAAGAAATAAGGGGGAATACGAATTGAAGAAGCAAGCTAAAAAAGTTGTTCTCGCCCTCATGGCGTCCGCACTCATGCTGGCTACCGCTTGTGGCAGCAACGCAGGAACGAATTCGGAAACAGGCACTAATGCAGGAACGAACAGCGGTGGCGGCGACAAGCCGATAACGCTTCGCATGGCATGGTGGGGTTCTGAAGCGCGCCACGAATACACGAAAAAAGTCATTGACCTCTACAAAACGAAAAATCCAAATGTAACGATTGAAGTTGAATATGCAAACTATGATGATTATTGGAAAAAAATCGCTCCGCAAGCAGCAGCTAATGAGCTTCCGGACATTATGCAAATTGATACTGGCTATTATGCACAGTATGCCGGTAAAGGCCAACTGGCAGACCTGACACCGTACTTCGGCAAAGAAATTGATGTAACCAACATTTCTGAAAACGCTTTGAACGGTGGTAAATTGGGCGATGGCGTGTACGGGATGAACCTTGGTGTCAACTCTCTTGGCTTCCAATACGACCCAGCAACGCTTGCTAAAGCAGGCATAGACAGCATTCCGGAAAATTGGTCGTGGGATGATTATCTGTCCATGGCAGCAAAAGCGAAAGAGAACGGCATATACATCGACGGCGGCATGCGCGCAGAAGTTTTCTTCGGCTACTACCTCCGTACAGTGGGCAAGAAGCTTTACAATGAAGCTGGCAATGGACTTGGCTATGAGGACGACCAATTGTTTGTAGACTTCTTTGGCAAACTGGCTGATCTCGTGAAATCCGGCGCAGCTCCAACTCCAGATACACTCGCCCAAATTAAGGGCGTTGAAGACGATATGACGGTAAAAGGCACGCAAGTCGGCGTGTGGCAGTGGTCCAACCAGTTTGTTGCCCTGCAACAAGCGGTTAACCGTCCGATGAAAATTGCTCCAATGTTGAATCCAGGCGCTAAAGAAGGCTTGTACTTGAAGCCAAGCATGTTCTTCTCGATTTCGAAAAACTCGAAAGCGAAGGAAGAAGCAGCGAAATTTATCAACTTCTTCGTTAACGATGCAGATGCAAATAAGCTGATTCTCGGCGAGCGTGGCGTTCCAGTATCCAGCGTTATTAAAGAAGAGCTTAAACCGCTATTGTCCCCAGAGCAAGTTCAAGTATTTGATTATGTAGCTTGGTCGGAAGAAAACAGCTCCCCAATGGATCCAGTTGATCCTATCGGCGCTATCGAAGTATTTGCATCGCTGAAAAGCTTGACGGAGCAACTGAACTACGGACAAATTTCGGCGGAAGATGCTGCTAAGAAATTTAGAAGTGAAGCAGAAAACGTATTGAAGAAAAATAAATAAAAGTTGGAAAAGCGGGCGATGGTGCTTATAAGATGCCCATCGCCCTTCCCTTAAACCGACTTAATAGACTTCACTAGGAGCAGGAGCTGGTAACGATGAAATCATTGTCCTTCCGCAACAATCTTGTTGGATACACGTTTATATCACCGTTTGTCATTGGCTTTCTAATTTTCACCCTCATACCTGCAGCTGCGTCCCTTTATTTCTCCTTTACGGATTATGATTTGCTGTCATCGCCCAGCTGGATAGGGCTTGAAAATTATACATCCATGTTCACCTCAGATGACCGTTATTTGCAATCGCTTAAGGTTACGATGCTTTACGTGTTTCTGGGTGTTCCACTGCGGCTGATTTTCGCTTTATTCGTCGCTATGATCTTGAATACAACCTCGAAAGCTGTCGGGTTATATAGAACGGTGTATTACTTGCCTTCCATTATTGGAGGAAGCGTCGCAGTATCGATTATGTGGCGGAACCTGTTTGGCGATCAAGGGATTATCAATGTGATGCTTAACTCGTTAGGCGTAGACAGCGTACGCTGGTTCGGTGATCCCAATGCCGCATTGTTCATGCTCGTCACATTGTCGGTATGGCAGTTTGGTTCCTCGATGTTGATTTTCCTGGCGGGACTGAAAAATATCCCGAATGAATTGTATGAAGCATCCGGTGTTGACGGTGCGGGCTTCTTTACTAAGTTTTTTCGCATCACCTTGCCCATGCTGACTCCGATTATTTTGTTCAATCTGATTATGCAATTAATTAGCGCCTTTATGACCTTCGTTCCGGCCTACATTATTTCCAAAGGTGAGGGCGGTCCGCTAGATGGCACGCTGCTGTACTCCTTGTATCTGTTCCGTCAAGCCTTCGTATTCTTCGATATGGGTTATGCTTCTGCAATGGCATGGGTCATGCTCATCATCGTTGGTGTGTTGACAGCAGTCGTATTTGCAACATCCAAGCTATGGGTTCACTATGAATCGGAAGGAGGCCGTTAAACATGATATTGAAAAAATTTAAGTGGCCGATTTATCATATTTTCGTTGGCCTGCTGGCGATCGTTATGGTGTATCCCGTTATTTGGCTGCTCATGAGCTCTTTTAAGCCAAGTAATCTTATTTTCACAACTTCCAGCTCGCTCATTCCTGATCCATGGATTTGGAGCAACTACGTTACAGGCTGGGTTGGCTCCTCTGGACAATCATTTATGGGTTTTATTACAAACTCGCTGAAAATCGTTATTTTCTCGACGATCGGTGCCGTATTGTCCTCAGCTTTTATCGCCTTCGGTTTTGCTCGCCTGCAGTTTAAGGGCAGAGCGATCTGGTTCGCGGTGATGATGGTTACGCTGATGCTGCCGCATGACGTTGTACTCGTTCCGCAATACATTATGTTTTCCAAGCTGGGCTGGATCGGTACGATTTCACCGATTGTTGTACCTCAATACTTCGGTGTTCCGTTCTTCATCTTCCTGATGGTTCAATTTATTCGGACCATCCCAAGAGAGATGGATGAAGCGGCTACGATTGACGGAGTTGGGAAGTTCGGATTGTTTTTACGCATAATCCTGCCGCTTATTATTCCGGCGCTGGCAACGGCTTCGATTTTCTCCTTCTACTGGCGTTGGGAAGATTTGATGGGGCCATTGCTTTATCTGAATAAACCAAGCTCTTATACCGTATCGCTCGGTTTGAAAATGTTCCTCGATAGTGAAAGTGTATCCAACTGGGGTGCCATGTTCGCCATGTCGATCGTAAGCTTGATTCCGGTTTTAGGCGTGTTCTTCTTGTTCCAGCGCTATATTGTTGAAGGAATAAGCACAAGCGGGTTGAAATAGTGACGATGAATAATGAGGAGACGAGTGAAATGCCGCAACTGCAATTTGATGAACAACATTTACGCGAAGTAATCGATAAAGTCGTAGACCGTACATTCCGCATGGATTTTGGCTGGGATTGGCCCGGCGGCGTTGCATTTTTCGGTGTATGTGAAGCTTATGAGGCAACGGGGAATGAAAAATACTTAACGCTGCTTAAAGAATGGGTGGACGAGAAGCTTGAGGATGATCTTCCTAAGCTGTCGGTTAATGGCGTATCGATTGGTCACGCTCTCATTACGTTATATAAAGCAACCGATGACCGCAAGTATTTAGATATTGCGATCAAAATGGCAGATTATTTGCGAAACGATGCGGTACGGTTTGCCGAAGGCATTTTCCAGCATACGGTTAATTCTGAAACGTACAATTTCCCTGAGCAGGCTTGGGTCGATACGATGATGATGGCGGGCTACTTCCTCATTCGCATGGGCGAGCTTCTGGGACGGGAAGACTATTTGGAGGACGGCTTGCTGCAATACCATGGTCATGAGCGTGTATTGCAAGACCCTGTCAGCAACTTGTATTATCATGGCTGGGATAATATTGCACAAAACCATATGTCGAGCATTTTCTGGGCACGCGGCAATGGCTGGGCTGCGCTTACGATGTCCAAAGCGCTCCCGCTCATTGCCGTACAGCACCCATCCTTTATGATTATTGAAGGGTCGCTGCGCGATCAGGCTGCTGCGCTGGTGCGCCTGCAATCAGAGAGGGGACTCTGGCATACGATTGTGACCGATCCCACTTCCTATGAGGAAACTTCCGGTTCGGCAGGCATCGCGGCAGGCTTGTTCACTTTCGGGTCGCTGTACAATAAATATATCCAGAAGTCGATCGACGGCATTTTGGAGCAAATTACCGAAGATGGCGCTGTACAAGGCGTATCAGCTGGAACGGCTGTTATGAATGATGCGGAAGGCTATAAAGGAGTATCCTGCAAACGGATTCAAGGCTGGGGCCAGGGACTGACACTCGCTTTTCTCGCTACGGTGCTGCAATCGAAAAAACGCGAGTTTTCGTAGGAGACAGCCTGTGCGATAGCTGGACTAAAAATGGCAGAAAAAAACGCTTCTCCACTTAAGGTGGGGAGGCGTTTTTTTCTGCATGCTTATTTACTCAGCCAAAGCCTTCTCTGCTGCAGGAGCAATGCCGCTCTGCAACTTAAACAGTGGAAGGAGTATAGCTACACCTAGTAGGAAAAATAAACCTGCAATGATGTACATAGGCACGAGTGAAATCGCATTTTTCATTAAGCCCGACAACATCATTGTGACGACCATCGAGCCCATGAACATGGGTGTTAAGATGCCATTTACGCGACCGATAAACGATTCCTTCGTGTTTTGCAAAATTAAAGTGTTAATTCCGATTTGGATGCAAGGTAAAGCTAAACCGCTTATAAATTGAAGGCTAAGCGTGAACCAGTAATCCTTCGATAATCCCATTCCGATCATGGCGATACTATCGATTGTCATGCCAAGCGCTAAAAGCTTCTGCGGCGATAGTTTACTGGAGAAGCTCATCGCAAGCACGCCGCCGATAATCATGGCTATCCCATTTACTAATAGAAACCATTGCAAATAATCCTCCGGTTTCCCAAGCCGCTCTGTAATAAGAAAGATGCCCATTGGCTGAATTAAGCCAAGACCAAGTCCAGCAGCAACGAAGCCGCCGCCAAGTGTACGCAGTATTTTGCTGGACCACACATAACGAAAGCCCGCTTTAATGTCTTCAAGCACGCGTGAACTTTGCTGCTCTCCAGCATCATCTCGATCACGAGGCAGGAAAGCTAGCGAAACAGCGGATAATAGAAAGGCTGCGCCCATTACGCCAATGGCCGTCTCGATGTCATAGCTTTGGTAAACAAACGTACCAACGACGGGGCCGAATATCATAAAGACCGCGAACAGCGTCTGATAAAGCGACATGCCCGTCTGCACCAGATGCTCGGGTACATGCAGCTTGAACAGCTTCATGCCAGCAGGCTGAGAAAATTGCGACAAAATAGCTGAAATTAAGGTAGCAAAAAAGACGGCATGCCAAGTTCCATTTTCCATGGCGAATAATACGGCCAGAATGGATACGGCGCTTAACAGGTCGCACCACACCATCGTTTTCTTCGGCCTCCAGCGGTCGGCGAACGTCCCGCCAATAAATGAAAATACGAAGATTGGCGCGAACTCCGCAACGGAGATAAGCGAAACGGCGAATGCATCATCATTAGTCATTTTTTTTACATAAAGCAGAACCGCGATATTTCGTACCCAGATGCCGATTTGCAAAAATAAAGTGGACATCAATATTGCTTGCACAAATCGATTGCTTAACAGCGATAATGCTGAAGCAGGTTGATTGGCTGTCATCCTTTTCACCTATCCTTTTTCACTTTTTAAGCAGTGTTGTATTCAATGGAAATTTTACAGGACATTCCAATATGAAAAAAGGCTCGCTAGAACGAAAGTGTACTCCGTCTTAAGACGGATAAGCGGGAGCTTCTGGCGTCTAAACGGTATATCCAAAACTATATTATTTTGTATTTCTAGCAGGTGAATATAGTATTTTTGTCGAAATTCCATGGATGTTGTTGAAATCTATCGAATACAGACAAGGGGCTTATTTTACATGCATTTGTTTTTGAGAAAAAGGACGTTATTAGGGCTGCTTATTATGGCGATTGTGCTGCCTACTCTAGTAGCAGCGAGTGGAGGGGGCTCCAAGCAAGCGATAATAAATCCAAAACAGCTATACAGCTATGAAATAATGACGCGTGATATGAAGAAGCTCGCTGAAGCTTATCCTGAGCTGATCCGTTATCGGAGCCTCGGAAAAAGTGAATATGGGCGCGAGCTGTGGTTGATGGAAATTGGCAATGGACCCGTCAATGTATTGCTGAATGCTTCCCATCATGCAAGGGAATGGATGACGACCATTACGGTAATGAATATGGCGGAAACGATGGCAGCAAGTGCAGCTAAGCAGGGAGTGTGGAAGCAGCTGAATACGGCTGACTTATTCGATCATATCACGTTTCAAATTGTGCCTATGGTTAATCCCGATGGCGTAACCCTCCAACAAAAAGGGCTAGCAGCTTTTCCGCAGCAGGATCATGCCGAATTAATCAAAATGAACAAAAATAGCCGGGATTTCAAGCGCTGGAAAGCCAATGGCAAAGGTGTCGATTTGAACAGGCAGTATCCAGCCGATTGGGACACGATTCGCCAAGCCGAATATGGGCCTTCCTATAAAAATTATAAAGGCAAAAAGCCGCTGGAAGCGAAAGAAGCCCAGCTTATGTACAATTTCACCAAACAAATAAAGCCGGAAATCGCGATATCCTATCACTCGTCTGGTGAAATCATATTTTGGAATTTTAAGACGAAAGCATCTAATTTGCCAAGAGATCGGGCATTTGTCCAGGCTTACGCAGCGATGACAGGCTATCGGGCGGTAGCTCCAGAAGCTAATCCTTCGGGTGGCGGCTTTACCGATTGGTTCATTACCGAATTCGGCAAACCAGCCCTTACGCCAGAAATAGCTCCTGCTGTAGGGGAGACGAATGTACCGCTTAGCTACTGGGATCGGATTTGGAAGCAGCATAAGGATACGATGTGGCTCATTGGGACGACAGCTTACGAGCAGGCGATGCTGACAGAAAAAGCAAAAAAAGCGTCTGCTACCATTGAGCTGACCTCGCCAGTGACAACTTATCGTTATCCGGTTCTGAACCGGGAAACAGCTAGCAGCGTAAAACCAGGAGTCTATAAGGTGACGAGGGAAAAAGGAAGCTGGTATGAGATCCAAACAAGCGTGCAAGGGAGCAGATGGATAGCTAAAAGCGTAGCGAAGCCGTGGAGCAAGCCTGCTCCGACTCCAACATCAACTCCAACATCAAGCCCAAGTCCAATACCGACACCGACTGCAAGTCCTATAGTGACTCCGTCTCAACCTAGCCCGACGGCACCGAACGCATCGGAGCCATCAGCAGGGCAGGCGCCGACTGCTCCTTCAGCAACTGAAATTCCAATAGAGGAGAGGGTGGCGGAAGATTCGGGATCGAGCGTGATTCCAACACCGATTCCAACCCCCAGCTCAACTTGAAACTAAAACCTTTTTAAAAAGCATGCCGGGAGCGAATGAGCAACACCCTGCATGCTTTTTTGCTGCGCTTTTTTTGGCGGAAAAAGGGCCGGATTTAGGGCATAACCGCTATAATCCTTAGCTCACATTTGGCTGTAACCCTTGCGCCACAAGGGATTGCGCCATAACATATGGCGTGGTGATTATAGGCAAACCGCTTAGGCGGGTTATACGATGAAAGGGTAACAAGAGCACCTAAATGAATTTCAAATTCGGGAGGTCAAAGCATGAGAAAGAAACAAGCGGCATCAACATTTCGCGTCTTATGTACAACGACATTAGCAGGCTGTATTTTGGCAGGCTGTGCATCAGGGTCAGGCGTGAACGAGGGAAGCGCAACATCAGGCACTAATCAAGGAGGAGCACCAACGAGCGAAGCACAAGCTCCTTTTAAACTGACAATAATGACAAACTTGCATACACCAGAAGTTCCTACAGATGAGATTGAGAAATTGCTAGAGGAAAAAACGAATACGGATTTGACGATTAACTGGGTACCAGATGGCAGCTATGAAGAAAAACTGAACTCGTCATTTGCAACGGGCTCCTTGCCTCAGGCTGTATACATGAAAAATCAGACCACCTACATCCTATTCCGCGACGCGATTCGCAATAACCAATTTTGGGAAATTGGTCCTTTCATTAAGGACTACCCAAACTTAAGCAAGCTCGATGAGCTGGTTGTGAAAAATACAGCAGTAGACGGCAAAACGTATGCTATCTATCAAGAGCGTCCGCTGTCGCGTCAAGGCATTATTTTCCGCAAGGACTGGGCGGATAAGCTAGGCCTCGCAGCACCAAAAACGACAGATGAGCTTTACAATATGCTGAAGCAGTTTAAGGAAGGCGATCCGGACGGCAATGGCAAGGCCGACACGATGGGTCTGACCGACCGCAGCGATTTGGTATATGGCGCATTTAAGACTGTCGCCTCGTATTTTGGCACACCAAACAACTGGGGCTTGGCAGACGGCAAGCTGCAGCCGGAATTTATGTTCCCGCAGTATAAAGAAACGATGGATTTCTTCAAGAAGCTGTATGACGAAGGCCTAATCAATAAAGATTTCCCGGTTACGAGCAAGGAAGATCAGCAGAATCTGGTCATTACAGGAAAAGCGGGCATGTACATTGGCTCGATGGCGGATGTGCAAAGCTTGCACCAGAAAACCGTGGAAATTAATCCAAATGCCCTTTACGATGTAGCGAATCACATTAGCGGACCGAACGGCGATGCGGGTATTTGGTCGATTCCAGGCTACGGAAACCTAGTATTGTTCCCGAAATCATCGGTTAAATCGGAAGAAGAGCTGAAAAGCATTTTAGCTTTCTATGACAAGCTGATGGAGCCAGAGCTGGCCAATCTCGTCAAGTGGGGAGTTCCAGACAAGCATTACACGCTCGTAGAAGGCGGATTAGTGCAAAAGGTCGAAGACACGAAGTTGACAGACCGCGAGCAAAAGCCTTACGAAATTTTGCAAGTGGGCGGCGAAAGCACGATTGATATGCTGCGTGCCTACAACAAGCTTCCAGCTAAAGCTAAAGCAGAGGAGCTTATTATCGAAAACAACAGCATGCTGATTAACGATCCAACAGCGGCGCTTGATTCCAAAACATTTGGCGAAAAGGGCGTAGAGCTTCAGCAAATTATTAATGATGCGACGTACCGCTATATTCTGGGCAACCTGGATGCGGCAGGATTTGATGGCGAAATCGAGCGTTGGAAAAAGGGCGGCGGCGAGAGCATTATCGCTGAATACAATGATTCTTTAGCTAAATCGCAATAGCAATAGCAATAGAACTCCTGTCAAAACAGGGAACCGAAAGGATGTTTCACATGAGCAGCAACTCAGCGTCAGCAGTAGCAGCCGTTAAGCCGGACATGAAGAAGCATGACCTTCGCCGGCGTATATTGAAAAATAAAGCAATCTACCTCATGATTTTGCCGGGACTGCTGTATTTTGTCTTATTCAAATACTTCCCCATGTGGGGGCTTGTGATCTCCTTCCAGGAATACCGTCCATACGACGGTATTCTCGGAAGTGATTGGGTAGGCTTCAAGCATTATCAGCGCCTGTTTACCGAACCGATGTTTTGGACTATTTTTCGCAATACGATCGTCTTGTTTCTAATGAACTTAATCTTCTTTTTTCCGGTTCCCATCATACTTGCGATCTTGTTAAATGAAGTAAGACTGCAAGCCTTCAAGCGTTTTGTACAAACGATTGTGTATATTCCGCATTTTATGTCCTGGGTTATCATCGTATCGATTTCTTTCGTCATGGTTACGATGGATGGCGGTATGATTAACGAGGGGCTTGATGCGATGGGCATGCAGAAAATCAACTTTCTGCTAAGCGATGAATGGTTCCGGCCAATGTACATTTTGCAGGTCATCTGGCGTGAAGCCGGCTGGGGAACGATTGTGTACCTAGCGGCCATTGCAGCCATCGATCCGCAGCTGTACGAGGCATCGCGGATGGACGGTGCCAACCGTTTCCGCCAAATTTGGCATATTACATTGCCGTCAATCCGCAGCGTTATTGTTATCCTGCTCATTTTGAAAATTGGCGATGTCCTGGAGCTAGGATTTGAGCATGTGTATTTGCTGCTTAACGCGATGAATCGGAATGTGGCGGAAATCTTTGATACGTATGTGTATACAGCGGGGCTTAAACAAGGGCAGTTCAGCTATAGCACCGCGGTAGGCTTCTTCAAATCCTTCGTCGGTTTAGTACTGGTGATGTCCGCAAACTGGCTGGCCAAAAAATTCGGCGAAGAAGGCGTATATTAAGCTCTATGTTTGCCGCCGAAGCAACATCTTGAGGAGGAAAGGCTATTATGGTGCATGACAAAACGATTGGCGGCCGCTTATTCGATGGCGCTGTCTATGTAATATTATTTTTAGTTGCGTTAGTGACAATCCTTCCTTTCCTGCATATTATTGCTGGATCGCTAACGACAGTTGATGAGCTTGCGCAGAAACGGTTCGTCCTGTTCCCAACGAAGATCAGCTGGGATGCGTATGCCTATATTTTCTCAACGAATACCATTTTTCGCAGTATGCTGGTATCGATTGGAGTTACTGGCTTTGGTACGTTGTTCAGCATGATACTTACGTCACTGATGGCCTATGGCTTGTCTCGACGTGATTTGGTAGGTCGCAAGCAGATCATGTTTATGATTGTGTTTACGATGCTGTTCAGCGGCGGGATGATTCCGACCTTTATCGTCGTCAAGTCGTTAGGTATGATCGACAGCTATGCGGCGCTTATTGTGCCAACGGCTATTAATGCATTTAACCTGATTATTTTGCGCAGCTTCTTTCAAAACTTGCCGGATGGTCTTGAGGAGTCGGCAAAAATTGATGGCTGCACGGATTGGGGCATTTTATTCCGTATTGTCATTCCGCTCTCCATGCCGGCGATTGCAACGATTTCCCTCTTTTATGCCGTAACGTATTGGAACACATATTTGCCAGCGATTTTGTACATTGATAGTGCTGAAAAGTGGCCGATTCAAGTATTACTGAGGCAAATTGTTATTTTGGCAAGCGGCTTGACGGCGGATTCTTCGGGCTTCTCAGGTGATTTCGTTACGCCTCCGGATCAGACGATCAAAATGGCCGTCATCGTGGTAGCGACGGTTCCGGTATTGCTCGTATATCCATTTTTGCAAAAGTATTTTGATAAAGGCGCTTTACTGGGCTCGGTGAAGGGGTAGTCTGCCTGCAGACACTTCCCTTCGGGGGATCCCGGGTTGTCATTCTTGTATCCTATATGAAGAGAGGTTGAAGTCAAATGAGTCTATCCAATTTAGCTGAAACGATGCGTGTACGCGATGCGTTAGCGCTGGAATGGGGCGTTGCCGCCTGCGATTCCTTAATGGCGAGATTTCCAGAAGCGCATGACTTGCCTCCAGCAAACCGCTGGCATTACCATCAAGGCGTATTTTTGTATGGGATGCTCAAGGTATGGGAGCAAAATGGCGACGAGCGCTATTTGCTGTATATTAAAAGCTATGCGGATGCTTTAATCGATCCTTATGGCAATCTGACTTTTGAACGCGGCGAGCTGGACGGGATAATGGCTGGGCTGATTTTGTTTACGCTGGATGAACAGTTTGATGATCCGCGATATCGCCTGGCGGCAGACCGTCTGCTCGGAATGTTCGGGACGCTCAATCAGACATCGGAGGGAGGCTACTGGCATAAGGATAAATATCCTTATCAAATGTGGCTGGATGGCCTCTATATGGGCGGCGTATTCGCAATGATTTATGGTGCGAAATATGAGAAGCCGGAGCTTCTGGATATGGCGCTCAAACAGGAGCGATTAATGAATCGTCGTATGAAGGATACACGGACAGGACTGCTGTACCATGCGTGGGATGAGACGCGAAGCATGCCATGGGCAAACCCGGAGACGGGCTGCTCACCAGAATTTTGGGGTCGATCACTCGGCTGGTATGGCCTGGCGCTTGTTGATTTTCTCGATGTCCTGCCGACAGCGCATCCGGGCCGAGCTACCATCGAGCTGGAGGTCGCGGCACTTGTTGAAGCGCTCACCGAGTTTCAGGATGATAAAAGCGGATTGTGGTATCAGGTTGTCAATAAAGGCGAGCGGGAGGACAATTGGCTGGAAACCTCATGCACATGCCTCTTTCTATATACGATAGCGAAAGCGATCAAGCATGGGTGCATTTCGAAAGCTTATTCGGAGATTGCGGTAAAAGGCTATGAAGGGCTGCTCCGCACGCTGCATTCCGATGAGACGGGACTAATTGTGACCGGCATCTGCATCGGAACGTCAGCGGGGGATTATCGCAACTATGTGACGCGTCCAACAAGCGAAAACGATTTGCACGGTGTAGGAGCCTTTGTTCTGGCTTGTGTGGAGCTCGATGGCGTGCTTAGTTTACAGCCAGCTCAAGCCGGGGAGCAGTAAATGGCTACCCCGGCTGATGCAGCTCCCGGTATTTTCCGGGAGTTGTTCCTTCGAGCTTGCGGAAGGAGCGAATGAAATTTTGCGGATTTGTATATTGCAGCCGCTCAGAAATTTCCTTGACCGATATATTTGTGTCTTGAAGCAGGCCAAGCGCGATGCGGTGACGGTGCGCAGCCAAATATTCGCTGAAGGAAGTTCCTGTCTCCTTACGGAATACGCTGCTTACATAGTTCGCATTGTAATGCATGCTCGCCGCAATGGCTTCCAGCGTAATCTCCTGGTCATATTGCTGGTGAATCATATGAATGATCTTCTCAGAAATATTTTTATACTGAGAATTGGTTCGCTCCTCTACCGCTACAATAATCGGTTCCACGATGTTTTGCAGAAACCAGTTGCGAACTTCCTTCGGAGAGTGCGGCTTGAACAAATATTCAAATAAGGATGAATGGTCGCCAAGCTCCATTTCGTGAATACCGAGCGACTGGGACAGATGGATCAAATCAATTAGCAGCCTTGCAGTCGTCAGCTCAAAATCATGGGCGCTTAGCTGCTGCTTAAACACTGCTTCGAATAGCTCCGCCAGCGCTTCGTCGCTTTTGGCGCGATCTCCAAGCTTGATAGCGTCATTTAGCTCCGTTTGCAGGCGTACCGGATAAGAAGTATTGAAGCTCAGCTTTTGTGGCAGATCCCGATAAAACATCGTCGAGGAGTCGCCAAACCGTTTTAAATGCTTATAAGCCTCCATACTTTCCTCAAGCGCAGTGCCCGCTGACTTCAGCTTGTCATGGTAGCCGCTAAAACCGAAGCTGACGGACAGATTCAGCACTTCTTTTACGGTTTGCGCAATTTGCCCCGCCAATGGAACCAATTGGGCAAAAAAAGCATCCTGGTTATGCTCACGGTTCAGCAGAAGTGTAATTTGCGACTGTTCGTAGACGATAGGTGCCAGCCTGTCGCTCGCATCAACCAATTCCTCCACAATATTATTCACGGCGAACAACAGCAAATCGGTATCGCCCTTCGTATAGCTCGTTCCTTCAAAAAAATCAATGCGCAGCGTCATAATCGCATACCCTTTAAACGTTGTAGGCAAGGAAAGCGTCTTGAGCCGCTCTTCAATCGTTCGACTGTTGCTTTTTCCTTGGTACAGCTCCATCATGAACAACGTGCGCAAGCTGTCAATCTGATTGTTCATCGTGCTTTCCAATTCGCTTTTCTCGCGAATGACATGCCGAATTTGATCAGCAATATAGACGAAGCCGTCGCGGCTTGGCTTATCATGCTTGGAGGGAAACAACTGGAAGACGCTCACAAACAGCTGTTCTATTGGCTTATACAGGCGTTGAGAGCCGAACCAGGTCACAAGCAGCGTAATGGCAAGCAAAGCTAGGCAAATAAACACTGTAAACCAGCCAATGGCACGGGATTGCTTCGACAAGGCATGGAGCGATGTAATAGAAGCATATGTCCATCCGTTATAATCAGACTTGCGATAGGATACCGTATAGTCGGTCCCTTCAAGCTGCGTATCAAATTGAGCAAGAGTTGAGTCAGATTCGGTAATATCCTGATAAAGGGCAGTGAATAAGCCCTCAGAGGGCAGCAGCTCTTCATTTTGCCCAAACAACAGCTCGCCTCTATCATTAAATACGAGCACAGCCTCGCTATTTTTATCAAAGGAAAGCAGCTCATTCAAATAGCAGGAAGGGATCGTCGACACCGCAAGCCCATTTTTGGTTGAAGCCGTCAGCGGCAGCTTCTTTACGAGGCTGATGCCGTATGTACAACGACTTGAGGATTGGCCAAGCAGCACGGTATTGCTGACGGGCTCCGTTATCCACTGCGAATCGAAGGGCAACTCCTTATATTGAAGCAGCTGGTCTTTTTTGTCCAATTCACTCAGTCGATATAGGCCGGAGTTGTCAATATACCAATTTTCTCGGGTACTTAATAAAATAATATTTTCAATTCCTGTATCAAATGTCTGCAAATGGTTGACTTCTTGCTTGATTTGGTTAAATAATTGAAATTGTTCCACATTAAGCGGTTCCAACATGGCGGACTTCAAAAAAGATGAATTGACAAAATACGTCATGGAATGGTCTACGGTACGCATGACCTGCTCCACATTCATTTGCATTTGCTCCAACTGCAACAGTTTGGAGGCGTTTACATTTTGCTGGATTGTGTCGGAGGATTTCATGTAGGAAAATAGTCCAACAATAATGACGGGTAAGGAACTAACTAGAAAGCCAAACAGCAAAATTCGCAAAAAATACCGATTAGGTGGGGCTGCCATCATATCTCCTCCAAAATGATTGCGAGCCATACGCTGCACTGCTTCGCAAACAATAATTACTAGGGTATTATACCAGAAAGTGGGTCATGTTGCCTATGAATTTTGTGAAGAGACAGATTCATCGCTGCGCGAAATCGGTTTTAACGGCCTTAGTATGCGGAGCAGCTGTAGTGATGGTTTCCTGTCAACAGCTCGATGAGAGTGTGGGCGCCCAGAGCAAGGAAGCGCCGCTTGATTTAACGTGGACAGCTGTTCAATACACGGAGAGCCCGCCATCCGATGTCGTGCTGGGGCATATTGAGGATGCGACCAATACGAAGCTGTCCATTATTTGGGTCGCTGATGCAATGAAGGAGGATAAGCTGAACATCGCACTTGCTTCGGATGCGCTTACCAAAATCGTCACGATTCAGGATATTCGCAATTCTGCTTTTTTGAGCGCGGTGCGTGCCGGTGCTTTTTGGGAAATTGGTCCCTATTTATCGCAATTTTCGAATTTGAACGCTATGGACAAAACGATTTTGCAAAATACATCAATTGACAACAAAATATATGGCATTTATCGGGAGCGGGACCTGTCCCGCCAAGGCATCATCTACCGCAAGGATTGGCTCGACCAGTTGAAGCTGGAGGCTCCGTCAGATCTGGAAAGCCTATATAAGGTGATGGAGGCGTTCACGAAAAATGATCCTGATGGCAATGGCTTACATGATACCTACGGCCTAACAGATCGCAACGATTTGAAGTTTGGCGCTTTCCAAACGCTGGCCTCTTATTTTGGCGCGCCGAATGATTGGGGCTGGATGGGCGGAGAGCTGCAGCCTGCATTTATGTTCAGCGCTTATAAAGATACGATGAAATTTATGCGGAAGCTGTATGAAGGGAAATTGATGAATGAGCAGTTTGCGGTGACGAGCAAGCAGCAGCAATGGGAGGAATTTACGAAGGGGCGCGCGGGTGTCTATATAGGAAACATGGATGATGGCCGTAATTTATATAAGACGCTTATTCAAAGCAATCCAAAAGCCGAAATTGATTTGGTGAACCGGATCAACGGACCTGACGGCAAGCCGCATGTATGGTCGCAGGCGGGGCATAACGGCATATTCGTATTCCCAAAATCGCAGGTGAAAAGCGAGGCTGAGCTGCTGCGCATTCTTGAATTTTTTAATCGGCTTGCCGACCCAGAGCTCATTTATATGCTTAATTATGGTGTTGAAGGCATTCACTATAAGCTGGAAAATGGTGATATGGTAGAGCTGCTCTCCAATGAAAGCGAGCGATGGGAGCAGGAGGTACGGCCGCTTATTTCGCTGATGGGGGTCAGGGCGCTTGCTATTCGTCCGCAGGGTGATCCGCTTAGGGAAAAAAGCGACCGCTTGACGGAGGATAATCGCAGCTTCCTCGTCGTTAACCCTGCCGCCTCGCTTGATTCTCCAACTGCTAACGAACGTGGAGGCGAGCTGAATGTGATTATTCAAAACGCGACCAACTCTTTTATTCTTGGTTTGCTTGATGAGCAAGGCTTCGATAAGGAAGTAGAGCGGTGGAAGAAGCTTGGAGGCGACCAGATTATTCAGGAGTTTAATGCGGGATATGCAGGCAGATCGTAATATTCGCTTAGTGAAAAATGCTTTAATAGTCATTCATTTTTTTAGGTTTGCATGTTATACTATCTGAATATAAGTATGGGAAAGCATCCCGGCTGAAAGACGAACGCTATTCGTCTGTCCAGCCGGGATTTTTTGCATTCAAACGGAAAGGGTGGGATGAATGGGAGGAAGCGGAGCGGAGGTTGAACTCCCGCTTTGGGAGACGGGTTCAATAATAGCGGATCGCTATGCAATTATCTCAGTGCTCGGCAAGGGTGGAATGGGCATCGTATATGCGGTGGAAGATCGAAAGCTGCAAGGCAAGCTGCGGGCCATTAAAATCAAGCCTATATCTATAGAGGAGGATGCGGGCGGGACTCATTCGTTTAACGCAGAGGCAGCCATGCTGGTGCGGTTAAATCATCCGAATCTCCCTCATATTGTGGATGCGTTTCCGATACATAAACAATCTGTCTATGCTGTTGTGATGGACTTCATTCATGGAGAAACGCTTGCAGCACAGTTTCAAAAACGACAGCGCCAAATAACACTGCTAGAGGTGACCCAGCTTGGACTTCAGTTGTGTTCGGCACTTAACTATCTGCACCGTCAAACGCCGCAAATGATTCACCGGGATTTAAAACCGTCTAATGTCATGATAGAGGATGGCAGCGGACATTTGCGCCTGATTGATTTTGGTATTGCAAGGCAAGTTAAGGCAAATGGAGGACAAGATACGGCAAAGCTTGGAACGCCAGGCTTTGCCGCTCCCGAACAGTACCAGGGCAGCGGCCGAAGCGATCCCCGAACCGATGTATATGGGCTTGGCGCACTGCTCTATTATTTGGCGAGCGGGGGCGAGTACTATGAGCCCGTACCCGTTGTTCCACGCCTAGAGCCTCATTTCAAGTGGAAGGGGCGAATGAAGACAGAGGGCTCTGGCATGCTGGCTCATGTGCTTAGCCGAATGCTTGCCTATCGACTTGAAGAGCGCACCGCAAATATGGAGCAAGTAGAGCGCGAACTGCTGGCTATCGTACAACTGACGAGTGGTGATCATGTCCGTCTATCATCAGGCTTCCAAGGCAGGCAAAGTCACATTAGCGCGGCAAAGGGAATAACGATTGGCGTATGGCCATTGTCACCCGGAGCGGGGGCAACCTTTGCAGCTATTACATTAGCCAAGCTGCTTGGTCAAGGGGGATTGAGCTGTCTTGCAGCTGAATTTCCAAGTAATCGTCCAGAATGGCATGCGCTCCTGCCCTCCCAATATGCGAGTGGAAGGCAGGCCTTCCATCATTATTGGACTTGGCAGGAAGGCGTTATTCAGTGGCTTGCCCAAAAACCTGCCCAAACAGAGCAAGAAACATGCGACTTGGAAAAATGGGAGCTTTATTTGAATCAGCGGCATTCCGATGTGAAAATCGTCGATGCTTCCAGCTTCAATGAGCCGGCAGCAGGCGAGTGGCTATCTCGGTGCCAGCTGGTCTGTGTAGTCGCCGATCCTTTTCCGGCAAAATGGCAGCAGCCACAGCTGCGTCGCCTTCAAACGCTTCAGCAGAAGTTGAATGCTCAGGAAGGGCGTCTCGTATGGCTGGCGAATAAGGATAACCGCTTTGTGGAGAGGGAGCAATGGCTGCAATTACTGCCGGAGCGGCCACTAGCAGTTCTGCCTATGCTGCCAGCAGCCGAATGGCTTAAGGTGCTTTGGAGCGGCAAATGGGTGACGGAGGACAAACGGCTGTGCAGGCCTGTAAAGCAGTCATTTCATCCGCTGCTTGTGTTAATTAGCCGAATGCTGAATAAGGGGAAAGGGAAATGAGGATGCCGAAGATGCTATATGGTACCCTTGAAGAGACAAAATCCGCATTGATTTTTACACAATAGTGCAGCTCTTGTGGTACAATAGGTCGGGCATAAACATATATAAGCTTAAAAACGACAAGCATTGCGTACCGACACGAAGCCCAAAAAGGCTAGGTGTTGCGGGCGTTTTCATACGATGAGGCTTTATTTGTCATACTCCTAACACGAGAACGGAGCAAATCCTCACGATAAACAAGTGCATGAATGGAGCTAAGTAGAAATGAGTTTATTAACAGTAGAGCAATTATCCCATACGTTTGGCGACCGTGTTTTGTTCAAAAACGTATCGTTCCGCCTGTTGGCTGGCGAGCATGTTGGCCTTGTAGGTGCCAATGGAACGGGAAAATCGACAATGATGAACATTTTGACAGGAAAGCTGCTAAAGGATGAAGGCAAAGTAGAATGGACCCCACGCGTCCGCTACGGCTATTTGGATCAGCATACGAAATTAACGCCAGGCAAGTCGATTCGCGATGTGCTGAAGGATGCTTTTTCACCGATGCTGCTGCTCGAGCAGGAATTGAATGATATTGCGCTGCAAATGGGCGATGCCGATCCGGATACGCTGGAGCAGCTGCTGGAGCGCATGGGTGAAATTCAGGAAGAGCTGGAAATTGGCGATTTCTATTTAATCGATGTCAAGGTTGATGAGATGGCCAATGGTCTAGGGCTGAATGCGATTGGGCTTGAACGCGACGTAACGGCGCTCAGCGGTGGACAACGGACGAAGGTGTTGCTTGCCAAGCTGCTTTTGGAGAAGCCGACGGTCTTATTGCTCGATGAGCCTACGAACTATTTGGATGAAGAGCATATTAACTGGCTCACGAACTATCTGAAGTCGTACCCTTATGCGTTCGTCCTGATTTCCCATGATACAGGCTTTATGAACCAAGTGGTAGATATTATTTACCATCTGGAGTTTGCCAAGCTGACGCGTTATTCTGCCAACTATGAGAAATTCCTTGAGATGGCAGATATGAACAAAGCCCAGCATATTGATGCCTATGAGAAGCAGAAGGATTTTATCAAGAAGCAGGAAGACTTTATTTCGCGAAATAAAGCGCGTGCTTCGACTTCTGGACGGGCGAAGAGCCGTGAGAAGCAGCTTGACCGGATCGATCGCATCGACAAACCGGAGGAAGCGGCTAAGCCGACCTTTGGTTTTAAAGAGGCCCGTACTAGCGGTAAAACGGTATTCGAGGCGGACGGTTTGTCCATTGGCTACAATAAACCGCTTCTCCCAAAGATGAACATGCTCATTGAGCGCGGTGACAAAATTGCGATCGTAGGCTGCAATGGTGTCGGCAAATCAACGCTGCTCAAAACGATTCTCGGCGTTGTTCCGGCGCTTGATGGTAAAGTTTACCGCGGGGATTATTTGCATCCGGCCTATTTCGAACAGGAAGCCAAGGCGCCTACGATGACGCCGCTGGATGATGTATGGAATGAATTTTCGCATATGACGCAAAGTGAAGTTCGTGGAGCTCTTGCCCGTTGCGGCTTGAAAAATGAGCATATTACGCGGGCGCTCAATCAATTGAGCGGCGGCGAGCAGGCGAAGGTTCGTCTTTGCAAGCTGATGCTGCGCGAAAGTAACTGGATTTTGTTCGATGAGCCAACGAACCATTTGGATGTCATTGCAAAAGCCGAGTTGAAGCGCGCGCTTAGCGTATTCAAAGGCACCGTCGTTCTCGTATCCCACGAACCTGATTTTTACGAGGATTGGGTAACGAAAACTTGGGATGTCGAAAGCTGGTCCATGCAAACCCAAAATTAATCGGGTTGCAGCTTGAAAGTATAGGAAAGTATATGATTTTGCTATACTTTCTCTATATTTTTCTGGCTGAAACGTGCCGTGCCTCCAGAGGACGACTTTCGGCCGTTTCACCTTGATCGTAATAACGCTTGAAGAAAACAAGCAAGCCGGACTGCAAGCGGCAGTAGTCCGGCTTGCTTGCATTTTAATTGAATATTCCTTTATGATGAGTACAAAACGGGTCAATGCAGACTATTTGCTAAGGTAGGTGAACGCTTAAGATGAAAGAACGTGTCCTGGTAGTAGAAGATGAAGCAGGCATATCCCGCATTTTACAGCTTGAGCTTGAGCATGAGGGTTATACAGTAGGCACGGCTTTGGACGGACGGACAGGCTATGAAATGGCTTCGTCAGGGGAGTGGGAGCTCGTGCTGCTTGATGTCATGCTGCCGGAGCTTAACGGTATTGAGGTGCTGCGCCGTCTGAGACAGGCGGGCAATGCAGTTCCAGTCATATTGCTTACAGCGAGAGATACCGTTCCCGATAAAGTAAGCGGCTTTGAGCATGGAGCTAACGATTATATTACGAAGCCGTTTGCGATGGAGGAACTGCTGGCGCGCGTTCGCAATATTTTGCGCATATTCCAGCAAAATCCGCGTGAATCCGAAGGCTCGGATATGATTAAGGTAGGCGATTTGACGATTGAGTTGCGTACGCGCAAAGTTTTCCGCAAAGATATTATAATCGAGCTGACGCCGCGAGAATTTGAATTGCTCGTTTATTTGGTTGAAAACAAAAATGAAGAGAAATCCCGTGAGGATATCCTCTCCGAAGTATGGGGATATGATTTTATCGGCGAGACGAATCTGGTCGATGTGTATATCCGTTACTTGCGGCAAAAGCTGGACAAGGGCTACCGCCACAAGCTTATTCATACCGTCCGGGGTGTTGGTTATATGGTCAAGGAGCCTGACGCATGACGCTGCGAAAACGATTTACGCTTTTTACGATTTTCTGGCTCATTTTTATATTGATTTTGTTTAATATTTTCGTTTATTTTTATGTCATTAAAATTACGACAGAAAGCGAAGAGCGAGTCATCGCGAACAAAATCAATCTCATGCTGGAAAATCCGCAAATCCAAAGCGGCAAAGGGCTTAACAATTCGGATTTGCTTAGTGAATATTATAATGTGAATGAAATGATTCGCATTGTGCAGCCAGATAGCAAGGTCGTCAATATTACAGGCTCGGACCCTGTGTTATTGGGGCTTCCAGCAGCTTTCGACAGCCAGCATGATACCGGAATGATTTCGAAGGGCGGCGAACGTATTTTGTATATGAGCGTTCCCCTATACGATGGGACCGAAATCGTCGGCATGCTGGAAATTAACAGAGTTCTTAACGAGCTGGATAATTATTTGCAAATTTTAGTGGCCGCTCTCACGGTAACCAGTGCGGGTGCGATTTTGTTCGCGATATTCGGTACGTATTGGTTTACGTCCAGACTGACAGCCCCCATCCAGCAAATGGTCACGACGATGCGAGAAATCGACCGAAGCGGGAAGCTGCGGGTAATTGAGACGACCAGCCACGAGGAATCCGCGGAGCTGCAGCAGTTGATCCGAGCTTTCAATCAGATGATTGAGCGGCTCGATCGTACGTTCGAAAAGCAGAAGCAGTTCGTGGCAGACGCATCTCATGAGCTCAAAACGCCGCTGACGGTTATTTCCAGCTATGCCAATATGCTTAAGCGCTGGGGACGCGACGATGCCGCAGTGCGAGATGAAGCGATTGAAGCGATTGATCGGGAAGCGAAGCGGATGCAAAATTTGACCAAGTCCATGCTTACGCTTGCCGAAGCTGAGCAGGAGGATTGGCTGAAGCAGGAGCAGTTCGATGTCGTTCAGGCTATCGATGAGCTGGCAGGCATGCTGCAGACGACATTTCATCGTCCGATTCGAATTAAAACAAGCTCGAAAATCATCAGAATGTATGGCGATAAAGAAAAAATTAAACAACTGTTCGTCATTTTGCTAGACAATGCCATAAAGTATAGTAAGGATTCGATTGATGTTTCGGTTAGCCAAGTGAAAACAATCGTCAAGATTGAAGTCAAAGATAGAGGCGTAGGCATTCCAGAGAGTGACCTGCCGCATTTGTTTGAACGTTTTTATCGGGTCGACGGTGCTAGAAGCCGTGCGACTGGCGGGGCCGGACTCGGTCTTTCCATTGCGAAGCGAATTGTTGATTTGCATGATGGCAAAGTAGATGTATTCAGCCAGCAGGATATTGGCACGACGATTACATTGCAATTTAAACAACGAAAGTAACGGTAGGAGGGTCGGTTTTGAAATATAGAGTAGCGGCCGTTCAATACAAATTGGCCGACATCAGCTCATTTGAGCAATTTGCCGAGCAGGTCGCGCATTATGTGCGCAATGCCTCAGAATACGGCACACAGTTTCTGTTATTTCCTGAGTTTTTTACAACGCAGCTGTTGTCCATCAGTGACAGCAGCGGCACACCATTAGCTTTTGACAAACTTCCGAGTTTTACAGCTGCCTATGAAGAACTGTTCACCAAGCTGGCGGCGGAATACAATATGCACATTGTGGCAGGAACCCATGTCGTAGAAGTGGAAGGCGGCAAGCTTCGCAATGTTGCGCATTTGTTTCATCCGGATGGTAAGATCGACCGTCAGTCGAAAATCCATCTGACCCCGACGGAAGTGAGCGACTGGGCGATGTCGCCGGGAGAAGGGCTGGAAGTGTTCCAAACCCCATATGGCACGATAGCCATGTTAACCTGCTATGATATTGAATTTCCGGAAATCGTACGGATGGCGAGGGCAAAAGGGGCTGACGTCATTTTTTGCCCATCCTGTACGGATGATCGCCATGGCTTTTATCGCGTTCGATATAGCGCTCATGCACGGACGATAGAAAATCAAGTATATGTGGTGACGACTGGCACAGTGGGCTCGCTGCGGAAGGTCGATTTTATGCGGGCCAACTTTGGGCAGGCGGCGATTTTGTCGCCAAACGATATCCCCTTTCCGCCGGGCGGCATTTTGGCAGAAGGAATCATTAATGATGATATGCTCGTTGTGGCTGATCTTGATTTGAAGCTGCTGGAAGATGTGCGGACCGCAGGCTCCGTTACAACATGGCGGGACCGTCGCACCGATCTTTACACCGATTGGTATTAAAGCTTTCCCTGGCAGAAGGGATGTGGCATTATTCGTAAACAATTATATGTATATCATGAGGGCGTACCGGTAGAGGCAGTAATAAGACGATACACGGAGTTGGATTTTGAAGGGCTGATTGATGTGCAGCGCGAAAGCTTTCCGCCACCGTTTCCTGCGGAATTATGGTGGAGCAAGGAGCAGCTTGCCGAGCATGTTTCCCGGTTTTCCGAAGGAGCGCTTTGCGCTGAAGTTGGTGGCAGGCTTATCGGCTCGATGACAGGCCTTATCGTTCATATGGACGATTACGGACATTCGCACAGCTGGGAAGCGATTACGGATAACGGTTTTATTCGCAATCATAACCGCAGCGGCGATACGCTTTATGTGGTAGATATTTGTGTAATTCCAGAGTACCGAAAGTCGGGCATTGGAAAATGGCTAATGCAGACGATGTATGAGACTGTCGTGCATCTGCAGCTTGAAAGGCTGCTTGGCGGCGGACGAATGCCCGGCTATTATCGCTATGCAGAAGAAATAACACCGGAAAATTACGTTAGCGGGGTCGTAGCTGGAAAATACAGCGACCCTGTTCTTTCGTTCCTGCTCCGCTGCGGCCGTACGCCGACAGGCATAGCGGCAAATTATTTGGAAGATGAGCAGTCCTGTGGCTATGCCGCACTGATGGAATGGCGCAATCCATTTTTTGCTGCCGATTAAATAAAAACCGATACATAAGGAGAGGGGATATTTTATGCTGTACCATCGTATTACCTCCATTGATGACCCTTATTTTGCTGAGCTGCATAAGCTGCTTCAAACGATTTTTCCGCCGGAGGAAGTGCTGGCCTATGAGCTGTGGAGAGAACCGCTTGAGGATGCTGGCATCCATGTTTATGTTGCGGTAGAAGACGGCAAAGTAGTAGGCTCCACCGAATATCGTTATTATCCTGAGCTGCGCGTAGCGATGACTGACTTCACTATTATCGGACAAGCAGGCAAGGGTATTGGCCGCTTTCTGCTGCGTGCTAGAGAAAAGGATTTGGCGCGACTGGCTGAACAATCCGGTACAAAATCGATCGGCATGTTCGCGGAAATTTATAACCCCTATGAAACGGAAGAGCAGCATGCATTTGGCGGCGTAACACCTATGAATCCATTTGTGCGCCGCGAAGTATTGTCGCATATTGGGTATAACCGATTGGATTTCCCATATGTGCATCCTTCCTGGGATCATGAGGGTCAAGCGGTAACAGGACTTCAGCTCAGCTTCCTGCCTGCGGATGAAAATAGGGCATTTTTGCCGGCTTCGCTCATCGTAACTTTCCTTGAAGGCTACTATGAGGCGCTGCCTAACAAACCGCAAGCTTGGCTGGATATGATCAATCAGTTGCGGCAGCAGGAGCAGGTCGCGCTGCTGCCACTATAATGCGTATCACCTTTCGTGGAACAGGCGATTCAATGGGCGTTCCGCGTGTTTATTGCAGCTGCGCTGTATGTGAAGAGGCGAGAAGCACGGGCATTAATCGCCGTTTGCGTTCACTCGTACAGCTTGATGGATGGGGTGCAGAGCCTGCTGGTGGAGCAGATGATCCGGTTTGGATTGACTGCGGTCCTGATTGGGGAAGGCAAATGGAAGCAGCTGGCCTCAGGTTCGTCAGACGGATTTTAATTACCCATGCCCATTTTGACCATATTGGCGGTCTTGTGGAATGGGCCGACGCTTGCCGCTGGCTGAACGTCAAGGGCGAGGCTTTTGCAGCGGCTGAGGTGATTGGCGAAATTAATGCGCGTTTTCCTTGGCTGCAGCGGCAAATTGATTTTCATGCCATAGACGGCGGTAATCTTCAAATGGGCAACTGGGATATAACGAGCTGGCGAATTAATCATGGCAAAAATGGCTATGCCTATGCTTTTCGTTTTGATCATGCGGTCGAAAAACGCTCCTGGGCTTATTGCTCTGACGCGATTGGGCTAACAGACGAACAGCAGCAGCCGCTTTATGGCCTTAATTTGCTTGTGCTCGGAACAAGCTTTTATAAAGAGCCCTTCGCCTATGAAACCCGCTCTGTTTATGATGTAACGGAAGCACTGGAGCTGCTTCAACTTTGGCAGCCGAATCATACGATATTTACCCATATGTCTCATGACATTGATCTGAATAGCGATTATGGGCTTCCAACCTCTGTGCAATTTGCAAGGGCAGCACTTGAAGTGACAGTATAGCTAGGCCTAGACCAATGTAGCATAAGCCGCATGAAGTTTCTTGCAAACGCCGATAGGGTTGACAAGGAGCTTGTTTTTGAAGTAAGTTAAAGTTATATTTTGTTGGCTGGATGGTTCAGGAAGGGGTTTATTTTATGTTGACAGGTGTTCTTAACTCATAAATTGGATAGATCAGATCGCGTTTGAAGGCGAATGGAAGCTTGCTGGCTGCTTTGTGCAGTAGAGGCAGGTTTCTATGAACGTATCTTCATCAGCGTACTGATACCAAGAGTTAAGAACATGTGGACTCCGCCTGAATGCCATTCGGCAGCGGCCTGACCACCGTGCTCTTGCAGCACGGTTTTTTTGCGTTAATTGCGCTAATGACAACCGTATTTGTGTGGCGGTTACATAAGGCATGATCAATGCTTGGTTAGGTACAGCAGCCGATTGAAACAGGAATGGGACGCTCATGCGTTCTGTTCCTGTTTTTTTGTTTATTTCGAATCATTCACGCCAACGAAATGGGAAATACAACCGAATTATTGAGGAGCGATTGAAAATGATGCACGAAGCTACGCTAATGCGTTTGGAATATGACAAATTAAAAGAACAATTGATCGGCTATACGGTTTCTCCAGCAGGGAGAATATTAGCGGAACGCCATCTGCCCAGTATAGAAGCCAGGCAGATTCAAGCATGGCTGTCGGAGACAGAGGAAGCTTCCGCCTTGCTGGCAGCGGGGGCAAGCGTTCCCTTATCCGCTATGGAGGGAATTGATCCTTTTCTGGCTCTGCTTGGCAAAGGACGCATTTATGTTGAGCAGGAGCTGGAGCAATTGCAGACATGGCTCGCTTCTGTCATGCAAATGCGCAGATATATGGCGAGCAAACGGGCGATTGCCCCGATCATTGCCAGCTATGCAGATTCCATGCATGATTGCCCGCAGCTGCGCGAAGAGCTGACCCGCTGTATTCGCTACGGAAGCCTCACCGATCAGGCAAGCGCTTCGCTTGCGGAAATTAGGAGGCATCGCTACGCGGTCGAGGACAAAATCAGTCGTAAAATGGAAGCCTCGCTTTCCAAATACAAATCAGCCTTGCAGGAGCCGATAGTGAGCAAGCGGAGCGGCCGGCTTGTTATTGCGGTAAAGCGCGAGCTGCGCAAGCAGGTACCGGGTACGGTGTGGGATGAATCGGCCAGTGGGCAAACCTTATTCGTAGAACCGATTGATGTAGCCGATTTGCAGGTCGAGCTGCGTCAGTGGGAGGCGGAGGAGGAGCGCGAACGCACCGTTATTTTATCGGGTTTATCCGATCTGGCTGATGCACACGAAGCTGAGCTAAGACTTAATTTAGAGGCTATGGCCTCCTTTGATTTCATTATGGCGCGCGGCAAGCTTTCGCGTTCCTACGATGGGAAATCGTTTCAATTAACCGATGAACCTCTCATCTCCTTAACGCAGGCTCGTCATCCATTGCTTGGCCCGTCGGCAGTTCCACTTGATGTGGAGCTTGGTACGAGCTGGAGTCAGCTCATTATTACAGGGCCCAATACAGGCGGGAAAACAGCAACACTGAAAACAATCGGCCTGCTTGCACTGCTCGCTCAGTCAGGGCTGCTTGTTCCGGCAAAGGAAGGGAGCCGATTCGGCATTTTCCACACGATTATTGCCGATTTAGGTGATGGGCAAAGCTTGGAGCAGTCTTTGAGCACCTTCTCCTCGCATATTCGGGTACTCAGAGAAATGCTGGAATCTGCCGAACCGCGCTCCTTGCTGCTGCTGGATGAGCTGGCGGCAGGCACCGATCCAGGAGAAGGCATAGCCCTATCTATAGCCGTGCTGGAGGAGCTTCAACAGAAGGGAGCTTTAACCGCGGCAACGACACATTTTAATGAGATTAAGCAATATGCTTCCCGTACGAGGGGCTGCATGAACGCGCGGATGGCTTTTGATCCGCGAACGCTGCTGCCGCTGTATCAATTGATCATTGGGGAGGCAGGCGAAAGCCAAGCCTTCGCTATTGCCCGCCGTTACGGTTTGCCGGAGAGGGTTATGCAGCGGGCGGAGCAGCTCGCAGTTAACCGCCAGCAGGTAATAATGTTAAACCCAGATGATGTAGCCGTGCATACCGAGCATAGTAGCGAAGCTCATACCGAGGCTGATGTCAAAAATAGCAGCAAAAAACAAGAGGGCGCCGGCAAAAGCGCCTTGCAGACTTTTCAAGCGGGCGATGCGGTATGGATTTACCCGCTCAAGCGCCTGGGAATCGTTTTTCGTCCGGCTGATGCCCGTGGAGAAGTCATTGTTCAGGTGCAGGG
This sequence comes from Paenibacillus algorifonticola, assembly GCF_050481745.1. Classification (GTDB taxonomy): domain Bacteria; phylum Bacillota; class Bacilli; order Paenibacillales; family Paenibacillaceae; genus Pristimantibacillus; species Pristimantibacillus algorifonticola_A. Next base: position 74,383 of record NZ_JBCNGR010000024.1, on the reverse strand, counting down.
CCGCAAGCTGGCCTTTAACCGAAAGCGGCTCAAGCTGTCGATCAGCAGGGAGGAGCTGTATCCTGGGGAAGATTATGATATGAGCATCGTCTTCGATACCAAGGAAAACCGCAAGCTTCGCAAACAGCTGAGCCGCAAGCATGTGGAAGGGCTGGTCATCGAGATGGAGCCGGAGGCTTTTGAATAATAATCGTGTATTTAGTTCCTCATTGTTTAATCGCGGCTTTGAATAATGAGCAGCAGCCCAGCATCAATCGTAATGCTGCCTTCCGTCTCCGTCAGTATATTGCTAATGCCAAGGGATTGGCCAATTTGCAAGTTTGCTTTTTGCAGAGGATATTGAAACCCTGTTAACGTAATGCCGGAAACAGCAGAAGACAAGGGCAGCAGGGAAACATTCGCATATAGCCCTTTCTGTATTATTCGTTTAGAGGAAGTAACAGTAATACAGTTATGTTGGTCGATAATACAGGCGGGGATACCCCGCTGTTCGGCGAGCACCAGCAGCTGCACATTCGATAACGAATGGTCAAAGCGGGTGCCTAAAGCACCCAGTAAAATAATTTCATCTGGATTTTGTTCCAGCGCATAACGCAAAGCCATTTCTGTATCCGTATAGTCTTTATAAATCGGATCACAGGTGATGAGCTCCGTGCTGGCTGAACGTATTTGCTCCAGCTGCTCGTCAGTAACCGAATCAAAATCGCCGATTGCAAGCTGTGGGGAATATCCCTGCTCCACCAAAAATAGTGCGCCGCGGTCTGCGCCAATGCGGAAGGCATCCTGCTTTAGATGAGGCAGTGCCCAAGTTCCAAGCTCGCCGCCAGAGCAAATGACTATTCGTTGTGGCATAATCGCTTCCTTCTTTCTTTATTACTTTTGTCGCTTTTGCTAGTATATAGCGTTTTTGAGCGGAAACACCAGCAGAAGACGGAAAATCAGCAGAGATTTGGCGAAATATGTCGTTGCTTTACGAAAGCGGCGGGGCTAAAATGGGAAAGGACATACCGTAAGATAGATGACATCGGACGGGAGAACGGAAGCGGGGGCGTACACGTTGGATTTGGAGATTTTTGGCGTATTCAGCATCATCGGCACCATTGCCTTTGCCGTCAGCGGCGCGGTTGTGGCAATGGAGGAGGAATACGACATACTTGGCGTTTTTGTGCTGGGCCTGGTTACGGCGTTTGGCGGAGGGGTCATAAGGAATTTGCTGATCGGCGTTCCGGTTACCTCGCTTTGGAGCCAGGGAAGCTTGCTGAAAATCGCGCTCATCGCGATGACGATTGCTTTTTTGCTGCCGGTTAAATGGATTTATACGTGGCGCAAAAGCGAAGCTTTTTTCGATGCGATCGGTTTATCAGCCTTTGCGATTCAGGGCGCGCTGTATGCGACGCAAATGAACCACCCGATTAGCGCGGTCATGGTAGCGGCTATGCTGACAGGCATCGGTGGAGGCATTATTCGCGATGTGCTCGCAGGGCGCAAGCCGCTTGTGCTGCGGGATGAAATTTATGCCGTTTGGGCGATGATTGGCGGCCTGGTTATTGGCAAGGGCTGGTTTCATTCAACACTCGATTTGCTGTTCCTGTTCGTGCTTATTATCGTGTTCAGGATGCTGTCGGTGTATTACAAATGGAAGCTGCCGCGCCGCTCGCTGCGGGAGAAAATTGTTCAGGAGAAAGGAGAGGCCTAAATGAAGCAAAAAGTGTTGTTCGTTTGTCTTGGCAATATTTGCCGTTCCCCGATGGCGGAGGCTGTTTTTCGCAGCAAGGTGGAGCAGGCAGGGCTGTCAGACCAAATTATTGTTGATTCAGCGGGTACGGGAGATTGGCATATCGGCCATCCGCCGCATGAGGGCACACGCAAAGAGCTTGACACGAAGGGCATATCCTATGCAGGGATGAAGGCACGTCAGTTCACGCAGCAGGATGATGCGGATTTTGACTATATCGTCTGTATGGATACGAAAAATGAGCGCGATGTGCGTGAAATTCTCGGAACGCGTGTGGGGAATGCAGAAGTACTGACTTTTATGAGCCTGCTGCCCGAGCGCGGCGTAGCGGATGTGCCAGATCCTTATTATACGGGACAATTCGATTATGTATTTGAACTGGTGGATGCAGGCTGCGAGCGGCTGCTGGACCATGTGAAGCTTAAGTAACCGAGCTAAGCGTACAAGCAGTTGATAGGATGGCTCAACATAAACAAACAAAGCCTTGGCTTCCTCCTTGGGCGGGGGAAATCAAGGCTTTGTCTCATTTGTTAGGCAAGGCTGCCGCGCTTATTGGCGCTCGATAAAATACATTAACGCTTCCGGCAGCTCTTTCTGCCAAAAGCCCCATTGATGTTGGCCTTCTTTTTCCGCATAATAAAAGGGAGCTTGTCTTTCTTCGAGCAGCTTTTTGGCTTCACGATTTAATTCGACAAAATTATATACGCCTCTATCTGTTGTTTCATAAGCCGTTTCCTGCAGGCCGACAATCATGTACAGCTCCAGCCAGGAAAGGTCATTCTGTGCAGCCATAATTTCTAGCGAGCGCTCGAAGTAGGCGCCTGATAAGGAAAGTACACGGTTGAACAACTCCGGATAGGCCAGCGCAAGATGAAAGGAGATGGTGCCGCCAAGCGAATCGCCGGCAAGTACGCGATGCTCGGCCTCACGACGGACCGGATATTTTGCTTCTATAAAGGGAAGCAGCTCCTCGCCGAAAAAGCGGACATAAGCCTCATGGCGGTCTCCGTCAGGAGCATATTCCGCTGTGCGAAATGTTTTATTCACATCGACGCCAACAATAATGAAGGGCTCTACGCCTTCATCCAAAATAATGCGATTCGCCGTTGTCGCGATCCGGCCGAAGTTGAAAAAATCTTCTCCGTCCTGGCAGTACACGACGGGGTAGCTCAGCAATTCATTGTAGCCGGGCGGCAAATAGACGCGAAGCGAGCGCTGGCCATCTTGCAAATAGTTGCTTGCAACCGTTTCCCTGAGGACGGTGCGTTTCAAATAACGTTCATCAGTCATCATTTCTTCCTCCGTTGGTTGAATGGAATGAGAGCTTGTGGGTAAACAATAGAGAGATGCCATCGTAATGCGGGGTTCGGCAGCAGACTGATTGGCTGTATAAGCTCCACTGTTTCAACATTGTATTATGCTGTTATATAACTTTGTGGCAGCTGTTACATATACAATTTCTTAACAAAAAGGGCATAAGCGTTGAAAATACAGCGGATTTTTTGCTTTTTGCTTTGACCATTTTTGTTAAACAGGTTTATAATAATTCTATAACAGAGTACTGTAATATTCAAATATTAATGATTGAGGTGAGCGTTCACAATGAGCAAAGTGCTTAGCAAACTGCCATATGAAGTTCAAACGGAGCCAGTTACACCATTGTCCGTCTTGTCGCTTGATGGTGAAGTTGTTAACCCGGATGAAATGCCGGAGCTTACGGACGACCAATTAAAAGAAATAATGTACCGTATGGTATTTACCCGCACTTGGGATGATCGTGCCGTGAATTTGGGCCGTCAAGGCCGTCTGGGCTTCTACGCTCCAGTATCCGGTCAAGAGGCTGCTATGATTGGTAGCGAATACGCTTTGAATAAAGATGACTTCATCTGTCCGGGCTACCGCGATATTCCGCAGCTCGTATGGCATGGTCTTCCAATGTACCAAGCATTCCTATATTCCAGAGGACACCAGCATGGTGGTCAAATCCCTGAGGATGTTCACGTTCTAATGCCGCAAATCATCATCGGCGCGCAAATTTTGCACGCTACTGGTGTTGCAATGGCATTCAAGAAAAAGAATGAAAAACGCGTAGCGATTACGTACACAGGCGACGGCGGTTCTTCCGAAGGCGATTTCTACGAAGGCATGAACTTCGCAGGCGCGTTCAAGCTTCCGGTTATTTATGTTGTACAAAACAATGGCTATGCGATTACAACTCCTTATGCTAAACAAACAGCTGCACATTCCGTTGCCCACAAAGCGCTTGCTGCTGGTATCAAAGGCGTGCAGGTTGATGGCATGGACGTACTTGCTGTTATTAAAGCAGTTAGAGATGCTGCTGAGCGCGGCCGCAACGGCGAAGGCGCTACGCTGATCGAGCTTCTTACTTACCGTTATCGTGCGCATTCCATGGCGGATGATACGACAAAATATCGCACCAAAGATGAAGAAGCGGAATGGGCTCCTAAAGATCCACTCATTCGTTTCGGCAAATATTTGGAAAGCAAAGGTCTCTGGTCAGAAGAGGATACAGCTCGCGTGAAGGAAGAAGCGAAAGCGACTGTTAACGAGCAAATCAAGAAAGCAGAAGCTGTTGAGAAAATGACGGTTGCAGGCTTGATCGACTCCATGTTCGAAACAACACCGCAGCACCTCGAAGAGCAAAAAGCTGATTTCCAATAATAGCCTTTAACGAAGGAGGAACTATAGATCATGGCTCAAATGAATATGAAAGAAGCGATCCGTGACGCGATGCGCGTTGAACTTAAACGGGATCCGAATGTACTACTTTTTGGCGAGGATGTTGGTAAAGTCGGCGGTGTGTTCCGTGCGACTGAAGGCCTTCAAGCTGAATTTGGCGAAGACCGCGTATTTGATACGCCGCTTGCCGAGTCCGCTATCGGCGGTTTGGCAGTGGGTATGGGGATTCAAGGCTTCCGCCCAATTGCCGAAATTCAATTCGTAGGCTTTATCTATGAAGCGATGGACCAAATGTTCATTCAAGCGGCTCGTATGCGTTACCGTTCCGGCGGACGCTACAACTCGCCAATCGTATTCCGTACGCCTTTCGGCGGCGGCGTGAAAGCAGCTGAGCTGCACACGGATTCCCTGGAAGGTCTTGCCGTACAGACGCCAGGTATCAAAGTTGTTATTCCATCCAATCCTTACGATGCTAAAGGTCTTCTTATTTCCGCTATTCGTGATAACGACCCTGTATTTTTCATGGAGCATTTGAACCTTTACCATGCTTTCCGTACAGAAGTGCCAGAAGGCGAATATACGGTTGAAATCGGCAAAGCCAATGTGGTCCGTGAAGGCAGTGACGTTACAATCATTGCTTACGGCTTGATGGTTCATACGGCTGTCAAAGCAGCTGACGAGCTTGAGAAACAAGGAATCAAGGCTGAAGTTATCGACCTTCGTTCCCTTGTGCCTCTCGATATTGATACCCTTGTAGCTTCGATCCAAAAAACGAACCGTGCAATTGTCGTTCAAGAAGCACAAAAAACTTCCGGCGTTGCCGCTGAAGTAATCGCTCAAATCAATGAAAAAGCAATTCTGCACTTGGAAGCTCCAGTGCTTCGGGTTGCAGGTCCGGATACCGTTTATCCGTTTGCGCAAGTTGAGGATGCATGGCTTCCAACGGTAGCCCGCATTTCTGCAGCTGTCCAAAAAGTACTTGATTTCTAAAGGAGGATATACGCGGTGGCTAAATTCGAATATCGTTTCCCTGAGCTTGGCGAAGGCTTGCACGAAGGCGAGATTATTAAAGTGCACATTAAAGCCGGCGACAAAGTAACAGATGATGACATTATTATGGAAGTACAAAACGACAAGGCAATTGTTGAAGTGCCTTGTCCGGTTAACGGTACAGTGCTTGAAGTTTTAGTTAAAGACGGCCAAGTTTGCCACGTAGGCGAAGTAGTCGCTTTGATCGATGCGGAAGGCGAAGTGCCTGAGCAAGCTGCTCCGGCAGCTGAAGAGCCTAAGAAGGAAGAGGCGGCTCCGGCCCCTGCTCCAGAAGCTCCAGCAGCAGAAACAGCTAAGGAAGCTCCTAAAGCAACAAATGCTTCTGTGCTTGCTACACCAAGCGTTCGCAAGTTCGCTCGCGAGCAAAATGTTGATTTGACACAAGTAAGCGGCACTGGCAAAAACGGTCGCATTACGCGTGAGGATGTTACAGGCTTTGACGGTTCTGCTCCTGCAGCGTCCGAGCAAGCGGCGGCTCCTGCGCAGCAGCAAGACAACGCAGCTGCGAAAGGTGCTGGCGAAGCGAAAGCAGCTCCAGTTGCTGCTGGTACAGCTTACCGTCCGGAAGAGCGCTTGCCATTCAAAGGCATTCGCAAAATTATTGCGGGCGCTATGTCCAAATCCGTTTATACAGCTCCGCATGTAACGATCATGGATGAAGTGGACGTTACTGAGCTTGTTGCACTTCGTGCGAAATACAAGCCTTATGCAGAGAAAAAAGGTGCTAAGCTTACGTATTTGCCATTCATCGTGAAGGCGCTCGTAGCTGCTGCCCGTGAATTCCCAATTATGAATGCGACGCTTGACGAAGCTAATCAAGAAATCGTTTTGCGCAAATATTACAACATCGGTATCGCAACAGATACAGACAACGGCTTGATCGTTCCTGTTATTGAAGATGCGGATCGCAAAAACATTTGGAAAGTGGCTGACTCGATTCGTGATCTGGCTGTTCGTGGACGCGACGGCAAGCTTTCGGCGAATGAGTTGAAAGGCAGCACGATTACGATTTCCAATATTGGTTCGGCAGGCGGTATGTTCTTTACACCGGTTATCAACTTCCCTGAAGTTGCAATCCTCGGTACTGGACGTATTTCCGAAAAAGCAATCGTACGCAACGGCGAGATCGTAGCTGCTCCCGTGATGGCTCTGTCTCTGAGCTTCGACCACCGTCTAATCGATGGCGCAACCGCTCAAAACTTTATGAACTACATTAAACAGTTGCTGGGCAACCCAGAACTGTTCATTATGGAGGTATAAACGATGGTTGTTGGAGATGCTTCATTAGATATCGATACTTTAGTCATTGGTGCAGGTCCTGGTGGTTACGTAGCGGCAATCCGCGCTGCGCAATTGGGACAAAGCGTGCTTTGTGTAGATAAGGAATATGTAGGCGGCGTGTGCTTGAACGTGGGTTGTATCCCATCCAAAGCTTTGATTTCCGCTTCCCATCAATATGAGTCCATCAGCCACGCTGATGTATTCGGTATTACAGCTAGCGATGTGAAGGTTGACTGGAGTAAAGTACAGGAGTTCAAAAGCGGCATTGTCAAAAAATTGACTGGCGGCGTAGGCTCCTTGCTTAAAGCGAACAAAGTACAGTTTTTCAGTGGTGAAGTGATGTTCATCAATGAAAACGAAGCGCGTGTATTCAACGATCAAGAAGCTCCGCGTTACCGTTTCAAAAACTGTATTATTGCTACTGGCTCCCGTCCAATTGAGCTGAAAGCATTCCCTTATGGCAAGCGTATTATTTCCTCCACAGGAGCTTTGTCGCTGCCTGAGCTGCCGAAAAGCGTTATCGTAATCGGTGGCGGCTATATCGGTATTGAGCTTGGTCAAATGTTCTCGAAATTCGGTACGAAAGTAACGGTTATCGAGGGCGGAGACAGCATTCTGCCTGGCTTCGACAAAGACATGTCTTCTCTTGTCGTTAAGAAGCTTAAAGGTACAAAAGTCGATATCGTAACGGGCGCGCTTGCACAAAGTGCTGAGCAAACGGATAACGATGTAACGTTGACTTACAAAGTTGGCGATAAAGAAGAAAAAGTAACAGCAGACTACTTGCTTGTTACCGTTGGCCGTCGCCCTAACACAGATGGCGATCTTGGTCTGGAACTGGCTAACATTAAAGTTGGCGAGCGCGGTCTGATCGAGGTTGATGATCAATGCCGTACTAGCAACAAAAACGTTTATGCAATCGGCGATATTATTGCTGGTCCTGCACTTGCTCACAAAGCAATGTACGAAGGACGCGTTGCGGCAGAAGTTATTTCCGGCCTGCCTAGCGTTATTGATTATAAATGTGTTCCTGCTGTCTGCTTTTCTGATCCAGAATGCGCAAGCGTTGGTTACACGGAGAAGGATGCAAAAGACAAAGGCCATAATGTTAAAGTGGGCAAATTCCCATTTGCTATCAACGGACGCGCGATGTCGCTTAATGCGAATGAAGGCTTCGTGAAACTCGTTGCGGATGCTGACAGCGGTCTTGTACTTGGCGCGCATATCGTCGGTATGGAAGCTTCCAATATGATTGCTGAGCTTGGTCTTGCAATCGAAATGGGCGCTACGCTTGAAGATATCGCCCTTACGATCCATGCGCATCCAACACTGGGTGAGATTGTGCTTGACGCTGCAGAAGTAGCGCTTGGCCACCCGATCCACACGGTTCTTAAGTAATGGATTGATATGATTCACTAAATATAGTCGCCGCATTTGCGGCGGCTATTGAAGAGGTCCCGCGGCTGCTGAAGCCTGCGGGTCTTTTTTCATAATAAATTAATAATTATGTGCTTTGATGAGAATTTATACGGAATCAGCAGAGGCAACTATTTTAAATAATTGACTATAATGATATAATACAAATCTATATGTCCAAAATAGGAGTTGTAAGGGAATGAGTGTTCATACTAGTGAGAACGAATACTTGCAGCTGCTGCGCAGCGTTCTGGAACGCGGAACGGTCAAGGAGGATCGTACCGGAACGGGCACGATTTCCACGTTTGGCTACCAGATGCGTTTCGACTTAAACGAAGGCTTTCCGCTCATTACGACGAAGCGTGTACCGTTTAAGCTGGTTGTCAGCGAGCTGTTATGGTTTATTAAAGGCGATACGAATATTCGGTACCTGCTCCAGCACAACAATAATATATGGAATGAATGGGCCTTTAAGAAGTGGATAGAGAGCTCTGATTATACAGGTCCAGACATGACCGGCTTTGGCCTGCGTTCGCAAAGCGATGAAGCTTTTAATGTGCTTTATTTGGAGCAAATGGAGCTGTTCAAGCAGCAAATTTTGCAGGATGACGCTTTTGCAGAAAAGTACGGCGAGCTAGGCAATGTATATGGAAAGCAATGGCGTGACTGGAAAACCTCGCAAGGCGAATCCATTGATCAATTGAAGGATGTTATTCATACGATTAAGACGAATCCCGATTCCCGGAGAATGATTGTCTCCGCGTGGAATCCAGAGGACGTTCCTAGAAATATGGCTCTACCGCCTTGTCATACGATGTTTCAATTTTACGTATCAGAAGGCAAGCTTTCTTGCCAGCTGTACCAGCGCAGTGGAGATATATTTCTCGGAATTCCTTTTAATATTGCCAGCTATGCCTTGCTTACGCTGCTTATTGCCCATGAATGTGGCTTGCAGCCTGGACAATTTGTGCATACGCTTGGGGACGCGCATATTTATTCCAATCATATGGAGCAGATTAAGACGCAGCTTGCCCGGGAACCTCGCGCGCTTCCGCAAGTACGGATTAATCCAGATGTGAGCTCATTATTTGATGTAGAAGTGGATGATATTGTACTGGAAAACTACCAGCCTCATGCTGCAATCAAAGCGCCTGTAGCCGTATAGAAGGGATGGACAAACGATGTCGATTACATTAATAGCAGCGATGGACCGCAACAGAACGATTGGGATCGGCAATAAGCTGCCGTGGCGGCTTCCAGCAGAGATGGCGCTGTTCACGAAGCACACGCTTGGCAAAACTGTTTTAATGGGCCGTAAAACGTTTGAATCGCTACCTAAGCCGCTGAAGGACCGCCATAACGTCGTCTTAACTAGGCAGTCTGATTTTGCCTCAGAAGGCTGTGAGACCGTCCATTCGATTGAGGAGGCCCTGTCGCGTTTCGGCGAGGAAGAGCTTATGGTTATTGGTGGAACGGAAATTTATACGCAGTTTCTGCCGATTGCAGACAAGCTTTACCTGACAGCTGTTGATGCGGAAGTAGCGGGGGGCGACGCTTTTTTTCCTATGTTCAATGAAGCGGATTGGGAGCTAGTGGAAGCTATTCCTCATCGCAAGGATGAACGCAATTTGCATGATTTTACATGGCAAACTTTTAAACGTATAAATCGTTGAATCGGTTTTTCGCGGGGGTATAAAGGACAAATGTGACATCTTATGCTCATTTTTTTATGCTCTCCTGCATAGAACGTACGAACATTATGTTATAAAGTGCAAATGATTGTACGGATAATCCATTAACGTTAGCAGGGTAAGAGTGTTAGGATTTTGTAAAATGCCTCGCGAAAAATTGAAAATGTTTGTTATTGAATAATTGCTGAGTTCCCGATATAGTTTGTTTAGAGAAGCCTTACAACGGTTGACGGGAATAACGGATGGAGGAAAAGCGATCATGTCTACACCTACTGGTTTTATGGAATATCAACGAGAACTCCCAGCCGATCGCGATCCGATTGAGCGGATTAAAGATTGGGAAGAATTTCATAAGCATTTGTCCGATGAACAGCTTCGTACGCAAGGTGCGCGCTGCATGGACTGTGGAACGCCTTACTGTCATTCTGGTATGGAGCTTGCTGGCTCAACGTCGGGTTGTCCGATTAACAATCTCATTCCAGAGTGGAACAATTTGATTTACCGCGGTTTATGGCGTGAGGCGCTGGATCGTTTGCACAAAACGAACAATTTCCCGGAATTTACAGGGCGGATTTGCCCGGCCCCATGTGAAGGCTCCTGTACGGTTGGTTTGATTGGTGATGCGGTTACGATTAAGACGATCGAGCAAGCGATTATTGACCGTGGCTTTGATGAAGGCTGGGTTGTTCCACAGCCTCCGAAGATCCGTACAGGCAAACGTGTAGCGGTTGTCGGTTCGGGCCCAGCGGGTCTGGCTTGCGCAGCGCAGCTTAACAAAGCGGGACATCTTGTAACGGTGTACGAGCGTGCGGACCGCATCGGCGGACTTCTCACCTATGGTATTCCTACAGTCAAGCTTGACAAGAAGGTTGTTCAGCGTCGTGTAGACTTGATGGCGGAGGAAGGCATAGAATTCGTTGTAAACACAGAGATCGGTAAAGATGTATCGGCTGATGAGCTGCAAGGCCAGTTTGATGCAATCGTATTGTGCGGCGGCGCTACGAAAGCGCGCCCGGTAGATATTGAAGGACATGAGCTTGAAGGCGTTCATATGGCGATGGATTATTTGAACGGCACGATTAAGAGCTATCTGGACTCCAATCTGGAAGATGGCAACTACATTTCTGCGAAAGACAAAAATGTCATTGTTATCGGCGGTGGCGATACGGGGACGGACTGCGTGGCAACAGCGCTTCGTCATGGCTGTAAATCGATTACGCAATTCGGTACTCATGCTAAGGCTCCACTAGTACGCGATAACATTAGCAACCCTTGGCCGCAGTTCCCGAACGTCTACACGCTGGATTATGCGCATGAAGAGGCAAAAGCGCTGTTCGGAGAAGACCCGCGTGCCTTCTCGGTTCTGACGAAAAAATTTGTTGGCGAGAATGGCAAGCTTACCGAGCTTCACACTGTACAAATCGAGCGTACAGTTGATCCGGAAACGGGACGCCGAATTTATACAGAAATCGAAGGCTCCGAGCAAGTATGGCCGGCTGATCTCGTGTTTATCGCGGTTGGTTTTGAAGGCCCAGAAAACACGCTGATTGATGCTTTTGGCCTAGAGCAGGACCGTCGTACGAATGTAAAGGCTCCTTATGGCAAATATACGACGAATGCTGAGAAAATATTCGCAGCTGGCGATATGCGTCGTGGTCAAAGCTTGGTTGTATGGGCGATTAACGAAGGTCGCGAAGCGGCTCGTGAAGTGGATAAGTTCCTGATGGGATCTTCCTTGCTTCCCTAAATTAATGGTATGATGAATTGAATAGCAGCTTATGAGAAGCGCCCTAGGGCGCTTTTCTTGTCGATAGGAGGGAAATGAAGCGATATGATTTAATATGGACTAGATACAGTTACGGAACTTAAGTTTGATAAAATTGTGGCGAGCATGGAGCGGCGCAATGATCAATGGGTAGATATTGAGCTGTTTTTTGAGCTTTCGGAAGCAACGCCGGCCCCTGACAATCTTATTGATTTTAGCGGACTGGTCATTTGTACACCGGAGGGCAGCATTGCCCAAATTGTGCCGCAGGATGAAGACTGTGACTGTTAATATCAATTTACTGCATTTGAGAAGGAGCAAATTACGGCTTTTATTTCGCAGGAGCAAAATCAACTGAGAATTAGGCAGCTCCCCTCCCCAATATAAGGAAAGTTGTGGTAAAATCAGTGTGAGATGACGTAAAGGAGCGATTCGTCATGCATGCTGAAGAAGCTTATGTGTTATCCCCGGCAGATGTCAGCAATATTCGAAAATATGTCCAGCATAAATATGGCGCACTGCCGCAGGAGAAGAAAACCGAAATGATTGCCGATGCGGTGAACCGCATTATACATAAGCAGCTTCCGTCGTTTGACGAGTCGATTAAGCGTCAGGTGACGGCGCAGCTTATTCGCACTGCGGTGCTGGAACAGAAGCGCCCTGTACGTGCAGATGATATTTTTGCAGCCTGCCTGCTGCTAGACGAGCGTGAGCAGGAGATCGAGCAGCTGATGCACGCGTGGGTGGAGAAGCAACTGCAAAGCGTTGTCGAGATTGAGCGCTATCGGCTGGCGATGGACAAGCTGCGCAGTTCTGCCAAGCGAATGGACACGAGCGCAGATTTTTTGCCAAATGCAAGTTTGTCGGTGAACGAGAGCTGGCTTCAGTTGAAAAATGAGCTGCAGCCAGCCGGCGATGAGCCGCTGGCCAAAGAGCCGCTTGCAGCCGGGGCGGCTGGCGCCCACGGCTTGGCGGATGTCATCCCCCTGCCATTGCCGCTCGCAGTGCCTCAGAACGCGCCAGTTCCTCGCAAACGGCGCAATCACGCCATCGTGTACGGATTACTCAGCTTGCTGCTTGTGAGCGTCTCGCTGCTGTATGGAGAGTCTTTAACGCGTATGTTAAGAGGGGGACAGCCGGAGCTGGTCCTTCATGCTCCTATTGAACCAGTGAACATTGTTGAGCTGGATGGCTTGCCGCAAGAGCTGCGGTATGTAGAAATTGATAAGAAGAGGCTGACGCAGTATTTGAAAGGCAAATCGTCGATACTTGCCAGGCAGCCTTATTTAGATGCGATTATTGCCCAAGCAAAATCATTTGATATCCATCCGCTCTTGCTATTTGCTATAACTGGGCAGGAGCAGGCTTTTGTACCAACCACGAACAAACAGGCGAAGGAAATTGCGAATAATCCATTCAATGTGTTTCATAGCTGGAAAGAATATAATACGACGATTAGCGATTCCGCTGAAATTGCGTCGCGAACGATTGTGAATTTAAGCAAGGGACGACCTGAAGGCATGGACCCATTCACATGGATTAACCGTAAATATGCGGAAGACCCTAACTGGTCGAATGGTGTTCGGTCGATTTTTGCTTCTATGAAGCAATATGTGGAAACATCAAGCAAGAAGTAAAGAGGCGATTTGTTGAAGACATTAATTATTGCGGAGAAACCGGATATGGGCAGGACGATTGCTGCCGTGCTTGAGCCAAAGGCAGCTAATCGCCGGACGTATTTGGAAGGCGACCGCTATATTATTACATGGGCGATTGGGCATTTGGTATCACTCGCCGAGCCTGACCAATACGATGCACGCTACAAACGGTGGAATGATCAGGACTTGCCGATCATTCCACAGGTGTTCAAGCTGTGGCCGAATCCTCGAACGAAGGATCAGCTAAAGACGATAGGCGAGCTTGCCAAGCGATGCGGCAGACTTGTTAACGCATGCGATGCCGGGCGCGAAGGCCAGCTTATTTTTCACCTTATCAGGCAATATTTAAAGCTGGCGCAGCCTACGGACCGATTATGGATATCGGATTTGACGGCGGAGACGATTCGCCGCGGTTTTGATACGCTGCGCAGTGATGATGAATATGAACCGCTGACGAAAGCGGCACGTGCCCGCAGTGAAGCCGATTGGCTGATCGGCATGAATGCTTCTCGCGCTTTTACGATTCGTCATAAAGCCTTGCTTTCTGTCGGTCGTGTGCAAACGCCAGTTTTGGCGCTGCTATATGATCGCCATAAGGAAATTACGGCTTTTCAGTCGGAGACTTATTTTGTCGTTAAAGCGGCATTTGACCAGTCCGGATTCGGCTATTCTGGCATTTGGCAGGGGGAGCGACTGACCGATAAAGCGAGGGCGGAGGCGTTGGCTGCAAAAACGGCAAATAAGCCTGCGAAAGTGGAAGATTACCAGGTGGCGGAAAGCAAGGAGTACCCGTACAGGCTCTATGACTTGACGCTATTGCAGCGGGAAGCCAATGGCAAGCACGGCTATTCGGCTAAGAAGACACTGGATATCGCCCAAGCGCTCTACGAGAAGCATAAGGTGATTACGTACCCGCGGACGAACTCCAACTATGTAACCGAGGAGAACATTCCAGTCATGGGTAACGTATTAACGATGCTTCAAGGCACTAGCGGCTATGGCGAGCTTGCGAAAGGAGCAGACCGCTCTCGTGTTCACAAAGGGAATAAAGCGGTTTGCAATCCGTCCAAAGTCGAGGATCACCATGCCATTATGCCTACACCGAAGCGTGCTTCTGGTCTCAGCCAGGAGGAGCAAAACGTCTACGACATGATTGTCAGACGTTTTCTGTCGCACTATTACCCGCCCGCGGTATATAAAAACCACACGGTGCTAACGGTCGTCGAAGGCGAAACCTTCCGCACGAAAGCGAAGGAACAACTGGAGCCCGGGTGGAAAGTGGTGCTGCCCCAGCAGGATTCCACAGCGGCCAAGCCTGCTAAGCGCGGCAAAAACAAGGATGACAAGGAAGCCGATGATGAGGAAATGGTAACCGATCAGCCCTTTAAGCTCAACCCGCATGGGGCAGTGCATTGCAGCAGCGTAGAGGCGATGGAAAAAATGACGCAGCCGCCCAAGTCCTTCACAGAGGGAACGCTGCTGAAAGCTATGGAAGGCGCAGGGAAGTCGATGGAGGATGATGAGCTGCGGGAAGCGATGAAGGATACCGGTCTTGGCACACCGGCGACACGGGCAGCGACGATCGAGCGGCTGAAGCACGTCGGCTATATCCAGCTTGCAGGAAAGAAGCTGGATATTACGTCGAAAGGGCTAGCTGCGATTGAGCTCATCCGAAACGCCGGTGTTGAGCTGCTTGCTTCGCCAGAAATGACGGGACGCTGGGAGCAGCGTCTGCACCAAATTTCTAAAGGCGAAGCTTCGGATGATCGTTTTATTGAACAAGTTAAGCAATTTGCAGCCGTCATCGTCGATAAGGTTCGTCAGCAGCGTCCTGCCGCACCTGGAACGTTCGAGGACACTTCTGCGAAAGGGAAGAAGGCAGCAGGCTCGACGAAAAGCGGCAGCCGTACAAGCAGCTCACGCTCATCAGAAGCGAAAGCAGGGGCGAAGTCGCCTGCCGGAGTGGGCAAGAGCAGAAGCTCCGCACGGTCAGCTGCGGGTAGTGAAGCAGTGAAGCCGCCCAAGCAAGCAGCAGCGTCTGCGGCTCCAAGAGGGCCGCTCGCTGCCTGCCCGAGGCAGGGCTGCAACGGCAGTGTGATTGAAGGCAAGCGCGGTTACGGCTGCAGCAGCTTTCGCGAGGGCTGTTCTTTTGTGATTTGGAAGGAACAGCAGGGGAAGAAGATTACGCTGCCGATGCTCCATTCGCTGCTGGAGAAGGGCGCAACGAGCCAGCTCGCCTTTAAGCAGTCCGATGGGAGCAGCATGAAGGGCAGGCTTGTATTGACCGACCGTAACAAAGGGACGCTAACGATTCGGCCTGCTGACTAATTAGCAGGCTGTCGTAACCTGCTTGAGGTTGTTCAAAGTGAATAAGCGCATACGAAAATCACAACAAAATAAGCCGCCAAACCAACGAGTATGCTGGTAGGGCGGCTTATTCTAGTTGAATACTGTGTTTGTTCAGCTAGCGGTTAATATAACCGTAGATAGCTTCCGGCACTTCCACTAAATCATTCAAAGTGAAAAAGGCGCCTTTAGGCTGAACTTCAATATTGACAACATTATACTGCCATTCGGTATCCTTGCGCATATGAATGGCATGGATGCCGGCAGTCAAGGCGGGAACAACATCCGTGCGAATGGAATTGCCAATCATCCATGTGCGTGCGCGATCCAACGAGGTTTCGGCTAAAATGTCCTCGAGTGCTTCATTCGTTTTGTGTTGGCGAATATAGATTCGGTTATTAAAATATTTGCTTAAATTTAATTGATTAATTTTGCGGGATTGAATGAGCTGCTCGCCCCCTGTGTACAAATGCAGCTCATGGCCTTGATTAGCTAAAGAATACAGCGTCTCTTCCATATTCGGATAAGGCTCTGTATCATGCTCATACACACTTAGCCCAAGCTTCCATAGAAAATCTTGTTCTACAGCGGAGCGCTTCCGTCCGGTTACATCGGAGAAATAAACATAGCTGTCAACGAAAGATTGAGGGAAATGCTCGCTTTTAAAACCAAGCACGGCAATTCCAGCAATGTCGATCTCTGTTTGTTTATCTCGTACAGCGTTCGCGGTTACTTCTTCGTATCCGGCAAACCAGGTGGTCATCGCATCAACAAATTGACTAATGACCAAATAGAAATATTTATTACAATGAATTAATGTATCGTCTAGGTCAAACATAATGTGCTGCTTCATAGAAAGCACGGCTCCTTTAGCGCAAAATAGACTGTGTATGAAATCAATCTACAGTATCAGGAGCCTTACGTCAACGCAGCAAACCCGTTTCGGCCACAGTAAATTAGGAAAATTAAGGATGGAAATTAGATTAGCTGGTCATTTTCAGAAAAATCATGCATATTTAAGCTGCGACACAAGCAGCGTTGTCTTGATAAAGGCAATGCGGCGGCGGATATAGAAATCCAGACTGTCGCCCCGCAAGTCATTCGGAGAGATCACCTCCTCAGAGCTGTTATCAATAATCGTCAACTCTCCGTTTGAATAAAATTTAAAAGTCAAATCTCGACGTGGCCAACTTTTCTCAACGAAACGAAAATTTTCACAAGTGCTCTTCATGGTGATCCTGCCTCCCTTATTGGATGTTTATTAAATAGTAAATAAGAACCTTGTTCAAATATAAGAATTTATAAGTTGTTCACATATAAACTCTTATATTTCATCGCGAAACGGCAGCTTTGCCACCAAAGGAGGGCTTCAGCCGTTTACGCTTGCTGTTTTTATTATACCAAACATTTGTTCGCGTGGAAACTGTTTTTTGTTTCCCGTAAACTAGATTTATATAAATGAGCATTTTGCATAAATACCCTGAGCGACTTTCAATGTACAATATTAAGAGTGAAGCGGTCTTATCGCTCTAAATATTGCACCCGGGAGCGACCCGAATCGAATTATACAAAATGCTGAAAATATGATGCGTGAAACAAAGGGGCGCGGAAAATGATAAGAATTTCGAATTTGACGAAGGTTATTCCAGGCGGGCCGAAAGTGCTCGACGATATACATTTGGATGTGGAGGATGGCGAGTTTATCGCCATTAAGGGAGCGAGCGGAAGCGGGAAGTCGATGCTGCTTAAATGCTTGGCGCTGCAGGAAAAATGGACGCGGGGAAGTTACAAGCTCAATGGAACGGATGTTTTAAAGCAAGGGCTGACCGGCAGATTTAAAGTTCGCCGCGAGGTCGCTTATTTGGAAGAGAAGCCTGTGCTGTATCCGAGTAAGACTGGACTCAAAAATGTAATTATCGGATCAGTGACCCAAACACCCGCTTGGCGGCGATGGACCGGCATGGTGCGCGGCGACGATTATATGGGCGCTATGGATACGATAGAGAAGCTGGGTCTTCTCGATAAAGCACATCTGAAGGCAGAGAAGATGAGCGGGGGAGAGCGCCAGCGTATCGCCGTTGCCCGCGCGCTCGTGCACGGCGCAAAAATCATTTTGGCGGACGAGCCGGTATCCGGACTTGACCCGCATACGGCCGATCAGGTGCTCGCCGATTTAAAACGGTTATGCACAGAGCAGCGCGTTACGGTTATTGCCGTGCTTCATCAAGGCGATTATGCCGAACGGTTTGCGGACCGCATTATTGGTCTCAATAATGGCAAGCTTGTTCTAGACATTAGAGGCAGGCGCTTAACCGAACGGGAGAAAATGCAGCTATGAACGAAGTGAAGCTGAGATTGATTCAGCAGCATGAGCTTTCACAGGCGCTGGAGCTTGAGCAGCGCTGTTACTCTCCTGAGGCCGCGGCGACGGGAGCGGGATTCCAGTACCGTTTTCAGAAGTATCCCTCGTATTTCTGGTCCGCCTGGTCGGATGACGGCGAGTTGCTTGGCATCGCCAATGGAATTCGGACGGAGCAGGAAAGCTGCGGTGACGAGATGAAGGGGAGCCACCAAGGCGAATACGCGGGAGACAACTTTTGCATACTGACTATTGCAGTAGATCCGGCATTCAGGCGCAGGGGAATTGCTGCAAAACTGCTGGACAAGCTGATCCAAGCATGCGAAAATGGGAGGCTTAAAGCGATTATTTTAATGTGCGAGCCGCATTTGATTTCCTTTTATGAGCAGGCGAAATTTACATACGTAGGCAAGGCTTCTTCCACACATGGAGGAATTGAGTGGCATGAGATGAGGCGTAATCTGCATACAATGGAGCATTCTAGCGAATAGGCAGGTGTAGCCCGATATGGCGTTTCAATCTCCTGTAATCGTTCAGTCTGTCCGCAGTACGTTTCCAAAGGCCGAGCTGTGGCTGCCTCATATTAGCGGGGGATCCAATGAGGCAGCAGATAGTCAAATCAATGGGATCATTCACTCAGCAGCGCAGCATCTCATAGCTGAGCAGGGCACGCTTGAAGACCCGCATGCGGAGATGCAAGGATATTTTGAGCTCAAAAACAACCAGAAGGATGTGCTCAGCCTGTCTTTGTTCAACTACGCCTATACGGGTGGAGCGCATGGACTGACACTGCAGCAGTCACTTACCTTCAAGCTGACAACGGGACGTTCTTACGCGCTTTCTGAGCTGTTTAAGCCTGGCAGCAATTATATCGTCAAGCTGTCCGCGCTGGTCACCGCTCAAATCAGGTCGCGAGATATTAGCACGCTGTCGCCATTCAAAGCGATAAGGCCGGATCAGGACTATTATGTGGCGGACCGGACGCTGGTGCTTTATTTTGCCCTGTATGAGCTGACGCCTTATGCATTTGGTTTTCCGTATTTCCCCATCTCCGTCTATGACATTGAGGATATGATTAATGAAAATGGCCCGCTCGGACCAATGGTCGTCAATTATTGATATGTGCAACTTTGCAGCAGGAGAGAAGACAGCATGATTTATATCATTTTATTATGCGCTGTATTTGTCACGACGATCGCTTTCGTTGTTTATTTGCAGTATGTGAAAAAGGACAAGGGGCCGCGCTTTTCGGCGCCCCCCATTCG
Organism: Paenibacillus algorifonticola; assembly: GCF_050481745.1. Classification (GTDB taxonomy): domain Bacteria; phylum Bacillota; class Bacilli; order Paenibacillales; family Paenibacillaceae; genus Pristimantibacillus; species Pristimantibacillus algorifonticola_A. The sequence continues at coordinate 55,117 of NZ_JBCNGR010000024.1, read as the reverse complement.
GCGACAGTCTTCAAGCTTGCAGCTCAGCCCAGTGAAAAAAAACGTTCCCGGCAAGCTGGAGGATGGTCGCAGCAAACAGGCGCACCAAGCTTTGGCTGGCAGTGCGGATGCAGCAAAGCTAGCGGAGGGAAAGAAGCTGCTGATTGTTGACGACCAGCCGCTCATTCGGCTCATGCTGGCAGAGCTGTTTCAGAAGGCGGGATTTACCGTCTATGAAGCTGCAGATGGGCTGATTGCGCTTGAGCAATTCGAGCGATATGGAGCGGACTGCATTTTGCTGGATTTTATGCTGCCTGATATGGACGGTTTGGACGTGCTGTGCGCGATTCGCAAAAGCGATGCGAATGTTAAGGTATTGCTTATTACTGCTTACGGGGAGCCTGAAAAAATAGAGGCAGCGGCTGAGCTTGGCATTACCGAGTGGATAGAAAAACCGTTTGACACCGACCAATTGCTGAATCGGGTACTCGCGCTAGTTTAGTGTGCCTGCTTCTGCCCTATAGTTAATGTCATAAAATATTAATGTCGTGATGTATTTCGTTTGTTTGCTGGCATGAGCCCTTCCACCCTCACATATACTGCTTAAGGATGGGGGTGGTGGAATGATTGCGCTCGTAATTGGGCTGGCTTTATTTTTCGCTGTATGTGCTGCTGCATTAGCCGGAGCTGTCAAGGCGCAGCAAAGTATCAAATCGTCGAGCCATCAGAGTATGACGGCTTATGCCACCTATATTCAAATGCAGCAGGATAAGCATGATTTGAATTTGTTTGGCCTTGCCCAGCAGCTCAGACGCAAATTTGGAGCGGCAGCTTCATTTGGGCTTTCCTTCAACACGATGGGGCTGTGTGCAGCAGCTTTGTTGTTTCTGGCGCCTGCCCTGCAGCAGGGCGGGCCAATTGTCGTCGGCATAGGCATTCCGCTTGCCGCGTTGTTTGCCTTAATGGTAAGTGCATCGCTGGCCGAATTGTCCTCTGCTATTCCGACCGCCGGGGGCGTCTATCATTGGTCCTCGGCATTAGGAGGGCGTGTATGGGGCTGGCATGCGGGCTGGTTTCACATGGCTGGCTATATGGGGCTTCTGCTGCTGACCAATCTGCTGTGCGCCTCGTTGCTGGATGGCATGCTTGCAGGCTGGCTCGGTTATATGCCTGCAATCTGGACGAAAGCAATCATTGCCTTGGCAATGGTGGTTACGCAAGCTGCTTTGCACAGCCGGGGCGTCCGTCTGCTGGCTGTTCTGCTGCGAAGCGGACTATGGCTGCAGCTTATCGCTGCAATCGCTGCAATCGGCATTTTAATGGCGCTGTATTGGCCGGGTGCTTATGCACCTGAGCTGTTATTTACGCTTACTGCCCGCAGTGGGGAGGGGAAAGGCCAATCCGCTTTAGGGATGATAGCGGGCTTTCTGCTGCTGCAAAAGCTGTTTCTCGGCATGGACAGCGCTGCCCAAGGTGCCGAGGAGACATCCGATCCCCGCATTCGCGTGCCATGGGCGATCTATTTGTCGACGGCCTACACGTTTATTATCGGCTTTGTGCTGTTGGCTGTGCTGACACTTGTGTGGCCTGGCTTCTCAAATGGAGGCATACCGGCTGGCGGGAGCGAGTGGTTTGCAGGCAGTTTGCTGCAAGCTATAAGCCATTCACCGTTGGTGACCCTGCTCCTAGTCGTGATTCTCTACTCAAGCAGCAGCAGCGTGCTGATCGCTTGCTCCCGATTATTGTACAGCCTGACGCGCGATAAGGCGCTGCCCTTCAGCAAGCAGCTGGCAGGCGTTCACCCTGCAACTCAATCTCCCAGGAAATGCGTCTGGCTAGCAGCCGCTTTGTTTTTCACTATCCTTGCAGCCTCTTGTGTGTTCCTTCCAGAGCGGCTGCTCACAGCTGCTGTCCCTAGCTTTACACTAATTTGCCTTTACACGGCGTATGCAATCCCGATAGCATTAGCACTGCGCGCAGGGAAGAAGCACAAGCTGCTCATGGATGCGCCTTGGCATCTTGGAAGGTGGAGCCGCACGGTGAATATGTCAGCACTGGTCTGGCTGCTGCTCAGCGTTGTGCTGGCGGCCAGCGTGCTTGGCAAGGAAGGTATTCTGGGTGCGGGTGCGGTGCTGCTTGTATCCGCAGTGCTGGATTTTCGATACAGGAGACGTCATCTGGAGACGCTGCAAAGCCGCCTGAATAAACCTCACGGGGAAATTATTAGAATTGAGCGAAAATTCGAACTGACGGAATGAGGAGCCATTATGGGAAATAGAGAGGTGGAAATGATCCGCCTATTTCCCGGGGAAGCGCACAATCCAACATGTTTAAAATGATTTCGACAGCAGGCTAACGATTGCCTAATAAAGCTTAAAACATAGGATATCCTTCCAAGCTACAACAGATGGAGGGAGCAAAATCAAGGAAAACTAGATATGGCAAAATGAAGGCGCAAGAAAGCGAAAATCCAGCATCAGCCTGTTACAAAATGTGTCGAAGCTTGCCTGTAAAAGGGCGGTTCAGTTACGGGGAAATAGCGAATGTCCGCGGCTGATTTCCGCTTTTTTGCCAACTTCTGCCCTCAGCAAGTATAATAAAGGCAGCAACTGGTAGCTGAAGGAGGACAAAACGATTGAGTCAGCATGATTTTGCAACGTTTTTAGACCAATACGAGTTCGGCGAACGATGGGAAATAGCTGCCGGAGACAGCGGCATGAACAATACAACGCGGATCGTGCAGGCGGGAAATAACCGCTACGTGCTGCGCATTTACAACAATCATCAAAATAAGTCGACGGTTTTGCTGGAGCATGAGGTGTTATTTGGGCTGCTGGAGCAAGACGCGCGCCTTTTTGACGTTCCGATGCCTGTAGCAAATCGCGCAGGGCAGACCGTAACGGAGGCGCCAGGCGGCAAGCTGGCCACACTATGCCATTTCATTGAAGGCAAGCGGCCTTCCGCCGAAAATATTTCCCACATTAAGGGTCTTGGCATCGCTACGGCTGCTTTATGCAAGGGATTAAGCGCTATTAAGCCGCATGGCGAGCCTATTTATGATCCGTATTATAAGCTGGAGCAATCTTATGAAGCCATAGACCTTCCAGCTATGCGACAAATTGCTAATGAAGCTGGGCTGCTGCCGGAATTTGAGGAGCAGATAGCTTGCTTGCAGCAGGAGCGAGAGCGTTTACAAAAAGAGTTGAAAAACATAGCGGAGCTTCCCCGCCAATGGATTCATGGCGATTTGAATTTCAGCAATTCCGTTGCACGTGGGGATGCTGTAGTCGGATTGCTGGATTTTGAATTTTGCACTGTCGATGTAAGGGCGATGGAGCTCGCTGTCGTTATCGTGGATCTGATTGATGGGGCTGATGAAGGGCGGCTGGAGCGAATCGCCTTGTTTTGTGAAGGCTTTGGGTCGGAATTACGGCTGACGGAGGCAGAAGCAAACGCGATAACGCTGCTGCTTAAGCTGCGGATGCTTGATGTGACGCTGCATTTTATGACGCGCTGGCGGGAGCAGCTTGATGAAGCGGCGATATTGCAGAAAATTGTGATCCAAGCGGCAAAAATCGTGAACTGGACAGGCAGCAATGAACCACGTTTGAAAGCGCTATTTCTGAAGCATCTTGCTGGCGTTGAACAACCATTGTAGTCATTAACCACTATAATTTGAAGGAGTTGGGCTCATGAGTGTTGCAGGAGCATTAGGATACAGCAGCGATGAAAGACTGCTCATTATTAATGCAGATGATTATGGCTTATGTGGTTCAGTCAATAAAGCAGTGGAGCAGTTGTTGGAAGAGCGCGCAGTAAGCTCGGCAACGATTATGATGCCGTGCCGCGCAGCGCGGGAAGCGGCGAAGTGGAGCGCGCTGCATCAGGAGCATGATGTAGGCATTCATTTCACTTTTACAAGCGAGTGGGACAATTATCGCTGGGGCCCTGTAAGCAAGCCGGAGGATGTTCCTTCTTTGCTCTCAGAGGGCGGATATTTCCCGAAAGACAGCCGAACGTTCGAGCTGCAGGCCGACTCCGAGCAGGTAGAGCGAGAAATGGTTGCCCAAATAGAGCTTGCTCTGCAATTAGGGATGAAGCCGAGCCATGCCGACAATCATATGGGCAGCTTATATGGGCTGGCGACAGGCAAGCATTTTTTACCTATTGTATTCGATGTATGCGCCAAATATGGCTTGCCTTTTCGCCTACCGCGTCAATTGCTTGGTGATCGCGCGCTAACAGCCTCTCCAGAGCTTGCTGAGCAGGCGAAGCAGCTCGGAATGCTGGCGGATTCCAAAGGCGTCATTATATTGGATTACTTAGTCAGTTTGCCATTTCAGCTGCAGGCTGGGGAAACGTATGCGTCGTTCAAAGAGGCGATGAAACAGCAGCTGCGCAGCTTGCCGCCGGGTTTGACAGAGCTTATTATTCATCCGTCGCTTGTAACCGACGAGCTGCTATCCTTCCATGGCCAGCCTGAGAAGCGCGGGCTTGAGTTCCAACTGTTCCGTGATCGCGAAATCGTGCAGACGCTGCAGGGCGAGGGCATTCGGCTCGTTCGCTGGTCGCAGCTGCAGCGTGTGCAGCGCGAGCGCTGTGGCTGGAGTCAATAAAACATCCTATTTATAGTGAAAAAAAAGGAGCTGCTAGCATGTCTTACCAATCCATTGCTGTATTATCTGAACAGCTGAGAAGCAATATTGGCCGCGTTATCGTAGGGAAAGAGCATATAGCCGATCTATTGTTTATCGCATTAATTACCGGTGGTCATGTGCTGCTGGAGGATGTACCCGGGACGGGAAAAACGCTGCTTGCCAAATCGCTGGCGAAGTCGCTCAGCTTGACCTTTCGGCGTGTGCAATTTACGCCGGATTTAATGCCGTCCGATTTGACGGGCATCCATTTTTACAATCAGAAGCAGGGAGATTTTGAATTCAGGTCCGGCCCTTTGTTTACGAATATGCTGCTGGCTGACGAAATTAACCGTGCCACTCCGCGCACCCAATCCAGCCTGCTCGAATGTATGGAGGAGCGGCAAATTAGTCTCGAGGGCGAGACAATGCCGCTTTCGCGGCCGTTCATGGTTATGGCGACGCAAAATCCCGTCGAGCATCAAGGAACGTTTCCGCTGCCGGAAGCGCAGCTGGACCGTTTTTTATTCAAGGTTAAAATGGGCTACCCCACAACGGATGAGGCGCTGCAAATTTTGAAGCGCTTTAAAGAGGAAGACCCGCTGGAGCAGCTTGCACCTATTGCTGGGGCAGACGAAATAGCTGAAGCCCAGAGGCTTTACTCCTCCGTACGCGTATCGGACGATGTGCTGCTTTATATGCTGAAGCTAGTAGAGCAGACACGGAGCAGGGAAGAAGTGCAGACGGGCGTCAGCCCTCGCGGCAGCCAGGCGCTGCTGAGAGCCTCGCAGGTGCAGGCGATTTTGCGGGGAAGAGATTTTGTAACGCCGGATGATGTTAAAGCGATGGCGCAGCCCGTGCTGGCCCATCGTCTCGCGCTTCGTGGACTGCAGCGTACACAAGGCAGCGCAGAGAAAATTATTGAAGACATTATTAGGCGAACCGAGGTTCCTGCCGAGGCAGGGCTTCTCGCTAAATAGGCTAGTAAATAGACGATGCTTGTCGTTTCTTTTATAATCGCTGCAATCATTATCGTTATGCTTCAAGCTAATGTGTTTCGCAGGTTTGCCTTGCGGAACATTAGCTATTCCAGGCGCTTTAGTCAAAAAACCTGCTTTAGTGGGGATCGTATGGAGCTAGTGGAGCAATTGTCAAATGGCAAATGGCTGCCTGTTCCTTGGCTGCGCGTCGAATCCCAATTGTCTTCCCAGCTCATCTTTCGCTCGCAGGATAATCTTGCGGTGAGCAGCGGGGAGCATTACCAGAATCATAAAAGCTTCTTCAGCCTTATGCCTTATACGAAAATTACTCGAACGCATTCGTTCGTCAGCGCCAGGCGCGGGGTGTACAAGCTTCGCTCGGTTGCTCTGACCGGCGGCGATTTGCTTGGCATTCATCATGATATGAAGCAATTGATGATTGAAGGCGAGCTGCTTGTATATCCGCTCCCCGCACAGGTAAAGGTGGACGAGCTGCCTTCCCACAGCTGGCAGGGCGAGACGTCGGTACGGCGCTGGATTGTGGAAGATCCCTTCGTTGTCGTAGGCGCAAGAGATTATCGCCCTAGCGACTCCTTCAAGGCAGTCAACTGGAAAGCGACTGCTCGGGCAGGCAAGCTGCAGGTTCATCAATATGATTATACAGCTGACCGGAAGCTGATGATTTATTTGAATGTCGAGGATCATGAGGGCATGTGGCGCACGATTACGGATGAAGCATTAATCGAACGGGGCATTGAATGGGCAGCAGGAGCAGCGGAGGCCGTCACGGCTAGCGGCATGGAAGTCGGCTTTGCTGCCAATATGCCGCTGCACGGCGAGCTTGAAAGTGCCATGCTGCTGCCGCGCAGCGGACATGACCAGTGGCTGGCGATACTGGAGCTGCTCGCGAAGCTGTCGCTAACCCGGACGGAGCTGTTCAGCGATTTGCTGCAAAGGGAAAGCGAGCGCGGTGTAAGTGGCTGCGATGTGCTCATTATTTCTGCGTATTGGAATGAAACGCTGGAGCTTGCTGCTCAGGAGCTGCGTTTTGGCGGCAACTCCGTCTCGATTTGGCTATTAGCAGGGCAGGCTAGCGAACATAGCGAACAGCAGCAGGCAGGTGACGTATCATGAACAAAGCGCTTAGTGGAAAAATCGCAGGAATAGCTGTAGGGAAAGGCTTGCTGGAGCTGTTGTTTTTTCTGCCTTTCGCTTTGCCTTTCGGTGCTTATGCGCTCTCAGGCGGCCTCCTTATCGTATGGCTGATCAGCTTGCCATTATGCTATGGCGCTGGCTCGCTGCTGCTTGCCATTTCAGAGAAGCTGATTAACAGCAATCGGGCAACTAGATTATGCCTTGCCTTGCTGATTGGCATTTTGCTTTCTGATGGTTTGCTTGCCGTATGCGGGACAATTGCAACGGCATCAGGAGCGAACTGGCAAGCTTGGTGGCCAGCGCTTGCTATTTTCGGCAGCATTGCTGCCTATCGTGGAATGAATGAACGTCTGTACAGCTGGCCGATTATGTTTACCGGCAGCACGATGATGATAGGCATTTTCGGCTATTTAGTGCTGCAATTGGCTAAATTTTGGCTCATTCCGCTTCAGCAATACTCAATATGGATGACAGCGGGCGGAATCATAGCGTTGATTGTTTATTTTTTCATGGTGAATGAGCGGCTGATGCAGCGGGAGACAGATCAGACGGGGCAGCATCGTCCAATCTCAGCCTCTCTTGAAGCCTTTAAACGTCAAAATAGATGGATGCTTGCTCTGCTGCTGCTGCCTGTCATTGCAATCGGCTTTATCAGACAAATTACGCAGGGGATAGAATGGGCAGTACGTTCCCTCGTTCAACTGATTTTATCGTTAATGACGGGTCGTGAGGCAGAGGTGCCCGATTCACCGCAGCCGGAAGCATCGACGCCGCCCGCTTTTCCGCCTGTGGAGCAAAAAGATCCTGCCCCTTGGCTCGTTTGGATTGAAAACCTATTGAAAGTCGTCATTATAATCATCGTGATTGCTGCGATCGGACTGGCCCTCTATTGGCTGCTGCGAGTCGTGTATCGTCTCTCGAAAAAATTTCTTGCCAAAATGGCAGAGCGCTCCGCTGAAAGGCTGGGAGACGAGCAGGGCTATACCGATGAGGTTGAAAGTTTAATGACCTTAAATAAATGGCAGGATGGCTGGCGGCTCCGCAGAAAGCGCAATAAAGCCGAGCAGGCTGTTAAATGGGAGGAGCTCTCGGGAACAAGGGAGCGAATCCGCTATTTGTACAGTCGTTGGGTAAAGCGCAGCATAAGCAAAGGTTATGTGTATCAGCCTCATTTGACGCCTAGGGAAACGGCAGAAGAGCTCATCAAATGGCAGGTGGCTGCGAAGGGGACTGACAGCTACAGCGAGGTAGAGCGTAAGCAACTGATTGAGCTGTATGAGGAGGCGCGCTACAAGGAAGAGGAGCCGCAGGAAGAAGCGGTAAATGCCTTGTATGCACGCCAGCAGAAGCACGGCAAATAATATGAACAGCCTAGCTGGGAAATACCCAGTTAGGCTAATTAAATTTTTGTTCAAAAAATAAACGATTAGACCGTGGTCGGTATTAAGCTAACAGGCAGTTTAGTTGAAGATGCATTCCGGAGAACCGTATCATAAGTAGGAGCATGTTTATGTTGTTTTTTTGACAGAACCTAGTAACCTTTTGCAATAATACTGGCACTTTGTATATAGAATTTGAATACAGAGGGGGTGCAAGAGGTGCGGCAGTGGATCGAAGGGGCTCGGCTTGGCGATCAAATCGCATGGGAGCGGATCGTGAAACATTTCAGTGGAATGGCATTTTCTGTTGCATATGGAAAGTTAGGTGACTGGGGCCAAGCGGAGGATGCGGTTCAAGAAGCGTTTGCGGAGGCCTTTCTCAATCTCGCTAAATTGCAAGAGGCGGATGCGTTCCCGGGATGGTTCAAGACCATTATCGAACGTCAATGCCACCGGTTTCTTCGCCGGAAAAAACATTCCACGCTGCCGATGGATGAAGTGATTACGATGGATGCAGAAAAATTCAACGTGGAGTCCATCGCAGAGAGAAATGAATGGCAGGAGAGGCTTCATCAATCCGTGGAGGGTTTGTCCAGCCATTTAAAACTAGTTGTACAATTATTTTATTTTCAGGGGTATTCGATAAAAGAAATCTCAAATTTCCTGAGTGTATCCCCTTCCGTACTAAAAAAACGATTATTCGATGCTCGCAGTAAGCTGAGAACGTCGCTGCTTGTCACCGACTTTGTATCCATGTTCAACGATCTTTACGAAGGAGGGGTATCCATGCTCCATATAGTAAACGGAGATATTGTCGGCGATAAGTTAAGGAAGGGGAATATTCGCGGAGATATTCTGGTCTGGAGAGAAGTGTATCCGGTAGGTCCGGTATTTGTTGATATGGGCGAGCCCCATCAGAGATCAACCAGAGCGGAATATTTAGAGAGAACTATGGGCATTTCGGCAGATGAATATGAGACAAATTGTAGGTCGCAAGAACAGATTCTACAAAACTTCCACAAATATGATGAGGTCGTACTATGGTTCGAGCATGATTTGTTTGACCAACTCATGCTAAGCTATTTGTTGCACTGGTTTTCAAAGCAGCCACTAGGTCGTACAAAACTGAATTTGTTGTGTATTGGCGCCTACCCAGGCATTGATTTGTTTCGAGGGTTGGGACAGCTTACAACCAACCAGTTGGAAACATTGTCAGGTACGTGGAAGAAGATTGAATGGAAGGAACTTGAGACGGGCAGCAAAATCTGGGAGGCATACGCTTCCCAGGATATAGAAAGGCATGTTGAAATCTTGCATGAAGATACATCGGCGCTGCCCTTCGCTCATGCGGCACTTGAACTGCATGTATCCCGCCTGCCTTCTGTAAAGAATGGCCTGGGAATCGTAGAGCAAACCACTTTGGAGCTGGTCCGGCATGGGGTGAATACCCCGCGCGAGCTATTTAAAGAGATCGGGAACCGATTAAATGTGCTAGGAATGGGTGATTTGGAATTTTGGTATCGACTAAGGAGTATGTCGGAACGGCCGAATGTACTATTAGAGATACGGGGCCCTCATTCATATCCTGATTATGGGAATAAAACAACCCCCTCCTTTGAAAGTTGCATTGTTGCATTAACGGAGGTAGGGGTGGATGTATCCGCGGGATTAAAGGACTGGGTGAAGGTGAAGGGAATGAATGAGTGGTATGGCGGCCTGCGGCTACATGGCGATTTGACATGGCGCTGGGACCCTGAGAGAAAGCACTTGGTTTATATGGGCTAAGCGAACAACTTGCCGTAACAGACAGCGCGGAGAACCATACCATAAGTAGCGGCAAGTTTTTTTGGGATTGGGCTTTCAAGAGGCCCGAAAACGTCGTTGCAATTCAGCATATCAAGCAGTATGCTGCTTCGAGAAGGGTAGCTGCACAGGAATCAATCCGAGAAATTCTCCATTTGTCTAATATCCCTTTGAGTAGTTTTGAAGATGCTGTCTCGAAACTTCGATCGCATGCCAGAGTAGCGTTGCATTTCCATCCTGATCGTCCACTTGCTGACAAGAAAAGCGTGGCACAAGCATTACTTGAGCAAGGGACATATAAGAGTCAGTTTGAGACGAAGATTTCTAATGGCAGCGTGTCCGCCTACCCGGGAGGCGCTCGGGATCTCTGGGAGATGAAGTTGCTTGGAGGCGCGTATCATTTGGAGGGCATCGCCAACAGTGAAAGGCCAAAATACGGCGCGTTAGATTTAATGTTGCATTCTGATGGTCCATCTCCGAGGTTTGGTTCGTGTTATTTCCTTCTTGCTTCACAGGCATCCTATCGTTGCACATATACTTACGGTGGGTCTCAGGATGATCCTCTAGAAAAAGGTACCTATGAGGAATTCGATGACATTTTAGCCGCCGTTCTTAAAGATGCATTCTTCCTAGAATATGCTCTTGGAGAAAAGCCCCGAAAAGTGGTCGATTGGCTTTTGTTCTGCTTAAATCTGCCTATCACTGAACGTATAAATCAGATGCCTAGTCGAAATCTTAATCACTTCATTGAGGCCCAAATTCACGGTGATATTTTTCTTCAAGATGACGTGGAAATACTGGTGGCCGATCCTTCATTTCAAGGAACAGACATAGAGGGAACTTTTGAGAAGCTATGTTTAAAATATTCAATAGAACTTCATTGGCATAAGGGATTTGTTATCCGAGCCGATAAAGTACCATCTGATTTTAGGGGGTCAACCATGCCATCACTCGCCAAACGTATAGCCATCGACAATCTAATTGACGTTAGAGCAGTAGGAACTGCGGTCAATGATTTGAAATACAATCCAGATCTTTGGAGTGATAGAGGAAATTTAGATGGGGTGCTTCAGGAATTAAAATACATGTGGCACGTGCTGGTGCGGTTCGGTGAATCGTATCCTAAATAAAGGAGGTTTTTTTATTATTGGTTGATATGGCGTAGAATAAAGGTCGGCACTCAAGGACAGCAACGGCCTACCCGTATACATAGCAGTTTTGGCTTGAAATTGTTAGGATTTGGAGCAGGTGGAAGTTTTTTATGTAAAGGTTTACAAAAAATAGCTTGAATGATTGCAACAAGAAGTCCGGGGAGGGTGGGACTTCTTCGATGTCAAATCTTAGTAGTCTAGTCGATCTGTGATGTATCCGGATACATGCCATGTGTTCGTGCTGTTATAAAATTTAAAATAATTTCCGACCGGCTGGCTTAAACCGTATACACTGCCGGGAATCGCCGAAGCGACCTTCACATTATTTTTGTAAATATCGAATTTGCCATCGATCTGATCAACGGTAGTGGATCCAGGACTGATTAGACGGAATTCAAAACGGTCGGTTCCGACTATCGAGATTGCATTGAAAAATGCCTGATTTCCTGAGGCCAGCGGGGCTTCTGTCCAACTCGCTATCGCATTGCCGCTTGTCGAGGTCAGCCAATTGCCTGTCGTTCCATCCAATACATACAACGGTTTTTGTGAAAAAATACCGTGGACATATGTGGATGGCGCTGCCGAACTGCTTAAACTAAAACCCATTACAAATATGGAAAACAATAGGACAATAGAAGTGATTAGCCTTTTTTTCATCATTCCACTCCTTTAACTCGATAATTGCCTCCCCACAAATGGAGCATATGATTAGAAAGCCAATATATACATAAATATGAAAATAAGGGTAATTTACCGCCGTTTTGTTCTCGATTATATCGATCTGCCTTATTTTCTTTCCAAAATCGGACTTCTTTAAAGATAAGCTGCCGACATAAAATAAAACTTGAATTAAAGACTCGATTTATCTATAATTAAATTTGTAGCGCGATAATGGATATCAAGTATCTTTAATGGATGATTGGAAAGAGGTATTCTAAACAAAATAGTATATATTTTTCCAATCCCTAAATATTCGTATCGCAATAGAAAACGATGAGCATTAGAAAGCGTTTTGTGATTCAATTAAAGATATTAAAACTCTTGGAAGGTGGTTAATATGAAACAATTAATGGATGTTGCGATTATTGGTGGAGGGCCGGCAGGACTTAGTGCCGCGCTAGTATTAGGCAGAGCGAGGAAGAATGTTATCGTCATTGATGAAGAGCGTCCGCGCAATCGGGTGACACAGGAGTCGCATGGCTTTTTAACGAGAGACGGCATTAAGCCTGGCGAGTTTCGTCAAATCGCGCGCGAGCAGATCAGTGTTTACCCATCCGTTCATTTTGAAAATGATTCAGCCGTAGCAATAACGGGGGGCGATGGGGCATTTATGATTACGACCGCAAAAGGAACAGCCTTCGGAGCCAAAAAGCTGCTTTTTGCGGTAGGGATGAAGGATATTCCACTTGCTATTGAAGGCTTAACTGACGTATATGGAAAAAGCGCATTTGTGTGCCCGTATTGTGACGGCTGGGAAATGAGAGATAGAAAGCTTGTCCTAATAGCCAATGGGGAGCGTGCGCTGCACTTAGCTAAAACGATAGCAGGCTGGACAAGCCAATATGCGATTTGCACCGATGGCCCTGACGAAATGACCGATGAGCAGCATGAAGAATTAAAGCGGCATGATGTACCCGTATTTGCCTCGAAAATTCAGCGGATTGAAGCAGAAAATGGCAACGTTCAGCAAGTCGTGCTGGAGGATGGCTCAATTATCGCTTGCGAAGGCATCTTCTTCGTGCCGATGCTAGCGATTGGATCGGATCTTCCGCAGGCAATGGGCTGTGAAATGACAGAAGCAGGGGCTGTTATTGTCGATGATTTTGGCAAGACGAATGTGCCTGGCATTTATAGTGCCGGAGATGCTGCCTCGCAAAAATATCAGGTCGTTGCGGCGGCTTTAATGGGATCAATGGCAGCTGTAAGCATCAATAGTGAATTATTGGGGGAAGCATGGAGCGAGCGGGGCTAACCGTATCATGACAGATTTATAGAAGAGGCTGCTCATGCTCGGAGGTTTAGCGCATCACACTGCGTTCTCTCTCGCGATGGGCAGCCTCTAACTATTAAGGTGTTTGCTTTTTATTTGTCAGCTGTGGTGCTTTGGGCGATATGCGAGGCAATTTTTCTACCGTGGAATCGTCCGGTTTCAATAAATATTTCATTCGCTTCATGTCGTGAAGCAACAACGCCAGCGAGAAACAAGTTCGGCACATTCGTCTCCATCGTAGCTTCGTCAAAGAACGGATACCCTTCCTCTGCCATCACGACGCCCGTATCCGTCAGGAAATCCCGATCTGGATGAAAGCCTGTCAGCGCAAGCACAAAATCATTTGCAATCGTATGGTTGCCCTCAGGGTCTTCAAGCGTGACACTACGGTCGTCGATGCTCGTGACGCGAGATCGGAAGCGCATCGCAATTTGCCCCTTGGCTACTTTGCTTTCAAAGCCTGGTCTCACCCATGGCTTAATGCTTGATGAATAATGCTCACCGCGATAAATGACGGTAACCTTCGCCCCAATCCGTTCAAGCTCAAGCGCTGCATCTATAGCGGAATTGCTGCCCCCAATAATCGCGACCTCCATCCCGGTATACGGATGGGCCTCGCGGAAAAAATGCGTCACCTTCTCCCGCTCTTCTCCAGGTATGCCCAAATAGTTCGGATGGTCAAAATAACCTGTGGCAATAATAACATAGCGGCTGGAATAGGTCAGCGGTTCGCCAAAACGATTGGTGCTGGAAAGCGTGAAGCGACCGTTATCACGAACGACTCTCGTTACCGTCTCATAAGGATTAATCCGAAGCTCATGGCGCAGCGCCGCTGTGCGATAATAATTCATCGCTTCAAGCCGCGAAGGCTTGTCATTCGGCGTCGTGAATGGAATATCGCCAATTTCAAGCAGCTCTGGCGTGCTGAAAAAATGCATATAGGTCGGATACTGTGAAATTGAATGGACCAGATGGCTTTTCTCTATAATAAGGGGGCGGATTCCGATGCGCTGCAGCTCAATTGCCGCGGCAAGTCCACATGGACCAGCTCCAATAATGATTGCTTCTTCTCTAATCATGTATGTACCTCCGATAATGATTTCCCAACCATTGTACTGCGGCGTGTGGAATTAATGCAAATTTGGCGAATGGCTATCTTGTACACCAGTTGGATTATTGTATAATAATGTGGAAACGTTGTTTTATAGAAGGAGGTCAAACATGCCGCGACGGTTTGTTATAGAGGCAGTAATGGTGGCAACTTATGGTCACCTTCTCGTTCCAAGCAGTGCCATTGATTATGTTGTTCCTTATTCATCCATTTTGGAGCTATATGATATGAGAGACGGATCGGACCCCGTTATGGAAGATCCAGATGATGATGCTCATGTCAAAAATAAAATCGGCGAGCTGATTGCTTTTTTTGAAGATCCGCTCAACCGTAAAAAAATCGAACGCACGATGCAGGTGCCGTGGCGGGAAAGCTCGCCGCTGCTGCTGAACGAGCGAATACAGTTTACAATTGTACATGCTGTGGACAGCGCACAATATGGTGAAGCATTCGATCCGATCGAAACGGAGCTGCTGCTGACTGCACTGAAATTTAATTTGCCGCTGCTGTCCGACCAGTTTGAGTTTCAGGATAAGCTGATTCAAGCTGAGATCCCTGTGCAAATTTACGACATTGAAGATTTTGAGTTTGCGGTGGAAGAGGGCATTTCCGCTACAGATATGGAGCTGTCCAAAGATTTTTGAGCAAGAAAATAGAGCAATCCGAACAGCCTTCTTGCATGAGCTGAGCTTCAGCCGCAGCCGAGAAGGCTATTTGACTTTACTTGGCTTGCATTTGCTGGTTTATATTATTCCCGATCAATTGCTTCCGCCATCGTCTTATCGGTCAAATGGGCGTAAATTTGCGTCGTCTCCGGCGATGCATGCCCAAGCTGCTCCTGCGTTTTGTACAGGTCATTGCGCAAATAATAGTCGGTTGCGAACGAATGGCGCAGCTTATGGACGGATAAATAAGGCTTGCCGAAACGCTTCGCGTATTTCATAACCATGGCCTGTACCGCCCGTTTCGTCATCCGAGAGCCTTCTTTTTTACCATTCGCAATGGCAAGGAACAGCGCTTTTTCACGTTTTGGCGCTTTATAATGCGAATCGCGCATTTGGAGGTACACCTGAAGGTCATCTACCGCCTCCTGGCGAAAATAGACAGGGGTTTTAAACGAATCGTCGATTTTACCTTTGCGGTAAACATGCGCGAGCTTTTTTTTCATATCAATGTCATCGACGTTGAGATTGATCAGCTCCGATACACGCAAGCCGGAATGCAAAATAAAGCTGATAATGCACGTATCCCGTATTTTGTTCAGCTCATAGGAATACAGCGCCTGCTTGTTGCCGGCAAGATCGCTTTCGTAGCCGCTGGCAATATAAGCAAGAAACTCCCCAATCTCCTCCTCCTGAAGCAGCTTGCCTTCGAGCTTCGCCGCCGTATCCTTAGGCTTGCTTGTACGCTTAATAGCGACCTTCGCCATGACATTGCGCTTCAATAGCGGATAAAACTGCTCATCCTCAGCGATTTGGCTCAAATAATGAAACAGCGAGCGCAGGGAGGACAGCTTGCGGGTAATCGTCGTTTTACGATTATTATGGCTTGGATGGGTGGCGAGAAACATACGGAAGCTGTCAATGCTGTCCATATGCAGCTGCTCCAGCTCACTTAACTGAACGTCCTTGATGACCGCCGCCTCAGAAAGCCCTTCCGCAACGAGCCAATTCAAAAAAAGCTCATAATCCCTTATATACTCAAGCAGCGACGAAGGAGAGAGGTCTGGCAGCTTATAATTAATAAATTTCTCAATATACCAAGGCATAGATGGAACCCGTTTGTCCAGCTCCTGCCGATCCTTCACTTTAATAATGTTCATCCTATTTCACCTCTGCCAATCATCTGACTCTCATTATATCAGTTCCCTGGAGAAAACTCCCGTATAGCGCGCTAGCCCACAGCATATGCTTGTCTGCTTGTTCAAGGATTAGTAAATTCATGTAATTATGCAATTAAGGTTACTTTCATTTAAATACTATGATAAACTCATACGAGTGCTGAAATAAATAAAAAAATATTTTTGAAAAATAAGTTTTGTACTTGTTTTACAGAGGAGGAATATTAGAATTGTGAAAAACAATCGAATATTGCGCAATTTCTTGGCATATATATTTGCGATATTTTTGGTCGTCAGCTTGCCGCTTCAAATCGTTGGAGCCGCGGCTCCAGCTACACTTAGCTATGGCAGCAAAGGGGAAGATGTTCCCGACGTTCAGTATCGATTAAAGATTTTAGGGTATTTTATGAATGCCGAGGTAACGGATTTCTACGGTAAAATGACCGAAGATGCCGTGAAACGGTTTCAAAAAGATTATGGCCTCCAAGCCGACGGCATAGCGGGCAAGCAAACCTGGAAGACGCTGAAAAAAGTATCCGTCAGCGAGCATGAACTGAATTTGCTGGCTCGCATTATATTTGCCGAATCGCGTGGTGAGCCGTTCAAGGGGCAGGTCGCTGTAGGTGCTGTCGTAATGAATCGGTTGGCTTCCTCGCAGTTCCCTGATACGATTAAAGGCGTCATCGAACAGCCAGGCGCATTTACAGCGGTTGATGATGGACAATATAGGCTGCAGCCAGATTCTACAGCTTACAAGGCCGCAGTTGAGGCCATTGCCGGTAATGATCCGTCGAATGGCGCACTGTATTATTTTAACCCAAAGACTGCAACGTCATCATGGATTTGGACGAGGGAACAGCTCGTACAGATCGGCAATCATATTTTTGCCATTTAAAAGCTTCATAACGAGCACACCGCTGCAAAACTCGCCGGCTTCCCAAACATGGGAGGCAGGGCGAGTTTTTTTGTAGGCTTCACTTTGCTGAATGGGTATAATATTCATAATGATAGAAAGGGGCATATCCATGAAACGTAATAAGAAATGGCGAAATATAGTCATTGGCGGACTAGCCTTGCTCGTGCTGCTTGGCGTTTTAGAGTATAAAGGGATCATTTGGCATAATTCCATATTTGCGAATGGCTATGAGGTGAAGGGGCTGGATGTCTCGCATTATCAAGGCGAAATAAACTGGCAGCAAATAAAAGCGGCGGGGAAATATGAATTCATGTTTGTGAAAGCGACGGAAGGCAAGGATTATACCGATGAGTGGTTCGAGGCAAATTGGCAAGGAGCGAGGGAGCAGCGCTTTCTGACGGGAGCCTATCATTTTTTCACAACGAAAAGTACGGGGGAGGAGCAGGCGGCCCATTTTATAAAAACAGTTCCGAATGAGCAGGACAGCCTGCCGCCCGTCATCGATCTGGAAATCAGCCTGGACCATGACCAAGCGGGCGTACATAAGGAACTGAAGGCGCTGGCGGACGACATGGAGGCGCATTATGGCAAAAAGCCTATTTTGTATGTGACGTATGATACTTATCATACTTATATAGAAGATGTATCCGCTTTTGCTCCTTATGAAATATGGATACGTGACATTGTCAAGCAGCCGAAGCTTGGAGAGCGGGGGTGGCAGTTCTGGCAATATCATAACCGCGGACATGTGGCAGGCATTGACATGTACGTCGATATCAATGTGTTTCAAGGAAGCCGTGCTGCTTTTTTGACGCAGTTTTCGGCCACTCCTTCCATGCTTTTGGCGGACTGAGGTTCCGCTATTCAGGCTTTTTTAGAATCTGGTTCACTATATTAAATTTGTTAGGCTGCCAAAGTGGCAGCAGCATAAAAAGCACCTGACAGCAGCAGGCAAAGCGGCGTAAACAAATACAGGTCGAACTTGGCAAAGCGGGTGGTGCGGACTTTGCGGAAAAGGCCGACGTAATTGAAATCGCCTATCGTCCGCAGCATAAAGGCGGCTGCACATGCCCAGCAGCTCCACTTGATGAAGGCCGCGCCTAAGAAAACGGGGAGCAGCCTTCCTTGCATGAGCAAGAGCATCGCCGCACAAAACAATAGGCAGGCTACGATCATCGTACCTGCTGCTCCCGGCACAAATAGGGTTTGCTGCGATCCCGCCTTCGCAGGCAATGCAGCGCTGGCGCCCCATTTGCCGCCAAAAGCCCAATAAACATGAATACCGCCCAGCAGCAGCAAAATGAACCCGCTTAAGGAAAGCCACAGCATCATGCGAATTCACCTCTCATTTTCAAGCCTTCCCAAATCACTTCGAAACGGCGCTCAAAGCCTGTCTGCATTTGCCATGCCTCCTCAACTGACACTGCCCAGGCTAATAGGGCGTGAAAATACAAGCCTGCGAGCACGGCCGCGACGTCTGCGCTAGCGAGGTAGCTTGGCAATTGATTTTGCTGCTGAGCCTCATTCAGTAGGCCATTCAGCAGCTTCTCAAATTTATTAATGACATTAAATTCTTCTTGCATGAGCAGGGGGGAGCGCAGCATTTCCGTTATGGTGAGCTTCGCGAGCCCAGCGTTTACGGCATATTTTTGAAACAAGTCGCGAAATAACGTAAGCAGCTTTTCTTTAATGCCATTAATTAATGCGTATCGCTCAAGGTTTTCTTCCGTCACTTCCAACTGCATCTGCCCCAAGTCAAGGAGGATTGCTTCCTTGCGTGGAAAATAGTTATAAAACGTTCCTTTAGCAACGCCGCAGCTTTGCGTAATCTCATCAATGGTGACGTTTGCAAAGCCTTTTTCCCGAAATAATTGCACGGCATGCATAAAAATACGTTCTTTAAGCTCCTGTTTCCGTTGTTGTCTCAACACCATTTAAGAACACCACCTGGGCTAATAATGACTTCGGTCAATAAATGACTGCAGTCATTATTTTAGTATGAGACCGATTATTTTGCAAGTTTTTGGCAAGCGCTATAAAAAGTCCACCATTATAAATATATTCGAATTTTAAAATGTAACCGCATTCAATATGATAGAGCTGTACAAAGAGATTGCAATAACAAAGGGAGGCTTTATATGATCGCACGATTCAAAGGAAGATCAGCATTCACAGCATTGCTATTATCGCTCACACTCGTTGTGGCAGGATGCAGCGGAGCAGGCAATGGGGGAAACACGCCAGCAAGTGAAGGAGCCAGCAGCCCGCAGCCCGCGGAATCGCCGAAAGGGGAGGCGACAGCGGCGCCTGAGGAGAAAGAGCCTGTAACGCTCAAGTTTACGTTTTGGGGAAGCCCGCAGGAGAAGTCGGCGATGGAGCAGGCGACCAAAACCTTTACGGAAAAATACCCGTGGATTAAAGTCAATGCCATTCATATTCCAGAAGCCGACTATGATGCGAAAATTACAGCGATGGTGGCAGGCAACGACTCTCCGGATCTCGGTTATATGCACGGAGAGCTTGCTGATCCTTGGCAGAAGGAAGGGAAATTCGTCAATCTGTTTGAGCTGCTGGATAATGACGAGGAGCTAAAGCGCGAGGATTTCCTCGACTATATTTGGTTCAAATCTTCCGAGGATTTTGCTTACGGCATTAGCACAGCGGGCGAGACGTTCGGTTTATTTTACAACAAAGATTTGTTCGATCAGGCGAATGCCGCGTATCCGCCATCGAAGCCGGAGGAAGCTTGGACTTGGGATGAGTTTGTCGACGTTGCCAAAAAGCTGACGATTGACAAAAACGGCAAAAACGCCTCGGAAGCGGATTTTGATCCGAAAAACATTCGCCAATACGGCGTATCCTTTGAAACGTGGCATGGCCCTGTGCATGCGACGGTGATTAACAATGAAGGCGAATGGATTACGAAGGATGGGAAGTTCGGCTTTAGCCAGCCGGAAGCGACCGAAGCGATCCAGCGTTTAGCGGACTTAATTAATGTGCATCATGTTGCGCCGTCTCCGGTACAAATGAAATCGATTCCTTCGCAGGCGGTAGCGCTGCAATCGAAGCTGGTTGCCATGTCGATGCATGGGCAGTGGATTAACCTTGATCTCGGGGCGGCTGGAGTCAACTACGATATCGGCGTCCTGCCAAAAATGAAACGCAGCGTGCCTATGGGCATTAGCGGGGCATCGGTCATTTACCAATCGACGAAGCATTTGGAGGAAGCGTGGCTGCTCACGAAATTCCTGGAAAATCCGGAAGGCTCGATTGACCTCTACAAGGGCGGCCTCTGGATGCCAACGATGACGAAGTGGTACACCGATCCAGAGCTTGTGGCGAAATGGGCAGAAAATAACCCGGCGCATCCAGCGGGCTTCAAGGATGCGATGATGAACAATCTGCTGAATAACGGCGTTCCGACCGGCTCTTATTATATTAAAAATTTCTCGAAGGTTAATGCCATTACTTTCTCTGGCATGGATGAAGTATGGCTAGGCCGGAAAACAGCGGCAGAAGCGATGAAGGAAGTCGAAGCGAAGGTGCAGCCGGAAATTCAAGGGCGCTATGATGTGAGCGAATAAACGATAAAACGAGTTTGGAGAGAGCTGTTATGAAACCACTGGCAAGCGTTCATGAGCGTGAATTAAAGGCGGAGCGCGGAGTCAGGCATAAACGGAAATTCGGAGAGCTGGGCTTAGGCCTGCTCTTCGCTTCTCCGGTGCTGCTAGGCTACGTCATTTTCGTCATTGTGCCGATTGCGGCAACCTTCTATTTGGGCTTCACTTCCTACAGCGTCGGCACTGTGCCGAAATGGATCGGCTTTGACAATTATGCCAGCTTGTTCAGCGGGGCAGATCCCTTTTTCTACCCGGCCGTGAAAGCAACGGTTTATTATGTTGGACTGAGCGTGCCGCTGGGCATTATCCTATCGTTTTTTTTAGCCATACTGCTGAATCAGCAGGTGGCGGGCAAAAGCTTTTTTCGCGGCGTCTTCTATTTGCCCGTTATTATTCCGCTTGCAGCGTCCTCGATGGTGTGGATGTGGCTGCTGCAGCCGGATTTTGGCATCGTCAACTATGCGCTGGATGCGCTGCATTTGCGGGCCTCCAGATGGCTCGGCGATACGACCTCCGTTGTGCCGACGCTTATTTTGTTCAGCTTCTGGACGCTGGGCAATACGATTGTCATTTTTCTCGCGGGCTTGCAGGGCATTCCTGCCCATCTGTATGAGGCCATTGAGCTGGACGGAGGCAATCGGCTGCATAAGCTGATTTACATTACCATTCCGATGAGCTCGTCGATTATTTTTTTCAATACGGTCATTGCGTTCATTAATGGATTTCAGACGTTTGTGCAGCCAGCGGTCATGACGCAGGGCGGGCCTAACAATGCCAGCTTGCTCTATGTGCTGTATTTGTTCAACGAAGGCTTCAAGTCTTCACGAATGGGCAGCGCCAGCGCAATATCCGTCTTGCTGTTTCTCGTCATTATGCTATTCACCGCAGCGATTTTCTACTTCTCCAAGTCTTTGGTCTACTATGAGGGCAAGGAGGAACGCAGATGAAAAAGCAATCATTGGGCAATCGAATCGTTATTTACGCACTGCTTATAGCCGGCAGCCTGTTTTTCCTGTTTCCGATTTTTTGGATGCTGCGTACCTCGCTCATTAATATGGGCGATCTGTATCAAATGCCGCCGAAGCTGCTGCCGGACGATTTAAGCTGGGAAAATTTCGAGCAGGCGCTCGGCGCTTATCCGTTCGGACGATTTTTTCTCAATAGTACCATCATTACAGCGTCAGCGATGCTGGGCGTGTTATTTTCCAGCTCCGTCTGCGCCTACAGCTTCTCGCGCATTCACTGGAAGGGCCGCGACAAAGTGTTTGGCTTTATATTAACGGGGTTAATGATTCCGTTTTTCGTCGTCATGATTCCGCAATATGTGTTCTGGAATGCGCTGCATTTGACCGATACGTTCGTACCGCTCATTGCACCTGCCTGGTTTGGAGGCGGCATATTCAACATTTTTCTGCTGCGCCAGTTTTTCTTAGGTATTCCGACGGAGCTGGATGAAGCCGCTAAGGTGGACGGAGCCGGGCATTTCCGCATCTATCTGCAAATTATTTTGCCGATTGGCAAGCAGGCGATGATTGTCGTTGGACTGCTCACGTTTCTCGCCAACTGGAACGATTATTTAGGACCGCTGGCTTTCATCACCTCAGAGAGCAATTACACGCTCATGCAGGGGCTGACGCTGTTCCAAGGCTCCTATTCGGCGCAGTGGCATCTGATGATGGCGGCGACTTCAGTCATTGTTATTCCTTCGCTAATCGTCTTTCTTGTTGCGCAGCGGCATTTTATTGAAGGCATTGCCATGACGGGCATAAAGGGGTAGCAGGGGAAGATAAACGTGGGAAAACGAACTTGACCATGAAAAATAAAAAGGGAAAGCGCCTGCATGTTCGAGCAGGCGCTTTCCCTTTGCTGCAAATATAAGGGTAGTATAAGCTTCCCCCTTATACTCTGCTTATATTTCTCGGACTGAAACGCGCCGCACGGCCAAAGGACGGCGACAGCCGTTTTTGCTTGGTGCATTTAGCCGCTGGCCAGCTTGGCGAGCAGCACGGACTCCACCTTGGAAATATGCGCATCCATAAGCAGCGATGCGTCCGCTTGCTGCTGTGCAGCAATGGCGGCATAGATGGCCTGATGCTCGCCTTGCAAGCGCTCCGCTGTTGAGCGCTCGGCATAAAACCACAAAGCCCGCGTATCCTTCATGCTTTCGTGCAGCTTGGTGGACAACGATTCCATCATCTCCAGCAGCACGGGATTATGGGTCGCCTTCGCAAGCTCCTGATGGAAGCGGATATCTGCCTGTTCGCTGAAGGCTTCATCGCCAAGGCGTTCATGCATGCTCTGCAAAATGGAGGCCAGCGCTTCAAGATCGGCTTCGGTCCGATTGCGGGCAGCAAGCGCAGCGCAGCCCGTTTCCAGCACCTTGCGCACCTCCAAAATATGGCGCAGCGTCTCCGCACGGTCCATCCACGCTTCGTCATAGAGAAAGCTTGGAGCCGATAGGGTAGCAGGCTCTGGAGGAGCGGTGACAAACGTCCCGCTGCCTTGGCGAATGTTCAGCCTGCCCATGGCCCGCAGCGCGCTTAATGCCTCGCGGATTGTAGACTGCCCAACGCCATAGGAGGCGGCAAGGTCAGCAACAGAAGAGAGCTTATCGCCTGGGGCGAGCGAGCCTCCGTCCATTTTTTGCTTAATATCGTTCATGACCCACTCATAGCTTTTGAGCGGTCGGTTTGGGCTAATGTCCATAATAGCTCCCTTCAAACAACGAACTAGCATGCTTAAAAATAGCGCTTTCGCTTTTATCTATTTTATTGTATACTTTTTTTAATTTAAAGTCATCAGATGACCTGATTAATTAATCGATTAAGGGATGGAAGCTTTATTTTAGGGAAGGGGAGATCCATATGCTTCAGCAAACGATTCGACAACAACTGCTCGCTATAGTGGGAAGTGACTATTATAAAGATGATCCGCAGTCGCTTGTGACCCATTCTTATGATGGGACACCGATGCTTCAAGCGCTGCCAGACGGCGTTATCTATCCCGCGAGCACGGAGCAGGTGAGCGCAATTATGAAGGTGCTGAATACGCATCGCATTCCCGTCATTGGCCGAGGATCGGGCACGAACTTATGCGGCGGTACTGTTCCTGTAGAGGGCGGAGTAGTGATGGTCATGCACCGGATGAATCGCATTTTAGAGGTTGATCTTGAAAATTTGGTCGCAATCGTTCAGCCTGGACTCATTACAAAATCTTTTATCGCCCATGTGGAGTCGCTCGGCTTGTTTTATCCGCCCGATCCGAGCAGCATGGCGATTTCGACGATTGGCGGCAATATCGCCGAATGCTCCGGAGGGCTGCGCGGGCTGAAATATGGCACGACCAAAGATTACGTCCTTGGCCTTGAGGCGGTGCTGGCGAGCGGCGAAATTATTCGTACCGGCGGCAAGCTGATGAAGGACGTAGCCGGATATGATTTGACCAAGCTGCTCGTCGGCTCGGAAGGGACGCTTGCTATTATTACCGAAGCGACGCTGAGGCTGGTGCCTCCGCCAAAGTACA
Source organism: Paenibacillus algorifonticola (assembly GCF_050481745.1). Classification (GTDB taxonomy): domain Bacteria; phylum Bacillota; class Bacilli; order Paenibacillales; family Paenibacillaceae; genus Pristimantibacillus; species Pristimantibacillus algorifonticola_A. The sequence goes on along the minus strand of NZ_JBCNGR010000024.1, from coordinate 31,037 downwards.
AGAAGACGATGCTGGCGATGTATAAGGATTTATATGGCGCGGCGCGAACCGTTTCCAAAATCATTGAAAACCGCATCATTCCTTCAACGCTCGAATTTCTCGATAATGCGACGGTGCGAGTGGTCGACGATTTTGCCAAGCTCGGCTTGCCGCTCGATATGGAGGCGATTTTGCTCATTGAGCAGGACGGAGAAACCGAAATGGTAGAGCGGGATATCGCCCGGATTGAGGGAATTTGCCGAAGCGAGCAGGCGCACAGCATCAGCGTCGCTGAAAGCCCAGAGGAAGCGCTCAAGCTGCTGACGGCAAGGCGCAGTGCTTTTACCGCACTCGCACGCTTGCGGCCAACGACGATTCTTGAGGATGCGACGGTGCCTCGCTCCAAAATAGCCGAAATGGTGCTGGAAATTAACCGGATTGCCCTGAAGCATCAAGTGACCATCTGTACCTTTGGCCACGCCGGCGATGGCAATCTGCATCCTACAGCAACGACTGATGCAAGGGATCAGGAGGAAATTCACCGCGTCGAGGCGGCGTTTGAGGAAATTTTCGAGGCAGCTATACGGCTCGGCGGAACGATTACAGGCGAGCATGGCGTTGGCCTGGTGAAATCCCCTTATCTCGAATGGAAGGTCGGCCCCGCAGGCGTCGAAGTGATGAAAGCCGTTAAACAGGCGTTTGATCCGCATCATTTGCTCAATCCCGGTAAAATATTTGCGAAACAGTCGCGCAAGAGGGTGGTGCTTCAGCATGGTTAAAACGGAAGACAGGCTATCTGTTGGAATTGCAGCAGCAGCAACAGCCGCAAACGTAAATACTCATGGAACAGAACCCGCGTGCAGTTCGCCGCGCTCCCCGCAGCTTCAGCTTGCTGGAAAGCTCAAGCTGCGGCTCGATGAGGATCAATTGACCAATTGCATGCGCTGCGGCTTCTGTCTGCCTGCATGTCCAACATTCCGGGAAACGGGCATTGAAGCGGAATCGCCCCGCGGTCGCATTGCATTAATGAAAGCGGTTACCGATGGTTTGATGATGCCCGACCAGTCCTTTGAGGAGCAAATGAGCCATTGTCTCGGCTGCCGCGCATGCGAGCCTGCTTGTCCGGCAGATGTGAAATATGGCCAGCTCATCGAGCAGACGAGGGAGGCGATTGAAGAGCATACGGAAAGCCATCGGTGGTGGGTGAAGCCGCTGCGGCAGGTGGTGTTCAAGCAGCTTTTCCCGCATCAGAAGCGGGTGCGTCTGCTCGGCGGTGCTATGCAGCTGTATCAGCAATCCGGTCTTCGCAAGCTGGCCCGGAGCTCTGGCGTTATGAAGCTGCTGCCAGCGCATTTGAGCGAGATGGAGCAGGTGCTGCCGAATGCCTCAAGCAAAGGCATCGTCCAGAAAATCGGCAGCCACCATCCGGCCAAAGGGATGAAAATAGCTACAGTGGGCATGTTTCGCGGCTGCCTCATGGATATGCTGTTCACGGAAACGAACATCAAGACGGTGGAGCTGCTGACGGAAGCTGGCTTTGAGGTCATCATACCGGATACACAGGCTTGCTGCGGAGCGCTTCACGCACATAGCGGGGAGACGGAGGACGCCCGGTCATTAGCGAGGAAGAACATTGCTGCTTTTCAGGATGCTGGTGTGGATTATATCGTATCCAACGCGGGCGGCTGCGGCGCTATCTTAACGGAATACGATCATTTGCTGCATGAGGATGAGCAGTGGAGGGAAGGTGCGGTGTGGCTGGCGAAGCGTGTGGTGGATATTAGTGATTTGCTGATCCGTTCCGGCAAGCTTGCTACCGCCCAGATAAAGGGACAGCCGATTCGGATTACGTATCAGGATTCCTGCCATTTGCGCAATGTGATGCGCTCTGCCGATGCTCCCCGGAAGCTGCTGAGAGAGGTAAGTGGAGCTGAGTTTGTAGAAATGTTTGAGGCTGACCGCTGCTGCGGCTCGGCGGGCACTTACAATATTGTTCAGCCGGAAATGGCGGGTGGGCTGCTAGAGCGCAAAATGGAGCATGCCAATGCGACAAAGGCGCATTATTTGCTCACGAGCAATCCAGGCTGCCTGCTCCAAATGAAGCTCGGCGTGGCCAAGCATGGAGATGGTCAAATGCAGGTGCAGCATATCGTTGATTTTTTGCATGATCGTTTAGTTCATAATGAATGGCGGGAGGCTGAAATTTAATGGCATTAACCATTGAAGATTGCAAAACGGAGTACATGACGAATCCGCTCGGTATTGAAGCGGCTAAGCCGCGCTTGTTCTGGAAGCTGCGCTCGGAGGAGCGCACTGTCCGCCAAACGGCGTATCAAGTGCTGGTGGCTTCTTCCAAAGAACGGCTGGCCGCAGATGATGGCAATTGCTGGGATAGTGGGAAAACCGAATCGAGCGAGTCGATTCAGGTAGAATATGGCGGAAGCCTGCTTGAGGCGGAAGCCGAATGCTTCTGGAAGGTGCGCGTGTGGGACAATTACGGACGCGTATCGGCATGGAGCGAGCCAGCCTTCTGGACGATAGGCCTGCTGCACCGGGCAGCGTACCGGGGAAAATGGATTGGCCGCAAGCATGATGAGGGGGCAGCAGGCAGACAGCCTTCGCCACATTTGCGGAGGCCATTCGCCTTAGACGGCAAGGTGCGCCGCGCTACGGCTTATGCGACAGCGCTCGGCTTGTTCGAGCTGTATGTTAACGGGAAGCGGGTGGGGGATTATTTTGCCCCCGGCTTTACCGATTACAATGTCCGCTCGCAGGTGCAGGCTTACGATATTATGCCGCTGCTGCAAGAAGGCGATAACGCCTTTGGCGTCATTATTGGAGAGGGCTGGTATGCAGGCACGGTCGGTTTTCTAGGTGAAAAGGTGTACGGGGAACGTCCGTTTTTTATGATGCAGGTTAATGTGGAGTATGAGGATGGCACGAAGCAAAGTATCGCAACCGATCATACGTGGAAGGTGAGCAAAGGTCCTATTTTATATTCCGATTTTATTATGGGCGAAGCTTATGATGCACGGCTTGAAATGGCGGGCTGGTCGGAAGCGGGCTTTGATGACAGCCTGTGGGAGGAGCCGGATGTCCGTCCTGGCTATAACGGGATGCTAGTGGCGTCTAACGAACCGCCGATTAAGGTGATGAAGACGATTAGGCCGATTCAGATGGAGCGGACAGCGAGCGGCAGCTATATTTTTGATATGGGGCAAAATATGGTCGGCTGGACGGAGCTTCGCGTTAGCGGAGAGAGCGGCACAACGGTCACGATCAGCCATGCGGAAATGCTCAGTCCTGATGGCTCGCTGTATTTGGATAATTTGCGCGTTGCGGTTCAGCAGGAGCATTATACACTTAAAGGAGAAGGGCTGGAACGTTACGAGCCGCATTTTACATTCCATGGCTTTCGTTATGTGGAGCTGATCGGTTTTCCCGGCGAAGTCACTCTTGATACGATTGTGGGCAAGGTCGTTTACTCCGACACGCCGGAGACTGGACATTTGGAAACGTCGAATGCGATGGTTAATCAGCTGTTTTCCAACATTGCATGGGGGCAGCGCGGCAACTTTTTGTCGGTACCGACCGATTGTCCACAGCGGGATGAGCGGCTCGGCTGGACGGGGGATGCGCAAATTTTTGCGCGTACTGCCTCGTACAATATGGACGTGGCAAGGTTTTTCAATAAATTTATGTGGGATATGATTGATTGCCAGCAGCCATCGGGCGCTTTCACCGATGTGGCTCCGGATGCAGGCTGGATTCGCTATAAAAACTGGAGCACGCGCCTGAACTGGTATGCGCCAGATAACGCAGGCTGGGGCGATGCGGGCGTCATTATCCCCTGGACGCTGTATTTAATGTATGGCGATGTGCGCATTTTGGAAACGCATTATGAGGCGATGAGCAGATGGGTCGATTACTTGCACGCCACGACCGATGAGCTCGTGAGGCCGAACTATGCCAACTACGGCGACTGGCTGTCCATTGATGCGGATACGCCAAACGAGGTGCTGGCAACCGCTTATTTTGCCTACAGCACGAAGGTGCTTGGCTTAATTGCCGAAGTGCTGGGCAAGGAGGACGATGTTAGCCGTCTGGAGCAGCTGTTTCAGGGCATTGCCGCAGCATTCCGCCGTGCTTTTGTAACGGAGGAGGGTCGCATCCATGGGGAGACGCAGACGGTATATGTGCTTGCACTGCAATTTGGTCTGCTGACAGAGGAGCTGCGGTTAAAGGCAGTCCGCCATCTCACAGCGGATATTGCCGGCCGCGGCAACCGCTTGACGACGGGTTTCCTCGGCGTGGGTTATTTGTTGCCCGCGCTGTCGGATAACGGCCGCCTTGACGTAGCCTACCAACTGCTGACGCAGGAAGCTTTTCCATCGTGGATGTATTCCATCAAGCATGGAGCGACGACCATTTGGGAGCGCTGGGATGGCTGGACGGAGGAAAATGGCTTCCAGACGCCGCAAATGAATTCATTCAATCATTATTCGCTAGGCTCCGTCGGCGAGTGGATGTTCCGCTATATGGCAGGCATTGAAGCAGACAAGGGAGCACCAGCGTTCCGCCATGCTATTATCCGTCCTCAGCCGGGCGGCGGCCTTTCTTTTGTGAAATCGCATTTTGCTTCGTTATATGGAAAAATCGAAGTAGACTGGCAAATCGATAAATCCGGCGAGTTCCAGTTGAACGTAATAATTCCCGCAAATACGACGGCAACGCTATACATCCCGGGTACGGTCAACGCAATCGATGGAGCAGTTGTGGGTAAGCTGGAGGATGCTTCAATGGAGCCGTTCTCAACAAGCTCCTCCGGGAGCCAGGATATTAAACTGATTGAAGCTTTTGGCAGTCAAACGGTGCTGGAAATCGGCTCTGGCTCCTACTGTTTCGTCAGTCAGGTCAAAGTCTAGCGAAGTCTGCTGAGAGTAAGTTTTCGGAAATGCTCTACTTATCCGATTTTTTGTTAAGTTTCATAATGAAAGGTAGCAAATGAATTCGCCCAAAGTCGTCTCGTATCTGAGAAGCGGCTTTGGGCTTTTTAAGCTAGACACTTTTTGGTATAGGTTCGGCTCGACCGATTCGTTATAATAACAATAAAACATGATGGCCTGAGGGGGAATTGTTATTCGGCTGCGCAATGAGCTGTTGCTGAGCTACTTTATTATTATTTTGGTGTGTATTACGCTGGTCGGTTCGGTCTCCTTCTATATTTCCTACAAAACGATGGCAAGCCAAGCGGAGGCTGCCAGCCTGCTGCTCGTCCAGCAAATTGAAAAAAATATGGATAATGATTTTCACAGCAAGCGCAATTTGCTGCTGGCCTCCTACAACGAGCAAAGCTATATTGATGGCGTTAACCGTTACACCGAGCTTAGCGATCGCGAACGTTTCTTGTTCCGGCAGAAAATCGGCGATTTGTATTTGAAAAGCTTTAATGTGACGCCAATCCGTGATTTTTTGCGTTTTCAAATTTATTATAGCAATGGCGAGCTGCTTAGCTCCTCGGACGAAAGCGGACAGCATAACCCGGCGAAGGTGCGCGGATCGGAATGGTTCCGCCAGACGGTGGCGAAGGATGGCGAAGTATTTTACAGCGGCTTCATCCCCGCGGCAGACCGGACAGTAGATGGAGAAACGGCGTATTTTTCCTCCATTATGATTCGCGATTTTTCCAATCCCGAGAAGTTTATTTTAGTGCGCGCGGAATATCGGGCCGAGCTGTTCAACAGCATTGGCCGCAACGATGGCCTCTCGCCAAACAGCAGCATCGTTATTCTTGATGAAGGCAATCGGCTTGTTTATGCGTCAGGCGACGCGCAGCGTTATGCCGGAGGCAAGGAACTGACAAGCCGCATTAGTGGAAGCCAAGGCAAGTTTTGGCTCAGCCTGGATGGAGAAGAGCGGCTAGTGTCTTATACGAATTCCGCTTATTCAAACTGGAAGGCCGTGCTTATCGTGCCGAAGCATGATATTTTTGGCGCATTAGACATCATTAAGACGACCGTTATTGTTACCGCTTTCATTGCCTTTGCGATTACGCTGATTATTTCGGTTCTGTTCGGGCAGCGGATTACAAGGCCGATTCTGGACTTGTACAAGACGGTTAACCGCATTAAACGCGGCGATTTTTCGGTGCGCGTCGAGGTGCGGCGCAATGATGAAATCGGCAGAATCGGGATGAACTTCAATGCGATGCAGGATGAGCTGCAAAATTTGATTGAGACGCGGTATGTGAACCAAATTAAGCTGCAGGAGGCGCAGCTTGCCATGCTCTATTCGCAGATCAATCCGCATTTTCTGTACAATACGCTCGACAGCATCCGGGCGATGTCCGACTATTACCAAGTGCAGGAAATTAGTGAAATGGCGCAGTCGCTCGCTGATATTTTTCGCTACAATACGAAAAACAAGGATGAAATCGTCACGCTGCAGGAGGAGCTTGTGCAAATTGAAGCCTATATGAACATTCAGCGCATTCGCTTTGAAGACAAAATTTCCTTTGAGCAGCAAATTGATGACGACCTCTACAGCTTTCCTATGCTTAAAATGACGCTTCAGCCGCTCGTTGAAAATGCCGTATTTCACGGTATTGAGCGCAAGCGCGGCAAAGGAACGATCGCTGTAATCGTCAGCAGAGAGGGCGGCAGCATCACGCTCACCGTCAAAGACGACGGCGTGGGCATATCCGAAAAGCATTTGGCCGATATCAGAAGCAGCTTGAAGCCTCCGCTTCAACAGGGCGAAGGTTTGAGCTCGGACACGCGCAGCGGCATCGGGGTGCAAAATGTGTATTCGCGTTATCGGATTCGTTATGGCGACCGCTTTGAATTTCAAATGAACAGCCGTAAAGGTGCAGGCACCGAAATTAAGCTCCTTATTCCTGAATATCAGGAAGCGCATTCATAAAGGTCGGAATTTTCAACATTAGAAGTCAAAATCGTGTACAGAAGACAAGGAAGCGCTTTCAATATAATAAAGGTGCAGATCATTATGAATGAGAGGGTGTCTTATCATGAGAAAGATGAAAGCGGTTCACCTCACAATGGCGCTAATGCTGGGGGCATTTTCACTAACGGCTTGCGGCAGCAACAATGGCAGCTCGCAGGGGACGAATACCCCGGAGGGAACAGCAACAGCTGGCAGCTCAGCTGAAGCGTCCGCACAGCCGTCAGCAAAGCCCGTTACGCTGACCTTTCTAATTCCGAATACGGAGGATGTCACGCCTTACAATCTTATTTTCAAAGAATTTGAAGCGAAGACGGGCAATAAAGTCGAGGTACAGGCGCTGCCAGGCGGCGACTATGACAATATGCTGAAAACCCGCTTCTCGACGGGCGATTTTCCTGACGTATTCCTCATGCAGCCGGGAACGAAGCAATATGTAAAGCTCAGAGCGGATGAAACGTTGTACGAATGGTCCAGCGAAGCTGGCGTTTGGGACAATGTCATTGATACAATTGTGGACTTCCAGAAGGATGCGGCTGGCAAAGCCTATGGCGTGCCATTCGGCAAAACCGGCATGATGGGCGTCTTTTACAATAAGGATGTATTTGAAAAAGCGGGCGTCGCCGCACCAACAAATTATGCGAATTTAATTGAAATCGCTAAAAAGCTGAAGGGCGACGGCGTAACGCCGTTTTACGAGGGGGTAAAAGATGGCTGGCCGACGCAAGTGTTTTATTTGACCGGCTGGGTTAGCCAGGTAGATCAGGAGATCGGCGACGAAGGCGTGCAGAAGCTGAACGTCAATCAGTTGAAGCTGTCGGACATCGCGGCGCTGAAGGATCTTTTTGTAAAATCGAAGGAAATCAAGGATCTCGGCTTGTTCCAAAAAAATACGCTGTCCGGCACATTCGACGAGCTGCAAAACGAGCTGGGCGAAGGCAAGGTAGCGATGGCCTTTATGCTGGATGGCATTTTGCCGCAGCTGGAAAAGAAGTTTGGCAAAGATTTTGTAACGAACAAAATCGGCTTCTTCCCATTCCCGACTGCAACAGATACGGGTACAGCTATGATTACGCCTCCGAACCAGCTGATGGTGCCGTCGAAGGCGAAAAATCTGGATGCAGCCAAAGAATTGGTTAAATTTATGATTTCGAAAGAAAGCGTAAATATCTTCTACCAAAGCCAGCCGGGTATTCCGGTGTTCAAGGATGCGACGAGTGAGCTGTATCCGATGCAGCAGACGGTTAAAGACTATATTGATCAAGGCAAATCGAAGGTCAATGTTCAGAACCGGCTGACCGCATCGTTCCTGGACTTGGGCAAAATTCTGCAAAACTTCCACATCACTGGCGACGTAGACACCGCGATTAAAGAGATGGATGCGAACTATGTGAAGGACGGCAACTCGAAGCGTCTTGAAGGCTTTGAATAAATGAACGGGGCAAAAACAAAAAACAGAGACGGCAGCAGAACAAGCCGAAGCTGTTAATTACCAGGCGGGATAGGTGCAGCGGGCGATGCTATTAAGGTGATCGAGATGATTAAGGTCACCCAAGGCTTCGCCCCGCGCCATCCCGGCCAAACAAGGCAGGAGCAGGAGGGCAGGCCCTATGGAGAGAAGCAAATATCCGTTATATTTTTCATTTCCGGCAGTTTTCGTATTTTTATTGTTTTTCATTACACCAACCATTATCGGAATCTATTACAGCTTTACCGACTGGAATATTAACGCCGATGCGATTAAGTTTATTGGACTTGAAAATTACAAGGAGCTGTTTAACGAGCCGCGCCTGAAGCAGGCTTTTATAAACACCCTTATTTTCGCCGCCGCTGTTACGCTGCTGCAAAATGCAGTTGGCCTCGCCTTGGCGCTATTGTTGAATGAAAAGCTGAAGCTGCGCAATCTGCTTCGGATGATCTTTTTTATGCCGTATGTTATTGCTCCGCTTGTTATCGGTTACATCTTCCGGGCGATCTATCATCCCGAGCATGGCATCGTCAACCAGTTTTTCGGGCTGCTGGGCATGGATTTTATGGTCCAGGATTGGCTGAATGATCCGCGCTTCGCGCTGTTCACCGTCATTATGACGGATATTTGGCGGGTAGCTGGCTTTTCAATGGTCGTGTATTTAGCGGGCTTGCAGTTTATTCCAAAGGATTTGACGGAGAGCGCATCCATTGATGGCGCGAACTATTGGACGCGGTTCAAGCATGTTGTTTTTCCGCTGCTCGCTCCGGCGTTCACGGTTAACGTGCTGCTGGCGATGATTGGCTCGATGAAGGTGTTCGAAATCGTAATGGTGCTGACCGAAGGCGGTCCGGGCTATACAACGGAAGTATTTTACACGTACATCCGCAATACGTTCAGCTCAGGTGAAATGGGCTATGCGACGGCGATTAATATGCTGTTGTTCGTATTGGTGACGCTTGTCGGCATTCCGGTATTGCTGGCGATGAAGAAGAGGGAGGTGGAAATGTGAGAAGCCGAAAATATTCGCCTTTGCTGCTAGAGCTGCTCGCGATCTGCCTGGCTATGCTCATTCTCATTCCATTTTTTATGATATTCATTAACTCGTTTAAGGATATTCGGGAGTCGGCGCTGTTCGGGCTGTCACTGCCAAGCAACTGGATATTCAGCAATTATGAAGAGGTATTTAATCAGGATAATCTACTGCGTGGTTTCAAAAATAGCTTTCTGCTGTCGGCGCTCGTCGTCGTCAGTGTCAATTTTTTCGCTTCGATGGCTGCATTCGTCATCCAGCGGCGCGGCGGGAAGTTTTTGCAAGGCGTCTATCTTGCCTTCATTATGGGGCTGATTGTCCCGGTATCCATCATTCCGACGATTCGGCTAATGGATATACTCCACATCAAAGGAAGCTACTTAAGCATCATTATGTACTATACAGCGGTGCTGCTGCCGTTTGCCGTCTTTCTGCTCGTTGGGTTTATTAAATCGGTGCCGCGCGAGCTGGATGAGGCGGCGATTTTGGAAGGCTGCGGTTACTTCCGGCTGTACTTCAAAATCATTTTACCCCTCATCAGCACAGTGCTCGTTACCGTCTCGATCGTCGTCATTGTGTCGGTATGGAATGATTTTTTCGGCCCGTTCTATTTGGTCACGGACAGCACGAAATGGACGATTGTGCTGCAAGTATTTAACTTTGTTACACTGTACAGCACGAACTGGGGTGTCGTATTTGCCTTTATGATCGTTGTCATTGCACCAGTGCTGATCATTTATTTGTTCCTGCAGCGCTACATTATTGACGGTCTGACGGCAGGCTCAGTGAAAGGCTAAGCGAATAAAAGAGGGCGACAGCCAAGGGGGGCGAGGGTTATGCGCAAGGTCATGGTTGTGGACGATGAACGCTGGATACGGCGGGGACTTATTCAAATGATTCCATGGGAGGAGCTAGGGCTTGAGCTTGCCTGTGAAGCGGTTGACGGCGAAGAAGGCTACGAGCTGGCGCTGCGGCATAAGCCCGACCTATTGTTTCTCGATATGCGCATGCCCGGCTTTGACGGCAAGGAGCTTCTTGGCCTGCTGGCCGAATCACTGCCGGACGTTGTGACGATCGTCGTCAGCGGCTATTCGGATTTCGAATATACGAAGGAGGCCATCCGCCATAAGGCGTTTGATTATTTGCTCAAGCCGCTTAAGCGGGAGGAGCTGATTACGGTGCTCGGCAAGGCGCTGGTGGTGCTGGATGAACGAGATAGGCGGCAAGAGCAGCAGCACCGGGACAACCTGAGAAAGTGGCTGCTGGACGTTTTGCTGCGCGGCGAACAGGCTGCACAAAGTCAGAACCACGCGCATGCTCAGTCTCTGGCGGCAGGGATTGCACAGACAAGTACAGCTTTAAGGACGGAGTGTTTGCCTGAGCTTCCAGGAGGAGGCTCAGGCACTAAAGCGCTGCTGCTGCTCGCTCAGCCGGACTATTATATAGAGCAGGCTGGCATTCAAGAGGCAGCTGGGAAAATAGAGCGGTCGCTGCAGCAAAGCCAGCCCTTTTATTTTGAAGGAAGCTGGTCGTTTGTTGCAGCCGCCCCCCCGGTCAACCTCGGCGAAATAGCCATTTGCTTGTTCGGCAGCCGCTTAGAGCAGGTGGAGATACAGCGGCTTGCGATTTTCCTTCAAAGCATGCTGCAAGAGGAGACGGGCACAAGCTACAGCATGATCGCCGGGAGCAAGCCTTGTCTTGCCAACCAGCTTCCAGCTGTCTACAGCAAGCTCCAGCAGCGTCTGGACGGGAGACAGCTGGGAGAAATGGCGATTATGGGATTCGTGGAGTGTGGCTTTGAGCCGGAGGAGAAGCCGGGTAAGCATCAACCGCATTTGCCTATAGGTGCTGCAAATGCCGATTTTTATCCGGCGGAGCTGGAGCAAGCGTTCCTCGTGCAGCTGCAGCTTGGCAATGTGGAGCAGATGAAGGCGGAATTCAACCGTTTTTTCACAGCGCTTGCCGCCCCGTCGCGGACGGTGGATGGGCTGCGGCGCAGCGCCTCCATGCTTGTGCATGCACTGGAGCGGCAGCTTCAAGCGGCCGACACAAGCCTGGAGCAGCTGAGCGGGAAAAGCGCGCTCGCCTACATGGAGCTGATCCGGCTGCGCAAAGACCATGTATCGGTTAAGCGGCTGTTCGAGGAGCAAATATTGTCCGCTGTTGCTGCCCAGCGCGGCAGCAGCCAAGGGCGGCATGGCGAGCAGCTGGTCCGTGAAATCCAAAAGCTGATTGAGCAGCATTATGACCAGCCGCTTAGCCTGCCGCAAATCGCGGAAAGCCGCTTTTTGAATGCCGATTATGTAGGCCGTTTGTTTAAAAAAACGACGGGCAGCAATTTTGTCGATTATTTAACCGACTACCGGATTGCGAAGGCAACCGAGCTGATGCGTTATCCGCAATATAAAAACTATGAAATAGCGGAGCTTGTCGGTTATGAGGACTACCGTTATTTCAGTCAAATTTTCAAAAAGAAAACCGGGCAAACGATTGGCGATTACCGCGGCGCAGCTGTAAAAACGCCGCAATAAACGATAGGGGAGAGACTTGCGATGCAAACGAGACAAATACCAGATACGCTGACCCTTGCGGACAGAGCCGGACATGCGATGAATGCGATAGTTGGAATGGCAGACCGCGACTATAACGATATTCCTTTTTTTGCTGCGAACCTGATGAAGGAGCCAGCCAATCTGACACATGGGGACTGGGACTATGGCTCATCTCATGGTCGAATGGTGGACGGGATGATTTTGGCCCGCCATATGTCGGGGGAAACGTTCGGCAAGGAGACGGAGGAGAAATACCGTGCGAATCTGCTCTCTTTTTTCAAGGAAGATGGTCTTAGCTATCGCCAGACGAACCCGAATTTCAACTGGGAGCCGAATGCGAATCTGATCGACCAGCGCGCGGTCATTTTATCGCTAACTAGCTGGTTTATGGAGACAGGTGATCCATTGGTAAAGGAGGCGGCAGATAACCATGTTGCGGCGCTTAAACGGATTGCGATTAAGGAGCGCGATGTGTGGTTTTATCCGGCGTCGGAGTATAAGGAAGGCGGCTGGCCTTCGTCCAATGGGATCATGCTGCGTCTTGCGCCAGATCCGGCTGCCTTCTGCGGAAGGCTCGTTATGCCGCTGCTGAAATACCATGAGCTCACAGGCAATGCGGATGCGTTCGAGCTGTGCCAGTTTTTCACCGCGCTCATCGTGCAGCGCAGCGGCGTGTTTAACGCCGACGGCAGCTTTAACGATGCGCTCGCTTACCGCAGCGGACATTTCCATACGAGGCTCGGCACGCTCGATGCGTTGGCGCGGTTTGGCGTATTCACAGGGGATGCGGCGCTGCTCAGCTTTGTAGAAAAAAGCTACGCTTGGGCGGTTAACCAGTGTACGGCCTTCGGCTGGACCCCAGGCGACATGAAGGAGCAGGCCTATGAGCATGAAACATGCTCGCTGGTCGATCTAATTGCCACGGGCATTACGCTCGCGCAAAGCGGCTATACCCGCTACTGGGGCGTGACCGAGCGTTATATTCGCAATCACCTTACTGAGTCGCAGCTGCTCGATATGGACTGGGTAAAGGAAACGGAAGACCGATCCGGCAACATTCCTGGACTTATTACGCATGAAAATATTGCAAAGCGGACGCGGGGCGCTTTTGCCGGCTACTCGGCGCCAAATGATTTTTGCTGCAACGTCAACCATGGGCGGGGACATACGAATGATTTGCAAATTTGCTGCCTCGGCTCGGGCACGCGCGGACTGTTCATGGGCTGGAGCAACACCGTTACTGAGAAAAAAGGTACCGTCAGCGTTAATTTCCTGCTCAACCGCAGCTCGGCGTGGCTCGATGTCGACAGCTATTTGCCGCATGAAGGCAAGCTGGTGCTGCATATCCACCGCGACATTCCGCGTCTGCAGGTGCGCATTCCCGAGTGGGCGGGCTTCGCGAAGGTAGCCTTTACCCGCGAGCTGAACGGCAGCACGGAGCAGGGCAAAGGCAGTGAGCCGAGCCGCTGGGTGAATGAATGCTTCCTGCTGCTTGGCGCAGCATCCGCTGGAGAAACGATTACGATTACGTTCCCGCTTTCGCGCCGCCAGACGGTTGAAACCGCAATCGGACAAACGTTCCTAACCCAGTGGCAAGGCGATGATGTCATTGGCATTTCGCCGGAAGGGGAGCATCATCCATTCTACAGCGGCAGAGAGGTATATGATAAAGCACCGATGCGCGAAGCCAGCATACGGCGAGTGGAGAACGAACTGGTCTGGTAGCTCAGCCAGTTTGCTAGTCTGCAAGTCTGCAAGTTTGATAATTCTATAGAGCAGGTTAAAGTACAGGTTCAATAATTGTTCGAATGGGAGGCTGGGAGTATGACAACGGTAGTTGCGGTTTACACCGGACAAGGGCTTGCTGATCCGCTGAAGGCTGTGTTTCAGGAGGTGCTGCCTGGCGTGCGGCTGGTCAACATTATTGATGACAGCCTGATCGGCGATGTCGTCATGGCGGGGCATATTCCTGCGGGAGTGAGCAAGCGGCTGACGCAATATTTTCAGAATGGGGAGGAGCTGGGGGCGGATATTATTCTGAATACCTGCTCCTCAGTTGGCGAAGTGGCTGATGCTGCGAGGGGACAGCTTGGCATTCCGCTCGTTAAAATTGATGAGGCGATGACCGCCAAGGCGGCGGCCGAATACGACGCGATTGCGGTGCTGGCCACGCTGCCTTCAACTCTGGAACCGACGATGCGCTTTTTGGCGAAGCAGGCGGAAGCCATTGGCAAAGAGGTCACCATCTTGAATGGGCTTGCAGTCGGAGCCTTCGATGCGCTGGTAGGAGGAAGCCCGGCGGAGCATGATCGCATTTTGCTGGAGACGGCGCTTGCGGCCAGCGATAAAGCGGATGTCATCGTACTTGCCCAAGGATCAATGGCGCGGATGGAGGGAGCCATACGGGAGGCGACAGGCAAGCCGGTGTTATCCAGCCCGCGGCTTGCTGCCGAGCAAATTAAGGAGATGCTGGCAGAGCGAGGACTGCTTTAGCCGCGATAATTTTAGCATGAACAGCTACAGCAAGGGACAAAGGCAGATTTAGCAGGAGGGAAATAGCGTGGAACAAGAAAGAGTAACGGCCGTCTATTTAATAGAGACACCCTATACGCTGGAGCGTGCTGCCGAGGTGATTGCCGGCGAGCAATCGACGGGCACCTTTACTGCGGTTCCAGGCGAAACGGATCAGCTGAAAGAGCGGCATGGGGCGCGGATTGAACAAATTGTCGAGCTTCCGCCTGTGTACGCTCCGACGCTGCCGGGCTCCAAAACACCGCTGGGTCATGATGGTCTTTATCGGCGCGGGGAGGTAACGGTATCCTTTCCGCTGCACAATTTTGGGCCATCCATTCCGAATTTAATGTCTGCTATTGCCGGCAATTTGTTCGAGCTGCAGGAATTGTCCGGACTGAGGCTGATCGATTTGGAGCTGCCGGAAGCGTTCGCAGCAAGGTACCCCGGCCCGAAATTTGGCATCACGGGTACTCGGGAGCTAACGGGCGTGTATGACCGTCCGATTATAGGAACGATTGTCAAGCCGAGCATCGGTCTTCCTATGGCTGACCTCCAGCAGATGATTATGGACGTTTCGGCTGCCGGGCTTGATTTTATAAAGGATGATGAGCTGAATGCTAATGGAACCTACGCGCCTCTTGCACAGCGGGTGAGTGCAGTCATGGATGCCGTCAACCGGGCGGCTGATGCAACAGGCAAAAAAATCATGTACGCCTTTAACATTACCGGTGATATCGATGAAATGGAGCGTGGGCATGAGCTGGTCGTCAAGGCAGGCGGCAACTGTGTCATGGTCAGCATAATGAGCGTCGGATTGGCGGGGCTTGCCCACTTGAGCAAATACAGCGAGGTGCCGATTCACGGCCATCGCAATCAGTGGGGCATGATGACGCGCTGCCCGCAGCTGGGCTTCGCTTTTCCAGCTTATCAGAAGCTGTGCCGTCTGGCAGGAGCCGACCATCTGCATGTGAACGGTTTAGACAGCAAATTTTATGAAAGCAACAGCTCGGTTGTCAGCTCCATCCGTGCTTGTTTGCAGCCTATGTATGGCGGGTACGGGACGATGCCAGTCGTTTCCTCGGCACAATGGGCAGGGACTGCTCCGGCTACTTATGAAGCAACAGGGACGGTAGATGTGATGCATTTGGCCGGAGGCGGCATTTTGGCCCATCCGGGCGGGGCGGCGGCTGGCTTTGCAAGCATGAAGCAGGGCTGGGAAGCAGCTGTTCAAGGCATTCCGCTAGCTGAGTATGCAAGTCGGCATTCTGAGCTGCAGCAGGCTATAGCAAAATACGGAAAGGGCTGAGCGGGGATGGACAGAGCGGGATTAACGCATAAGCCAGACGATTGTGACACTAGCAGCAGCGACAGCGGCGGAAAGATGTCATTCAGCAAAGGCAATATGGGGGACACCGGGTGGCGCCAGAAGGAGGCAGGCTCTGGCAGCTCCGGTGATCGACTCCCGGCAGCGCAGCGCCTGCTCAGCTACTATGGCGACGATTTCACAGGCTCAACCGATGTGCTGGAAGCGCTGTTCCGGGCGGGTCTGCGGGCAGCGTTATTTCTGGAGCCGCCGAGCGAGCAGCTGCTTGCCCGCAAATTTGCAGATCTAGAGGCCATAGGAGTAGCGGGCATCGGGCGTTCGCTGACGCCAGAGGAGGCGGAGCGCGAGCTGCGTCCGGTACTGGAGCAGCTGCGAAAAATAGGGTCAGCCATTACGCATTACAAAATATGCTCGACATTCGATTCCTCCGCTGAAGTTGGCAGCATCGGCAAGGCAGCGGAAATTGGCCGCTCCGTGTTCGGTTCTGGCTATGTTCCGATACTGGCGGGGGTTCCTTATTTGGGCCGCTATACGTTGTTCGGCAACCATTTTGCAGCGGCAGGCGGCGAGATGTATCGGCTTGACCGCCATCCGACGATGTCGCGCCATCCGATTACGCCGATGGCGGAAGCAGATTTGCGCCAGCATTTGGCGCAGCAGACGGACTTAAAGACGGCGCTGATGGATATTTTGGCGCTGGAGGGAGACGCGGCCGAAGTGGGCGAACGGCTCGCTAAACTGGTAGAGCGCGAGCAGCCTGATCTCGTGCTGTTTGATGTGCTCGACGAAGCTAGACTGGCAGCGGCTGGACAGCTGATTTGGGCGGAAGCCCAGCAGCGCGACGGCTTGTTTGCTATTGGCTCCTCTGGCGTGGAGTACGCACTTGGAGCCTGCTGGCGCAAGCTTGGTCTGCTGCAGGAGCAGCCAGAAAGTAGCGCTGCTTCTGCGGCAGAAGTTGAACGTCTGCTCGTAGTATCGGGAAGCTGCTCGCCTGTTACGGAGCAGCAAATCAAGGCAGCGCTGGCGGCAGGCTTTGCAGGCGTTCGCGTTCCGGCAGAGGAGCTGCTGGACGGGAAGAAAGGCGCGGCTGCGAGGCAGCGGCTGCTGAAAGAAGCTCGGGAAAAGCTGGCAGATGGGCGCAGCCTGCTCCTATATTCAGCAGAAGGTGTGGACGATCCAGGCATTCCGCGTTTCCGGGAAACGCTTGCTGCGCAGGGCTATGGGCCTGAGCAAAGCAGCCGCCTATTAGGCGCTTTGCTTGGAGCGCTTGCACGGGAGCTGATCATCGACGAGCAGCTTACACGCATCGTCATCGCTGGCGGGGATACGTCTGGTTATGTAACGCGCGGCTTGGGCATTTATGCACTGGAATGCGTGGCTGCATTAACGCCGGGTGCACCACTATGCCGAGCTTTCTCGGAGGAGTCTGCGCTGGATGGGCTGGAGCTGGTGCTGAAGGGTGGACAAATCGGCGAACGGGATTTTTTCACCCGGATGAAGCAAGGGAGGACAGCATATGCCGAATGAAAACGAGCAACTGCCAGATTATCGCAACTTAAACGTGCTGGAGCGCGGTTCATTGCCTCCACGCAGCGAGCTGATTCCATTTGACAATACGGCAGCGGCGCTGCGTGGCGACCGAGAAGAATCGCCCTATTACAAGCTGCTTAGCGGGAATTGGCGTTTCCGCTACTTCGAATCGCCGCTGCATGGTCCAGAGGGCAGCCATTTGGATGCTTGCGATGATACGGGCTGGGATAAGATTCCCGTGCCCTCCAATTGGCAAATGCACGGGTACGGACAGCCCCATTACAGCAGCTGCCCTTATCCTTTTCCGCTTGACCCTCCTCATATTCCACTGCTCAATGCTACTGGTTTCTACCGTACCAGCTTTACGGTTCTTGAGCATTGGGAAAAGCGCCAAATTCGCCTCGTATTTGGCGGAGTTGATTCCGCCTTCCATGTATGGCTCAACGGCGAGCTGGTCGGATACAGTCAGGGAAGCCATCATATGACAGAGTTTGATATTTCCCGCCTCATCCGTCCCGGTTCTAATTTGCTTGCGGTTCGCGTCTACCAATGGTGCGAGGGCAGCTATTTGGAGTCGCAGGACAAATGGCGGCTAAGCGGCATATTTCGCGATGTTTATTTAACGGCACAGGCCGCTGTTACGATTGAGGATGTTCTGGTGCGAACCGTTTTCGTCCCCGATTCTGCCTACCGGGAGGCGAGCTTGAGCTTGCAATTGATGCTCGCTCAAAGCAGCATTTTGAGAATTGCGGCGGAAACCGCCAACTTGACCGATTATACAGATGGAGAAGGCTTCCGTTTAAGCGTCACCTTGTTAGATGCGGACGGAGAAACCGTTGCCGAGCAATCGTTCAATGTGAACACGCCAGACCCTTCTTGCCATTCTGATGCACAGGGAACAGGCAGCTATCCAACGTCCCATTCACTTAAAGAGCTCAGAACGATTTCCGCCGAGATCCCTATTTCCATGCCCCAGCTATGGACAGCAGAAACGCCTTATTTGTATGCGCTGTTGTTGACGATATATGGGCCGGATGGAGAGATAGCGGAGGTGAAGCGGCTTTTGGTTGGCTTTAGGGATATTCAAATTGAAAAAGGCAAGCTGCTCATTAATGGACAATCTGTCGTTATCCAAGGCGTCAACCGCAACGAGTTCCACCCGCAATTGGGGTATGTAACGACGCCTGATGCGATGCTGCAAGATATAAGGCTGATGAAGCAGCATAATATTAACGCGGTCCGGCTGTCCCATTATCCGAACGATTCGCGCTGGCTCGATTTATGCGACCAATTTGGCTTGTACGTTATAAACGAAGCGGATTTGGAGACGCATGGGTTTCATTTTATGGGCGATGAGTCCTATTTGAGCAAGCATCCCGATTGGCGTGAGGCGTATTTACATCGTGCGCAGAAAATGGTTGGACGCGATAAAAATCATCCTTCTATCATCGTATGGTCGCTTGGCAATGAGTCAGGCTACGGTGAAAATCATGATGCGATGGCGGAGTGGATACGCAGCGCTGATCCGACCCGTCCGATCCATTATGAACGGGCTTATGAGGCCGCAGTCGTTGACATCGTGAGCTCCATGTATCCTTCGGTCGATATGCTCATAGAAGAAGGCCGGAAGCCGGATGAACGCCCTTATCTCATGGTTGAATTTGGTCATGCCATGGGCAATTCAACGGGCAATTTGCAGGAATATTGGGATGCGGTTTACGAATATCCACGACTGCTGGGCGGCCTTATTTGGGAATGGTCAGATATGGGCATTTTACAGCAAAACGATGGCGAACCAGCGTTTTACGCCTATGGCGGCGACTTTGGCGATGCCCCGCACAGCGGACCATTTTGCCTGGATGGGCTGCTGTTTCCAGACAGAAGCGTTAAAGCGTCCTTGCTGGAATACAAGAAGATCATTCAGCCGGTGAAAATAAAGCCGGACCCCGCCCAGCTTGGCAGGGTTCATCTTATGAATCGCTACAGCTATTTGTCGCTGGAGCATTTGAAAGGGCATTGGCAGCTGCTGCGAAGCGGCACGGCGATTGCCCAAGGCGAGCTTGCACGCTTGCATACGCCGCCGGGCGGGGAAGAGACGCTAATCATTCCGCTGCCTTTGGAGCAATTGAAGGAAAAGGGCGAGTATGCGCTGCATATCTGCTTTACAGAGCGTAATAGCAGCTTGTGGTGTGACGCTGGCCATGAGACAGCTTGGGCCGATTTGCTGTTTAAGGAGGCGGGTTGGTCCCCGCAGGAAAATGCTACAGCGTATAACGCTAATGCTGAGTTTTCTAGTACTCTCCATCTAGTGGCAGCCAATGCGTCCGAAGGGATTCCCGTCCACATGCAACCTCAGTACCAAAATTTGCAGCGGGAAGACGGCAAGCTTGTCTATCGCATAAGTGGGAACAGGTTTCAAGTAGACGTCGATCAAATGACAGGCACAATTAGCAATTGGCTTTATCATGGCGATGAGCTGCTGCTTGCAGGCCCACAGCTGCAGCTATGGCGCGCCCCGCTGGACAACGATGTCCATCTGGCGAAGGAATGGATGAAAGCCGGTTATGACCGACTTCAATGGCAGCTGCGCCGATTTTCAATAGCTGCTGGCAACAAGGATAGCGTTATAACAACAGCTGACGCGGTCATCGGGGCAAAAGGCGAGCCAGCAGCTTTCCGCAGCAAGATAGTTCACCAAATAAATGCCGACGGCTCCATAGGCGTGGAGACCACGCTTGAACCGCTTGGAAGCGAGCTGCCGCCGCTGCCGCGTTTTGGCTTGGAGCTGCGTCTGTGTGATGGCTATGACCAGTTTAGCTGGTATGGCAGAGGCCCTCATGAATGTTACGCCGACCGCAAAGAAAGCGGCAAGCTTGGTATTTACAGCGGTACGGTAGCGGAACAATTTGTCCCCTATGTAAAGCCCCAGGAAAACGGCAATAAGTGCGATGTCCGCTGGGCGAAGCTTGGAGATGGGGACGGTGCTGGAATCGGCATTACGGGCAGCGAGCTGCTCAACATTAGCGTCCACCATTATTCCACGGAGGATATGTCGCGCACCAGCCACGTGCATAAGCTGACCAGGCTGCCAGAAACGATCGTCAAAATCGACGCCAAGCAAAGCGGCCTCGGCAATCATAGCTGCGGCTACGCGCCGACGCTCGAAGCTTATTTAATAAAGCCGCAGCCGATGAAGCTGTCCATTATGCTTTTTCCGCTAACGAATGCTTAGGATGGAGAATGGACCCCAATAAACGACGCTGAACTGAAAAAATAACAGGTAAAGGCCGATCCGGTTGCCGGGTCGGCTTTTTTTTGCCATTGCGTGCCCTTCTTGCTAGGGGGTTCACATTCAGTTCATATACGAGGATTAACATCCATCTATAAACCGTTACAGGGAGGCACGACTAATGACAGTAAATGATCGATACAAAGAAGAGCTATGGAAAAATAGCGGGGAGTTGGCGGTTGAAGCACGTGGGCTTGTGAAGACATTTGGCAATAACCGCGCAGTGGATGGCGTAGATTTGAATGTGCGCGCCGGAACCATTTATGGTGTGCTTGGCCCTAATGGAGCAGGCAAAACAACGACCATTAGAATGCTGGCTACGCTACTGCGACCCGATGCCGGCTCGGCACGCATCTTCGGGTACGATGCAGCGAAGGACCCGCAAATCGTGCGGCAATTGATCGGGGTGACAGGCCAATACGCATCCGTCGACGAAGCGCTCAGCGCTACGGAAAATTTGGTCATCTTTTCCCGGCTGCTAGGGCTTGGGCGGGCAGAGGCGCGGCATAGGACGGAGGAGCTGTTGGAGGAATTCGGGCTGTCGGAAGCTGCGAAACGTCCACTGAAGCATTTTTCCGGGGGCATGCGGCGCCGGTTGGATTTGGCAGCCAGCCTCATCGCGCAGCCGCCGCTTATTTTTCTCGATGAACCGACGACAGGACTTGATCCGCGTACGCGTACGCAAATGTGGGATACGATCCGCCGGCTGGTGAAAACCGGTTCAACAGTGCTGTTAACGACGCAATACCTGGATGAGGCTGACCAGCTGGCTGACCGAATTGCGGTCATTGATCGCGGTCAGGTCGTTGCAGAAGGGACGGTCGATGAGCTGAAAACTTCAGTCGGCACCTCCTCGCTGCAGCTGAAAATCCAAAATCCACAGGACATCGCGGCCACACGCCAAATTGTGGAACAAGTGTTTAGGGTCGAGTCTGTTGTATCAGCAGAAAATGCAAAAATTACGGCGCCGCTGGCGGATGTCGACAAAGTTACCGACCTGCTTGTAGCTCTTCGGGAGGCGGGCATTTATTTGGCGGAGATGAGCGTACAGAAGCCTACACTTGACGAGGTGTTCTTAACCATTACAGGCCATGGCGTGAAAGACAACGTTTCATTGCCGCCCGAACAATCGAATAAGAAAGAGGGGGCAGCCGTATGAAAAGCGCGTCCATCCATCCACGTATTAGTCGCCAGTTGAAAAAACATACAAGCTTGGGACAATCGATCCGCAACTCGCTCACGATGGCCTAAGTCTTTATTCAGGCGCTATCGGATTCAATCCTCACAAGCGGTCATCATAGGCAATGTGACGCTGCGCCGCGATACGTTCGAGTGCCGCGCAGGTGAACAAGACTTGACCTTGCCGCTTAAAGAATTTGAGCTGCTGTTTAAGCTCGCCAGCTATCCCCGCAAGACGTTCACGCGCGATCAGCTGATTGAGCAGATTTGGGGCTACGATTATGAAGGGGACGAGAGAACCGTCGATGTGCATATAAAGCGGCTGAGGGAGCGGTTTCCAGAGGAGCAGCATGGCTTTCGCATCAGCACGATCCGGGGACTTGGCTACCGTCTGGAGGTGCAGTCGTGAACCGGAAACCGAGCCTCCTCCATCTGGCGATAAATTTTACGCTTGCCCTGTCGGCATTGCTCGTCTGCTGGATCGGTTCTTTTTATATAACAAAGTCCATTTTTTCGGCTTTAGAATGGACCCCTCATGACTTGCTAAGTTTGCTCATAAATGCGGTGCTCGGTTTTTGTTTCTTTGGGATGGGAATAGCCGTTATAGGCAAATATTTTCGCCCGAAGGAGCATTACTTTCTGAATGACATGCTTGAAGCGTTAAAGCGTATTTCACAGGGCGATTTTCGAGTCAATCTGGAGTGGGAGTTCGGCAGAAACAATGAACAGCAGCGGCATCCCTATGTCCAGCTTGTTGACAGCATCAATAGCATGGCAGCAAATTTGAAGGAGATGGAGGAGCTTCGGCAGGAGTTCATCTCGAACGTATCGCATGAAATCGGCTCGCCGCTTACATCGATCAGCGGATTTGCCAAGGCGCTGAAGGATGACAAACTGGATGTAGAACAGCGGCATCGGTCTGTCCATTGCCCATAAAATTATGGAGCTCCATCGCGGCTCAATAGCTGTGCGCAGCAAGCTGGGAGAGGGGACTGAATTTACCGTTTCTATGCCACTGCCATTAGATCGTGCTGAAGCTTAGATTCATATGGTAAAAAGAAGCGACTTTCATAAAAATAAGTAGAATCGCCACCCTGATTGACCTATAATATGGATATGATGCCATTTTGCTAAGGATAATGAAATGGCAGAGAGTGTTGAATAGCTGGTCATGGCGTTTGAACAAAAACCGGATTGCCCTTGCAGATTGATTAATGGGCAATTCGGTCATTTATGTTGAAAAAGTATTCTGCATATTTAAAAAATGAAAGAAGGGGACGGTGTTAGATGCTTAACAATCTTTCGCAACAAATGAAAAGGATCGTCGCGGTTAGTGTCACTTCCTCCATTCTCGCCTACGGCTTGCAGGGAGGAGCGGTTGTTTTTGCTGAGAAGCCTGTCATTAGCAGTACCACCCCTATGTATGGAGTAGCCTCTGCTCCAGCTGTCAAACCATTATGGAGCTTGCCGCTTGCGAAATTTGATCAGGATGGCAGAGCTATAACAGCGGCGCTTGCAGAGGAGGGGCGCCTGTTCGCGCTTGTAGATGGGGGGCAGCTTGCGGCTTATGACGGCACGAGTGGGCGAAAGCTGTGGAAATATGGCTCTGGACTGAGGCCTGTGCTCGCCTATAATCAAGGCAGCTTGTATGGTCTGACAACAGATGGCGCAGTCATTGCTGTTACCAAAAATGGCAGCAAGCAGTGGACGACAGCGATTCAGGCAACTAAAGCGGATCAGATCATTGTGGTCGGAGATACGATTTATGTGACGCAAAATTTAACTCTTTTTGCATTAGATCGGGCAACGGGCAAGTTGAAATGGAAAATAACGGAGAAGGAGAACAAATACTCATCAGGAACAAATGACATAGTCGTAAGCAAAGGTGTCGTGCTTCGCAGTTATTTGGTTCAAGGCGCTCTTACTTCTAGTCAGATTAATGCCTACGATCAGGCAACAGGTAAAAAACTTTGGTCGTCATTTGCCCAATTTTCCCCGCTCTTGGTCAAGGACGGGCTGGTGTATTCGGTCATGGACACGTTCATGAGGGGAGATGACGATTCCATTAATAGAAGTTTGCATATCGCGGTTCTGGACTTATTGACTGGGAAGAAGAAAGGCGAACGAGTTTACAACTGGACGGTGGAGCCTGAAGCACCTGGACAAATTGAATTCGGCGGTGCTAGTGGCTCTGCATTTCTGGATGGCAATGACCTTTATATTTATCAGGGAAAAGCGGTTGCCAAATATAATTTTGCCTCCTATACCCCAAACGGTAAAGCCGTTCAGAAGTGGAACGCGCCAAATCCGAAAGAATATCAACCGCTCTATAGTATTTATGGCGGCAAACTGCTCTATCAGAGCTCCAATTATGGTTCCATTCTCGCTCTTAAGACAACGAGCGGTCAAGGAATCCATTTCCCGAGCGGTATTAAACCCGTGCAGACGGACTTATTCGCCAACGGCCTGTTTGTCGCTCGCGCTGACGGAACGCTGGATGCGTATAATTTCGCAACTACAAAGCCCGTTTTCAGCGTGAAGACCGGCTCGGGTGAATTTGATCCGACGCTGAAGTCAGGCGATATGATCTATGTACGCTCTGGCGGCACGCTGCATGCCGTAAAGCTGCCTGCAAGTCTAACAAAGAGCTAGGTAGATGAGAGGTGTAAATAGACGCCTCGTTGAGAGTGAGTTAATTTTTCTGGAGGACTGAGGTTCTGCTATTCTGGCTTTTTTTCCTATCTTAGGCTGCCTGCGAACAGGAGAGCCGTTATTGCCCTCAATTTCCCGTCAAAATGGCGATTGGCAGTCCATTAGCGGCTCCTGAGTCAGCCAAATTTATTTTCGTGTTTTGTGCAGGGAGTAAATCGGTGTCATTTTCGAAACTGCAGCGGAAAATGTTACAAAATGAAACGAACAGGAGCGGTGTCTATGTACAACATTTTGCTGGTGGATGATGAGCCGGGCCATTTGGCGGGACTATCCAAAATGCTGCAAAAGCTCCGCCCTCAATATGCGATTTCTATAGCGCGCAATGGAAAGGAAGCGCTGTCAAAATGCCAAGAGCAGCCATTTCAGCTGATCATTTCCGACATCCAAATGCCTCTGATGAACGGTCTCGAATTTCTGGAGCAGCTTCCCCCGGCGAATCAGCCGCAGAAATTTATTTATTTGAGCGGCTATGACTATTTTGACTATGCCCAAAAAGCGATAGGGCTCGGCACCTTTGATTATTTGTTAAAGCCTGTCGATCAGGAAAAATTCGAACTTGTGCTGGAGAAGGCCGAGCGAAGTCTTCGAAACGAGCAGGAGGCACAGCTGGCGAATAGCCGGCTAGAGGTTAAGCTGAACACAATTGCGCCATTGTATCGCAGCCGTGTAATGAAGGAATGGCTGCATAATCAAGCGTTATCCAACGCCGAGAGCAAAGAGCTGGAAGAATGGCTTGGCTTCGGCGGCCCCGGCATTTTGCTGTTAACCGAAATTCGGCTGCGCAGCAAGGCAGCGTGGGAGCCGGAGGATATGCTTTTTCCCCGCGTCCAGCAGCAATTGGAAGCTTGCCTGCAAGCATTGGGTAGCTCAAGCAGCAGCATTCCGCTGTATGAAGGGGAGGGAGACAGAAACGGCAGGCTGATTACAGTAACGAATGCTTCAATCAGCGAGGAGCAATTGCAGGTGCTGCAGCAGAAAATGCAGCAGGCAGTTCCCAGCTTCTATCAAATTACGCTTGGCGTGAGCAGTCACGCGAAGGATATGCTCGTTTCCGCTTCGCAGATGTATGCAGAAGCAAGGTTAGCTTTATCGGAAAGCTTCTATGTGGAGGAACAGAGCGTATTCCATGCCCTGCAGACGAACGTGAGTGCAGAGCTTGCGCTTAAACTGGATGCCCGGCACGAGGCCTTGCTGCATGAGGCCGTTGTTCATGAACAGGAGCAAGGGCAGTTTAGGCTTATCGCAGGCGAGCTGCTGCACAAGCTCCTTGGGGAAGCAGGCAGCGGGCTTCCGCAGCCAGAGCGACTGACGCTTTGCGTCCAGAAACTGCTTGTACGGTTGTCCGAAAGCTTAACGATGCCGAAGTATCAGACGCTGGAGGAATGGAGGGAGCGGATGGAACAGGCATTAGGTGAAGCTACCAGCCTGAGCGCTCTCCAAACCGTCATTTCAGAACAGCTGGGCTTACTGGCAACTGCGCATGCCGAAGCCAAGCGGAATCATAAGGAGCAGTTGATTTACAAGTGTATCGCTTATATTGACGAGCATTACATGGAAGATTTGTCACTGGAGTCGGTTGCGGCCGTCTTTCATTTTAATGCCAGCTATTTCTCCCAATACTTCAAAAGCAAGCTGAACATCAATTTCAGCCAATATGTTACGCAGGTTCGGCTCACGAAAGCGAGACAGTTGCTCGAGGAAAGCAACGATAAAATTTATCAGGTAGCTGGAAGCCTCGGCTATCATGATGTGAAATATTTTAATCGCGTGTTCAAAAAGGAATTTGGACTGACGCCAGAGGAATACCGATCGATAGCCCGTCATATGAAGCGCTCCTGACCCGAGGTCAGAAGCCGGAGGAAGCAGGGAACATTTTGCGGAAAATTCGCGAGCGTGTACGGGATATGAAATTCAGAACGAGGCTCATTTTGTTTTTTGTGCTGTTGATTACGCTTCCATCTGTGCTGAGCGGCATCCTGCATTACAGCGCGAGCTCGGATATTATTGTCACGAATGCGCGCGACAGCATGCTGGAAATTGTGAAAAAAAACAATGAAATCGGCGATATCGTGTTCAGCAACATTGAAGAGCGCACCGTTTCGCTCATTTCCGACCCGGACTTATATCGGCTGTTCAACCGCCCTAAGCCGCAAAACGATTACGAGCTGCTCCAGATGGACCGGCAGGCAACGGTTATTTTGAATAAATATTTTGGACATGATCAGGATTTATATACCGCTCAGCTTGTGACGAGCTATTTCAGCTTTGGATCGGGCAGCGGCATGTATACGTCCTCCTCCCCGTTCGTCTCAGCAGATCCTCAAGGCTTCCGCCAGTCGGCCATTTATAAGGAAGTGCTGGCCAGCAGGGGCAGCCTAATTTGGGTACCCACCTATGATTTAACCCGCGCTTTCCAACAGGAGGCGCTATATGACATGGATGCCAAGTTCCGGATGGTGTTTTCCTGCGCCCGCCTGCTCAACAGCTCACCGATTATTGACGGTGCCATCTACAATTGGCCAGCGCATGTCGAGCGTCCGGTGCTGCTGCTTAACTTCAATGAATCCTTTTATCAGCGCAGTGTGCAGCAGAGCTTGTCCGCGGTTCAAGGCTCCTATTTTTATATCGTCTCCAAGGATGGAAGAATCGTTACGCATCCCGAGCTAAGCAAGCTCGGTACAGCGGATCACAATCAGTGGTACAAGACGGAGTTTCAGCAGCCATTCGGCACCTCGCTCGTTAAGGAAAACGGGGAGGATGTACTGATCAGCTACGATACTTCTCTGGTTACGGGCTGGGTGACGGTAAATGTGACGCCTTACAAGCAGCTGCTGGGAAATTTGCCAGCCATTCGCTATATGGATATATTATCAGGCGTGGCGCTGCTCATTATTTCCATCGTTATTGCCTCCTTCATCGCGGGGCGCCTGACCCAGCCGATCAAAAAAATGCTGGTTGCCATTCAAATGACCGGAGCAGGCGATTTCACGGCGAAAATTCCTGATCAGCCGCAGCTGGAATTCCGCATTTTAACGAAGAAATTTAATGTGATGAATGATAAAATACGCGAGCTGATTCAAGAAAACTACGAAAGTCGGCTGCGGGAGAAGGAAACGGAAATTATGGCGCTTAATCTCCAGCTGAACCCGCATTTTTTGTA
The DNA here is from genome assembly GCF_050481745.1 of Paenibacillus algorifonticola. Taxonomy (GTDB): domain Bacteria; phylum Bacillota; class Bacilli; order Paenibacillales; family Paenibacillaceae; genus Pristimantibacillus; species Pristimantibacillus algorifonticola_A. The sequence goes on along the minus strand of NZ_JBCNGR010000024.1, from coordinate 3,337 downwards.
CAATACGCTTAATATTATTAACTGGATGGCAATTGACCGGGATGAGCCAGCCATTAGCCGAATGATCGTCAGCTTGTCTTCCATGCTGCAATACACGGTGAAAAACAAGCAGGAAATGGTGCGGCTGCGCGACGATTTAAATTGGCTGCAAAGCTACACGCATATTATGGAAAATCGCTATGCTGGCATTTTTAAAGTGGCCTATGATATAGAGGGCGTGCCGGAGGATGGCCTCGTTCCGAAGCTTTTTCTCCAGCCGCTCGTGGAAAATGCAATGATTCATGGCTTTGAATCCGGCGAACCGGGCGAGCAGGGCGGTCTTGTGATCATTAGCGGCCGGATGGTGGAAAACCGATTGTTGTTCGAGGTAAGCGACAATGGCAAAGGCATGAGCCTGCAGCAGGCGGCGGACGCGCGGAGCAAGGAAGGTGCAGGAATCGGAATGAGCAACGTCATTTCACGTCTGGCCTTGCTGTATGGCGAGCAGGCTGAGCTCCGTGTGCGCTCTAAACCCGGCGAAGGCACGACGATTACCATCGTCATTCCCTTGCAGCGCTGAAGCTAAAGGCTAGGTGGTATAAAATAGACTTTCAAAATATTTGCTAAGGTGCAGGCAGCAATGCTTCGCTGTAGGGAGGAATAGGCACGATGAAATTTGAACAAATCACATTATGGACAAGCAGGCTGGACGCGCTGTATTCCTTTTATAAGGAGCAGCTTGGTTTCCCGGTGCTCGACCGTGACGAGCAGTCCTTCACGGCGGCAATTGGCAGCACGCAGCTCACTTTCCGGGCGACAACGGACCAGACCGACCCGTTCTATCATTTTGCGATCAATATACCGGAAAACAAACTTGCGGAGGCAAAAAGCTGGCTAAAGGGAAAAGTAGCGCTCATTGAGGAGCAGGGCCGTGACGAAGTATTTTTCACTTCATGGGATGCAGGGGCCGTTTATTTCGCCGATCCCGCTGGAAATATTGTCGAGTTTATTGCCAGGCATCAGTTGAAAAATAGTACCGCGCACCCGTTTACTCTCTCCGATTGCATTGAAATCAGTGAGCTCGGCATCGTTGCTGTCGAAGTCATCCCTGCCGTTCGAGAGCTAAACGCTTTAGGCATTCCCAATTGGCGTGAGGATAGCGAAGGACTAACTCCTGCCGGCGATGAGCAGGGGCTGTTTATTGTAGTGAAGCAAGCCCGGGAATGGTATTTCTCAGGCGGCAGACAGGCGCAATTTTATCCGGCTGAAGTGGTAGTCGCTTCAATAGGACGAATCGAGTTTCCGCAGATTTCGCAAATTCACTTGCTTCACACTTAAGCGTTTATTTATAAATGGATATTGCTCTGTAATTTCCAACAGATACAAATTTGGTCAATGATTCAAGGTATTTAATTTACTGTAGCATAAATAGGATAGTAGAGGTTTGTTTTCTGAATAGTCTGAAATCAATCAATTAGTTACATAAATATAATTATGTAAACAAAAAATAAAAGCGGAATGGGGAGAGTGCAATGAAAGCATTTATTTTCGACATGGATGGCGTCATTATTGATAGTGAGCCGCTGCATTTTGAAGTGGATATTGAGACGATGGAGCATCTGGGCTTCCAGGTCTCGCAGGACGACCTGGAAAAATACGTGGGCATGACCAATCCGGCCATGTGGCGCCTTATTCGCGTGGAATATGGCATTGAGCGGACGGTGGAGGAGATCATTTCTTACCAGCAGCGGCGAAAAATAGAGGAGCTTCGCGCTCGTGATTTTGCGCCAATTCAAGGTGTTGTGTCCCTTCTTGCCGAGCTTAAGGGGCGGAACCTGCCAATCGCTTTAGCGTCATCCTCCCCGCGGATTTTTATTGAAGAAGTGCTGCGCAAGTTCAATATGATCGATTATTTTGCAAGTATCGTAAGCGGGGAAGAGGTGCCGAGCGGCAAGCCAGCTCCCGATATATATTTGGAGGCAGCGCTGCAGCTTGGCGTGTTACCAGCAGATTGCGTCGTTTTGGAGGATTCACGCAACGGGGTCATCGCAGCTAAAGAGGCGGGCATGCGCTGCATTGGCTATATTAATATTCATTCCGGCGATCAAGATCTTTCCCGCGCAGATTGGATCGTTAATGAAATTGAGGATATTCCGTTATTCCAATTATAAGGAGGCTTCACATGTTGAATACGTGGATGACTACCCCTGAGCTTGTGGAGTACGTTGAGAATTCCGAGCTTGCATATATGCTGGATCGAATGAGGGCCATTCAGGAACGGGAGCATAACCCAATGGGGATAGCGCTTCAACGCTTCGGCCCAGCAGTGGCTATTGCCAGCCGAGCCATGCCATGGCCGCAATTTAATACGGTTAAAGGTATTGGCCGTGCAGGCGCAGCACAGCTGAATGAAGTGCTAAAGTGGTACAAAGAGCAGGGCGGGAGCCCGCAATTTGAAATCGTGCCTTCGCGTACAGATGGGGAGACGATGCTGGCGCTGGCTAAGCAAGGTTTTTATCAGTCGGGCTTTCATGCGAGTATGGCAGGAAACATTGCTGAAAAAGCCGACGTGAAGTTGGAGCAGCATCTAACGGGTATTGTCGTACGCAGGCTGGATGAGCATGAGGTTGATCTTTATGCAGAACTGCATGCGCTGGGCAGCGGGCTGCCGATAACGGGGAAAAATCACATTGCCGACAATAATCACATGCTGTTCAGCCGGGAAGGCTGGCAGTTTTATGCTGCTGAGATCGATCATATTGCTGTTGGGGTCGGCGTCATGCATATACATGAACATTCCGCATCCCTTACATTTGCCGCTACATTGCCGGAATATCGCAAGCGAGGTGTTCAAGCAGCTTTAATTGCAGCCCGCTTGCAGGCTGCTGCCCAAGCGGGCTGCAGCCTTATTATAGGACAAGCCGCCTATTGCTCTAGCAGCCAGCGGAATATGGAGCGTGCTGGCATGCGCCTTTGCTATACGCGCAGCACATGGAGCAGGCTTCCCCCTATGTAAATCTGTCTCTTGTCTACCTTCAGTAGAGAAGACAGGAAGCCAAAACCGACAAAAATAAGGCAGCAAACCGTTCTTTGACGGTCTGCTGCCTTATTCTTTGCCCTTGGCTTCAAAGTTCAGGCAAGGCTTCCCGGAGGAAGCTAGCACAACTTGGCTTGGCATCGTCCGCGATTTAAAGCCGAACGCCCTGCAGCCTCTTGGCGCGCCGGGGTCCCAAGTTACATAATAATAGCGGCATTTCATGCAATTCATGCGTTCCTGCTCTGTCATTACAATAAATCATCCTTCTATGAATAAGATGCCAACATTATTATAGCATTTTTCGGACTGAAACGCGCCGCG
>NZ_JBCNGR010000023.1:0-32317 GCF_050481745.1 Paenibacillus algorifonticola | reverse complement strand
TGACCTCATAATACGACGGGGAACGCTAGCATTCCTGTAGAGCGTTAATTATCAGCTTTGCAAAAAGAAGAGCGCCTCGGTACGATGGGAGTACGCAACGGGTCATAGCCCTTAAAATCCCATCATCCAAGAGGACGCTCTATTATGAAGTTTAAAGCCCAAGACAAACAAAATCAACTCATTGAAAAAATTACCCCTCAGCATCATCTCGTCGTCGGAATCGACATTGCACAACTAACGCATGTTGCTCGCGCAGTAAACTTTCGAGGAATTGCAATTGGTAATCCGCTGTCTCTCTCTAATGACGAAGAGGGTTTCCAGAAACGTCTCCAAATGGCTAGCCGAGCAGCAATTTGAAGTGGTTCTTGATAATCCTCACCTCGTGAAAAAGAACAAGGAAAATCGAGACAATACACCATCGAAGAGCGACAAAAAGGATGCGCTCGTCATTGCGGACATGGTTAAAAACGGTTACTATTCATTCATCCGCAACACGCCAGAAGCTTTTGAAGAGCTGCGTGTCTTTCTCTCTAACCGAGATTCTGTGGTGACAAGACTCGTAAGTGCAAAGAACCAAATTCATCGTTGGGTTGATGTTGTGTTCCCTGAACTGCGACAGGTTTTTAAGAAGCTCATGTGCAAAGGCTCATTGGCCACACTACGTCTTTTCCCGACGCCGGAAGAAGTCAAAAAGTTAACGCCTCAGGACGTGGTAAGAGGCTGGAAATCCATTATGCAACGTCAGCCCGGGAAAAAGAAGGCTCAATCCCTAAATGCGCTTGCTCGTCATTCTGTTGGCTCTAAGCAGGCAACGCATGCGTACAAGCTCCACTTAAAGCAACTTCTCGCTGAGTATGACCTTGCTTGCCGACAGTTGCAAATAGTAGAAGCAGAAATTATTGAAGTATTAGACCCTCTGTACAAGCAAATACAATTAAAAAGGAAGAAGGTCCTTGGATGGTAGATGAACTGATTAGGACAGTACCCCAAACTTTGCTAAAAGATTATAGTTCAATCGTAAACCAAAACAGCTGGGGAAAGTAAATAATTTATAAACAAAACAGGGGCATCCCAGTACGTTGGGATGCCCCTGTTTTGTTTACAAGATACATGCTAATTGATGGTACGTGTAGACCGTCTTTCAATAAGTTGTGTATCAACTGCGATTTTAGTCCGTACTGCATTGTCCTGTTCAATATCTTGAATAAGCACGTCCACTGCTTGTATAGCTAAACGTTCTTTATCGACGTGAATAGTAGTTAATTCAGGTGTCACGATCCTTGCTTCGGTTATATTATCAAATCCCACTACGGATACGTCCTCGGGTACTTTGAAGCCCATCTCAGATAATGTTTTGAGTGCACTAATAGCAATGTAATCACATTCGCAGAAAAAGGCACTGGGCAGTTTTCTTCCGGAGGAAAGATAAGTTTCAAATTGATGTTTTAATGCTTCTTGAGAAGTCAGAATAGTTGGCGCTACCGAGAAAATACACTCTTCCTCAAGTACGATACCTCGTTCCTGAAGGGAAAATGCAAAACCTCGTTTACGCTCCTCAAAGTTGTGGATTCGATCATCAGATGCAATATAACCAATGTGCTGATGGCCTAGATCACAAAGGTGAACTCCTGCCTGATAAGCTCCCATCATATTATTAATGCCGACAAAGTGAAAAGGCAGTGACTCGTAGCAATTGTCTAACACCACCAGCGGTAATAGGAGTCTCTGTGCGATCGAAGCTACCCGCATACGAGACAAGTTTGTGCCAAGTAGGATAATACCCTGACTACGCGTTTCCTCGACTAACGCAGCGATTTCACTATCATCTTTATCTAAAGAGACTGTGCTGAAGATTAGCGAATAACCGAGAGACCGGCACCTTTCTTCGATGTAATGGATTAGCTCACGGAAAAAAGGTTGTTGATAGTACTCATTATGCACGATGCCTGAATTAGCAAATACCAAAAAGGTAATAGACTTCTGAATTGCGTCGACATGCTCACTGCGTGATTTAGGTAAATATTCATTTTCTTTAGCTATTTGCAATATCCGGTCCCGGGTTTGCCGCTTAAAGCGAGAGAAACTGCGGATTTAGATACGCCGGCAAGTCGGGCGATGTCCTCCATCCTCACTGAAGAGGCCCCCTTAGTTGTTTAGTAAGTTAAGTTTACTATCATGCTCAACAATATGCAATCTTAAACTGAGCAAAACTAAAATATGACTAAACAAATAGATAAAATTTATAAAAATACACTAAATTATCGTTGAATATACCTTTAAGGCGTGATAATTTAGAGGTGTCTTAGTGATTCGGCTAAAGATAAACTAAATTATTTAGTTTAGTTTAGTTATTATTTACTTAAGGGGGAACCACAATGAAAAAGTTGAAATTAGGTTACGCACCAACCAGACGCTTTGTATTTAGTGCTGAAGATGCTTTCCGGTACAAAGTAATGATTCGCGAGAAGATTGAAAGCTTTGGGCTTGATATTGATATTGTCGATTTGGAAGGTATCAATCAGGAAGGTTTGCTTTACGATGACCATATTAACGCAGAATTAATTATTGAGCGATTCCGACAAGAGAATGTTGACGCAGTTTTCTTCCCTCACTGTAATTTTGGTACTGAAGATACAGTTGCACGGGTTGGAAAAGCACTAGGCAAGCCTGTATTGTTGTGGGGGCCAAGAGACGAGTCTCCTCTTGAGGACGGTATGAGATTAAGGGATACACAGTGCGGTTTATTTGCAACAGGTTAAGTATTGCGAAGGTTTAATGTTCCTTTTACTTATATAACCAACAGTAGAGTGGACGATCCAGTTTTCGAACGGGGTTTCACAAATTTCATTGCGGCTGCTAACGTTGTACGTCAATTCCGATCGCTTCGTATTTTGCAAATCGGACCACGTCCAGCTTCATTCTGGACCATGATGTGCAATGAAGTGGAACTGCTTGAGCGATTTGGAATCGAAATTCATCCGATTACTCTTATTGATATTCAGAGAGCATCGAAACGTATTGAGAACGGTAATAGTCCTGATTTAGCGGAAGCTGTTGAGTATATCAAAGCTAAGCTAGATTGGTCAGAAGTGACTGAAGCAGATGTAAAAAGGATTGCAGCGCTGAAGGTAGCTATGAAGCAATATGCCATTCAGACTGGCAGCACAGCAATTGCGATCCAATGTTGGTCATCTTTACAGGATGCTATGGGCATTATGCCGTGTTTAGCTAATGCCATTCTTACAGACGAACAAATTCCGGTTACCTGCGAAACAGATATTCACGGAGCAATTACCTCTGTGATGGTTCAAGCAGCTACTATGAACCAACACCCTACGTTTTTTGCAGACCTAACTGTGAGACATCCTGAGAATCCCAATGGTGAACTGCTGTTCCACTGCGGGAACTTCCCAGTGTCCCTTAGTGTAGAGGACAAACCAAAGCTCAGAAAACATTTCTTGTTCGATGATCATTCACCAGGAACACATGAAGGCGAAATTAAGGGTGGAAATATGACTTTGGCACGGTTCGATGGTGATCACGGTGAGTACCAGTTGTTCCTAGGCAAAGCAAAAGGCATAGAGGGGCCGTATATGCGCGGTTCATATGTATGGGTGGAAGTAAACGATTGGCCTCTCTGGGAAGAGAAATTGGTTACTGGACCTTATGTTCATCACTCCGTTGGTATTCATGCAAACGCGATTCCAGTATTGTACGAAGCTTGCCGGTATATTCCGGGGTTGACTCCAGATCTTGTAGATCCAACGGAGCAAGAAATTCAAGCGTGGCTGCGCGGCGCTGGATTATAAAGAAGGAGGCTTAACTATGGAGATCAAGGCACTGCAGGAAAAAGCTATTCACATTCGGATGGAGCTTCTACGCATGATTCACGGTGCGAAGACAGGTCATACTGGCGGTTCGCTTAGCAATACAGACATTCTTACGGCTTTATATTATAAAATCATGAATATTGATCCTTTGAATCCGAAGGATCCTAATCGCGATCGCTTTATCGCTAGTAAAGGCCATTCGGTGGAATCTCTTTGGTGTATTTTGGCTGATTGTGGGTTCTTTCCAAAGGAAGAATTAAATACATTCAGTCAGTTCGGGACAAAGTTGATTGGTCACCCAAATAATAAAGTACCCGGTATTGAAATGAATACAGGAGCATTGGGCCATGGGCTTGCAATTTCTGTTGGTATGGCGCTTGCTGCTAAACGTGATGGTAAATCGTATCGTGTGTTCTGCCTCATGGGAGATGGTGAGCAAGCGGAGGGATCAGTATGGGAAGCTGCCATGGCCGGTGCCCATTATAAACTAGATAATTTGGTTGGCATTGTAGACCGGAACCGTCTGCAGATCAGCGGTTCTACAGAAGATGTTATGGGGCTCGATCCGCTTGATGAGAAATGGACATCGTTCGGATGGAATGTAATCGATCTTGACGGCAATGATTTAGAGGCCTTGGTTAAAGCCTTTGAGTCCATACCTACAGTACCGAATAAGCCAACGCTCATTATGGCAAATACCGTTAAAGGTAAAGGAATTTCGTTTGCTGAGAACGTACCGCATTGGCACCATCATGTACCAAGTGATGAGGAGCTTGCGAAGGCGCTTGCGGAACTGTCCGCGCAACTGAATAATTTGACAGAAAAAGGGCAGGTACAAAGCCATGGCTAACAAAATACCTAATAGACAAGTTATTTGTGATACGCTTCTTGAACTGGCCAAAGAGAACCGGGATATTATGGTACTTGCAAGTGACTCCCGCGGCTCTGCTGCCATGGCACCATTTGCGAATACTTATCCGGATCAATTCGTTGAAGTAGGGATTGCCGAGCAAAATATTGTAGGTATTTCTGCAGGCCTAGCACACAGTGGTAAGAAACCGTTCGTTACTTCTCCAGCTTGTTTCCTAAGCATGCGCAGCATTGAACAAATAAAAGTAGATGTCGCTTACTCTGCAACGAATGTAAAGCTTGTTGGTATCAGCGGTGGAGTTAGTTATGGTGCACTAGGCATGTCCCATCATTCGGTTCAAGATTTAGCTGTAACACGTGCTATTCCCGGGCTTGCTGTGCTTATGCCAGCGGATCGACATGAAACTAAGAAAATGACAGAAGCATTGGTTGGTTATGAAGGTGGAGCCTATATCCGGATAGGCAGAAATCCAGTCGAGGATGTTTATGAATCCGACGAGTACGAGTTCAAGATTGGGAAAGCCGTAACAATGCGTGAAGGGAATGACTTGACAATCATTTCCTCTGGTGAAACTGTTCGTGTAGCACTGGATACGGAAGCAGCCTTGAAGGAAAATGGAGTATCTTGCAGAGTACTAAATATGCACACAATTAAGCCTCTCGATGAGGAAGCTATTCTTTGTGCAGCGCGTGAGACTGGCCATATCATTACAGTTGAAGAACATAGTATACATGGTGGACTTGGTGCTGCGGTAGCTGAAGTTGTCATTCAGAATTTTCCTGTACCAATGCGAATTATCGGCATTCCAGATGAGCCTGCGATCGCAGGAAAGACCGCTGAGGTGTTCGAGCACTATGGTATAAGTGTACAAGGCTTGAAAAAAGCAGCTCTAGAGCTCTTGGGACGCTAGGTGAGTGTCTATGGATAAATATATCCTAGCCATTGATCAAAGTACTTCAGGTACAAAGGCATTAATTGTTAACCATGATGGTTTGGTGATTGCAAGTAGTACATCCTCACATACACAGTATTACCCGGCTCCAGGTTGGGTCGAGCATGATGTACTCGAGATTTATCAAAACGTATTACAGAATATAGCAGAGGTATTGGCCAACGCTGCGATATCATCTGAACAACTCGCAGCGATTACAATCACCAATCAACGTGAAACAGCTGTGATGTGGGATAAACGGACGGGCATTCCTATCTGCCATGCCATTGTATGGCAGTGTCAGCGGACTGCAGATTTATGTGAGCAAATAAAGTTAGAGGGAAATGAAAAAATCGTAAAGACGAGAACCGGTCTTGTGTTAGACCCTTATTTTTCTGCGACGAAATGGCGCTGGATGTTAGATCATGTGGAAGGCGCTCAAGAGAAGCTATCAGAGGGTCATTTGCTCGCAGTAACTATTGATAGCTGGCTGCTTTGGAAGTTGACAGGCGGAGCTGTCCAATCAACGGATTTCACAAATGCTAGCCGCACTTCTCTCTTTAACATTCACACACTGAAGTGGGATGAAGAACTATGTCAGTTGTTCGGCGTACCTTCAAGTATACTACCTAAAGTAAAGGCTTCGGACTCTATTTTCGGTTATACCCAGAAAGTCGGAATTCTATCCGATGGTATTCCAATTGCAGGTTTAATCGGAGATTCTCAAGCTGCTCTATTCGGGAATCATTGTTTTGATCAAGGAATGGCTAAAGCAACATATGGCACCGGTACATCTGTGTTAATGAACGTTGGAACTACACCACCGCCTGCTCGAGATGGATTGGTTCAGGCAATAGCCTGGGGCCAAGGCGGTGTTGTAACTTATGCACTGGAGGCAGTTATTCGTTCGTCTGGTGACAGTATCAAATGGATCCGAGATAATTTAGGGATGTTTGATACGTTTGAAGAAATGGAGACACTGCTTGCACAATCTTCTGCTAATGAAGGAGTATATCTAGTGCCGGCATTTGTTGGTCTTGGTGCACCTTATTGGGAGCCAAATGCTAGAGCAGCAATAACGGGGATGAATCGGGGAACAGGTAAAGCTCAAATCATTCGTGCTGCAAATGAAAGTATTGCCTATCAAGTTTGTGATGCAGTAGAAATACTCGAGTCCCAGTCAGATGTCATTCTAAATGAGCTGCGAGTGGATGGAGGAGCTTCCAGCAATCGTACATTGATGCAATTTCAAGCAGATATGCTGGGTAAGAGAGTATTAAAATCCGGTGTAGCCGAACTTTCTGCACTCGGGTCTGTTTATATGGGTGGATTAGCTGTAGGCTATTGGTCTAACTTGAACGATATTTTAATAAGGGGTACTGAATCTCACCTATATGAGCCGAAAATGAATGAAGGGGAAAGATCAGGCTTATATAATGGCTGGAAAAGAGCAGTAGCCTCTGTTATCAAATAGAAACGAATAAAAGACAATAGCTCTTATAAAACCCTTAGTCTGAGATAGGATAAACCTTTTGTTTATCTTTAACAGATTAGGGGTGTACTTTTAATAACAATAAGTAGCCCCAATAAGTATTTGAGGTTAAATGAATTCACAAATGAAAGTACATAATCTAAATAAAGTCTTATATTCCTTCAAATAGGGCCTCTTATATACTGAATACAAGAGATCTCTTACGTATTAAGTCTTTTGGAAAGCGCATTCAATATGTAATGGGGGGATAGCAAATGATATTTTCAAGAAAAATTAGCAATTCCACATTGCAATACAAACAAAAGTTTATTCGGAAAGCCTCAGTTAGCTCTATGGTATTAATCATGCTCAGTTCATTATTAATGCCGAACATGGGGAATTCAGCTGCACAAGGGGAAAGTTCATTGCCCACAGACAAGTCCGCATTGACTACGATGGATAATATCGATCCGTTGTACGCTAACCCAGTTATTGATAAAGAGTCCGATTTAACTACACCGGTGCCGCATCATAAAGTATCGGGTCACTTTGAAGGTACAAATAAGAAATTTAATTTTTATTTACCGCCAAAAGGCAAGTTTTCAGGACGGTTTTTCCAAATGGTATATCCACTACAAGACGAGAATGCTACTGATATGAATGTTAGCTTTGGTGTGGATAACGGAGCTTATACTGTGCAAACAAACGGTGGTGGAGGTTACATGGTGGATGCAGCTGCAGCCAAGTTTTCTAAGGCGGTTGCAGCGGAGTACTACGGATGGTCAGGCCGCATATATGGATATATTTATGGAGGTAGTGGTGGCTCTTATCAGACAATCGGTGCCTTGGAGGGAACTAATGGGGTATGGGATGGTGCCGTACCTTATATAACAGGGGTTCCAACTTCTATTCCTAATAACTTTTTCATTCGAGCTTTCGCACGCTTTGTTCTAGAGAAGAAAGCTCCGCAAATCGCAGATGCGGTGAGCCCCGGTGGAAGTGGGAATCCATACGCTAAACTAAATGATATGGAACAATCAGTACTACGAGAGGTGACAAAGCTTGGAGTTCCTTTAAGAGCATGGGAAGATTATTCTTATTTACTGGGTTTAAAGGATTCTGAGGGCTTACTTGGTTTATTAGCAGTACTTCGGACTATAGATCCTTCATATGTTGAGGATTTTTGGAATAAACCGGGTTATTTGGGGACTGAGCAATCGGCACTTGGTGAACTGTTCCGTTCGTCTAAGATTGATTATAACTCTAACATCACACAAGTTGTACGTAACGCTCAGAACGGAGTAACTAGTTTAACACTGGATAGTGTACCAGCAGTTTCGACCCCAAGTTATTGGCTTGATTATACATTATTTGCATCGGACGGAACGACTGCGGTTGGGAAATTATCTGGTTCATTTGATCCAAAGACCAAAGTATTCACTATTGGAGAAGGAAACTCAGAAGCAGTATTAAATGCTGTTAGCACTGGTGCTAAACTCAAGATTGACAACCGTTGGTATCTTGCCGCTCTCTCATACCATAGACATCAAGTTCCTAAAGCGTTAGATTATACCGCCTGGAATCAGTTTAAAGCGACGGGTGGTACACCTATTTATCCGCAGCGGCCTTTAGAGATTGGACCACTTATTTCTGGTGGTGTAACCGGCGGTGCAACATACAATGGTAATATTCATGCTAAAGTTATAATGGTCGTTAACTTGCTCGATGTTGATGCTTATCCTTGGAATGCCGATTGGTATAGTGCAAAAGTCAAGTCGGCTCTTGGAGATCGATATGATGATAATTTCCGAGTATGGTATAACGATAATGCTGATCATATCAGTCCAGCACGCACTTCACGACTCGTACAATATGATGGTCTTCTTCAGCAAGCACTTCTTGACGTAAGTGCTTGGGTCGAAAAAGGTGTATCACCTGCCCGATCGACCAAATATAAAGTGGTTGACGGACAGGTTAATGTAGCGCAAAAAGCAGCTGTACGCAAAGGTATACAACCTGTTGTTGATTTGACGGTCAATGGTACTGACAGAATTGATATTAAAGCAGGGCAGACTGTAAGCTTTAAAGTGAAGGTTCAAGTCCCACCAGGAGCAGGGAAGATTGTAAAAACGGAGTGGGATTACGCGGGAACAGGCGATTTTAAGGTGTTGAAAATTGGAAATCCTAAAGATACGGTAGAATTAAAAATGGAATACAAGTTCACAAAAGCAGGAACTTACTACCCAGCAATTCGCGCTACCTCTCAGCGAGAAGGTGATATAAAAACAATCTTTACTCAGATTCAGAATCTTGGTCGGGTTCGAGTTGTAGTTCATTAGTCAAATTGATACTAGGAGTAATATAGCATTATCAATTTCGGACTCGATCTGCTTTGATCGAGTCTGTTTATTTTTAAGTTAGCCTAGGTGTTAGTTGAAGACGAATTGATTATGACAACTTCATTGCAATTGTAGCTTAGTGGACGATAAGATAAGTGTACTGTATCAGTTATCAAAGCACGCAATAAAATAAGCATTTCAACAAAAGGACTGATGTTCTATGAGACTAATCAAACGTATTGGCTCTTTACCTATCTTGCCGAAACTTGCATTGACTTTCCTCATTGTATTAACGCCACTATTCTATATTGGATTGCAAATGGGGGAGTCAGGTTCGGACATTGTCCGTGATGAAATCTCAAACTCATTAGCATCGCGTACCGAACTTTACATGGACCTATTGGATAGTGATTTTGATAGGACGATTCGATTTCTAAGTGAGTATATGTATGACGAGGATTTAATGAAGCTTAGTACATCATCAGAAGTTATGCCTGTCATTGATCGGACTTATGCGGTACTTCGCTTGAAAAATCGAATGGACCAGTTGAGTCGTTCGAGTTCTTTTGTCAAAAATGCAATGGCTTTTATTCCGGGGATGAATCGAATGGTGAGTTCTAGGGAGAACTCTATATCTGATTTCGATAATGAGCTCTTTCAAGCATTGTCGCAACATCAAAATAATTATGCAGAACCATTCCTTGTGTGGAAGGGCCGCATCTTTATTAGTATGCCTTATCCAGGAGAAAATGAGCCATTATTTCTAGTCGCTGTTGAAATTTCCAGCACACAGCTGTCATCTAAACTCAAACAATTCATGCAAGATAATAGTATGGCGGCTTTGGTAAGTAACAACATGGAGTGGGCGGTTTCCGGAGAGTACTATCGGGTACTAGGTAATGAGTTACCTGATAAATTGGACACAATAGAGGTTGATGGCACTCAAATAATTAATCTAAATCATATCCAATACCTATTCGTTAGTAAAGAATCAGATATCATTAATGCGAAATTGATGATGTTTGTGCCTGTCAAGCAAGTAGAGAAGCCATTAGAGCGGTACAAGAATTGGGTGTTTGCGTTATATGGAGTATCTGTACTTGTCACGATCGCATTCTCATTTGGCATGTATCGAATTATTCATAGACCGCTCAAACTGCTCGTCAAATCATTCCGCAGAATCGAACAAGGAAAGTTTGATATCTCAATTGAATACCCGTTTACTGACGAGTTTGGTTATCTATACAAGCAATTGAATGCAATGGTAAGGGAACTTAAGAGATTGATCCATGAGGTATATGAACAAGAATATCGAGCACGTGTAGCAGAACTTAGACATTTGCAATCTCAAATCAATCCACATTTTCTATATAATACGTTTTTTATTCTCTACCGTCTTGCTAAGCAAGAGGAAAATGAAAGCATCGCAAGGCTGACTAATCATCTAGGTGAATATTTCGAGTTCATTACACGAGATGGTTCACAGGAAGTTACGCTTGCAAGCGAGGCAGCTCATGCCAATTCTTATACTGATATTCAGACAATTAGGTTTTCCAATCGTATTGAAGTTAAATTCTCTGAAGTTCCTAGAGAGGCAGAGCAATTTATCGTACCTCGACTTATCATGCAGCCGATTATTGAGAACGCATACGAGCATGCGCTGGAGAAAAAGGCAAGAGGTGGTGTACTTGAGGTTGATATTCAAATAACTGCATCTGAGCTACTTATCAGAGTCGAAGACTCCGGTGAGATTAATGACGATACACTAAAAAACCTTCAAATTATGTTGAATAGTCAACAGGATGTGGCAGAAAGTACTGGATTAATAAATGTTCATAGGCGCCTTAGGATTAACTATGGTGACAAGGCAGGCTTACGCTTGAGCCGCGGAGAACTTGGGGGACTTAAAGTCATTCTGGTTATACCGATTAAGGAGGAAGATTCTAATGCTTCGATTACTGATCGTTGACGATGAACCGGTTACCGCTGATGGGTTGTTTGAAATGCTGTCTGAGGTACCGGATCTCGAACTGGATTTATATAAAGCGACATCTGCAGAAGAAGCGATCAGTCGTCTTTCCCGCACGAAGATGGATATTGTTTTAAGTGATATTCGAATGCCGGAGATGGATGGACTGCAACTCCAGCAATGGATTCAGTCTCGCTGGCCGCGCTGTAAAGTTATCTTCTTGACAGGTATTCGGGATATCCAGTATGCACAACAAGTATTAAGAAGTGGTGGTGTTGACTATATTCTAAAGACGGAGGGCGATGATGCGATTGTACGGAGCATACATCAGGCAACCTCTAAAATCTTTGAGGAAATGAAGAATGAAGAATTTTTACTACGGGCTAAAGGGCAACGGAAAGATGTATTGCCGATGTTGCGTCGTGAATGGTTCGCTTCACTCCAAGACCAAGGAGATTTTACAAATGTGAATCATCACGCTCGTCTTCAGGATTTGGATACACCACTTAATCCAGACAGAAAGGCCATTCTTGTTTGCGGTCGTGTTGACCGTTGGAAAGAAGATTACAATAGCTCTGACCAAACGTTGTTATTATATGCGGTGCAGAATATCGCTGAGGAATACATGCAGAGAGCGTATATGCTTCCTGTTATGTTAGGTAGCTCTTATTTTGTATGGATAATTCAATTGAAGTCACCTGATGAAATGTCATGGGAAGAAATGCTACCTTATGTACAAGGGACTCTAGAAAGCGTCCAACATACGAGTAGAGAGATGCTTGGTATTCCTGTCTCGTTTATCTGTCATGAACAACCACTATCATGGGATGAAATCCCAAAGGCATATAAGCTTTTAAAGCAGAATCTCATTCTTGGTCTTGGCAGCGGTGAAGAAATGATCCTTATCTTCCGTGAACAGGATAAGAATCATTTCGCATCTGATGTTCCAGGCTTTCTCTTGACACGGATTGAGAATACATTTGATATGGGTCAAGATTCATTGTTTGAGGAGCTGTTATCTGAGTTGTTTCAACGTGTGCCTAATCACTTTAGCATATATGCTCAAGCTTATTACGCAGTCGCTGTAATTTTACTGAATCAATGGAACAAAATTTATAAAAGCGGTATGAAGCCTGAGGTGCAAGGTGAGCAGATGATTGGCAGGTTGCTTGATGTCAATTCTCACGCTACTAAAGAACAAGCATTTAGGTTTCTCTGTAAAATTGGACGAGATATATTTTTACAAGGGAAGCAGGAACAAGATGAACGAACATACCGCATTATTCAGAAACTAAACAAGTATATTGCAGATCATCTTAACGACGATCTATCACTTGCTATTCTTGCCGAAGCAGTTTATTTAAACCCATCTTATTTATCTAACTTATATAAAACATTTACTGGACGTAATATTTCCGACTACATTACAGAATTGAGGGTCGAGAGAGCAAAGAAGCTGCTTGAAGAATCACATGCTAAGGTACAGGATATTGCCTTAGCGGTTGGTTTTGATACAGCAGGTTACTTTACCCGCTTTTTCAAGAGACATGTTGGCGTTACTCCACAAGAGTATCGAAGTCGACTTAAAACAGAATAATAATCAATAATAAAAAAACAAACTCCAGTGTCAAATAAACACTGGAGTTTGTTTTTTGTGTAAGCATCAAATAAAGTTTATCTTCAATAGACTCATCTATGGAATTAATAAGGCATGGAAGTTGGAAGCCTGCTCACTTTGTTTTAGTGTAGTATTTTTATTGTAAACCTCTATTTGCAGCTGTTGAAACAACTTTTTCAATCAACTCGTCACGGTCATCGTGAAGGATAAAACCAAGCGAGATAGCGTTGTCAGTGCTTTTAGTAACTAGTGTCCGATAATTCTCAAGTGTCCCATAAAGAATCTTTAGTTGCTCCGGAGAAAATGGCTTCACACTGCCGAACATGGGCTGTACAACGCCATCCGCAGTTTTGCTAAAACTGGCATAGGTACCTGTAGGGCAATCTACAGTAGGGTGCCGGATACCTCCAACCGCATTTCCAAAATGGTCTTACATTTTCAGCGTAGCTGCCCAAAGGATCTTCTATATTATCCGGTAATACGGGAATTTTAGTTTTGATTTTTGGAGCACGAGGAGCAGGGGTTTTGTATCTTGCCCAATTGTATAAGTGGAAGAATGCAGCATTAAAAATTGGCTCATAAGGACAATCTAAGGGTTCACCCTCGCATCCATTCCAGTCAATTGTAACACCAATTTTCTTCAAATCTTCTTGTCCCTGACCCTCATAATATCCGAACAGATTGAAATAAGTGTCATGGCTGGAAGCTGGGATTTGCCAGGTACGAAGCTTGAAATCGGGATCATCGAAATCTCCATACCAGTATGCTAGCCGGTTTTCACTTTCTGTGTTAATGGCAATTACGGGCTCCTTTCCACCAAGAATACTTGTCTTCGGTATGCCTCCAAAACTGAAAGGGAAAGCGCTGTATGCATTTAGCGGAGCGTCTGTTGGAAAGCCACCGGCGTGTAGGTAACCGTCAAATAAAGGTCCATTCTCAGTATTCTCTTGTAAGTAGGAGAAAGTATGAAGCAGCCTTGAAATATAGCTGGCTGATTGGGACCATCAGGTTAAAAATACCATCGCTTTTCCATAATCGGCAATGGGATTAAGTTCATAATTGGTGCGCAGAATTTTCGCGAGATCGATAAGCATATCCCAGAACAGACCACTTTCATATTGCGGAAGAAATGCGAATCCTTCTAGGATATCTTCGGAGGGAATGCGTTCTGGTTGCGGATTACACCAATTGATGGCATCATACCGTACAGAATCAAATTTCTTTAATGCATCTACAACATGTCCTTTGCTTGTAATACCAATATAGATATCTCCGTTGCGTGTGAAGAATTTCCAGCTGTTGACCCACATACGGTCAATATCGAACATTGCAGTAGCATTTAACACTTCTATGACGATATTTCCGCTGAAACTTTCTTTATCTTTTGGGCGGCGAATGAGGAGACGCGTCGTGTAATTAGCATCTGAAATAATGACTTTGGGGCTTTGGTTTTCTGACTCTTCATAAATATTCGCTGTACCTGTCATAAAAAATTCGTCTTCAATATAGTTAATATCGGTAAAGCGACATTTCTCTGCAGCGGAAGCAAATGGCTTAGATTTGTCAGTAGTGGGTATGTAGTTCATTTGATTTATCAAGTAGTTACCTCCCTTGTAATTTAAAAAAATAAATAGTTTGTTAACTTTGTGTAACTGAGATTTCTATAGTTGTCTTCAGTTATTGTGTCGAGTATGAACATTATAAGGGCTACGATGACAGGTGTTTCTTACGAAATCATGTGGAGAAAATAAATCACATTTTAGCATTCATTTAGGGGTAAGAGATCTCTCGTTACTAACTATATAAGGAGAAGGCTTACACGGGGAATATATATTATTTGGATTATGGACTTTTGTTTGTGAGTTCGATCTTTATTGTTCCGATATTTCAGTTTTTGATTTTAATATGTAAACAGGGGCTTCCCATGAAT
The DNA here is from genome assembly GCF_050481745.1 of Paenibacillus algorifonticola. Lineage (GTDB taxonomy): Bacteria > Bacillota > Bacilli > Paenibacillales > Paenibacillaceae > Pristimantibacillus > Pristimantibacillus algorifonticola_A. Next base: position 17,358 of record NZ_JBCNGR010000023.1, on the reverse strand, counting down.
TCGGGAGCCCCATTTTTTGGCGATTAAAAGTCGCTGTTGACGATAAGAATAAAAAGTAATTGAGGCAATACAAGAAACAAACAAAGGGAAGGTAAGAATACAAACAGAGTGTCATATACGCTTAATCCAACAACTTATATACTAAATGACAAGAGATCTCTTAATTATATTTCGGGGGGAAGACAAAATGAGAAATAAGGCTGGAATATTGGCACTATCTTCGGTTCTAGCATTGAGTTTGGTTGTAAGCGCTTGTAGCTCGAATAACACGAATGAATCATCTTCTTCGAATAAGAGTAATTCGCAAAGTGGTACCTCTAACACAGGCACAACACCAGCTAATGAGTCGACAAATCCCGAAGATCTTTACTTGGGGAAATACGAACCTGCTATTGATGTCTCCACAGTACGTATACTTAGTTCTACAGTGAAATTCCCGGAAGACCAAACGATTGATAAGAATCTTTATTATGACGAGTATACAAAGAAGCTAGGTATTAATCTTAAAAATGAATGGACTGTAACTGGTGACGAGCCTGGTGGTCAAGGCGAACAAAAAATGAACGTATCAATTGCTTCAGGCGATCTACCAGATATTGTACCACTAAATGCATCACAATTACGTTCATTGGCCGATGCAGGGAAGTTAGCAGACTTGACTGAGATTTATGAGAAGTATGCTTCACCACTTACAAAGCAAGTATTAACTTCATCCGGAACAACAGCGTTGGATTCTGCTAAGTTTGATGGAAAATTGCTAGCAATTCCAGCTACTACATCGTCAGTTGACCTGGCACCGCTCGTATGGATTCGGACCGATTGGTTGAAAAAGTTAAATCTGCAGCCAGCGAAGACTATGGATGACGTTTTTAATATCATGGATGCGTTTGTAAATCAAGATCCAGACGGTAATGGTAAAAAAGATACGTACGGTATGGCAATGAACAAGGATCTATATGGTTTCTTCGGCGGTCTTGAAGGCTTTTTCGATAGCTATCACGCATATGCTCGCCAAGACGGGAAAGGCAACTGGGTTAAAGATGCTGACGGAAACCTTGTTTTCGGTAGTATTCAACCCGAAGTTAAGAATGCTCTTGGCAAGCTGCAGGAATTGTATAAAAAAGGATATATTGATCCCGAGTTTGGTGTAAAGAGTTGGGACAAGGAGAAGGAGCTTGTAGTTGCCGGTAAAATTGGATTACACTTCTCCACTATGTCAACTCCGTTGATTATCCAAGATATTAAGAAAAATGATCCAAATGCTGACTGGCAAGCCTTCCCGCTCGTATCTGTTGATGACCAACCTGCTAAACCACAAGTACCAGCCATTTCCCTTAAAACACCGCAATACTTTGCGGTAACTAAAGACTTTAAGAATCCTGAAGCTTTAATCAAAATGATTAACCTTTTTATGGAAATAACTTACGGTACTAGTTATACCAAAGAAGAGAATAAACAATTAAATGGATATAAAGACTATGAGTCTTGGATGTGGGGCATCTATTCAGCTGAACCTGAAAAAAATCTCAATACGCATCGTTTAATCAAAGAAATCGTGAATGGCAGCAAGAAAGAATCGGATTTGATGACTGAACAAACATTTGCATATGAGAGATCTCGCGATTATTTAGCTGGAAAGAGAGAAGTATTGGATTGGGCCTTTTATCGTATCTTTGGACCTGAAGAATCCGCCTTTAGTGTGGTTGATGGTTATGTGAACAACAATTTGTTGATGCGCAATGGTTTTGACCAAATAATGACGGATACGATGGTAAAACGAGACTCAACACTTTTAAAACTGGAGCTAGAGACGTTTACTAAGATTATTTTAGGTGATTCACTCGATAGTTTTGATACTTTTGTGAAGAATTGGAAGAAGCTTGGTGGAGATGAAATGACAAAAGAAGTTAATGAGTTGGTTAAGTCAAAATAATCACCCGGACCCGAATTCTGTCCTTTAAAGGACAGAATTCGGTCATCTTGTTAAGAGAGGAAGAACCGACGTGTTAAAACAAATGACGGAGAGTCAACCAGTTGTAATTGAAAAGGCACAACTAAAAGAAAAGGGAAAGCGGCTGAAGTGGTCGCAATTACCGCTCCACCTTATGATTTTACCGGGCCTTCTGTTGATTATCGTCTACAGCTATGGTCCTATGTTAGGGGCAATTATCGCATTCCAAGATTTTAATCCTGCACGTGGAATTTTCGATTCTAAGTGGACCGGTTTAGAAAATTTCCGGTATGTAATGGCTTTGCCAGGCTCATTCCAAGTTATCTGGAATACTCTCATCATAGCCGTCATGAAGATAGTCATCGGTCTGTTAGTTCCTATTGTAGTTGCTTTGCTGCTTAACGAAATTCGTAAGGAAACTTTTAAGCGTAGTGTCCAAACCTTGATTTATTTACCGCATTTTTTGTCTTGGATCATTTTAGGTGGCGTTTTAATTGATATTTTGTCTCCTACTAGTGGAATAGTCAACCAAGTACTAAATTGGTTTGGCATCGATTCAATCTACTTCTTGGGAAATAATACTTGGTTCCGTCCTGTACTCGTGATCTCTGATGTGTGGAAGGAATTCGGTTTTAATACAATTGTTTACTTAGCAGCGCTTACAGGCATTAACCCTTCACTATATGAAGCAGCTGTTATTGATGGTGCTAATCGATGGAAGCAAACGCTTTATGTGACATTACCAGGAATGGCTCCAATTATAATTTTGACAGCTACGTTGGCCCTAGGACAAGTACTCAATGCTGGCTTTGATCAGGTATTTAATTTGTATAGCCCTCAGGTATATCAATCAGGCGATATTATTGATACGTTTGTTTACCGCTTAGGTATAGTAGATGCGCAATATGGTGTCGCAACAGCTGTCGGACTCTTTAAGTCTGTTGTATCTCTAATTTTGCTTTCGGTATCTTACTTCCTAGCCTACCGATTTGCCAACTACAGAATCTTTTAATAGGGAGGAGACGATTCCATTATGGTAGAACGATTTACACTAAGCCGCAGAGTTTTTGTAGGATTTAACTATGTTTTCCTAGCGCTTTTATCAATTTTATGTATTTTGCCTCTGATTCATGTTTTGGCTGTTTCATTTAGTGCGAGTTCTGCCGCAACAGCAGGTTATGTTAAACTTTGGCCAGTTAATTTCACATTAGAATCTTATAAATATGTGTTAGGAAAAGATGAGTTTTTTCGATCTATCCTAATGACCGTAAAACGCGCCTCGGTTGGTTTAGTTATTAATATGGTGCTTACAATTTTAGTGGCTTATCCATTGTCTAAAGAAGTTAAAAAGTTTCGTGGACGTACAATTTATGCCTGGGTATTCGTATTCACGATGCTATTTAACGGAGGTCTCATTCCTCTCTATATGATGGTTAAATACACCGGAATTCTTGATAGTGTTTGGGCGCTTGTTCTACCGCAGGCAATTCCGATTTTTAATATGATATTACTGCTCAACTTTTTTAGGGGCTTACCAAAGGAACTCGAAGAGGCTGCCTTCATGGATGGTGCAGGTCATTGGACTACTCTTTGGAGAATATTTGTACCACTTTCAGCACCTGCTCTGGCTACTATAACGTTATTTACATTGGTTTTCCATTGGAATTCCTGGTTCGATGGACTCATATTTATGAACTCTCCTAAAAATTATCCATTGCAAAGTTATTTGCAAACAGTTGTTATACAACAGAATTTTAGTTCTGCCAGTCTTGAAAGTATTGCGGAGTTGCAGAAGGTCAGTGATCGTACGTTTAAGTCAGCACAAATTTTTCTAGGCTCGCTTCCAATTCTAATTGTATATCCGTTCTTGCAAAGATTCTTTATGAAAGGGATCGTGCTCGGTAGCGTAAAAGAATAGAAAGAATTTGGAGTGTGGCACATGATTGAACATCTGGTTTTATTTAAATTTAATAAATCGATAACCTTGGACAAAGAACTGAATTCCAGGTATCGCTTATTTAACGGCCGGACGTAATATCACTAATGAAACGGAGCGTCAACAGGGTTATACGTTGGCGCTTCGTATCACATTTAAGGACCAGGCTGCTTTAGAAACATATGGATCACACCCTGTACATCAAGAATTTGTATCCTTGCTTGATGGGGTCATTGATAATATTATCGTGGCAGATTATCCGATACATGGGTAAGAAAGCTTTGTATATAAGGGAAAAGAAATGCTTAGCTTTAAAATAATTTTTTTGTAGCTGAAGGGAATAGACAAGATGAAATATAACTCAATCAAACCTGGTCAGATATGGCTGGATACTGAAGGCAAGCGTATTCAGGCTCATGGAGGATCAATTATTACGGTAGGAGATACCTTTTATTGGTACGGCGAGAATAAGGAGAAAACGAAAGTTGGAAGCGGAATTTGGCATTGGGGCATAAGATGTTATGCCTCTAAAGATTTATATAATTGGGAGGACAAAGGAGTTATTATCCCTCCTGATGAAGATGATATCGCATCACCACTGCATCCTACGCAGTTTGTGGATAGACCTCATATTATTTTTAATCAAAGAACCGGAAAATTCGTATGCTGGATTAAAGTAATGAGACCAGATGGGCAGAAATCAACAATACTGATTTCAGATCACATTCTAGGTCCGTATACAATTATAAAAAAAGATATTCGTCCCCTAAATATGGGAGCAGGCGATTTCGACTTAGTGGTCGGTCATGACGATAAAGCGTATTACTATTTTGAAAGAGTTCACAGCGAATTGATTTGTGCAGACTTGACAGAGGATTATACCGATGTATCTGGTTATTATTCCACTCATTTTCCGAATATTCAACCTCCTTATGTGCGTGAAGCTCCTGCGTATTTCCATAGAAAAGGAGTGCATTATTTATTTACATCCGGTACTACAGGTTATCATCCCAATCCATCTGAAGTTGCTTGTGCGCAAAGTTATCATGGCCCATGGAGGGTATTGGGGAACCCGCATCCGGACGATCCTTCTTGTACATCTTACAATTCACAAATTACGTCAGTATTCAAGCATCCTTTCAAAAAAGACTTATATATTGCTTTGGCGGACAGGTGGATGCCAAATCTTCCTCTTTTGGTTAGGGAAGATTTCACAAACGGGCAGCAATACCGGAAAGCTGCTGAGATATATAAGTCTGTCTTTAATCCTGAGATCAATTATGAGGTGAAAGAGGAAGATCAGATCGCAATGTCGCTTGATATTGATACATCGGTTTCTGATTATGTCTGGCTCCCGATTAGGTTTGTAGGAGAAATGGCGTATTTAGATTGGAAAGATGAATGGAAGGTTGAAGATTATGATTAACAGTCACAAATATTTAGATCCTTCTCTCTCTGCTGAAGAAAGAGCAAATGATTTGTTGCAACACATGAGCCTTGAAGAGAAAATGGGGCAAATTGTCTGCTATATGCCTGATAAAGAAACATTAGATTCATTTGAAAAAGACTATCGACATGGAGCCGGTGAAGTATCCATGTTATTTGTCGGGGAATTGCTCAGTAAGGAAGCCGTGGTTGAGAAAGTAACCTATATTCAAAAAAAGCTTATGGGCCTAAGTAAACATCGTATTCCGGCTATTTTTCATATGGAAACTTTAGCTGGTGCATTTGCTCCCGAAGCTACAAGCTTTCCAAGTGGAATTGGACAAGCCTCGACATGGAACCCAGAACTTCAAAAAGAATTGTCTAAGATTATTGGAAAACAAGCTAGAGCAATTGGCGCGACACATGCTTTTGCACCTGTATTGGATATATCACGAGATTCGCGTTTTGGTCGCCAAGGTGAAACTTATGGAGAAGACCCTGCATTGGCTTCCGCCATGGGAACCGCTTATGTGTCAGGTTTGCAGCAAGATGGTGATCTAAAAAAGAGTGTTTTGGCATGTGCAAAACATTTTGTAGGCTACCATGCTACACAAGGTGGTATTCACGCGGCATCAACAGCTATTCCCCCTAGATTACTTCGAGAGGTGTATGCTAAACCATTTCAGGCAGCTATTTCAATTTCCAATATGAAGTCAGTCATGAACACCTATAGTTCGATTGATGGTGAAGCGGTTGCAGGTTCTAAGAGGATATTGACACAATTGCTACGAGAGGAAATGGGGTTTAAAGGTCTTGTCGTTTCTGACTATACCTCTATTGCGGAACAGCATACCCGACTGATGGTTAGCGAAAGTAAAACGGATGCGGGAGAACGTTCATTACTAGCCGGTATGGATGTAGAATTGCCATCTAAGGATTGCTATAACGAAGAATTAATGCAGCGCATTCAGGATGGAAAAATTGAGATGGAATTTCTTGATCGTGCAGTCCGAAACTTACTAGTTGCAAAGTTCGAGTTAGGTTTATTTGAGAACCCATTTCCAATGTCAGAGATGGAAGTCAGAGAAGCGTATTCCGACCCAATGAATAATCGGATTAGTTTGGATGCTGCCCGTCAATCCATGGTGTTGTTAAAGAATAATGACATTCTCCCTTTAGAGCGTAAGAAACAGAAAATCGCGGTGATTGGATATCACGCCATTTCGAGACGTTCATTATTTGGAGGCTATTCATTCACAAGTTTATTCGACGCATTGCTAAATGCAGGAAATACGATGGCCGGTGTCGATTTTGAACAAATTTCAGATTTAAGTAATCAAGGAATCAATACAAAAGAAGAAAACAACATTTACCCTGGTAGCAACGTGAAGATCGAGACTAAGAAAACAGAAGAATTAGTACGAAAACATTATCCTCAATGTAACAATCTTCTGGATCAATTGAAATTGGAATGTCCAACCGCAGAATTGATTTATTCAATCGGATACGCATATGCAGGGAATGATACTTCACTACATGACGAAGCATTGACCGCTGCTGCAACAGCAGATCTAGTTATATTTACATTAGGTGGAAAGCATGGTTGGGGAATGTCTTGTACAACAGGTGAAGGAATTGATTCAACAGATATTGGTTTACCGGAGTGTCAAGAAAGCTTTATTAGGAAATTGGCGCAAATAAATAAGCCAACGGTTGCTATCCATTTCGATGGACGACCTATTTCAAGTGATATGGCTGATCAATATGCAGGTGCAATTATTGAAGCTTGGAATCCAGGTCAATTCGGTGCCAAAGCCATCACAGACATCTTATTTGGCGACTATAATCCCTCAGGGAAATTACCTGTTTCAATAGCCTACAACGCTGGACAGATTCCAGTGTTCTATAATCACGATAACGGTTCGAGCTATCATGTTGGGACGATGAACGAGTTTAAAAGCTACTTAGATTGTCCACGTGAGCCTAGGTATTATTTTGGATTTGGACTCTCCTACACCACATTCGAATATTCTAACCTTCGAATTGAAAAAGAAGTGTATGAGCCGCATGAACCGTTACACATCTCTGTTGATATTACCAATACTGGAGATTTATTCGGAGAAGAAGTAGTCCAACTGTATATTCGAGACAAGTATGCAAGCATGGTTCGTCCAGCCCTTGAGTTAGCGGGTTTTATTAGAGTACCACTAAAATCGAAGGAAACCAAGAAAGTCCATTTTACAATGGAATTGAGTCAACTAGCATTCCTTGATGCGGACATGAGATGGAAAATTGAAGCTGGTGAAATCGAGGTCCTGATCGGTACATCTTCAAATGATTTGCGAGTTTCTAGCTCTTTTAATATTAGTTCCAATCAATATATCGATGGTAAGACAAGAGGTTTTTATGCACAAGCAGAAGTAAGGTAAGTAGAGAATTGTTAGGTACATTCAAAAATAAGCGTGGTAATGAAGTTTGGTATATGGGCATTATTTAAAGGGTTTAAAGGAGGCAATGATGATGGAATTGTCGTTTCAAGTTCCTGACCAAAAGAGGGTAAGACTTTTAATTAATTCAGATGTCAAGAACGAAGCAGACGACCAATATGCGATTGTTCATGCATTACTTACTCCAATGTTTATTAACAAGGGGATCATAGCAGCACATTTCGGTACTTGGCGAACAACATTATCAATGGAAGAAAGTTATGCTGAGGCACATCATGTCTTGAATTTGATGGGAGACAAAGGGAAAGTTCCGGTTTATAAGGGAGCCCCTGCTGCAATGCCAGATGAAAAAACACCAGTTGTCTCAGAAGGGGCAAAGGCCATTATTAAAGAAGCTCTGTCTGATGATCCACATCGTTTGTTTGTTGTCTTTCTTGGACCTTTAACGGATCTAGCATCGGCCTATCTTATGGAGCCTCGTATAGAAGAACGACTAACAGCGATATGGATTGGCGGAGGGTCTTACCCAAACGGAGAAACAGAATTTAATCTTATGAATGATATCCACGCTGCTAATGTAGTTATGAATTCTCGTATTCCACTTTGGCAGGTACCTCGTAATGTGTATGGAATGATGCGGGTAAGTTTAGCTGAGTTGGAATGCAGAGTAAAGCCGCATGGTGAAATAGGTAAATACCTGTTTGAACAGCTAATTAAATTTAATGATGAGCAAGCAAATGGCTGGCCGAGAGGTGAGTCATGGAGCTTAGGGGACTCTCCTGCCATTAGTCTGATTATGGATGATCATGAATTCGGGTATGTAATGAAGCCTGCTCCTCGAATCACTAATGATATGCGTTATGTTCATCATCAAGAAGAGCGTTTGATACGCGTATACCATCATGTAGATGCAAGGTATACCTTAGAAGATATGTACGCAAAACTAGAACTGTTTGCTAAGAAGCGCTAATTGTCCTAATGAAAGATGAAACCAAAAGGAGAAAAGAATATGGAGTTTCTACAGCAAGTTGAGCAATGGGGAGTTTTCGAGATAGAGCTGAATGCATCGAAGAACTTTGAAAATCCCTTTCGGGATGTTTGGGTGCAAGCAACATTCAAGATAGGTAATGAGTATAAACGTGTTAATGGCTTCTACGATGGCGGGAACGTTTGGCGAATACGCTTTATGCCCGAAAAGATCGGTAGCTATCACTTCCAACTAGAGTCTAACATCAGTGATTTTCAAAGTCTGGAGGGTGATTTCCTCTCGGTACCACCTTCAGAAGGAAACCATGGACCTGTTCAAGTGAACGGGACACATTTCAATTACGCGGATGGGACTCCTTTCTTTGTAATGGGTACAACAGCATACGCATGGACCTATCGTCCAGAAGAAGTCAGGAATCGTACACTCGATTCATTTGCTAAGTATGGTTTTAATAAAATTAGGATGCTTTTTTTTCCGAAATTCTATGGTGGAATGCACAATGATGTGAAAATTGACTACGATCCTCCTGTGTTTCCGTTTGCTGGTAGTCCAAAAGACTTTGACTTCAAGACCTTTGTTCCCGAGTACTTCCGAAATTATGAAGACCGGGTAAAAGATTTAATGAGGTTAGGCATTGAAGCAGATGTTATATTGTTCCATCCTTACGATAAATGGGGCATTGATAGCAGCATGCGGCAAGCTGATGATCTATTCTATGTCAACTACATGATTGCTAGATTCTCTGCTTATAGAAACGTATGGTGGTCTCTCGCCAATGAATTCGATATCTCAGGCACACCTGAGGGTTTATTCTGCGCAAGTATGGATCGTAAAGATTGGGATCTTATAGGTGCGACGATCAAGGCGAACGATCCGCACGGGCACTTGATCTCCGTGCATAATCTGCCGATGCGTTTTATTTATCCGGATAGGGATTGGTTGAGTCATGTTTCTATTCAACATCCCGATACGTATAACTTCCTTTTAGAACTGAAGCAACAATATAATAAGCCAGTTGTTAACGACGAATATCAATATGAAGGTAACATCAAAGATGAGTGGGGAAACAGCGATGGAGAAACTACTTTATTCCGTCACTGGTTGTCAGCAATGGCCGGAGCCTATGCTTCACATGGCGAAGTGTTCAAAATTGATGGCAACGAAACTGATTTATTTTGGTCCTATGGTGGAACCTTTATTGGTGAAAGCGCCCCTAGACTTAAATTCATGAAAGAGATAATTGAATCCACTCCATATCAAGAGATGGAACGTGATTGGGCAAATACAGATGGTCATCACTACTTTGCCCTAAATAAAGGGATTGAAGAATATTTGTTCTTCTGTAGATACGATCTACCTGGGAAGGGGTTTTGGTTCGGTTCTTATGATGGGAACCGACAGGAATATGACGTTTCCGTCTACGATGCTTGGAACTGTGTAGAAAAGGAAACGTTGACAGTAAAAGAATTAGAAGGGAACCATCTTCTGCCGATCAAAGCGTGGACGGTTTATAAACTAAAGAGAAGAAAATAAATCAATATTGGGAAAATCCACAATCTTGTTAAGTTGTGGATTTTCTTACGAATAAGAAGGTTCTTGGTAAGTTAATCGAGGAAGGAGAAGAAAATGTCAACTAATGAACGTTATATCAACCCGATCATTCCAGGTTTTAATCCAGATCCGAGTATTTGCCGAGTAGGATCGGATTATTATCTAGTTACCAGTACATTTCAATATTTTCCTGGCGTACCCATTTACCATAGTAGAGATCTTGTTCATTGGGATCAGATTGGGTATTGCTTAACTCGAGAGAGTCAGTTGGATTTAGAGGGTTGCAAAAGTTCGATGGGCATATATGCTCCAACTCTTCGGTATCATGAAGGACGATTCTACATGATTACTACAAATATGAATAGTTACCGTAATTTCTTTGTTTGGTCTGAAAAGCCGGAAGGGCCTTGGTCAGACCCGATATGGCTAGATTGGCCAGGAATTGATCCCTCTATTTTCTTTGATGAAGATGGGCGTGTATATCTATCTGGGACTAATGAACTCGGATCGAATGAAATTCCTGGTATTTATCAAGCTGAGATTGATATTGCAACAGGGAATCTTTTGACCAAACGGCAATTGGTATGGGGAGGGACTGGTGCTCAAGCACCTGAGGGACCACACTTATACCGAATTGAGGGGATGTACTATCTGCTTATTGCAGAGGGAGGAACTGAATACGGGCATATGGTGACAATTGCTCGCAGCAAATCGCCGAACGGACCGTATGAAAGTAATCCAAACAATCCAATTCTCAGCCACCGGAGCTCAAACCATGCGATTCAAGCGACAGGACATGCGGATTTTGTGCAAAAAGAGGACGGTAGCTTGTGGGCCGTGTTTTTAGGTATTCGTCCGGTGTCAGTTCCATTTGTAGGTAGGTACCATCACTTGGGGCGGGAGACATTTCTTGCGCCAGTCAGTTGGTCCATAGAGAATTGGCCCGTTATAGATTTCAGAAAAGAAACATTTGAGAAAATGCAGCTTGTTCAATGTCTAGTTGAATCACAACAGAAAACCGAAATCGATGAATTTGATGCTAAGCTACTTCAACTTAACTGGAATTTTTTGAGGAATCCCAAAGCTGAGGATTGGTCTCTTGAAGAACGTCCTGGATGGCTTACCCTTCATGGTTCAGAGACAAGCTTGAATGATATCGGCTCTCCGGCTTTTATAGGGAGACGGCAGCAACATTTCCGGTGTGTAGTTTCAACACTGCTGAACTTCCAGCCTGCAGGTGAAGGTGAAGAGGCCGGATTAACTGTGTTCATGAATGAACGATTCCATTATGAGATTGCTATGACTCTTGATTTATATAAACGCCGCAAAGTAATTCTTCGACGCAGGATAGGTTCCTTATGGAAAATCGAACATGAAGTCGTAATTGATTACTCAACTATTGTTTTTGGGATAGAAGCAGATCCATCAAATTATAGATTTTTTTATTCAGAACCGAAGGGACCAACCAAATACCTCGGTAGCGGTGAATGTTCAATGCTCTCCACCGAAGTAGCTGGTGGCTTCACAGGGGTATATTTTGGGCTATATGCAACAGGTAATGGTCGAGCGTGTACAGTCCCTGCACATTTTGATTGGTTTTCATATAAGTCAGAATAATAAATATTTAAGCAATTCTTTTAAAGTAACAACATACAAGGGGGTAATTATGTGTCGGTTACTTTCTTACAAGAACCGGTCATACCAGGGTTTTATCCAGATCCTAGTCTTTGCCGAGTAGGATCTGATTATTATTTAGTTACAAGCACTTTTCATTATTCTCCAGGTGTACCGATATTTCATAGTCGAGATCTTGTTCATTGGAGACAGATAGGACATTGTTTAACCAGAAGAAGTCAGTTGGTATTAGATGGATGCAGAAGTTCGTTAGGGAATTGGGCTCCAACGCTGCGTTATCATAATGGAAAATTCTATATGATTACCACGAATGTAAACATTGGCAGTTTTTACGTATGGTCCGAAAAACCAGAAGGACCATGGTCCGATCCAGTATGGGTGGATTGGCTTGGCATTGATCCTTCACTATTTTTTGACGAGGATGGACGAGTATATATTACTGGTACTGCGGGACCGGAAGAACCTGTGGGCATATATCAGTCCGAAATTGATATGGAGACTGGTAAGATACTTACCGAACGCCGGCTTCTCTGGAGTGGCTCAGGTGGCCATGCACCTGAGGGGCCGCATATGTATCGTGTTCATGGAATGTATTATCTAATGATTGCTGAAGGCGGAACTGAATATGGGCATATGGTTACAATTGCACGCGCAAACTCACCTTATGGACCATTCGAAGGCAACCCAGATAACCCGATTCTTAGCCACAGGAGTACAAACCATTCGATACAAGCCACTGGTCATGCCGATCTCGTACAAATGGAGGATGGAAGCTGGTGGGCATTGTTCTTGGGCATTCGACCAGTTTCGGTTCCATTTGTAGGACGTTACCATCATCTAGGCAGAGAAACCTTTTTGGCCCCGGTCACATGGTCTGCGGAAGGGTGGCCGGTAATTGGAGATCAGAGTAAGATGACGGAAAGGTTGACTGCCCAGACACTCATACAAGGAGATGAGTACCTACCGGTTAGTATAGATAACTTTGATAGTACGCAGCTTCAACTTTGTTGGAACTTCTTGAGGAATCCAAAGTCTGGGGATTTGTCCCTTGATGAACGTCCAGGCTGGCTCGCCCTGCATGGCTCTGCGACGACCTTGAATGATATCGGCTCTCCGGCTTTTATAGGGAGACGGCAACAGCATTTCAACTGTAACAGTTCAACTTTTCTCAGCTTTAATCCTTTGCATGAAGGAGATGAAGCTGGACTTACGGTGTATATGAACGAGCATTACCACTATGAAATCGCATTGACTTATGATTCGAAAATTGGTCGTAAGGTGATTTTTAGACGTAGAATTGGTTCTCTGTGGAAAATTGAACTCGAGGCCAAAGTTAAAGGCTCGAGTATCATTTTAGGTTTAGATGCAGAACCGTCGACATACTCGTTCTACTATGCAGAACCAAACGGAGAGAAAATTCCCTTTGGTGCAGGTGAATGTTCGATGTTATCCACCGAGGTAGCAGGAGGTTTCACAGGTGTTTATTTTGGACTTTATGCTACTGGGAATGGGGAGCCTTGTTCGGTTCCAGCGTACTTTGACTGGTTTGAATATACACAGCAATGACATAAAGGAGCAATGAAAATGAATAACTTTTCAGTTACGAACTTGCGTGTTAATTATAGAAGAAACCCACTAGGTATTGATGATTACAAACCAAGACTCAGTTGGGAGATCATTTCGGAAAAGAGAGGTTTTATTCAGTCCGCCTATCAAATTGAAGTAACTACTGAAAAGGACTTTCAGTCTGAAGCTACATGGGATTCCGGAATAATAACCACAGAACAAAATATTCATATTGAATATTCAGGTCCAACTTTAAAGTCTCGTACACGGTATTACTTCAGAGTACGAGTGTGGGACAATCAAGAAACTGCCTCAGATTGGAGTGATCCATCTTTTTGGGAAACGGCTTTTTTAACTCCAACTGAGGAGCTAAAAGCAAACTGGTTAACAGCGGCACCTAGGCTAAATGCTGCCGATCAAGATAAGTGTGATTATCTACGCACAGAATTTAACATACCTGGAAAGGTTGTTTCCGCTAGGGCATATGCAACCTCCCTTGGTTTGTATCGATTATTTGTGAACGGTGTGCCTGCAGATGATACACTTTTTAATCCTGGTTGGACAAGCTATAATAAACGCCTTCAATATCAAACGTATGACGTGACATCATTGATTCAACAAGGGGTAAATGCGATTGGTTGTATGGTAGGGAATGGCTGGTATAAAGGATATCTTGCATGGGAAGGTGACAAGGAATTCTTTGGAGCGAGACGCTCCGTTATGATTCAGATACACATTACACTGGATGACGGATCAGAATCTGTTATCATGACGGACGGTAGTTGGCGAATGTCGACAGGGCCTCTTCTCATGTCAGAACTTTATCATGGAGAATACTACGATGCCAGGTTAGAGAGAGCCGGTTGGGCTTTACCGGGATTTGCAGCTGATGATTGGGAGAAGGTAGTAGTACATGCTGTCCCTGAATCTGTATTAGTTACTCAAGAAAACGAACCTGCTAGAGTAACAGAAATCATTAAACCTGATACTGTCATTATTACACCACAGGGGGATACTGTGATTGATATGGGTCAGAACATGGTTGGATGGGTAAGGTTTTCTGTGACTGCAGAAGCTGGGACTGTCATAACACTTGAGCATGCTGAAGTTTTGGATCGCGATGGGAATTTCTATACTGGGAATCTTCGATCTGCAAAACAAACTGTAACATATATATGTCGAGGTGGGGAAGAAGAATCATATGAACCTTACTTCTCATTCCAAGGCTTCCGCTATGTTAAAGTTACTGGTGTTTCCAGAGATCAATTGACGAACCAATTTTTTGGTCATGTTATTCATACTGATCTTGAAATGACGGGGAGTTTCCGTTGTTCGGATGAACTCGTTAATCAACTGCAGCAAAATATTATTTGGGGTCAAAGAGGGAATTTTCTAGATATCCCCACAGACTGCCCACAACGTGATGAACGACTAGGCTGGACTGGAGATGCACAAGTTTTTATTCGTACATCTGCTTATAATATGAATGTGGTCCCGTTCTTTGAGAAATGGCTTAAAGATCTGGCTGCCGATCAGGAAACTGATGGAAGAGTCCCGCATGTTATCCCAGACATACCAGCAGCAGGATATGGTTCTTCTGCATGGGGAGATGCCGCGGTTATTTGTCCTTGGACGCTTTATCAGTGCTATGGTGATACACGAGTACTGGAAACTCAATATGCGAGTATGAAAGCATGGGTTGAATACATGCGTAGACAAGGTGATAATGAGTACTTGTGGAATACTGGCTTTCATTTCGGAGACTGGCTTGGACTCGATGCCAAAGAAAATAGTTATACAGGCTCAACTCCAAAAGATTTAATAGCGACAGCTTTCTTTGCCCATTCGACAGATCTATTGGCAAAAACTGCTTCTACTCTTAATAATACTGATGATGAGAAGGAATATCGAAACCTGCATAAAAAAATTCTTTCAGCGTTCCGAACGGAATTTGTGACTCCGAGTGGACGAGTGGCATCACCGACGCAGACTGCATATGTACTGGCATTGATGTTTGACTTACTCGAGGAAATAGACCGGCCACGTGTAGCCAAGATGTTGGCGGAACATATTGAAGAAAATGGAATTCATTTAACTACAGGATTTGTGGGTACACCTTATTTGAATTTAGTGTTATCGCGCTTTGGTTATACGGATCTTGCTTACAAACTATTATTGCAGACTGAGTATCCTTCCTGGTTGTTCTCTGTTGTTCAAGGGGCCACTACGATCTGGGAACATTGGGATGGTATTAAACAGGATGGGTCTTTCTGGAGCGATAATATGAACTCTTATAATCATTATGCTTATGGTGCAATCGGGGATTGGCTTTATCAAGTCGTCGGAGGGATTGATCTGAAGAAACCAGGGTATAAGGAGATTCTAATCAGACCACAAATAAGTGAGCACCTGTCATGGGCTGAGGCCTCTTATAATTCAATTCACGGGAATATTTCGGTATCATGGAAGAAATTTAACGAGGATAGTGTAGAAATGTTGGTAACAATTCCAGCGAATACATTAGCAGAAGTAATTGTTCCAGTTAGTCAATATACAGAGATACGTGAAAATGGAGTTCAGTTGGACCAAGTAATTGGAGTAGCTCAAGTGAAACCTATGGAAAGCGGCTGTTCGTTTAATATTGGATCCGGCAGCTATCGTTTTACTTTCCCTATCTGATGTCAAAATAATAAATAACTACCGGGTTCCAGATTGGACCCGGTTTTTCAATATCGGTATATCTTTTGCTTGGGACTTGAGTATATTTCATTTTCTGTGACCCAAAGTCGTGAAAACGTCATTCACGAAGTCGTCAAACCGTTAAGTAGGCTGTCGGCCAATAATATAAGATCAGGCTATAGATACACTACTTAATGAAAAGGATGGGAAGCGGATATGAATCAAGCCACAACAGAAGCACATCTTATTACCGTGCCGAAGAGAAAGAAGAAGAAAATCAATTATCGTAAATCGGCACCTTTACTGATCATGATGATTCCAGGTTTGATCTACTTGCTGTTTAATAACTACCTTCCTATGGCAGGAATTGTGATCGCCTTCAAACAGATCAATTTTGCTAAAGGGATTTTAAACAGTGATTGGGTAGGGTTCGATAATTTTGAGTATCTCTTTAAGACCAGCGATGCGTACATTATAATGCGGAACACGATACTTTATAATATTGTATTCATCGTTCTTGGTACGATTTTGTCTCTGGTATGCGCGCTTCTTCTGAATGAGATTAAGAATAAGGTATTGCTTAAGACATATCAGAACCTTAGCCCAGAGACAGGTTTCTTAAACCGAACAGTACTTCCGGCACTTGGAATTAAGGAAACAATTTTATGGTATAGCGAAGCAAAGTATTGGCCTTATATTATGACGCTTGTTAGTTTTTGGAAAGGTGTTGGATATTCTAGTATCGTCTTTTTTTGCAGCGTTGCTTGGCATTGACGTGGAATATTACGAAGCAGCTAGACTAGACGGAGCAAGTCGTTGGAAACAAATTATCCATATTACTATTCCAATGATCATGCTTATTGTTATTTTGTTAACCCTTCTTAGTATTGGAAAAATCTTTTATTCGGATTTTGGCTTGTTCTATCAAGTACCTATGGCTTCAGGTGCTTTGTTTGAGACAACCGCGACAATCGATACTTACGTATTCAGGGGGCTAATGGGATCAGGGGATCTAGGTATGTCCGCAGCTGCAGGCATTTATCAATCCATTGTAGGATTCATACTCGTTATTATAGCCAAACTACGTGGTTCGTCGTTACAACAGAGACAGCGTGTACCTCTGTCAATAGAGTAGACACAAGAAACCGAGAGTTTTAAGCAGCCTTTCGGTACCTGCGTT
>NZ_JBCNGR010000022.1:0-1771 GCF_050481745.1 Paenibacillus algorifonticola | reverse complement strand
AGATATTAGCTGGTTTTAGCTTAAGTAACCGTGACATTTAAAGTTATAGTTGGGATTTTTCATAACCTCTTCTTTCTGAAGTTCATACATGGCTATTTTATAGTTTATTTCTTCCAAGTGTTTAAAACTTTCGTCAATTTTCTTCTGCACTTCCAATTTATGCTGCATCAACATTTCTTCTCTTTGCAAGAAGGTAGGACTTCCTAATTCATAAAGTTCCTTGTAATCCTTTATTTTTGAAAGAGGCATTCCTGTCTCTTTGAGACAACGAATAAAAGAAATCCAGTCTATTTGTTGTTCGTTATAAACTCTACGGCCTTTTTCGTCACGAGATATATTGGGTAATATCCCTTGCTCTTCATAAAATCTAAGTGTCTTTGCAGATACATTAAAATTCTCCACTACATATGTCATCGAATACAACATCTACTTGGCCCACCTTTAGTTACAGTTACTGTAACTAAATATATATCATATGGAGTGTGATAAGACAACTATTCTATTTGTAATCATATAAAAAATAAATCCTTTACTTACCGTAACGGTAACCAAATACACTTAAATAGAAAAGAAAATATGATAGCGAGGTTAAAGAAATGAATCAAAAATACAGTAGGTTATTTGAATCCTTCACATTCAGAAGTGGAATAACAATAAAGAATAGTATCGTAATGGCACCTATGACAACCTGGTCAAGTAATGACGATCTTACCATTTCGGATGACGAAGTAAAGTATTACAAAAAAAGAGTGAACGGGGTAGGACTAGTCATTACAGGGTGTACTCATGTTACACCTAATGGGCAGGGTTTTACGAATGAATTCGCTGGGTACAATGATGAATTTACTCCAAGCTTACGAAAATTAGCTGAGGCAGCGAAAAGTGGAGGCTCTCCTGCGATCCTACAGATTTTCCATGCTGGCAATAAAGCCTTGCCTGGATTGGATGCAGTTAGTGCGAGTGCATTGCAACCCGAACTTACTAATTTAGGTCCAACTTCAGAAACAAGAGAATTATCACATGAGGAGATCTTGTCGATTGTACGTGCTTTTGGAGACACAACAAGACGAGCGATTGAAGCTGGATTTGATGGCGTTGAAATTCATGGAGCTCATGGATTTTTAATTCAGAATTTTTGGTCGCCAGCAACGAATCAACGAACAGACCAATGGGGAGGGTCACTTGAAAATCGCTTGCGTTTTCCGTTAGCGATTATTGAAGAAATCAAAAATGTCATTAAAAAACATGCTGCAAAACCATTCATAATAGGATTCCGAATCTCACCTGAAGAATCCTCTAAAGTGAACGGATTACGTATGAAAGACACGTATGAATTAATAGATTTCCTTGTTGAACAGGATTTAGATTATATACATGCTTCATTAGATAATGTGTCTTCAAAGCCAGTAGATAGTCAAGATGAAAAAACACGACTTGAATTAATTCTTGAAAGAGCAAATGGTAAGGTACCTGTGATGGCTGCTGGTTCCATAATAACACCGGATGATGCGCTTAAAGCTATGGAATTAGGTTTGCCGCTTGTGGCCATTGGGCATGCGTTAATTATGGATCCTAATTGGGTTGAGAAGGTCGCAAATGGACGTGAAGCAGAGGTGGATTCTGAGTTGAACGTTTCGAAACTCGACCAGCTTAATATTCCAGAAAAACTTTGGAATGTATTTCAAGCAATGCCAGGTTGGTTTATTATTAGTAAATAAAGAGTAGTCCTAAAGGCTACTCAGATTGACGAGAGGGGCTGTCCAATAAGTCC
>NZ_JBCNGR010000021.1:0-153358 GCF_050481745.1 Paenibacillus algorifonticola | reverse complement strand
ACAGGCGGATCATTCACCGGTGTAACAGTCACGGTAATGGTGCTGGTCGCCGTGCCTCCATTGCCATCGCTAACCTCGATCTTGAATACATCTTGGCCATAATAATCCGCAGCTGGAGCATACTCCCATGCCCCCGTTGACGCATTGACCGTTGCCGTTCCGCTGGCTGCCTGCTGCGACACCGAATACGTCAGCGTGTCGCCATCCGCATCCATTGCTATCACCTGGCCCGTCGTATTGGTATCCTCGTCGGTCGTTGCCGTATCGTCCGACGTTGTCGGAGCCACATTGACGTTCACAACCGTTACACTTATTGTGCTCGTTGCTGTGCCGCCATTGCCATCACTAACCTCGATTTTAAATACGTCTTGACCGTGATAGCCCTCATCCGGGTCATATTCCCATAATCCGGTCGCCGGATTGACCGCTGCCGTTCCATGAGCTGCCGGCTGCGAAATAGAGTAGGAAAGCGCATCACCTTCCACGTCGCTTGCCCTCACCTGACCCGTCGTCTTCTCATTTTTATTAGTTGTCGCGGTGTCGTCGCTCGTAACAGGCGGATCATTCACCGGATCGACGGTGATTGAAACCGTGCTTGTCGCCGTCCCCCCTTTGCCGTCGCTAACCAAGACCTTAAATACGTCCTGACCGTGATAATTCGCATTCGGAGTATACTCCCATGACCCCGTTGATGCATCGACCGTTGCCGTCCCGTTCGCTGCCTGCTGCGACACCGAATAGGTCAGCATGTCGCCGTCGTTGTCGGAGCCAGCAATGTTACCAGTTACGAATTCGTCCTCATCTACCGATTCCGAATAGTCTGGCACGGTTGGAGCTTGATTCACAACGGTTTGTTCATAGACAATATACGGATCGGCATCAAACCGATACCGATCAACATTGGTTCCATTCAAGCTTTCTGTGCCTGTAAGAAAGAATGTTAGCATTCCGTTCGAAGCGTTATTGAAATAAGTCGTGACATCGAAGGAAAGCAGCTTTCCAGCGACAACTCCACTCATCACACTATCCAATAGTTCGTACTTGCTGGGAGTATTAAGCACATCACTCATGCTAGGCCAGCCTGTATGCGCGTTCTCCACACTGGTTGGAAGGGGCGTCGTCTTGTATGCCCATACTTTGGCGATAGGCGTTCCACGAACAGCCAGATCCTCAGCTCCACCACCAAGGTCGTTGCCTACCTTAATTCGCAAGTAAACCTTGTAACCGGCAGGTGCGCTCGCCGTTTTGTTGAATCGCACAAAAGCATGATACTCCTTCGTGCCTCCATCCTGAAGTCCAATGAAATAAGGAGCCCCGGTATATGCCCCGTATGTAAAATCGTGTCCTGTTATTTGGGCAAGTGCCGGACCGGGCAAGGTGGCTGCATGCGCCGTTCCAGTTCTGATGAAGCCGCCGAATATAAAATGGATTGCTATGATAGCAGTCAATAAACCTATGAATCCCTTCTTCTTCACGCTTTCCTCTCCTTATCCTTATGCTTTTTCATATCCAAATCCAAATATTATCAAATCCCATTATTATCGCCCTAATTATACCAATTGCCTCTGAACGCATTCTGAACGCATTCTGAACGAGGAGCCAACCGCTGCATCTGCCAAAATAGTAATTTCTCTGCCGCCAGTACACAAAAAGCCTCCTTATCCAATGGATAAGAAGGCTTAGTGAATGGTTCATCTCTTAATCTTAGGAATGATGCGAAATATCCTTCGTCGTTGAATAACGAGCCTCGTGCTCGCTCTCATTCATAAACGGCCAGTAGTTGGCTTTGCCGAACATGCGCACCATAACTGGAATGAACAGCGGCAGCATGATGAGCGCGTACATGAACAATCCGCATAATACGAGTGTCGCGATTTGCAGCAAGGACATAACACCTGAAGGCAGCATCGCCGCAAAGGTACCTCCCAAAATAATCGCAGCCGACATAATGACGCCACCCATGCTCTTCATCGCTTTCAAAATCGCTTGGGTTGGCGAAAGATCGCGATATTCCCGAAAACGATCCATTAGGAAAATGCTATAGTCGATGCCCAGCGCAACCAGCATAACGAAACCGAAGAACGGAACCGCCCAGCTGATGCCCGAGTTGCCGAGCAAGCGAACGAAAATCACTTCTGTTATCGCCATTGACGTATAGAAGGTCAATAAAAGCGATGCCATCAAATAAAGCGGCATAACGATGGAGCGGAACAAGATGATCAAAATAATCGTAATGCCGACCAGCATCAGCATCATCGTACGAGAGTAGTCCTCTTTAGAAATATTGTTCAAATCATGGTTGGAGCTGGTTACTCCACCCACTGCATAATCAGCCTGCGCATAGGCTGTCCCCTGAAGTGCGCGGCCAACTGCGGCATTCAGATCTTCGATTTTCGCCATTGTCGCCATATCATACGGGTTGCCGCTAAAAATAACATCGAATTTAGCGCTCATCCGATCTTCGGACATATAAACATCAAGAGCCTGCTGGAATTCCGGCTTCTCAATCGCTTCCTGCGGAATAAACCAGCCCGTCATTTGTTTATTTGGCGAGGATCCAAGCTCGCTCAAGTAGTTCTTCGCCGACCCGAGACCGTCGCTTACCTGCGTGATGCCATCCACGCTTTGATCAAGTCCGTCCGTCAACTCGCTGAGCTGACCGTTCAAATCAGCAAAGCCTGCTTGCAATTCGGATTGCCCGCTTGCCAGCTGGTCAGCACCCTTCGTTATGTCAGGAACCTTCGTTACAATTTGCCCTTGACCGGCCGCTGCCTGAGCAATGCCCTGCTGAAGCTGGGAAATGCCTTGTGCCAGCTTCTCCAAGCCCTTTGCAAGCTCGCCTTGACCAGCTGCCGCTTGGGAAAGTCCCGCATTCGCCTGCTTCAGCCCCTCAGTAATGCCGCCCAACTGTCCATTCATTTGCGTCAGCTGCTCGCTAAGCATGGCCGCTGACTGCTCCATTTGGGAAGCTGCGCCTAGCACCTGCGCATAATCAGCATCGGCTGTCAGCTCAGGATACTTCTGTCCCAAGCCGGTGATGCCTTGGTGAAGATCAGCAAGCCCTCCTGCCAGCTGCTGCTGCCCAGCTGCAATGCCGCCGTAGGCTTGTGATAGCTGGCCGACGCCCGCTTCCATCTTCTCGTAGTTTGCCAACAGCTCTTTGCTGGCTGCTGCCAGTTGGTCGGCGCTCGTTTTCGCCTGCTTCAAGCCTTCAGCAAGCTCACCTGCTCCAGCAGAGCCATCATTCAGCCCTTGCTGAATGCGTTTCAAGCCATCTCCAAGCTGTACAATGCCGCTTTTCAAATCCTTCGTTCCCGCAGCAAGCTTGCCTGCGCCTTCCGCTGCTTCATTAAGCTTTGGCTCGTTTTCGCTCAGCTTGGTGCTGGCTTCAGCAAGCCCGCTGCTTATTTTTCCAAGGCCTTCCTCGCCTTTATCAAGGCCATCCTTCAGCGTACCTACTTGATCTGATACCATGAGATCGTCAAGCTCTTCACCAGTGGGACGAGTCGCACTGCGAACAAGCGCCACGCCTTCAACCTTCGAAAGCTCTCGGGTAATTTGCTCAATGGCAGCAAGCCCATCCGTTGTATCCATCGGTACTGCTGTTTTCACTACAACCGTTGAAGGCAGCGATTCACCAGGCCCGAAGCTTTCCGAAATGAGGTTAAAAGCTTTCACTGAATCGTATTTATCACCAATTTCATCAAGCGAGTTAAAGGAAACATTGCCTTTGTACGCCACCAGAAAAGGAACCGTCAGCACCATAACGACAACCAGTGCCCAAAGCGGCTTGCGCAGCGAGAAGCTGCCAACCGCTCCCCAGAGCCCGCTCTCCTTATGCTCAAGCGAGCCTTTCGACGGCCAGAACAGCTTGGCGCCAAGCACCGACATAAAGAACGGAACGATCGTAAACAAGGCAAGCAGCAAAATCGCAATACCGATCGCTACCGCAACCGCCGAGCGATACAGCACGAAGGTCGAAAAACCGATGGAGGCAAAACCAACAAATACCGCAAGACCAGAAAACAAAACCGTTTTGCCCGCTGTCTTATAGGTTGCCAAAATCGATTCCTGGATATCTCCACCCCGATGCGCCAGCTCTTCCTTAAAGCGGCTGATCAACAAAATGCAATAATCCGTACCAATCCCGAATAAGACAGCAACGAGGAAAATTTGCGTAAAATTCGAAAGTGGAAAATCAAAATATTCCACAAGAAACGCCACGATGGATTGGGACAGCAAATAAGTAAAGCCCACCGTCAGCAATGGCACAATCGGCGCTACAGCCGAACGGAATACGAGGAATAAAATAATCAAAATAAAGCCCACGGTTATAAACTCCGTCTTCTTCAAGCCTTCTTGCGCGCTGGTTGCGACATCGTCACCGATAATCCAGCCGCCCGTGTAGTAGTGCGTCAATGGAACATCCGAAACGGCGCTGTAAAGCCCCTCTCGTATCCCGGACAAATCACCGCTAGAGGTATCCACCTTCACCAGCACGAGCAGCGTCTTGCCATCCTCGGACAGCATTTGCTTCTTAAGCTCTTCCGTATCAAAATGTGTCGTAACCGACGTGATATGATACTGTTCCTTCCCTGCCTTCAGCTTCTCCACGCCTTGCTTGGCCGCAGCAAAGTCAGCATCGGACAAGCCCTCCGGATCATGGAACACAAGCACGGTAGAAGAGCCGTTGCCCGCATCCTTGCCGCCAATCTCCTCGATCATTTTCTCGGCAATCGTGGAAGAATACCCTTGCGGGACAGACACTTGCCCCTTTTCACGAACGAGTCCTTCCATATTAGGCGCACTCACCATTAATCCGACTGTGACAAGCAGCCATACCAGCATAAGTACCCATCTTAGCTTGATTACCATCTTCATTGCTCTGTTTCTCCTCCTTCTATCCCGTATGTGCCAGACATAACTTTGGCCAGCTTCTCATAGGTAGTAATAAACTGCAGTGCTTCCTGCTCATCAAAATGCTGAATATGCAAGGCCAGCATCTCTTGAATTTTTATCTCGGACTGATCGGTCAACTGCTTGCCCGCTGGCGTTAGCTTCAAATAAGTAACCCGCCTGTCCTTCGGGTCCTGCTGCCGTTCAATGAGCTGTTTATCGAATAAACGTGTCGTAAGTGCCGTAATGGAGCTTCGTCCCACGCAAAAGGTATCCGCAAGCTCGGAAGAGTTCGTCTTTCCCTGCTTGCGCAAATAACGAAGCACCGAATATTGCTCGACCGTAAGCCCCTCCGCCATCGCTTCTCGGAACAAGCTGTTTATTTGACGATTGACGGCAAAATAGGTCGCCTCATACCGTGCAATAATGTCCAGCATAAGTTTTTGATCCACCATCCCGCTTCCTCCTTTCCATTTATGCTTTCTCTCTAAATGGTTCTACGATGAAATAGTTCACTGATAGAACTATATCAAAAACCGCCCGAAAGCGTCAAGCGGCTATTATAAAAAAATGCATAGGCTCGGTCTATAACAGCTCGCTCTATCTCCTAATATCACAATGCAAAAAAGCCGCGAGGCGGCTAAAATAACCGTCTCGCAGCTTCTTCTATCTTACATTTATGCTTTCCCTTGCTCCTGATGCTCTTCCTGGTCCTTATGATTTCCCTATGCAATCAGCTTAAGCCGATTGATCAGCCGTTGCGGCTGTATCCGTAGATTCAGCTGCCGCATCACGCTTCCCATGCTTGCCTTGATGTCCCGCTTTGTCGTCTTCCGGCTTCTTGAACTCGCCGTTAACGAACTGGGTAACTCGCTCGGTCAGCTCAGCAATTTTCGCATCATATTGCTCCTGCGTCAGCTTGCCATCTGTCAGCGCTTGATCAAGCCGCGCTTTTTCCTCGCTAACCTTTTGATCGATGACCTTCTGCACATCAACGCCTTTTTCAGTCGCGATGTCAGCAAGCGATTTGCCAGCCTGCAATTCCGTTTTCAGCTCGTCGACTGTCACACCGAGAACGGCAGCCGTTTCCTCGCTTGCGAAGCCACCTTTGCCGAATCCGCCTTTGCCGCCGCCATGCTTTCCGCCTTCACCGCCAAGGCCAGCTTGGCCATTCGAATCCAATATTTTATCAGCTATTGCCGAGCTATCCCATTGCTTGTCTGCTTTTGTCGCACCCAGCGTCTTGTCTGAATTTTCACTTTGAAGCTTTTCTTGGCGAGCAGCAGCAGCTGCATCAATCCATTCTACCAGCTTGGCCTTCAGCGTCTCGCGGTCTACGCCCTGAGCGGAAGCGACCTCGGCAAGCGTTTGCGTTTTGAGCTGCGCATCCAGCGTCGCTTCATCAAGCTTTAAATATTCAGCAAGCTGCGTTTTCCACTGTCCAAAACCGAAAAATCCACCCTTGTGCTTGCCTGCCTCGCGCGTTGCTCCGCTTCCTTCCGCACTGCTTTGAGTGCTTGTATCCGTTGAAGCGGCATAGATAGCCGGTATGGCCAGCGCACCTCCGCCTAACACCAGCGATAATGCAATTGCGCTTGCGACGATCGTTTTCGTACCCTTCATGACTGTATTCCACCTTTCAATTGAATTTGCCTTACATTTCCTATCATAGGCATCCATTCTTAGCCCAGTTATAAACCTAGCTGAATATTACCTGAAAATCGTGAGGATTTATTCAGAAAGCTAAGCGAAGAAGGCTATAGCCGTCCTCTGGCGGCAAAGCTACCGTTTCGAGGGTGAAATATAAGCCGATTATAAGTGTAAAACTTATAATCGGCTTATATTTCAACAAAAAAAGACGGAGCCTCATCAGCTCCGCCGTGCATCCTATATGATCCCGTTCCCTGCTCTTGCTGAAAATAAAGCTTTCAGCTCTACGCCGTTACAGGCGCTCCCAGCTGCAATTGATACATCGCGAAGTATTTGCCGCTATGCTCCATCAGCTGATCATGATTGCCCCGCTCAACGATCTCTCCATGATCCAGCACCAAAATTTGATCGGCCTGGCGAATCGTCGATAGGCGATGGGCAATAACGAACGTTGTGCGCCCTTTTTTGAGCACATCTAGCGCCTTCTGAATAATCGCTTCCGTCTCGGTATCGATGCTCGCAGTCGCTTCATCCAAAATCAGAATCGCTGGGTCATACGCGAGCGCCCTTGCAAAAGAAATCAGCTGGCGCTGTCCCGCAGACAGCGTGCTGCCCTTCTCGATAACCGGCGCATCAATGCCGCCGGGAAACTGCATAAACATATCGTAGGCGCCTACATCGCGCAGCGCCTGCTCTACCCGCTCCCGGCTAATTTCCGGGTTGCCTAGGCTGACGTTCGACGCGATCGTTCCCGTGAACAGGAACGGGTCCTGCAGCACGATGCCCATATGCTGACGCAGCTGCTGCTTTGGAATATCCCGTACATCATGGCCATCGATTAAGATGCTGCCTTGTTTTAAGTCATAGAACCGGAACAGCAGGTTGAGAATCGAGCTTTTGCCAGAACCGGTATGCCCCACAAGTGCTACCGTCTCGCCTTGACGAGCGACGAAGGAAATGTTCTTGAGCACATAATCTTCTTTTTTATAGGCGAAGGTGACATCCTTGAACTGCACTTCACCCTTGTAGCGCTCGATTTTGCCCGTTGCAACGTCAATGCCTTCTTCATCCATCAGCTTGAAGACGCGTTCTGCCGATACGCGTGCGGTCTCCAGATTGGACAGCTGGTTCACCACGCCGACGATCGGCTGGAACATCCTGTTCATGAGATCAATAAAAGCATACAGCGTACCGACGAGCAGCACCGTGCCGAACCAATTGCCCCAGAACATCCAAATGACAACAAGAAACAAAATGTTGCGGATGACCTGAACCATATTATGCGAGGTGATGGAATTTAAATGAAGCAGCTTGTTTTGATATTTAAAATAATGATCATTCAGCTCATCAAACTCCTCCATCATTTCTTTCTGGCGGCGGAAAGCTTGGATGATCGGCATCCCTTGAATGGCCTCATTGATCATGCCGTTAATTTCGCTGAGCTTAGCTCGAATCACCTTATTGTAATGCGCCGCGAAACGGCGATATACCTTGATCCATACGAGCAGCAGCGGCACAAGCGGCAGTGCAAACAGCGCCAGACGCCAGTCGAGCAAGAACAATGCTACATAGATCGCCGACATATAAATGATGGCTGAGAAAAAGTTCGCCAATACCGAAACATACAGCTCCCGCACCGCCTCGGTGTCATTCGTGATGCGCGATACGACTTGGCCTGCGGCCAGTGTATCGTAATAATTGACGGGCAGCCGCTGCGTATGCTCGAATACATCATTACGCATGCGGCGGACGATGCTGTTCGCTGACGTTTGCAGCAGCAGCCTTTGGCCATAAGTCAAAAATCCGCCTATGAGCAGCAGCACGCAATAAAGCGCCGCAAGCTTAATAATGCCAGGTGTTTCCGGCTTGTAGAAGGCGAACAGCTCTTTTGCGGACAAGGCGGTTACAGGAAAAGTAGCCACCTCTCCTGTCGCTTTGCTCGTAAAGGTCATCTGCTCCCCCTCTACCTTGCGTTTTCCATCCTCGAAGGGCAGCTGCCCTTCAAGCCAATAAAACGTTCTTCCCGACTGCAATATTCGCACACTATCGCCCTGCGGCTCTCCGGCCGACAGGTGATCCACGCGTTTGTACCATTTTCCATTATGCTCAACCGCGAAGCTGTCTTGCTTCGCCGTCTCATACCATGTCTTCTCAATGCCAAGTATGTTTTGGTCGATCATGCGCTTGGCAATGAACGGTCCCGCAAGCTCTGCGGTTACCGCTAACAGCAGCAGCACAAGAGCTCCAATAATCGGCTTCTTATATAGCATGGCGTATTGAAACAATCGTTTACCTGTTAAGCCCATTGTCCCTAGCGCCCCCCATTTCCTTCACTTTTCGTACGTTGCTTATTAGGACTCAATGCTCGACTCCAACTGCTGGCGGTCATATTGCTCCCTGTACCAGCCGCCCGCTTGCAGCAGCTCCTCATGAGTGCCCTCCTGCACAATGCGGCCCTCATCGAGCACAATAATCCAATTCGCATGCTGAATCGCGGATAAGCGGTGCGTCGTAATAAGCGTCGTTTTGCCCGCACGCTCTGTGCGGATTCCCTCGATAATTTCCGCCTCCGTCTTGCCGTCTACGGCAGACAGCGCATCATCGAGCATTAGAATTTCCGGATCGGCGATGAGCGCACGCGCAATACTTACACGCTGCTTCTGCCCGCCTGAAAGGGCAACTCCCTTCTCACCGACCATCGTCTCCAAGCCATCTGGCAAATACTGAATATCCTTGGCAAAGGAAGCACGCTCCAGCGCACGCTGCAAATCCGCATCGTTTGGCTCGCCCTTCTTCCCAAACCAGATATTGTGGCGAATCGAACGGGAGAACAGCACCGGCTGCTGCGGCACATAGCCGATCCAGCCGAGCAAGCGCTGAATTTCCAGCTTGTCGATGGGCACATTCGAGACGGAGATATCTCCGCTGCCAATCGGATATTCCCTCAGAAGCTGCTTGAGCAGCGTCGTCTTGCCGCTGCCTGTGCGGCCAACAATGCCCAACGTCTGACCTTTGCGTATCGCGAAGGAAACATTGACCAAATTATCGACCTTCGATGAAGGATAGCGGAATGTCACCTTACGGAATGCAATCGTCTCCGGCTCTTCCACTGCGACTAGATCTGCAGCATCCTTTACATCCGGTTTGTAGTTCAGTGATTCGTTAACCCGATCAAGCGAAGCATTGCCCCGCTGCATAACATTGATCAATTCTCCGATCGCAAGCATCGGCCAGATGAGCATCCCCAAGTAAATATTGAACGAAACCAGCTCACCCAGTGTAATTTCACTTTTGAATACCATGTAGCCGCCGTAGCATAGACCGATTAAATAGCTGAGGCCGATGAGAATTTTCATCGTTGGCTCGAACAGCGCATCGATCCGGGCAACGGCAATATTTTTCTCATAAACTTCGTCCGTCTTGCGGCTGAACTGCTGCTGGCTCGCTTCCTCCTGTACGAAGGCACGAATGACGCGCACGCCAGACACCGCCTCCAGCACCTGATCATTCAGCTCGCCGAAGGAATCCTGCGCCTCCATGAATCGGTGGTGGATTTTGCCGCCGAAATAGCTCATCGCCAGCGCCATAAGCGGCAGTGGCAGCAGTGCAGCAAGCGTCAGCTTGAAGCTGATTGTCGCAATCATCACCGCCAGAATGGTGAACATAAAGAAGGTCGAGTCAATAAGCGTCAATATGCCGAAGCCTGCTGTGTTAGAGACAGCCTTCAAGTCATTCGTCGCCCGAGCCATCAAATCGCCAGTACGATTGCGCTCAAAAAAGGTCGGCGACATTTTCATAAAATGCTTCATCAGTTGGGAACGCATAATGCGCTCCAAAAGAAAGGACCCGCCAAATAATTGATAAAACCAAATATAGGACATGATATAACCTACAATTGTTATGGCAATCCAACCGCCAATGATCAAATAAAACTCTTTGTCAGCAAGTGAGCCTTGCGAAATGCCATCGATGGCATAGCCCGTCATCCAAGGCGGAATAATATCCAATACGCCAACCAGAATAAGCAGCACGCCCGCTATCGCGTAGCGCTTCCAATCCATTTTGAAAAACCATCCAAGCTTCTTAAGTACGATAAACATAGCGCTGCTTTGATACCTCCCCATATCCATCCAAACGTTTATTTTTCCCACAAGCGTAAACGGCTGAAGTCGTCCTCTAGCAGCTAAGCTACCGTTTCGCGATGAAATATAAGCCCATTATAAGAGTGATACTTATAAATGCTTATATTTAAAAAAAAGGAAACGCATCGGTTACACGATACGCTTCCTTCGCAAGCAACATCGACCTATAGCGGGTCGAAGGCATTGAAAAAGGCGCACGGCTGCATCGAACGCAACCATACGCCTTTGATTTATGGGAAAGCTCCCTTATTCATCAAAGAGAATTAACGCACGGATGGATTACGCTCATTAAATTCATATTTACAAAATCAAATTTCTTTCCTAGATGTACAGTAAATTTACGCATGAGACATAATCCTCCTTTCCATTTGTTTAATCTTCTGCCACTTTACCATCGCTAGTAAATGCTGTCAATACCTTATGTTGAAAATAGTTACGCCCATTTTACGGGTTTTCAAGGTTCGTTTTACCTCAATAAACAATTTTCTACAGGAAACCTCTAAATTTCGCATGAATAAGTGTCGAATTTGCAGGATAGCAGGAATGGTCTGTCGAAGCTATTCAGCTAGCCATCTAACGAAAGGCACCATTTTGGAAAAGAGGCAGATATGTTCAGTCTATCTTCATTACCCCGCCATGATTCATCAAGCTGGTACCGCATTATGCTCAATGTGTATTGGGTGTTATGTATACTGGCGCTTACCTGTCAATACACGATATTTGCTCTCCAAAATACTTCATCGGAAGATACCTTTTTTACAAACCGACTATTTACTTATGACATCCTGTTACAAAACATATTTCTGCTTGTCGTCATGGTATCCCTTGAAGTCATTATCCGCTATGCGAACCGCTTTATTGAAAAAGCACTCATTATCGGCGCTCATCTCATTACGATGAGCTTCTTATTTTTTTTAAATGCACAGCTTTTAACGGCACCCGCCTTGCTGCTGCTTCCGATGCTGATTACGATTTTATTTTTGCGGCCGTATTATTTATTTGTTTCGCTGCTCGTCTCGATGCTCTACCTGTTTTATATTTATTTTTCTTATTATTACAATGAAGGATTTACTGATCTCGATGCCTTCTTCTTCGCGGGTATTCTAATTACGACAGCGCTAGTAGGATTCGCCATTATTCAACGGGCGAGAGGCTTGCTTGTCACGCTCAACCGGACGCTGAAATCCGAGCAGGAGCTGCTGATCAAAAATATCGTGATGGATCGGATGTCGAAAATCGACCCGCTTACCGATCTTTATAACCATAAAACGTTTCACGAATATGCGGAAAAGCTCATTGAGTACCAAGAGGTTAATCCGTTCAACTTCCAGCTAGCGATTATAGACATCGACAACTTCAAGCATGTCAACGATACGTATGGGCATTGGGTTGGCGATATTACGCTGAAGCAGATGGCGGCGACGCTGCTGAAGCACTTGAAAACCGATGATTTCGCTGCCCGTTATGGCGGTGAGGAATTTATTCTCATCCTTCATGAAGAGAGTCTGGAGAAGGCGCTTGCGCTCGTGGAGGAAATTCGGGTGTCCATCTCTCAGACCAAAATCGCCGAAATGGACAATCATTCCGTCACCGTCAGCATTGGCCTGCATGAGCATCTCCCTGGCGAATCCAAAGGAACGAGCTTCCAGGAAGCGGATCAAGCCCTCTATGAATCGAAAAATAGTGGCAAAAATAAAACGACTATCCGATAACTTGCCTGGATAGTCGTTTTTGTGCGGGCCTCCAGCTAGCGTACGTTCCCTCTACGCGCCATAAACATTTAGAACAGCAGCAGACTCTCTTTGGCGATTTGCGCAAACAAAGGGCGCCCATTGGGCGCCCTTTGTTTGAATCCACCATTTATTCGGTTTATTCCGTAACGGGCATGCTGTTTTTCGCCCGATTTATATCATTGGAGTTGACGAGCTGTGGCAGCATCTTCTCGGATTCTTCCATAGGAGAATTACATTGCAGGCAAGTAGGCGACTGCTCGAACGAAAAGTTTGCACGCATCCAGCCATTGCAAACATCACTCGTACAAGCCCATATTTTCGTGCTGACCTCAGGGACTTCCTCTTGAAACTTTTTCCGACTATAGATCGTCAACGCCTCCTTTAATTGGACATGCTATTGCCATGATAATCCTGTTCCTGCTCCTAGCGTTTGATAATTCACGAAATTCCATACATAGGAATTGGACGCAATTTATTACCAGCCGCCCCGAGCCCAAGCAATGAATCGTTGTACAACTGATCGGTACGCCTGAATAAGTCAAGCCAAGGCACCCTGTCCTTCATTCGCATAAAGGATGTATATGCAGTAGCGAGCGATTTTATTAAAATATAAGAAAGTATAAGTTTTCTCTTTATACTTAGCTTATATTTCACCGCGAAACGTTAGCATTACCGCCAGAGGACGGCGACAGCCGTTTCACCTTGGCCCTGCATTTACAGCTTGTAGCCGTAATTGTGTGGAATATATTCAATCATCGCCTTCGCCTTGAACGCAAGCTTGCGTTCCTTAGCTTGAAAGCTGACGGATTGTTCCTGTACATAGAACCAAATTTTGACCGTTGGCTTATCCTCATGCTCTTGGAAAAGAAAGACGTTCAGTTCTTCCTTCCACGCAAGCAGGTTAGCCAAATCATGCTCCGGCGACACTGTGACCGTAAACGCCCACAAATCAGCAGCCTGTTCAATGTGATAATGAACGCCATGCTTGCTGGAATCTATAAAGGTTCTTCCTCCAACCGCATGCTTGATTAATAACGTTTCCTTCATCGCTTTCTCCTCCTCGCGCAGAAACTTCCGTCCTTATGGCATATCAATGAGCATGACGAATGTATCTTCCTTCGCCTTGATCAGAATTTCCGGTTCAAACTCCGCACGAAGGCTGTCCTTCGCCACCATATCAAGGTTGTTGACATCGGCAGCGCCCTCAATCAGCATCAGAAACACACGCCGGCCTGCCTTTTGGCTGTAATACAAACGCTTCCCTGCCTCAACGCGACCCAAATGAATCGACATGTCCTGATGAATCATCGCTGTGCCATTCGTTCCTTCCGGCGTGACAATCGGCAGAAAAGCATTGACCAGCTTCTCCTGATCGTACCGGTGCACCTCATAGGAAGGAGTCAGTCCGCGTTCGCGAGGCATAAACCACAATTGAAGAAAATGCCCCTCTTCGGTTTCTGAATCATTGTACTCCGCATGAACAATGCCGGAGCCCGCTGTCATCCTCTGGATTTCTCCCGCAGAGGTAACCTCCATATTGCCCAAATTATCCTCATGCTTAAGGCGGCCTTTCAACACAATGGTCACAATTTCCATGTCGCTATGAGGATGCGCTCCAAAGCCGCGGCCCGGCGCAATCTCATCTTCGTTGCATACACGCATGACGCCGAACTGAGCGTTATCGGGATCATAATAATCACCGAATGAGAAGCTGCGTGAGCCCCTCAACCAACCAATATCAAAAAAGTTCCGCTCGTTCGCAGGATAACGCTTAATCATCGTGCAAGGCCTCCTTTTTCCATTCCATTGTCCGCATGCCAAACTAAACCTTACACTTATTGTATCATAATAAAGTGCTTTATAGGATTTTCGGCTTATAATCTTCTGCCCGCCGTTTTCTTATGCCTTCAAAAAATAAAAACAAACGCCCCGAGGGTTGAGAGCCCTCTGGAGCGTCTATTCAATATCCGGGTTAAGATTTGGCTGGCAGCTTCTTGCTTTTTGTTTTCACTGGCGCTGGCTTCGCGGCCTCAACTGCCGAAGCGACCGGCACTGTCGGCATTGGGTAAAGCCGCTTGGAAAGCATCGTCTGCAAAATCATAAATACGCCGCCAACAACCCAATACAAAGGTACAGCAGCGGGCGCGGTAAAAGAGAAAATGCCCATCATAATCGGTGAAATGTAACCAAGCAGCGCCATCTGTTTTTGCTGGGCGGGGTCAATCCCGATTTGAGACACGCGGAACTGCACATAATAGATAGCAGCGGCGAGAAACGGCAGGATGTGATCAGGCGCGCCCAGTTGGAACCAGAGAAAGGAATGCTGCGCCAGCTCCGGCGTCATTTTGATCGCATAATACAATCCTGACAAAATCGGCAGTTGAATGAGCATCGGGAGACAGCCAATGGCAAGCGGATTAAACTTATGCTCGCCGTATAACGCCATCGTTTCCTTCTGCATTTTCGACTGTGCTTCAGGCGATTTGTCATTTTTGTATTTTTCCTTGATTTGGTTCAGCTGCGGCTGCATAACGCTCATCTTCTGCTTCATTACCTGCTGGCTCTTGGATTGGCGAAGCATAAGCGGAAGCAGGGCCAGACGGATAAGCAACGTAATCGCAATAATCGCCATGCCAAAACTGTCGTTAAAAAACTGCGCAATGTGTTGAATTAAATAAGAGATGGGAAAAACGACGTAATGATTGAAAAATCCTGGTGTCGCTGAGTCAATCGTTCCATTCGGCGAACCACAGCCGCTAATGATGAGCAGCAGCCCAATAATAAGGATAAAGCGGTATTTTTTAAGCATTTCCATTGTATATTTAGATAACATATATATCCTCCTCGTTTGTTTGGATGTTGCTTTACAAACGAAGAGCTGCAATCTGTGGGATCACCATCAGGCGCTTCTTTTCTTTTTACTTTTCGTACAAGCCAGAGTGCAACGGTATGAGCTCGTTGAACAGTTGGCAAAATACGCTCAGGTGCTGGCGTATGGACCTTGTCCTTCGACCAGCGGGACGGCTCGCTTGCAGCATGAAAAGTGAAATATGCTGCATAAGCGAACGTGCAGATAATGCTTACAGAGAAAAAATACGGTATAATATCATGCAGCTCGAGCAGCTTCTTCACCTCCAGACTCAAATCGATTACTCTTGTAGTATAAAGCAACCATTCCTGATATTCCCTCGTCTAAAGTCTAGGTACTACCTGAACCAGAGACTGTTATAGCGAGGAGCTCATAGGCGATAAAATAGATCTAGTTATTATTATACTGGGAGGTAAGCTATTTTGTATATCACCTTGGTTCATCTTACGCTTGGTTGTTTATTCCTAGCGCTGCTGTTGTCCTGGATTGCCGGCAATAAGGCCTCCTCCCTGCTCTACAGCAAATCCGAGCAGCAGCTGCACCAGCGTGCCAAGAACTTGTTAATTTGGACAATTATCCTCTCCATCCCAACAGCAGCCGCATTGGGCGGAGTCGTCACCATGGCCGTCAAGCTCCCACCGGACTACGATTTGGGCATGCTCATCTGTGTACCGATCTTGACTCTGTCGCTAGCGCTGCTGTGGATTAGAAGCATGCCGAAGCTGCTCAGAATGCGGAAAAACACAGGACGGAAGTCCAGCGAGCCATTGCCGGTGCGCATGCTGTATCGCGCTTCAGAGCCCGCATTCATTTTGCCCTACCAGCTGTTGTCGCTCTGTACGCTGACGATCTTTTACCTGACCTTATCCGTCGCTGTATCGCTGCATTCGATGCCGCTCACTATTCCGCTTTCCATGCTTGGCTTCGCCGCCGCCGTCCTCTGGATGATTCATGGCGAGCGCAGCAGCAGAGTGACCTTGCCTAAGGCGAAGCTCAATCGCCGTCCAAGCGAGCGGTTGGTTCGCAGGCTCGCTATTGCCATTGCTATTGTGCTGCTTGCTGGAACTCCTTACTACAACGCCTTTGACAAAATCGATTTGCCGGAAGCGCTAACCATGACCAATAACGCGGACAACCTGCACTCATTCGGCTTTTATATTGAACAATAACAGATACGCAGCAGCCTTCCTTCTACGGGGCACATCGGGACAAACCTTGCGCATATGCATAAATCGCATCGCTCCAGTTAAAAATAACCCCCACCTAATAAGGCGGGGGTTATTTTTTGCGAACAAGCGTAAACGGCTGAAGCTGTCATCTGACGGCAAAGCTACCGTTTCGAGGGTGGAATATAAGCCCATTATAAATGTGAAGCTTATAAATTCTTATATTTGAAAAACCATCCAGCTGTTCTATTCATTAGCATGCGGCACTCTCCGGTGCAAAATCCCAAAGCGGGGAATGGGTAAAGCCTTCCTTAGCCCGTACAACATAAAACGGAGAAGACCCTTGCAAT
This sequence comes from Paenibacillus algorifonticola, assembly GCF_050481745.1. Lineage (GTDB taxonomy): Bacteria > Bacillota > Bacilli > Paenibacillales > Paenibacillaceae > Pristimantibacillus > Pristimantibacillus algorifonticola_A. The sequence continues at coordinate 136,552 of NZ_JBCNGR010000021.1, read as the reverse complement.
CCCGCACTAACACTGCGGAAGCGGTCAGATACCTCCATGACGATCTTCTGTTCGCCCGAGGCATGGTCGGCTCCTGCGGCAACGGCCGCCTCATAGCCGAAGCTGCTGGCGAAATGGATCGCACGTACCCGAATATCTGCTGCACAAAAGACTCGAAGCATATCTGCTGAGCGGTCCGTGCTGTTGTCATTAACAAAAATCAGTTCGTAATTCTCGCCAATGGGCGGAATAATTCGTTTTAGCCGCTTGTAGGTGTCGTAAAGCATTTGCTCATCATTATACACAGGAATAACTACGGAATAAGTGACTGGCTCACGCATAACAGGTCCCCTCCCGGCTTCGAATGCTGCCTAAACAGCTTGTACCTTTACTATACATGATTTATCTTAAGATTCCCTTAATTCTAACTGATCATTTTTCATAAAATTATGATGAATTTTGTCAGTTTGTTCCTTATTCACCCAAAGCAAACCAAGTTTCCACCGGCTTGAAATACAAATGACCATCGGGCCATGGCTGAAAATGCAAATCCATTCGCGATTCGCTCCAGTCCGCAGGCGTTCCGTTTGTCTTCAGCTTGCGCGGTAGCACTGGCTCCTCCACGACACCTGGAAACTCCTGATAGCCGAATAGCAAATTTTCGTGCAGCGCGATGATTTCATATTTGGGCCCATGAAATGCGTGCTCCTCCTGCAGCTGGTAGTGATAATAAATGTAGCTCGCCACCATCTCCGGCTTCAAATGCGCCACGCGCCCGACACGCCGCTCCACCGCTGCCTTGCGCCGCCAATGCTCCGGGCTTGCTGGCGCATTAAAATGAAAAACATCAATCATCGGAATCCATAACCGCTTCTCGGCCTGGCCGGGCCATGGCTCCAAGTAACGGCTCAAATCACGCATGAGCTCCTCGGCCGATGGCGGTTCATCCATCAAGCTCTCTACGTATAAGAAAAGATTACGCTCCCATTTAAATAAAGCAGCTGTCATAAATTTGCCCTGCTCAATCCAAGGAAGCAGCTGCTCTTTCAAGCGTCCTGCAGAAGCGAGCGCTTTCATTTCTTCATCTGCAAGCAGCTGCGCCCTCGCTATCACTCTTTGCATCGTCGTCCCCCGCATTCTTATGCTATAGTGAAATGAAATCGTATTTTTAAAGAACTTATAAATTCTTGTATTTAAAATGGTCGCCCTGGAGCAGCAGACAAGCAAACTACTGCCTAAAGGAACCAATTAAATGTTGAATGGAGTGACTTTAGCTTATGATCTATAAACGTCTTGGCACTAGTGGACTGAAAGTATCCTCTCTCGGACTTGGAACTAATTCCTTCGGCTCGCGGGCGGATAAGCAAAGCTCTATTTCCATTATACATGCTGCGCTTGGCAGTGGGATAAACTTTCTGGATACTGCCAATATTTACTCAGGCACCGCATCCGAGACGATTATCGGTGAAGCGCTAATAGGACGGAGGCATGAGGCCGTCATTGCCACCAAAGCCGGGCTGCCGCGCGGCAAAGGCGCGAATGAGCGCGGCTCTTCCCGCTATCATTTGCAGCTGGAGCTGGAGCAAAGCTTGCGACGGCTGCAGACGGATTATGTGGATTTATACCAAATCCACACCTTCGATCCGGAGACGCCGCTGGAAGAAACGCTGCGGGCGCTCGATGATATGGTTCGCGCTGGGAAAGTCCGCTACATCGGCGCATCGAACTATGCGGCTTGGGAGCTGATGAAGGCGCTCGGCATCAGCGACCGCCTTGGCCTGAATCGCTATGTGTCGATTCAGACCAGCTATTCGCTCGCCGACCGGACGCCGGAGCGCGACATTACGCCGCTATGCCTCGACCAAGGCGTCGGCATCATCCCTTATTTTCCGCTTGCCGGCGGCCTGCTGACCGGAAAATACAGCGAGCAGCAAAGCGCGCCGGAAGGGTCGCGCTTGGACAAAAACCCGGACTTCGCCCGCTTCTTCACCGGCGAAGGCTTCACGCTCAGCCGCCAAGTCGGCGAGCTTGCGGCTGAAGCTGGCTGCACGCCAGCTGTGCTTGCCCTGCACTGGCTTATGCAGCAGCCCGCCGTGGCAAGCGTTATCGTCGGCGCGACGAGCGCAGCGCAGCTGGAGGCCAATCTGGCCTCAGCCAGCCTTCAGCCTGAGCCGGCCGTCATGGAGCGGCTGGATGAAATCAGCCTGCGATTTCAACATGGCGAACCATTCGCGCTTTACCGGCTGAGTTAGCCGATAAGCTTGAAGGGGAACATGCCATGGTGTGCGCTTGAGGCTGCGCAGCCGGTTATGGGCCGGGTGGCAGGGGCTATTTTTCATCAGAGGATGTTGTCCTATCGCTACTGGACCGGGGTATTCCTAAGCCGGCTGCTGCGGCATGCCTTCGCGGGCACGCACCATTTCAATGAACAGCTCCGCCGCTTTCGTATGAAAGGCATCGCGCTGCGTAATAATCGAAAAATCACGCTGAACAGGCTGGCCGTCGATGGTCAGCCTGTTCAGCGTCCCTAGCGTAATTTCTTTGCGAACAGCCCACTCCGATAGCAACGAGATACCGAGCCCCGCTTCAACGGATTCTTTAATAATTTGCGTGCTGCCAAACGCCATAGGGTTCGTCGGTCTAATATCGTATTGCTCAAACATTTTTTCCATTGCCGTCCGCGTTCCCGAGCCTTCCTCCCGCACAATCCAGTGCTCGCTTCGCAGCGCCTCAGCCTCTATGTCCTGCCGTTCCGCATAAGGATGTCCGGCGCCAACAACGACATACATCGCATCTTGGGCAAAAGGCTCGCATTGCAGCTTGTCCTGCACCGGCACGGCACCCTCAACGATTCCAATATCCAGCTGGCGGGCTGCAACGAGCGCCGCAATGTCCTTCGTATTGCCAATTGTAATTGTGGGCGTAATAAGCGGATACCGCACCAGCAAACAGGCTATCATATGCGGCAGTACATACTCGCCAAAGGTGAAGCTTGCACCGATCGACAGCGCGCCGCTTGCCGTATGAAGCAGGTCACCCAGCAGGCTTTGCATTTTCGCATGCAATCCGCTGATTTCCTTCGCATGGTGATACACGATATCACCCGCTTTATTCAACCGGACATACTTGCTGCTGCGATCCAGCAGCTTGGTGCCTAAATTTGCCTCCAACGACTGAATATGCTGACTAACTGCTGGCTGCGTCATATGCAGCGCTTCCGCTGCGCGAGTGAAGCTCCGTTCCTCAGCAACCGCAATAAAAACGAGCAGGGATTGATCCATCGTTTAAACACGCTCCTCTCTCTACATTTGCTGTCTTTTCTATTCATGAAAATATCATAAGTATTTAGTTATGATTATAATCATAACAATTTATTTTCCTTATCGTAAGCTATCCCTTATGCTTAAATTATAAATCAAGCAGGAAGCATGCGCCCGTTATTTGGCTGCATCGGCGTCGGCAGCAGCAGCAGCAGCTTTCGCTTACAGGATGAGGATGAGATGACAGCTATGAAAGCAGAAATAAACTCGATGATGATGAGGCAGCCCTCTTCGGAAAAGACGGAGCAGCAGGGAGCGTTAAGCAAGCACGCCGAGGGGCATGCTGCGGCTTGGCTTGGCGGGGTTGCGCTGACAGCTGCTTTTGCCTCCGCTGCTTATGCGCTCGCCATGCTTCCCGGCTTCAGCCGCATAGGGCCTATGGCGATTGCCTTAATCGCCGCTGTGCTTTTTCGCCAATTCGCTGGATATCCCGTTTTTCTCCGCACCGGCATCCAATTTTCCTCCAGGCAGCTGCTGCGGCTTGCGATAATATTGTTCGGGCTCAAGCTGAATATGACCGTTTTGCTGGAGCAAGGGACCGGATTGCTGCTGCAAGCCGCCGCCACCATTCTCTTCTCCACCCTCTTCATCCTGCTTGTCGCCCGCAAGCTCAAAGCCGATATGCCACTGTCGCTATTGCTCGGCATCGGCACAGGCATCTGCGGCGCGGCAGCCATTGCGGCTGTATCACCGATTCTTAAAGCTCGCGGCGAGGACACCGCCGCAAGCGTCGGGCTCGTTGCGCTGGTCGGCACGATTGCCGCACTTGCTTACACCGCCCTCCTGCCGCTGCTGCCGCTAACCGCAGAGCAATATGGCATTTGGGCAGGCATCAGCCTGCATGAAATTGCCCATGTGGCGCTTGCCGCAGAGCCGGCCGGGCAAGATGCTGTTGCTCTGGCGCTGCTGGCGAAGCTGAGCCGCGTGTTTTTGCTCGTACCCGTCAGCTTCGTACTGATGGCAATCATGAACCGCCGCCACCACCGCGGGATGGGGGCTAGCGCCCAAGAGATGAAGACCCGGCCTGAATTTCCATGGTTTTTGCTCGGCTTCATCGCCCTCAGCTTGTTCGGGAGCATGACTGCTGGCACGACGCTGGAACTTTCCACTCGGACCTTAGGCAGCCTGTCCACGATTACAACCCTCCTGTTGACGATGGCTATGGTCGGGCTAGGGCTGAACGTCAACTTGAGGGAGCTGCGCTCCCGCGCACTTCGCGCGCTGCTCGCCATGACTATAACGTCGGTTTTGCTGTCGGTATTAACTTTACTGTTCATCATGTGGCGCTAGGGTGCATGCGCATACCGAATCCGGCCTGCTGCGCCTTGCTTTGCGCTTTTTCGATGCCTATGTCATCTGACGATCATGGCTAGGAAGCCGCAAGATGCCCATGCTTCTGAGAACACGGTTGCTGGGATCTCGCAGCTTGTAAGCAGCTTGCACGCATTTGGTACACAACTTGCCCACAGCTTAGGATGCTTACGCCTTTTTTGAAGGACTGAGGTTCCGCTATTCTGGGTTTTGATTCGATTTCGATTTCGATTTCGGGTCGTAAGCGGACAGGAAATCCGTTATTACCCTCTTCACCCCAGCTAAATGGCCATTTGCAGCGGATTAACGGCTCCTGAGTCCGCAGTCTGTGCTATAACCCTTGATTTGGTTGAAATAGCTGCTGCTGTGTCCGCCAAGAAGGTTTTTGTGCAGGTTACATTCCTCTGAAAGGTTATCCTTTTTTTCGGCTCCACAGAACCCATAAGCTGAATTCTTAATCTGAACCCTTAATCCGATTCCTTAATCTGAACAGCTCTAGCGTATCTAACTTTGCAGCGCCTTGCGCACGCTCAAAATGTATTTTGACTGATCCAGCGGATTGATACCGCGCCGCTGGCGCTCGGCTTTCACATCAAGCGGGCAAGGCTCATAGCCGGTGAAAAAGGTAGCGATCGTCCCGCGTCCTTTCGTCAGCGAGCTGAGCTCTACCGCGTATTCCAGCGAGGTCGCTGCGGGTACGCGCCCTTCAATAATCATTCTGTCGCCATGCAGCACGGGTGCACCGAATGTGCCGCGCATCAGCGACAGGTCGTTCATTACCCGGCCCCCCGCCTCCTCGGGCACGACGATGCGGAACTGGAGAATCGGCTCCAGCAGACGGGTGCCTACCGATGCGAGCCCATTCATAATGCCCATTGGCGTTGCCACCGCAAAATCCAGCGGATGCGTATGCCACACATGATGCTGCCCTTCAATCAGCGTCACTTTAAGGTCAACGACCTCCCAGCCGTACAGCCCTTGCTCCAATGCCTCCGGCACTCGCCGCGCCACCTCGCTCTGGTATTGCGGCAGCAAATCCTCGGAGCGTACTACCGAAGCATATTGCAGCCCGCTCCCAGGCTCGCCCGGCTCCATGCGAAACCGCAATACCGCCCAGCAAGGCTTGGGCATTAAATAGGAAATATACCCTTCACCCACTTCCTCAAGCGTTTCCTTATAAATAACCGAAGGCTGGCCGAAGCGCACCGCAAGTCCATACCGCTGCTCGATAACACTCGTCAATATTTCAAGTTGTATCGGTCCCATTACTTTCACATGCAGCTCCCGCTCATCCTGCAGCCACTGCACATTCAGCAGCGGGTCCTCATCGGACAGCTCCGTAAGCGCCTGTACCATTGCCGGATAATGCTGGGCGTCGCCCCAATGGGCTTGAACGGTCAGCAGCGGCACAGCGAGCCGCGCCTCTTCGGGAACAGCAGCAGGGCTGCCGATAATATCGCCAATCCGCACATGCGACATGCCGCATACGGCAGCAATGCCGCCAGCCGCAAGCTCTCCGGCGTCCTCGGAGCGGAAGCCGTCCATTTTGCGAATTTGCGTCACCTTCTCATCCATTTGCTGCGTAAAATTGCGAACGACATCGCGATTGCGGATTTTCCCTTGATATAGCCGGATGTAGGCCATCCTGCCCATCACCTTGTCACGCTCAATCTTGAAAACAATGCCCGAAGGCGGCGCCTCCGTCTCTCCGCCCGGCGCTGGCAAATATTCGATTATCGCGTCCAGCAGCGCTTGCACGCCAATGCCTTTGCTCGATGCGCCGTACAGCACCGGATAAACCTCCGCACGGCGCGCCTTCGCGGCGGCTTCCGCCCGCCACTGCGCCAGCGGCACTTCCTCGCCGCTGACATACCGCTCCAGCAGGCGCTCATCCTGCTCCGCCAGCGCCTCAAGCAGCGCCGTGCGCGCATCTGCATCCGCGCCCACCGCCCACAAATCCTCCGCGCCAGCGAACTGCTGCTCGCTGCCGAGCGGGCGCTGCACCGCGAGCAGATCCGCCGTCAAATAGCTGCGGATATCGGCAAGCACCGCTTCGCAATCAGCGCCGACGCGGTCCATTTTATTGATATAAATCAGCGTTGGGATTCGCAGCTTCCGCAGGGCATTCCAAATCAGCTCCGTCTGCGCCTGCACGCCCTCCACTGCGGACACGATCAGAACAGCGCCATCCATCACCCGCAGCGCTCGCTCCACCTCCGAGAGAAAATCGACGTGTCCTGGCGTATCAACCAGCTGCACATGCGTACCCTGCCACTCCAATGCGGTCATCGCTGCCCGAACCGAAATACCCCTTGCCCGCTCAACCTCCATGGAATCCGTTATCGTCGTCCCTGTATCGACACTGCCGAGTGTCCGTGTGCGCCCGCTGACATATAGCATATGCTCCGTCGTCGTCGTTTTGCCTGCATCGACATGCGCGAAAATCCCGACATTGCGCCAATTCACGCGGTTGTTCCCCATCGTTCTGCTCCCCTGTCCGCCTTGATTATGACCGTACCGTATAGCGGATTTATTTTGCTTTTAGCGTACCGCGATAGCGGTTTCACGTCAAATGCTGCGATGCCCCTCCATACGCCGCTTACCCACCAAAATAAGTAAAAATAATAGGATGCTTTTCCCTCATCGTCGTTGTACAATCTTATTTGCAAGCGCTTACTTTTCTTCGCTATTCACCTAACCAACCCCATAACCCGAGTAAAGCCTAAGCCGGACTCCGAGCAGCTATGCGGTCCATGCTTATGCCGATGCTTGCGATGGCCTCATCACATTCCAAGGAGGTTTTTTATGATGAAAAACAATTCCCGGCTTTTGCTCGCGTATGTGCTCACCGTCGCTTTGGCTCTTACTCTTATGACCGTTCCTGCGGCCGCTGCTCCTGTCACGTTCGACAATGGCATTCAGTTCAAAGACACCGCAGGCAACCCGATTCAAGCTCATGGAGGCGGAATTCTCAAGTCAGGCAGCTATTATTACTGGTTTGGCGAAAACCGCGATGGCGTCAATTACGTTTCCGTCTATCGCTCAGCAGATCTGAAAAACTGGGAGCTTCGTGCCAATGTCCTCAGCAAAACCTCGTCGCCCGAGCTGGCAACCGCTAACATTGAGCGCCCCAAAGTCATCTATAATGCGGCTACGAATAAATATGTGATGTGGATGCACAAGGAGAACGGCGTAGACTACGGCGATGCGCAGGTCGCTGTCGCTTCCTCCACCAACATTGAAGGCCCCTATACGTATCACGGCAGCTTCCGTCCGCTTAACTACGATTCCCGTGATATGACGGTCTACAACGACAACGGCACCGCCTATCTCATCTCCGCTACCCGCGTCAACGCAGATTTAAATATTTATCGCCTGACCTCCGACTTCCTTGGTGTCGATTCGCTCGTCTCCACCCTGTGGGTCGGCCAATACCGGGAAGCGCCTGCCATGTTCAAGCGGGGCAGCACCTACTTCCTCGTCACCTCCGGGGCGACTGGCTGGGCGCCGAACCAAGCGAAATATGCGACGGCCAGCAGCATATCCGGTACATGGAGCGGCCTGACGAACGTCGGCAATGGCAACACCTACAACTCGCAATCTACGTATGTGCTGCCTATTGAGGGCTCGTCCACTACTTCGTTTCTATACATGGGCGACCGTTGGGCTGGAGCTTGGGGAGGAGCGGTCAACACCTCAGAGTATGTGTGGCTGCCAATAACCTTTCCATCTTCTACTACCATGACGCTGGACTGGGCCGACCAGCTTACGATTGACGCGGCGACAGGCAGCGCCACCGGCGTTGTAGCACCGCCAGTCAATACGACGTCCTGGTACAAAATCGCGAACCGCGCCAGCAGCAAGCTCCTCGGCGTCACCAGCGGCGGCACGACGGACGGCGTGCAGATCGAGCAATACACCGATGGCGGCTGGACAAGCCAGCACTGGCAGTTCACCGACGTTGGAGGACGCTATTACACGATCAAAAACCGCAACAGCGGCAAAGTCATGGATATTACCAGCAGCTCGGTTGCAGATGGCGCTACTGTCATTCAATATACGAGCAACGGCGGGCTCAATCAGCAGTTCCGCATTCTCAGTGCTGGAAGCGGTTATTTCAAAATCATGAACGTCAAAAGCCGCAAAGTGCTTTATATTACGGGTGGCTCCTCCGACAACGGTGCCGACGCCATCCAGTGGACGGACGATAACAATACGAATAAGCATTTTTCATTCACAACGACGAGCTAGCCCAGCCCCACAGGCATAGCCACTTCACAAACTTAGTCACTTCACAAAAAAGATGATCCAGAGCCAGCTGGCTATGGATCATCTTTTTTCCAGCTCACCCTTGAGCGCTATATTCTTCCTTGCGGGGGCAGCGTTTTATTTTCATGCGAGGTATCGCGGAAATCAAAAACCTCATTTTTCGATATATCCAACGTTTCTCTTCCGATCTTCACCACACCATTACCTATCCATTGAACCGCCGGACTGCGGTCATAATCATTAAAGTAAATCGTCTTGCTCTTCCCGCTCTCTATATTCACAACTTCAGCTCGTGCTGTTCTATAAAAAAGCCCAGTATAGTGATAAGTCCGAATTTTGTATTGACCCTCTGGCGAGACGACAGCACTTGGATTCAACTCACCCTTAGGAAGAAAATCAAGATTATTAAAATGATTATAGCAATATATCCCTACCGCAAAGGCCCCGATTATGGTCAGCATCAAGCTCACCTTCGGCGGCCTTTTAGATTTTTTTATTAAATTACCCACGAACGATAGGATAAAAACCATTAAACAGATTGCCGTGGCTACAGCCCCAGCTATCATTAGATATAAAAGCATCTCATACTTTTCTTCACTCATATTACAGCATCCTTCCCATGAAGTGCGAAACCAGCCAGAACCTGCATAAGGGCTTGATGCTCGTAGATGATCTGCTCGTACGTTTGCTGGCGGCCCCAAACTGCAATACCGAAACCCAAGTTCATGGACACGATTCTCTCTCTTTTCTTGGCGGACTGACATTCCGCTATTTGAGCATTTCGAGCGATTTCAGCATATGAGCGGACAGGAAATCCGCTATTCCCTTGTACAATTAAAAAACACCCTTCGAGCATTCATCCAAACAGCCGTGGAAACCCCAGGGTGGCTAGGACGAATGTCGAAAGGGTGTTTCTTCCTCAAATGGCTAGCCCTCAGGCAAGCGAGACTAAGCTCTGCTTATCTCGCTGCCGGAATCAAAATCTTCTGGCCAATGGACAGGCGATTCGGGTTCGCCAGCTTATTGTAGGCGGCAAGCTTCTGCCATGTCGTGCCATGATTCAGCGCGATGCGGTACAGCGTGTCGCCGCTCTTCACGATATACACCGTATCCTGCGTCGTACCGGTTGCCGGCTTGGCAGGCGTCGTCGGAACAGGCTTCGTCGGTGTTGTTGGCGTTGTCGGCTTCGTTGGGCCCGGCTCAGTTGGCTTCGTAGGCGTTGTTGGTGTCGTCGGAGATGTTGGAGTCGCCCCCGTAGTCGCGCCAGCTGACAAATGAATTTTGAACTCCGCATAGCCGTCATCGGTTTGGCCTACATACGACAGCGCATCAAGCGAATCGGCAAGCGTCTTGGCAGCAGGCGACGTTTTGAACGAAACGTTGACGTCCGCTTTGATCGCCGCAAGCGACCAGTTGCCATCGGCAGCAGGGTCAATCGTCTTGTTCGAGCGAATATAATCGATGACAACCTGACGGTTCTCGTCCGGCGATGCCAAAACAATTCGCTTGCCATCCGGGTTAGCAAACTTGCTCGACGAGGCCCGGTAGTTATTCGACGCTACGATGAATTTCTGCTTCGGATCAATCGCTTTGCCGTCAAATTGCAGATTGACGATCCGGCTCGATTTTTCATTAACGGTTATGCCTTTAGCATCGTATTTGGCTGGCTGTGTCACATCAATTTGGTACGTTACGCCGTCAATAACATCAAAGTTGTAGGTCGGGAAATCCAGATTGACCAGCTCCTGCTTCGCTGTCGACTTGGTATCGATTAGGTTGAATTGTCCAGCGGACCATTCCAGCCACTCCTTCAGCTCAGCACCTGTTACTAATACAGCGTTAACGGTGTTGGAGTACAGATACAGGTCGGCTACGTTTTTGATCGCAATATCGCCTGCAGCAATATCTGTGTAGTAGTTCGGGCCTTGGCGTCCGCCTGCCTTGAACGGCGCTCCTGCGGACAATACCGGAATGCCTTCGTATTCCGTGCCTTGCATTTGCTTTTCTACGTACCATTTTTGCGCATTCGTTACGATTTGGATCGATGGATCATCCTGTACGAGCGCGAACCAGCTGTTGATAGGCGCTGTCGTCTTGCCTACCGGGCCGCGAATGTAGTCGAGCGTATGCTCGTGATCTTCTTCTACGGCGCCGAGCACCTCTTGATCGGCTTCTACTAGCGGCTGCTTGTTCACCGCATCAAAGATCGGCTTAACCTCCACCTTCGAGTCCACAACCGACCATTTGCCATCTGTGAGCAACAGATCCAGGTCAATAATGCCAAGATTATTGCCCCAGAAGCCCGGCTCGACCGAAGGCACCCCGTTAATCGTTCCTTTTTCCAAATCAACACCCTGCTTGCCCTCGAACGACTTGTCCGGGAATACTTTGTGGGCATGGCCGAACAAAATCGCATTAATATCCTTGACCTTGCTGAGATACAGCACGGAATTTTCCATATTTTCAGCCTGTGGAATATCCTCAAAGCCGGAATGCGGAATCGCCACAATAATGTCGGCGCCCTTCGCTTTCATCTCAGGAACGAATTTCTCCGCCGTTTTGATCATGTCCTTGGCAATGACCTTGCCTTCGAGATTCGCCTTGTCCCACTGCATCACCTGCGGCGGAACGAAGCCGATAACGCCTACCTTGAGCTTATGTGCAGCGCCGCTCTCATCCTTCACTTCCTTGTCCAAAATCAAATAAGGCGTGAACAGATTCTTATCATTCGACTCGTCTTTATCTTTGTCATCCACATAGATGTTCGCATTGACGTAAGGAAAATCAGCCCCCGCCAGCGATTTATTCAGAAAATCCAGCCCATAGTTAAACTCGTGGTTGCCCAAATTTCCAGCATCGTAATCGAGCAAGTTCATCGCTTTGTACACCGGATGCGTCTCGCCCTGCTTCAATGGATTGATAACCGCCGTGTAATCGCCAAGCGGGTTGCCCTGAATCAGATCGCCATTGTCAAAAAGCAAGCTGTTCGTCGCCGCCTCGCGCGCTTGCTTGATGAGCGTCGCTGTTTTGGCAAAGCCGTACTCATCGGTCGGCTTGTCCGCAAAATAATCATAGTTCACCATGTTCACGTGCAAATCGGTCGTTTCCATAATACGCAGCTTCACTGTGCTGCTGTTCTCGGATGCCGCTGTTGCCGTAAAGGGCATCGCAACCAGGCCAACAGTAACCGCAATAGATAAAGCACTTCTCCATACGACTGACGATCTCAACAAATGAATACCCTCCCCTAAATGACTAAAATCATGTAATGATCACGTTATGTAGGTCGAGCTTTTGGACGATCATTCCCATCATTCCATTTATTTTAGATGAATTAACCATTTTTGTCATGCCCAGCGTAAACGGCTGTTGTCGTCCTCCGGCGGCAAAGCTAACGTTTCGCGTTGAATATAAGCGATTTATAAGGGTGAAACTTATAAATGCTTATATTAAAAAAAGAGGGATTTCTCCCTCTTCGCGTTACATACATGTAAAGTTCTACTGTTGGGTCAAAATAAGCGGGCCATCCTTCGTAATCGCAATCGTATGCTCGTACTGGGCCGACAGCCTTCCGTCGCGAGTCCGCGCCGTCCATCCATCGGAATCCAGCTTGCTGAAATAAGTGCCCGCGTTCAGCATCGGCTCAATTGTGAACACCATGCCCTCTTTAATTCTAGGCCCTTTATCTGGCGGGCCATAGTGAGGCACCTGTGGATCCTCATGCATGTCCTTCCCAATACCATGGCCGATAAAATCACGCACGACCGAGAAGCCTTCCGCCTCCGCATACGACTGAATCGCGTGAGATACATCGCCAATCCGCTTGCCGATTAGCGCTTGCTCAATGCCAAGATACAGTGATTTTTCCGTTACCGCCAGCAAATGCTTTGCTTCATCGGTTACTTCCCCAACCGCATAGGACCATGCCGAATCCGCAAGCCAGCCATTCAGGTTGACGACCATGTCGATGGTCACGATATCGCCTTCTTTGAGCTTTTCCTTCTTCGGAAAACCGTGGCAAATAATATCGTTCGTGGAGGCACAGGTCGCATATTGATAGCCGTTATAGCCTTTTTGCTCCGGCGTTGCGCCATTTTGCTTCATAAACTTTTCTGCAAACTGGTCGATTTCATGCGTCGTGATGCCAGGCTGAATGAGCTTGGCAATTTGCCTGTGGCATTCCGCCAATATTTTACCCGCCTCATGCATGCGGTTGATTTCCGCCTCGGTCTTAATAATGATCATTTCCGTTCCTTCTTTCCATCAAATTAACCCGGCTTCGTCCCGGGACTTCGCGAGAAGCTCCGCTAGAAGCCGCATGCCTATGCCCATCGTAGCATATTATGATAAATATGCGAACATGGGCTGGGCCATGACGCTGCTTTTTCGCTTGCTTCCTAGACTTTAGTCTAGTCCGCTGCTTTACCTCCAGCATGACGACATACTGCGGGAGGCTGTGCTATGCTATTGTTGCTAAGAAAAACAACGGATAAATAAACAAAAAGAGGAGAGATAAGAAAAATGTTAAAGCGCTCGATTATCGGCCCCGCCCTTATGCTGATTGGTGTATTTCTTTACTTCAACCAAGGCCAGTCATTTGGCGCGGGCGCTGTGTTCGCGAATTTCTGGGCCAGCATGTTCATCATTCCGCTAGGACTGTTTTTCCACTGGCTGTATTTTGGCGTGACAGGCGGCAAAGGGGTCGGCCTGCTCATCCCGGGAGGCATTTTGTTCACCGTTGGACTCGTCTGCCAGCTCTCCACGTTATTCTCGGCGTGGCATATTTTGTGGCCAGGCTTCATTCTGGCGGTAGCGGTCGGCTTGTTTGAATTTTATTGGTTCGGCAACCGCAACAAGTGGCTGCTTATCCCGATTAACATTTTAGCCGTCCTGTCGCTGCTGTTCTTCGGCGTCTTCTCGCTGAGCGCCGCCTCCGGACAACTTGCCACTGTGCAGCCGCTGCTCGCCATTGCTCTTATTATTGTAGGAGCCTTCGCGATGCTGTCGCGCAAGAAAGAGCAATAATCGATTAGACAACCGCCTCCGGCTCCGCTTGAAGGGATCGCCCTTCTATAGCGGAGCCGGATTTTTTTATGCCTAATACTCCCTTATATCTCTCATTGACACCAATATAGAGCATTTATAACTATTTTCCAAATTAATATTAAGCAGTAAAATAGTCTCTATCTCCTCTCACAAACAAGGAATTTGCCTTTAAGATGTCAAATAATACAGAAGCATCCGCGACCATGGCCAGGAGGAATAGGATTTGTCGATCAGAGCGAAGCTCGTTTGCCTCATATCGGTTACCGTTACCGTGATTTTGCTACTCAATATTACGATTTACTATATGTCCTCCAAGGATGAGCTGCAACAAAACGCAGAGCAGCAAATGCGCTTTATTGGCAATCAGATAGCCGTCTCCATCGCCTCGGCCGAGCAGAACAGCCAGTTGACGGAGGACGCGCTGGGGGAGCGGCTGCACGCTGTCGCGATTGCCATACAAAACAAGCTCGATCCCGATATTAAAAATGTCCGCAACAGTGAGCTGGTTCAGCTGAGCAAGGAGCTGGGCGTTGATCACATTACACTGTGGATCAAGACGAAGGACGATATTTTATCGGTACGCTCGACGAACCCCGATGAGCTTTATATGAGTTCGAAAACGTGGAACTACTGGTATACCGCCTTTACCCAGCTATTCGAGAAGCATAATGTCACGATTCCCGAAGGACAGAAGCTGGAGCATTTTTGGGCGGGACCGATCAACTTCGGCACCTCCGACCCCGATAAAGTGTTTAAATGGGGCAACTACTATGACGGCACGACCAACTATATGATCAATCCTTATATTCATGCGCAAACTTTTTTGGATAGCAAAAAGAAATATGGTGCGGATGCCATCGTGGCGCAGATTTTGCGTGATAAAAATAATATTCTCGAAGTGACCGGCTTCGATCCTGCCTACTTCGGCAAAGCGCCTGCTGTCAGCATTAAAAATGGGGTCGTTGTCTATAATCTCGATGTTCGCAACATTATTTTTGGCCAATATTATTACAAGGATTCGGTTAATGATCACCTCAATACACAGAAAGCGATTGAGAAAAACGAGGTCGTTACCATTGAAAGCAAGCTGAACAGCAAGCAGGTCATCAAGAGCTTTATTCCCGTTCAGGGACCTAAACCGTACGTCATTAGCATTACCTTCAACAACTCGGCCCTGCAGCAGACGCTAATGCGTCAGGTTCTGACGCAAGGCGCAATATCTCTTGGTCTGATTTTGGCGACGGTGCTGTGCAGCTACTTTATTTCCGGCTTCATGGTGCGCTCGCTCAATCAAATCGTCAGCAAGGTCAATGAAATTTCCAATGGCAACTTCGGCGCCCGTATTTCCTTAAAAAGCAATGATGAATTCGGCGTATTAGCTAATCGCGTGAATGCCATGGGGCAAAACCTTCATACGTATATGAACCGGCTGACCGAATCAGCGGAAGAGCTGCGGCAGACGAAGCAGTATTTGGAATCGTTCGTCAATCATACCTCCGATGCGATTCATGTCTCCAATCTGCACGGCTCTGTCATTCAGATGAATAAAGCGTTTGAGAAAATGTATGGCTGGACGGAGGAGGAGCTCCTTGGCCAACCGCTGAACAACACGCCTCCTGAGCTTGAGATGGAAGGCACCTTTATGCTGGAGTTCATCCAGCAGGGCGGCTCCGTTGCCGATTACGATACGATGCGTTATGACAAAAGCGGCAGGCTGCTCGATGTGAGCATAACCGTCTCTTCCATCCGCGATGAGCAGGAGCAGATTATTGCGATTGCGACGATTTCGCGGAACATTACAGCGCGCAAGCAGACGGAAGAGGTGCTGCGCCGCTCGGAGAAGCTGTCCGTCGTCGGGCAGCTCGCGGCGGGTGTCGCCCATGAGGTACGCAATCCGCTAACGACGCTGCGCGGATTTGTCCAGCTGCTGAAGAAAAATGGTCAGCTGGCGCCCGCCTACATCGATGTGATGCTGTCTGAGCTGGACCGGATTAATTTTATCGTCAGTGAGTTTCTTGTGTTCGCCAAGCCGCAGGCCAGCCGCTTCCAGCGCGCCAACATTCATGAAATTATGCGGGGCATCATTATGCTCCTCGATTCCGAGGCCAACATTAGCAATGTCCAGTTCACGACCCGCTTTGATACTGAAATACCTGAAATGAAATGCGAGGTCAATCAGTTAAAGCAAGTATTCGTCAACATTATCAAAAATGGGATCGAAGCGATGCCGGAAGGCGGCGAGCTCGACATCGACCTGTCCTATACGCCTTCGATCGGCATTATTATCCGCATTACCGACCATGGCTTCGGCATTACCGAGGACAATCTGTCGCGGCTCGGCGAGCCGTTCTTCACAACGAAGGAGGAGGGCAATGGGCTCGGCCTGATGGTGTGCTATCAGATTATTGCCAATCATCGCGGCTCGATGTCATTCCAAAGCAAGAAAGGCATTGGCACGCAAGTGGAAATTCGGCTGCCCGTTATACAGGATGTGGCGCCGACCGGATAGCCGGCATTACCTTAGTAGCCATGCGATTCGCAGTAATCCAGAAAGGCCTTCATATTGTGCGACGCGATGAGCGGCACCACCTTCTCAATACGCTTCGGCGGCCAATCCCACCATTTGATACGCAGCAGCTTGGCAATGACGAGATCGCTGAAGCGATAACGGATGAGGTTGGCCGGATTGCCACCTACGATCGCATAAGGAGGAACATCTCTCGTGACCGTCGCATTCATGCCAATGACCGCACCATCGCCAATCGTAATGCCGGACATAATGGTCGCATGCGTACAAATCCAAACGTCGTTGCCGATGACGACATCACCATTCGTTTGCGGCTGGCCGGTAATGTGCAAATGCTTCGTTAGAAAGGAAGTAAAAGGATACGTCGATACCCAATCCGTACGATGGTTCCCTCCGAGCATGACTGAAACGCCACCGGCAATACAGCAAAATTTGCCGACTGTCAGCTTCGTTCCCTCCCCCCAGGAGAAAACATTCGGTTCACCGAAGGTGTATTCGCCAATTAGCGTATGCCCATCCTTTTGCTTTGCAGGGAATACCGTTCGCAGCAAGTCCATGTCCACTCTATCACTCCTTCCATCCCATAAGGGTGAAACTTATAATTGCTTATATTTAAAATAATATATTCAACAGCTTGCCTTTTCGCTTCCGCTCCTTTACAGAGTCAGGCTGGACTTCTAGCCCCGCCGCTTAGTATGATGGAGAAACAGGAAGCCTAGAGAGGAGCAGCTCACGATGACAATCCAGCCAGCAAGTCCGGTTCCCGGACTGCAAGATCTGCTGCTGCTTGACCGGATGAACGATTATTCGCAGACCGATCCGCTTTATCCCTTCGCCTTGGATGAGCTGCTGTGCCGC
Organism: Paenibacillus algorifonticola; assembly: GCF_050481745.1. Lineage (GTDB taxonomy): Bacteria > Bacillota > Bacilli > Paenibacillales > Paenibacillaceae > Pristimantibacillus > Pristimantibacillus algorifonticola_A. The sequence goes on along the minus strand of NZ_JBCNGR010000021.1, from coordinate 119,242 downwards.
AGCACAGGCCAGGGCGGGCCAGCGATATGCCATATTTGGCGCCACGAGCGCGCCTTTATACTTGGCCTGCGCGACAGCAGGCTGCCGCTGGCGGGCGACGCCTCCCGCTGGCTTGAAGCGCTCGGCTACAAGACGGCGGTGCGCAACTCTGGCGGCGCAGCAGTGCCGCTTGATCCGGGTGTCGTCAATATTTCGCTCATTTTGCCTAAAGCGAACACGCTCGACTTTCATTTTCATCAGGATTTTGAGCTGATGTACAGCCTCATTCGCTCCGCGCTTGCCGGGGCTGGCGTGGCCGTCGATAAAGGCGAAATCGCCGGGGCGTATTGTCCGGGCGATTTCGACCTCAGCATCGACGGCTTTAAGTTTTGCGGCATTGCGCAGCGCCGCCAGGCACATGCCTACATCGTGCAGGCGTTCATTGTCGCCGAAGGCGCAGGACAGGAGCGGGCGGCGCTAGTCCGCTCCTTCTATGAGCGGGCAGCGGGCGACGCCGAGCTCGGCGCGCATCCGCTCGTAGAGAGCAGCAGCACGGCCAGCCTCGAAGAGCTGGTCGGCTTGGAGCAGGGCGGCGGCGCGGAGCGCTTCGCAGACGCCGTCAAGCAAATCATCCGCAGCGGTCAGACGGCGGATGGTCTTGCCGCAGCAGCGGCTAGGCTCCAGATGCCGTCGCCTCAGCAGATTGAAGCGATGGCGCAGTCGCTGCGCGGACGCTATGCAACTACACAGGCGTAGCACTTTTGGCCAGGCCAGGCTAGGCTAGGTTAAGCCAGGCCAGGCTAGGTTAGGTTTGTCTAGACTAGACAAGTTTAAAGCGCGTCCAAATACAAAATGCCTCTTGCCCTGCTGCGAAGCAGCATAAGCAAGAGGCATTATTATTGTCATGATGATCGCGGCGATCTGCGAAATATAAGATAAACAACCTCGGAGAATACGAGCCCGATAGCGATGGAACCAGAAATCATGAAAGCCTGCATAGCTAGCTCGACGGCTATGACGTATTCCTCCTGCACAATGTGACGCATCGCATCATAGGCGATTTTACCCGGCACAAGGGGAATAATGCCCGCCGCACTGAAAACGATGATTGGCGTGCGATAATGCTTCGCCATTATTTGGCTAATAATGGTCACTACGCAGACGGCCAGCAGCGTTGCAGGAATCGTCCTCATTTCCAGCATGCTGCACACGGTATATGCAAGCCACCCCGATGCGCCAACCAGACCGCACTGCACCAGGCGATGCTTCTGCACACCGAAGATTAGGCTGAAGGCCGCGCAGGCCACGAAGCTGACGGCAAGCTGTTCAAGCAGCTGTACAACCATCGTTTCTCCCTCCTTTTCAAGCTACGAATATACGGACAGCACGAAAGCAATGCCAGCACCGATGGCAAAAGCTATTAGAAAAGCCTCCGCTCCCTTGGACAAGCCGGAGACCAGATGCCCCGCCATTAAGTCCCTTACCGCATTCGTAATATGAAGGCCGGGCACGAGCGGCATAATTGAGCCGATAATGATTTTATCCAAATTGTGCCCAAAGCCGAGCCATACCATCAAGACAGCCAGCGAACCGCTAATGACCGCCGACAAGAAGCTCGCGAAAAAAGTTATCGGCATAATGCGGTGCAGCGTCAGCAAGCACAAGAAGCCAATGCCGCTCGCAAGCGCCACCGGAAGAAAGTCGTTCCAGCTGCCGCGGAACATAATCAGGAAGCAGCCGCTCGCGATAGCGGCAACCAGCACCTTAAGCCACGCCGGATAATCATCCGCCTCCTGCTCAATATCCTGCAATTGCTTATAAGCTTCATGACGCTGAAGGTTCCCTTGGCAGATGCGCCTGGATATATCATTGACGAGCGTCACCTTCTTCAAATTCGTCGACCGTTCCGAAATCCGGACAAGCCTCGTCGACTGCGCAGCACCATCCAGCGCAAAAATAATGCCCGTCGGCGTCACATAGCTATAAGCATTAGCCACGCCGTAAGCCCCGGCGATCCGAACCATCGTATCCTCAACCCGGTACGTTTCCCCGCCATTTTGCAAAATAATCTTGCCCGCCAGCAAGCAAATGCTCGCAATATCCTGACCATCATTGTTAGCGTAATCCATACGCAGCCAGCCTCCCTAGCTTCGCAGCCTCAACACTTTCACCGAATGAACGACAAGCGTTTGTTCGCTTGAAAGGCCCATCCTCCCTTTAATGCGAGGCTGTATGCTCTACAAAGTCCGGTTTCACCAGCGCATGCCGTTCCCACTTCCGGCTCTTCCACCGGAAATACATAATGACCGCGCGCAACCATTCATCCGTCGCAATAGCCAGCCAAATGCCTGCTAGTCCCATATCCAGATGAAAAACAAGATAATAACCGAGCGGCACGCTTATGCCCACCATCGTAACCATCCCGATCCAGAGCGGAAACTTCGCATCCCCGGAGGCCCGCAGCGAATTGACCAATATAATATTGATCGTTCGCCCCGTCTCCAGCACAATGCTGTACAGCAGGACGTTTGCCCCCAGCCGTATAATGTCAGCATCATCCGTAAACAGGCCCATTAGCTGCTCGCGGAACAGCAGCACGAACACCAGCATTACCATCGTTGCTCCGCTGGCCCACAGCACGCTTGCCAATACCTGCTTGTACGCCGCATCGCTGCGCCCGCCGCCGACGTAGCGGCCTACCATAATCGCTGTTCCCATGCCGACCGCCATCGCGAATAAATAGATCAGCACCGATATATTTGAGGCGTACTGCCGGGCCGACAAGGACGCTTCACCAAGAAACGTCACATAATACAGAAAGACCATTTGGCAGCTCTGGTACATGACCTGTTCAAAAGCCGACGGAACACCGATCTTTAATATTTTGCGAATAAATTCCTTCGACATCTTGAAAAAATATTGCAGCTTCACCTTAAATACCATAACCCGATTCATCAGCCAGAAAAACACCAGCATCGCCAGCAGGCGGCTGACAACCGTCGAAATGGCCGCACCTTCAACACCAAGCTCGGGAAAGCCGAACTTGCCGAAGATCAGCACATAGTTGCCGATTAAATGTATAATATTCATTCCCAATGATACCAGCATGGCTTCCTTCGTGAAGCCGTATACCCGAATAATTGCAGAAAGTGAATTAATAATCGCCTGTAAAAAAATAAAGCCGCCTACAATTCGCAAATAGCTTTGCGCATAGGCCAGTACTTCTCCTTGCAGATTCAAGCCCTGCAGGATAAGATGACCGAACAATAGACAGGACAGGCTCATTAATAGGCCTACCAACAGATTGAGCGAAATCGCCAGCGCTGACAGCTGCGCAGCCTCGACCAGCTTCCGCGAGCCGATATATTGCGCTACGACAATCGAAGCCCCGTTGCCGATAACTTCCATAACAAGCAGCATAATATGCAAATATTGATTCGATGCGCCTACGCCGGAAACGGCATTGTCGGACAGCTTGCTGAGCATGAATGTGTCCGCTGTTCCCATCATCATAAACAAAAATAATTCCAAAAATATCGGCCAAGTCAAGAAAAAGAGACGATTGTCCCGATCCCGCTTAACCCCCAGCTTAAATCCCAAGATGTCACCTTCTCCAGCTCATAATCCCAAGGTGAAACGGCGCTGTCGCCATCCTCTGGCGGCAAAGCTACCGTTTCGCGATGAAATATAGAGAAAGGATGAAAAAATCATATCCTTTCCTATATTTCTAAGAAACTCAAGGTATCTTAGCATACTTGACTTGCAAATGCACGAATAAAAGCGGGCTCTAATAGCCTTTTGCCATCCAGGAAGGATGAAAGCGGTTTATGCTTAACATTACCATTCAAATCGCGTATCTTTAAAGGCAAAAAATGTGATACCATTCTAAATAGATCGTTTAGCAACCTGAGAGCGCTTCATTGCAGCAATACCTAATTACTAAGGAGCTGCGAGGAAATGAGCGGTACTTTATTTCGTCGCAGTCTCTAACCAACTGGAGCCATACAACTGATGAATATGACTATCTCCAATTATATTGTTATTGTAACGATTTCCAGCGTGCTCAGCGCCTTGCTTGCCATTTACGGATATTTAATAAAATCCAGCTTTGCCGGAATGAGAGCCTATATCTGGACCTCGATTTGCTCAGCTATCTACACCTTCGGCTTTGCTTTTGAATTGGCAAGCGATTCATTAGCTGAAATTCGCTTCTGGATTGGCATAGAATATTTGGGACTGCCATTCATCTCCCCCGCTACGCTAGTGCTCATTCTGTACTTTACTGGAATGGATCGCTTCGTTACCCGTAAGATGCTGATCTGGCTCTTTACGATTCCCTTTATTACTTTATTGCTGGTCGTAACAAATGAATGGCATCATATGTTTTACCGCTCGATATTTCTCCGTCCCAATGAATCGGTTATTGTCGCCGATATCGTCTTTGGGGAATGGTATATTATCAATGGCAGCTTTACGTTCGGCTGTCTGGTCGTAAGTGCTTACCTGCTGCTGCGTCAATGGACTCACGCCAAGATGATTTACCGCAAGCAGCTTTTAATGATGGCAGCCGGCATTTTTATTCCCATGACTGCCTCCTTTATGTATTTGCTTGACCTTACGCCCCACGGCATGGACATCGTGCCCCCGCTTATGTTTATTACGTCGATTTTGAACATTTGGGCGATTTTGACGTCAAATATTTTGAAGGCTGCGCCAATTGCCAGAGAACGTATTTTCGAAAGCATGCGCGACGGCGTTATTGTGCTGGATATGAACGGGCGGATTGCAGATTATAATCGATCTGCGTCACAGATGATCGCATCGCTGAGGCCTACGGCGATTGGGACGGATTTCAAGGATATATGGCTGCTCCATACGGGACAAGCTGCTGATTTTATTCATTATGATGAGGAATTCAAGCATCATGAGCGGGAAGTAAGGTGGATTCAGCAGCATACGAGCCTGCCGTCGTTCTACCTTGTGCGCTCATCCCCTGTTCACAGCCGCAAAGGCGAGCTGATCGGAAGAACGATTGTCCTGATGGATATTACGGAGAAGGCGATTCTGCAAGAGAAGCTGAAGCAAATGGCTACTATAGATGGACTGACTGGCATATACAACCGCGCTTACTTTTTAGAGCAAGCCCGCTTGCTGCTTCACCAAGCGATGCTCAATCAACAGCCGTTTTCACTTATTTTGTTCGATATTGACCATTTTAAATCGATAAATGACCGCTTCGGCCATGACATTGGCGATTTAGCCCTTTGTCATGTCGTAGCGGTCTGTCAGGAACAGCTTAGCGATAGCGATTTATTTGGGCGATACGGTGGAGAGGAATTTATTATTTGCCTTCCAGCTGCTGCGCCCAATGAGGCAGGGGAGATCGCCGAGAAGCTGCGCCGGGCTCTTGCTGGCAGCCCGTTGCAGACACAGGCCGGCTCCGTTCCTTTGTCAGCAAGCTTCGGTGCAGCTGGCATAACAATTGCGGAGCATGCTGAACTGGACGAGATGATTCGCGAGGCCGATAAGGCGCTGTACCAATCCAAGAATATGGGACGCAATGCCGTTCATATTTTTAGCAAATGAGGGACATCACATGCAAATTACGATATTAGGCGCCACAGGACGCGTCGGGCGCGAAGTCATGCTGCGCGCCCTTGCAGATGGACATAGCGTCCATGCCTTGGTGCGTTCGATAGAGAAGCTTGAGCTTTCGCATCCGCAATTGACAGCCATCGTCGGAGATGCTCGCGAAGAAGCCGTGCTCAAGCAAGCTGTTGCAGGCAGCAGCGTAGTCATTAGCGCACTGGGCACGGATGGCGGAAATACGCTCTCCTCCTGCTTTCCGGGCCTGCTTGCCGTCATGGCGCAGCAAGCCATCCATCGTCTCGTGACGGTCGGAACGGCTGGCATTCTGGAGAGCCGCACCGAGCCTGGCCTGCTGCGCTATCAATCCAGCGAATCGAAACGCCGGTCTACACGGGCTGCCGAGGAGCATCATGCTGTACTGCGACTTCTGGAGGCATCTGCAGAGCCATTAAATTGGACGCTCGTATGCCCAACTTATTTGCCGGATGGGCCTTACACTGGCGTTTATCGCAGCGAGCAAGACTATTTGCCCGAAGGCGGGCTGCAAATTACGGTAGGCGATACCGCCGACTTCACTTACAAGGAAGCGATTGGTGGAGCCTTCACCCGCTGCAGGGTTGGCTTAGCCGAGTAGCTTTTTGATATCTTCTACGAGATCCTCCGGCTTATCATTCGGCCCAAACCGTTTGACCACTTTGCCATCCCGATCCACTAGAAACTTCGTAAAATTCCACTTGATCGCCTTCGAGCCCAGCACCCCGCGAGCCTCATTCGTCAGGTGCTGGTACAGCGGGTGTGCGCTGCTGCCATTTACATCGATTTTGCCAAACAACGGAAAAGATACCCCATGGTTAAGCTCGCAAGCCTGCGCAATTTCCGCATCGCCCTCCAGCTCCTGATTCATAAACTGCCCGCTTGGAAATCCTAGTACCGCAAGCCCTTGCTCGCCATACGTATCCTGCAATTGCTGCAAGCCTTTGAATTGCGGTGCAAAGCCGCATTTGGTAGCTGTATTTACGATTAACATCACTTTGCCTTTATAGGGAGCCAGCGTCTCCTGCGCACCTGTAATCTTCTTCACTTCGATATCATAAATGGACATCATAATAACCTCCTTAAAATTTTAAAAACAACGGTCAGGCTGAAAATATAGCAATTAATTTTGATAAATTTAATTTTATACAATTTAATTTCAATTGTCAAATAGGATGGCTGAAATTTGCTGCTGCGCACACTGCGTCTTCTTTTGACAGGTTTCGCAGGCAATGCTACAATAGCTTAATTAATTGCACACAATTGATTGCTGCGCATAACCTTGGTCCGAAGGGAGAGACAATTAGCATGAATGAAGATGAATGGATGAAGCTCGATAATCAAGTTTGCTTTTCCTTATATGCCTGCTCGCGGGAAATAACAAAGCTTTACCGTCCTGTACTAACGGAGCTTGGCTTAACGTATACGCAATATGTCACCCTGCTGTCCTTATGGGAACAGGACAAGGTGACGATGAAAGAGCTGGGAGCGAGACTGCTGCTCGACTCTGGTACGCTGACCCCGCTGCTTAAGAAGCTGGAAGGCATGAACCTGATCACCCGCATTCGCGATAAAGCCGACGAGCGCAATCTCGTTATTCAGCTGACGGAGGATGGCCGCGAGCTTAAAAAACGGGCCGCCGATGTTCCCAAACGCGTTTATGGCGGCTTGGACATTACACCTGAGGAATTTCATGCCGTTCATCAGCAGGTACGAGGCCTGCTTGGCAAAATAGAAGCCGCACAGCAGCCGATTTAACAAAGGGCATCCGGCCCATTTCACCCCAAAAAGGATAGAAGAGCAGATACTACACTGCCTCTTCTATCCTTTTTTGTATTTTTTCATATCGGATGCCTATTGACGCGTTGGTTGATCGCATGTATAGTTGGTTACATGAGTAACTAACCAGTTTGGTGGTGGACAATGTGAGCATAAGCATCGACGATAGCAGACCCATTTTCATGCAAATTGCCGAGCGCATCGAGGACGATATCATTCAAGGCCTGCTGCCGGAAGAGTCGCAGGTGCCTTCGAAAAATCAATTTGCAGCCTTTTACCAAATCAACCCCGCCACCGCAGCGAAAGGCGTCAATCAATTAGCGGATCAAGGCATTCTTTATAAGAAACGAGGGATTGGCATGTTTGTCGCAACAGGTTCCAGAGCGATATTGATGGAGAAGCGGCGTGAGCAGTTTTTCGAACAGTATGTGGTGACGATGATGCATGAGGCCGAGAAGCTGGGCATTACGCCAGAGCAGTTGTCAGATATGATCAGAAGAGGAGGAACCAAGCCATGAGTCCAATTGTCGAGCTAAAGCGGGTAACGAAAGCTTATGGGAATTTCAATGCCGTAAACGAAGTGAGCTTCGTGCTGGAGCCGGATAAAATATACGGTTTGCTCGGACGCAACGGCGCCGGGAAAACGACGATTATGCATATGCTGACTGCCCAGTTGTTCGCGACGAGCGGCGAGCTGACCGTCTTCGGCGAAGCCCCTTATGAAAACAACCGTGTACTGCGCCAAATTTGCTTCATTAAGGAGAGCCAGAAATACCCGGACAATTACAGCCTGCTCGATGTATTGGAGCTATCCGCCTCTTTGTTTCCAAACTGGGACCGCACCTTCGCTAATACATTAGTCGAGGAATTCCAGCTGCCCTTGAAGCGTAAAATCAAAAAAATGTCGCGCGGCATGCACTCCTCTGTCGGCATCATTGTCGGGCTCGCGAGCCGCGCCCCGCTGACGATTTTTGACGAGCCTTATTTGGGACTTGACGCCGTTGCCCGAAACTTATTTTACGATCATCTGCTCACTGATTATGCCGAGCACCCCCGCACGGTCGTGCTTTCCTCCCATCTCATTGATGAGGTCAGCCAGCTGCTGGAGCATGTAATCGTCATCGACAAGGGCAGCATTCTGATTAACGAGGACGCCGAACTGCTGCGGGGTCGCGCCTACACAGTGGCTGGATCTGCATCTGAGGTTGAATCTTTTCTCAACGGCAGAATCGTTGTTTCCCGCGAGCCCTTTGGTGCCTTACTCTCCGCCACAGTAGACGGCATGCTCAGCGCAGGTGATCGCAAGCAGGCGGCTACGAGAGGGCTGGAGTTTGGCTCCGTATCTCTACAACAGCTGATTATTCATCTGACGAATGGCAAAACTGAACGAAAGGCGGCAGATTTGTTATGAATCGCACATTAAGCGTAATCAAGCTTCATCGACGCGATCGATTTAGCTGGTTTTTCATTCCTCTTCTCATTCTCAGCTCCAGTTTTGTTGTAAATTTGCTCATTAGTTGGTTGATCGCCGATACGGAGAACATGTATACAGGCGGAATCTCGTCCCTATTGGTTTATATATTCGTGCTGGGCATTATCGTCGTCGCACAGACCTTTCCCTTTGCGATCAGCTTCAGCATTAGCCGCTTCAATTATTTTGCAGGCACCATCGTAATGGCCCTTCTGATGAGCCTCGGCTCGGCGCTCCTGCTGCTGCTAATGTCTATTATTGAAAATCAGCTTACGAACCACTGGTGGTCGGGCTTGTATTTTTTCTACCTGCCGTATTTGAGTGATGGAAATTTGCTCGTACAGCTGCTTACCCTGTTCCTGATCGCTCTGCATTTGTTTCTGTGGGGCTTTGTCTTAGGCAGCTTCTATCGAAAATTCAAGAAAACGGGCATGCTGATTTTGTTTCTTGCATCCGGTGTCGTACTCACCCTTAGCTCCTATATCATCACTCAGAATCATGGATGGCTCGATATTTGGGCGTGGCTTATCAAGCATACCGCACTCGGCCTCTCCCTGTGGCTCCTTCCTTTCATCCTGCTGAATGCTCTGCTATCCTTCCTTATGCTTAGAAGATCAACCGTATAAAAGCTTACTTGAAAGGGGCCGCTTCATCACTCCAGACAGCTGGTGAAAGCGGCTTTTTTTCTTGTTCACACTGCGCCCATCTAAGCTATGCATTTCCCCCGACTCGTGCATATGCGGTATCAAGTTAAGCTGCTGTTGAATACATCAATAGTAAACCGCATAACGACTATGCACTTTAGCAAATGGGGGGGCTGCTATCTATGGACGGGCATAGCGTGAGCGCAAGCTTCGAAGGCTTCGAGCAGTTGGATGTGATGGAGGATGCATCTAGCGGGCTCAAAGCGATCATTGCCATTGATCAGACCAAGCTTGGTCCGGCACTGGGCGGCTGCAGAATGTGGACCTACGCCTCTGAAGAGGCGGCGATCAGCGACGCCCTTCGGCTGGCGCGCGGCATGACGTACAAATCAGCTCTTGCCGATATCCCCTACGGTGGAGGCAAAGCCGTCATTATCGGCAATCCTGCCACAGACAAAAGCAGCAAGCTGTTCCGCTCGCTTGGGCGCTTTATTGAGCGGCTTAACGGTCGCTATATTACCGGTATGGATCTGGGCACAACTCCAGGTGACATGGATGAGATCGCCAAAGAAACACGTTATGTGACCGATGTTACCGGCTCGCTGGGAGCAAAGGGAAATTTCACAGCGAAAATGACCGCGTATGGCGTATATATCGCAATCCGCACATCGCTTAAGCAAAAATATGGCTCTGAGCAGCTGCAGCAGCGAACGGTCGCTGTCCAAGGTCTGGGCAAGGTTGGCTACGCCTTGTGCCGTTATTTGCATCAAGCAGGAGCCCGGCTTATTGTCGCTGATTTGAACGACGGGCTAGTCAAGCAGGCGGCCGCACAGTTCGGGGCCACAGCTGTTTCCGTCAACAGCATTCATAAGCAAAGCTGCGATATTTTTTCGCCTTGCGCACTCGGCGGCATATTGAACGACGTGACTCTTCCGGAGCTGAAGTGCCCCATCATTGCGGGTGCCGCCAACAATCAGCTGGCGAACGCCAAGCATGATGCCGCCTTGCAGCAGGCTGGCATATTGTATGCCCCGGACTATGCCATCAATGCGGGCGGCATTATTGTTACGGCGGCTGAGCTTGACGGCAGCTCCGCTTCCTATGCCCGCAGCCAGGTGGAGCGCATCAGCGATCGGCTGGCTCATATTTATGCGCTATCCAGCACGCTTCCGCCAGCGGCGGCAGCAGACGCCATCACGCGAAGACTGCTCGCGAAATAAGGCCGCGCACACGATTGAATGTCACCCAGCATTCCGCCATGAACAGCCGACTGGCGTCATATCCGCTTCGGCGGAATGCGGCGGCGATCGGCTGGCGCTCTCTTTTTTTCATAAACGCATGGAAACTATGCTTGAACCCGATTAAGCCCCCAAACTAAGATGTCCAACAATTAGGAAACCATGAACAAGCTCCATTCGTATGAAATAGAGCTGCGGTTATTTAACCGCCCTACATAATTGACCCCATGCATCCAGCTATTTTTCTACAGCATCTTATGCCTGATTCCCTCGATGGGACAGGCGCACTCTAAAGGAGGACTGAATTTATTTTGAAAAAGCATTTGGCATCTACGATCGTATTTTCCTTGCTGCTCATGGCTGCATTTCCCGCTATGACAGCTGCCGCAGAAACCCTCAAGCTGCTCGTTAATGGCAAAGTCATCACGACGTCTGCTGGCAATCAGGCTTACTTGAGCAGCAGCGATGAGGTCATGATACCGCTGCGGAGCGCAGTCGAAGGACTTGGTCTGAAAGTTACCTACCATAAAGCGAGCAGCAAGGTTCTGCTCGAAGGGCAGGACCTCAAGGTTACGTTCAGCTCCGGCAGCTCCGAAGCACTAGTGAACGGGGAGAAGCGCACCTTCGACACCGCTTCGGTTCAGCGGCAGGGACATCTGTATGTCCCGCTCGCTTTCTTCAATAAAGTTCTGGGTTGTCAGTACAATTATGAAAGAAGCAAGATGCAAGTCTCCATTGCTACCCCCTTGTCTGAAGCCGAGCGTTGGATAAATAAAGTTACCGCTGCTTTGGATAAAGGCGATTACCAAATGCTTTGGGACGATTACTTCTCGGATACACTCAAGAAACAGGTTTCTGTAGATGTACTAGGAAAAACGTGGGAAAGCACAAAGGTTCAAGCAGGCAGCTACGTTCGCGCAGAGCATATTGTAGTATCTGGAGCGGACGAAGGGATGACGATGATTACCGCAACTGCTGTATTTGAAAAGATTAGCTTTAACCTTACGCTTTACGTCAACATGGAGAGTACGCTGCTCGAAGGCATGCTGATTACGCCAAAGCCCATCGACAAAGAAGCTCCAGCTACGATTGTTGAAGAAGAGGTTACCGTTGGCGAGGGCACTCCTTATGAGCTCGGTGGAACCTTGACTCTTCCGAAAAATGCCACTGGCCCGCTGACTGCGGTCGTATTGGTCCAGGGCTCGGGCGCATCCGATCGCAATGAGACGGTAAGCGGTTATACGCCATTTCGCGATATCGCTTGGGGACTAGCTCAGCAAGGAATTGCCGTACTGCGTTATGATAAACGCACATTTGTTTACGGCAGCAGCATGACGACAGAAGCTTATATGAAAATGACGGTGAAGGAAGAAACCATTGATGACGCTATTGTCGCAGCCAAGCTGCTAAAAGCGGATAAACGGATTGACGCCTCCAAAGTGTATGTTATTGGACATAGCCTTGGCGGCATGCTTGCCCCGCGTATTGATGCAGAAGGCGGCGACTTTGCCGGGCTCGTGCTGCTTGCTGGCTCGCCACGCTCGCTGTGGGAAATCGTCTATGACCAGAACCAAGCTTTTATCACTGCCATGGATGATAAAGACCCCGCCAAACAGGCAAATGTGCAGCTCGTAGAAGCTGAATACAAAAAGGCGCAAGCACTGGATACATTGACTGATGCGCAGGCGCAGGCGACGACGGTTTTCTCCCTGCCCGCCTATTACTTTAAGGAAATGGACAATCATCCCGCGAGCGGATATGCCGCAAAACTAACGAAACCGGTGCTTGTCCTGCAGGGCAAGGATGATTTCCAAGTATTTGCGAATAAAGACTATGTGCTGTGGGAGGAGCTGTTCAAAGGGAAATCTAATGCTTCCTTCAAGCTGTACCCAGGCCTTAACCACTTTTTCGTCGATTACAGTGGTGAAGGAGAAGGCACGTTAGCCGAATACAACCATCCAGGCAGCTTTGCTGCACCCGTCATTTCCGATATCGCCAAATGGCTGAAACAGCACGCTTAGCACTTATTATTCATCACATACAACGAACCGCCAGCTTGGACAGGGAAGCTTTATACTTCCTTGCTGCCAAGCTGGCGGTTTCTTATTGAAATATAGGAAAGGATATTCTAACGCCATCCTTTCTCTATATTTCACGGAATGAAACGCGCCGCGCTGCCAAAGGACGGCGACAGCCGTTTCACCTTGAAATATAGGAAAGTATCGTAACGCTATCCAGGCTTATTCGCCTTGAGCAGCTCCTCCATGCCTGCAGCGAGGCTAAGCAGCTTGTTCATCGTCTGCCAGTTCCGCGAAGTAGCAGCTACGCCCAGCTTTTTTTCCAGCAAATTGTTCGAAAACATCGACTTGCGCACGCTTTGGCGGCAATAAATATACACTTCGCTATCGCACAGGCGATAGTCGTCCACCTCGCTGCTGCATGCGAGCAGCCGCTGCTTTCCTTCTTCCGTAGGCATACCTGCGAGCAGCGCAACATAAACATTTTCACCCTTCTGAAGCTGATCGGCATCAAAAGGGCTGCTTGCGACAATCGCGGCCAGCTCCGTATAGGTACGCATGACGACTGGAACGTCAAATCCGAATACAGCCGTAATTTCCTTCTGAATTTGCAGGCGCAGCTGCTCGGCTGGAGCATCCGATTCGAACAGCACATTGCCGCTTTGAATATACGTTTTAACCTGCTGCAAGCCAAGCTGCTCGAACATCCGCTGCAAATCCTGCATTTTGATTATTTTATGCCCGCCGACATTAATCCCACGAAGCAACGCTATATAAATGGCCATCCAACAGCACCTGCCCTCATCTCAATAATCCTAAGTATAGCATGTACGGCCCCGCGCGCGAACGCTGCTGTAATTGTGATAAAATAGAAATAAACCTAGAGATACATACTGACAAGGTGAAACGGCTGTCGCCGTCCTCTGGCGGCGCGGCGCGTTTCAGTCCGAGAAATATAAGCCTATTTATACGTGTAAACTTATAAATTCTTATATTTTGAAATAGAGGAAAAAGGAGCATGGAAGCATGAAACAGGAACTGATGGAACGCTTTATTTCTTATGTCAAGGTGAACACGCAATCCGATGACCGCAGCGAGACTTGTCCGACGACCCCGGGCCAACTGCTGCTTGCCGACCAGTTGGTGGAAGAGCTGATGAAGATCGGCATGGAGGAGGTAACCGTGGATGAGAACGGCTATGTGATGGCTACACTGCCTGCCAATACGGACAAAACGGTGCCGACGATTGGCTTTCTCGCCCATATTGATACCGCGCTGGATTTCACGGGTGAAAATGTAAAACCGCAAGTGGTCGATAACTACGACGGCGGCGATATCATACTGAACGAAGCGTTGTCTATCGTATTGTCTCCATCCGCTTCGCCTGAGCTGAGCCAATATGTGGGACATACGCTAATTACGACCGATGGCACGACGCTGCTGGGTGCAGACAATAAAGCGGGCATTGCCGAAATTATGACAGCGATGGTGTATTTGATTCAGCATCCTGAAGTGAAGCATGGAAAAATCCGCGTCTCCTTTACCCCGGATGAGGAAATCGGCCGTGGGCCGCATCGTTTCGACGTTGCCGCATTCGGTGCAGATTATGCCTATACGATGGATGGCGGGCCGCTTGGCGAGCTGCAATACGAAAGCTTTAATGCTGCCGCTGCTCACATTATTTGCAAAGGCACGAACGTCCATCCCGGCACGGCCAAGGGCAAAATGGTCCATTCGGCGAAAATCGCCATGGAATTGCACGGTCAGCTTCCTGCCGATGAAGCGCCGGAGTTCACGGAAGGCTACGAAGGCTTTTATCATTTGATTCAAATGAGCGGCGATGTGGAGAAGTCCGAGCTGCGTTATATTATTCGCGATTTTGACCAAGAAGGCTTTGCGGGACGCAAGCAGAAGCTGGCAGACATCGTCAGCAGGCTAAAGCTTAAATATGGTGAATCGAGTATAGAACTGAATATTCGGGATCAATATTTTAATATGCGGGATAAAATCGAACCGGTTATCGGCATCGTAAATCAAGCGAAGCTGGCAATGGAGAATCTCGGCATTAAGCCGGATATTAAGCCGATTCGCGGCGGAACTGATGGCTCGCAGCTTTCCTACATGGGGCTTCCTACGCCTAATGTGTTCACCGGTGGGGAAAATTATCATGGCCGCTACGAATACGCTTCGGTCGACAATATGCTGAAAGCCGTTCAGGTTATCGTGGAAATTGCTAAGCTTGCGGAAGCAGAGGCTAAATAGAGCTCCCTCAGCATTGGCTTACACTTTCAAAAGTAAAAGAACCTTCGTGCTACGCCGATACGGTGTAGTCGAGGGTTCTTTTACTTTGCAGTTTCAAGTGTCAAGCTTGCAGCTCACATCTGCTGCCATTTTTGGTCAAACAGATACAACGAATATCTGCGTATGTGTATGCCATCACGAGGTTGGACGGTCAATGGAAAAACGTGCGCCAAGCCCTGCATAATCGCTGCCTGCAAGCCTGGCAATAGGCGCAAGCTGGTCGGCATCAATATAACCGCGCTCATCGTAAACCGTCTCATCGAGATGATAAAATACGACCTTGCCGATCAGTAAATCGCAGGCAGGCGCATCGTTCGTTCCGCCGAGCGGAATGGCCTTCTCCAGGACGCATTCCATCCGAATTTTCGCTTCAGCTACACCAGGCACGGCAACCCTAACGCTAGGAACCGGCGTAAGTCCTGCTGCTGCGACCTCGCTTACCTCTGGCGGCAAATTAGCCGCCGTTACATTCAGCTGTTCAATATACGATTGGTCGGCAATATGCACGACGAAAGCCCCTGCCTCTATTGCATTGCGGGCAGTATCCTTCTGCTGTCCATCCGGCTTCCGCTGTACCGAAACCGATAGCAGCGGCGGATTGGACGATACAACATTGAAATAGCTGTATGGCGCAGCATTGAGTACGCCGCATGAAGACAGCGTCGTCACGAAAGCAATCGGCCGTGGTATAATGCTGCCCGAAAGCAGCTTATAATTATCACGGGCCGAGCGCTCAGACGGATCAATCGTAACCATCATGGGCAAATGACCTTGGCATACCAGGCTGCGGCTGCTTCGACTTCGCTGCCCGTCAACTGATGGCCGTAGTTTTCCCAATGTACGCTAACCGCAGCTCCCGCGCCGGACAGCATCGCTTGCAGCTCTTCCGTCTCTTGCGGCGGGCACATCTGGTCATTGCGGCCTGCACCGATGAAACAGGAAATGCCGGTCATATCGGGAAGCTCTACGCTGCGAAGCGGAACCATCGGATGATGCAAAATCGCTCCCCGGAAAGCATCCTTGTAATGGAACATTAGGCTGCCCGCGATGTTGGCTCCATTGGAGTAGCCGATAGCGACGAGATTTTCACGATCAAAGCCATAGTCGACTGCCGCCTGGTCTAGAAAATCATGGAGCTCCTTCGTACGGAGCACTAAATCCTCCTCGTCAAAAACACCTTCGGCCAGTCTGCGGAAATAGCGGGACAACCCGTTTTCCAGTACATTGCCTCTAATGCTTAACACCGATGCTGTAGGGTCAATTCGGCCAGCCAGCGGCAGCAAATCGCGCTCCGTTCCTCCGGTACCGTGCAGCAGCACCAAAACTGGCGCCGCCGCATTCGTGCCTTGCTGATAAATATGTTTCATTGTCCATTCTCCTCTCACTTACGGTACTTGGATAGGCGGAAGCAGCCGCACAATGTCCTCGCGATGCTGTTCAAACCATTCTGGCAGCATCAGTTTTTCACCGAGATGTTCCGGCTCCTCGTCACGTGCAAAGCCTGGAGGATCTGTCGCAATCTCGAATAATATGCCGCCTTCTTCGCGGAAATAAATCGCATGGAAATATTGTCTGTCGATTATTGGTGTAGGGTGGTAGCCATTCGTCTCCACATGGCTTCTCCACAGCGCATGCTCTGCATCGTCTTTCGCACGCCATGCAATATGATGGACCGTACCGGAGCCGCCATGACCAGGCTCAACACGCTCAATCGGAAGATCAATGATATTGCCGATTTCTGCCGATGATCTGAAACGCGCATAACCAGCATCCTCGCCGATTTTGCTCAGTCCCATTACCTCTTCCAGCAAACGGAACGTTTTCTGCGGAGCAGAGCTGTACAAAATCGCGCCGCCAAAGCCTTTAATGGCTTTATCAGTCGGTACTCCCGCATAAGACCAGTCGCTTAGCGGGCCTTCCTCCCGGGCTACAAGCTCAAGCTGCAAGCCATCAGGGTCAACGAATTGTACATACGACTCGCCGAACCGCTGCGTTTCGGTGAATGGCACTTCATATTTTGCCAAGCGCTCTTTCCAAAAATCCAGCGCTCCCGCAGGAACAACATAAGTGGTTACCCCAACCTGACCGCCTCCAATCACACCTTTACGACCGTGTGCAAAAGGGAAGAAAGTCATGATCGTGCCTGGGCTGCCGGCTTGATCTCCGAAATACAGATGATACACTTCCGGAGCATCAAAGTTGATTGTTTTTTTCACGAGCCGCTGGGCTAATACGCCTGCGTAGAAAGTAACCGTTGCTTGTGCGTTCGATACGAAAGCTGTAATGTGGTGAATGCCTGCTGTTTGTTGTGTCATTATGAACACTCCTCTATTATATCATGGATTTGAGAGTCTTTAAATTAAGATATTGGGGCTGAGTGATAGAAATAAGTGACGATACAGGATACCAAGCCTCTTCTACTTAAAAGCATCCTGCGCGTGTCTGCCAAGCTTCTTGAGCAGCTCGCTTGCCAGCTTCTGTTCCTCTGTCGTCAAGCCGCTAACCGCTTCTGTAATAATGTTTGCATGTGCTGGAAATACTTCTTCAATAAACTGTGTGCCTTGGCTAGTTATTTCTGCGAAGATGAGCCGGCGATCATCAGCTGAAGCTCTACGCTGCACAAGCTGCTTCTTCTCAAGCTTATCTATGACGTAGGTAATGTTGCCGCTGCTCATCAGCACCTTGCCGCCAATTTGCTGCAAAGGCTGTGGACCTTTGTGATATAGCATTTCCAGTACGCCGAATTCCGTACGATTCAAGCCATGCTTGCGAATGTCCCGGTCGCCGTGGGCGTTAATCCATTGGCTGGCCCGATTGAGCGCAATGTAGAGCTTCAAAGCACTGTCTTCGGCTTCCTGCTGTGACACTTTCGTTATGCTGTCTGCCTCTTTCATTGCCCTCACCTCCTTGCATTTATTATCTTAAATTTAAGATACTACAATTAAAGATAAAATGCAAGCTTTTGCTTCAACTTTTTTTCACCCTCTTTCGCGCCTGCCTGTCCACTCTATCCTTGGCGTTCATTATGATATAATGGAGAGTATGACCTACAAGTCAATTTACTGTACAGGAGGTTATTGTTATCATGACCCATTTACATACCGTTCCCCTTTCCATTCTTGATCTGGCTCCCGTTGTTGAAGGCGGCAATGCAACCGACGCTTTCAAAAATACACGCGATCTCGCCCAGCATGCTGAGCGTTGGGGCTATCAGCGCTATTGGCTGGCTGAGCATCACAATATGCAAGGCATTGCCAGCGCCGCTACCTCAGTACTCATCGGCTATGTGGCCGAAGGCACGAGCACGATCCGTGTCGGTTCCGGTGGTATTATGCTGCCCAACCATGCGCCGCTTATGATAGCCGAGCAATTCGGCACACTCGCCTCGATGTATCCAAGGCGCATTGATCTTGGACTCGGGCGTGCGCCAGGCTCAGATCAGGCCACTGCCCGCGCGCTGCGCCGTGGACTTAATAGCAATAACGGCCAAGACTTCCCTGAGCTGCTTGGCGAGCTTCGCAGTTTTCTAAATCCTTCTATAGAAGAAGGAGTTCCTGCGGTTCGCGCCTTCCCCGGCGAAGGACTCGATATTCCGATCTGGCTGCTAGGCTCCAGCGGCTTTAGCGCTCAGCTAGCGGGGCAGCTGGGATTGCCGTTTGCTTTCGCCAGCCATTTTGCGCCAGACTATTTAATGCAGGCTCTGCATTTGTACCGCAGCAGCTTCCGCCCTTCGGCGGCGCTTGAGCAGCCTCATGTCATGATTGGCGTAAACATTCTTGCGGCCGATACAGATGAAGAAGCGCGCTTCCTCGCCTCCTCGCAGGAGCAGCAGTTCCTGAACCTCATCCGCGGCCAGACGAGCAAGCTGAAACCGCCCGTTGCCAATATGGATGAACTGTGGAATGAACAGGAGAAGGTTGTCGTCCGCAGCAAATTCAGCTTCGGCGTAGCCGGAAGCAAGGAAACGGTCCGCAGCAGAATGGCCGACATTATTGAAAAAACAGGCGCTGATGAGCTGATGATTACCGGCTCTGCTTATGATCATCAGGCACGCCTTCGTTCTTTTGAATTGATTGCTGAAATCATGAATGAGGGCTAAGGCTGATTCATCTCTCTAGCTCGCACTATGCCAAAACAAACAATCCCCCTGGGCGCTTTCGCGTAATCAGGGGGATTTCTTCTATATATAGGCCAAAACGAAACCATTCATCAGCAAAAAAACGTTAGTGTGGGAAAATATCCTAATCCACCCAAACGATTGGCTGCTTATCATGAGATTGTACGCTGCTTGGAGGGCTGCTAAAATACGACCCGGAATGTCGTACCCTCCTCGCTTGATTCAATCTCGATATCGGCGCCATGATGCTCCGCAATACTGCGGCACACCGCAAGCCCAAGCCCGGTTCCCGTTTCCTTCGTCGTATAAAAAGGGGTGAAAATCGCCTCTATATGCTCCTTCGGAATGCCATGTCCTTGATCGGCTACTTCCAGTATGACATCGCCCTGATTCATTCTCGTCCGAATCGTCAGCTCGCCGCCGCTCTCCATCGCTTCAATGGCATTGCGCGTCAAATTCAGCAGCAGCTGGCGGATTTCCTTCTCCTCGACGGTAACGGGCTCCGTGGCATGCAGATCAAGCACAATTAAAATGTTGGAATAAGCCGCATCCGCTTCCAGCAGCGGCAGTATATTCGAAACGAGAACATCCAGCTGCTTCTGTTCCTTCTGCACAAAACGGGTATTCGCCAGCGATAAATATTCTGAGATAATGCCGTTAGCGCGATCGAGCTCGCTAATCATTAAATTCAACGTATCGCGGTAAGAGGCGAGCGTCGTATTTTTCTGCATCAGCTGTAAAAATCCTTTAATCGTCGTCATCGGATTGCGCACCTCATGGGCAATGCTTGCCGCCATGGAGCTGAGTAAATTTAGCTTGTCCATGAGCAGAAGATGCTTTTTGGCTTTGCGCAGCTCCGTAATATCGATGGCAAAGGCGAGAAAATAACGCTTGTCCTTCAGCTCCAGCACCTCGCCTGATATAACGCCATAGCCCGTATCCCCAGACTGCCGCAGGAAGGGAAGCTCAATATTTTCTAATAACCCCTGAGCTGGAATCGCTTGCATAATACTGCTTACAAAATGGGAATAATGCCCCCGCCGGATCGTCTGCGAGAACTTCTGATTCATCTCTATAATGGTCGCTGTTTCCAAATCTATTAGAAAGTTCATTGTTGCATTCGTGTGAAAGGCACTCGTAAATTTCAGGTTTGAAAGCTCCAGATGCTCCTGAGCCCGGCGGTATTCGGTCACATTGCGCCAGCTGCAGGCGAAGCCATCACCCATTTTATAATAGAGCACATCATAGCTTTCCTCATCCGTCAGCCACTTATTGTATACCCGCTCCTGCCTTAGAACGGGTTTGCCGCTGCTCGTCACCTGTTTCAGCACCATTTGGATCTCTTCTGTAAAATCAGGAAAAAGCTGCGACCACAGCCGGCCCACAGCTTCATCTTTCGAATAATTCATCATGCGGCAAAAGGTATCATTCATGTACTCCGACCGATAATCAATAATATCGCCGCCTTCGTCCCGGACTGCCTTGTAATAGCTGAAGCCATCCAGCAAATTGTCGAGGCAGGAACGGTACCAAAGCTCCTGTGCCGCCAGGTGCTGCTCGAAGTTTTTCTGATGATGCACATCACGACCTATGACATAAAAATACATATTGATTTGATCCAGCGAGACATTCCATTGCAGCCATTTATAAGAGCCGTCTGCGCAGCGGAATCGATTCAAGTATCCGCTCAGCTCTCTACCCTGTATTAATTGTGGAACTAAAGCATCCATTGAAGCTATATCGTCGGGATGCATATACGAATAAAAATCTTTCATACTATTCAAAAAGACAGGATAGCCCAGCATCTTCTGCAAGCCACTGTTATAGTGCACAACGCGGCCGTTGCAGTCCATGACCACAAGCATGTCAAAAGATAGCTCAAATAAATTTTTGAAGTGATCCACCGCCGCAATCTCCTTTTCGCAACAAACTGTTTTCCTGCCTGGCAGGCAACTAGCGCACACGCTTCAACCCGATATTTATCGATTATTGTTATATTATAGCTTATTTTCACGCTCTATGAGTTCCTTTATTTAGGCGAACCAAACACCCCTGTTCTACTAATAGAACAGGGGTGTTTATGAACTGTATCGTTATTCTACTTTGAATTCGCCAGCTGCTTGTGCCAGCTCATTGCTCAAGCTTTCGATCGTTTCAACCATCTCCGCAAGGTTCTGTACCATTGCCGATTGCTCCTGTACCGTTGCTGTTACTTCCTCCAGTGCATCGCTCACCGCCGCTTTTCCTTTAATCGCCTGTTGAAAATAATCACGGTCAGAGCGGCTGCTGTTCAATACAGACTCGTTGCTGCTGGCGACAATCAAACCATTTTTGTCCATAACCAAAATGGTTTGATTGTCGCCAGCATGCCTTGAATACTCGTTGTTAATCGTTCATTCACGCTCGTTAGAGCGGTATTGTCCGCTGTGAAAAACTGCTCCAAATTGTAATTTCCGCTGCAATGCGATAGCTTAAAGTGCCCGTTGCCGCAAGCACGATACATACAAGCAAACAGATCATGACGGGAAGCTTAACCCGAAATGACAGATTAGTTAAAAATTTTAATGGACTAGACGCCTTCATCTCGTCATTCTCCTCTAGCTTAAAGTTAACCCTTGTACCTAGTTATATCGGTTAACTCAAGAAGGATAGTAAGCGCCAAGCCCATTATTTAAAACATTTATTGTAGAATAGCCTTGCGATTGCAAGGCGCTAATCAACACATCATTTCATAACAAAAAACACAGGGAACGCTTCCGTCCCTGTGCTTGACCGCTTGCTTACATCGAGGAGCCGAATTGAATCCACGCTTGCTGGATTTCGGTAATCGCCTGCTCCTTCGTTTTCCCGCCACTAATGTAGCTCTGCATCAGCTCGCCAAATTTTTGATGGAATGTGTCGAGAGAATAGTTAACCGACAGATCACCGGATTTCTCCGTCTTTAAAATCTCTTCCATCTGCTTCGGCATATCCAGATCCGGCAGCGCCGCATCTTTAATCGGCGGAATGACCTTCGCGACTTCCGAGAACCATTTTTTACCGTAGTCGGAGGTATACAGCCAGTTGAAAAATTCAATCGTTTCCGCCGCAACAGCGGAATCCTTGTTAATGCGCAGCGCCTGATCGGCTCCCGTTACAAGCAGCGCTTGCTCTGGCTTGCCGCTGACCGGATAGCCTGCGATGCCGATCTCGATGTCAGGTGTAATTTTCTTGATCGCTTCCTCGTCCCATGCGCCCTTGCCCGTCATGAAGGCCGCTTTGCCTGAAGCAAAGTCACTTACTTCGGCGTTGCTGTCACGCTCCAGCGGCTTGTCTGTCCCGTGCTTCACGGTAAGGTCGATGAAATGAAAGAAATTGTCGCTCAGCATAGGATGGTCTTTAAATGTCGTTTCACCCGCGATGAACTGGCCCACCAGCTCTTTCGGCGTGGTGCCCGCATCTTCCGCAGCTGCGTTGACGAAGTTTTGGAAAATATGCTTCCATACCCACCACTCTTTGTACGCGTTGGCAAATGGCGTGATGCCCTTCGCTTCCAGCTTGGCAACGGCATCCTCAAGCTCTGCTGTCGTCTTCGGGGCGGCCGTAATGCCCGCATCCGCGAGCAGCTTTTTATTATAAATCATCATCATTAAATTGCCCTTGACCGGAAGTCCGAGCACCTTGCCGTCGCTCGATGTCATATTAACACGTACCGCATCCGTCATAGCTGCCGCCAGCGGCTCATTCGTCAAATCTGCGCTGTATTCGGCAAAGGTGTCAATGTCGCCGCCCGCTGTCGTCTGGAATACATCCGGCGTGCTTCCGGACGCGATTTTCGACTTCAGCACCGTATTGTAATCGGCTTGCATAATTTCCAGGTTGATCGTGACGTTCGGCTTTACTTTTTTGTATTCGGCAATGTAAGCATTAAACGCATCGGTATATTCGGGAGAAGCGGTAAACATGTTGATCGTAACCGGCTTAGCCTCATTCGCGGCTCCGCCAGCGTCAGCTGTGCTGCTCGCTTCTGGCGTAGTGCTGTTTGTGCTGGTAGTGCTGCCATTGCCGCTGCCGCAAGCAGCCAGCATGACCGAAGCCAGGACGATACTGGTGGACATGGACATGATTTTTTTTAACATGGTAGGGCCCCCATTTCTTTTCGCTTGGAATACAAGTCTTCGCTGCTTATTCTAAAGAAAAGGATAGGAGATAAAAATGCAGATAAGTGGTGTATTAAGGGTAAAAAAGTGGTATATGGCTGTGGACTCCCCTAACCATTCCCCTTGCTGCTCCGATATTCCGAAGGCGACAGGCTGTAATAATTGCGAAATGCCTTGCTGAAATAGTTTTTGTCCTTGTAGCCGAGCAGCTCGGAAATATCTTGAATTTTGAGCGCCGAATCGTCCAGCAGCTCCCGCGCCTTATCCATCCGCACCTTCTGCACATATTCATGAATGCCGCAGCCAAACTGCTGCTTGAACAGCTTCATCAAATACTCGCGGCTGAGAAAATATTTATCGGTATACAGCGAGATTTTAATATCCTCAAAATAATAACGGTCGATGTGAGCTTTAATATCGGCTATATCGAACGGCTTCTGGACAGCCTGTGCCGCCCGCAGCTGCTCATGGTAGAAGCCGAGCAGCCGCTGAAGCAGCGCGGCAAACTGCTCGAAGGTGGCAAAATCGAGTGAAAGCCCCCAGCTGCGCAAGCTTTCCTCGCTGCCGGCCGGCAGCCGCTCCTGGGGAACGCCAAGCGCAAGCGACAGGTCGCCAAGCAGCACGATGCTCTCGCGAATGATGCGATCGGCTTCGCCCAAGCTCAGCTTGTCCGCCTCCTGCCAGCTGCGGGCCAGCTCGCTAATAATGCTGCTAGCCTGCTGGAGGTTGTCGCCCGCCAGCGCCTGGCGAATGGCCGCCATCCGCCCAGGCAGCGACAGCCCCTCCTTCGGCTGCCGCTTCTCTGCACCCGCGGCACCCGCTCCCGGCGTGCGGCTGCCACTGCCATTGCCGCTGCCGCGATGATCAGCCGCGGCGGCTCTAACGGCTGCTGCTCCATTCAAACGCAGCAGGTCCATCTCGCCCAGCGCTGAGCGCGCTTCTTCAAAGGAGGCGGCCATGTCCAGCGCCGCCTTCACCGGGCCGCCGATGCCTGCGGCGACCCTAATGCCGAATAGCCGCTGTAGCGTAGCGGCTATGGCATTCACCTGATGCAGCGCCCGATAGGCTGCATCGGCAGCTCCCCCGCCATTCATCGTCAGAATGGCAAGCAGCTCGCGCTCCTGCTTCGGATTCGCGAAGCTGAACGCTTGAAAGTGTGCGCCCGCCACCTCATTGACGACGTTGGTGACGGCGAAATGGAGCAGCTCCGTATCGCCGTGGAAGCGGCTGCGCCTGACCTGGTCTAGATTCAAAATGCGCAGCAGCACAACAACGAAGCGGTTGGCCTTGTCGTCCGCACCAATAAGCGGCAAAAACGCTTCATTCGCCTGCTGCTTAAAGCTGCGTTCAAGAATGGACAAATACATCTTTTCCTTGAGCCCTGGCAGCGACAGGTTAAGGGTAATATTTTGCGCGATAAAATCGCTCTCCTGCCTGCGCTTCGCTTCAAGCACATCCATCGCCTTGCGCAGCGCCTGATTCAGCTCTATCCGGTTTACGGGCTTGAGCAAATAATCGACGACCTTGGAGCGAATCGCCTGCCGCGTATATTCAAAGTCATTGTAGCCGCTGACGACCATGGTCAGCAGCCCCGGGTACTGCTGCTCCACGGTTTGCAGCAGCTCCGCCCCATTCAGGCCAGGCATCTTCATATCGACGATAGCCAGGTCCACTTTATGCTCCGCAAGCATACGCAATCCGCTTAACCCATCTGCCGCCTCCAGCACCTGCCCTACGCCAAGTCCCTCCCAGTCGCCAAGCAGCCGTATGGCTTCGCGCAGCGGCTCTTCATCATCTATGATCAGCACCGTATAATTCATGAACCGTTCCCTCCTCGGCGGGGCAGCCGCATCGCCAGCTCCGTCCCCGCTTGTTCGCTTTTAATGAGCAGCTCAGCCTCTTCCCCATACAGCAGCTTCAGTCTCGTATAAAGGTTGACGAGCCCAATGTTGTCGCTCTCCCTCTGGCCCCATTCGCGCCGCAGCGAAGCCTCCACCTGCCCAAGCCTGTCTTGCGTGAAGCCCGGCCCGTCATCCTGAACGGCGATCAGCGCTGTTCCGTCCTCTTGAATGGACGCCTTAATGCCAATGGTGACGGTGCTCGTCACCTTTTCCAGTCCATGCTTGATCGCATTCTCGACCAGCGTCTGCACCGAAAGCTTCGGAATCTCAAGCTCCATCAGCGCTTCCTCCCACTCATAGACGACCTGCAATCTGGCGCCGAACCGCGCCGTTTGCAGCGCCATATAACGCTCGATATGCTTCAGCTCCTCGCTCGCAAACACAATATCCTTCCCGCTGATGCAATAGCGGAACGTCAGCGCCAGCGCATCGATCATATCCGCGACGTCATACGTTTGATGCTTAAGCGCCTTGGTGGAGATGGCTTGCAGCGCATTATACAGAAAATGCGGATTGATCTCCGCCTCCAGCGCCTTTAAAATCGCATGGTTTTCCGCCAGCTTCATCTTGTAGCGCTCATTAATCAGCTCATTGGTCCGCCTGACCATCAAATTGAAATGACGCGATAAATAAGCAATTTCGTCTCGCCCCTTCACCTCGGCCTCCGCGTCAAAGCTGCCTGCGCTGAACCGGCTCATTTGGTGGGAAAGCTTCTTGAGCGGCTTCGTAATGGCACTCGACATCAAGCTGACGAGAATGACGGCGAGCAGCAAAAACAGCACGCCAATGGCATAGTTCAGATTGCGCGTCTTCGTCGCGGCCTCATAAATTTGTGAATAAGGAATCGGCTTAATCAGCTTCCAGCCGCTTTTCTCCGCCACGTTGTAAATAATTAAATATTTCTGCTCCCCCTGCACCCAAGTAAACGGCCCACTGGAGGTTCCCGTCAGCCCTGCTCCTCCGTCCAGCCTTTTCAGTACACCTGCGTCCCGCAGCTCCGTGTAGAATGCTTTATCATCCAGCTCAAAAGGCTCATTATCCGGGCTGACATACAGCAAATGCTGGCCTTCGCTAAACGGTATATCCTTCACAATCTCGTCCTTGACTGAAGCGTTGTAATAAAAAGAGAGCACCGCCTGCGGCTTGCGCGTCTTAATCGAACGCATGACCCGGTGGTACGCCATAAAGCTGGCCTGCTGAATTTCAGCCGAATAACCGGATTCCGCTTCCACATCAGGCCCCGACAGCGATTGATAGGCTTGATTGCTCGGGTCTGCCATCGCCTTGGCATACCATGGCTGCTCTGCAATGATGGTGTTCGTCCCCGTCCGCACCGTTATATTGTAATTTTCTCTCGTAATCGCATAATACTTCTGCTTCTCTACGACATACAAGTAGATAGCCTCCAAGTCGCTGCGGGAATAAAACAGATTGCGCAAATAATTTTCAACATACATCTTGGAGGAATAGTCCTCTGATTCATGCATAATGGCATAGGTAATTTCATCGTAGCCGATTTGCGGCAAGGATATTTGCTCGATGCCCTTCAAATAATCCTCCAAATTGCGGCCAACGAGCAGCAGGTTGTTCGTCGTGCTATCAATGCTGTTGCCGACCGACTCCTTCTCAAGCATCTGGTAAGAGATAAAGTTCAGCGATGCCACAACGAGCACAATAACGCCCGTAAACAGCAAAACCAGCTTATTGACCAGCCTTCTGGCAACCCGCCCCCGCCAAAAAGAAAGCAGCTCCCACGCCTTGCCCGCAATCGCTTTCATCATCGTTTCACGCTCCGCATACAGTTCACCTTTTTACCCCTAACTGTTTTCTATAATCCATTTAGACGGGCAACCGTCTGCTCTATAATACACATTAAAGCTAAATTGGAAAATGCTTTTTCCAGCGCAAGCGGCTCGCGCCGTCCTCTGGCTGCAGAGCTCGCGGGCGTGGATACAATAGACGAATTGGGGTGCATCATATGTTTAAAGCATTAGGTAAAAAATGGGGCGGGAAGCTGGAATTCACCTTGTTCAGCCTGCCTGTTCTGATTTGTATTGCCGTTGCCTTCTATATTCCATTTGCCATGACCATCCGTTATTCCTTGACCAAATGGAACGGCATTTCCAAGCACCCGAAATTTATTGGGCTCGATAATTTCAAGCAAATTTTTCTGAATGACGCGAATTTCACCAGCTCGGCGTGGTTTACGATCAAATACGCCGTACTGTACATCGTGCTTGTCAATGTGCTGGCGATTGGGCTCGCGGTTCTGCTAGACATGAAGCTGCGCACGACCAGTTGGCTGCGGGCGGCCTTCTTTATTCCCTACATTTTGAGCCTCGTCATCGTCGGCTTTATCTGGAAGTTTATTTTCATGCAGGGCTTTGAGTCGCTGGGGGAAAGTACAGGCTGGGGGATTTTTGACTTAAGCTGGCTTGGCACGCCCGGGCTTGCCTTTGTTTCGATTTTGCTCGTGTCGATCTGGCAATCGATTGGCTTCTACCTCGTGATCTATATCGCGGGACTGCAATCGGTGCCGGGAGATTTGAAGGAGGCGGCAACGGTAGACGGCGCAGGGCCCTTCCGCACCTTTTTCAACATTACGCTGCCGCTGCTTGCCCCTTCGATTACGATTGCCGTCTTTATGGCGCTGACGAATTCGATTAAAGTGTTTGATGTGATTTTGTCGCTCACCGGCGGCGGGCCGGGCGGCTCGACCTACAGCATCGCCTATGACATTTACCGCGATACATTCCAGAACAATCTGTACGGCTACGGTACGGCGAAGGCACTCATTCTGTTCGTTGCCGTACTGTTCATTACGATCATTCAATTAACGCTGTTCAAACGCCGGGAGGTAGAGGCCTAATGAGAAAAAATCGCCCAGTCGGACGCTACGCGCTGGAAGCCGTCATGCTTCTGCTCTCGCTGCTGTTTCTGTACCCGCTGTTTCTGGCTATTAACAACTCCTTTAAAAGCTTTGGAGAAGTAATGAGCGACGTCATCGCGCTGCCGGAGAAAATTATTTTTGAAAATTATGCTTATGTGTGGCAGTTTATCAATTATCCGAAGCTGTTCATGAACAATCTGGTCATTACGATCGTCGGTCTCGCAGGCATTATTCTCGTCTCGTCTATTGCAGCCTATAAGCTGGCGCGTACAAAAACGCGGATGAGCGGCCTGATCTATATGTTCTGCATTATGCCCATGCTTATTCCGTTCCAATCGATTATGCTGATGGTGCTCCAATTCGCCAAACAGCTGCATTTGTCGGAGAGCACCTGGGGACTTGGCGTGCTGTATTGGGGCTTTGGCGCCCCGCTTGCCGTCTTTATCTATCACGGCTTCGTGAAGGGCATTCCGCAGGAAATCGACGAAAGCGCAACGATGGATGGCGCATCTGGCTTTCGGCTGTTTTTCCTCGTTATTTTTCCGCTGCTGCAATCGGTCACGACGACTATCATTATTATTGATGTGATGTGGATCTGGAATGACTTCCTGCTGCCGCTGCTTATGGTGAACGGCTCGCCGGACACGAAGACGCTTACGCTTGCCGCGTACACCTTCGTCGGCCAATATACATCCGACTGGCAATATGCAATGACCGCCATGGTCATGGCGGTGCTGCCTTCGATTATCGTTTTTATCTTCCTGCAAAAATACATCGTCAAAGGCGTCGTTGCCGGAGCGGTAAAAGGCTAAAATAAGCATAGGGAAGGAGCCCGTCCTTTACGAAGGATGGGCTTTTTCCTTATTTTTCTGTTTAGTGATTTAGTTTTGTCTTCTGGAAGCAATCATGTTAAAATGCTTGAACACTGCGCGGAATGAAAGCGCTATAATCGGCAACTACTCCCTAGCATTCAGGAAAGGGTGGGCAAATTGGGACGCTGGAGAAACGCACGTTATCAGACTAAGCTGCTCATTTTATTTTTTCTGCTCAGCAGTATTCCCGCTTTCATTATAGGAGCTATCGGCTCGACGAAATCATCGGGTACATTGGAAGCGCAGACGACGCAGGACTTGAAGGTCATTTTGGCGCAGTTCAATGCTTCAATTGAACGACAAATCAGCGACTTTGACCGCTTCAGCATGCTGCCTTATTTTATGCCGGAAGTGTTTTCCTTTCTGAACAAGCCAGCACTCTCGCCTGAACAGTGGGGGACAGAGGAAATTAACGCCCAAAAAACGATGGCTCGGCTCATGAGCGCCTATCCATCCATTAATTCGTCCATTAAAGGGCTCATGGTTTATGGCATGAACGGGTCGATTAATGGTTATCGGCTGGATGGGGACAGCACTATTAATGGGAATTATGACGCCAAGGATGAGGATTGGTATCAAGAGGTAATGGCGGGCAAGGGTCATTTTACCGTGACGGGCATTCAGAACATTCAGCAGTTTAAAACCAATTCCTTTGACGCTATTATTGGTGCCCGGCTGCTAATGGACGAGGACTATAAGCCGCTGGCCGTCACGACGATGTTTATCTCCCCGCGCTTTATTTCGAATCTTGTCGATTCGCTCGAGCTGCCAAATGCGCAGGTCATCGTCGTAGACCGGGACGGCAATTTGATTTATGCCTCGAATGCAGCGCTGGCAGCTGAGCTCCAGAAGCACGCAAGCCAGAATGTACCGCATGACGAGTGGGAATTTGCCATTAAAGAACAGGCTGGAAGCAAAACCTTTAGCGGTGTTTCCTTGAAGAGCGATTATTTGGAATGGCAAATTTACATGGGTGTGGATAAGGACGCTATATTGCAAAGCAGCCGTTCCATTCAGAGCTTTACGATCGTCATTATTATTTGCGTTGCTGTACTGGCGGCTGTTGCCTCCCTCTTAATCGCACGAGGATTTTCCCAGCCCATCTCCAGACTTATACGCTCGATGCGCAAAGTAGAAAAAGGGCAGTTTTTCACGCCCGAGGCGCATGGCCGCGCCGACGAAATCGGCCAGCTGGAAAGCAGCTACGGCCGAATGGTCATTCGACTGCAAGAGCTCATTCAATCGATTGAAGAGAAGGAACGGCAGAAGCGGCATGCCGAGCTTTATGCGCTGCGGGCCCGTATTCAGCCCCATTTTTTATACAATACACTCAATTCTATTCGCATGCTGGCCGTTCTCCAGCAATCGGGGCAAATCGCCAAGCTGATTCAATCGCTGAATAAGCTGCTCCATGCGAATATGAAGCTCGACAGCGAGCTCGTTACGTTTGAGGAGGAAATTCGGCTGCTGCGCGACTATGCGACGTTAATGGATTTACGCTATACGAATGTATTTGATATGGAGTGGCATATTCCGCCCGAGCTGAATCAAGCGTCCATACCGCCCATGCTGCTGCAGCCGCTGCTTGAAAATGCGATTTTTCACGGGGCCAAGGGGCTGGAAAGAAAGCTGCATATTACGCTGGAAGCCCGGCTTGAAGGAAAGGATAACCGTCTGCTGGTCATTGAGCTGCGCGATGATGGAAGCGGCTTCAACCAGCAAGCCTTGGAGCTGCTGAAGTGGCCGCAAAGCGATACCGGCACACAAAATATTGGACTGCGCAATGTGCAGGACCGCATCCGGCTGCGTTTTGGCGAGGAATACGGCTTATCCTTTGAGCGTTCAGCGGCACATACGATCGTGACGGTTAGAATGCCCTATCGGATATTGGAGAAGGAGGAGAATGCGGATGTGGAATCTGCTCGTCGTTGAAGATGAATCGATAGCAAGACTAGGACTGCGCTATATGGTAGATTGGGAAAAATACGGCGTTCATTGGAAAGCCGAAGCCTCAAATGGTGAAGAAGCGCTGCTTGCAATGGAGACCCAGCAGCCTATCCATATTATTCTTACGGATATCCGAATGCCCGGCATGGACGGGCTCGCTTTTGCCAAGAAGGCGCTGGAGCGCTATCCGGGCGTACAAATCATTTTCATCAGCAGCTATGATAACTTCACCTATGCCAAAGAGGCGATTCGCCTCGGCGCCGTCAACTATTTGCACAAGCCCACGATGGATGAAGAGGAAATTGGCGCTTCCCTACTCAAAGCTGCGACGAATCTGGAACACACCTCAGCCCCCCAGCCCGCCTATACGGAGGAGGAGAGAAATCAATATCTGCTGTCGCTGCTCGATGAGCACACGTTTCCTGAGCAGCCGCTGCTGACAGAGCTTGCGCAGCCTGCCTTTGAGACAGGCTTTCGGTTAACCGTCTTCCGCAAACGCGACGATGCCGCCCCTATGCAGGACGCTGGGCATTTGCGTTTTCGTTCCCTCCAGCATCTCATTGCCGAATTTGTCACGAAGGAATGGGGCGGGCTTGTCTTTCATCGCAATTACCGTGAAGTGGTCTGGCTTTGCCCGCAATATGCTCGCTCAACCGACGCTGTTCAGACTCGGAGGCCTGGTGAATACGGCGATGCCGACAAAGAGGGCAAAAAGTGCCCCGCCGAATTAAACAAGCTGCTCGATATGGTGCGGCAGAAAACGCTGGAGCTGCTGAACGTTGCCATTATCTGCTCGGTCAGCTCGTGCTACAGCTCCCTTCAAGAGCTGCCAAAAGCCTATATGGAAACGCTGCTGCAGCTGCCTTTAAACGAACAAAGCGATAATTTTATCGTTCGAAAGTCGAAGGCTTTTATCGACCAGCATTTGCTGGAGGACTTATCGCTCGTAAAAGTAGCGGCTTCCATCCATGTCAGCCCAAGCTATTTAAGCCGCATTTTTCAAAAGGAGATTGGAGAAAGCTTCAGCGAATATGTCATTCGTCACAAAATCGAGCATGCGCAGCAGCTTCTGCGCACGACAAATTGCAAAGTATATGAAATATCCGCTGCTATCGGTTATATGAACCCGCATTATTTTAGCAAGCTGTTCAAAGAGCGCACTGGTGTTTCTCCATTAGAATATCGCAATCAATAAGCTTTTTTTTAAAGCCTTCTGCCTTCTGCCTTCTGCCTTCCGCCTCCTGACTCTTCCCTCCAAGAGAAGAACACAGGGGGCTTTTTCTCCTTGCATTCGGCGCTGCGTTTGTCCCTATTGCAGCATATGGGCATAAAAGCATAGGAAAAAGCATCGTTCGTCTACTTACAGAGGCGTATTGGCAAGCTTAGCACAAGCAAAGAGTCATATTAACGCACAAAAGGATACTTTGGACGGCTACGAATGGGTTTCAGCATCCTATAGAATGGAGCCATTCACCAATTACCATGTACTTTTATGATCAGAGAAGGAGGAACAGCATGACTCGCACATGGTCAGAGCCTTTCGAGGCTGAGCAGTGGAATCGTTTTGAGCTTCGCATAGAAGGGCCGCAGGAAGGAAATCCCTATAAGGAAGTTGTACTCGGCGCCGAATTTCAATTCGGGCATCGGAGCATTAAGGTCGACGGCTTCTATGATGGCGATGGACAATACGTCATTCGCTTCATGCCGGATTGCACAGGCAAATGGTCCTTCACCACGAGCAGCAGCACGGCGCAGCTGGATGGCCTGCAAGGAACACTCATCTGTACCGCCCCCACGTCGGCCCAAAATCATGGGCCTGTGAAGGTGGATCACATTTATCATTTCAGCTATGCCGATGGAACACCCTTCTATCCGGTTGGAACAACCGCTTATGTCTGGAACCATCAAGGGGAGCAGCTTGAACAGCAAACGCTGCGCTCGCTAAGCAAAGCACCGTTCAACAAAATTAGAATGTGCGTGTTTCCCAAGCATTATGATTATAACGCCGCCGAGCCGGAGCATTTTGCTTTCGCAGGCTCCTTGCAGGAGGGCTTTGATTGGGAGGCGTTCAATCCTGATTTTTGGCGCCGCCTGGAATCGCAGCTGGAGCAATTGCAGCTTCTCGGCATTGAAGCGGATCTGATTTTATTCCATCCCTATGACCGCTGGGGCTTCTCGTGCATGACTGCTGAATCCGACGATTATTATTTGCGATACGCGCTGGCAAGGCTAGCCTCCTTCCGCAACATATGGTGGTCGCTTGCCAATGAATATGACCTGCTGTTTGAGAAGAAGATGACGGACTGGGACCGGTTTTTCCGCATCATTCAGGAGCATGACCCTTACCAGCATCTTCGCTCCATTCATAATTGGCATAATCCCGAGATCCATTATAGAAGCAACCTGCATTGGTATGATCACGGAAAGCCCTGGGTTACACATGCCAGCATCCAGCATGCCGACTTGAATTTCGTAACGGAATGGCGTGAGCTGTACCGTAAGCCGATCGTCATTGATGAATGCCGCTATGAAGGCAATCTGAATCACGGCTGGGGCAATCTTACCGCAGAGCGAATGGTAGAGTGCTTCTGGGAAGGAATGGCTCAAGGCGGCTATGTCACTCATGGAGAGACTTACGTTCACGCTGACGATATCATTTGGTGGTCGCACGGAGGCGAGCTGCATGGCAGCAGCGCGGAGCGCATTGCGTTTCTGCGCCGCATCATGGAAGAAGGGCCAAGACTTGATACGAGCCGCATTAATTTCAAATGGGATGCTTCTGCTGGCGGCGTGGAGGGCGAATATTATTTGATTTATTTTGGCGCCAGCCGCCCCGCGTTCCGCAGCTTAACGCTTCCGGAAGGCGCAGCATTCCGAATGGATTTAATTGATACCTGGGCGATGTCGATATCGCCGCTGGAAGGGGAATTTGCGGGGGAATGCAACGTTCCGCTTCCCGGCATTCCTTATCAAGCGCTGCGCATCAGCAAGATTTAAGTGAAACGGTTATTTTGATGGACCACCATTTGATGAACCACACATTGATTAACGACTATTTGATTGACCACTAGAGGGGGATTCTCATGACAAAAAGATGGCAAGCATTTATTGGCTTATTAATAATCGCACTTATTGCAGCCGGCTGCTCTTCCAGCGGCGGCACAAATGCAGAGGCTGGCAGTACGAGCGGTACAAGCGGTACAGGCAGCAGTGCAAAGAAAACCGTCGTATCCGTGTGGGCTTTGCAGGAGCATACCTGGATTGACGGAGCTGCTGCTGATTTTAACGCGGCTCATTCCGATATTCAAATCGAGGTTAGCAAATATGCCGTTGATCCGCTGAAAGAGGCGCTAAAGGTAGCTGCTAATTCAGGAACGCTCCCTAATATGTGGTTTACATGGGGCGGTTCTCTAGGTTCCTTTTATGCCGAAAATGGACTTACAGCTGATTTGACTCAGATTGCCAAGGATCATAATTGGCCTTCGCTTTACAATCAAGCTGCTATTGATATGGGAACCTACAACGGTAAAGTGTCTGGCATCCCCTATCACTTAAATGCCGTAGATATGTGGTACTCCAAAACAGCCTTTGACAAGGTTAAGCTTACCGCTCCTACCTCCTTCGAGGAGTTTGAAGGGCATCTGCAGGCATTGAAGGATGGCGGTATTACTCCACTCTCGCTTGGCGGGAAAAACGGCTGGCACGTCATGCGTCTGACAGAGCAGCTGCTGGAGCATTTTGCAGGACCTGAGCTGCATGACAAGCTGAACAGCCTGACTGCCTCGTGGAACGATCCGGCCGTTGTTCAAACGTTCGCAAAGCTCAAGGAATACAACGATAAGGGCTATTTCCCTAAAGGTTACGTTGCTCTTGATCCAACAGAGGCTGTAAATCTCTTCTATCCGGGTACGACGGGAATCGACATTGAAGGCACATGGCTCGACGGCAATATTGCAGCAGCCGGGTTTAATGTCAATGATTTTGATGTATTCAAATTCCCTACCGGCCGTTCATCCGTATTTGCCGAAATGTTCCAAGTCAGCGCTGACCTTGATCAAGCGACGCTTGAGGCTACCATTAAAGTAGGCGAATATTTGACTGGTGCTGAGGTAGTCAATAAATATATTGATACCTACGGCACCCCCGCTGCTCTTAATGTCACCTATTCGGAAAACACGCCTCACCTGAAGCCTCTGCTTGATATGGCGACGAAGGGCAGCTTCCTCATTACCGACCAAGCACTTCCGCAGGAAGTCGTGCAGAAGCTGTTTGAGGCGCAGGATAAAGTCGCTTTGAAAGAATGGACGCCTGAGCAGGCAGCTGAAGGAATGGAGAAGGCCGCAGCTGATTACAAAGCTAAAAATAAAACAAGCTAAGAAGCATCCATGAAGCGCTGCAAAAGAGAAGAGAGATGGAGCGCGGCTGCTTTGCCCGCTCCGTCTTGATTCGCAAGGAGGAATGAAGCTTGAAAATCGGCGTATTAAAGCCCTGGCTGTTCGTGTTTCCCGCTCTTTTCATTTATATAGCGATTATCTTTATCCCGACACTCTACACGCTGTATCTCAGCTTCTTTAACTGGAACGGCGTTGCGCCAGTGAAAACATTTGTCGGCTTAAGCAATTATACCGATCTTTTGCTGCATGATTCCGTCTTTCCAAGAGCAGTCGCCAACAATCTATTATGGACGCTCGGCTCTTTGACAATCATTATGGGAATCGGCCTGATGCTTGCGATTTTATTGAATCAAAAGCTGAAGGGCCGCATTATGTTTCGCGGTATTTTTTATTTCCCTTACGTATTATCCGGGGTCATCGTCGCGACGATCTGGACATGGATGTATAATCCCATGCAAGGATTTTTCAATAAAGCGCTGGAGCTGATTGGACTTGGCAGCTGGGCGCAGGCTTGGCTGGCGGAACCTAAATTCGCCCTCTATGCCGTGTTCGTCGCAGCTGTCTGGAATGGCGTTGGGCAGCCGATGGTGCTGTTTCTCGCTGGACTACAGACGATTCCACAGGACCCTTATGAAGCCGCAACGATTGATGGTGCCAAGCCCCGGCAAATGTTCTGGTTTATTACCGTTCCTCTGCTGCGGGAAACGTTTGTTATTGTCATCGCCATCACGATGGTATCCTCCATGAAGGTATACGATTTGATTTATGCCATGACGGGCGGAGGTCCCGCGGAAAGCACCCATGTGCTGGCTTCGTGGATGTATATTCAGACGTTCAAATTTGCCAATATCGGCACAGGCTCAGCCATTTCCATGTTTTTAGTTCTCATTTCACTGATCATTATTATTCCGTATGTTTATTACACGACTAAAAAATCGCATTTGTAATGTAGAGGAAGGATGGTGTCCATCCGATGGAACAGCGCGTTCATCCCGTCAGTAAGGCACTTAAATATGCCCTGATTGCAGCATTAGCAGCCATCTTTCTGCTGCCCGTTTTATTCATTGCCTTTACGGCGCTAAAGTCGAGCAGCGACTTGCTGACACGCCCGTTTTATATGTTCCCCGAAAAGCTGCAGTGGCACAATTTTGTGCAGGCTTGGGAGCAAGGGCGCATGAGCATGTATATGAAAAATACAGCATTTATCGCCTTAATAAAGGTTCCCCTTGGCATTTTGATTGAAGCGCTAGCCGCCTTTGCCCTAACGCGGCTGGCTTTCAAGGGAAGCGAGTGGCTGTTCGCCTTGTTTCTCATCGGCATGATGGTTCCCATGCAGGCTACGCTCGTTCCGCTCAATATGATTCTCAACAAGCTCGGGCTTGTCGATACGTACCCCGGCATCATTCTTATTTATTTGGGCTTCGGCATCCCGTTCGGCATTTTGATTTTGCGCGGATTTTTCCGCACGATCCCCAAGGAAATTGACGAGGCTGCGCTAATTGACGGCTGCGGGGTTATGGGGAAATTTTTCAAAATCATTATTCCACTATCGATGCCCGCCATTGCAACGCTGTTTATTTTTGATTTTATGGCGACGTGGAATGAATTTCTGCTGGCCCAAATTTTTATTACAAAGGATTCAATGCGCACCATCACGACAGGGCTGCTGGCGTTTCGGGGGCAATATTCGGCGAACTACCCGCTGATGAACGCGGGAGTGCTCATTTCGGTCGTACCGGTGCTCATCGTCTATGTCGCATTTCAGAAATACTTCGTATCCGGCCTTGCTGGTTCCGTGAAAGGCTAGGCTGCCTACGCACAATTGAACACGTAAAAAGCAAAGAAACCGTCTCCTCGGCATATGGCAGCTTCGCGCCCCCATTTTGCCGAGAAACGGTTTCTTTACTCCACTTCCTCGGCCCCGCTGCCGCCAGCTTGCCTGGATCTTAAGGCTGTAATGCTCCCCCATCCTACCCTGAGTTTGTTGCCTACGTTTCCGCTGTTGTGCCCGAGGATACCAATCCCGATTACTTGCTTATGGCGATATAAATACGAACGACTGCTTCCCCGTCCTGAAAATCGTTTTTATCATACCGCTCAAAATCGCCCGTATACGCCCGCTGCTCGGCAGCTGTCTCATAATAAGCCCAAATTTCCTGCCAAGCTTCGATGACAACCTGCGGCATAGGCCCTCTTCTCGTCTCGAAAACCCGGTACAGGGAGCTTGGCACAACGATTTGCTGCATGTTTGCTGCGGCATAGGCCCCTGTTGTTTCTTTTGTTTCTACTGCAATTGGCAGGTCTAAATCATAGGTATGTCCGATGAAAGCCGTGTAAGCGCCGCTTGCATCCGTTTCATAGTCCGTATATACCCCATAAATAAAATCATCTTGAGCCTGAGCCTTATTCGCGTGTGCACCCTCCAGCTGAAAATATTGTGTCCAGAGCGCAGGAATGCGCCCATTCGGCCCCGCTTCCTCCTGATTCGTTGTCCGAACGCCAATGCCCGCCAGCTTCAAGGCCTCTTGCTGCTCTAATATCGATTTCATCATGTCAATTCCTCTTTTCCATAAGCACAGCGGCTAAGGCATGAGCTGTTCACCATGCTTACCTAGACTTACCCAAAGCTTATCGCACCTTATCAGACAGCTATATGTCCGGATTATAAATTAATATATTTCAAAAATAAGCTGCGCTCTGCGCTTTATCTCTTCAGCAGCCCAAGAGGGCTCCAGCACCTTAACATGATGACAGAAGCTCAGCAGCAAGCCGTAAAACCACTCATCCAGCGAAAAAGAACCCGTCACCTGCAAGCTGCCATCTGCCAGCTCAGTAATAAACACGTTTGGAAAAGCATCATATACCCGATGCTTGACCTGCGGCTGAAAGTGCAGAAGCATCAGCGTCTCCTGGTCTGCCCCCCAGTCGCTGCGCCAGACCAGCCCTTCCAGCTGCGGCGACTGCCGCGGCTCAAAGCCCTCCAGCATGAGCGACAGGCTCAGTATTCGCGTCAAACGAAACATGCGAAAGCCCTGCTTCCTGCGACAATACGCCTGCAAATACCAAATCGAGCCTTTCATGATAAGGGCTGCCGGCTCGACCTCCCGCTCACTTTCTGT
The DNA here is from genome assembly GCF_050481745.1 of Paenibacillus algorifonticola. Taxonomy (GTDB): domain Bacteria; phylum Bacillota; class Bacilli; order Paenibacillales; family Paenibacillaceae; genus Pristimantibacillus; species Pristimantibacillus algorifonticola_A. The sequence goes on along the minus strand of NZ_JBCNGR010000021.1, from coordinate 80,811 downwards.
CCCCGCCGAGCTGGCATAACGCAGGCGAGCCACCTTGCTCTCTGTAATCGCTTGTTGGAGCAAGGCCAGCTTGGGCTTCAATTCCAGTCCCGACCCCCACGACTGCAAATCGAATACGAGTTCTTCGCCCAGTCTGGCATGCTCTTCATGAGCGGCTTGCGGCAGCAGGGCGTTCACCTTGGCGAGCAGCTCATAATAAGCTTGATCATCTAGCGCCGAGGCAATTCCCTTCACTGCAGCAAGCAGCGCCTTCCATTCCTTCGCGCTTGCAAGCTGCCGATTCAGCGTGTATTGCTCCATAATTTCATAACCGCCGGCTGCACCGTGATGCGAGGCCACAGGAATGCCAGCTAAACCGAGCGTCTCCATATCGCGGTAAATCGTTTTTACAGATACTTCAAAACGCTCAGCAAGCTCGGTCGCATTCCACCGCTTCCTGCCAAGCAGCAGGACGACGATGCCGAGCAATCGATCTATTTTCATATGTACCCACCTGACTTATTGCATTCGCCCGCTTATTAGGGCTTATTTGTATTCCGGTTATTGACAGCTTTATAATGGAGAGGAGAAATGAGAAGCAATTCCCCTAAAGAATGGAGAGACTAATGATGACACTAAGCGGAAAAACAGCGATCATTACCGGCGCGGGCAAAGGCATCGGGCTTGCTATTGCCCATGCACTCGCGAAGGAGGGCGTAAGCCTTGGACTTATTTCCCGAACCGTATCCGATTTGGAGACGCTCGCCGATACGCTGAAAGCCAGCTATTCTATACAGGTTAGCCTTGCGGCTGCCGATGTATCGGTTAATCAAGAAGTACAAGCAGCTGTTGCTTCGATTACGGAGCAGCTTGGCCCTATTGATATTCTAATCAATAATGCAGGCATTGCCAAATTCGGCACTGTCCTGGATATGGACCCGGAAGAGTGGAAAAGTATGATGGATGTCAACTTATATGGCACCTACAACGTGACTCGCGCTGTACTGCCAGATATGGTTGCCAGAAATAGCGGGGAAATTATTAATGTGGCCTCCACAGCAGGAGAGCGCGGTTTCGCAACGGGTTCGGCATACTGTGCTTCCAAATTCGCAGTGCTGGGCTTCACCGAATCGCTGCTGCAAGAGGTGCGCAAGCACAATATTCGCGTAACGGCTCTTACGCCAAGCACGGTCAACACTGAGCTTGCTACGAAAGCTGGCCTCAAAATCGGTGACGAGGACCGTATGATGCAGCCCGAGGATGTTGCAGCTTTGGCGCTCGCAGCTATATCGCTTCCGCCACGCGTCTTCATTAAGACAGCGGGTATTTGGACGACGAACCCGCAATAAATGAAATAGCGGCGGACTAAGACTGAGAAATAAAGTCTTAGACAGCCGCTGTTTTTATTGAATTAACGTATTCGTTAGCTTAACGCCCATATCCAGTCTAAATCTTTATTTTCTTTTGACAGGCGCGTGTTCATCCGGATATTGGCATCCGCAGCGTGACACCATTCGCACAATATAACGATGCAAAAAAAGACAAAGAGCGAGGGATTAATCCTCTTCCTTGTCTTTTTCCTTGTCTTTTTCCTTGTCTATTTCATTGTCTATTTCATAGCTGTCTTGGGCTGATGGTTCCTCTTGCTCTAAACGTTATGCTTCCACTTCCGTGAGGCTAAAAGCGTTCTTAAACTTGAGGCTGCGCCAGCCATTCAAACCCCGCTTCCAGCGTCTCTCTTGAGCTTCCTCCTACGTATACCTTAAACTGCCCTGCTTCCACCTCGTGAGTCATAGCTGCTGTCGTAAATTTCAAATGCTCTTCCGAGATGGTGAAGACCGCTTTACGACTTTCTCCCACCCCCAGCGTAAGCTTCTGGAACCCTTTCAGCTCCTTCACCGGACGAACGACACTGCCATGAACGTCCTGAACGTACAGCTGTACGATTTCTTCCCCAGCTCTGCTGCCTGTATTCGTCACCGTGACGGCGACCTCCAGCATGTCGCCCGCCCTCAGCCCAGAGCGGCTAAGCGCAAGCTCTGAATAAGCAAATGTCGTATAGCTGAGGCCGTAGCCGAACGGATACAAGGGCTCATTCGGGCCATCGATGTATTTGGAAATAAACTTCTGGCCGCTGTTGCTTTCCGTAAGCGGACGGCCGGTTCGGTAATGATTGTAATACACGGGCACTTGTCCCGTCTTGTATGGAAAGCTCATCGTCAGCTTGCCCGATGGATTGTAATCGCCCATAAGAACATCCGCTAGAGCGTGTCCAGCTTGCGAGCCGAGGAACCAGCTTTCCACTATCGCAGCCATGTGGTTATCAAACCATTCCAGCACCAGTGGACGGCCATTGGTCAAAAGAAGCACGACGGGCTTGCCTGTCTGTGCAATGACCTTAGCCAGCTCCAATTGGGCTTCCGGCAGCGTCACATCCATACGAGATGCCGCCTCGCCAGACATATCGCTGCTCTCGCCCAGCGCCAGCAGCACGATATCTGCTTTGCGCGCCTGCTCCACGGCACGCTCGATGCCTCCAGTCAGCGGCTCATGCACGCCGCAGCCTTCTGCATACAGCAGCTGCTCCGGTGCAAAGCCCTTCGCTGCCAAGCCTTGCAGCAGCGTCGCCGTTTCACTCGCGTAATTGGAAAACTGCCACGGCCCGAGCAAATCCCGACTTGCCGCGAACGGCCCGATAACCGCCAGCTTGGAGCCATTCGCAAGCGGCAGCACGCCGTTATTTTTCAGCAGCACGATGGATTTGCGGGCTACGTCACGGCTTGCTTCCAAATGCTCGGGAGACAAATAATGCTCATAAGCTTCTTCCGGCCTCACATAACGATATGGGGCATCCATAATGCCGATTTTAAATTTATAGGTCAAGATCCGGCGCACCGCCGCATTCAACTGCTCTTCCGTCACTTTTCCTTCTGCAAGAAGCGCCGGGAGATGCTCCTCATACAGTCTGGTAACCATTTCAATATCCATCGTCGCATGCAGCGCTTGTGCGGCAGCCTCTTTGCCATCCTCAGCAGCGCCATGAATGACCAGCTCATCAATGGCCGCATAATCAGAGATCAGCATGCCCTCGAACCCAAGCTCCTCGCGCAGCAGATCGCGCAAGATGCGGGCATTTCCAGCAATCGGGATGCCGTCATACAAATTAAAAGCATTCATGACCGATCCGGCTCCCGCCTCAATGCCCGCACGGAATGGCGGCAAAAACACGTCACGCAGCGTACGCTCGGAAATATCGACCGTATTGTAATCACGGCCTGCCTCTGCTGCTCCATAAGCAATAAAATGCTTCAAGCAGGCAATCAGCGTGTCCTGATCAAGCAAGCTTCCGCCCTGAAATCCCTCTACTTGCGCTTTGGCAATGGCAGCACCAAGATAAGGGTCCTCGCCCGCTCCCTCGACTACCCTGCCCCATCTGGCATCGCGTGTAACATCGACCATCGGTGCATGATTGTACGTAATGCCGGAAGCGGCGGCTTCTTTGGCTGCAATTGCGCAGGCTTTGCGAATCGCCTCCATATCCCAGCTGCACGACCAAGCTAACGGCACTGGAAAAATCGTCTGATAGCCGTGGATCACATCGGCATTAAACAGCAGCGGAATACGAAGCGGCGACTGCTCGACCGCAATTTTTTGCAGCTCCAGCACCTGGTTCATATCGAATGCGCCCAATATGGAGCCAATCTTCCCTTTTGCGATCAGCACCTCTACCGGCTCGCTCTCCACATCGCCGCCGAACGAGAAGTTCGACGCTCCGACCTGGCTCATTTGCCCGATTTTCTCCTCCACGCTCATTCGGCCCAGCAGCAGCTCTACCTGCTCGCGAATTTCCAAATCCGTTCGCTCAACGACTGCCCCGCCCTGTACCTCAGCAGCTTTCGCTAGAAGTGATGCATTGCGGAAGGTCGGCTGTCCCTTCTTGCCTTCAAGCGGAAATGGACCGCCAAATGGCAAAGTCACCGTGCCTGTGAGCAATGTTTCCCCAAATATTAGCTGAACCATCATATCGGCTCCAAACATCGCCAGATGTCCGGTTGCCTTAAGCTCATTGCCGTTGCTTCCCTCCGCTTTCAGGCCGCCCGCCTCAAAGCTGTATATGCCCGGTACAGAATGCACCGCAAGCCGGTAGTCGCCAGCCCATTCCTCTACCGTAAAAATAAACAAAGTAGAGGCTTCTCCCATTTTCACATGCCCATGCCATACACCCTTCATCGCCATCGTCCTCTCTTCATTGAAAGTGCTGTATCAGATTAGTTTGACTATAACCCGTATGCCTGCGCACTCACTACCGATAAGACGACTTTTTGTTAGCACAATTGCGACTAGAATGCGGCATCAGCAAGCCCACACACTTTTTCATAAACCCAGTAATCTCCTCATTATCATCTTTTAAATGCATTACTATGTAGCGGTTTTGGATATTTAATTGTTTATTCATTCATAAAAAACGTACATTTATATTAAAATGGAATTCCATTGCTTTATAATAAAAAAAGCTTCCGAATACGCTAAAATAGCGCTTCGAAAGCTTCCTTTAATTATACCGCTTAATCAACATACCCGGCTACGCCCTGATCCATCAAATATTCCATTTCCAGATCAAGAATCGTCTCAACCGCAAGCTCGTCCAGCTTCACATCACGCTGCTTCAGGATGTAATCGACCAGCTCGTCGCTGTCAACTTCGACCTCGCCAGAAGCGTTCTCCTGCGCGTTGTTAATGAAGGTCATTTCATGCTTAAGCACCAGCTTTACATCCGCTTCGGATGCCTTCGCTTTACTCGTTATGTAGGCGATTAGCTGTTGCTCGTCGATTTGGTCATTTTCTTGCTCGCTCATCTGTCATCATCTCCTCATGGGCTGTCTACTGTTATTGTATCACAACGGCCTCTTCGTATCTAAGCATGCTCCGCAGCTAAACAACTTAAGCCGGCTCTTTCTCGAAAGTAAACCATTTAAACCGTGACGAAACACCTGAATCCAACAAATTTCGACTTTTGGACACGAATTATACCCTTTCTTCTTGTTTCGAATTCAGTTAGAATATTTCAATGTGTGTTAGTAGTCGGCAAATACGCATGAAACAAAAGGAAATCGCAGGATTATTGGAGGCTTATATGCAAAAGGAATCATCGAACGTCAAAATTATGAATGCTGATCCGAGTGCCCTAGGCTTATTCGGACTAGCAATCGTCACCTTGGTCGCATCATCTCAAAAGCTTGGCATTACGACGGGCTACAGCTTCGTCATCCCATGGGCCATCTTCCTGGGCGCATTCGCCCAGTTATTCGCTTGCATGCAAGATTCCAAGCGGAACAATACATTTGGTACGACCGCTTTCGGCGCTTACGCCTTTTTCTGGTTCGCAGTCGCCACAAGCTGGATGTTTAAAATGGGTGTCTTCGGCACCGCACTCGCAGGCGATGTCGATGGCAAGCAGCTCGGCTTCGCGTTCGCCGGGTATCTCATATTTACGCTGTTTATGACGATTGGCGCGGTGGAGACAAATCGTGTGCTGCTGATCATTTTCTGCTTGATTGATCTATTATTCCTGGGGCTTACGCTCGATGCTTTCAGCGTTGCACCCGAAATTTTCCATACGCTGGCTGCCTACTCGGAGCTCGCCATTGGCATCGTATCGCTTTACGGCTGCGGCGCTTCCGTGCTGAACGCTCATTTCGGCCGAAGCTTCCTGCCGATTGGCAAGCCGTTCGGCATTTTCAAACCGCGCGCTTAGCTGCGCTCAAGGTGAAACGGCTGTCGCCGTCCTTTGGCGCCTCGGCGCGTTTCAGTCCGAGAAATATAAGCAGAGTATAAAGAGGCATCTTATACTCCGCTTATATTTTCATTAAACCGCCTCCCGCGCCGATTCGCGGGGGCGGTTTTTTTGGTTTATTTTCAAAACGAATCAAACTTGGGTATAACTACGTATAAGCATTACAGCCTGCATTTGTGGGTTTGAGTTTTGCAGGTTTAAAATCTGGATGGTTGAGGCTTTGAAGCTGTTAAGCAATAGATGGATTTTATCGATGAAAGGGGCAAATGATAATGGATAACTTGATTACAGGCCAGCCTTACCGCTTTAAGGATGAACAGGAGCAGCAGACAGCACCCGAGGATACGCCGAATGTCAATGAGTGGACGTCCAAACTTGGCGATTCCACCAAACAAGAGAAGTATGTGAAGCAAGGCTTTCTGCGGAAAATTAAAAAGCATGCCAAAAAGATCCCTTTTGCAAAGCATGCCGTCGCCATGTACTACTGCGCCATTGATGCCCATACGCCTACTTCGGCTAAAGTCATTGCCGTTGGCGCGCTCGCTTATATTTTGATGCCGATCGATTTAATCCCGGATTTCGTGCTCGGCGTCGGCTACACCGATGATGCAGCAGCTTTCTGGGCGGCATACCGCAGCATCAGCATGCATGTGACAGACGCGCATAGCGAGATGGCGGAGCAATGGTTTGCGAATTAAACGCCGGTCGGATAAAAGCGGCTTAGCTCGAACGCTTGCCCTGGCTGCTGCCGTCGGCGCTGTGGCTGGCGTGCTGCTCGGATTGTATATGAAGGCGGTTCAGCAGTTGACTGGAGAGACTGTCTATACGCTGCTGCTCAATGTCGATTATATTCCGCTGCTGAACGAGCTGGCGCTATCCGAGCTAGGGGAATTCGTCTTGCACTTGGTCGTATCTGCACTCGTCGGCATCGGACTAGCTCTCTTCTTTAGGAGCGTTCGCTGGTCTGCGGTTCGGCAAACCTATGCGGTAATTGCGATCAGCCTGTTGATCGGATTGGTGCTTTTTCCGACTACGCTTCTGTCGGATCGCACACCGTCCATCGGAAGCGGTGCCGCGTGGACTTGGTGGCTCGTTGGCCATGCTGTTTATGGGTGGGTGCTGGGAGAGCTGTTAATGATAACTCGAAATGTTAGTAGGGTGGGTAAAAGGAACCGAGGGAAACAAAGTGAAACTTAATATAAGTTTTTAAAAATGCGATCATTGAATCGCATTTTTTTAATATTAGTGGAATCCCTTTGAGAGATAAAACATTTAATATTCTATAATATTCAAAAATTTATATTGCTCTTTTGTTTCTCTATTAATTTTATTGCTATCAAAATAATGGGTATGTTACATTGGGACTATCTGTTTGCAACTAGATATATTGTTTAATTTATAAGAGGGATGGGATCACTGTTTATGAAAATGAAATCTGCTAATTTGATCATGCTGATTGTTCTCGCTTTATTTCTACAAATGGCATGGCCAGGCTCTCCTATGCAACAAATACATGCTGCTGCTTTAGTTTCAGGTGATTTTGAGTATGAAAATAATGGAAATGGTACAGCCACCATTACAAAATACATAGGAAGTGCGGGGCATGTCGATATTCCAAAATCCATTAATGGACTGAATGTAACGATAATTGGATCAGGGTCATTTGCTCATAATCCATTAACAAGCGTTACTATTCCTGATAGTGTAACATTTATTGGTGTTCAGGCCTTTTACTTCAGTCAGTTGACTAGCGTTTCTATTCCAAGCGGTGTTTATGCAATTGGAGTGGGGGCTTTCTCTAATAGCCAATTAAGAAGTGTTACTATATCGGATAGTGTTAAAAGAATTTTCAACGATGCCTTTTCGCATAATCAGTTAACGAGTCTTGTTATTCCTGAAGGTGTTACTAATATTGATTCAGGGGCGTTTTCCTACAACCAACTAACCAGCATCTCTATTCCTGATAGTGTGAGGACCCTTCAATATAATGTTTTTTCACACAATCAATTAACTAGTATTTCTCTACCTGATAGCATCTATGAAATTTATCAGAATGCTTTTTCATATAATCAACTAACCTCTCTTACTCTCCCTGTGGGTGTCTTCGGTGTTGCAGGGGAGGCTTTTTCCAATAATCAATTATCAAAGATACTTGTTAAAGGCGATTCAACATACATTAATCACGCTGCTTTTAGCGATAATCCATCAGGACTCACCCTAATTGGATACGACAATGCAGAGCAATTTGCCGATGCCCAAGGATATTCATTTGAGCGATTCGCACCGATTAATGTCGATTTTAGCCCAGATGGAAACTTGAATTGGCAAAAGACGCATTCAACAGATGTAAATATATCTCTTCCCTCTTTACCCGGTACTGAAATAATGAAATACCAGTGGTCTACAAGCGCTGCTATTCCTTTGTCCGGAGCATGGAATACATTTGACTCCAATGGTTCTATTGCCGCTCCTACGCAAACTGGCCAATGGCATTTACATGTATGGGCAAAGGATTCTAACGGGTTTGACTTCTATTATGTGTCCCATCCTTTTTTTATTGATGTTACACTACCTGATATTGTATTGACGACTGCTACACCTTCATCGAACCAGTCGGTTAGTGTCACTGCTTCCGTATATGATTCGCATAGCGGAACCGTTGAAACGAAATGGGCAACCGGCATTCAATCCGTCTCCTATTTTGAACAAAGCGGAACTACACTTACCTTAATCGATAATAAAGCAACATTGAGCATAGCGGAAAATAGCTGGCTGAGCATCTATGTCAAAGATCAAGCAGGAAACGAGTATGTAAAACAGGTGCAAATTGTCTCCCCTTCTCCATTACCTAGCAGTGGCGGAGCTGGCGGAGGAAGCCTTCCTATTGTTTCCGGCAACACAGATATTAAACAGGTCAATGTCCTGGTAAATGGTAAAGCATTAGTACTGAATAAAACCAGTGATACGGCCTATACCGCAGAAACAGAAGCCAGCCAGATTACCCTCAGCCCTGATGTTGCTGCTAACGCAACGAAAGTTACGGCGTATATTAATGGAAAGTCCGTTAGTCTGGACAGCCCTATTGATCTCAAAGAAGGCGATAACCGAATTGAAGTGACTGTACAGGCAGCAGACGGAGCGACAAAGACTTACACTATTACCATTGTCCGCAAAGCCCAGCCTTCCGCTCCTAATACGTCTACGTTCACTGATGTGAACGAGCACTGGGCTTCGAAAGCCATTCAGGAAATGACTGCGAGCGGCATCGTCAGCGGCTATCCTGATGGATCATTCCGTCCAAATGCCCCCGTAACACGAGCAGAGTTCGTAGTCATGATCATGAAAGCCGCAGGAGCAATCACAGGCAACAGCGGAGGAACTGCAAGCTTCACTGACGGTACAACAATTAGCACTTGGGCAAAGTCTGCAATTGAAGAGGCGGTCAGCAAGGGCATCGTAAGCGGCTATTCAGACGGAAGCTTCCGGCCAAAAGAACGTATTACGCGTTCGGAGCTTGTGACCATGGTTGCCAGAGCATTTAATATTGATGCTGTTCAAGGCGACTCTAGCTTCACAGATAGTGCGAGCATTCCTAGCTGGGCCAGCGGCGCAGCCGAGGCACTGAAACAAAAAGGGGTATTGCAAGGACGTAAGGACGGGCAGTTTGACGGGCATGCGGAGGCTTCTCGTGCGGAGGCTATTACGATACTGTGGCAATTATTAAGCAGCAACAAGTCCTAGCTTTCTAATTAATATGAAGCAAATAAACCAGTCTCTCATGAGGCTGGTTTATTTTTACATAATGAGACCTGTTGCATTTTAAGCAGCCTCTAAGCCTCAGTCAAATACCCCGAGCGATCAAAATCCACATCCTCAATAAACTCAATAACCTCGCCGTTTGGGCTATAGACGAGTGCATTTCGTACGAGCAGCGGCGGTTCCCCAAGGGAAAGCTCGCTCGGCTCGATATACGCCGTGGCCCCGTGGGCAAGCGACTTCTCATAGATGACATCGACTTGCTCGACATAAAAGGCCAGATGCAGCAGCGCCCCATGAGCTATTTCCTCGTCAGAAGCTGCTTTTTTTCCTTGTGCTGGAATGACGGCCTCATTATCGAAAATTTCCAGACAAGTCCGTCCATCAGGCGAGATCAGCATCGAAGCTTCTTCAATCTGAAAGGATGGCAAGCTCCAATGATGCCCCACCTTAAAACCTAAAGCGAGCGTGTAAAAAGCAATCGTTTCTTGATAATTTTTAGCTTGAATTGCTACATGGGCAAGTCCTTTTATACTCATCTGCCATCGCTCCCGTTTCGAATATGCCGTTTATTTTACGGGGAATATAGCAATAAATACATAGGATAGAAGAGGATTTTCGGTTAAAATGGTTTATGTATCGCAGTTAATTAAGCGAAATGAACTTATTTTTTAAAGTTCAGCTTGGGGGTGCTTATAATGGATCATCAACTTGATGAAATTGATAATAAAATTATGCAGCTGCTTCAGCAAAATGCAAGAATGCCCATCTCACAGATCAGCAAACAAATCGCCATGTCCTCTCCTTCGGTTAAAGAAAGAATAATGAAGCTGGAAGAGAAAAATATTATCGCTTCATACACAACCGTGTTTCGCTTGCAGGAGCTGGATCGCGGAATGACCACCTTTATTCTCGTGAAAACAGAGCAATGCCAAGAGCTGGTCGATTTTTGCCACAACGCTGGCGAAGTAACGGATTTATTTCGAATTAGCGGGGAATATAATTATTTAATTAAAATACAGACCGCCTCTATCGGAGAGGTTGCCGCATTTCAAGACACACTGACCCAGCTTGGCGCATCCAAATCCCATATTAGTATGAAAAATATAATTGAGAACAGGGTTTTGCTCTAACGCTTGCTGCTTGCTGTTGGCTGTTGGCTGTTGGCTGCTGGCTGCTGGCTGCTGGCTATTCGATGAGTATTCTACATGCCTGTTTACGAAAACAAGCCATCCCGCTTAGGATGGCTTGTTCTGCAATTAAACGATGTTCAATTCAACTTTCATATTGCCTCTTGTTGCTCTCGAATACGGACAAACCTGATGCGCTGCTTCAACAAGCTCCTTCGCCACATCCGCATCTACACCGACTACGGAAATGTCCAGCTTCGCTTCCAGACCGTAGCCGCCATCGTCTTCTTTGCCGAGCGTGACATGCGCTGTAACCTGCGTCTTCTCAACCTTGATCTTTTTCATTCTAGCTACAACGTTCAACGCACTTTCAAAGCAAGCCGCATAGCCGCCAGCAAAAAGCTGCTCCGGATTCGTTGCGCCGCCTGGGCCGCCCAGCTCCTTAGGTGCGCGAATCGCTAATTCCAAAATGCCGTCCTCGGATTTAAGCTGACCGTCTCTTCCGCCTACTGCTGTTACTGTTGCTGTGTATAAATTTTGCATATCAATCGCCTCCGTTATTGTTTTGGTATAGAAAGCTTAAGTTCTGGCGGTGCCGCCAATACGCCGCGTGCAAAGCCAGCAAATGCTGTGTAATGCGCCGATTCATTATGCTCGTCAATCGCCTGCTGATCTCGCCATTCCTCCAGCATGACAAAATGACTAGGCTGCTCCGCATCCTCATACAGCTTGTAGCTTATATTGCCCGGCTCCCTCTGCGTCGCGGCGATAAGAATCTTCGCCTGCTCGATAAAAGCCTCACGTGCGTCTGCTTGTACCTTCAAAAATGCTTGTACAATAATCATCTGCGCCTACCTCCATGCTGTGTGCTGCGACACCCTACTTTCTTATTACCCAAATTGCTAATTGCTATCCCAATAAATTGGAAATACAGGCTGAATATCTGTTGGGCTCGCAAATAAGTTGTATAAAATTTAATTTGATAAAACCAATATTAGCGCATCGCTGCGCCACTGTCAACTGCCTTTAACAAAAAATGCTGCAGAGAACACGGTTGCTGGGCTTCAGCAGCTTGCCCACAGTTCGAGATACCGACTCCTTTTTTTTCAAGGACTGAGGTTCCGCTATTTTGGCTTTTGAATCGAATTCGGGCCGTAAGCGGACAGGAAATCCGTTATTGCCTACATGATCCCAACAAAATGGCCATTTGCAGCGCATTAGCGGCTCCTGAGTCCGCGAACTATGCTTTAACCCTTGATTCGTTTGAAATAGCTGCTGCTGTGTCCGCCAAGTCTAGCTTTATTCGCTGGGAGCAGGCCCATGAAGCGAATTGCAGGAGGCTGCTTTTAGTAAGTACGTTCACATTTACGTATGTTCATATTCATAAATATTCACATCCATGAGGGGCGACATTCCCAGCAGGAGAGGAACTACGGTTGACGTGGGCTTCGATCAGGATCTGGCTCAATTAAGCTTACACTTACGTTTGCATACACGCCCTAGCAACAAAATCACAAAACAAACGTTATACATATATAGGAAAACGAATAAGGAGGGTTTACACTGAATTTTCGGGAAAATACGCAGCTGCGCAGCAAAGCCGTTATTATTGCCGTCTTATTGGCGGCTACTATAGCAAGCCTCACTTTGGCGGATCACTTGAGGGCGGTAACGGGCCGCGAAATTTATTTATTTTTGGATTGGGATGTATTTCTGGCTTGGGTTCCACTGGGGCTCTCCTTAATCATTGAGCTGGCAGCTTTTTATTTGAAAAAGAAGCATACAGCGTTGAAAACGCTAATCCTACTGCCTCTCGGACTGGCATGGCTGCTCTTCTACCCAAATTCCGCTTATTTGATTACGGACATGCTGCATCCCTTTATGCGGGTTCAGGCCGATGGGGGCGGGCATTTTGTCCAGACGATGGAATTTTGGAAGCATCTTTTTATTTTTCTGACAGCGGCTTCGGTTGGCGTGCTGTTAAGCGTCGTCTCGCTATATTCGCTGCACCAGCTTGTCCGGCAAGCCTTTGGCGCTGTTGCTGGCTGGCTGTTCACTGTTGGCATTTTGCTGCTAAGCAGCTTCGGCATCTATATCGGCCGATTTGTCCGCTGGAACACTTGGGATGTATGGACAAGACCGCATGTCATATTCGGCCAGCTTTATGAGATTGTAACGAATGCGAAGGCAGAGGTGCTGCTTATCCCCTTTACGTCGTTGATCTTTGCTTTCACTTTATTTTTTTATGTGGTGCTATATGCATTTACTTGGATGAGGCGGTAAAGCACAATTATCCGCATGCCTAACTGCCTATAACCCCCTGTCCAATTTGGGCTAGGGGGCTTCTTGTCCTTCCTTGAAAAAAGCAAGCAGCTCCGCAGTCATGCTCTGCACAGCATCCTCTTGGGGCATGCGGATAAAAAGGCTGATCCGCTTCATCTCAGGTTCAAAAAATCGGATCAGCGCAAGCGCCGCCAGCTCGTCATTTTGCCGAACCAAGTCGAGCAGCCTCAGGAACTCATCATCTGACATAGCTGCTTTAGCATCTTTTGCTTCCATTTATTCACCGCCTGCTGGCTCATGTTCAGCGCCTTGGCTACCTGGGCTTCCGTCTTGTCCTGCAAATACAGCTCATGAATAACCGTTCGGCCCAGCGGTGAGGGGAGCGCAGCAAGCAGCTGCTTCACAAGTATTTTCTGCTCCATCTGGTCGGAACCGCTATATGGCCGGACGGGATCATAGGTGAGCGAGCATTCATGCTTACGCTGCTTTTTCGCCTGATACTGAATGCGCCAGCCGATGCGGTAGAGTTCTTTTTTATAAAAATCAATAACCGTCGTTGTCTCATCCATCTATATAAAGCCTCCTCTATCATTATATTCACCTCTTCTGTTAGGATAATTATAACAATTTTAGGATCTTATTATAGGACACCTGACGGACATAAAGCGGACTGAAAGCGGACGAGCACGGATTATGAATATAGGTACTATTAAAGTTAGAACTGTGGAAATGTTTAAACAAAGGTTACATTAAAGATAAGAAAGCAATTTGAAGGTGAATGAATAACAAGGAGGAATAAACATATGAAGCGTGCAGGCATGTACTCTTTAGTAGTTATCTTCAGTTATCTAATTGGTGTGCTTTTTTATAAAGTGGCTTATTCTGTGCTTTCTATTTCTGAACGAAGCGAATATGATCTACTCTATACGGGAATCAACTTATTTTTTATTTTCTGTGTCGTTCCTGCTTATTTTTTAATCGTTCTCATCCTGAAGTCTGTGAATATCCAGTCTACTGGTTTACGCCTTATTATTGACCATTTTCGGGTTCATTCCCTCCACGCTCGTCCCTTTCATGGGTGGTTTCGGCTATATTTTTCTAACACCCAGCTACTATATTTCTGAGATGGCTATTCTGCTCTATGCCTTTTTCACGGGGACAGCCGTCTCCTTTTCCTTAGGAGTAAAAATATTAAGGCATTACCCCACATTGCTGAAATGAGTTGTAAACTTTCGCCATGAAAAAAATATTCGGTTTATTTTTCCTAGTATTGGGCCTCTGGATCGCCGTAGCCTCGCTGAATCCGATCTATTTGCTGCATAGAGAGAGCAGAATTGCCAAGTCGATATCCAAGCAATATACGATTGATCAGCTCGATATGATCGGAAACCGTGGTCAGTTGAATGGAAACAAGGTTGAAATTGTAACGAAGCCAAGCGGAAATCGATACGAGCTGCAAGTGCTGCTGAACGATGCCTGGGAAAAAATCATTCCATCTTGTCTATATCTCTCCCGACCAGCAAGTAACCGCTAGTTCGGTTGATATAGACAAGCATACAGATAATTATCTGGAAATCGCCCTGATCAAACGAAGCGGTTACTATGAAATAGGTTATAAATTAGCCGTCGTTCCCGTCACCGCTAACATTCTTGGATATGTGTTACTGGTTAAAGCCCGTTCAGCCACTAAGCGCCAGCTTGCTACTGGTACTTCTTCGTCTCCTTGAAATAGGCCAAATTGTTCACGATAAACAAAACCAGCAGGAGGAGGAACGGAAACAATTGAAAGCTGCTTAACGCGGAGTAGGCAAAGGTGACAAATACGAGCGCATACAGCGTATTGTTGATCATGCTGAAGGCGCGATATGACGCTTTGTACACAATGAATTTCTCCGCCTCATCCAGCTTGTCCATATAGGCCTGCTTTGCTCCAAAAGGACGTCCGGTATCAAAAACCCGCTTCGGAAAATTGCGGTTAAACACTTTAAATAACAGCGATTGCAGCCGAATGTGAGCCAGCACCAGTAAAATCGAAATAATCAAAAGGGCGAGCACCGACTTGCCGTGCAAGTCCTCAATGATCATCTGTGAAAGCAGCGTCATGCTGCCTACGATTGCCGTATACGTGCCGAAGGTGTTCAGCATCATGCTGGAGCTGAGCAGCCTCTCTCCCGTTTCCTTATCCTCCTCCTGGTTAAACTTCAGGCAGTACCTTACACTCGCAGCCCAAGTTCCTACAGAAGCGAGCAGAAACAGCATATGAATGATATCAAGGCGAAAAAAGCCCACCGATATCCCTTCGAAATTCAATTTCCCTGCATTCGACATACCAAAATAACTAACCCCAAAACCTAATAGTCCACTAAGGACAAGAATAAGCACCCACTGCAGCTTCCGTGATTTCCCCTTGCTCATTGAAGTTCCCCCTCATCATTCAATATGAAAATAAATTCCACCGGCTCCTTAAACAGCTTCGCCATCTTTAACGCTAGAACCACAGACGGGGAATAGTCGCCTCGTTCAATTAAGCTGATCGTTTGCCGAGAGACATCGATGGCTTCCGCCAGCTCCGTCTGACTCATTCGAAAACGAGCCCTTAATTCGCGAACCCGATTATCGAGCTTCATATGGCCACCTCCATGCGATTAATATACAGGATTCATGACATAATGTAAACTAAAGTTGTCATAATAATAAATAAAACTTACAATCTCCATGCCTTATGAACATGCAGGCCTGCTTCCTCTCCAAAAAAGGGTTGACGAATTCCCAAAACCAGGTATACTCATATATATCAAATAGATATATCGAATAGATATATTATAAACAAATTCATACATCTGGCTGGAAGGGGAATCACGATGCTTGAATACATAATACTGGGGCTGTTGATGGAGCAGCCGATGAGCGGCTATGACATGAAGAAGACGATTGACCATTCCGTCGGCATTTTCTATAGGGCGAGCTTTGGAAGCTTGTATCCCGCCTTAAAGCGTCTGGAGACCAAGCACTGGGTAAGCGTTTCGGCAGAGCTGGATAACAGCAAAAATAAAAAGCTCTACACGCTGCTGCCAGAAGGCAAAGCCACCTTTCTCGCCTGGCTGGCTGAACCGATTCAGCTGTCGCGAAGCGAACTGCTGCTCAAGGTTTTCTTTTTCGACTATTTGGATGAAGATACCCGACAGCAGCGCCTTAGTGAATACCAGATGCGGCTGGGGCAGGAAATTGGCAGGCTAAAGGCTGTGGAGGGCATTGTTGCCGGGGAGCTGAAGGAAGTGCCTAATCCGGAGAACTACTATTATCGCGTGTCCGTGCTATCCTACGGGCTCGACTATTTTCTAATGGAACAGAAGTGGATTCAAGCGATTAAAGAGAGGAAGGATCTAAACGATGACCGAAACCGTAACGAACACCAACCCCCTAAATAAACCCGCTTTTTCTGAAAAGAGACCTGTGCTCGCTATCCTTATCATCCAGCTGCTGCTGCTGTTCGCTGTATCCGCTGCCGGAGCCTACGCCACCATTAAAAAACTGGACTATACAGCACCTGTGCTGCTATCGTTCATCCCAATTGCGCTCGCCTTAATCATCTACTTAACTTTGCGAAAAAAATGGGGCTTTGCCGGCTTTCGCCCGCTGTCTGCCATTCCGCAAGGCGGCTGGAAGTACTACCTTCCGCTTGTGGCTGTACTGATCGTTATCGGAACAAATGGGCTCAAGGCGCTTACGCCGGGCGAAATTTATTTTTTCATCTTTTTCACCTTGCTGGTCGGCTTTGTAGAGGAGACGGTTTACCGCGGCCTGATTCTGAACATCCTGCTGCACAAATCGGCGACAGTCGCCGTCATCGTGTCCAGCCTGTTGTTTGGCGTGACTCATATTTTGAACGCATTATCGGGGCAAAATGCGGTTGATACGACGATTCAAATCGTCTATTCCTTGGCGGTCGGTCTTTCCCTTGCATTATTAATGGTAAAAAACCGCAGCATTGTGCCGCTGATTTTGTTTCATTTTGTGCATAACCTGATTCAGTTTCTGGGCAATGAGCGTACCGCCATCGGCCCAGACCTGCTTATAATCGCTATCCTTGCGGTGCATTGCGTATGGGTAGGCATGAGCTTGAGAAAAGGGAAAGCATCGGCGGCATAACGCCTGACGTAAAGTTCTACATAGCTTCGTAAACAAACAGACTTTCGCCAGCTGAAGCAGCTTGAGCGGAAGCCTGTTTGTTTCAAGATAGGTGTGTAGATGGTTCTATAATCGTTCTACGTTTGATCAGATGCATTAATCGGATTGAACATCCCTATCAGTCGCACCGCATCCGCTTCCGTTGGAGCCACCAGCTTTACGAATTTATACAGCGGCATTTGCTTATAAAAATCATGCAGATCGCCTCGCTCAAGCTCACCCTTGAGCACCTCATCCTTCACTAAATGCTCCGCTGCATATTGCAAGGCCACACGGCCAGACGGAACTGTCAACCATTCGCTGATGGTGCTATTTGCATCCTTAGGTGCCTCCAGCTTTTCCGTCGCTTTGAGGAATACCTCTCCTTGCAGGCGAATATCTGCAGATGAGCTTCCGACCAGCAGGGTGAAGCGACCGGTTTCCGCCACCCACTGGCGAACCTTCGGATTATAATAGCTGAGGTCGCGCTTCTCAAGCGTAAACGTGACTTCCTTCGTTTGCCCAGCCTGCAAGGAAACCTTCACAAAACCCTTCAGCTCCTTATCCGGGCGTCCCCATTCGCTTTCCTGATCATGAACGTACAGCTGCACGACTTCCATGCCCGCTCTGCTGCCTGTATTCGTAATTTGAGCAGATACATTTAGTGTTTCCTGGTCGGTAAGCATTGCCTTGTTCAGCTTTAAGCTGCTATAGGAGAACGTAGAGTAAGATAAGCCATGGCCGAATGGGAACTGCGGCTGAATCGCTTTTTTATCATAATAGCGGTAGCCAACGTACAGACCTTCTCCGTACAGCGTAATGCCATTTTCGCCGGGAAAATTCAAGAACGACGGATTGTCGGACAGCTTGACTGGAAACGTCTCCGACAGCTTGCCGGACGGATTCGATTGTCCGAACAGGATGCTGGCTATCGCGCTGCCGCCTGCTTGCCCCGGAAGCCATCCCATTATGACGGCAGGAACAGCCTCAATCCATGGCTGCATCGCAATAGCCGAGCCGCCGTTAATGACAACGATGCAGTTGCGCTGGGCCGCTGCTACCGATTGAATAAGCTGAATATGCGCCGCTGGCAAATCCATATCCGTTCGATCCCGCGACTCGCCCTCCGGCATGCCGACGAATATAACCGCAGCCTCCGATTCGCTAGCCAGCTGCACCGCCTCGCCTATCAACTGCTCGCCTTGCTGCATTCCGCCGCCCTCGCCACTGCCCTCCGCTGCCGCTTCATAGCCCGCGGCATAAGTCAAAACCAGCTGCCCGCCACTTTGTGCGGCCAGCCTGCCCATCTCCTCCCACGCTGATTCCAGCTGTGTCGGATTCACCTTGGCGCTGCCGCCGCCCTGATACAGCGGCGCCTGCGCGAATGCGCCGATGACGGCGATTTTCCCCGCCTGCATCGGGTCAAGCGGGAGCAGCTCGCCGCTGTTCTTGAGCAGCACGATGCATTCCTCCGCTGCCCGCCTCGCCAGTGCATGATGCGCGGCGAAGTCGCACCCTCGCCGCGCTCGTTCCTGCTCTTGCTCCTGCTCCTGCTCTTGCTCTTGCTCTTGCTCCTGCTCTTGCTCCTGCTCTTGCTCCTGCTCTTGCTCCTGCTCTGACTCCTGCTCCGCCTGCCGCTCCGCCAGCTTCGCGGCGGCCACAAGCACATGGCCCACCGCCGCATTAAGCACGCGCTCCTCCAGCTTGCCGGAGCGAACCGCCTCCACGATGTAGCGGGCATTTGCTTCCGCCGGGCCGGGCATTTCCAGATCGAGGCCGGCCTTCAAGCCGACTACCCGGTCGTCCACCGCCAGCCAATCGGACATGACGAAGCCTTCAAAGCCCCATTCCTCGCGTAAAATCGCGGTGAGCAGCTCATGATGCTCCGCCGCATAAGTCCCGTTCACTTTATTGTAGGAGCACATGATGGCCCAAGGCTTCGCCTGCTTGACGATTCGCTCAAAAGCCGCCAAATAAATTTCACGCAGCGTGCGCTCGTCTACGACCGAGTTAATGGTCATACGCTCATGCTCGGTATTGTTGCACGCAAAATGCTTCAGTGTCGCGCCCACATGCTCGCTTTGCACGCCCGCAACGAAGCCAGCTCCCAGCTCGCCGCTCAAATAAGGATCTTCCGAATAATATTCAAAATTACGCCCATTTAGCGGTGAGCGCTTCATATTAATGCCTGGCCCCAGCAGCAGATCAACGCCTAAATGCCGGGCTTCCCGACCAAGGGAAGCGCCGACCTCCTCCAACAGCTGTTTATTCCACGACGAACCGAGCGCTGAACCAGTCGGAAAACAGGTTGCAGGCGCTGCTCCTCCAAGCAGCACATCCGCTTGCTCCTTGCGGATGCCATGCGGCCCGTCCGCCATAAATAACGAAGGCACGCCAATCCGTTCTACAGCCGCAGTCCGCCACATATCCGCTCCCGCACATAAGCTCGCTTTCTCCTCCAGCGTCATTTCACTGAGCCAAGCTTCAACCTGATGCTGATTATTCAAGGTTTTCACCTGCTTTCCATTCTTTTTTATGGGCTTGATATTTTTTAGTGCTCTTACCCCATTTAACGTCTTTGTCCCTTACATCGTGGGAGCCTCCACTCGACCGCGAGAACCATACGAACTTGAAGATCAGCCCGGCCATAATGAGCGCCACACCCAGCCATTGGAGCCCATCGACCCGTTCCAAAAAGACAATGCGCGCCATCAGCACCGCAATCGGCAGCTCTATTGAGCAGAGCATCGTCGTCATTTGAATGCCGATTCGCGGTGCACCGAAGGCAAAGCACAGTATAGGCACAATCAATCCTAAAAGCCCCAGCGTCACAGGTATCCACCAATGGGCGTTCAGCCACAGCTGCGGCGTAAAATAAGTCGGAGGAAATACGAGCCAGACAATGACCCATGCCCCCGTCCCCATAAGCGCACTGCGATACCAGGGGTTAATATGAACGGCGGCTTTGCCGCTGGCGTAAAGCGTTCCCGCATAAGAAAAGGCTGCGCCCAGGCCAGCCAGCACGCCCAACAAGGATAGCTTTGACCAGCCGCCATAAACGGTACCCGAAGCCAGATAAGCACCTGCCAAAGCAGCAAAAACGAGCAGCAGTGAGCCGACGGTTGGCTTTTTTCGCCCAAAAATCCAGTCATACAGCAGCCCCACCCAAACAAACTGAAAAAGCATAATAATGGCAATGGAGGCTGGAATCGTCCGCACCGAGATATAGTACAGCATGCCGGTTATGCCGCTGAACGAGCCTACAGCTATAAGGCTAAGCGCCGCCTTCAATGTAAGCTGACGAACATTCTGCCCTTTCCATACGGCGAGCAGCCAGAGTACGATAACCCCAAGCAGCATTTGGCTGCCAATCAGCTCCGGCGCATGAAACCCCGCTGCGTAGCCCAGCTTTGTTATCGTAGCAAGAAAGCCGTAGCTTATCGCGCCTAGCGCAACGAGCACTGTCGCTTGTGAGCGAGCGATCATTTATTTCTTCATCCCTTTCGAAAAAGAATAAGGGCGGGCGCGCTCAGGCACCCGCCCTTATTTCCTTATGCGCCAGTGGCGGCTTGCCCGTCAGCTGGTACCCGTTCTTTTTTTCACCAATAAATACTCTGCTGATCCTTAAGTGTTAGTTCAGCTTGTCCCATGATGCTTGGAATTCTTCCAGCAGCTGGGTGCCATTGATTTTTCCAGCGACGTATTTCTGAATCGATGCTCCAAATTCTTGCGTTGCACCGTCCGGATATTTCGCCCACTGCCAAGCCAGAGCCTTGCCTTCCTCCGTATATTTCGCCACGTCCGCGCCGATGCTGCCTACGCTTGCCGGATCAGCCTGAATCGTTTTGAAGGCCGGAATGAATTTGAAATCCTTCGTCAAATATTGCTTGCCTTGATCCGAAGTCACGAGCCAGTTCAAGAAATCCTTTGCTTCTTGCTTCACTTGGGATTTTTTGTTGACGACCCAATTGTTCGGCACGCCTACGAAAATTTTATCGTTTAGCGCTTTGTCATCATTGATTGGCATTGGCAAAATGCCGACCTTCATATTGGGATCAACCTTATCAATAATCGGTTGTACCCAGTTGCCGCCAATCGTCATTGCCGCTTGACCCGCTGCGAATTGCGAAGTTCCATTGCTGTAATCCATCGTCAGCGGAGAATTGTTGCCGTATTTCACCTGCAGGTCCAGCAGCTTCTCCCAATCGATAAATGCTGCGTTGCCGGCAAATTTCGCCGTTCCATCACTAAGTCCCGCAATAAAGGCCTTCGTGTCTGCCTCTTTGCCCATCGCTTGATAGAAGGCATGGTAGCCCAGCGTGTACAGACTGCCATAGTGGTTCATGAATGGCGTTAGACCTGCCGCCTTCAGCTTCTCAGAAGCTTGCGTCAGCTCTGTCAGCGTCGTCGGCAGCTCCGTAATACCGGCTTTCGTGAATTGGTCTTTGTTGTACAAGAAGCCAAGCCCTTCAATGTTCATCGGCATGCCGTATATTTTGCCATCCTTGGTCATCGGTTCCTTCGCGATGTCGAGCACATCCTTCACCCATGGCTGATCGGACAGATCCTCGATCTCATCCTGCCATGTATCGAGCTGGCGATAACCTTCGTTATTGAAAATATCCGGCATGTCGCCCGAAGCAAATTTCGCTTTCAGCAGCGTATTGTAGTCATCGCCGACTACAGTGACAACATCCAGCTTTACATTTGGATGGGCGGCTTCATAATCTTTAACCAAACGGTCGAACTCCTGGGAAATCTCCACCTTGAAGTTCAATATTTTAACCGTCACCTGCTTGCCCGAGCCGCCTTCTGCTGCCGGACTGCTTGATGCTCCATTATTAGCACTGCCGCTGTTGCTTGACCCGCATGCCGTAAGCGCTGCGCTCAAAGCAATGACTGCTGCGATGCTTAACATTCTTTTTCTCATGTCTATGACCTCCCGCAAGATGTTTGTTAGCGATTACAATTAAATTGTAAATCGGATGATGGCTTGCACACACTCATATAATTGACTGATTGGGTGGACAAAAATGACGCGCAGGGATTGGAGCAAGCTGGCAGCCCTCTCCGCTTATCCCTTTACCGCACCAGCGGTAATACCCTCGATAATATGGCGCTGCATAAACAGGAAGAATGCCAGAATCGGAAGGATTCCCATGACTAGCGCCGCCAGAGCGAGGTCCCACTGCTTCATGTACTGACCGAATAGAGCATTGGTCGCGAGCTGGATCGTCTGCATGCTCTTATCTTGCAGCACCAGCATCGGCAGCAGGAAATCATTCCATACCCACAAGCTTTGCAGCACCATTACCGTAACCGTCATCGGCTTGAGCAGCGGGAAAATAATGCGCCAGAATACGCCGTAGGGATTACAGCCGTCAATCGTTGCCGATTCTTCAATTTCCAGCGGAATGGATTTAATAAAGCCATGATACAGGAAAATCGAGAACGAAAGGCCAAGCCCTACATAGCAAAGCACAATCCCCGAGTAGGTGTTGAGGAAATGCAGCCATTTCCCTACCTTCACCAGCGGAATCATAATCGTCTGGAACGGGATAACCATTGCTACAACGAACAGACTGAACATCGCCTGATTGAATTTACTCGGCCTTCGAGCCATACGGTAAGCCGCCATAGCCGATATAAGGATCATAATGGCTACACTCGCCACCGTGATAATCAGCGAATTCGTCAGTGCCCGTGGGAACTGAATCGTATCCCATGCGCGGACATAGTTGTCAAGATTAAAGCTGGTTGGGAAGCTTGCCGTGTCTGTCAGCAGCTCCGCGAACGTTTTGAAGGAATTGGTCACCAGGAAATAAAACGGCACAAGAAACATTAGGCCTAGCAGTATGGTAAAAGCTTCAAGGGAGAACAGTCTGAAGGAGTAGTCTCTTCCTTTCATTACATCTCCACCTCCCGTTTTTTTGTAATGGAAACCTGCAGCATCGTTACGAGCGCAACCGTCAGGAAGAAGACGACGGCCTTGGCAGTGCCTAGCCCGAAGCGATTATTTTTAAATGCCTCGGTATATATATTCATCGCCACCGACTCACTGGACCTAAACGGACCGCCAGCGGTCAGCGAGAAGTTCAGATCAAACGACTTGAACGACCACGCTACACTGAGGAACAAACACACCGTAATGGCAGGCATAATCAGCGGAAAAATAATATGGCGCAGCACCTGGAGCGACTTCGCCCCGTCAATCGAGGCTGCTTCAATTAAATCCTGCGGCACATTCGTCAGCCCCGCAATGTAGATAACCATATAATAGCCCGCTCCCTGCCATACGCTGACGATGACAAGGCCCCAATAAGCGGTCGCCTCCGTCCCCAGCCACGATAGCTGGAATACATGTATGCCCGTCAAATTTCCGATAACCGGAAACGACTGCACGAAGATAAACTGCCAGATGAAGCCAAGGAGAAGTCCGCCTAGCACGTTAGGCATGAAGAAAACCGTCCGCAAAATGTTTCGGGACTTCAGCTTTTTGGACAAAATAAACGCCAGAAGAAAACCAAGCACATTGCTGAAAACGACAACCGCAAGCATAAACCGAATCGTAAACCAGAAGGAGTGAATAAAATCCGGATCCTTCGTAAAAATCGCTACATAATTGCTGAGGCCATTCCATTCAATATGGCCTGAGACGCCATTCCAATTCGTAAATGAATAATAAACACCCAGCGCAAGGGGCAGCATAACTACGATGAAAAATGCGGCGAAAGCAGGCAATACGAATACCGTCTGCTGCATCCTCTCTGACTTTAACCACCTGTTCATGCGATCATTCCTTTCAAGCGTTCTCGTGTAATTACTTTCATTTTAGAGGCGGCTTAAGGTTAATCCCACTCAGAGAATTGAGCATAATAGTGGACGATCTTGACTTGATGTAGTAACATGCTAAACACGATTACACCACGAATGAGGGTTTGCCGATGCGAATATTACGAACGAGCCTGCGCTATCAAATGATTGTTTTTATGCTGATCGCTACCCTAATCCCTATTGCAAGCTCCATCGCATTCACGTACTTCTATACGAAGGAATCCGTCAAGGAGCAAGCCATTACGATGAACAGCAAGCTGATTTCTGAAGGCACGACGAATCTCCTAAATTACATGGAGGTGCTGAATAAAGCTTCGCTTATTTTATATAACAACAAGACGCTGACCAGCATTTTATCGAACGGCATTAAAGAGGAGCAAAGCAATGCCTATGTCTTTACCGCACTCCAGCTCGTCTCCAAATCGGCCGCCGATATACATCAGGTTTATTTGCACATCAACAAGGACGACAGCTCGTTTCTCATGAGTCAAAATACCTTTGCACGCGAGAAGCTCCCCCCGCCCACTATGCCTGAAGCCTATCACGCCCCTTACGAGGCTTGGACAGAGCCAACTCATAATAGTAGTAATTATGGATTTACATCATTCGCTCCAAACCCATCCGAATCCGTCTTTTCCTTGCAGCGTCCACTTTACCGTGTGCCCACAAGCAATCAGGTTGGTTTTCTTTCTATCGATGTTAAAATTAGCGCACTGAGCCGTTTGAGCGCTCAAATGTATGATTCCGGCACAGAGGATTTTTATATTATGGATCAAAATCAGCAAATTATTTTCGCCTCCGATCAGGCCTATGATCTACCTGACATACGCAAGACGCTTATGGCGCAAATTCAAAGCAGCGGCGGGGAAAGCGGCAGCCTGGAGCAGCATGACGGCGATTTTAAAGGGATGGTTTTTTACTCTAAAATGAAGCTGCCCTCTCTCGACTGGACGATTGTTAAACGCATTCCTGACTGGAAGCTTTATGAGGATACGCGCCATCTGACAGCGATTAATGCCTTGGTAGCGGCGCTGTTTCTTGCGATATCACTAAGCATTTTACTCATCGTTTCGATCCGATTGACACGGCCGATTAAGAAGCTCATTCGCAGTATGAATCAGATTCAGGCCGGGGACTTAAAATATCCGATTGATGTAGAGCGCAGGGATGAAATCGGCACGCTTGCCATCCGCTTCCGCACGATGATGGGGACGATTAATGACCTGATTTTAAAAGAGTACAAGCTCGGCCTAGCGAACAAGACCACACAGCTGAAAATGCTGCAAGCGCAAATCAATCCGCACTTTATGAGCAATGCGCTCCAGCTTATTGGAGCCACAGCTCTTGAAAGCAAGGCCCCTAAAGTCTATTCACTGGTCTCCTCGCTCGGGCAAATGATGCATTACAGCATGAACACCGAAGATTCGGTTGTGCCGCTGTACCGGGAAATCGAGCATACGAACTATTATTTAGTGCTCCAGCAGGAGCGCTTTGAGGGCAAGCTGCACATCGAGACGGATATCGATCCAGCGGCCAGCACCTGCCCCATTCCGAAAATGACCGTACAGCCGCTCGTTGAGAACTTTTTCAAGCATGGCTTTCATTCGGGCACGGGCAGCGGCCGCCTGCGAATTGAGGCACAGGTGAAGGATTCTTTATTATTCATTAGCGTGGAGGACAATGGGACAGGCA
The DNA here is from genome assembly GCF_050481745.1 of Paenibacillus algorifonticola. Lineage (GTDB taxonomy): Bacteria > Bacillota > Bacilli > Paenibacillales > Paenibacillaceae > Pristimantibacillus > Pristimantibacillus algorifonticola_A. The sequence continues at coordinate 55,176 of NZ_JBCNGR010000021.1, read as the reverse complement.
TTGGCGACGAAAGACTGACGCAGCTCCGCAAGCAGCTTACCCAGCTCAAAGCGGGCTTCATGATCCCTGGCGACGGCATCGGGCTGATGAATGTCATGTCGCGACTGCTGCTCTATTATGGGGAAGCTGCAGATATGGAGCTGAGCTCTCTGTCACCACATGGCTTAAAAGTTACGCTCACGATACCCATTAAGCAGCTAGAGGAGAGTAGTCATGAAAGTGTTGATCGTTGATGATGAGAAGCATGTACGGCTGTCCATTCGCCATTTAGTAGATTGGGCAGCTTGCGGGGTTGATCAGCTTTTTGAAGCGGAAAATGGCAGCGAGGCGAAGCGCCTGATTCAAGAGCAGCGGCCGGATCTCGTCATTACAGATATAATGATGCCGCTGGCGACAGGCATTGAACTAATGGAATGGATGCAAAGCGAGGCTCCAGATTGTGAAAAAATAGTGATCAGCGGCTACAACGACTTTGAATATGCGCGGCAGACGCTGAAGCACGGCGGCATCGATTATTTACTGAAGCCGATTGATCAGAAGCAGCTGCAGGAGGCAGTCTGCAAAGCGATGAGCAGCTTGAATACAGTAAGACAGGAGAAACTGCAATCCGTGCAGCATGGCATGGAGATGAATGAGGTTCGGCCGATCTTCCGCGATAAATGGCTAACCGCCCTCCTTAACGATTCCGTGGCACAGGCTGCCGGAAGCCCACGTTTGGATTGGGAGCGATTATACCGCGAGGTGCCCAAGCTTTCGAGCGTTACCTCCGGCATCGTTGCAGTCATTGACGCCGCGATGCTGCCTCGTCCGGTACAGGAGAAATTTACGTCTAATCCGGATTTACTGCTGTTCTCTATTCTTAATATTTGCAATGAAATGTTGCAGCAATCGGGCTGTGGCATCGCCTTTCGTAATTGGCACAAGCGTTATGAAATTGTCTTGCTGTTCTGGAACGGCATGGAACAGGCAAATGCTGCGATAGAGGCGATGGAGCAGGGCTTTGCTTCCGCACTCAAGACGCGAATTCATCTTGGAGTGAGCACCGCCCACTGCTATCCACAGGACATACGGACCGCTTATGCCGAGGCGCTGCTCGCGCTGCAAAAACGCAATCTGCTGCAGACAGCTCCTTATATTTGCCGCTTGCAGGATGGAACAGCCCCTGCTCGGGCCAGCTCGCTGCGGTTTGGAGATTTCACCGAAGAACTGCGACTGTCGATCAGCAGCGGACGGACGGAGCAGATTAGCCTCGTGCTGGGCAAATGGCTGCAAGAGCTTGCGAAGCTGGAGCACATTACGCTAGAGCAGCTGGAAAAATGGCATGCCGAATACAGCGTGAATAAATTCCGCTGGATTGAGGCTTATACAGGGGAAGTGCTTGCGCCATTTCCTGATGACGAGTCTCCCTTTGCCCTTCCGCTTGATGATGAGGGAAAGCTCTCGCTCACCCTGTTGGAACAGCAGTTGACGCAGGAGCTCGCTACACTGGCGAGCTTGCTGGCCGCAGGGCCCGGAAGCCGAAGCAGCTCATCGATTCACGAAATCGCCCGTTATATTGAGGAGCATTATAAAGAGGATATTACGCTTAGCGACATTTCAGCCAAATTTCATTTTAACCGTGAATATATATCGCGGCGCTTCCGACAGGAGTTCGGCGAAACGCTCATCGAATATCTCAATCGCATCCGGGTGGAGAAAGCCAAAATTTTGCTGCTTAATAAAAATCATAAAATTACTGAGGTTGCCCAGCTCGTCGGCTATCAGGACGAAAAATATTTTAGCCGCGTCTTCAAGAAGGTAACAGGGCAAACGCCAAAGGAATACCGGAATATAGCCGCTGCAAATTAGCCAGCACTACGTTTCCGAGTCCGCGAGCGCCAGCGGCTCATACTCACCGTCCAGTATGCGGTCGATGAACGCTCCCGGCTTTTTCCGCAGCTTCGCCCATGTCGCGTCCGGCAGCAGCATCAGCTCCTGATGCTCCACATCATAGCTGGCGAATTTCTTATATGCCGGCACCCAGACGAACATGCCCAGCGCCGAATAATTGTCCATATCCACAAGTAAATTAAGCAGCTTGAGCCCCTGATATTCCAGTTCAGAGACGTCCAAAACCGAACCAAATTCAATATAGGATACCTGTTCACAATCCGGTATTTCAACCCGGCTGCTTGTTTCTCCCAGGTCGCGTATAAGGACGGCGGGAAGGCCTGCTTTTTTCAGTTTAGCCGCCTGGTTATCGAAATCATGCAGCTCCTTCGGCTCATATGAATAGATGAGCTCCATCACTTCTTTGTGCTTATAGCGCTTTGCATCCGTGAAGGCCCGCTCTCCATAGCTGTCTTTTATGGCCGGATCAGCACCCGCCTCCAGCAAATAACGAACGATCGGCAAATGCCCGATGCCAGCAGCGACTTGCAGCGGTGTTCCACCATATGGACGGACCATGTCCGGCTCATTAAAATTAATGGGAGCGCCTGCCTCCACCAGCATTTTAACCAAATCCAGACGTCCACTCGCCGCACCTCGCAAAGCAAGGCCGCCATGCAGAGCCACATCAATACCGAGCGCCAGCAGTGCTTCTACCGCCTTAGCATTTTCCCAAGCGACGGCATGAGACAAGGCGGAGCTGCCCACATGATTCACCGCATTTATGTCCGCGCCCTGCTCCAGCAAAAATTCGAATATTATACGCTTACCCTGCTTCGAAGCTGTAACGATTGCCGGATTTTTTGAATCATTCAAATCCATGCCCTCGGAAATAAGCGTTTTGATCACTGCCATATTTCCGCTCTTGCAAGCTTGCACCATACGCTCGTCCCATTTCGTTCCCATTAAAACTCCCCCGCTTTCCCAAGCGTAAACGGCCGAAAGCCACCCTCTGGCGCCAAAACTGCCGTTTCGCGATGAAATATAGAAAAACGGATGGAAAAATCATATCCTTTCCTATACTTCAAAAAAATTTAGCGCTCCTCTCTCTATTTTACCCTTAATCTCTCCTTTAAGGGTATATGGGGTTTCCGTTATTTGGATAAATCGACTACGAACATAATACGCTGCCAAAACAGAAAAATACCGCTCCTCCAGATGATCCCCCGGAAAACGGTATTTTGCGCTGCTTATTGATTGAAGGTAGCATTTATTCCGCACCTGCCGTGCCGGATTTTTTCCGCTTGCCCGTCAGCTGGAACTGCTCGATTTCCTTGCATATTTCATGCTGCCACTGGATATCCTTGCTCATTGAAGCAAGCAGCGACATATTTGCCAAATAAGCGGCTTCGCTGACATAATTCACGTTGAGCTGCTGGCATTGCTCCAGCTCCGCGGCTTCGCTTGGCGAAAGCCGCCGTTTTTGGCTTTGCAGCCATAGCTCTGCCATTCGCTGATGAAACGGGGTTACCACTTGCGACCACCACCCTATACGAGCCAGCGTACCCTTTTTAGCCGCAAAATATGCTTTACACCCTTCTATTTTACGTAGCAGCTGCGCAATAAGCTCCACCATTTAGTATTGATAAGTTTCGCTCGAATTGATCCCCGTATGGGATCATTAACGATCTGGCATAGTAAGGGGGTAGTTTTCATAATATTTTTGATCAAATAAATCATTATAACGTTTTTATATTTCATTTTTTCGTATCTTTATTTCATTTATTTGCGCTATTGTACTGCACAAGGATGCTCTTTCTGCTAAACTGATATTAGGTATAGCGCTTTCATTCCACTTGCTTAGCGAAATTTCCAGCTATTGACGTAATGTTCATTCGAACGTATTATCGTTGATAAACCGCAGCAGTATTGACGGCGTCATTATTTGCATAAGATGGGGAGGAAGCGTACTTGCGTCTAGATTTTCATTTTAGTTTGGAAAATACACCTTATTCGATTACTCAGCTGCAGCCGCTCACGCCACTCTTCGGGAAAGGAGACTAACATGACGAATACCGTTTCTTCCGTGTGGGAAATCAGCTATTATGAGCTGACCATTCGCCTGCTGCTCGCAGTCGTGCTTGGCGGACTCGTCGGTCTTGAGCGCGAATTCGGCGGCCACTCCGCAGGCTTCCGCACACATATCCTCGTATCTCTAGGCTCTTCTACCGTCGTTTTGCTATCCATGTACGGATTCGCTGCATTCGCGAACGAGCCTCGTGTTAGTCTCGATCCGGCAAGGCTCGCGGCGCAGGTCATCAGCGGCATCGGCTTCCTGGGAGCCGGCACCATTCTCCGCAAGGGCAATGGCATTTCGGGCCTGACAACGGCAGCTTCTTTGTGGGTTGTAGCAGCCATCGGTCTATCGGTTGGAGCTGGATTTTATGTGGCAGCAGCTATCTCTACTACATTGGCGGTGATATCTTTGTTTGTGTTCAACAAACTGGAAAAAACATTTTCACGGGCAAAACGCATTCATGAAATTAGATTTAAGCTGGCGAAGCACTCTTCCGGCTTACAGGACATAGTCGCCACTTTCCATGAGCATGGCATGAAAATTCATAAGCTGACCATATTGGATGATGACGACGACTCCTCTGAGCAAATGGGAGGTTCGAAGACGATGAATGTTATTATTCAGGTGAAATTCAAAGGAACAAGCCTTTTCAGCGATTTAACGCTCGTCATGGCCTCCATGGATGGCGTTCGGGGCATGGAAATTAGCGGTGAACCGCTTTAATTATAGTTGGCAGGCCTGTTATGAACCAAGCTTAAGCTAAATTCCGTACAATTATGATCATTTATCCAAGAAGAAGCAATCCCGAGTGTTTAGCCTCTCGGGATTGCTTCTTCTTTTTCTATTGCGTCCTCATCATTTTAATAACCGTGATGATTGACAACATCATCACAGGAATGAGTACAGCTACAGCCTTATTAGAACCATCCAACAGCAACCAAGTACTAATACCTAACAATAGGATCAAAACCCCTAAAATCCAATAACCCGTATGTGTTATCTTACTTTTCGATTTTGAAAAGGAACCCATAAATTAGAATATTGCCCAATATCATATATCCCGCAACTTTCTAGTTAGACGTAGATTCAAAGTAAGGAACCGGCAGCATCCTTAGCTCACGAGATTCGCGGATATGGCCGATGCCCTCCTGGCACATGCCGTACGGCTGCCATGGGCAGTCCGAGCAGAGGCGGTTAATATCGTCAGGCACAATGCGGCTTGCGACTGACTCGCACACATCGGACCATTTTGCCACACTGCCTATCGTTAAACCAACTTCCCGCAAAATGGCTTGGTCCTTCTGGTAGACGCTCTTATTCTGGCAATGGGACGGCTTATCCGTCGGGAACGCCTTGCAAATATCATCAGGACCGTCAATAATTTCGATGACCGTATCCGGCTGCTGACGCAGCTGCTCATATACGGCTGTCATATTGACGCAGAAGCCCTCTGAGTAGCCCTTACCCCGATAACCGAGCAGACAAAATAAATGATGGCCCCGCAAACGAATGTTCATGACATTTCCTCCCGCTTCTCACTTTCACTGTTAACCAAATTATATCACGAAGGTTAACATACTTGCGAGCAACAAGCGGCGAGTGAACAGGATGTACTAGGAGAAGCGGTATTCAAAAATTTGTCCGCTGGGGCGAAAGCCAATATTGCGATATGCTTTATTTGCGGCAGGGTTTTGCACATCCGCATACAGCATCGGCTCTAACCCTCCTGCCACAATAATGGTGCTTACCTTTGCGACCAATGCACTGGCAAATCCGCGATTTCTCGCATCCAGCCCCGTATAAACCGCATTAATTCTAGCATGCCTTGCCGTCCGATGGGCTATCGCTGCCATGGATACAAGCTTCTCCTCCTCCACCCACACATATAATTCACCCGATTCTACCATTTCCGCAGCAGCCGGAATTTGGCTCGCTACCTCCACCTGCTGACCGTAAGCCTCCTGCGTAAACGCTGCGATGAAACCAGCCACCGTCTTAATATCTTCCGTTCTCGCTTTCCTTATGGCCCCCGCTATGTCTAAAGGCGGCCGTACGACTGGGCACCGATAAGCCTCCAGCTTTATATGCAGACGCTGGCTCTGCCCTGTTAACGGCGGATACACTCTGGCGAAAAGCCCGGCCAGCTCCGGGCTGCCCGATATCCCCGTCACCTCAATGCCTTCTCTATACAGCTGCCCCGCCAGATTTCGAGCCATTCCCTCACGAACCGCGTTCGGCAGCTCGGGCGCCATCCACAACCATCCGCTATTGCCGGGCGTTTTTGCAAAAACCAGTGTATCATCCGCCGTCTTCCAGCAGAGCCTCGTCTCCGAATCACAAATTCGGTAAATGATATTATAGGCAACCTCATCAGCAAGGAATGACGCCTGCTTCAACACCGAATCGCCGCCTTCAAACCTTTCCAGCATCAGCCTCTTCTCCTCTTTATAAATTCACTTTATTGCCTCGTGTTTGCCAGCTCATCGATCAATTCCGGCAGCCAATCATCTATGTGCGAAAATGCAAATCCTGCCGATTCCGCCTTGCTTGTATCCATATACCATGAAGCCGGCACTCCAAATGGCGACTGATGCTGTTCAGATGCCTCTTCAACAATTTTTGCACGTTTTCCCATAATTCCTTCAATAAGCGACATGTTCTGATTCAAGCCGACTTTTCCTTGAGAGCAAGCATTGATCGGCCCTATAAGCTCAGATTTACCAAGTCAATCAAGGAATTCAGCCGCTCCATTCGAGTAAATGAACGATAGTCCCGCCTCAGGAGCGGGCATGACAAACGCTATTCATTTTTGCACATTTTCAACATGAAAGCGCAGCCGGCGGGTGTAATCATCCGGCCCGAGGACGATCGGAATGCGAACCGCTGCTACCGGAAACAGCGCCTCCTTAGGTGAAAGCAACTATTGTCGCAGATGACGTCTAAGCTTGACCCGCCAAGCGCTGTAGCTATTGCCGCCGCGTCAGTTCGTTCGACAACTATGCGTTTTACCGTGTCGCCAAAAGGGTCAGGCTTAATGCCGCGAGTAACGATCGTCACTTCCGCCTGCTGACCAATAAGCCGCTGTACAAGCTTTTTTCCGAAAAACTGCGTTCCTCCCAGAATCAATACCTTCACCATCCGTACCTCCAACGCTTTGAATTTTTGTATAGTTCCTGTATTGTAACATTATCGCAAATGCTACAGTTAGAAATATAAGGAAATTCTAATTCATTCCCTATTTTCAGGAGGTTACGATGAAAACGCTGCTTGTAGTCGACGACGATCCCCATATTCGCACGCTGCTGAGGCACTTTATGACGAAGGAAGGCTATCGCGTCGTTGAGGCAAAAGAGGGAGAGGATGCTCTGCATAAGCTGAAGGAGCATTCGGTGGATCTTGCGATATTAGACGTCATGATGCCGCGGATGGATGGACTAGAGCTTTGCGGGTATATTCGGACGAATTACGATATCCCGATTATTTTGCTGACGGCGCGGGAGCAGCTGACCGATAAGGAGCAGGGTTATTTGCGCGGCACTGACGATTATGTCACCAAGCCGTTTGAACCCGAGGAGCTGCTGTTTCGCATCAAGGCGCTGTTTCGCCGTTATTCCATTTCCTCCAGCGACAAAATCCAGCTCGGCCGCCTCACCATTGACCGTAAAAACTACGAGATTGCCGATGGCGATGCGATGCTGCTGCTGCCGCTTAAGGAGTTTGAGCTGCTGGCGCAGCTTGCCGAATACCCGGGACGGCTGTTTTCCCGCGAGGAGCTTATACGGCTCGTATGGGCGGCGGATTATGAAGGGGATGAACGGACGGTGGATGTGCATATTAAACGGCTGCGGCAGCGTTTTTCCGCTCATGATCAAGATTTTCGCATTACGACCGTGCGGGGCATCGGATATAAGATTGAGGCGGCAGCGCCATGAAGTCGCTATACTCCAGAGTTTTTCTAGTGGCAATGGCGGCGATTATTGGCAGCAGCCTGCTCGGGTTTCTGGTATCCAATCTTTATTATCATAACAAGCTTAAGCCCTATAACGATGCCAAGCTGACGAGCATCGCCCTGCAAATGCAGCAGTTCGCCGAAGCCCAGCCGGAGCTGGCCTCCGCTTACTTTGCCAATGCGGCTGAGCTCGGCTATGAGATATTGCTGGTGGATGATCAGGAAGAGGAGCTTTTTTTCGGGCGTGCTTTTCGTGAAAAAGAGCTGGCGGATGACGTGCTGAGCAGCGTACTTGCCGGCGGGCAATACCACGGCATCGCGGAATTTCCAAATCAGCCTTTCATTACGGGCTTTTTCGATAACACGCTCAGCAATACGGTTGGCGTTCCGCTGCAATTGGAAGGCAAGCAGTATGCCCTGTTCATACGCCCGGATGTCATTTTGCAATTTGGCGAGCTGCGCAGCTTCTTCGCGATGATCGGGCTGCTGACCGTCGCCTTTAGCCTGCTCTGCTTCTTGCTCAGCACCCGCTATTTGGTGAAGCCCGTCACGAGGCTAACGGAAGCAACGCAGCGAATTGCCCAAGGCCATTATGCCCTGTCGCTGAATACGAATCGGCGGGATGAAATCGGGCAGCTCGCTGCCCATTTTACGACAATGAGCCAGGAGCTGGAGCGGGTAGAGCAGGCACGGCAGGAGTTTGTCGCCAACGTGTCACACGAAATCCAGTCGCCGCTTACCTCTATTCAAGGCTTTGCTCAAGCTTTGGCGGAGAAAGAGCTTGCCGCGGAGGAACGTACCCATTATGCGGCTATCATTGGCGAGGAAAGCCGCCGCCTTGCGGCACTCACCAAGGAGCTGCTGCTGCTCTCCTCGCTGGACCAGGCAGCGGATGTGCTTCAGCGCAAGCCCTTTAATCTGCGCACTCAGCTGCGACAGGTTGCGCAAGTGATGGAGTGGCAGCTAACGGAGAAGGAGCTTGCGCTCAAAATCGCCGTCTCCAGCTCTCTCATGCTCGTTGGCGATGAAATGCTGCTTAATCAGGTATGGACGAATCTGCTGTCCAATGCTGTAAAATATACGCCGGCAGGAAGGGCGATTGAGATAGAAGCCCAGCTTGAGCGAGGGCACTGTGTCATTCGGGTCACCGATACGGGAGACGGCATCAGCAAGGAGCGGCTGCCGTTTCTGTTCGATCGCTTCTACCGCGCCGATCGGGCCAGAGAACGCGGGATCGGTGGCGGCCCTAGCCCCAACAATCGTCCAGATGACTCGGTCGGCTCGGGGCTAGGGCTCGCCATTACTCAAAAAATCGTCCACCTGCATAACGGGACGATTGAGGCTGCAAGCGAGCCCGGTAAAGGCACGACCTTCACCGTGACACTTCCACAGCCATAACTTATCGCTTTGGGTTATCCTCATTTGTAATTTGCCGTTCATACGCCGTTCATTTTCACTTTCTACACTTGTGGCATCACAAGTAGGAGGGATGAGAATGTATTTAGCTCTTAGAGAAATGCGTTTTGCCAAAACCCGTTATTTGCTCATTATGGCGATTATGCTGCTCGTTTCCTTTCTGGTCCTGTTCGTAACCGGACTTGCGGGTGGGCTCGCATATGCGAATGCCTCTGCGGTTGAAAATATGCCTGCTACCCATTTCCTTATGCAGCAGGACGCGAGCCAGCGCTTCGCCCGCTCCATCGTTGGGGAGAAGGAGCTTAACACCGCCCGTTCGGTCATTGGCGACGCGAAGGCCCAGCGGCTTGGCGTGCAGATGACGACGGTAACCGGCGGAACAGATGGAATGAAAACAGACATTACGTTATTTGGTGTGGACATGGGCAGTTGGCTCGCTCCAACGGTCGTCTCCGGCTTAGCCGTACCTAACACGGGAGCTGGGGAAGTTGTCGTAGACCGCAAGCTGGCGGAGGAAGGCATTACCGTCGGCAGCTTGCTGCATGACCAAACGACAGGACTCACGTGGACCGTTAGCGGCTTTACGGAAAATCAGTCGTTCAGCCATACGCCTGCCGTATTTATGAACCTGCGCGACTGGCAGCAGCTGAAGCAGCAAATGGCTGGCCGGGCTGCTGCTGATCCCTCATTTGCCGCTCCCTTCAACGCCATCGCCATACAAGCAACAGATGCAGAAGCGGAGCTGCTTTCACAGCAGCTTGAAGGTACGGAGATCATTACAAATAAGCAAGCGGTAGCCAGCATACCCGGCTACAAGGAAGAGCAAGGCTCGCTGATGATGATGATCGGCTTCCTGTTCGTCATTTCCGCTTTCGTGCTTGCCGTCTTCTTCTACGTCATTACCATTCAGAAGTCGAGCCAATTCGGCATTCTTAAAGCGATTGGCACCAAAACGTTCTATTTAGCGCGCAGCGTTGTGGCTCAAGCGCTCGTACTCGCTGCCGCCAGCTTGGCCATAAGCTGCATACTGGTCGCGGTCATGCAGGCGGCACTGCCCGCTTCAATGCCATTTCAGCTATCGCCAGTCACGACCTTGTATACTTGCCTGCTGTTTATCGCCATGTCGCTGCTTGGATCGCTTGTTTCAGTCCTTCAAGTGGCGCGAACTGATGCACTGGATGCAATAGGGAGGGCTGCTGGATGACAACGTCAAAGCTTATGCTGAATGAAATTACACGGGTTTATCATGATGGCGATACCGAGCTGACCGTGCTGGATAAGCTATCGCTTGAAGTAGAGGCGGGCGAGCTCGTCGCGGTTATGGGGCCTTCCGGCTCAGGTAAAAGCACCTTTCTCTCGATTGCAGGGGCGCTTCTGACACCGACGAGCGGCGAGGTGCTCATCGACGGCGAATCGCTTGCCGGCAAAAACGGGCAGCAGCTCAGCAAGCTGCGGCTGCATAACATCGGTTTTATTTTTCAAAGCGCTAATCTGCTTCCGTATTTGAAGGTGGAGGAGCAGCTGATGCTCGTCGCCAAGCTGGCTGATAGGGATAAGCGAGCCGCCAAGGCACGTGCTGCCATGCTGCTGGAGCGTCTGGGCCTGCTGCATCGGCGGTCGGCCTATCCGAATCAGCTCTCCGGCGGAGAAAAACAGCGGGTTGCCATTGCGCGCGCCTGGATGAATGACCCGGCTATTTTATTTGCCGATGAGCCGACGGCGAGCCTGGACGCGAGCCGTGGACAGGATGTTGTGGCGATGCTCGCCCGTGAGGTGAAAACAGAGGGAAAAGCCGCCGTTATGGTTACCCATGATGAGCGTGTGCTGCATTTATGCGACCGGATTTTACATTTGAAAAATGGCGTATTAGTCAGCGCTTAAGCTGTGACATAACGACCATATGACCGCCGTACGAGCTGGATTTAAGCCCACAGCCTTAACCCCCCGCCCATTTTTGGCAGCCATCTTGGAACTGGATTAGCACAGCGGCCAGCTGCCGTCCGAGGATGAACCGGGGCATATAAAGCCTGCAGACATTGACGGATTTCTGGAAAACAATTTTAAACCGCAGATCCATCGTATGCTGGACGCGAAAAACCGCCTGCCTCCGGAATTTCGGGAGCAGGCGGTTTTTCGTTATTCGCATTTTCAGAGCCTGTATTTAACCAGTATTAAGTCTGTATATAGTCTGCTTTCAGCATATTTCTAGTCGCTGTTGAGTTATTTATTCATCATCGCCTATATCGCCCGCATAGGCCGAAGCCGCCCGTCTGCCTACCCGGGATTTAGCGGATACGCGCTTCTCGGCCTGTTTTTTTGTGCGCCTATTCACCGATTCCTCTTTACGTGCCATATGAGCGAGCTCCTTCTCCATCTTCTTGAAGTTGGCGAAGCGGCGCTGCTCCAGCGTTCCATCCGCAATCGCCTGCTTGACCGCACAGCCCTCCTCCCGCTCATGACGGCAATCTTGAAAACGGCAGCTCGCAGCCAGCTCTCCAATATCGGAAAAGGTAGTATCCATCCCCTCATCCGACTCCCATAATTGCAGCTCACGCATACCTGGCGTGTCAACGATAATCGCGCCGCTCGGCGTCACAAACATTTCGCGGTGCGTCGTCGTATGCCGCCCTCTGGCGTCGCTTTCGCGAATGTCCTGGACGCGCTGCTTCTCGGCATCTGCCAGCCAGTTAAGCAGCGTTGATTTGCCAACACCGGAGGAGCCGGTTATCGCGATCGTCTGCCCGGGGAGCAAGTATTCGGCCAACGCCTCCCGCCCCTGATTTTCAAAAGCACTCACGGCATGGACGGGAACACCGGGAGCTATACCCTCCACCAGAGCAGTATAATGATCGGGAGCCTCACAAAGATCGGCCTTGGTCAACAGTACGACCGGCTTCGCTCCGCTTTCCCAGACAGCGAGCAAGTAACGCTCTATTTTCCGCAAATTAAAATCCTGATTCAAGGCGTTCGTTATAAAAACATAATCCAGATTGGCGCTGATCACCTGCATATCGACCCGCTGACCCGCCTCCTTGCGTACCATCGCCGAGCGGCGGGGCAGAAGCGCATGAATAACGGCCCTCGCTTCACCGGGGAGCGGCTGCACCAGCACCCAATCGCCTACCGCTGGAAAATCACCGCGATTGACCGCTTCAAACTCGAACTTCCCAGTGACGATGGCCGCATGCTCGCCTGCCTCCGTCACAATTCGGTACTGATGCGAAAACTGCGCCACAACGCGAGCTGGCACCAGCGGCACACCTACTGCTGCTATGCGCTGCAGCTCCGCTTCCCAATGCTCATTCCAGCCATAGGCTTGCAGCAGCGAGTTGTGTTTTGGCGTTCCTGGTTGTTGCTTGGTTTCTTGATTTTCTGGTTTCAATGTCAAATCGTATTCCTCCATTTATTGGATAATGAGTTATTTAGGTACAACAAAAAAGACCACAGCATAATCCTGCGGTCTTTTTCTCGCACAGCGATGCCAAGGGGCAACATCTGCGCGCACAGTCGCAAAGGGCCGTATCCACCATTCGGCGGCTAGAGCCCGTTTCGAGGGTGAAATATAAGCCGATTATAAGCGTGAAACTTACAAAGGCTTATATTTGAAAAAAGTCCGCAAGACACCAACCTGGTCTCCTGCGGACACAAAAAAAGCTTCAAAAGCAGCCCTGCTGCGCCTTGCCCAGCATAAGCCTATTGCTCTATCCGTCTTCTTAGCTTAAGTCCGTAGAGACCGACGCCATTACAATTAATTCTCTGCTCATTGTGCTCATATAACATCAGCCTCCTTCTTCAAATTAGTTCCAGTATAGACTTGGATGACCAGCCAGTCAAGCCGGGCAGCTGCCTTTTTATTGCTACTTTATTTAGAGACGTAGTAGAATAAAGCTTAAAAACGTGCCTTAGGCACGAAGGAGAATGGGAATGGACGAGACGACAACAGGGAAACTAAAAGTATATATGGCGGGCTTTGAGGTGTTCCGCACCGATGCTGTGGCGCTGGGCAAGCAAATGAAGGAGCTGTGCGAGGCATACGGCTTTGAAGGCATTTTCCCACTTGATAAGGATATTAAGCCTTCACCGACAAAATGGGAGACGGCGCAGGCGATTTTCGCTGGCAACGTCAAGCTTGTGCAGAAGGCCGATATTATCATCGCCAACTTGAACCCTTTTCGCGGGCACGAGCCGGATTCCGGCACTGTATTTGAGTGCGGGCTTGGCTACGCGATGAATAAGAAGCTTTACGGCTTCGTCAGCGATAAGCGCACACAGGCAGAGAAGCTGCTGCCCGGCATTGATTCACAAACCGGACTTTATCAGGATGGCATGCAGGTTGAGAACTTCGAGCTGCCAACCAATCTTATGCTATCTGTCCCACTGACGATAGTTGAGGGTGGGCTTGAGGATGCCTTGAAGCAGGCACGCCAGGACCTTTTATAAATTAGACGACATAGTAGAGATCGGATCGCGTTACGATATTCTTTCCTATATTTTAGAAAACAGCCGCTGTTCCCTTCCTTAGAAAGGGCACAGCGGCTGTTTTGGCTTTATTTTATAAATATAGAAGTGCGTTTGGATGCTGTTCGAGTTTACTTCCCGTAGTAGCTTTTCAAAGCATCAATTATGCCGAGCGGGTTTTTGCGCAGGTCTTTGGCACTGAAATAAATATCGCCCTTCACCTCAGGATGCTTCGTATTGTATTTCAGCTGCTTGATGATTTCCTCCGAAGTTTGCCACCCCGTTTCTTTCGTTCCCAGCTTGTAGGCGGCATGGCCGATATAAAGATCGACACCCGTGTTCGCCACTTGGGCTGCCCACCAATCTACCACTTTATCGTAACGTGCTGCGGAGAGGGACATGCTCCAATACACTTGAGGAGCGACATAATCGATCCAGCCCTGCTTGACCCATTTGCGCACATCAGCCGACATGCTGTCGTATGCAGTCACTCCAGCATTCGTATCGGAGCCGTTCGCATCCTGCGATTTATTGCGCCATACACCGAATGGGCTGATGCCAAAAGCAACCGTCGGCCTGACGCTATGAATCGACTCGTCGAGCTGCCTTACGAATTCATCAATGTTGCTGCGTCTCCATTCCGCTTTGGTTGCCAGCTTCTTGCTATTATAGGCTTTGAACGTTGCATCATCACTCAGCGTAATGTTGGACGGATAAAAATAATCGTCCAAATGAACGCCATCGATATCGTAATTGTTCACAACCTCCATAATGACATCAATGACATGCTGCCGTGCTGCCGGAACGCCAGGATTAATAAGCAGCTGCGAGCCGGAGGTCAGCACCCAGTCGGGATGCTCCACCGCTACATGATTGGAAGCGAGCTTGCTCGTATCGGTATCCGTATTCGCCCGGAATGGATTGAACCAGGCATGGAACGTCATGCCGCGGCGATGCGTCTCATCCAGCATAAATTGCAGCGGATCGTAGGCAGGCGCCACCCCTTGCTTGCCCGTAAGCACCTTCGACCAAGGGACAAGCGATGATGGGTAAAGCGCATCAGCCGATGGACGAACCTGTACGAATACGGCATTCATCCCCATCGCCTGCACATCATCGAGCAATGCTTTAAATTCCTTCTCTTGCACAGCCTGTTTCCCATAGGAAGCCGTTGAAGGAAAATCCAAATTGTAGATCGTCGATACCCAAACTCCTCTTAGCTCGGTGCCCGCATCGGGAGTCGGTACGACTACCGACGGCAGCGGCTCTGTTGGAGCAGCAGGTGTTTGGGCCGGTGTAGAAGTGGGTATCGGAGTCGCCGTTGGACTCGGCTTCGCGGTAGCCGATGGTGTTGGAGCAGGCGTTGCGACCGGACTCGCTGGCGTGCTTGGCGCCGGACTAACGGTATCCTTGTACAAATTAACGACCTTGGCTTCATTATCCCATCTCACAGCAACGCCCAGCTGATTGCTGACAAAACGCAGCGGTACCATGACACGGCCGCTCACGGTCTGAACCGTCGCATCGAGCGTAATGACGCTGCCGTTGACAAAAGCGCTGTTTTGCCCCGAAACCATCGTAATAATCGTATCATCCTGACTAATCGTTACTTGCTTAGCCGCCTGCGACCATCTCACCTGTGCGCCCAGACTTTCGCTAATGACGCGCAGCGGCACCATCGTTACGTTCAAATCCTCCCGCAAATACGGCGGGACATCGCTGCTTACCACTTCGCCATCCAGCACAATTTGAATCGTCGGCGCTGCCGCAGCTTGTACAGAAGCTGGTGCTACGCCTGCCGGAATCATCAATATAAATAATAAGAGGAGCAGAAGCGCCCGTTTGAATCCCATTTCCTTAAAACCTCCAGATTTTTTAGTCATTTTTTCCTCTGATATGCTGAAAATATAGACGCTTCTTACTAAGACGAAGTTGCGTTTTAAGGTGAAAAAGCAAGCCGACGGTATAGACCGCTTAATCGATAACGGCGACTTTGTAGCCGCCTTCTTTGTTTTTTTGGAAGGTGTAGGTCATTGCGCTGTTCTCTTCAAAACCTGCCTCCGACCATAAATCGACCTTTACAACTACATTGATATTGCCAGAGTCAAAGTAAGTGACATCTCCGATTCCCGTAAAATAATAGTGGTAATAGCTCAAATAAAACTGAAACGGCTCCGCATGCGCCTGATCAAGAAAGGTGCTGTTAAATGCCTTTTGATCCTGCTTCAGCAGCGCCTCCAAATTCGCGTGCAGCGCTTCCGCCATCCCTTGCTCCTTCAGCTCGGATTGAGCCGCTTCCCAATCAATGTCCATCCCCGGTTCAAAATCGGCGGGCATGTTGGCGGATGCACCAGCCGTTTCACTCGGACTTGAAGCTGCGGAAGACTCTGGCTCCACCGCTGAACCAGCTTCCGGCACTTGCGTCGCTTCAGCTTCAGGTGATGCTGTGTTGGCCGATGACGCTGTACTAGACTGCGGCGCATTCTCGGCTGCGGAGCAGCCCGTGAGCAGCAGAATACAAACAGCTGCTGCCTGCACGATTTTCAGAACCATTAGAAACCAATCCCTTCTCTCAACCATGTACTCCTATGATCTAAACGCTAAAATCAGGAAAATAGTTTCGAGCTGCTGTTGGGCGATTCGGTACTATAAAAAGTGAGTACTAGTTCGCTGGCAAACAGGAGAATATAATGAGGCGTATACTCCCAGGGAAAGGCAAGTGAACGCTATGCTGCGTATAAACATGATAAGAATGGGCTTCCTGATGGGCATTGCATTGCTGCTTGCGGCTATTTTCTATTTATTCGCTGCGAATTGGAGCGGACTCAGCAGCTCTCACAAAATGCTGACCTCCGGCGGATTCGTTTTCTTTTTCTATATGCTGTCTTTCGGCTTCTCCCGGAGCAAGCTGCCGCTTGGCTTGTCCGCTTTTCTAAGCGGCATACTCCTAATCGCAGGCTGCATCGCCTTTGGAGCAGCCGCAGCGCTTGCTGACCAAATTTATAATCTGCATCAGCCTCCTTTCGTCATTTGTCTCATTTCAACTCTGCCGAGCCTGCTGCTCGCGTGGATTACGCGATACAAGCCGCTATACGTGCTCACTTATGTACTGGCGCATTTCACGCTGTATTTTTTGTTCGATTATCGTTTGTTTACGCCTAATGTGGAGATGAACACCCTGCTGGCCGATTCCACTTTTGTGGCGTTCAATCTAGCTCTGTTCCTGCTGGCACAGACTAAGCGGCTTACTTCTGAAATCGTTCGTCTGGCAAGCTTTGTAATGCTGCATATTTCGCTGCTTAACCTCGCTGGCGCCTTTGACTATGCCGGCCTATCGCTTTTCATGAATGTTTTGGATATCGCCGTCATTGCGGCCTGCTTCTATTACTTCATGCGCATACGGCTTGATAAAACGATGCTGACTCTTACCGCACTCGCTGCATCGGCATATACGGTAGCAAAATTCATCCGTTTCTCGCTGGAAACCGAGTCCGTCTTCCGTTTCGTGCTCGGCATCTTGTTCGTTATCGCGCTGCTTACGGCAAATGTGCTGTTTTTCCGCTATATGAACAGGTTAGGCAATAAAACCACTGCTGCCGAGAGAACCACTGAGAGTGTTAAAGAGCCTGCTTCGGGAGCTGCTCAGCAGCTCGTGAATACTACAGCAGAAAAGATCACTGACCACCATCTGCTGGGCAGCATCGTCTCTACAGTCATTACGATTGTTGGCATCATCATCGGCAGCATTTCTGTTATTGGCCTTGTCGTGCTGCTAACGGATGAGAATGGGCCGCTGAAGACGCCATATGCCCTTTATGCCTTATCGCTGCTGTTCATCGTACCGATGCTATTGCTGCCACGCGTAAATGCGGTCGTTCGCTACACGGTGTTTACGGTTGGCTTCGCCATGGGACTCGTGTCCATCGCCTGGATCGGGAAAGCGCCGCTGAGCGTCATTTTCCTGGCTATTGCCGTCATCAGCTGGCTTCGCCTTCAAGGACGGATGCAGCATTTGATCACCTATATGCTGATGAATATTGCCGCCGTGATTGTGCTTTATCAGCTATTCCAAAACATACACGATGCCTATTCCATCATCATCATTTCGTTGACTGTGCTTAATGCGGCAGTTTACGGCAGCTCATTCACAGGAGCCGATGGCGAGCGGCGCGCCCACATGAGAGAGGGCAGCCTGTTATTCAGCTATATTTTTCTCTTATGGATGACATCGCTGGACCCGGTATTTGCTTATTCAGTAACGCTGTTTAATGTGTTGGCCTTCCTTCTGCTGACGGCTGCGGTATTCCTGTTCATCAAGCGTGAGCAAACGCTGGAAACAACCGGAAGCTTCTTCTTCTGGCTCCTCTTTCTCACAATCAAATATTACGATTATTTGTGGACACTGCTGAACAAATCGGTCACGCTTGCGCTGCTTGGCATTGTCGCACTCGGGCTGTCTTACTGGTTCGCAAGCCGCCTGTTGAAGAGTGGGGAGCATTATGAGGAAAGGGATACACCCGGCTTTTTCATGGGAAAAAGGGTCTGGCTCATCGCCATAGTTGTGCTACTCCAGCTAGGCTTCATCAGCTATCAGACAGCTGCCAATGAGCGGGCACCTAGCGCTAATAACTATGCGACAGCCCTTGCCGCTCCGGCCAACGCTGCATTTACCGCCGTCACTATTTCCGCCACACGGTCTAATGCTAGCTGCGCTGGCTGCTCATAGCCGCATCGGCTAGCAATTCCAGCAAGCAGTTGAATCATGAAATCGAAGCATATGCATATGCGCATTACAAATAGCGCCAAGCCAGAAGGCTTGGCGCTTGTTTATTTGCCACGTGATCGTGTTAATCTGGAGACAGAGCGGAACACCCGGCGCATGTTCATTCTAACGGACACGAGATCCGCTATTTGAAGAAAAGAGGAACAAAATCTAATTGAGCGGACTACAAATCCGTTATTTCACCGAAACGGCGTTTAAAGAAGAGGAAAATAACAAAATGAGATCATTGGTGTCCGTCAAAATCCCAAAATCGTTATTTTTTCAAAAATAACGGCTCTGGTGTCCACCAGCAGCGGGAATTCAGCAGAATCATTCGCACTCGTATTCGTGGCACACTAGTACCGCCGCTCGGCTACGGCTTCATTTTCCCTCCCCCTTGCTCGCTCCCAAGGACCGAAGCTGGAATGGATGCGTCACACTCCACGTGATTGGCAAGCGGAAAACGAGTAATAACAAGCTCGCCCATGCCCCTCGTTATTTTCACCTCAGCCGTTTCCTGCGGTTGAAGGAACACGAGCATCGCCTGAATCGCAACATGAGGATCGACGGTATCGCCACAGGTGTAGCAGTCAAGCGCGGCAAAGCCCTTCTCGGGATACGTATGGATCGACATATGGCTTTCCGACAGCATGACGAGCACTGTCGCCCCCTGCGGCTCGAACTGCTCAGCTTGTACGGATAAAATCGTCGCGCCGCTCGCCTCTGCTGCTTGTACCATCTGCTGACTCAGAAGATCAGCGGCGTTCAAATGCTCGAATGCAATGCCCCAAGCGTCCATTGCGACATGGCGGCCATACGTTGAATATTCCATCTTCAGCACTCCCTCAGCAGCCTATTTTCATGGTGGTTATAAAGGTCAGGACGTCGGTCATAAAAAGGAGAGACCAACCCCTGCTCCCGATTTGTGCGCAGCATGGAAAAATCCAGCTCGGCCATCACGAACATGTCCTGATTCAGCTCGCCCGTCTCCAATATGCCATCCTCGGCAAAAGGAACATCGCAGGGCGTGAACAGCCCCGCCTGGCAATAGCCGCGGTCAACCTGCGGACGATCCTCGCCCAGTTCCCCAACGATACCGCTGAGCACAACGAACAGCTGGTTCTCAATCGCCCGAGCCTGCGCGCAAAGGCGCACCCGGTAATAGCCGAAGGAGGTGTCCGTATAGGACGGACACAGCAGCAGCTCCGCGCCTTGATCGGCAGCAAGCCTAGCCAGCTCGGGAAACTCTATATCGTAGCAGGTCAGCATCGCCAGCTTGCCCCAGCTTGTTTCCACCATATTGAGGCTGTCCCCTGCCGCCAGCGGCCAGCGTGTCTGCTCCTCTGGCGTGAGATGCAGCTTGCTTTGCGTCTCTATCCGTCCGTCCGGGAAGAACAAAAATGCTTTATTGTAAAACTTCCCGTCTTCCTTGCAAATATGGGTGCCGCCCAAAATCATCAAGCCCTGCTCACGGCTGTTTTTTTGCATCAAAGCCATATAATCCCCGGTGTAGCTGTCTAAGTATCGGCAGGCTGCCTCATGATCCATTTCCTCCGTAAAGCCCAGCAAATGTGCGGTCATATATTCGGGAAATACGATGAGATCCGCGCCCCGTGCCGCAGCCTCCTGGATGGTAGCCGTGATTTTTTGCCAAAATGCCGCCTCGGCCGTAATGCCCGTCAAGCTATATTGCACAGCTGCAACCAAAAATGGCCTCATAAGCGCCTCCTATGCTACGAATGAATTTGCAAGGAATAAATATCCGTCCTGCGGTCGCGGAACGTTAGTACATCCTTGGACTTGCGGTAGCGCTGCAAAATTTCCATGTCGACCTCGACCATGATAATCGTCTCTGTATTTTCACTGCACTCTCCGGCAATCCCGTCGCGCGGGAAAGAGGAATCAGCTGGCGTATATACGCCGGACTGCGCATATTGAATATCGACATTGTCCACATGGGTCAAATTGCCGACCGTTCCCGAGGTAACCGTAAACACTTGATTTTCGATCGCCCGCGCCTGGGCGCAATATTTAACCCTTAGAAAGGTCTGGCGATCCTCTGCGCAAAAGGGGACAAAAATCAGCTGCGCACCGGCTTCCGCCACGGCGCGCGACAGCTCCGGATATTCAATGTCGCTGCTCAGCTGAATGGAAATTTTGCCGCAGTCGGTATCGAATACCTCCAGCCTGTCTCCGCCGTTGATGCCCCACCATTTGCGCTCATTTGGCGAAATGTGCAGCTTGTACTGCTGCTCGATCGTCCCATCGCGGCGGAATAAATGCCCCACATTGTAGATGCGATTATTTCGCTCCACAAAATGCGAGCCGCCGATAATATTTACATTGTATTTCACGGCAAGCTCCGTAAACAGCTCCACGTATTCAGCTGTGAATGTCGTCAGCTTGCGCACCGCAAGGCTGGGTGACCGGTCATCGAGAAAGGAGAGCAGCTGCATCGTCACATTTTCAGGAAACACGACAAAATCTGATTTGTAATCGGCCGCTACATCGACGTAATGCTCGCATTGCGTCGCAAACTCCTCGAAGGAGTCGATTTTTTTCATCATATATTGCACGACGCAAATGCGCACCGGAAACGAGAGCTTATAATGGATTTTACTGCTGCTCGGCTTGTAGTCGATATTGTTCCATTCCAGTAAGGAGGCATAGCTCATCGAATCGTCATCATCGGGCAAATAGTTCGTCAAAATCCGCTTAAGCGTAAAGCCGTTCATCATTTGGAAGGTCAGCACCGAATCATAAATGTTCTGCTGCAGCACTTCCTCCGCATATTCCCGCGGCGTCAGCTTGTCGCTGTATTTGTGATAGCCGGGAATTCGACCTCCGACGATAATGCTTTTTAAATTAAGCTTCTCGGCCAGCCGCTTGCGCGCTTCATACAGCCGTCTGCCGATTTTCATCCTCCGGTACTCGGGGTGCACCATAACCTCCATCCCATACAGGCTCTCGCCACGCGGGTTATGATTGCGGATAAAGCCTTTATCCGTAATTTCCGAATACGTATGCTGCTCCAAATAGTCATCAAAGTTGACGATCAGGCTGGAGCAGGAGCCAATAATATCGCCATCCAGCTCCACGCAAATTTGACCCTCTGGAAAAATGCGAAGATGGCTTTCTAGCTGAACTTTTTTCCACGGGGCCATATTAGGAAAGCAAATGAGCTGCAAAGCAATAATCTGGTCGATATCTGCCGTTTCTATATTGCGGATGATCATCTTCTTCTCAAATTGAGCAATCGGATCGGCTGTCATAGAACGCCTCATTTCATTATTTGTCCTTAGTATACGTTTGAAAGTTTATAGCTGTATTAGGGTACGGTAAATGCTTTGTAAACTTCGTAACATTAGCATTGCCGTTTTTCTCGAAAATATGGAGCTTGGGCTCAATATTGGCTGCGAAATGAAAAAAAGCCCGGCGCACAGGCAGCTTTCCCCGCAAGGGAAGCTCTCTGCGCGCTGGGCTATTACCGAGGCAATCAGGTATGTTGTAATGGAAGGTTAGGCCGTCGATTCCAGTCTGTCCGCCTTACACCTTAGTCGATTTTAATAACGCGGCCCTTGTCATCCAAAATAAACTTCGCTTTTCTAACTGTATCCTCTTTGACCATGCGTACGGAACGAACCGCCGGATCGGAATCATCCAGCTCCGTCTTCCAGCCAGCTGTGTTCACTAAAGCCAGCACCTGCTCAAAATCCATATCCTTGTAGCCAAAAAAGCCGCTTTGTCCCGCCCATTCCTTGAGCAGCACCGTTAGTTTATGATTCAGCTTGTCTTCTACCGTTGTATGAATGATTTTTTTTCTAGCCATTGTCCATTTCTCCTCTATTTGACCACGAATAAGTTGGTGCTTTACGCCTTAATTTCGAGCAGCTCGTATTGAATGATGCCCATAGGCGCGTTCACGCTAATAATACTGCCTACTTCCTTGCCCATCAGCTCTTTGCCAAGCGGGCTTTCATAGGATATTTTATTGCTTGCTACATCGGCCTCTTCAGTGCCAACGATTTTGTATTCCAGCTTCTCCGCGAATTCTACATCGTTCAAAATCACGGTGAAGCCAATGTTGACTTGGCTCGTATCCAGCGCTTCCACATCAATGACACGTGCCTTCTTGAGCATTTTTTCCAAAATAATAATCCGGGTTTCCATGAAGGACTGGTCGTTTTTAGCTGAATGGTATTCGCTGTTTTCCTTCAAGTCGCCGTAGCTGATGGCCAGCTTGATCCGGGCTGCGAGCTCCTTGCGCTTCACATATTTGAGATCGTCAAGCTCTGCTTCCAGTTGGGCAAGCCCCTCTTGCGTTAATATAATTTCTTCTCTATCTTTCGACATCTTAACAGCTCCTGTCCAGCATTCTATTGTTCATTCTAACCTAATTCGCATCAAGTTGCGAAGACCGTCTTTCATTAAAGGCTGCTTCACAAGGTGAAACGGCTGGCGCCATCCTTTGGCGGCGCGGCGCTTATAAATGCTTATATTTTAGAAAAAGCATTCCCTGCCGCCTGTAAAAAAGCAGTCGGAAATGCCCGTATGCCTTGCTGCTGTATGCCTGCTATGCCCTATCTCGCCGCGCTTTCCTGCGGCACTTGATCCTTGGACGCCTTGATCTGCTTGCTGCGAAGCTGCCCGCAGGCGGCGTCAATATCCGTGCCATGCTCCAGACGCACGCTGCAGCTAAGGCCGTTTTTCTTAATCGTATCATAGAACGCCCGGATCGACTCCGGCTCGCTGCGCTGATACTGGCTGTGCTCATCGACCGGATTATAAGGAATAAGGTTCACATTTACGAGTGACCCTCTATCCCGGACAAGCTCGACCAGCTCAAGCGCATGCTCCACCTGATCATTCACATCCTTGAGCAAAATATATTCGAGCGTAATTCTCCGCTTCGTCTTCGCCAAATAATAATCGATCGCTTCCATCAGCTTCTCAATCGGCAATGCGCGATTGATCTTCATAATGCGCGTGCGCAGCTCATTATTCGGCGCATGCAGGGAAATCGCCAGATTGACGCCGAGATCGTTGTCGGCGAAATCCATAATCTTCTTGGTCAAACCGCTCGTTGAAACGGTAATATGCCGCGGGCCAATCGCCAGCCCCTTGTGATCCTTGATAACTTGCAGAAAATCGACCAGATTCGTATAGTTGTCGAACGGCTCGCCGATGCCCATTACGACCAGATGGCTGACGCGATCGCCCTGCTGCTCCTTATCCAGGTACAGCTGCGCCTTCATCACCTGCTCAACGATCTCGCCGCTCGTCAGGTCGCGGCTCTTCGCCAGCAGCCCGCTCGCACAGAAGCTGCAGCCGATATTGCAGCCCACCTGCGTCGTCACACAGACGGACAAGCCGAACTTATGCCGCATCAGCACCGTCTCGATCAGATTGCCGTCGCTGAGCTTGAACAGGAATTTGCGCGTGCCATCCGCCGATTCCTGAAGCGTGTGCTCTGCCAGCGTCTGGATGGCAAAATGCTCTGCCAGCACCTTCAAGCACTCCGAATTGACGTCCGTCATTTCCTCAAAGGACGTGACCCGCTTTCGGTACAAATACTCCCACACCTGAGTCGTGCGGAATTTCTTATGTCCATACTCCAGCAGCCAGGCGGTTAACTGCTCGAAGGTTAATCCATAAATGGATGGTTTCATCATGATTGTTCCTCTTTCCACTGCATTGAACGACCGATCCGTTCTTCTTTAACATTATTGTCCCAAAAATACTACCCGAACACAAGGGGCGCGGAGAAAATGGCTGCGTGGCGGTAAATTGGGAAAAGATTACTTTTTAGTATAATGGGCACTTTAAAGTACGTACTGTTCTTTACAGGTGTAAGGGTGCATAATTACAATTGTCAGCCAGCTACGAGCTAAATGCTGCAAATGTCATTGCGGCTCAAGTATACATTTTATTTTTCAGGAGGAGAGTTTATTCATGACAGCACAACATTTGCAGGATACGGTCACGCTTCATAACGGCGTCAAAATGCCTTGGTTTGGACTTGGCGTATTTAAAGTAGAAGACGGCGAGGAAGTCGTCAGCTCGGTTAAAGCCGCGATCAAAAATGGTTACCGCAGCATCGATACCGCAGCCGTATATCAGAACGAAGAGGGCGTCGGCCAAGCAATCAAAGAAGCAATGGAACAGTACGGAGTTGCCCGTGAAGAACTGTTCATTACCTCCAAAGCATGGAATTCCGATCTTGGCTATGAGTCGGCAATTGCCGCATATGAGACTAGCCTTGCAAAGCTAGGACTAGCGTATTTGGACCTTTATTTAATCCACTGGCCTAAACCGGGCAAATATAAGGAAGCTTGGCGTGCGCTCGAAACCTTGTATAAAGAAGGCCGCGTGAAAGCAATCGGCGTCAGCAACTTCCATGTCCATCATCTGCAAGATGTGCTGGATGGTGCGGAAATTGTGCCGATGGTCAATCAGATTGAGCTTCACCCCCGCCTGACGCAGCAAGCGATCAGAAGCTTTGCAAGCGGGCACGGAATCGTCATTGAAGCGTGGTCACCGCTCATGCAGGGAAAGTTGCTCGATGAACCTGTGCTGAAAGCCATTGCGGACAAACATGGCAAATCGACAGCTCAAGTCATTTTGCGTTGGGATTTGCAAAATGGCATCATCACCATCCCTAAATCGATTAAAGAGAATCGGATTATCGAAAATGCCGCCATCTTCGACTTCGAACTTTCCGCAGAAGAAATGGCACAAATCGACGGCTTGAATCAAAATGTGCGCGTAGGCCCAGACCCAGACAACTTCAATTTCTAACCGCGCGAGGCGGTGCGAGCTGCCTTCGGGCCATTAAGGAAGGGAATATTCCCTTCCTTTTTTGCTGCCCCTATTTTCAAATGGAAACTATAATATATTTCAAATCGACAAATAGCGACGAACTGTCTAAAATGAGGTAAGATGCTCGTATAGCATGCAGATCAGATAAATCCGGAAGGGGCAGAGGGGCCTTGAGTCTGTCTGAAGTATTAGTTTCACTGGGCGCCTATTTGCTCCCGATGCTTTTATTTTTTTATATGGGTCTGGATGTCCTGTACCGCAACCCGAAGAAGATTGAGCATCAGCTCGTCAGCCTTATCATCGCTTGTTATTTTATTCTGTTTATGGAGGAGTACGTTCGGTTTCTGCTTCCCATTGAATACAGCCCAGCTCTTACTGCGTTGTGGTTTTCTAACGTTGGCATCGCCATACCTGGAATTGGCGTGCATTTCATCTCCAAATTTTCCGGCATGGACAAGCGGCTTCCGCGTTGGATTTATCCCTATATTTTCTACATCCCGCTGCTGATTATTCCCTTCAACATTTTCAGCAGCCAAAAATATATTTCCTCCCAAGAGTTCGTTCAAGTTGGCATTTGGAAATATCCCGTATACAATTTCCCTTATTTCGCCGCCATGACGGGCAGCATTCTGATTGCCATTGTGTATCTTGTGTTTCTATTGCTTGGTCAAGCCCGGGTTAGAGCTTCTCAGGATCACGAACGGGAGCCTATTTATCGGCTTATGATTGCGGGCACCATTATTACGATGCTTTGGGTTGGTTTCTTTGGCTATTTCCAATTCGAAAATACACTGCCCCCTTACTCTTATTTATACGGCGGTCTTGTCTGGTGCTTTATGCTGCGGCTCGCTATGCAAAGATTTGAGTTTCTCAACTCCAATAAACAGCGATATGAGCAACTATTCAATTTAAATCCAGCCGCTATTTTGCTCGTTGAGAGCTCCGGCACCATTAAAGAAGCCAATCCAAGTGCAAAGCAGCTGTTTGACCATTTACAGCTGGAGCATGCTGGACTCGATGCGTTAGCTAGTGCCGAGCTGAAAAAAAGGCTCAGAAACCAGCTGGAAATTAAAGAGCTGGAGACGAAAATTCATAATGGAGAAAGAGAGCTTACGGTGCTGATTGATGGGGATTATGTGACGGTGGATAATGAACCGCATGTCATTCTTATTTTCCGCAATATTACGCTGATCAAGGAACATCAGGAGCAGATTGCCTTTCTCGCCTACCACGACGCGCTGACCGAGTTGCCGAACCGCCGCTTCTTCTATGAAAGGCTGGCGGCAGCCATTGCCGAAGCTGCGCGGAAGGAGCATCAGCTCGCTGTCGTGCTAATTGATCTGGATGAATTTAAAGAAACGAATGACCGCTTCGGGCATGATGCAGGTGATGCTCTGCTGCGGCATACGGCTGGAATTATCAAAGAAAGCGTCGGCGGCCGAGGCATGGTAGCAAGGCTGGGCGGGGACGAATTCGTCCTATTTATTAGCCCGCTCCCCTCTGCGGCTTGCGTTTATGAGATTATTCCTGAGATTGAGGAACGCTTCGCGAGCCGTTCACTGCGCTATGGGAATGAGCAGCTTTTCGCCAAGCTTAGCATGGGGATCAGCCTATATCCGCGAGACGGACTAGATGGGGATTCCTTGCTGAACAGTGCAGATAAAGCAATGTACAAGCTTAAGCGCGAACGCAAGCTGCGGAAGCACAATGTGGAACAGCTCCCGCAGTCGCAGTCGATTCTGTAGCTGTTATATCGAAGCCGCAAAAGGCTTCAAACGCTCCAGTTGGCGCAGATGATGGCGGAAATGCATTTCGATGAGCAAAAACCATTCCTTGGCGTTCATGTCACCAAAACCCGGATGTGGAATTGTGCGATGCTCCGGCGCCCCCGCAAGCGCTGGCTCCAATTCCTTCATGCGGCGCAGCACCTCGCCCATTCCTTGTACCAGCTCTTCTTTGCTGCTAGGCTGAATGGGTGTATATCCCGGAGAAGGATCAACGTGAATGCGAATGGGCGGCAAGCTGCCTTCGGCATAAATGGCGTTTTTCCTTTCCTTCCTTTCCTTCATTTCGCTAGTTGAATCGCTAGGGCTATCGGAAGCTGGCGACTCCCCGCTCAAGCATTGCTCAGCAGAACTAAGCTGCATGTATATGGCACTGTTGATTAGATGGACATAAACTTGACCGATCGACCATTCAGCTTCAGACGGCTTTTTCTGCAGCTGTTCAAGCGTGAATAATTCCAGCTCCCGTTCATATTGCGCCTTCAATGGTTCAAATTGATTCAAAGATTGCAGCGTATTTATCAATTTTCACAGCCCCTTTTGGTAAGATAGCCCCAGTATAAGAAAAAGCTACTGACATCTGTATGTCAGTAGCTTTCCAAGATTTTAGCAGCCTCTGCCCGAATCTGCAGGCGCAATGATTCCGGTTCCAGCACAACGACGCCTGAACCCCAGCCAAGTATCCAATGCAGCAGCTCCTCCTGCACACGAACAAGAAAATTCACGTACAAACCGTCCTCGTTCTCCTCAAATGATTCCATATAAAAGTTATTTTGTTCCTTCACTTTATCCGCGATATCGGGATTCACCCATATGCGCACGGGCAGCTTGCGGTCATTTTCGGGTACATAAGCTTGCAGATCAAAGTCCTGTGGCCGTCTGAAGCGCTCATTCAGCAAAGCAAGCTGCTCCATGCGCGACAAGCGGAAATGGCGCAGCGATGCCCTCAGCTCGCAATGGGCCAGCAGCAGCCAATTGCCCTGCGAAAGCACGAGTCCATATGGTGCGACTGTCCGGGTGCTATGCCGGGTTCCATCCTCATCCGCATACGTTTTCTTATAGTCGAGACGTATTTTACGCTGCTCTAATATTGCGGTACGCAAAATATTGATTTTCTGTTTATCCAATCCGCCCGCAAGCGGATCAAAGGGCGCAAGCAGCTTGATGGCTGCGCTGATGCGGTCCGCTTCCTCACGGACACGCTCTGGCAATATAGCCTCGATCTTCCCGCGTGCGACTCTCGCCTTCGACGTATATCCCTCATCGAACTGCTGCTCGACAAAAACCGTACCGACCAATAAGGTCACGGCTTCCTCCACGGTAAAGCTAATAGGCGGCAGAAAATATCCCTCCATGAGTGAATAGCCGATACCAGGCTCTCCGATAATCGGGACACCGGATTCACTGAGCGCCTGCATATCACGATAAATCGTGCGAACGCTCGTCTCAAATACCGCAGCCAAATCCTCAGCGCGCATCATGCCTTTACGTTGGAGCTCCAGTAAAATCGCTAACAATCGCTCTGTTTTATTCATAAAGCCAGCTTGTCCTCATCGTAGACCCTCCTATTTTCATGCTGGACGAAACCAGTTACCGATACTTTATAAGCTCTTGAGCTGCTCCTTATACTCCGTTGGGCTGCATCCTGCATATTCCTTGAACACCTTGGAAAAATAGTGCTGGTCGCTGAACGATAGCACATCGGACAGCTCTTTAATTTTCATCTCCGGCTTCGTTTCCAGCAGCCGGCACGCCTCCTTGATTTTCAAATTCAAGTAGTAGTGGACGAAAGTTCTCTCCGCATATTTCTTCATAATTCGGCTGATATAGGAGGGACTGACATGAAATCGCTGCGCGAGATCGGCAATGGATACATGCGAATACATGTTCATCTGCACATACTCGTCAATTTGCTGGAACAGCTCGGAGCCGCTTTTGCGATTTTGATTTTGCAGCAGCTCGAAGCATTGCTCTGCCCAGAGCAGCAGCTGCTTGGTAAAATCTGCGAAGCTGCCCAGCTCCAGCAGTGCATTCGCCTGCTCCGTCAGCTTGAGCTTGTTCCATGGATCCTGCTCGGACAGGGAGCTGCCGAAGGCCTCGGTCAGCAGCGCCAGAAAACGCTCCAGCTCCGCTAGGCGAACGTTGCTGCTCTGCCATTTTTGCAGCTGCTCGGCCAGCTTTAAGGCGAAGCGCTCCTTCTGGCGCTGGCGAATCATGTCCACGAAGCTGTTCGAGAGCAGCTCAGTCATCGCAGAGTCGGCGCCCAGCGGCAGCGCCGAATAGCCTTTATCCAGCAGCAGCGGGCCAGTGATAGATAGCTGCTCCTTCATAAGCCGCGACATTTGCTGATAAAACTCCGCCAAGCTGCCGTCTGGGACCGCTTGCAGCTGGCCGCATAGCGAGGCATATAAGCCTTCCTTCAGCAAGCCGCTTCGCGCCGCCTCCATGCATTCATAAGCGGAAGGGTATTTATCCTTAACTGAAAGATTTACAAGCATAAAAAACTGATAGGGCTGCTGCGTCGGAAAAACCCAACAGTCATGCGGAGCAAAAACCTCCGTCAAACCGGCTTGCAGCACGCTCAGCTTCCATTGCTCCTTATTCGGCGAGAAGGGCTGCTTATGGATGAGAAAAGGCGCTTTCGTCTGTTCCCGAAACTCCGGCCCCAGCCTAAGCTCTGCGTGAAAATCGGGATCAACAATATCTTTAAAGCTCCCTGCCTCCCCTGATTGCTGCTCTTTCAGTTGGACAATGATCCGCTCCATAACCTCCTGCAGCTGATGGCGCTCAACAGGCTTGAGCAAGTAGTCGAACACCTGCAAATTCAGCGCTTTGCGCGTATATTCAAAATCGTTATAGCCGCTGATCAGCACAACCTTGAGCTGCGGATGAAGCAGCTTCGCCTGCTCGATAAGCGCCAGCCCATCCATTTTCGGCATTCGGATGTCCGTAAGCAATATGTCGATGCGATGCTGCCGCATAGCTGCCAGCGCTTCCTCGCCATTCGCTGCTGTTGCGGCAATATGAATCGGCAGCTCGGTCGCTTGCAGCAGCGCCTTAATATTGCGAAGGATCGGCTTGCTGTCTTCTGCAATTAAAGCCTGGAACATCGCTTATCCTCCTCATCAGTAAAAATCCTTCGTCAGTGATGCGATAATTTGGATCGTTGCGCCTTTGCCCGTATCTGCATTGTTGTAAACATTGAAAAACAGGCGATTTTTGTACATCAGCTTGAGCCGGTTGACCGTATTCACCATGCCCATATTGCCAATGCCTGTGCTGTTCGTTTTCAGCTCAAGCGCTCCCGAATCGGAATCATCTATATTCCCAAGTATTTCTTTGATTTTATCGTCGGAGAACCCTTCTCCATTATCACTTATCTCAATCGCCCACAGCCCGTTATACAGCTTGAAGCGAATCGAAATTCGCCAAGGCGGGTCGGTATTTTTAAAAGCGTGCTCAATACAATTTTCAACAAAGGGCTGGATAACGAGCCTTGGCAGCTGGATTAAGCCTGTTGAATCATCGGATTCCATGTCCCACTCCAGATCATCCTCATATTTCTGCTGGACGAGCGACAAGTAATTTCGCGTATACGCCAGCTCGTCCGACAGCGATACATGCTGATAGGGCGAGGATACGACATAACGCAGGCTGTCCGAAAGCTGCTTGCACATATCCTGCACGACTTGATCCTTGCCCTCCTGGGCAGCAATGCTAATCAAATACAGCACATTATGGATAAAATGAGGCGCAATTTGCGCTTGCAGCGCAGAGTTCCGCGCTTTAATTTCCTCATGCAGCGCCAGCTTCTCGCGCTCAATAGATTGCTGCAGCCGCTCCAGCAGCTCTTGAAAGGATTCATTGAGCAAAATCAGCTCATTATTATGCGAGCGGCTATCCACCTTCACATTCATATTGCTGTAGTTGACGCGCAAAATTTGACTGCGCAGCTTGCGAATCGGCAGCAACAAATTTTTCGCAGAAAAATAAATGTAAAAAAAGGAAAACAGCATCAGCGAAGTAATGAGCAGGATGGAAATGTTGCTGATCGAGCTGACGGGGCCGAGCACCGCTTGTTTTGGCGTGACAATGTAGGTTGTCCAATCCGAGCTGCTGGATTTGTAATAAGTTACGTAGTTCTGCTCATGATCCATATACATGCCGCTTGCTCCCGACCGCGGCTCCAGTGTAGGCAGCATTTTATCAACCTCGGCATTTTGGGAGCTTGAGATGAGCTGACCGTCCTGCCCTAAAACAAACACCTCGCTATCAGCTAGTCCCTCCGCAGGCCTTTGCAAATAAGCTTGGTCCAGCTGGATCGACAAATAACCGAAAATTTCCCCATTTTGATTGATAATCGGGCGAATAAAAGAGACTTTTCCAGCCTCCTCACGATGGAGCAAATAACCGCTTCTGCTCCAAATCGCTGAAGTCTCGCTGTCTTCCAGCAGCGGCTTTAAGGAGGGCGGCGTCCGGTCGTAGCCAATATAGGAGACCAATGCAGAGCCTTCTAGATTGTAGATAATCATATCCTGAATGTTCAAGCTCGGCCCAATCGCCTGAAACATAATATCCTTCAGCTTGCGGCTGCGGGACAAGCCTTCAAAGGTTTGAGAGGCGGCATCATCGGCGAGCAAAATATAAACATCTTTATTGGACAAAATACGTTGAGATAGCTGATTTTGGCTATCGATATAAATATCAAGCTGATCGCTGACCTTCTCTGCTGACATCAGCTTTTCATTTTCCGTTTTCTCTTTAAGCGGTTGAATGACAACGAGGTTGACATAGACCAGAAAGCTGCCAAGCACGATAAGCAGCAGCACCACGAATGTTAGAAAAAACTTGGTTTGCAGACTCGCTTGAAATGGGTGTTTACCGAACTTGCGATTCATGATAGCCAGCTATATTCCTCCCTCACACGCTTTAATGCTCCTACTGTACCATTTACGGATACAGGCGGACAAGCGGGGAATGGTTCAGAATATTACACATGAAAGGTAAATGACAAACATGTACCTGCCCCGCTTTAAAGTCTATAATCGAACCTGTAACCGCATTCAGAATGATTCACATGATTCACATACCATTCAATACGGGGGGATTTAAACATGAATCACAAGATGAAAAAAGCTGCAACGGGCGTCATCGCAAGCTTACTGGTTTTGTCACTGGCGGCATGCGGATCAAACAATAACAGCCCAGCCGGTACGGCAACCAACGGAGGAAGCGGCAGCAGCGGCAGTAAAGTAACGCTGGAGCTGGCGATTTCGAAAAGCTCGCAGGACTCCGCTTTTGTAGCACAGGACCTTCTTGATGCTTTTGAAAAAGAGACCAACATTAAAGTGAATCTTCAACTGCTTCCAGCTGAGCAGACAGCAACCGTGCTGCAAACGAAGCTGGCGGTTGATGAAACGCCAGATATTATCCAGTACAATCTGGCAAGCGCCGTAACCGACCTGAACTTGGAGCGCAACTTTGAAATTTTGGATAGCGAGCCATGGGTTAGCCGCCTGTTGAACAAGGACGTGCTGTCGGCTAATGATCATGTATACAGCTTCCATGTCAGCCAAGACACAGGCATGCAAGGCGTTGTGTACAACAAGGATATGTTCAAGGAGCTGAACCTGTCGATTCCGACAACCTTCGAGGAGTTCCTTGCGGTATGCGAAGCGATTAAAGCAAGCGGCGTAACACCGGTATTTATGCCTTTCAAGGATAATTGGGCAGCCAACATCTGGCCAGCAGCAGCATTTGCAGATTATGCAGCGAAAAATGATCCAACCTTGTTCGATGATCTGAACAGCAACAAGAAAAAATGGACAGACATCCCTGAGTTCGCAACTTTGCTGGACCAGCAGTACCAAGTATTCAAAAAAGGCTACACGAACCCTGATATTTTAAGCGATAGCTACGATATGGCCGTAGGTAAATTTTTGGACAAAGAAGTAGCGATGATGTTCATGGGCGACTGGCTGATTGAGAACGTAGCGGAAAAAGATCCTAGCATCCACCTTGGACTGTTCGCGATTCCTTCTTCCAAAGATGCAAGCCTTGGCGCAAGCCCGCTCGGTGGACAGCTGTTCATTCCTAAAAAAGCGAAGCATATGGCTGAAGCCAAAAAATTCCTTGAGTTCATCGCTTCCAAAGAGCAAGCACAAAAAATTGTTGATTCACAAGGTTACGTTTCCAACTTCAACGATGTGACGACTCCTAAGCTGCCAGACTACAAGCAAGAAATCGTAGATAACTACATTACACCGAAGAAAACCGTTCTGACTACCGATGCGCATATGCTGGTTGACCGAAGCGAGCTTTACAGAAATCTGCAGGACCAGTTTGCTGGCGCAAAAACACCGGAAGAAGTACTGTCCGCATGGAACGACAAGTTTGCACAGCTTATGAAAGATAAAGGCGTTGCCGGATTTTAATTGATTGAACACTAGGCAGAATAAGGTCCTTACGGGCTTTATTCTGCCCCAAGCTGTTATGGAGCGTGATTACAGATGAAGACAAAAAGCTTATATCCTTATTATCTAATATGGCCGGCCCTATTCATTTATTGTATTTTTTTCGTATTGCCTGCCCTCATCGGCTTGTTTTACTCCTTTACGGACTGGCGGCTTGACCGCGAAACGCTAAAATTTATCGGCTGGGACAATTTTAAACAAATTTTTTCAGACAAGACGCTCGTTCTAGCCCTTAAAAATACCTTTATCTTCGCCATTGTTACGGTTATCGGAAAAAACGTGCTCGGTATCGCTTTAGCCATTGGTTTGAACATGCGACTGAAATCCAAAAATTTGCTGCGCGCGATTTTTTACTCGCCGTCGATTTTAAGCGTTCTGGTTATCAGTATTGTGTTCACACCAATGCTGCGCACAGATGGCACCATCAATAAATTTCTCGAAGCAATCGGTCTGGGTGTCTTTGGCCAATCGTGGCTGACCGATCCTACTATTGTTATCTGGACCGTTGCCCTCGTCTCCATCTGGCAGCATACAGGCTTCCAAATGGCCATCTATCTGGCCGGGCTCCAGTCTATTTCGAAGGAGTATTATGAAGCAGCGACGATTGACGGCGCAGGCGCATGGAGCACATTCAGCAAAATTACGCTCCCGTTATTGCTGCCCGCCATCAATATCAATCTCATGCTGACGCTCATCGGCGGCTTGAAAGTATTTTCCGAAGTCTTCGTCCTGACTGGCGGTGGACCGGGCAACGCTTCTCAGGTTGTCGGAACGATTATTCTCCGTGCTTTCGGAGAAGGCAGCTGGGGCATGGGTACAGCAATCAATACGCTGCTGTTTGCGGCGGTTACCGTTATTTCCATTCCGCTGCTGATCTTCATGCGTCGTAAGGAGGTTGCTGAATAATGAGCTACACACGTAAACTTGCGCTTCGCAACTATATCGTCGAAATTTTTCTGCTGGTTGCTTCCCTGATCATTATTGTGCCGCTGCTCATGATGATTTTCGGTTCCTTTATGACCAGCTCCGAGGTGCTGCGCTTTAAGCTGGCGCTTCCGGATAAATGGATGTTCTCCAACTATACGCAGGTATTTAAAGAAGGCGGCCTCGGTCGTGCCTTCCTGAACGGCCTGCTGATTACCGGCGTATCTTCCATCGTCAACATTATTACCTCCTCAGCCGCCGCTTTCATTTTGGTGCGGAGAGAATCGAAGCTGTCGAGCTTCCTGTATATGTTTTTCTTTATGGGACTTATCGCTCCTATGTCGATCATTACGACGATTCGCGTCGTACAATGGCTGGGCTTCTACGGCAGCATTACGAGTGTTATTTTCATTTATGCCGCTTTGAACGTCGCGTTCAGCGTGTTCCTGTATAGCGGCTTTATCAAATCCATACCGAGAGCGCTCGACGAAGTAGCTTTCCTGGAAGGTGCAAGCATGCTTGCTGTATTCTTCCGCATTATTACACCGCTTATTGTTCCGGTGAACGCGACTGTAGCGATTATGGTTTTTATGTCGGTATGGAATGATATTACGATTCCGCTTTATTTCCTCACCGACAGCTCCGACTGGACGATGCCGCTATCCGTTTACAATTTTTATGGCAAATACAGCCGGGACTGGAACCTGATCTTCGCGGATCTCGTTATGACTTCGCTCCCTGTACTTGTGCTTTATCTGTTCGCGCAGAAATACATCGTCAGCGGACTTACAGCTGGCGCGGTCAAAGGTTGACCGCCACTTTCTCCCCAAGCCCTCGCGCCGGATTGCCATTTCCTGCGCGGGGGCTTTTTCATATTCGCTTACTCCAGCATGTTAAAAAAAGCCTCTGCCGCTGCGAACGGCAAAGACTCTTAGGGTTCGAACTGTATGGGATTGGCCAGTGGTGAACTCGCTTTGTTTGATGGATACCCGTTTACAAGTGCAGTCGTGTCAGCGGCTGCTTGGCAGGCCCCTCCATAACATCGCCTTCATAGGAGAAGCGCGAGCCGTGGCACGGACAGTCCCACGTGCGTTCTCCATCATTCCACTCAACCTCACAGCCCATATGCGTGCATGTGGTATCGACCAAGTGAAGCTGGTCCTCCTTGTCTCGATAACCACCCGCTCTACGGCCATGGAGCTTGATAGCTCCCCCTTCATCCTTGAGCAGATCTTCTGGCTTTCTATGAACCATCTCAAGCTTTCCTGCTATTAAATGCTTGGCTACATCGGCATTGTCAGTGACCAGTTTTTGTACCGTGTGCCAGCTAATCGATCGTGAAGGAGCATACAGCTCTATATAAGGGTTCTCCTTCTCCAGCAGCATATCTCTAAGCAGGAGAGCAGCAGCTGTTCCCGTTGTCATTCCCCATTTGCGATATCCCGTGGCGACATACACATTGGAAACGGAGCTTGTTAACAGTCCAATGAATGGTATTTTATCTCCTGTGACAAGATCCTGCGCAGACCATCTATAGCTGATCTCCTTGAGCTTAAAATATTCCGCGGCATACTGCTGCAAGGCTTCATAATAATTAATGGTGCA
The DNA here is from genome assembly GCF_050481745.1 of Paenibacillus algorifonticola. Lineage (GTDB taxonomy): Bacteria > Bacillota > Bacilli > Paenibacillales > Paenibacillaceae > Pristimantibacillus > Pristimantibacillus algorifonticola_A. The sequence goes on along the minus strand of NZ_JBCNGR010000021.1, from coordinate 19,040 downwards.
TATGCCTTGTCCCGTCTTATGGCTCTGGCCTCCAATAAGAACCAATCTGTCCCCATCGCCAGTTTGCACACTGCGAATCGAGCGTTTGGGCTCATCAGCGCTCAAATACATGCCGCCCGGATATGCTTCGTCTAATTTTACACCGAGAACGTAGGAGCGATCAGCATGCATTCTTGCAAAATAAAACCCGCCTCCATCATGAAACGGGAAATGGGTACAGCTAACCACATATCGGCAGCTCAGACGATGGCCATCTCTTGTGACGACTTTTGCAGTTGAGCCATTTTCAATATCAACGGCTGTTGTATACTCGAAAACCTCTCCGCCTGTGTTCACGAACTCCTTTACGAGAGCAGCCAAATAACGCAGGGGGTGAAACTGTGCTTGATGAGGCATCGTTAGGGCACCTAGCGCAGGAATGGGCAATGGAATACTTTTCTGATAGGAGCTGGGAATGCCCAATGTGTTATAGGCCTCAAGCTCTTTCTCCAATTTAGAAAGTCCGCTGTCCGTGTTCGTGTAAATACAGGCGTCCTGTTCCTCAAAGCCACAATCGATATGATGCTGTTCAACCGTTGATTGAATAAAATGCAGCGCATTCATATTGGCCTGGTAATAGAGTGAGGCTTTGTCTTTTCCTTCACGCTGGATGAATTCATCATAGATCAGGTCATGCTGGGCGGTGATTTTGGCGGTTGTATGGCCCGTTGTGCCATTCAGAAGCCTGCCAGCCTCAATTAATGCAACTTTAAAGCCAGCTTTCGCAAGTACATATGCCGTAGTGATACCCGATATCCCGCCGCCAATTACAGCAACATCTGTTTCGTGATTGTGCTTTAGTGCGGGGAACTCCTGCACCGTGTCCCAAGAAGTCTGCCAATACGACTCTGGAAACGTTGGGAATGCTTTTGGATTCGTCAAAGCTTCTGCCTCCTAATGAGTATGCTGGTTTTAATGTGTTCGAAAAATGGGAATCTATACATATTCTCGAATACCACATATATGGAGGTTGGAATTGATTTAGTCATCCCCAGCATCAAGGAGTCATGCCAGTTACTGTGAATTCAAATATGCGATGCCAAGTCCGCCCGTTACCGGATTTTTATAAATTTCACAATTGACGTCGAATACGTCGCTGATCATTTCTTTCGTCAATACTTCTTCTGGCGTACCGCTCGCGTAAATTTTCCCCTGCTTAATCATATACAAATAATCGCAATACTCAGCTGCCAGCGTCAAATCATGAAGGGCGGCTAAAATGCCGATGCCCAGACTTTTGACGATGCTCAAAATTTGCAGCTGGTATTTAATGTCCAAATGATTCGTCGGCTCATCTAAGATCATAAACTTTGGCTGCTGTGCCAGCACCCTCGCCAGCACGACGCGCTGTTTTTCCCCGCCAGAGAGAGACATGTAGCTTCGTTCCGCATAATGGGACAAATTCACCTTGCTCAGTGCCTCTTCCACAATTTCCTCATCTCGCTGATTGTCCGTCTCCAGCATTCCCTTATGGGGTGTCCGGCCCATCGTGACCATCTCCCGCACATTGAAATCAAAGCTCATTTCATTGAACTGTCCGACAACGCCAAGCTGCTGTGATACCACCTTTGGCTTGGATTTTAATACATCGGTGCTGCTTAGAAATACCTGTCCCTGCTTGGGCTTAATGACTTTATAAATGCTTTTGAGCAAGGTTGATTTGCCGCAGCCGTTAGGGCCAATAAGACCTACAAACTGATGATTATCTACCTTGAGCGATATATCCTTCACAATGTCTGTACTCGCAAACGATACCGAAATATGATCCACCGTCAGCTTCATCGTTATTTCCCTCCAAAGGCGTAGCCTTTTTTGACCAACATGTACATGAACAGCGGCGCGCCAATCATCGCCGTAATAATGCCGATGGGCAGCTCCACGCTTGGAATGATCGTCCGGGCAATGACGTCGGTCCAGATGAGAAAGATGGCGCCGACCAAAATGGAGGCTGGCATTAGCCTTCTATGATCCGAGCCGACCAATCCCCTCACCATGTGAGGAATAATGAGCCCGACGAACCCGATCATACCGCAGCTCGCCACAATGACGCCCGTAATAAGCGCAGCCAGCAGCAAATAAATTTTGCGGAACACCGCCAAATCCACGCCCAGCGTCACCGCCGTATCATCGCCAAGCAGCATCGTATTTAATATCCGGGACTGAAAAAGGAAGAACAGCGCAGCCACAACAACGACGAGCGATATGAGCGGGAGCTTGTCCCACTTTGCCGAAGCCAGACTGCCCATTGTCCAGAATGTGACGGTCTTAATGCCAACGGCATTGTTCGCGATATAAATAATAAAATTGGCGAAAGCCGTACATAAAGCATTGATGACCATCCCGGATAAAACCAGCTTGACCGACGTCATTTTGCCGCCAATGCCTGCCAATATAAAGACGAGCAGCGATGCACCCAAAGCGCCTGTAAATGCCCAGAAGGCAACCCCCGTCTGCCCGAGCAGACCGCCCGCGCCAAAGCCAATTAAAATAGCAAACGTCGCACCAAGCGATGCACCCGAGGAAATACCCAAAATATAAGGGTCTGCCAGTGGATTTTGAACCGATGCCTGCATGACCGTGCCGCACATCGTAAGCCCGGCCCCGATAAACAACGCCATTAATACGCGTGGAAATCGAATTTGCCATAAAATATCGACAAACGAGCTTGTCTCCATCGCGCCCCCGTCCCCTAGCTGGATTCCTAATAACTTGTAGAGCAAAATCCGATAAGAATCCCCTAACGGAATCTTTACCTGTCCGATTGATAAGGCAACACCAACGGACACCACGATAACAGCCGCGAGTACGAGCATTAAAGTTAAAAACAGCGACTTTTTTCGAATGATAGCTTCTTTCTCTTCCTGCCTGCTTACACTGACCGTTGCCATTTCTTTTTACCCTGCCTTCTCATTCATTGTTCCGATTTTAGTTTACAACTGACTATTTTTAAGTATAATTGATAATGATTCTCTTCGTCAATTAAAGACAATATATGAAATGAGGTTAGTAGGATATGTTTCGTTTTTTGCGTAAAATGACGTTTTTTGCACTTCCCCTAGCTCTGGCAGTAACCGCTGGCTGTTCATCCGCTACGACCAATTCGCCAAGCAGTTCCCCGAGCCCTTCCGCCGAAGCGGCGGCTTCAGCAGCAGTAGTAGAGGCTTCTCCAAGCCCCGGCGGCAAAACCGTTTATCCGCTCACCATTGAAAATTTCAATTTGTCGGCAGAGAGCGGCTCCTTCCAGCCGAAAACGCAAACGTTCGAGAAAGCACCGGAGCGCATCGTTGCCAATACCCAGTCCGCTGCGGAAATTTTGATCCGCCTTGGTTTGACGGATAAAGTCGTTGGCGTCGCCGCCCTTTATGGTGATGTGGAGGCTGACATTGCCGAGCCATTCACCAAAATCCCTGTCTTATCCGAGACCTATGTCGGCAAGGAGCTTGTCGTCGGAGCGAAGCCGGATATCGTCCTCGGCCGTGGCGATCTTTTTGCAGATGCAGATTGGGGCGTCGGAACGGTTGACTCTCTGAACGAGCTCCATATTGCTACTTTTATTCAAAATAACTCCCGCCCGGGTGCTGCACTCAGTGATCTTTATAAAGACATTGAGCAAATGGGCCAAATTTTCGACGTACAGGATAAAGCGCAGGAGCTTGTCCAAAGCTTGCAGCAGCGCGCCAAGGATATCGAGACTCGGTTTGCCGGCAATCAGGAGCAGAGCTTTGCTTTTATTGGAAGCAGCACGCCCGATTCCATTGCCGTCTACAGCGCAAATAATGATACCTTCCAAGCCGAGGCACTTAGCCTGTTGAAGGTGACCAACAGCTTCGCCGACGTTTCCGGTGAAATCAGCGCGGAGCAGCTTGTTGCGAAAAACCCTGATTTCCTTGTCATCTCGGATTATAAAGGCGGACCAGATATCAATGAATCCGTGAAAAATATTTATGAAAATCCAGCTCTGCAAAGCATGTCCGCTATCCAAAACAAAAAAGTATTCATTATTGATTTCAATGATTTTTGGGGCTATGGCTACCACATCTTTGACGGTGTCGAGAAGCTTGGCGACAACCTGGCTAAAGCCTCCTCTTAATGCACCACCATTGAATATCGGACCGCCATCCCCTGCGCCGATCGAAAAAGCGCCTCTTGCTTCGCAGGCTCAGCTCTTGAATAGAGCTGCAGTCCTGCAAGCCAGAGGCGCTTTTTATTCACAATGGTGTTTAGTTCGTATTAGCTTCGTTTTCCGCTTCCCACTTGGCAATCTCCTCGCGCACTCGCGGTGCAACCTCCGTGCCAAGCAGCTTGATTGCGTTCATTACGTCCTCATGCGGCATCGTACCGAGCGGCGTATGGAGCAAAAATCTCGTAATGCCGACATGCTTGCGCAGGTTAATGATTTTACGGGCAACCGTTTCGGGATCGCCGACATAAAGCGCGCCTTCAATGCTGCGGGCTGCGTCAAAGCTGGAACGGTCATAATGCCCCCAGCCCCGTTCTTTGCCGAGCACATTCATAACCGCTTGCGTCGAAGGGAAAAACTTGTCTGCTGCAAGCTGCGTCGTCTCTGCAATAAATCCGTGCGAGTGCGAAGCGATGGGCAGCTTCGAGGCATCGTGCCCCGCATGGGCTGCGGCTCTCTTGTACAGCTGCACCAGCGGCGCAAAATTCATCGGGCTGCCCCCGATAATGGCGAGAACAAGCGGCAGGCCTAACAGGCCCGCGCGAACGACCGATTCCTGGTTGCCGCCGCTGCCGATCCATACCGGCAACGGATTCTGAACGGGGCGCGGGTAAACGCCCAGATTGTTAATGGCTGGGCGGTGACCACCTTCCCAGGTGACCTTCTCGGATTCGCGAATCTTCAGCAGCAGCGCCAGCTTTTCATCAAACAGCTCATTATAATGGTCCAGATCATAACCAAAGAGCGGGAATGATTCAATAAAGGAGCCGCGTCCTGCCATAATTTCCGCACGACCATTTGAGATGCCGTCCAGCGTAGCAAAATCCTGAAATACGCGCACGGGATCAGCGGAAGACAGCACTGTAACCGCGCTCGTCAACCGTATCTGCTTCGTTTGCGCGGCAGCAGCCGCCAAAATAACGACTGGAGAGGAGGCCGCATAATCTTGGCGGTGATGCTCCCCTACTCCATAAACATCAAGCCCGACCTGATCCGCAAGCACGATTTCTTCAACGACTTCGCGTATACGCTGGGCATGGCTCATCACCTCTCCTGTTTCTACATCGGGCGAGGTTTCAACAAACGTACTAATCCCTATTTCCATCGTACAATCCCTCCTGCTTCCACTCTATATTTTTTTAACAAACTCCGATTTCAGCTTCATTGCCCCAAAACCGTCAATTTTGCAATCAATATCATGATCGCCGTCAACGAGCCGGATGTTTTTAACCTTGGTGCCAATTTTGACGACGAGCGAGCTGCCTTTGACCTTCAAATCTTTAATGACTGTGACTGAATCACCATCGTTCAGCACATTGCCGTTCGAATCTTTTACAACCTTCTCATCTTCATTGGCCTTATCCTGCGCATTTTCATTCCATTCATGCGCACATTCCGGGCAAACAAGCATCAGTCCATCCTCGTATGTATATGGCGACTGACACTGTGGACAATTCGGCAAGCTAGACATGAATTCATGCCCTCCATTCCTGTTACTATAATCGTTACGACTTTGCGTGGAAGTTCCATTATAAACGGGAAAATAGCAAGCGTAAACGGCTGAAGCCATCCTCCGGTGGTAAAGCTGCCGTTTCGCGGTGAAAAATCAATGCCTGATTTTCGGCTGCAGCGGCAGCAAGGAATCTATATAATAAAAATCATCAGAAAAGTAAGGGGCGCACGCCATGATACCTGCCGAACGTTATCCCGAATGCTATAGAGCCTTAGTAGAGAAAAATACCGAATATGAGGGCGTTTTTTATGTTGGAGTCAAAACGACGGGCATATTCTGCCGGCCAACGTGCCCCGCTCGCAAGCCCAAATTTGAAAACTGCGAGTTTTATGAAACGGCCCAGCAGGCTTTGCTTGCGTCTTTCCGCCCTTGCCAGCGCTGCCAGCCGCTTTCCCATCCCAATCAAGTGTCAGAGGTCGTTCGCCTGCTTGTTGAAGCGGTGGAGCAAAACCCGGAGAAACGCTGGAAGGGACAGGATTTCAAAAATCTATCCGTCGATGAATCAACGGCTCGCCGCCAATTTAAGCAGCGCTTCGGCATGACCTTCGTCGAATATGCCCGTGCCCGGCGCATGGGAATCGCCTTGAAGAACATTAGAGCTGGCCAATCGGTTATGGATACGCAGCTCACAACCGGCTATGAGTCCAGCAGCGGATTTCGTGATGCTTTCTCCCGCATTATGGGGGCAGCGCCTACTTTATTGGAGGATGGCAAGGTGCTTAAGGCCGCCTGGCTCGATACGCGGCTCGGCCCGATGATGGCGATTGGTGATGAGCAGCACTTGTATTTATTGGAGTTTGTAGATCGGAGGGGCCTCGAGCGCGAGGTCGAGCGGCTGCGCAAAAGGACCAAATCCGCGATCATTCCCGGCACAACAGCATCCATTCAGTCTATTGAACGGGAGCTGGCGCTTTATTTTGACGGGAAATTGACGGAATTTAAGACGCCGCTATTTTTATTAGGCTCGCCGTTTCAGCAAAGCGTGTGGGCACAGCTGGTGCAGATCCCGCCGGGTGAAACCCGCTCCTACGCTGACATTGCGGTCGCACTTGAGAAGCCGACAGCCTTTCGCGCAGTCGCTCAGGCCAATGGAGCCAATCAGCTGGCTATCATCATCCCCTGCCATCGCGTGATTAATTCAAACGGTGAATTAGGCGGCTATGGAGGCGGATTATCCCGAAAAAATTGGCTGCTCCAGCATGAGAGACAAGCATCATGCTGAAGCAGCCGCTTCAAACGAGCTATTCGGTTAGAGCTTTTTCGGCAGCAGCCAGAGCACTCACTACTTTATCGCACCAAAGATCGAATTCCTCGTCTTCCTTCTGATGCTCAGAATTGGCCAAAATGTGGGCAACCGTCTGCTTGATGCCTTGATCCAGCCGAGTCGTAGCTACAAACTCAGGAACAAGCCTCTTTAGCTTCGCATTGTCAAAGACGACGGAGTTCGCCTTGTCGCCCAGCAAGCCGCCCCGGAAATCATATTTGCTGCTCGCAGCGAGAAAATCAGAGGATACATGCACCGCATTAAGCTTTACGCCAAGTGCATCCGCAATGATTTCATAAATCTGATTCCAGGTCACCGACTCGTCCGACGTTATATGCACGGCTTCGCCAATCGCATGAATGTTGCCCATCAGTCCGATGAAGCCTTTGGCAAAATCGCTGTTATGCGTCATCGTCCAGAGGGACGTGCCGTCACCATGGATGATGACCGGTTTATTTTCAAGCATACGCCTTGCGACCTGCCAGCTTCCGTTATTGCCGTGCACGCCCAGCGGAATCGAGCGCTCGTCATACGTATGGCTTGGCCTTACAATCGTGATTGGGAAGCCTTGCTCGCGGTACTGCTTGGTCAAATACTCTTCACATGCAATTTTGTTGCGGGAATATTCCCAATAGGGATTGGATAATGGCGTTCCTTCGGTGATGCGATAATCCGACAGCGGCGTCTGGTAGGCTGAAGCCGAGCTAATGAACATGAACTGCTTGGTCTTGCCCTTGAATAAACGGTAATCCCGCTCCAGCTGCTCTGGCTTAAAGGCGATAAAATCCGCCACTACATCAAATGACAGATCAGCAATAAGCTCTGCGACCTGCTCCTCATTATTAATATCGGCTTTAATGCTATGTACACCTGCCGGCAAATCAGCGTTTCTAGTTCCCCGGTTCAAAAGATAAAGCTCGCATCCACTCTCTACTAACTGCTTCGTAATGGCAGAACTAATCGTGCCTGTCCCTCCAATAAATAGCGCTTTCATAAAACACCTCCGTTAGTATGGTATTGCTGTAAAAGCTGCTTCTTTTCTTCTTCATGATAGCATGGGGCACGGTTGAATACTACGACTACAATTAAATGATGGGTGACTTCCTCAATCTGCAAGCGGCTGCTAGCACTACATTCACAGCATCGCTCCTCTATAGTAAATCGACTAGAAAAAGGCACCGACATTACTGTCGATACCTTGTCGTTGCCTTCTTGAGAGCTGTGCTTTTCCTAAGGAATCTTAACCAGCATTTTCCCCATATTCCTGCCTTCAAATAGCTGCAGAAACGCTTGAGGCACTTTGTCGAAGCCTTCGACAATCGTCTCCTCGTATTTCAGCTTGCCTTCGCCAAGCCATTGTCCTAGCGCCTGAATGCCCTCCTCCGTGCGGTCAGCGTAGTCGCCGAGCACAAAGCCTTTAATAAGCGAGCGAGTCTTGATCAGCTGCGTCTGTATCCGGGGGCCAACATCGCCCGATTTGCTATTGTAAGAGGAAATTGCACCGCATAGCGGAATGCGCGCATGCGTGTTCAGCAGAAGCATGACCTGATCAGAGATATCGCCGCCTACGTTATCGAAATAAACGTCGACTCCATTCGGACATGCTGCTTCCAGCGCTTTGCCTAGATCGCCGACCGTTTTGTAGTTAATTGTCTCGTCAAAGCCAAGCTCCTGCTTCAAATACCGGGTCTTCTCATCCGTTCCCGCTATGCCGACGACATGAGCGCCCTTGAGCTTCGCAATTTGCCCAACAATCATGCCGACTGCACCTGCTGCGCCAGATACGACGACGGTTTCTCCCGCTTTAGGCTGTCCAATATCCAACAGGCCGAAATAAGCAGTCAGCCCTGTAAGCCCCAAAACGCTTAAATAGGCCGATAATGGCGCCACTTGATCATCCACCTTGCGAACGCTGGCGGCATCCACGACATTGTACAGCTTCCAGCCCAGCATGCCGAGCACCTTGTCCCCAACTGCAAGCTGCTCGGAGTTCGATTCGACAATTTCGCCCACAACACCGCCTACAATCGGCTCGTCCAAGGCAAATGGAGGGATGTACGACTTGCTGTCATTCATTCGTCCCCGCATATAAGGGTCAACTGATAAATACAGGCTGCGTACGATAACCTGCCCTTCTGCCGGTTGTTCCACCGCTGCGTCCTTCATCGCAAAATGCTGCTCTGTCGGCATGCCCTCAGGCCGTGCTGCCAAAACGATCATCTGGTTATTTAAAGTTTGGTTCATGATTTAAAAACCTTCTTCCTCGTTTTAAAATAATATATCCATATTAACGAGCTGCATTCTGGCAGCCCGAGCCACAATAAAGATTTTGCTTAACACAGCTGTAGTTGTATTTAAGAAAATAACATACTGGAGGCGAAGTTTCAATGTTCGATTTACATCGAACTGTTTTCACTGAGTCATTTTCACAATTAGCGTATTTATGATCCAATCGGTGGAAACGACAAAACAACCGGAGCCTCTTAGGGCGCCGGTTGCTTGACTTGCTTTTGTACCACAGCCTTATGGGCTGACTATCGCGCTTGTCGTTCTAACTCCCGCAACGCGGCCCGCACAGCTCACAGGCGACTTTGCCTTGAACGTGACAATAACGCTGTTCTTCTCTCGTGTAAGCGCCTCTGCTATATCATAGGTTACATAAAAAACATGGCCGATTTTGTTGCAATGAATCGTTTGCTCACCAACAATCTCGCCATCGACCAGCACCTCAAACTCCCGGTTATAGGATGTGCCCTCATGCTCGAACCGGAAATGATCGCCGCCCCAATAAGCTGCGCAAAGATAATTTTTCTTCGTATCATCAACCGCAAGTCGGTAGCTGAAATATGCATCGCTGACACCAAACGCCTCTCTCCACATATGCAGCTTGTTCTGGTTATCCGTGAATGACCCATTATAGGCACTCGTCAAGCAGTTGCCTTGAAGCTGATGCCCGATCTCATCCTGCTGACCGTCTGGCTCTACGCTATCGATGGTCACCTTATTCAGCTTCTTCTCGAACGCATCGCCCTCGTCATTCAAATTCCAATACAGCGTATAAAACTCATGATGCAAGGCGTAGAAAGGAATGAGCGTGGCCCCTTTCCCATCAGAGGTCACTTCTTTCGCTATTTCAAACGTTAGCGCAGCAGCGTCCCGCAGGGTGATGAAATCGGATACATTTTCACTTTCCGTCCACAGCACGGGCACATCCGCCGTCTTCGTGCTTAACGCCGTCTCATCTACGATGGTATCCTCCGGAAGACCCTCATTGCCGAACTTGCCCGCAAGCACGATTGGCCCATAAAGAAAGGCGATCTTGCTGGCGCTATCCTTGGCCGTGTACTTTCTCAGTGCCATCGGCAGGGTGAGAATGATTTGGTCCCCCTTGCTCCATGTGCCACTGATGGTCAAGTATCCGGCTTGCTTTTCAACATATTTGCGCTCGCCGTTCACAACCGCCACCAGCTCTCCCGCCAGCCAAGATGGCACGCGCAGCTTAATATTAGCCTCTGCCGTTCCCTCAGCAATAACAAGCTTCACCGAGTCCGAATACGGAAAGCTTGTTTCCTGCCTGATGACCAGCCCCTTGGCTTTCCATTCCAGCTCGGAGGCTATATATAAATTCACATACAGATCATCCTGATTTTCAAAATAAATCGCCTCGGCATATTTACCCGGGTTTTCCATACCCGTTCCTGTACAGCACCACCAAGCGGAATCGTGGGTGCCGTAAATTTTGAAATGGCCAGGCAGTGTTGAGGAAAAATACGTTTTATTGCCCGTATGCGGGTCCTGCGTGCCGAGAATGTGATTGTACAAAGCGTTTTCATAATAATCCATATACGCGCTGTTTTGCTCCCAGCCAAACAAATATTGGGTCAGCTCCAGCATATTATGCGTACAGCAGGACTCCGCCGATTTAATACCCAAGCTTTCCATATCCATCGCTTCATAATGCTCCGAGAGGCTGCTCCCGCCAAAAACATAAGAGCGCCTGCCGGCCACCGTATGCCAGAAAAACTCGGCTGCTGTGCGATAGCTGGTATAATTCTTGTTCTGTTCATAAATGCCAGCCACACCGATGACCTTCGGAATTTGCGTATTGGCATGTCTGCCCTGCAGCTCGTCCCGCTCCTGCTCCAATGGGGAAATGATGGCTTTATGCGTAAATTGAACTGCGGTATCCAAATAGATGTCTTGTCCGGTAAGGCCATACAGCTGTGCAAACACTTCATTCATGCCGCCATGCTCGCATTCCAGCATATGCTGGAATTGTTCCTCCGATAATTGCGACAGTCCCTCGACTGCCCAATCGGCAAAGGCTTTGACAACGCGCAAAGCCTCCTCATTTCCCGTCAGTGTGCAAGCATCGATTAAGCCCTGATAAATTTTATGCACGCTATACCATGGAACCCAATACCCATTCATGCTAAAACCGCCAATGTCCGTTCCTTTAAACGCTTCGATAAAAGGCGTTTCGACCAAGCCTCCAACATATCCGCTTCCGGTCGCTGCTTGAATGCCTGCAAGCTCCGATACGGCATAATCCAGCTTCGCTTTTAGCGTCTTGTTGCCTGTTGCCTGATAAGTGACGGCAAGTGCCGACATATAATGCCCGAGCGAATGCCCGCTGATCGTTCTGGCTTCCCAGCCCTCGTACCGCGGCTGCTTGGGCGTCAAACCATGCGCCTCATAGCATGGGGCGAGGAAACGGTCGATATCAAGCCCGTGCAGGTAACGCTCGCCAACCTCTTGTGACGTTTTAAAAAGTCCGTCAAGCAGCAATACGTCGCTTTGGCTGACGAAGCCTTGATTTATTTTCACCATATTTACGAGTCCTCCCTAGACCTAAAATCAGCTATTTGCTATTCTTTACGAACCATTCATGGTAGTATCTTATCAAATAAAAATCGTAATAATCAGGCTCATAATCAAAGAAAAGGTGGATAAATCAGTCTATATGAATGAAAAGCTGAGTCACTATCTATGCGGTAAATTCATATCCGAAGGCAACTGGTCGCACATGAGACGAAATACGCTGCATGATGAGGTTATTATGATGCTGGAGGGCGAAATGTACATTGCCGAAGAAGACCGGGAGTATGTCGTCCGTCCGGGAGATATGCTGCTTCTAAGACACAGCTTGACGCACTATGGGTACCGGAAAAGCGAATCGCCCGTCAGCTTTTATTGGGTGCATTATGGCACGAAAGTGGAGCAATACAGGAGCTTTCCAACCCATGTGCCCATTGAAGGGCCTTCGACGATTAATCAGCTGTTTAAGCAGCTGCTGCATGTTTCTTCTTTTTCGGCTGAGGAGGCGAATGCCGCGTTATTGTTATTATTGAATGAGCTTACGCGGACGATTGAACGGCAAAATCATGCCCCACACGCCATCGTCGATAACATTTGCAGGTGGATGGATGCCCATTTGCATCTGGACATTAATGTCCGTAAAATTGCAGAGGTGTTCAACTTTAATAAGGATTACATCTCGAAGGTTGTAAAGCGGGAGAAAGGGATGGGCATTAAAGCTTATATTTTGACGCAGCGGATTAACCGGGCGAAGCTGAAGCTTCTGAACACAAATCTGAGCGTTAAGGAAATTGCTGGAGAATGCGGCTTTTCCGATTATAAGCTGTTTCTGCGAACCTTCAAGCATTATGAGGGTATGACACCGAGTGATTATCGCAATATTTTATACTCGACACCATTGAATATTTAAAGGTTGAATACGGACAAGCCAGCTGGAAGACGTTTAGGAGATGATCATAATGAGTAAAAAGAAGAAAACGATGGCGATTGAGGCACCGATCCTGCCGATTGAGCTTCCTGTGCTGGAGCAGACCGAGCTGCAATCTCATGCTTTTTTTGAAATGGGCATGATCCAGGATTGCGTATGGGATGGACAGCAGGCTCGCAAGGTGATTTTCGACAAAATTATTTTCAAAAATGTCACGTTTACCGAGACTGCGCTGAACGAGGTCGAACTGACGGATGTGATTTTCGACAAATGCGATTTGTCGAATGCCGATTTTAGCGATGCCATTATCCACCGGACGGTGTTCAAAAACTGCAAAATGATCGGCATCAATTTGACTGGCGCTACGCTGCGAAACATGGTCTGGAAAGACAATTTGGCCGATTATGCCAATTTCAGAATGTCTGATATGAAGCAGGTTTCCTTCCAGGACAGCTCGATGGGCAAAAGTGATTTCAGCTTTGCAAAGCTGCAAAAACTCGAGCTTTTCCAATGCCAAATTGACCAGGCCCAATTTTCAAATACGAAGCTGGCTGGCCTTGATCTGAGCACCTGCGAATTCAATGGGATTGCCGTTGCCCCCGAGGATTTGAAGGATTGCACGATTTCTCGGGAGCAGGCTTATGTGTTTGTCGCGCTGTTTGGGTTGATTTTGAAGGAGTAGCAGCTCTGCCAGGCTATTTGAAGCGTTATGGTGCCCTTTTTTCATTCAGACCATCATTAAATACAATAAGAGCGCCAGCCCCATAACGGCGGCAAACCTATAATTCGGCCTCGCCAGCTCGAAAACCGACTTGTTGAATAATCCCGCCAGTAAATTGTTCACCGCCGAAGCGAGAGAAATCGGATTGGACAGCCCCCAGGTTCCGAGCAGCAAAACGGCGAAATAGATCGGGCTGATCTGCACAGCGGCCGGATCAATGCTGGTCGCGAGAATCGTCACCAATACAATCGGATGAAGGCCAATGAATGAGGTAGCAGCAATCATAACAATGGTGAAGACCGAAAACGATAATGCAATAGGCAGAGGTATGTGCCCGAGCAGGGAGGGAATGACGTTCCCAAACCCTGTAGCGCTGATCGATCCGCTGAAAAAGCCTGCGGCTAAAAACAGCGTAATCTCCTTTTGCAAAGCGGGCAGCGTAACGGTCAAATGATTCGTCAGTCCCTGTCGAAATGTCGGGAGTGCTCCCTTCGCAAAACACCACAGCAGTGGAAAAACAACCGCACCCATGCAAGTAATCAGCACCATCGGAAGCTCGATCAGCTGCTCCAGCAGCAAAATAGCCGCCGTCGCACACAGCAAATAAATAGCGAGTCCCATCGGAAAGGATGCCCGTCTTCCGTGTTCCTTCTGCATGCTTTGGCCTTGCTGATTCTCGATCGCTTTCGTGGATATCGTGACTGTCGTGGCTTCTGCTCTCTAGTTGAACTTCCAACAGCTTAAGCTTAAATTGCCGTACTGGTAGCTGCGGTGAAGCAACGTTGCTTGACGCAGCTTATCACCCGAGCCCATAGCCAGCAGAAGCGGGATAAAATGCTCGCTCGTCGGTACTGCCTCCTGCGCAAAGGGAGCCAGCTCCCTATAATTGAATAGTGCCGGGAGATCCCATGCCTCAAGCTTGCTCTGCAGCCAATTATCGAATGTTTCCGCCCAATCGTCAATGCCTTCAGACTGCCAATTCAGCTTTCTAAGATTATGGACGGTTCCGCCGCTACCAATAATCAGCACATCCTGCTCCCTAAGCGCAGCTAATGCCTTGCCGATCTCATATTGCTGCTCGTTGGTCAAATAACGGTTAACCGAAAGGGCGACGACGGGAATGTCCGCATCCGGATAAATCAGCTTGAGTACGGCCCAAGCGCCGTGATCAAGTCCTCTTTCCTCATCCAGCACACTTGGAATGCCATGTTCAGCGAACAAGGCTTGAATGTCTTCGCTGAGCTGGCGTTTGCCTTCCGCCGGATACGTCATCTGGTACAGCTCATCCTGAAAGCCCGAAAAATCATAAATCGTGCTGTACGCTGGAGCAGCGCCCACCGTCTGTACCGTCTGCTCCCAATGGGCAGAAAAAAGAACAATCGCTTTCGGCTTTGGCGTCTGCTCCTTAAAGCTTTTCAATAGAGCCGTATAGCCATTATCCTCCAACACAATGGATGGCGCCCCATGGGCAAAAAAGTATGCTGGCATCATTGTGCTTGTTCCCCCTTGTTCTTAAGTAGCCATGCAAGAAAATCCCGCTGATTTTCTTCTGATACGCCGTGGTCGGTCGGATAGGTCTTAAAGGTCAATTGCGGCGTCAGCGCTTGAAAATAATCCGCTGTCTCGTGTCCAATTCGAATCGGGTTGCCGAGGCTCTTCAGCTCATAATATTGGTAGCCGGCGCCCAGTCTAAGGTCGCCTCGGATATTAATGATGATGAACTTGTCCTCTAAAGGCGCTACAGCCCATGCATATTTGCCTCATTCGAGCCTTTCCCATGAAGAGTGAAAATAACAGGATAGGTCTGGCCTGCATCCGCATGCGCTGGCAGGTGAACATCATAATGATAAGCGGGGTTCATAGTGACCCTCCTCAAAATATTAGTAATAAGAATTAAAGTTCTGTATTACAAATATATAGCGAAGCTATGGTTTTGGTCAACAGGAAAATCGCTGTGGCGACTTCTGATACATGCAAACAGCGCGTGCTGATCGGGGATCGGCACGCGCTGTTCGGTTTCTTTTTTGTTAATCGGACTACAAGGTTTCCAGCAGCGCTTTAAGCTCAGGATTCAATTGCAGAACATGCAGCACCATCGTTAAAGCCTCCGCACGGGACGCTTGATTATTCGGCTGGAACGTTCCGTTGCCCGCCCCGCTGACGATTCCAGCTGCCGAAGCTTTCTCAATCTGCTCCTTGTTCCACACTTGATTAATGTCGGTGAAAGCAGGCGCATTTGCTGCATTCACACTATCAAGGTCGATAATTTTAGCAAGGATAGCAATAATTTCGGAGCGGCTAATTTCCTGGTTCGGCTTAAATGTGCCGTCCTTGTAACCTGAAATTACGCCTGCTGCCTGCAGGCTTCCAATCGACGCTTCCGCCCAGTGGCCCGAAACATCGCTTAGCACGCTGCCACCTGCAGCAGAGCTGGATATGCCAAATACCTTGGAAATGATGGCCGAGAATTCAGCGCGGGTAATGCTTGCATTCGGACGGAACGTATTGTTCTCATACCCATTAACAATGCTGAGCTTAACGAAGACGTCAACCGTCTTATTCGCCCAGTGGGAGCCGGTGTCCGTAAATAGGACGGTTGTTGGATTGGCTTTAGCTTCCTCTACTTGCTTCGTAAGGCTAGTGACAACCTGATCAATCTTAACGACTTTATCATTGAACTTTATTTGGGGCGCTGGCACCGATGTCGGTGTCGGCGCTGGCGTTGCTGTAGGAGTAGCTGTCGCTACAGGCGTAGTCGAAGAGCCGCCTCCACTGCTTCCGCCACTAGTTGGCGCTTGAACAACAACGCTATGAGAGGCAAGCACAGCCGAACCATCGGCCGCCGTTGCTTTCACAGTAACCGTACCTGCGGATACGCCCGTCAATAAGCCGCTGGCATTAATGGAGGCGGCACCTGTACCATTTTCAACCGACCAAACGATCGATTTGTCCGCTGCATCCACAGGCGCAATTTCTGCTGCCAATTGAATGCTTCCGCCAGTCTGAACAACGGCTTCCCCAGTCAACGCTATAGACGAGACCAGAATAGGCGTTGCTGTTGGCGTCGCTGACGGCTCAGGAGTCGCCGTTGGTGTTGGTGTTGGTGTTGGTGTTGGTGTTGGTGTTGGTGTGGCAGGCACGTTTATCGTTACGCTCATGCTTCCTACGGTACCGGTGCCATCAACAGCCGTTGCTTTCGCTGTAACTGTTCCGGCCGATACAGCCGTCAACAGCCCGTCAGCATCAATCGTCGCTGAGCCTGTATCGTCCACAACAGACCAGACGACTGCTGGATTAGCCGCATCGACTGGAAGGACTGCCGCATGTAACGCTAAAGATTGACCTACATCGACCGAATCGATACCGCCAGACCCGCTGACCTGAATATCTGTTACAACATGAAAAAAGTTGTCCGTAATCAATTTCGGACCTGAGTATACGGCTAATTGTGCAGAAGTCACAGGAGCATCAACAACATTATTTTTAATTAAAAACGTCACGAGTCCGCTATTCGTATAGGAGGACATCCCCCCAAATATTGTAGCATTCGAAGTATAATCAGGATCCATATCATAAAAGAGTAAATTCGGATTACTCGTTTGAACAAATATTTCTGTTCGTCCCGTCACGAGCTCGTCATCCGCATCATAAACAGAAAAAGTGACGTTTGTATAATCCGGATGATTGACATCCGTATGTGGCAGCTCGGCCAAAGCAACATAATCTACAGCCTCTGTCGGTTTGTACGTTTGAATGTTGGATATTGATACGGATTGGCTGCCATAAGAACGTCCGGGAATCCAGCTGACCTGACCATCCGTTACATACCCGCCCATCATCGTTTTATCCGCATAGGTATTTACGGTTACCGATGTTTCCCCTGCATTAACATCTGGAACCTGTGTGACCGTTCCATCAGAATACCGTATAAAAGCATGCTCTGAAGCGTCTGGCAACTCACCATTATAATAGATTGTTATAGAGCTGCCCGAGGCGATACAACCGCTTAACAAAGCGAGAGTCAAAGTCAAAATCAAACCCAATTTCATTATTGAACCTTTTTTCATTGCTTTCCCTCATTTCTAATCATCTTAATAAATGCCCATTAGAACTAGTATAGCTCTTGCCAATGACAGGAAAATGACAAGGTTTGGAGCAACGAAAAAAAGCCCTCCTAGTGAGGGCTCTGAGGGCTCTTTCCAAAAGACGCTATGAAAAGATCGGATTAAAAGCCCCTCCTGCATCCTATAAATGTAGCAATACATTAAGGAAACTTTTTAATACCCATCACATGATCGAGCGGTATAAATCCAATATCCCTGCTGTCCGTGCTATGATTGCGGTTATCGCCCATGACGAAAATATGTCCCTCAGGAACGGTCCATTGCTGATCCGATACAAAATTCATCGTTTCATTCAGATAAGGCTCGTCCAGCGCCACACCATTGCGATAGGTTTTATGATCCTTAAACTCCAGCACATCGCCAGGTTTGCCGAGCACTCTTTTTACATAAAAAACGCCATTGTCATTCGTATTGTTTTTCATAAAAAGCTGAAGCAGCGGATGCTCCAAAAGATCGTCTGTCAAATGCCGTTCTCTATTTACCCGGCTGTCGATCACGACCACATCGCCATATTCCGGAAGCTCGGACAACGTGTGCGAGAGTTTCGAAACGTATATTCGTTCCTTATCCTGCAAAGTCGGGTCCATTGAATGACCGTCAACCTTATAGGGCTGAATAACAAATACACCAATAATTAATGAAAGTACAATTGCAATGCCGAAAGTGCTGACCCAGCTGCCAATCTCCTTCATGATTTTCATATCGCTAGCTCCATCCTCCCTTTTCAAACTAACCACTAAATTATACCATTCATTCTACTACATGAAAACCTGTTGCAGGAAATGCCAATGAGATCACACTCATGGACTTTTTAATATTATTTTCAGCCTTATAGGGTATATTAATCGCAATTCTTATATTGGAGGAATCCAGCCATGGACTCAAGGAAAGCGCCTACATTAAAACCACAATGGATACCTGCAAAAGATAGAAAATGGGTTTTCGGAGTCCTCATCCTATCCGTGTTATTTGTAATTTGGGAGCTTTGGAGCCTGGCTCATCTGCCTGCTGCAACCGTGCACAATCGCAGGTTCGAGCATACGTTCAAAGACTTTGGCTCAAATGCCCGCATCGCCTTGTTTTTGGTCCTCGCAAACTATGTGCTGCTGCTACTCATTAAACTTCAAATATGGAATCAATGGAGTCAGGTAAAAAAAGGCATTGCAACCCTTCTTCGCTTCGCACGAAGATGGCATACGCCTATTGCCATTATCGCGATTGCCTTTATTGTACTTCATGCAGTGGCTGTGTTTATGTATGGCTTCAAACTGGATTTTAGCAATATAACCGGATTGCTGGCTCTGCTTATGCTGCTTCCAGTGCCAGTCTCTGGCTTGTTTAGATACAAGCGGCTGGACCGAAAATGGCATTTGCGGTCGGGATTGGCTTTTACCGTTTTATTTTTAATACACGCATTCCTCTAGCCTGCATAAAAAAACCGCTGAACGACCCG
>NZ_JBCNGR010000020.1:0-156809 GCF_050481745.1 Paenibacillus algorifonticola | reverse complement strand
GGCAGGTTTTTTGTTTCGTTTTTTAATGAAATACACGTTAGTACGTCAAAAGTCCTTTGAGTGAGAGGACCTTTGGCGTTTTTATATTTTAACCCTGTGTTATAGCTGCTTTGGCTTACGTCCACAGCTCTGCTACCGATTCTTGTTAACGCTGTAGCTTGTAATTGCATAGATGGGATAACTAATAGGCTTTTAGGCTTCATACACGATTCAGGCTGCTTCTAGGCATGCATAGCACTAATTGATTGGATGGGAGGTTAACTAACGATATTGGGATTGGTCTTTAGATATGGCTGGGTAACGAAGTGAGATAGCCATAGGTTAGTCTACACATCAGAACGGGGTAGAAGACTGCTCTGTAGGAGTATTTTGTTGGGTTCATAGCAGGGATTAGTATCATATTTATAAATCCATTTTAAGCATACTATTTAGGTTTTTTTCATCTTAAATAATATTATTATTAATAATAACAAGATTAAAATAAGTCTTAATGAGGGTCGTAAATATACATGATTAGTTATTAAAATGTCTTGAAATTTGATTGTTTGGCATTGGCGATGATCCTATTCTTATAATAGTTGTTGTGGATTGTTATCCTTTTAACGTGTTAACCTCCCATTCAGTAAAAGAATTGCTATTAAACTTTTGACGAATTAAATATGTTTGATTTTGTAAAATAACATTGTAGTGTTAGGATGTGAGATTATCTCAATAGAAATGGTTTATTAATCTGTTTTACAGATACAATGGCAATAATAATGACATGCTCAGTACTCAGTAATATTGCTAAATTAGTGGGAGGTTGTGAAGATGGAAAAGTCCATTAAGACGTTGTTTGATCAAGTTGCTAAGGACTATGATTTGCAGCGGCATCAGCTAATTCCATGCTTTGATGAGTTTTATGTAACAGCTGTGGATTGGGTGCAGACGACTAAGCAGATTGTTCAAGCAAAAATATGATATTGTTATTTCGTCCTTATCTATTCATCACCTGAGCCATGAGTCTAAGCAGGGGCTTTTCCATACCGTGCACGAGCTTCTAGAGGACGATGGCAGCTTTATTAATGCTGACCAGGCTGCCGGAAGCTTGCCTTGCTTTGATCTTGCCTATAAGGATAAATGGGAGCAGCAAATTGGCAAAGGGGAATTGGCTGAGCAGGCGAATTGCTCTGCAATGGAGCGAAGAAAGCTCGATCAGAATGCGACGGTTCATGATCAGCTGCAGTGGCTTCACAAAAGTGGTTTTGCCGCGGCTGATTGTGTTTATAAGCATCATGAGTTTGCTGTTTTTGCAGCTTTTAAGCTGCTACTTAATTATTCGTAAATTTGTTTCAAGTACAGGAAGAGACGACGCTGAACAAAGAGCCTATTGCCAGAGTAGAAATTGAAATGATGCCTCTAGGCGCTGATAATAAAAAGGCATCAGCAGTCGAACTTGTAACCCTTTTTATTACAGATATTTCGCCTCTTTAAAATACGAAGCTCTCGCATGTAAGCGTGAAGCTTCTGTTTAGTGAGAAAATTCAGACAAAAAGCTTATTGCAAAACGGAAATTGCCCGCCTTGTGACAGCCTTGACAGCCCATGACCCCTCTGCTAATATTGCAATAATATACGTGAAGACGGCTCAATTTAAGGGAGGAACATATTCGTGTGGGAATCAAAATTTGCCAAGGAAGGCCTAACATTTGATGATGTGCTGCTCGTTCCAAGGAAATCAGAAGTACTGCCAAGAGAATCGGATATTTCGACAAAACTTTCTGCTAACATCAAGCTGAATATTCCATTGATCAGCGCAGGGATGGACACGGTTACGGAAGCAGCTCTTGCTATTGCCATAGCGCGTGAGGGCGGAATCGGCATTATTCACAAGAATATGTCCATTGCACAACAGGCGGAAGAAGTAGATCGTGTAAAACGTTCGGAAAGCGGCGTTATTACGAATCCATTCTCGCTTACACCAGATCATCATGTGTATGATGCGGAAGAATTAATGGGTAAATATCGCATTTCGGGCGTGCCGATCGTAGATGCTGACAAGAAGCTTGTTGGTATTTTGACGAATCGCGACCTTCGTTTTGTACATGATTATTCCATTAAAATCCATGAAGTTATGACACGTGAAAATGTAGTAACGGCTCCAGTCGGCACGACGCTTACTGAAGCTGAAGTATTGCTGCAAAAACACAAAATTGAGAAATTGCCATTGGTGGATGACTCGAATACGCTCAAAGGCCTGATTACAATCAAGGACATTGAGAAGGCGATTCAATTCCCTAATGCTGCAAAAGATACACATGGCCGCTTGCTTTGCGGAGCAGCTGTTGGTATTTCTAAAGATACAATGGATCGTACCGAAGCACTCGTACAAGCAGGTATCGATATTCTCGTTGTAGACTCTGCTCACGGGCATCATATTAATATCCTTGATGCAGTTCGCAAAATCCGCAAGCAATATCCAGAATTGACGATTATTGCAGGAAATGTAGCTACAGGCGAAGCTACACGCGATTTGATTGAAGCAGGCGCATCTGTCGTTAAAGTCGGCATTGGACCAGGCTCGATCTGTACAACGCGTGTAATCGCAGGTATTGGCGTACCACAGATCACAGCGATTTATGACTGTGCTACCGTTGCCCGTGAATACAATGTACCGGTTATCGCTGATGGCGGTATCAAATATTCCGGCGATATTACGAAAGCTATTGCAGCAGGCGCAAGTGCCATTATGATCGGCAGCTTGTTTGCAGGTACTTCTGAAAGCCCTGGCGAAACAGAGATTTTCCAAGGCAGAAGCTTTAAAGTATATCGCGGTATGGGTTCCCTTGGCGCTATGAAAGAAGGCAGCAAGGACCGTTACTTCCAAGAAAACGAGAGCAAGCTAGTTCCAGAAGGCATTGAAGGCCGCGTGCCATTCAAAGGTCCTTTGTCTGATACGGTTCATCAGCTGCTTGGCGGCTTGCGTTCCGGTATGGGCTATTGCGGTACTTCAAACCTGGAGCAACTGAAGAACGATACACATTTTATCCGGATTTCTGGTGCAGGACTTCGCGAAAGCCATCCACATGATGTGCAAATTACGAAGGAAGCGCCTAACTACTCGCTTTAATATCCCGACCAACGGGCCAGAGACAGACCACAAGAAAGCGGAACTTCGCTTTTGCCGGGTCTGTCTTTTTTTCAATAGAGGGCATTGAATTAGATCCACTATTTTACATGGTAATTATTGCTCCAGGGGCGTTTTAAGGGGTTTAAACAGCTCAAATGGGCTTCCTACAAGGGCTTAACTGGTGAAAGAGGGCTGAGCGCAGTAGAGGTTTAATTCCCCTGCTTGCATGTGATACAATTAACAACGACAAACTTTCGGATGAAAAGGGGAGAAGACGTTGAAGGCAAAGGTAAAGCCGATTAGACTGACATCGGTTATCGCCGCTTTTATGGCGATGTGGTTGGTAATTCTGTCATTAGGGTCTGGTGCAGCAGCGGCTGCAGGTAAGGAAGATTGGGTCGAAAACTCTTTAGGCATGGAATTATCATCAGCCATTCTAATAGATGCAGATTCGGGACAAGTCATCTATGAAGTCAATGCGGATACGCCGCGTCCTCCTGCCAGCATGACGAAGCTCATGACGGAGTATATCGTACTTGAGGAAATTACGAATAAAAGATTAACTTGGGATCAGGTCGTTACCGTTAGTGAAGAAGCAGCGAATACTCCTGCAGATGGCTCGCAAATTTATTTGGCGCAAGGCGATCAGCACACGGTAAAGGACTTATATATTGCTATGGCAGTAGGCTCGGCGAATGATGCAACGATTGCGCTTGCATCGCAAATTAGCGGTAGTGAGCAGAGCTTTGTTGCCAAGATGAACGAAACGGCGAAAGAGCTGGGCCTGACGACGGCTCATTTTACAAGTGCAACAGGTTTATTGGATACAACGGTGATTTCGGCTCGCGATATGGCGAAGCTGGCACAAACGATTTTGAAAAAACATCCGGACTTTCTGGATTATTCGAAAATTCAGGAATACAAATTTCGTGAGCGCGATACAGCGACCATGAAGAACTATAACTGGATGCTGGAATCGAACAAAAGCAACACGTATTTGCGTGCATATGCGTATGAGGGCGTGGACGGTATGAAAACCGGCTATATTTCGGCAGCTGGTTATACGTTTACGGGTACAGTTAAACGAGGCGATACGCGTTATATCAGCGTCGTAATGAATACAAAGTCAAAAGAAGCCCGTTTCTTTGAAACAGCGAAGATGTACGACTTTGCGTTCAACAATTTTGAGAAGAAATCAGTGCTTCCTGCAAAATCTGTAGTAGAAACGGTGGAATCGGTTAAAATTAAGAAGGGTGTCGAAAAGACGGTTCCTGCCGTTACGGAGTCCGACATCACTTTCACAGTTAAAAAAGGTGCGGAGCCTAAGATTGAGCTGAAGGAAAGCAACATCTTGAAAGAGGAAGAGCTTGTTGCTCCCATTACAGCTGGTCAGAAGCTCGGAACAGTCACTTACGAGTATACGGATGCTGAAGGCAATAAAGTGGACAGAACGGTTAATTTGATCGCATCGGAGGATGTGGAAAAGGGCGGCTGGCTGCGTCTGATGTTCCGCGCTATCGGTCAATTTTTCGTTGGACTGTTCAACGATATTGTGAATCTGTTTTAATCACATAATACAGGGAAAACAATAGTTGTCGATTAAGGAGCGTTCCTGTAAAATTAGTGCCTAGGGCAAGTATCGATATTATAATGGGAGCTAAGCGCTAACCCTTCAGGATGAAGGGCGCGGCGTAAAACCTTGAGGAGGATTTTTCGAAAATGGAAACAGGAACTTCGCGTGTAAAACGTGGTATGGCTGAAATGCAAAAAGGCGGCGTCATCATGGACGTTATGAACGCCGAGCAAGCAAAAGTAGCAGAAGCGGCAGGTGCAACAGCAGTTATGGCGCTGGAGCGCGTTCCTTCCGATATTCGTGCAGCAGGCGGCGTTGCCCGTATGGCTGACCCAACCATCGTAGAAGAGGTTATGAAAGTTGTTTCGATCCCTGTTATGGCGAAAGCTCGTATCGGCCACTATGTAGAGGCGAAAGTGCTTGAATCGATGGGCGTTGACTATATTGACGAGAGTGAAGTTCTGACTCCGGCAGACGAAGTGTTCCACATTAGCAAAAACGAATTTACGATTCCTTTCGTATGTGGCGCTAAAGATCTTGGCGAAGCGCTTCGCCGTATTCAAGAGGGGGCAGCAATGCTTCGTACGAAAGGTGAGCCAGGAACAGGAAACATTGTTGAGGCTGTTCGCCACCTTCGTCTGATCAATGGCCAAATCCGTAAAATTCAAGGTTTGTCGAAGGACGAGCTGTATAATGAAGCGAAGGTTCTGGGCGTTGCTTATGACCTGCTTCTGGGTGTACACGAGAGCGGCAAGCTGCCAGTCGTTAACTTTGCAGCAGGCGGTGTAGCAACACCTTCTGACGCGGCACTGATGATGCACCTGGGTGCTGACGGCGTATTCGTAGGTTCGGGTATTTTCAAATCCGACAGCCCGGAGAAATTTGCTCGTGCTATTGTTGAAGCTACAACTCATTACCAAGACTACAAATTGATCGCAGAAGTATCCAAAAACTTGGGAGCGCCAATGAAGGGCATCGAAATTTCCAAGCTGGACGCTTCGCAGCGTATGCAGGATCGCGGAATTTAAGCAGCAAGCTTGGATAAGGTGAAACGGCCGAAAGCCGTCTTTTGGCGGCGCGGCGCGTTTCAATCCGAGAAATATAAGCCCATTTATAAGGGGAAACTTATAAATTCTTATATTTTAAGAAAGGCGTGTAGGCGATGAAAATTGGTGTACTTGCGCTTCAAGGCGCAGTTGCAGAGCATATACGCAGTTTGGAGGCGGCGGGCGCGGAAGCGGTCGCCGTTAAACAGACCTCGCAGCTTGATGAGCTGCAAGGTCTTGTTATTCCAGGCGGCGAAAGCACGACGATAGGCAAGTTGATCCGCAAATATGGCTTTCTAGAAGCGATTCAAGCTTTTTCCAAGCAATCCAAGCCGATTTTTGGCACTTGTGCAGGAATGATTTTGCTTGCTGAACGTATTGAAGGACAAGAGGATGCACATCTGAAGCTCATGGATATGACGGTGGAGCGCAATGCTTTCGGAAGACAGCGGGAGAGCTTCGAAACCGATCTCGACATTAAAGGCATTGATGAGCAGGTTCGGGCAGTATTCATTCGTGCTCCTTTGATCAAGAAAGTTGGATCGCAGGTTGATGTGCTGTCGGAATACAAAGGGGAAATTGTGGCGGCTCGGCAAGGACATTTGCTGGCAGCTTCCTTTCATCCCGAGTTAACCGATGATTACCGTTTGCATGCCTATTTTGTCGATATGATTAAACAGTTGGCAGTGAGCCGGTAGCTGAGAGGAGTTCATCCAAGCGTGATAGATATAAAATGGCTGCGTAACGAATACGCAAAAGTAGAGCAAGGGCTAACCAATCGCGGTAAATCGCTTGATTTAATCGCAGATTTCCCTGTTCTGGATACAAAGCGCCGGGACCTGCTGCAGGAAACGGATCAGCTGAAAAATCGCCGCAACACTGTATCGCAGGAAGTGGCGAAGCTGAAAAAAACAGGCGGCGACGCCGATGCGCTGATCATCGAAATGCGTGAGGTAGGCGATCGGATTAAGCAGCTGGACGAAGAAGTTCGCGCGGTAGAGTTGCAAGTGGACGAGCTTATGCTTTCGATTCCGAATTTGCCGCATGAAAGTGTGCCAGTAGGGGCCTCTGAGGATGATAATGTAGAGCTTCGCCGGATTGGCGAGCAGCCTTCATTTGATTTTGAGCCGAAAGCGCATTGGGATCTTGCACAAGAGCTTGGCATTCTTGATTTCGAGCGTGCAGCTAAAGTAACGGGCTCCCGCTTTACGTTTTATCGCGGCTTAGGTGCGCGTCTTGAGCGTGCGCTGATTAACTTTATGATGGATCTACATAGTGATAAGCACGGTTATGAGGAAGTGCTGCCGCCTTATTTGGTTAACCGCGATAGCTTAATTGGTACAGGACAGCTTCCGAAGTTCGAAGAGGATTTGTTCAAAATTTCCGATTCGGATTATTTCCTGATTCCAACAGCCGAGGTTCCAGTGACGAATCTTCATCGTGAAGAGATTTTGTCGCTTGAGGAGCTGCCGAAGCATTTTGTAGCTTACAGCTCTTGCTTCCGTTCGGAAGCTGGTGCAGCGGGACGAGATACACGCGGCCTGATTCGTCAGCATCAATTCAACAAAGTCGAGCTGATCAAGCTCGCGAAGCCAGAAGAGTCCTACGATGAGCTGGAGAAGATGACGGCGAATGCGGAGAAGGTACTTGAACTGCTAGGCTTGTCCTATCGCGTGCTCGCTCTGTGCACAGGCGATATGGGCTTCACCGCTGCGAAAACCTATGACCTTGAAGTATGGCTGCCAAGTGCAGGCACATACCGGGAAATTTCCTCATGCTCGAACGTAGAGGACTTTCAGGCGCGACGTGCAGGCATCCGCTTCCGCAGGGACGCCAAGAGCAAGCCGGAATTCGTTCATACGCTTAACGGCTCAGGTCTTGCGGTAGGACGTACCGTTGCCGCTATTCTTGAAAATTACCAACAGGCAGACGGCTCCATCGTCATTCCTGAAGTATTGCGTGCATATATGGGCGGAATCAGCGTAATTGGACCTAAAGCTTAAAGTTTTTACATTTTTGATAGCCACAGGTTAAAAATAGGGTTGATATTCATTTTTAACCTGTGGTATAATAATTTTTGTGATGATTTTATATGTGGAGAGGTACCGAAGCGGTCATAACGGGGCGGTCTTGAAAACCGTTAGGGTGCAAGCCCACGTGGGTTCGAATCCCACCCTCTCCGCCAACTTAATAAATGATAACGTCCAACCTTACAGTTTGGGCGTTTTTTTGTTGTTTGGGGATTGGGGATAACATCTGAGTAGGAGTTATCACCATTATCCACGATAGGCCTGTGGATAGAATGTATATAATGTGGATAACTGGCATGGAATGTGCATAAGACTGTGGATAACGCTGTGATTAAGAGTAAGTTTATGCTGGATTTTGCCTGAATAATTGGCGGGCCCGCGCCGCATCTTATAGGATGTGGAGGTGTTGATAAAGATGGTGAAAAAAGATGAGCTGACCTACAGCCAGCCAGAACTGGTGGAAGCATGGAACCGCACGCTGCCGGATATGATGAACAAGCCCGATAAATGCCAGGTAGCAGCCGATGAGGCGGACCCAAAATCGCTGCGGATTACAATTCAGTCAGCGGGGCATCAGGCGTATGAGATCGATTTTAAGGTGACATATGTGGATAGCCGTGAAATTAATGTGGAGCTCGTCGATGTGGAAAAGGATCATCAAGCTGTGGATGAACGCACAGACATGCTTCAACAGCTAATTCATGATTATAAGCGTCATATCCATGAATGCGCCCAAGCGCTTTCGCAGCTTACACACGCCTAAAAGGAGGATGATGATATGAGCAAGCCAGACAGCGTGCCTGTACCGGAGGCGCAGCGTCAATCTCAGGACAAAAGAAGCCGCAATGATGACTCCGCACAACAGCAGCCTTTATCGGGATCGAAAAAAACGAAGCAGAAAAATCATACTTCTCACCTAAATCCGGAAGGATCATAAAATTAAGGTGTTCATACAAAAGTCCCGTTTCTTCTCGAAGAAGCGGGATTTTTTGGATATTGCTTCTATATGCTGTCGTTTTGTTATAAAATAGGGGGGATGTCAAGTAGAGATACAAATAGGGAGGATCAACTAGAATGAAAAACAGACTACATAAAGTGGCTATGCTATTTATCGCTGCTGCTTTAATTATTGTCGCAGGATGCAGCGCGAGCGCATCTCCTAAGGAGTCTTTAGAAAAAGCTACTCAAAAAATGGCGGAGGTCACATCGTATGAATCTACGATGTCTTTTGGGATAGATGAGCTTACAGTGCCGGACGAATTACTTCAGGAAGACGGAGCTGGAGCACAATATGTCATTGGTCTGCTTAAAGGTGCTAAAGTAAATGTTAAAGCGGTATATCAGAAAGAGCCACTGCGCACAGATATGGAAATGGATGTTACGGCAGCGGGCATTTCCATTAAAATTCCGATGATTATGACCGACAAAAAGATGTTTGTGAAAATTCCAGCGCTTCCAATGCTTATGCTGCCCGAGCAATACACGGATAAATTCGTGGAGATTGATCTGGAGGAGCTGGCAAAGCAAGCGGAAACAGGAGCCATGCTGGATACTGCGGCCCAACAGAAGCTTGGTCAAGAAGTGAGCGGCATCATCCTAAAACATTTTGATGAAAAAACATATTTCTCCTCGCTGAAAAAAGAAGATGCAGCGCTCCCTGAAGGGGTAGAGGCTGATCAAGTTGTTCGCTTTCAAATTAATGAAGGCAACTATCAGCAAGCAGTAGAAACAATCGTTAATCAAGTGCTTCCAGAGCTCATCGACACATTGACGAAAAACGAAGATTTCATGAAAATGATTGAAAGCACGAATGAGGATGTAACGAAGCTGAAGGCTGATTTTGAAGCCAACAAGCAAGAAACGTTGGATCAACTGAAAGCAAACTTGAAAGTCAATGATTTCTCCATTGTAGGAGCCATTAAAGATGGCTATATATCGCAGCAGACTGCTAAAATCAATGTAGATTTTACGGATGAAAGCGGCGGTATCGTAAAAGTTGGCGGTTCGTTAACAGCTGAATACCACAACATTAATAAAGCGCCTAAATTCCTGTATGAAATTCCGACGGACGCGGTTAAGATGGATGAGCTGATGTCTGGCATGGGATTGGGTATGTAATTTTATAGCTTAAAATGATACAAAAGGAGCCGCCCATTCTAAATGAATGAGCGGCTTTTTCTAACGCTGTAGCGGCGGCCAAAATGATCCTATTGCTTTAAAAAGTAAAGTATATTACTATACGTATATGAGTTTAAAGGAGGAATCGTTATGCAAATAGATGTATGGTCAGATTTTGCATGTCCATTTTGTTATATTGGTAAAAAGAGGCTGGAGGGCGCATTAGCAGAGTTCGAGCATGGCAAGCAGGTGAAGGTCGTGTTCCGCAGCTTCGAGCTCGACCCTAGCGCCGCGATCAGCTATGAGCATGATGTGCATGAAATGCTGTCCCGCAAATACGGCATGCCACGTGAAAAAGCAATTGAGATGAACAGCGATTTGGCGAAGCAGGCGGCAACCGTTGGTTTGACCTTTAACTTCGATACGCTGGTGCTGACGAATACGTTTGATGCGCACCGCTTAACCCATTTTGCAGCTAAATACGGTAAGCTGGAAGAAATGTCGGAACGACTGTTCCGTGCATATTTTACCGATTCCAAGCATTTGGGACAGCGCGATACACTCGCTGATCTGGCTGCCGAGGTTGGACTGGATCGTCAGGAGGCACTTGCTGTGCTGGAAAGCGATGCTCATGCACAGGACGTTCGTGGCGATGAGGAGGAGGCTTCGCGGTTAGGCGTGCGCGGTGTGCCATTCTTCGTCATTAATCGCAAATATGCGATATCCGGTGCTCAGCCGAATGAAGTGTTCCTGAATGCAATGAAGCAGGCTTGGGATGAAGCGTATCCGGCCCTGACCGTCATTAATGATTTGCCGGATGATGCGGATGGTGCAGCTTGCTCGGACGGCACTTGCGCTCCTTCGCCTGCTAAGGAAGCTAATTCAGACAAGGCGTAAATTTATATACAGCTGAAATGATGAATATTTGAATATAAGCAGTTTTTAGGGAAGGCTGGAGTGGCGGGCAAGTGACGCTGCTTCAGCTTATTTGAAGTTATACAAATATAATTTGGCCGAGGGTTGTCCTCCGCCCTTTATGATGAGAAAATGAGGGAAAAGAGCATCAGGAGGCTGTGCGTGTTGAAAAGAAAGTCCCGTAAAAAGAAGTTTAAAATGAAAAATGCCCTTATTTCCTTGCTTATTATGCTGGCTTTGGCCGGAGCGTCTTATATGGGCTGGCTTGATGAGCTGGCGAAAGATTGGAACACGGCAGAAGGAACGGATTACACGTTATATTTTCCAACAGATCGGTATCCGGAGACAGGCAAGCACATTAAAGATGCGATTGCAGCGGGAAAATCCCCTATTTGTACGATTGATC
Organism: Paenibacillus algorifonticola; assembly: GCF_050481745.1. Classification (GTDB taxonomy): domain Bacteria; phylum Bacillota; class Bacilli; order Paenibacillales; family Paenibacillaceae; genus Pristimantibacillus; species Pristimantibacillus algorifonticola_A. The sequence continues at coordinate 145,613 of NZ_JBCNGR010000020.1, read as the reverse complement.
GGGACGGCGCGGATCAGAATCGGAAGAAATCTTTGCAGGGCGTAAAGGTGAAAAAAGGCTATGATCGCGATGAATGGCCAATGGCGATGTGCGCGGAAGGCGGGAGCGGCGCCCATATTGCTTATATTGACCCATCGGATAATCGCGGGGCAGGGTCATGGGTCAGCAACCAGCTGGAGAAATATCCGGATGGTTCGAGAATTGCTTTTGTCATCAAATGAGCAAGCATATATTGTATATAAAAGTCTAATGGTCTGCGTTCGTGCAGAGGATTGGGCTTTTTTTTATATTCAGAGACTGGGTGAATACCGTGTTGCATATCGGGCTCAAACATAGACTGGTGTAATGATGATAAAAGACTATTTTTTGCGTTTTTGAATAGGAAGTGAGCAAATAAATCGGTAAAGAGGGATGAATATGAACAGGAAACGGAAATCACAAGAGCTGAATAAATGGATTAAGCAGCTCCAGCATATAAAAGGTCTAATTCGCCAAAAGCGCGTTAAACGAGCGAGCTCCCATATTCGATATGTCATTTCGGCATGCAGGCGTACAGTTAGTAAAAAGCGGTAATGTGAAAGAATAATGGGAGATGAGCAGGTTGGTGAAAAGAAGAGCCAGTTGTATGCGTAAATTAAACCTCGCCATTCTTGAATTGAGATTAGCGCGCAGGCTTGCGGGGAGAAATAAAATCGTCCGGGCGGACCGCGAAGTGATCGACTCGATTTTGCTGCTGAATGAGGCGCTGAAATGTCTCGATGGGCATTACGATAAAAAACCTCGACATAGCCATATCCACTGGACAGCTCATGCAAGGCGCGGAAAACGTGGCTCGAGGGGCGCCAGAGGCCCAAGGGGAGTGCGAGGTCTTAGCGGTCCAGCTGGAACTGACGGGGCAACTGGAGCCATTGGTCCGGCGGGAGCGCAGGGAGCTGCAGGGCAGCCTGGAGCGGGCCTTCCCGGAGGGATTGGTCCAGCGGGATCGCCTGGAGCGCAAGGCGCTGCGGGAGCAATTGGCCCAGCGGGGGCAAATGGCGCTGTGGGAGCTACAGGAGCGACTGGTGTAACGGGAGCAACAGGGGCAGGACTGGAAGGGATAGTCGCGTTTGAACCTTTGGCAGCCCCGGCATATCCCGTTAATTGGGTCGTTACATTCAATGGAAGAACGTATGTCGTGAATACGGCACCGCCAAGCGGAGTACCAGAAAGCTCGGCAGATTATACGCTGCTGGCTGGTGCAGGTGCGACGGGGACGACTGGGGCAACTGGAGCAACGGGGGCTGGCGTGACAGGAACGACCGGATCAACCGGGGCTACTAGTACAACTGGAGTGACAGGTGATACAGGAGCAACAGGTGCGACGGGTACCGGGGTTGCAGGCTCTACCAGCATAACTGGATCTACAGGTACAGCGGGAGAAACAGGTGCAACAGGGGGCACTGGAGCGACCGGAGCTAAAGGAACGACTGGTGTAACTGGAGCAACCGACTCGACAGGTGTAACTGGTATGACAGGAGTGACCGGGGTAACGGGTGCGACAGGAGCTACTGGCGTAACCGGAGCCACGGGAGCTACAGGTCTGACCGGAGCCACTGGTGCCACGGGTGCGACTGGAGCAACGGGTGTTAGTACGACAGCCGTGTCTGCTTTTGCAGCCAATACGACGGGAGGCATTATTGCGGTTGTGCTTGGAGGTACGAATGTGCCGCTCCCAAGCTTTCAAAATATCGCCGCAGGCATAACGGTCAATGGATTAAACGATACGTTCACAGTTGCCGCTGCGGGCAGATATTATATTACGTACCAAATTAATTTGACAGCGGCGTTATTGGTCAGCTCGCGTCTGTTAATTAACGGCACAGCGAGTACGGCCTCAACATTGGAGTCGGCATTAAGCTTATCCTCTTTCAATAATGATATTATTGTTGGGCTGACAGCAGGCTCGACCATTACTCTTCAATTATTTGGACTGCTGGGTTCGGCCACATTGCTTGGAGGCATCGCCGGCGCGGCACTGACCATTATTCAATTAAGCTAATGCGCCAGTTGGGCACCAAGGCAAGAGTGGCTGAATAGGATGGGTCAATAGAATCAACTCGCAGGAGTGTGGTTTCATTGATCGCGATCAGTCTTTGCATGATAGTCAAAAATGAAGAAAAAACATTGGCGCGCTGTCTCTCCTCTATCGCCCCTGCTGTAGATGAAATTATTATCGTCGACACAGGCTCGACCGATGCTACAAGGGAAATCGCCGCCGATTTCAACGCTCGCGTCGAGTCTTTTACCTGGGCGGATGACTTTGCCGCTGCCCGTAATTATGCATTTTCGCTTGCAACGAAGCCTTATATAATGTGGCTGGATGCGGACGATGTGCTGGAGGTTTCCGAGCTGCACAAGCTGAAGGCGCTCAAACATCAGCTCGGCGATACGGTGGATTCCGTCTCCATGGATTATCACCTGTCCTTTGACGAGTTCGGCAACGTAGTTAACAAGCTGCGGCGCAATCGCATTGTCAAGCGTGAGCGGAGCTTTCAGTGGATTGGCGCAGTTCATGAGTATTTGGAGGTTTACGGAAACATCGTTCATTGTGATGTGGCCGTTACGCATAAAAGCCTCGGGCAAGACAGCGACCGCAATTTGACCATGTATGAAAATCGGCTCCGCAGAGGAGAGATTTTCACCCCGCGCGACTTGTTTTATTACGCCAACGAGCTGAAAGACAATGGCCGTTACGATTCGGCCATTCGTTATTATGACAAGTTTCTCGCTACCGGAAAAGGCTGGATCGAGGATAATATTCTCGCTTGCGGGCGGCTTGCTGACTGCTACCACGAGCTGAACGAGCCTCGCAACATGATGGACTCCGTACTGCGATCCTTCTATTACGATAAGCCTCGGGCGGAATTTTGCTGCCGCCTTGGGCATTATTTTTTGCAGCGGGATGAACTTCAGATGGCGGTATATTGGTATAAGCAGGCGCTCCACGTGGAGCATACGGACACAACAGACTGGGGTTTTGCGAATATAACCTGCTCTACCTGGCTGCCGCAGCTTCAGTTATGTGTCTGTTATGATCGTCTAGGCGACTTCGAGGCAGCCTATATGCATAATGAGCAGGCGGCCAAATATCGGCCGGAGGATGAGCGAATGATAGCGAACCGGGTATATTTGAGTCAGCGGCTGTGTAAGACGGATGAGGGAGGGGTCGTACTTGTCTGAGAAAAAAAGGCGTGTGCTCGTTGCCAGTCCTGTTCAGCAGCAGCCTACGATTCTTGCGTTGTTTCTCGCTTCGCTGAAACGTCTTCATGCAGATCAGCTGGAGCTGAGCTATCTCTTCATTGACGACAATACGGATGCTACGAGCAGTCAGCTGCTGGAACAGTTTGCTGCTGCTCGCGAGAGGGTAACCATTATCCGCTCAGAATCCTCCGATAGCCAAGACGTGTATGTACGCACGGATATGACGCATTGCTGGAATGAGTAGCTCATTTGGAAGGTAGCCCATTTCAAAAATCGAATCATTGAACATGCTCTAGAGAGCCAATTTGACTACTTATTTCTGCTCGACTCCGACCTGCTGCTGGATGCCAGAACGCTTGCGCAGCTAGTATCGGACGACAAAGATATTGTAGCGGAAATTTTTTGGACCCGCTGGCAGCCGGATGCGCGTCCTCAGCCGCAAGTATGGCTGCATGACGAATATGGACAGTGGGAGCGAGGCCGAGGCGAGAAGCTGAGCGATTTGGAAATTGCGGAGCGTTTGGAGCAGTTTTACGCTATGTTAAACGAGCCTGGCGTATATGAGGTAGGCGGGCTTGGCGCATGCACGCTGCTGAGCAGAAAGGCGCTTGAAGCAGGTGTGCATTTTGGTCCCATTAGCAATTTAACCTTCTGGGGGGAAGACCGGCATTTCTGCATCAGGGCGGCTGCGCTTGGCTTGAGGCTGTTTGTGGATACCCACTATCCAGCCTATCATATTTACCGCAGTGCAGATTTGGCTGGGGCGGAGCGGTTTCTACAGAAAGAAATGGAAGTCCAGCCTAAGGCGAGAGGACGGCTTACGCTGTCGATGGTCGTAAGGAATGAGGGCAGCCGCTACTTGCGCCAGGCGCTGGAGCAGCATCGCCAGTATATTGATGACGCGGTCATTATTGACGATGGCAGCACGGATGATACAGCTGAGGTGTGCCTGCAGGCACTGGAAGGCATTCCGGTTAAGCTGATCCGCAACGAGGTGTCGCGTTTCAGCAATGAAATTACGCTGCGGAAGCAGCAGTGGGAAGAGACGTTGACTGTAAATCCGGAGTGGATACTGAATCTGGATGCGGATGAATGGTTTGAGCAAAGCTTCGTTCAGGAGCTCGACACCCTGCTGCAAAACCGTACTACGAATGTATTTTGCTTCCGTTTATACGATTTCTGGAGCCTTCATTCGTATCGATCGGACGCGATCTGGCGGGCACATGAAAGCTATCGCCCTTTTTTGCTCCGCTATGACCCAGCATTTGATTATAAGTGGAAAGATACACCGCAGCATTGCGGGCGTTTTCCCGTTAATATATTGGAGCTGCCTCACGAACTGTCGGGCATTCGCCTTAAGCATTATGGCTGGGCGAAAGCAGAGCATCGCCGGGAGAAGCTCCACCGCTACCAGCTGCTTGACCCCGATGCCAAGTATGGCTGGAAGGAGCAATACCTGTCCATTTTAGATGTCAATCCACAGCTTGTGGAGTGGCAGGAATAATAGGCACAAGCATGCAAAAAAGCATCTCTGCTCATCAGAAAAAATGAGTGGAGATGCTTTTAATCAACATATCGGAAGTACGTATAATAAATGGCTTAACGCAAAATTCGGCCAATAATGCCGCCGAGCCCGCCTTCGTTATTATTATTATTGCTTGGAGCGCCGCCGTTATTGCCAGCGTTACCAGCATTGCCGCCGTTGCCGCCAAAAGTGTTTTGGAAGGCGCTGCTTTGCTCTTGCGGCTGGTAACGGTTGTCGTCAATGCCGAATTTTACGCCGCTTTGGCGCTCGAAAGGCTGAATGATAACGATTTGCCCAGGCTCATTGAACTCATACATATACGACTCACCAGAGGTTTGTCCGATAAGGGTTTTCCAGTTCACATCTAGCTTTACTTTAGGTGAAGGGCCTGTCCAGGCAACAATCGCATCGGGATCGACGCGGCATGGAGCTTGCAGAACGAGCGGGTTGCCGTTCGTTTTCACTGCGACTTGAGCGCCTTGGCCGTTATAGGAGAGCTTGGAGGTGAAAAGTCCGCGTTGGGAAATGACACCGGAGCCGATGATCGTAACGCCGTAGTGGCAAGTTTCTGTAAACGCCAGCAGGTCTTCACTTTCAACGCTTACGTGCTGCCAAGGGCCGCCCTGCTCCAAATTAATGACGGTCACATGCGTGTTCTGGTCAGCAAGATAGACAGAGCCTTGGCCTTCGACTTCCATAATTTCAAGGTTTTCGCCTGTAATGCGGCGCATACCGTGGTTTAATACTTGTCCAACAATGTTGCCGGAGTTTGTGCCAAGCAAGCGCTTGGAATATTTAAATTTGCCGTTGTAAGCCTGATCAGCAACCATGGAGCCTTTTTTAGCGAAAAATTTGCCTTGGCCTTCAGCTTTCAGAAACAGCTCGCGTTCCACTTGAAATTGAAATGGCATATGAGTTGACCTCCAGTTAGATGTGTAGTGAATTACATAGCGCCATAATGTGCGCAAATGCCAGCCAGATCAAGCGTAAGGCCTGTACCTACCGCATTGAATTTCCACTCGTTGTTGTGGCGGTATACTTCTCCCGCGAGCAAGGAAATGGAAGTGGAATAGTCCTCGGACAGGTCAAAGCGGCAAATTTCAGCGCCGTTCGCCTGGTTGACGATCCGAATGTAGGCGTTGCCGATTTGGCCAAAGTTTTGATTTTTGCGAACAGCATCATCAATCGTCACGGTAAATACGATTTTCTGAATGTCAGGAGACACGCGGGACAGTTGGATTTCTGCCGACTCATCGTCGCCGCTGCCTTGTCCAGTCCGGTTGTCGCCGTTATAGCGAATCGCTCCGTCTGGGCTGTTCAAGTTATTATAAAAAATGATATGGCCGTTGGAAGGAAGCTTCTCCGCTTGGTTCAGCAGGAAAATTTCAACATCGAGGTCGTAATTTTGGCCTTGCAAGCGATTCGTATCCCAGCCGAGACCAACTTTTAAATGGTCGAGTCCGGGGTTATTTTTCGTCAAATCGAGCTTCTGTCCCTTGGACAATACAAGTCCGCCTCCGAAGCCGCCACCTTGAGGAGCGGGTGCTGCACCAAAGGAGTTAGCGTTGCCAGCATTCGGGAATCCACCTTGCTGAGTACCGCCTTGGATGCCGCCCTGTTGAATGCCGCCTTGTTGGATGCCGCCTTGCTGAATACCGCCCTGTTGAATGCCACCCTGTTGAATGCCGCCTTGTTGGATGCCGCCTTGCTGAATACCGCCCTGTTGAATGCCACCCTGCTGGATACCGCCTTGGATACCGCCCTGAATGCCGCCTTGTCCACCAAAATTGTTGCCGCCGTTTGAATTCGATCCAATACCCATTTGTATTGCCTCCTCAAATATGAAATAAAAGAACCATCTGCCTCGACAGTTATTCACCTTGAAGCTCTTAACAGGCCAGAATGGTGGAATTTGTCGATTCTGTGTAAGAATATGAAACTATTTGTAGTATAGCAGATTGTGATTGTAGTTGTTAATGGTTAATGGTGTTACAGTTCCTGCTGCAGCAGGGATGTCTGATTAGATACGGCGATGCGAAAGCTTGGTTGCATTTTTTAGAATATAGGAAAGAATAGGATTTTCCAATCCTTTCTCTATATTTCTCGGAATGAAACGTGCTGCGCCGCCAAAGGACGGCGACAGCCGTTTCACCTTAAAGCAAAGAAACATAACAAAATAGATGACAAAAGAGAACTATAAAAACAAATTGAATCTCCTATTTTTTTCAAGTAGTTCCTCTATAATGATGTGAAGCGCTTTCGAAACACTTTTAAAAAATAGGAGGATCGCATGAATAAAAAACGCAAATGGATCGCGGCCGTCATGGCCCCAGCTATCGTTGTTTCGATGTTCTCTTCTGCTGCTTTCGCTCAATCAGGTGCGGCAACTAAGGCGTTTGCTCCCGATATACAGGGGCATTGGGCGAAAGCTGCTATAGAGAAATGGAGTGCGCAGGGAATTGTAAGCGGTTACTTGGACGGAACGTTCCATCCGAATGAAAGCATGACCCGGGCGGAGTTTGTCGCGGTCATTAATCGGTTGTTCGGTTTATCGGCTTTGTCTGCTTCAGCTTTTAGCGATGTGCCGGAGACAGCTTGGTATGCGGGCGAGCTTAGCAAAGCGCGGGCTGCGGGCTATTATGACGGGTTCCCGGGTAATGAGGCAAGAGCCGAGCAGCCGATAACGAGGCAGGATGCGGTAACGCTGCTGGCGCGTATTTTCGAGCTGAAAGCGGCGGAGAATGCGGCTTATGCGGGTTCCTTCAAGGATAGCAGCCAAATTTCCAGCTATGCGAAAAAGGCGATCAACGCACTGCAAGGTGTCGTCAGCGGCTACGAAAATGGCACTTTCCTGCCCGCAGGCAAAATCTCTCGTGCAGAGGTCATAACCCTGGTGGACAAACTGGTGGCCGAGCTGTATGCCAAGGCAGGGGATTATACAGCGGCGCAAGCGATTTCGGGCCACGCGATCATTAATCATGCTGGCATTACGCTCAAAGATGCCCAAATTGCCGGCAACCTTTATTTGACCGCAGGCATTGGGGACGGGGAGGCAGCAGTCGCTCATACAAGCGTGAAAGGGACGACTTTTATTGCGGGCGGCGGCGAGCATACGGTTATTTTCAACGATTCAACGCTGGCAGGCGTAGAAATTAATCGCAAGGATGGCAGGGTTCATGTCGAGGCAGATGGGGACACAAAGATCAACAGCATCGTGGCTAACAGCAAGGCTATTCTGGAGCTGGGCGACAACGCCGAGGCAGACAGCATTGTGCTGAATCAGCCTACGGAGCTGATCACCGGCCCGGGCACAACGATTGGGAGACTGACAGTGCAAGCCGATTCCGTCACTATTAATGGCAAACCATTAGCCAAAGGCAGCTATACGGTGAAAAATGGCACGCTGACGCCAGTTGGCGCAATCACAACGCCAGTAACGGGCACATCCTCAGGCGGCAATGGAAGCAGTGGAGGCAGCAACAACGGCGGTGGAAATGGCGGAAATACGGAGCAGACGGTCAATTTTGTCGATCAGCATGCAACGGCTGAGACTAAATCATTGTTCGCCTATTTGAACGGTGTGCGCGGCCATGAAATTTTGTTCGGCCACCAGCATGCAACGGATGAAGGCGTGACACTGACCAGTGCAGACGGCTCGCAATCCGAGGTGAAAAATTCAGTCGGCGATTACCCTGCCGTGTTCGGCTGGGATACGCTTAGCCTGGAAGGCAAAGAGAAGCCGGGCGTGCCGAACAATGTCGAGCAGAGCCGGATCAATCTCACTGCCGCGGTCAAGAACGCCCACGAGCTCGGTGGTATTGTGGCGCTCAGCACCCATTTTCCAAACTTTGTGACCGGCGGCAGCTTTAATGATACGTCAGGCCATGTAGCTGCTCATATTTTGCCGGGCGGCGACAAGCATGCGGAATTTAATGCCTTTTTGGATACGATAGCGAACTTCGCGAATAATGTGAAGGATGATGATGGCAAGCTCATCCCCATCCTGTTCCGTCCTTTCCATGAGCAAAACGGCGGCTGGTTTTGGTGGGGCGCGAAAACGACGACCTCAAGCGAATACAAGGAGATTTTCCGCTATACGGTTGAATACCTGCGCGATAAGAAGGACGTGCGAAACTTCCTGTATGTATTCTCGCCAAATGGCTCGTTCGGCGGCGCAGAAAGCACGTATTTGACGACGTACCCGGGCGACGATTATGTCGATATATTGGGAATGGACCAATACGATAACAAGGAAAATGCGGGTTCACAAGGCTTTTTTGACGGACTGGTAAACGATCTTGGCATGATTTCAAGGATGGCCGACAGCAAGGGGAAAATTGCGACATTCTCCGAATTTGGCTACAGCCCAGAGGGGATGAAGACATCCGGGAACAATAATACGACCTGGTTCACCGATTTGCTGAGTGCGATCAAGTCCGATGAGGACGCTTCGCGCATTGCCTATATGCAGACGTGGGCGAATTTCGGCCTCGGCAATAATTTGTACGTTCCTTATAAAAATGCGCCAAACGGGCTCGGCGATCATGAGCTTTTGCCCGATTTTATAAACTTCTATAATGATTCGTTTACGACTTTCCGCAATGAGGTGCAGGGCGTATATGGCCATACGGTCGTGACTGCGCCAGAGCAGCCGTTCATGCATATTGCAACGCCTACGGATAACAGCATTGTGGGCAGCTCCGTTACGATTCGTGCACGTGCGCTGGAAATTACCCCAACGAAGGTCGTATATACGGTGCAGGGTTCGGATACGGAATATCCGATGACGCTCGATAGCGACGGATTTTTCTATACGGCGGATTGGTCTCCAGCAGCAGGCTTAAATGGCAAGACAGCGGCGCTGAACGTCAAAGTCTATGTCGGCAATCAGGTCGTGCTGACGCAAACGGCGACGGTATCGGTGCAGGCAAACGAGATTTTGATGAAAAGCTACACCTTTGACCAAGATACAGAAGGCGTAGTCAAAAATGGTGATCCGGGCACTTATCCGGAAACGATGGCGCTGACCGTGGGGCATGATGCTTTAGACGGCAACGGGGTATTGAAGCTGGATGCCCAGAGTGTGGCAGCGGCCGATACGTGGCAGGAATTCAAGCTTGCGCTACCAGCGCTTGACGGCGGAAATGCACTGGCGGATGTGAAACGCATCAAGCTGGATGCGTGGATTCCGCTAAGTGCGGGAGATGCGGAGGCGACGATTAGCAGCATTGCGATGCTGCCGCCGGATTGGGATACGAAATATGGGATGACGACGACCAAAATCAAGCTGTCCGAGCTTCCGCAGGTGACCGTAGGCAGCACGGTATATGCGAAATTTTCGCCCGTTATTGATTTGAATGATGCGGCAAAATCAGCAGCGGCGACGGGGCTAGCCCTTTCCTTGGTGGGCAGCGGATTAGAAGGCGATTTTTCAATCTACGTCGATAATCTGAGCTTGTACAGCACGTTCGCTGAAGCGGAGAAAGACCCGGCTGTAGTGGACAACTTCGAGACGTACCAAGGCAGCGATGCCGCTCTGGCAGCGAAGTTCATCCATGCGGGCGGTGATGCGACAGCGGTAGCGCTGGACGGCGTGCATAAAAGCTCGGGCAACTATGGGATGAAGCTGGACTATACGCTGAGCACTTCCGGCTATGCGGGCATTACGAAGGTGCTGGGTGGAGTAGACTGGTCCACGTTCAACAATCTGAAATTTTGGATGGTGCCGGACGGCAGCAACCAGAAGCTTGTGATTCAGCTGCGTGTGGATGGCGTCTCCTACGAAGCATATCCATCGCTTGTGGGTACAACCGGGCAATGGGTCAGCCTGCACTTTAATGCGTTTACCGTTGCTCCGTGGGATACAGGAAATGCGGGCAAAAAAATCAACAAGGTCAGCTTGAAAAATGTACAGGAATTTTCCGTGTACGTGAATGCCATCAATGGAGCCACGCTCAACAGCACGCTTTATTTTGACGATATTGAAGCGATCAACGATGGAACGGGCGGCGTGCCGAATGGAGGCTCCGGCTCGGGAAGCTCCCCGGCAGAATCGGGAACGCTGTATGGATTTGAAGCGGATACGGCTGGCTGGGCCGTAAGCTCGAATGAGGCGCAGGCCACAGATGCAGCGATTACACCGGATGAGAAGACAGAGGGCAGCCAATCGCTGACGTCTACCTTCTCGCTGGCTAGCCCGTTAGGCTTTGAGCTGACGAAGGTTGCGGCAGCAGATTTATCGGCTGCTGCTGCTCTCAGCGTCAAAGTGAAGCTGTCACAGGGTACCGCCGATGCCCGACTATATATTAAAACAGGCAGCACATGGGATTGGCATGACAGCGGCACGGGCGTGGTCGTCGATTCCAGCGGATTTAAAACGCTGACGCTTCCGCTCTCTGGCCTGACGGGACTCGATAGTGTCCAAGCGATCGGCGTGAAGATCGAGCCGACAGCTGGACAGACGGGCACAGCAGCTGTCTATGTAGATGATGTTTATGTGGTAGGAAGCGGAGGGCCAGGAACGGGTGAGCTCACGTATGATTTTGAAAGCGGGGCAGAGGGCTGGGCAATCAACACGGATGCTAGTAATGCCTATAATACGGCAAACGCCCGTGATATGGCCGTGTCGACCGATGCCGCGTCATCGGGAAGCAGCTCGCTGAAGGCGGCTTTTGACCTAAACGGCGGCGATTTCCAGCTTAGACGGGTCGGTGCGCTGAGCTTGGGTGCAGCAAGTACGCTGTCCGCCAAGTTTAAAGTGGCAGCGGATGGGAATGCAGCGCTTGCGGGCGCTGTATCCGTCAAGCTGTTCCTGCAAACAGGAGGCGGCTGGAGCTGGTTCGCGCCGAATGAAACGGTTTCCTACAACGGCGATGGATTCGTGACGGTAAGCTACGATTTGTCAGGCGTCTCGGACAAAAATAATGTCCAGGCGCTGGGCATTCAGGTATTTACACCAAGCGGCTCGACGGGCGCGGCAATGATTTATTTGGATGAGGTTAAGGCGCAATAATACATGTTTCAAACATAAAAAGAACGGGAAGTGAAAACTGGTCCCCATACACTAAACATTGTGTATGGGGACCAGTTTAATTATTGGAGAACTCATAAAGTTGGACACTGAGAAAAAAATTCTTTTTTTTTGATTCAAAAGCAAATTTCTGGAACTTTTTACTGTTTTAAGCGTCTATGTATATAGAAGAACCGGTTGTGTCATATACCAGAAGGGAAACCCTTTATCGGTGGGAAGAAAGCATACAAAGCAACAAGATACACTTCACAGGAATTAAGTAATAACTTCCAACCAATCTATGATGAGCTGTACCGAGGAGATGTGGTCCAACACGTTAATTCTGCCGCATACAATCCATTCTCAGATTGTAAACGGTTATGGCCCGGGAAACGATCTTAAAATTGCTCAACATTCTGTCAATAGTGGCACATGGAATAAGGATATATCGTTAAAATCGTATGTAGCTTACGGCTCGTGGATTGTATCCATCAAAATTAAACTCTAAAGAAAAGGAATTGGGAAAAATTGAAGAAAAAAACGTGGATGATTCTTTCTGTCTGCGGTGCATTGGCGATTGGAGGCTTCGTATGGGGTAACCTTAGTCCTAACCAGGCCGAGGCTAATGCCCCTACCCTTCAAGAGAAGGTTTCGTATGCAAATGAAAGCTATGATGCACAGAAGAAAATTGCTGATGCACCTGGAGCAACAACAGCCGACGAACAGAAACTTAAAGAACTGGCGAGCAAGGCTGGAGATTTAGAAGCTGAACTCAGTCCGCAAAGCGCTCTTGACGAATTTAACGAAGTTTTTGCAGGATATAAAGACTTGTATGCAATTGAAAGTGCCCATTACGCTGACCAGCAGGATTCTGAGGATCCGGCTGTGCAAAGGGTTTTAGAGGAACTGGAGCAAAAAGGGAAGTTGATTGCCCAATTTGAAAAACAGGCTCAAAGTCAGGCATTGAGCAAATCAGCCGATGGCGAATCCTTACTGGATCAGTTCATGGCAGCAACCAGTAAATTAAATCAAGAGTTGTATCCGGAACAGTACAAATATGAAAGCAAGTAAAAGGAGCTGCCAATTGAGGCGGCTCTTTTGCTTAAAGAATGTGAAAAAGACACTAAGCAGCATGTAAGCTGCTCAGCGTCTTTTACAAACGTTATCAATTGCTTTTATTGTCGCGAAACGAATCCAAATAGTTGTGAATGTCCGCTTCGGGCGTCTTCAGCAAGCCCTTGAGCATCTTTTGGATAGCGCGCAGTGATTCGACCTTTTCATCAATCTCGACGATTTTGCCCCGCACATAAGCCTTCAGGGTTTCGACGTCCATATCACGGCCTAGCAGATGCAGCACTTCATGAATCTCCTTAAGGGAGTAGCCGAGCGACTTGGTGTCCTTAATGAATTTGATTTTGACCAAATAATCGTCCGAGTACAAACGGTATCCGCCTTGGCTTCGGCGGGGGGCCGGAAGGATGCCGCTCTCCTCGTAGTAGCGAATCGTTGCCATGCTAAGCCCGGTTTTTTTGGCAAGCTCGCCGCGTGTCATGCCTTCCATGCGCGTTTCCCTCCTGGTTGTTCGTGTGTTGTCCGTGTGTTTATTGCGCAATTGCTTTTTTCGTATAGTTATTGTCGAAAATAACCTCAGGATAGTCCGGTGATGGCCCAGCCAGCAGCGGCTGTGATTCATTTTTCAAATATTGATTGAAAAAGGCGGTGACATAAGAGCGGGTAATATCTACCACGTGAACGGAGTCGACTCCCTTGGCGAACAGCTTAGGCGACAGCAGCGCGATGTCGGTAAAGCTCTGATGGATAAAAGGCTCAACGGTCATGTAATACGTGTCATTGGTGCTTTTCGTCATGACCGAGTCCAAATCGGAAGCGAACTCGTCGAAATAGACATAGGATTTTTCCTTCGTCGCTGGATCAAGGCTTTTGGCTGTATCGCCCGTCATCAAATACATGAACGGCTGCTTCAGGCCGTTATGGGCTACATCGCCCCAAAATCCGCCCTCCAGACTAACTCCCGCCTTGAAACGGCTATCCTGTGCCAGCGTCTCCGCAGTTGTCGCCCCGCCATAGGAGTGGCCGAAAATGCCAACGCGGCTTAGATCCAGCTTGCCCTCCAGCTTATGCTCAGGGTCATCCTGGTTCCATGCCGTCAACGTGTCGAGCACAAAACTCGTATCAGCTACACGGATAGCGACTTCTTTAATATTGTTGTCGTAAAGCTCTGCTGAAGTTGGAAATTCGGGCTCAGCCTCGTATAAAATCGAACGGCCATCCGGAAAATCCACCTTCGCTGACGTATACGGATGATCCATGCCTACGACGATGTAGCCATTGCTTACGAGTTCCTCAATTGCCGTCATGCTCTGGAAGCGGGTCGAACGAACTCCGGGAGAGAACAGGACAACGGGATAGCTCGCTTCAGCAGAGGATAGCTTGGCCCCTTCTATTACATGCGTCGGAATGTTCGTCACATGGCTGAAAATTTGCTTCGGTATGCCGAATACGAGGCTGACCGCTTCCCCAATTTCCGAAGGGTAATGCTCGGTCGATGCGCCTTCGGTTTTATTTTTATCTACCGGGTACCATACATTGATCATCAGCTCGCGCTTGTCGTTCGGGTCTTCACTGTGCGTCTCAGCGCGGGATTCATCCGTCAGATGCCGTGCGATGGTGCCAATGCCATAGCTGCCGTGAGGTTCAGGCATTGTGAAAATCGGCAGCAGCGAGCTCGCATAGACGGAAAATCCGCTAAGAGCGACGACGATAAGGGAAAGCAGACTCTTTTTGATAATAGCTTTGGAACGGATAGGATTGCCATAGGGCTTCAGCAGCCGGCGGACTAAGACCATAATCAAAACGAAAGTCACAGCGTAAGCAGCAACCATCTGGATGCGAAAATGATCGATTACTCCATGCAGCAGCACGGCCAGTACCACCGCGCCCAGCATCCCCGCCTCAAGCCGCTTCGTTTTTCTTGCGAATAACAGGCCTCCCGCTGCCGCTAAAATAACCAGAATGACAATGATTTCGAATATTTTCATTATACAGTACCTCCATTTATTTCTGTATTCTCCGTCCAGCAGGCCGGAAATCTTGTATAAACAGAGTATAAAGGTTGAAGTATACCTCAAGGTCAAGGTACTATTTTGGAGTTCTCTCTCCTACCGAAAATGTCTCCCCATATGAATGTGAACCTGCATACCGGAAGGCGGCCAGTATAGGGGCACCTCAGTCCTCACCATTTTGAGAAAAAAAGAGCGAACCTGGCAAGCATTGTGCTACTATATTGGCAAATCAAGCACGATGTTTGACAGAAAAGGGGACTAGCTGTGTTTTACTCATTAAGAAGTCGACTTATTGCCGTCTTTATTTTGCTGTTCGTCCTTTCTTTTGGCGCTATGTCTTATCTATTGTTTAATGAATCACGCTCTATTATCCGCTCTTATATTGAATCCTCGGCACTGGAGAAAATGGAGGAGTACGGCGCTTACGTCGATATGGTCCAGATGCAGATTTACGATCTGGCCTCACTCGTGTTCAATAGCGATACGACGAAAAACTGGGATGGGGCTATGTCGGACCCGAAGCTATCGGCGGGCGAGAAAATGCTGGCGAATATTAAGCTCAGCAGCTTTCTCACGCAGGCGATGAACAGCTATACGAGCGTATCGCGGGTGACCTTTTACCGCGCAGACGGCACGTGGATCAGCAGCGACAATCAGGTTGTGTCCGACCCGGTCCTGCTTGAGCAGCAGTGGTACAGCGATTTTAAAACATCGGGAACCCACTGGGTGGCCAGCCATATTGACCCGGTCGAGGCACGATACAATAACACGCATCCAGTTGTCAGCATGCTCATGCCAATCGGAACATTTGAGCCAAGCCGTGCCCGAACGGTGATGAAAATCAATGTGAGCAGTGACTATTTTCAGCAGCCGCTCAATCGGATTCACCTTGGTGAAAGCGGTGCCATTTATTTGCTGGATCAAGGCGGCCAACTGCTGCTTTCCCCGCCTGAAGCCGGGGCACAGGCCGACATGCAGGCTGCTATGGAGAAAATCCGCGGAGATATGCGCAAACAAGGCGTTATTTATATGGATACGGATAAGGGGAAAACCGATATTGTCGTATTTAAAAAGCTGCAAAGAACGGGATGGATACTTGTCGGCTTCGTATCGGAACAAGACTTGTACGCGAAGCTGTTCCAATTGCGCAGCAGCATTATTTTATTCGCCTCCATATTGCTCGTATTATCCGTCTTTCTAGCCATATGGCTGTCGCAGAGCATTTCCAATCCGCTATCCCGCCTCATATCCGCTATGCGCCATGTTCAGCGGGGCGATTTCAATCAGGCGGAGCTGCGTCTTCCGCCAGAAATCAGCATTCGCAACGAAGTAGGTTTTGCGACGGTAACCTTCCGCAATATGGTGCGCCAGCTCCGGCAGCATATCAAAAACGAATTTGAGCTGAAGCTGCTGCGCCAGCAAGCGGAATACAAGGCGCTGCTGATGCAGATCAATCCGCATTTTTTGTTCAATACGCTGGAGCTCATGAGCAGTCTCGCCATGCAGAAGCGTACCGACGATACGGTGCAGGTCATTGAGTCGCTTGGCAAAATGATGCGTTTCTCGCTGAGAATGAGCGATGATGTGGTACCGCTGCGCGAGGAACTGAAATACGTGAAGGATTACGTGGAGATTTTGCAAATCCGCTTTGGTGAACGGCTGAGCTTGACGTTGAAGGAGGAAGGAGAGCTTGCGCATCTGACGATTATTAAATTTATTTTGCAGCCGCTGATCGAAAATGCCGTCAAATACAGCTTTCAGCATCAGCCGGAAGCCTGGGTGGAAATTGTAGTCAGCAGGAGTGATGGGCGCATCGTTCTAAGCATTGCGGATAATGGTCAGGGCATTCCTGACGACATGAAGCGCCAGCTTGCGGAACGCTCGGCCGCTGCTCGATTGGACATGCTGCTGAATAGCCGCGACAGTCAAATTGGCCTCAGCAACGTCATTGCAAGGTGCAGGCTGTATTACGGCGAGCTGTTTGAGATCCAGATCAAAGATAGCGGCTGGGGCGGTGCGCTAATCGTACTGGCGCTGCCTATACAGGAGGAGGGAAAGCATGTATAAGGTGCTGATTGTGGACGACGAACCGGAAATCAGGCTGGGGCTGCGGCTCAAGGTAGATTGGGAGGAGCTGGGCCTGTGTATTGCGGGCGAGGCGGCGAATGGCATGGAGGCGCTGGAGCAGCTGGAGCGCGAGGCATTCGATGTTGTTATGACAGATATGAATATGCCCGTGATGGACGGACTGTCTTTTTTGGACGAATGCCGCAGGCTGTATCCTGAAATCCGGCTGATCATCCTTACAGGCTATGAGGATTTCAGTTATGCGCATGCGGCTGTCCGTCATCAGGCACGCCATTATTTGCTCAAGCCGGTTGCGCGGGATGAGCTGACGGAGGCGCTGCTGAAGGTCAGAGGGGAGATGGACAAGGAGCAGGAGAGCCATCGGCAGTCCGAGGATATGAAATGGCGTCTGACCCAGTATTATCGGGAAATGAAGGAGCATTTTCTGCGCTATCTCATCCGGGGCGAGGCAGGGCGTGAGGAAGCGCTAATGGAGCGGGCAAAGCTGTTTCAGCTGGAGGAATGGGGAGAGCGGACGGTCAGATTTATGACAGCTGGGCTAGAGCAGCGTGGGCAGCGGCTGGATCAGCCGAATCAGCTGAATCAGCTGAATCAGGCGGGGCAGGCTGGACAGAAAAGTCAGAAGGATCAGATGAACCAGACAGACCCAGCCGAACAGAAAGGCCAGACGGACCTGTCAGACCAGACTGGCCAAACGGATCAGAGAGATTGGCAGACGAACCGCAGGCCTGAGCAATTCAGCCTGCCGTTTGAGCTGATATGCCGCGAGCTGGCGGATGGCTCCACCGGCTCGGTGCAAGTCGTTCGAGACGAGCATTATCACGGCTTAATGCATATTGCTTTACTGGATGGAGAGGAGAAGCCAGCGGAATTTGAGCAGAAGCTGCGCGATATGGTGTATGGGCATCTCGGATTCGTGCCCTCCATCGGCATAGGAAATGCTGTTAAAGGCTTTAAGCAGTGGAAGGAGGGCTGCATGTCCTCGCTCGTCGCATGGAATTTGGCGGAGGCGCAGGCTCGCCAAGGAGAACGGGCAGCGGAGGAGCCGTTTCTGCTTCCGAAGGAGACGGTCGATTTGAACCGGCGTCTGCTGGAACGGGGAGAAATGGAGCAGCTCGCCAAAATGATAGAGCGTGAACTGAAGGAGGCGCTTAGCGTATCGCGCATCCGGTTCGTGAAGGCGATTTTTCAGTTCAATCTCGTTTTGGAGGCGCAGGCGCATGAAGCGCAGGTGCCGTTAACGGGCGGCGAGCAGCTTTGGCTGCGTCCGGAAATGGCGCTCAACCTAAGCACAGCGGAGAAGGCCTGCCAATTTTTGATGAAGCTAGCCGCGGCTATTCATGACAAGCTGCAAGGGGCAGAAGAGGGCGCTGTGGATACGGTTCTGGAGGCTTCCAGGCAATATATCGCAGAAAACTACATGTATGACTTGAATTTAACGATGCTAGCTGAACGATTCAATTATAATTCGACCTACTTTTCGGAGCTGTTTAAAGCGAAAGCGGGTAAAACGTTTATTCATTATTTGACTGACGTTCGAATGGCGCATGCAACCCGGCTGCTGGAGGAAACGGGGCTCAGCCTATGGGATATATCCGAGCTGTCCGGCTTTTCCAATGCGAGCTATTTCAGCTCCAAGTTTAAAAGGATGTATGGCCTGACACCGTCTGAATTTCGCCAGCGCCTATCTGAAAAAAGTGATAACGAACTCCCGAAGAAATGATATGTTGCCGAATCCTATTCCTGCGTATGATTGGTGTACGAATGCAGCTTGCTTGCGTACATCAATCATTAGGAGGGATTTTTGCCATGGGCGTTTCCCGCAAAACACTGGCCCGCGAGCAGAACCAAACCGCTTATTTGTTTCTGCTGCCGTGGCTGATTGGCTTTTTCTGCATGACGGCTGGGCCGATGCTGGGCTCGCTGTACCTGTCCATGACCAAGTACAATTTGCTGTCCCCGCCATCATGGATTGGGATGGATAACTACGTACAAATTTTTACGAATGACAGCACGTTTACAGGCTCGTTATGGCTAACCTTCAAGTATGTATTCATTTCCGTGCCGCTCAGGCTGGCTTTTGCCCTGCTTGTAGCAGTGGCGCTCAATAAGGGTATTCGGGCGCTGGGCATTTACCGGACGATTTATTATATCCCATCCTTGCTTGGTGGGAGCGTTGCTATTGCTATCGTATGGCGGCAAATATTCGACGGTACTGGTGCCGTGAACGAGGCGCTCGCTTGGCTGGGTATCAAAGGCCCGTCATGGATTGCCCATCCGGATTACATTGTATATACGATTGTTACGCTTTCGGTATGGCAGTTCGGCTCGGCGATGGTCATCTTTCTAGCGGGGTTAAAGCAAATTCCCGCCGATCTTTACGAAGCATCCCAGGTGGACGGGGCGAGGAAGTGGAACCAGTTCGTCAGCATTACGCTGCCGATTCTGACGCCGGTTATTTTTTTCAACCTCATTATGAGCGTCATTCATTCATTTCAGGCGTTTACACCGGCTTTCGTCATCGGTGACGGCCGCGGCGGCCCGCTTGATGCGACGATGTTTTATACGCTGTATTTGTATTTGAAGGGCTTCTCCTTCTTCGATATGGGCTACGCCTCGGCGCTCGCCTGGATTATGCTGCTCATTATCGGAGCGTTGACGGCGATTATATTCGTGACCTCGAAATACTGGGTGTTTTATGGAGACAACAAGGATGGGAGGTAAGTGCAGAGGATGACAAACCGCATGAAATATGGGCAAGTACTGAGGCATGTGCCGATTATCGTCATGGGCCTGCTGATGATCTATCCCGTTCTATGGCTGATCAGCAGCTCCTTCAAGCCGAACCAGCTTATCTTTTCCGATCCGGGCATCTGGCCAAGCTCGTTTACGCTGGAAAATTACGCGAATGGCTGGCGCGGCTTCCAAGGCATCAGCTTCAGCCGTTTTTTCGCCAACTCCTTTGCGATATCGCTCACGAGCGTACTTGGAAATGCTATTACCTGCTCGCTTGCTGCTTTTGCTTTTGCCAGATTGACCTTTAAGTTCAGCAAGCTATGGTTTTCGCTGATGCTGGTTACGATTATGCTGCCTTATCATGTTACACTGGTGCCGCAATACGTCATTTTTAACGAGCTGCATTGGATTAATACGTATTATCCGCTAGTGCTTCCAAAATGGCTGGCGACGGATTCGTTTTTTATTTTGCTCATGGTCCAGTTTATCCGGGGCATTCCACGCGAGCTTGACGAAAGCGCGACGATTGACGGATGCAGCCAAAAACAAATTTATTTCCGCATCATTCTTCCGCTGCTCGTCCCGGCGCTGATTACGACGGCCATCTTTACGTTTATATGGACATGGGATGATTTTTTCAGCCAAATGATTTATTTGAGCGATATTCGGCTGTTCACGGTGCAGCTTGGCATTCGGGCGTTGTTCGACCCATCGGGCTCCTCGGATTGGGGTGCGCTGCTGGCGATGTCTGCGTTGTCGCTGCTTCCCATTACGGCGGTTTTCCTGACGTTCCAGCGTTATTTTCTGGAGGGGATTGCAACGACAGGCTTGAAATAGCGGCCTCATGGCTAGCAATCGGCGAGTCAGCTATATGGCGATAACGCGATCCGAAAAAATTGCAAATGAACTGCCGAAATAATGAAAGGCGCTGTGGCTAAGGTTTACAGTAAGATGGCGTTGTAAGCGTTTTACTCAAATAAATTTAACGAAAACGGGGGAGATTGGCATGAAGCGGCGTATTCTTTTTTCAATGCTGGCAGCATTAATGGTAATTGTAACGGCATGCTCGGGTGGTACGGGAGCAGGAGGAGCGGCATCTGGCACTAATGGAGAGAGCAAGACGAATGGATCGGGCGCTGGCAGCGGCAACGCAGGCCAGGAGCAGGTAGAGCTGCGCATCATGTGGTGGGGAGACCAAGGGCGGGCTGACCGTACAAATCAGGTGCTGGAGCTATTCCAGAAAAAAAATCCAAACATTAAGGTGCAGGGCGAGTTCGCGCCTTCATCCGGTTATTTTGACAAGCTGAATACCCAGCTCGCATCGGGTACACCGGCGGATGTTTTTTTCCTCGGCGGCAATGTTGTTGATTATGCCAATAAAGGGGTTTTGCTGGAGCTTGACCCGTATGTAGGCAAAGAGCTCGATTTGACGGATATGGATGAGTCGATGGTGGAGTATGGTACGCTGGGCGGCAAGCTGCTGCATATATCTGCTGGCGCGAATGCGAGAGGAATCCTGATTAATACGAAGCTGTTCGAGAAAGCCGGCATTGCGGTGCCTCAGGATGGCTGGAGTTGGGACGACTACGCCGCAATTAGCAAGGAGCTGTCTGAAAAGCTCGGCGATGGCGTATATGGCACCTATAATTTTACGGTAGATGGCATGGATATTGCGCTTAAGCAAAATGGCGCGCAGCTATACAACATGGCAGAAGGCAAGCCAGGCTTTACAGAAGAGCAGGCGCTGAGCTGGTTTAAATACTGGGAAGCGACAACGGCGGGAGGCGGTGTCGTGACACCGGAGCTTGCCGTATCGAATCCGCCGAGCGATCCTAGCAAATCGTTGATCATCACGGGCAAGGTGGCGATGAGCCTTATACCATCCAACCAGTTTGCAGCGTATCAAGGGCTGACGGAGGATAAGCTCACGATGGTGCAGCTGCCTAGGGGTGCGAAGGGAACGGGTGTCGTATTCGAGTCGAGCCAAGGACTGTCGGGCTATGCAAAAACGGAGCATCCGAAGGAAGTGGCGATGCTGATCAACTTCTTCATTAATGATCCAGAGGCAGCCAAGGTGCTTGGCAATGATCGCGGCGTTCCGGTTACGTCCAAAAATCGTGAGGCGCTGCAGGCCGAAGCGAGCGATGCGGACCGCATCGTTTACGACTATACGAGCCGTGTGTCGGAAGCGACAAAAACGGAGCCTTTCGCAGTCAGCTACAATCCTCCAGGCTTCGCGGAGTTTTCCAAGCTGGCGGAGACGACGGTTCAGGAAATCGGTTTTGGCCGTAAAAAGGTAGAGCAGGCGGTTGCCGATTTTTACAACGGCACGCTGCAAATTTTTGCGAAAAACCAATAGGCAATGAAGCTTATAGGCGGAGAAAAGGCAAATGCAAAGGCAAAGAGAAATACAAAGGCGAAGGTAAAAGTGAAAGCGAAGGCCGCGCCAACCTGCTAATTGGAATATAAATAGGTTCATTCGGGCTGCCGTTAGGCAGCCTGCTGTTGTCAGAGCCGATAGGGGCGGAGAAGGGGCTAAGGTCAGCATGAGAGAGTGTTCGCGCATTTTAACCTAGCAGCTGCCAAGCGAAATCGTTCATTTTAATAGAAAGCGGGGCGAAATTTATGGAAGAAAAGCTGCTTGAACGGCTTAGGAGCAAGTCTGCAAAGCATATATTGGGGCAGCGGGGCAAAGCTTCCGATCAATCGTTAATAAGCGAGTGGGAAGCTGGCGGAGTAAAATTTGCTGCAGCCCAAGGGAGGCTGGAAGGCGTACATGAGGAGGCCGTGCGCCGCTTGCTGGATTGCATCGTGCCGACGGGCGGCAATCCGGAGCCGATTTTGCATGAGGGCGGCGTCTACTTAGGCTGCTGGCTGGAAAGTACAGGCACGATTAACGCAGAGCTGCTGTCCCGGTTTATTCCGTCTGTATCAGAGACAACGTACCTCTCCTTTGCCGCATTTCAGCGGGAGGATGGCCTATTTCCGTACAAAATAACGGAGAATGGGCCGTCTTATCGGCAAATTCAGCTGGTGACGCCGCTCGCCCGCAGCGTCTGGAACCATTATGCGCTGCATGGGCGGGACAAGGCTTTTTTACAAACGATGTATGCTGCTATTTCCCTTTATGACGACTGGCTGGCGGCTCACCGAGATACGAGAGGGACGGGCTGTGTAGAAGCGTTCAGCACGTTCGATACGGGCCATGATTTGTCGCCCCGCTTCTGGCATGTGCCAGATACGCCGCATTTGGGAGATGCCGCGCTTTGTCAGCCGGATTCTCCGATTTTGCCATTTTTGGCTCCTGATTTAACGGCTAACGTTTATTGCCAGCGGCAGTATTTGGCGTTAATAGCGGAGGAGTTGGGGCTGCCCTCCGAGCAATGGAAGCGGAAGGCGGAGGCCTCGCTTGCAAGCCTATTCGAATATTGCTTTGACGAAGCGGACCATTTCTTCTATGATCGTGACCGCCAAAATGAACTGGTAAAGGTGCAGTCGGATGTACTGCTGCGGGTGATGGCCTGCGAGGTGGGCGACCGCCGTTTTTTTGATACGATGCTGAGGCGCTACTTGCTCAATACGAGCAAGTTTTTTGCCAAATTTCCGTTTACATCGTTGGCGATGGATGATCCGCGTTTTGATCCGTTTTCCAGCTACAACAGCTGGGGCGGGCCCACTAACTTTCTGAGCATCATTCGCGCTGCCCATGCGTTCGAGAAGCATCAGCGTTATGTAGAGCTGACTTGGGTTATGTATCCGCTTGTGTCAGCGATGGCCAATATGACGCGGTTTTCACAAGCGCTTAGCCCTTGGACTGGGGTGGAGGGCTATACGGAAACGTATTCGCCGGCGATTTTGAGCGTGCTGGACTATGTAGAGCGATTGTGTGGTATTTTGCCTGCGCCAGATGGAACGCTGTGGTTTACAGGGCTGCTGCCTTATGCGATGGATCATGGCGAGGAGCCGGCGGGCGGCGGCACGGCCTACAGCAGAACCGTGGATAGCTTGACGTTTGAGCTGCTCAACACTCGTGAGGAGTCCGTCATTTATTTAGATGGGCAGGAGCATATGCGTTTCCCGTTCGGCACTCGCGTCGTTACGGACCAGGCAGGCAGGCTGAGCCGCATAATCGGTATGAGCGTTAGGACGATTAAAGGGGTTGTCTACTTCGATGGAGCGGAGCTCGCTTTGGAGATTAAAGGGAATGAACAGCTTCGTTATACAGAGGGGCGTTTAGAAAAAGAGCTGGATATTGGCATTGTTTATCCGGCCTATAGCTGAAGGAAAGCAGCAAAATCTAGTTGGCTCTCATTTAGCAGCATAGGCATTATTAAAAGCTCCAACATACTCAGAGGCTGCTGCTTCGGCGGCAGCTTTGCTATGAAAACCGGATTTTTAATCAAAAAAGACGGTTTTTTTGCTATTATTTCACAAAAAACAACGTTAGTATCAAGTTGAAAGCGTATTCAAATAATTGCCATAGCCATTAAACATAGAAGCAGGGAGGGATGAAGGCCTCATAACGAACAGACAGCTTAGGATCGTACAGCAGGATGCGGTATTTTGTAAACGCTTACTTAATATTGAGGCTAAAAACGGATACGCAGTTTACCCGCAAGTCGAACCTTGTTGCAAGGAATGAACATTTCAATTGAGAAAATGGGGGGAATCTTTTTATATGTTAAGAAGTAAAAAAAGGCTAATGTTTCTGCTGCTTGCCGCAGCGGTTTTATGGACCACAATTTTGCAGGGGCTGCCGCTTGGATCGCAGACAGCATACGCAAACACAGTAGAACAGCTCGTGAAGAAGTTCGATTTTGGCACAGCTTCAAGTCCTGTAAAGGAAGGCTTTATCGGCGTAAGCGAATCGCAGCTTTATACGGCTGAGGCTGGTTATGGGCTGAGCGTCGCGCTAGCCTCCCGGAACCGCTCTGGCGGAGATGAGCTGACGAATGATTTTGTCCTCGGAACCTCGTTTTCCTTTTATGCGGATTTGCCTAATGGCGAATATGATGTCACGGTGTATTCAGGCGATTTGCTGGCCGGGACAAGCACGACTAAAACAAATATTGCCTTGGAAGGAGTCGCTGCCGGAACGCTTTCTACACGTCAGGCGGCCGTTCATGGCACGTACCGGACAACGGTAAATGACGGGCAGCTGACAGTCGATATTTCGGCGACTACGGGCTACGCTTATTTGAATGGCATCGTCATTGAGCAGGTAGTCGCTGCTGCCCCTGAGGCGCCGGGCGGACTAGCCGTGACGCGCGTGACGCCGCAGGATGTTACGCTCGCGTGGAACCCGGCAGCCGGTGCGGCCCGTTACAAGCTCTATCGTTCGGAGGGCGCTGCCGCTCCTGTCCTTGCAGGTGAAACGGCAGCTGCCTCCTATGTGGATACGGCCGTTGCAGAAGGAAGCAGCTACAGCTACTTCGTCGCTGCCGTCAATGCAGCTGGACTGGAGTCGGTCTTAAGCGCCCCTACCGCTGCGGTAACCATACCAGCGCTAACAGCTCCAACTGCACCGAGCCAAGTCAGCATCAGCGCCGTGCAAGCTTCGGCGGTTGTGCTGGGCTGGACGGTTGTCGAGGGAGCGGAGGGCTATAAGGTGCTGCGTGCCGATGCGGCAGCAGGGCCGTTTGTAGAAATCGGCCAAACGACAGTTCCTGCCTATACGGATACGGGCGTCGACACGTCTGTGGTGCAATTTTACACTGTGAAAGCTACTAACGTGCGCGGGGAATCGGAAGCTTCCACGGTTGTGGAGAGCGCTGTCTATGTGCCGCCTACTACACTGCCGGAAGGCGATACGATTCGCTTCGATTTTGGATCGGGCGAGCTTGCTGACGGCTATGTCCGTGTAGCAGCTGAGACCGCCTATACATCTGCGCTTAAATACGGATTTACTGATATTTCTAATATCGGCTCAGGCAACCGTGGCACAGCTGATCCGCTGCGTTCGGATTTTGTTACACCGAATAATGGGGTCTTTAACGTCGATCTGCCTAATGGCGACTATACGATTTCACTCATTGCGGGTGATGCGACCGAAGCATCCGAAATCGCGATCAAGGCCGAAACCATTCAGAAGGTGCAGCTGACTAGCAAAGCAGCTGGCCAATATCTGGAGATGGACTTTCAGCTGGCGCTTGTGGATGGGCAGCTTAATCTTGCATTTACGGGGTCCGCACCCAAGCTGAACGCGCTTGTCATCAAGAAGCAGCAGGAGCGTCAGGCCGGAGAGCTTCCGACTGTATATCTAGCGGGCGATTCTACCGTTCAAACCTATGATCCCTACTGGGAGCCAGAGGCTGGCTGGGGCCAAATGCTGCCGCGTTTCTTCAGCGATGATGTTATTTTCAAAAATCATGCCATTGGCGGCCGCAGCTCCAAATCCTTTATTGTAGAGGGCCGTCTGGATGAAGTGCTGCGGACGATTCGTCCGGGGGACTATTTCCTTGTCCAATTCGGCCACAATGATGCGACGATTAGCGTTCCTGAGCGCTATGCTTCACCAGCCGATTACAAAAACTATTTGAAAACCTACGTTAATGGTGCCAGACAGCGCGGCGCGACGCCGATTCTCGTAACGCCGATGGGCCGCCGTGATTTCAATGCGGACACAGGCATTTTTAATATAAGCTTTTCGGAATATGTGCAGGCCATGAAAGATGTGGCTGCCGAGCTGAATGTGGAGCTGGTTGACCTGAGTGCGCTCAGTATCGCCTACTACAACTCCATTGGTCCGCAAGCTTCCTTGTCTGTATTCCTTCATGTGGAGCCGGGCATTTATGGGGCCTTCCCGAATGGTTCTGCGGACAATACGCATTTCCAGGAATACGGGGCCATTCAAATCGCTCGTCTGCTGGCAGGCGGCATTGAACAGCTTCCGGTGCCGCTGGCGGACTTTGTCCGCGAAATCGCACAGCCTGATGCAGTGCCTGACGCGCCAGCTAATCTAGTTGCAGGCAGTGTCAGCAACGCCGGTGCTGTGCTGAAGTGGAGCGCTTCGGACAACACCGATATTTATAAAATTTACCGCAAGCTGGCTTCCGAGCCTGAATCGGCTTACGCCATGATTGGCACAGCGACGGTGCCAACCCTGTCTATCGGCGGAATGCTGGAAGGAAAGTCTTATACCGTGCGGGTAACGGCTGTTAATGGCCGCGGCGAATCGCTGCCATCCAGCGAAGTATCGATCACGACCAAATCGGCACAGTATCGGTTTGATTTCGGTCCGGTAGGAGCACCCGTTGCAGCTGGATACACTGAAGTTACGCGCAATGTGCTGTATACGCCTGAGCTTGGCTATGGGCTGACGAACAGCACAGGCATGATTGACCGCGACCGAGGTGCGGGAACGGACGACCTTAGGCGCGATTTTGTGGCTTATTTCAATGCCAGCTATGAGTTCAAGGTCGATTTGCCGAACGGTTCCTATTCGGTCAAAACATATACGGGCGATTGGATTGGCTCGACACGAACCAATGTCAATATTGAAGGGGCAGATTACGGCACAATTACGTCCGGCAAAGAGTCTATTGCCGAGCGGGTATTCAATCAGATTGCCGTGAAGGATGGTCAAATGAACCTCGTATTCAGCGGCCAAACGGCTCATTTGAATGGTCTGGAAATTACGCCGCTGCTGCTGGCACCGACAGGTCTAGCGCTGACGGAACTGGAGCTTGAAAATGAGCCTGTAACGGCTGCCCTGGCATGGAACGCTGTGGAAGGCGCATCAGCCTACCGCGTCTATCGTCAGGCTGCTGTAGCCACTAGTGCAGAGCTTTTGACCGAGACGGCAGCGCTTAGCTTTGCCGATACGACAGCTGATGTCGGTCTGGATTATGTGTATACGGTGACAGCTGTTGACCATACGGGGCTTGAGTCGGTGGCCTCCAACGCGCTTGCTGTGTCGATGGTTGATCCAAATGTGCCAACGGCAGCCATTCCGACAGGCCTCACGCTTGTGGAAACGAATAAAAATGACCTGACATTCCGCTGGGATGCGGTCAGCAATGCGAAAGTGTTCTATATTTATCGGGCTACCAAGGTGGATGGCGATTACACGCTAATTGGCAAGTCTGCGGAAGCGGCCTACACGGACACAACAGTGCTGACGACGATTCCTTACTATTATAAGGTTGCATCTGTGAATGCGGGCGGCATTTCCGAGCTGTCCCAAAGCTTGGAGTCGCCTGCCGTAACAACTTTGTATCGCAATATGGAGTATTTGGACCGTGCTCCGGTCGCAGTGAAAAAGGCTGAGGGCATCTACATCGGATGGCGGATGCTGGGCCTTGATCCTTCATCCATAGCTTTTAATGTGTACCGCGATGGAAGCAAGGTAAATGCCGAGCCGATTACAGACAGTACGAACCTGCTTGATACGGAAGGGACAGACAGCTCCGTTTATCAGGTGACGGCTGTTCTGAACGGCGTGGAGAAGCCAGCGACCGAAGAATTCGGCGTGTGGACCCAATCATATTTGTCCATTCCGCTGCAAAAACCAGCCGACGATTATACAAAGGATGGCCAGCCTTATACGTACAATGCGGGCGATGCTAGCGTTGGTGATCTTGACGGCGATGGCGAACTGGAAGTTGTATTGATGTGGACACCGTCCAACAGCAAGGATAATTCTCAGGCGGGTTATACAGGCATCGTTTATTTGGATGCCTACAAAATGGATGGCACACGGCTGTGGCGCATTAATATGGGGCCAAATATCCGCTCTGGTGCTCATTATACGCAGGTTATGGTTTACGATCTCGATGGAGATGGACGCGCTGAAGTCACGATGAAAACAGCCGATGGAACGATTGATGGCCTGGGCCGCGTCATTGGCGATCCGAGTGCCGATCACCGCAATAGCAGCGGCTACGTGCTGCTGGGACAGGAATTTTTGACCGTATTCAATGGCTTGAATGGCGGCGCACTGGATACGGTTGCCTATGATCCGCCGCGCGGCGATGTCAGCGCATGGGGCGATGCATATGGCAACCGAGTCGACCGTTTTCTTGCGGGCGTCGCTTATTTGGACGGTGAGCATCCGAGCGTTATTTTCAGCCGTGGCTACTATACAAGAACGGTTCTGGCTGCCTACAATTTCCGTGACGGAAAACTGATGCAGCAGTGGAAATTTGATTCAAATACCGAAGGCTACGGCTCTTATGCCGGGCAGGGCAACCACAACTTGTCGATTGGCGATGTAGACAACGATGGCAAGGATGAAATTACGTTTGGCGCGATGGCGATTGACGATGATGGCAAACCGCTATACAACACAGGGCTTGGTCATGGCGATGCTTTGCATCTTGGAGATCTGGACCCTACTCGTCCTGGGCTTGAAGTGTTCGGCGTACATGAGCATACGGATTCCAAGTATGGCATGGAGATGCGTGATGCAGCGACGGGAGAAATTCTTTGGGGCGTCTTCACCGGCATAGATACCGGACGCGGACTGTCTGCAGATATTGATCCTAACCATATCGGTGAAGAAATGTGGTCAGCAACGATTACGAATGAGCAGCACATTCCGATCACCGGACTGTACAATGCACGCGGCGAGCTGATTACGACTAAAATCCCTTCCTCGACGAACTTTGGCATATGGTGGGATGGCGATTTGCTGCGCGAGCTGCAGGATGGCAATCGGATCGATAAGTGGGATTATATGAATGAAACAACAGTCAACCTGCTTACGGCAACGGGCGCTTCCTCAAACAATTCAACAAAGGCCAATCCGAGCTTGCAGGCCGATCTATTCGGCGACTGGCGCGAGGAAGTAATGTGGCGTTCTACAGACAGCTCGGAGCTTCGCATTTATACGACGACCGATGTAACCGAGCATCGGATTAGAACGCTGATGCATGATCCTGTATACCGACTGGGTATTGCTTGGCAAAATGTAGCCTATAATCAGCCGCCGCATACTAGCTTCTATTTAGGTGCAGGCATGGAAGAGCCGCCAATGCCGCGCATTCAGTATGTAGGTGCGCCGCAGGAGGAAGAGGATACAACACCTCCTGTTATTACAGGCTTGCCGCCGCAACAGATGACCGAGGCCGACAGCTGGACGGTGGCGGTAACGGCGGAAGATCCAGAATCGGGCATTAGGAGCCTGACGCTTTCCTTTGACGGAAATCCAGTGTCAAATGGCGATGTTCTGTCCATGGCTGGGCGGGCAGGAACGCATGCCTTTACAGCGACAGCGGTCAATGAGGCAGGGCTGCAAACGACGCAAACCGTCGTCATTACAGTGACAGGAGCCGAGAAGGCAACGGACATTCCGGGCAAGCCGGTGCTGTCCGACAATAACGGTCATGACAACGGGCTGCTGGATGGCAGCTACAAAATTACCATGAACCTGTGGTATGGGCAAAATGGTACGGTATATAAGCTGTATGAGAATGGGGAGCTCATTGCTAGCAAGGTGTTAACGGACAACTCGCCGTCTGCACAGGCGGCGTCTGTAGATATTACCGGAAAAGCAAACGGTACGTATACGTACACTTGCGAGCTGACTAATTCCTTCGGTACGACGAGCTGTACCCCTCATACTGTAACGGTTAAGGACGCTTTTCCCGGCCAGCCAGTGCTGTCCAATGACAACTGGGACGGGGATGGCAGCTACAAGGTGACGATGAACATGTGGTGGGGAACGAACGCCACCGAATACCGTTTGTATGAAAATGGGACGCTTATTGATACGCAGGCGCTGACGGCCAATACGCCTGGCGCGCAAAGCGCATCAACGACAATAACGGACCGCACCCAAGGCACCTACGCTTACCGCGTCGAGCTATCCAACGATAGCGGCATCACGGAAAGCAGCCAGATGGAGGTTAACGTAACCAAATAGGATGAGCAGCAGCCTGCCTTGGTCGGATCAATCCGGCAAAGGCAGGCTGTTGGCATTGAACAAGGCATACGATAGGGTGGCTAGGTCACTTCCCCTAAGAAAAGTTTCCATCTTCACTTATGGTAAGGCTCAGAGACGGTGACCGCGTCTCATTCTACCCTCCGGCCAAGCCGGAGGGCAGGCTCAACCTTGAAACGCTCTTGGGACTAGGTGGCATCCTGCTGTTCTAGCCATCTCAAAATCACTTGGTTTGTATCTTCCGGCTTTTCTTGCTGGATCCAATGACCGCAGTCCAGATTGACCACTTCCACATTGGGCACAAACGCTGTCAGATTTTCAGACCTCGGGACCGCATCCCGATCGCCGTAGATCATAAGGGTCGGCTGTTGGATAATTGGGTTCACGTCTGCCAATAAGTGCCAGTTGCGGTCAAGGTTTCTGTACCAATTTATGCTGCCCCTAAACCCTGATGTTTCAAAGGCGGATACGAAAACGGCCAGTTCGCTGTCGTTCATCAAGGGCTCGCCGAGCGGTGTTTCCGCGTTGGCAAGATTGATCATCGCCATGCCTGGCTCAGGTGCTCTGAGAGGCTCGTTCTTGCGGTACAGGTTGCGAAGAAACCGAAACGTATTCTTATCCAATACGGCATCCGCGACACCTGGCTGTCGATTGAAGTGGACAAAATAGTAGTCGCCGCCGAGTATTTCCTCCAAGAACTCGATCCAGGGTTTTTCTCCGCGTTCCTGGTAGGGCAAGCTCAGATTTATCACCTTGTTCACGCGGTTTGGATGCAACAAGGTCAGTCCCCATACGACCATCGCACCCCAATCATGACCGACAAAGGTGGCGTCCTCGTATCCATAGTGATCGAGAAGTGCGATGAGATCACCCGACAAGTGTTCAATGTCATAGTCGGTTACTTCGGTCGGACGGGATGAGTTGCCGTAACCTCGCTGGTTTGGGACGATGACATGGTAGCCCGCTGCGGCAAGGGCGGCCACCTGATGGCGCCAAGAAAAGGCATGCTCTGGCCAGCCGTGACAGAGGACAATGGGTTTTCCGGCATTTTGTCGGCCTGCTTCAAAGACTTCGAGTTCCACACCGTTGACTGAAATAAGAGTGGGCTTGGGAAAATCGGTTGGATTAAACATTGCAATTCCTCCTTCTTGTGATACATGTAGTATAATGGAAAAAAGGCGACATCTTGTTGTCACCTTTCTGAAATCATATAGAAAAAAGAGGGCAATTATGGACAAAGTGGAGAGACTCATTTCGATTATCATGATATTGCTGAAAAAAGAGGTTGTTTCTACAAAGGAATTCACACAACTATTCAATGTTTCCAAAAGAACGATCCTTCGCGATATGGAAACATTGAGCTTATCGAACATCCCGATCTACTCTGTCAATGGGGTCAAAGGCGGCTACGGCATAATAGATGAATACAAGGTTGATAAACGCCTTTTAAGCAGCTCCGATTTACAGCATATATTAACTGCGCTCGGCGGATTGGAACAAATCCTCCTTACCGAAGATGTTGAAAGAACGATAAAAAAAATAGAGGCAATGGTCAGTCCATTGTCTCTGAATCGTTCCATTCAACTGTCGTTTTATGATTGGGAAGGTCGGTCCGAAATTCTTGAAACCTTAAAGACATGTCAACAATCCATTTTAAAGAACAGGCTGGTTTCGTTTGATTATACAGATAAAGACGGGGCTGTAACGAATAGAATAATCGAGCCCTATGAGCTGCATTTTAGCGAAACGAGTTGGTACTTGAAAGGATTCTGTTTACATCGACAAGGATATCGAACATTCAAGTTATCCCGAGCTGATCATATTACTATGGATGAACGCGCGTTTCATCCTAGAGACGATTGGTCCGAGCAGGGACACGAAGCAAGATATCTACCGCAATTCGTCACAATTAAGGTATGGATTTCGCCTAGCATCAAAGATCAAATCATCGAAAGGTATGGTCGAAAAAGTATTGAAGACCATAGTTCGGGATCTTTATTAGCAACCATTTATGTCCCTCAAAATCGTAGGGGATTTCAATTTTTAGCAGGCTTCGGCACTCATCTGAAAGTTGTAGAGCCCAAAAGCTATGTTGAAGACTTTCGAAATTATTTATATCAAATGATGGAGAACTATTCCTGATAAAGGCCCCGACTCGGCATAGGCAATATATCGACAAATAAATGTGTTAAACTATTAATTAAAAGAATTGCCTATCTGTACTAAAAAATGCTAGATAACGGGATGTAGGCAGGTATTACGCCAAGCATAGATTAGAAAGGAACCGCCATGAATAGCTCCCTGAAGCAACTGATGAAATCATTATTAGTACCAGCGATTCCCGGTGGAATCATTACCATTGTTTTATTTTATTTTGATTTCTTCCAATTCGAACTTGTTGAAAAATTTCTACTGTTTGCGGCTTTCGTCATTGTACCTCTTGTGATTTTACTTTTGAACCATGACGAAAAGAATAAACATCAACGAATGATTTATGCTGCTATTAAATGGCTTCATTTTCCCGCAGCGTTTCTTACCCTGACCTCTGTAATGAGCAGTAAGATGTGGGGGTTAGGAAACACGGCAATACCAGGGATTCTCTCCCTTGGGTGGCTACTGTTCACACTGCTGCTGGGCATCTATGGCTTGACCACTATTGTGATTCATAGGGGGAAAACAGCGGAAATAGCGATTGGCGCGGGGCTCGTTTATTTTTTTATCGGGGGTATTTGGTTTACCTTATATCAATATCAATTTAACCTCTTCCAAGCTAATCCTGCAACGCACGCGTTAAGCTCGGTCCACTTTCATTTTTCATCTGCTATCGTTCCGATTTTTATTGGTGCTCTGGGACGGATCATGACGAAGAAAAGCTGGTATCCCTGGGTCGTGGCCATTGATATCATCGGCCCCATATTGATCGCTATTGGTATGATTTTCTCCAAGCCAATGGAGTACATTGGTGTCACTTTGTTCGCCTGTAATATTGTGGTTTACACCACTTATCTCCTTGCTTACTTGAGGAGAAACTCATTACACAATAAGGCAGCCTTCTTTTTAGGCCTTTCTTGCCTAGCCTTTTACACGGTTGTCATCCTTTCCATTTTCTATCCGTTACTTAAAAACATGTTTTCCTTAACCATACTCGATTTCATTCCCATTTACGGAGCTCTGCATGCGTTTGGTTTTGTTTTATGTGGACTGATTGGCTGGGTGTACATGGTAGACTCTATTAAGAAAAAACGTTTGCCTACGAGAATAGATGAGTGATCCCCTTTTGTGAATGATTACATACAAAGCCAAACGGTCTCAGTCCCATTGAATTCAGGACGAGGGCCGTTTAACAATCTTTATTTTTTTACACGGTTTACTCTGTTTTCTCCGTTACCATCAATTATGATACGGTTCACCATATCACTCTAACGGCGAATTTTAACCTGTCTACTATCATGGGATTATTTGATAGGAAAGACATCCCTATAAGGGATGCCTCTCGGACGTTATTAAACCAGAGATTTATTTAACCCTTTTGAACTTCCAAAGCTCTGATAAATTTATTACTATTTTTACTCTGGTCGTAAATTAATAACGGCAAATCTGCCTTTGGCATTAAGATCCGCCCTAACTCAATGGCTGTTGAAACTGCCATTGCAGGAAATACATGTATCTGATTATTCTGCCCATGGACCAATTTTATTCTATCCATTAACTTCCGCAGTGTTTGACGAAATATCATAAGTTGGCTCTTGCTTTTCATAAAATCATTATTTGGTTGTGGTATTGTGACTGTCCAAATTGAAACTTCATCACCAAGTACTTCGGTTATTCTACTTGAATCTATTGAAGCGCTCAGAGATAAATTCAATGCTACAATATTAAAGAGCTTTTCAGGAGGTTCGATAATGAACTCTATATCAATATTTGAATCAACCCAACCCCACTTTTGTTCAGGTTCTCTCTGCAACTGATAAACATCTGCTGCATATAGGTCTGGTAACATTGCCCCTAAAGAAATTAGTAGTGGTTGCGGGGCAAGTGCAAATACTGAAATATGTCTTCTAGCCCCTGATGCTAACAACGGCAATAAATTTGTTTGAATCTGTCTTTTCAGATTCTCGTGTTCAAGTTTCCAATAGGAATCTTCATGATCATAAAAAGAACTGTTTCTCCATCCTAGTTCAACTGCTCTAGAATCAGCCGAATATCTTTCAGGAAGTAATACATTGACTACACGCTCGTATGAAATCGGAGAGCTATGATCGCCAATATTTGAACCGTACAATACAATTTGACTTTGTCTATCTTCTTGAATCTGGCTAACAAGTTCGATCCTTAATTCATGTTCTTTTTTCATATCACGTAACAAGTTGACAGAATGTCCTACTACATCTCTAACGTCTATCAATCGATGATGTGTATCACAAAGCAACATTAAATTTGTAATATCTTTTGCTAACTGTGGAGAAAGCACCTCATCTCCTCTAGGGCCTTGTGGACTATCAGCAATAATATGAGCGATATACGATCGGTTCATCAACTTCTTTGTATGAGGATCAATGTGTAACAATTCATTACACCCTCTATATTGACAGCGCCCTGCAGCTTTTCCCCAAAGCATATGACGTATCGGTTGAGGCACATCAGATTCAGACATATTTACCTCCTAGTTCTTCTAACATATTCTATACAATCAATAAGTTCCATTCTAAACTCACTAGAAGTTTGAAACTTTTGTATCTCTATAAGCTTCGGGCCGTGGCAATATCTTATCTTGGAACCACTTTCACAAGGACAAGGTAAATGCCCCCTAATCTTATTAAAAGCCATAGCCCGTAAAAAATTTAAAACCGCATCAATCGATGTTACTTGGAATAGTTCCAAATAGTAGCTTATTATACCCTCCGCACCATGCTCTAGTTCTCCATAGGGCATACATTCATTATTTTTTTCTCTATAGGAAAATGAATACAGATACGGAACTATTAGTGTTTTGAAAAAACCTAGTAAAGTTGGATCTTTTGAAAAGGTCATTTTTATTGCTATAGGTGCGCCCAGACACAACGTTCCGTTAGTAAATGTATGGAATGATTTCGGGATTCTCCCTCCCAGTTCTTTTGCAACTGGAAGGGAGAACGGATATTGGTCCGAAACCTCTATTTCTATTGAATACGACTCAGCTATTAACTCTTTGTTAGAAAATTGCGCACGAAACTCTACGGCACCCCGAATATAGTATCTGCTGTTTTCGAAGGTAAGTACAAGATTCGGGAACTCATTTTGTAACTCCTTGAAATGATCCCACACTATCTGCCCATGCATCATTATTTCCCCCAGGGCTTATTGGGAGATGCAATATGAATAATTGGAGCTGAAGCCACAACTGCGCTTGTAGGGAATCCAAGTGACCTAGCAGCTGCAGACGAGACTTGTCCAAATGTTGATTCGAACGATTTCACTATCTTACCCACATCACTCATACCTAATATGTCAACAATGTCGTTTTTTACCCATCTAGTCCATTGGAAAAAGGCCTTGGCTTTTTGATGGTTATTTTCGTGCCACCGATCAGCAAAATTCTCATCTGGGTTCACAGGATTCTTTATCACCCATGTGCCCCCAACGGTTCTTTTAATTAATTCCTGATCCTGGAGGCTCTTATTGAGAGTGTATCCTGGTTTTAGTAATTCCGAGAGAAAGTCCAACTGATTCACAATGTTCTGAAGAGTCAAATGGACATTCGGTTCGCCATTATACAGTTGTGCAGCTAAAGTTGTTATGATCATAGAAATCGGTTTATCTGCTGACATTTCATTGTGAGCAAATCGAACATCTCGGTGACGTTTTAATATTTGAATGGCACGCTGTAAAGGTGTTTTTATGAGCGCATCTGGAACATCCTCTATACGTGCATAGATGTCCTTATTGTTTTCAAAGAGTGTTCGTTGTTGAAATGACTTTACCAAATCTAGTGCGGGTTTATTGATTACATTAAACCATTCTGCATATCCGCTTGGATTGCTGGAATACCATTCATAGGATTGATCTTTATTTTTGTGAGTTATAGCAATGGCTTTCTCCACAATTCTAGGATATACAAGCGATTTTCTCATGGATGTGACCTCTGGAATAGCTGGCAATACATCCAAGTGGAATCCGACATCATCCTGCTCTGCATACAGTAACGTCCAACAACGCCGTCCTTCTTCATCCAACATTTTCTGATACTTTTCATTTTCCGCAATTCGCAAGCCCACCGCGAGTTTAATCTCTTTAGGCGTTGTAACGTTTTTATCAATTTGCAACTCACATACGACATCAATATCATAATCAGCTTCTTGTCCACCTCGAATAGGCCGTACAACTGTTCCGAGTCGAAAAGAACCTTGAGGGTAAAAATGAATATCATTAACACCCTCGAAATTTCCATCTGCTATCCAACTACTTACCGCGGAATATCTATCAACTGCCTGTTTATATTTTGTAGGGGATATGTCAAGACGCGAAGCAATTGCTTCTAATAACGAAGAAACCTTGGACTGCAACTCAATTGTCATTAATAATTCATCCTTCTTTCATTTATTTTGAAAAATAGAAGGATATCCGTCATTAATGACGTATACATATAATATAGCTACCAACTATACATATGATGAGTGCTGTTTCCACAAACACTCAATACCTTCTTGATGCATCTGTTCGAGAATACCACTTCTCATTAATGGATGTACTTTAAGATCTGAAGGCAAGCGAAGTGTACTACCACTTACGCTTGTTTTTCATTTTCTGCTATCTCTTATATTCATCACCGCTTTCTACATCCATTAGCACTCATGAAGAATAAGTGCTAACAACATTGGGCTTTCTCAACAGGTGACAAGATCATATGTTCCCTGTTTTATACGTTTTTACAATCTCACTCAAACTAATAACAACTTTATAAAAGAGGTGGTTGAGAAGTGTTTGCTGCACCACCTCCTTTACTTAACCAATGCTATTCAAAGTGAAAACTCTGTGTCCAACAACACATTAAGTGTGTAGAGTCTCGAACAATCTTAAATATTTATTGGTTTCTCACACATTTGAACATTAATCCTTTCGTTTTGGTAATTGTAATTTCCATCGAATCATATCTCCAATGATTGGGAATATATCATTGTGCTTACTCCCAAACCTCATCCAGCCAGTTGTTTCTTCATAATATCCAATATCTCGATTACCACTGGATTCATCCGGCAAGTAGTCCTTCAATCCATCCAAGCCAAATTTGGTGACCTCTTCTTCACTAAGCTGATAATAACGCCACATTGGATTTTCATGTCCGAAATCAAGATTAGTAAATTCATCTAAAAGTCTATCTAGCAGCCCTTCCTTGGCTTGTCTGCCAAATGCTAAATCGTATGTCAATTTTGCTAATGCCTTTAATACAACGGGTTGTGCAGCAACTGTTTTTTGTTTCGCATTTTCCTCACCAAAGTCCGCTATTTGAGTCACTGCCTCCCAAAAACGCTTTGCCACCATTAACCGAGGTTGTGCAAGCGCAGGAGTTGCACCATTAATATTAGATTTATTTAAAATTAGGTGCGCGTTAATAGCTACGATATCCTTTCTAGTAAAGCTTCCATCATCATTATCCCAATCAACTTTATCACCTGCGGTAATATTAACGATAGCAGGTTCAAGAAGCGATTCCTTAATAAACGCATTTACTGGATTGGAACTATCAAATTCAAGTGCCAGGCTCTTTTCTATTTTTTTCGATAAATTATTTAAGTCATGAAATAGTTGCCTCTCTTCGAGCACATCAAGACCAAGGTGAATTTCTACATTAACTGTACATTCACTTCTTGTTACTTGATAACACTCAAGCCACACATTCATTTCATCTGACGGTACACTTCTTTCTTCCTTACCATGTGGATATAAAGAACTTTTTGCAGGTGGATACTTCTGCGTCATTCTAATATCTTCTAAAAACTCTATCACTAGCTGCATTGCTGTCCTTCTATGTTGACCATCAACTACCCAAAGCACATCTTTTTGACCTAACCAGACTCTTGCACCTATTCCTTCGTCATTTGATGCCGTAAGCGGCTTTCCTCGTAGTTCAGTTCCGTTACGCCCGGCGGTTCTTAAATTAGCTACAATTGGCTGTAAGGATAAATATGGTTGTTTGCCTATCATTTCTTGCATACGTATCCTTGTTCGCATCATCGCACTCTTATCTTGTTGATTCATGTATATTGTCGTCGAAAGCAAACCTTTAAGAATATAACGAGCTAACTCTGAAGCATGTTTAGGGTCAAGCTTCCTTTGTGTTACAGGTCTCCCGTCTTCTGATCTTTCGTTGGCAACTGCCGACATCCTGTAGAACTCGTACATTGGGAGCTTTGCTAGTAGTGTTCTATTACCTAAATTGTTAGAAAGAAATGCCTTAATCTGAGTCTCCGAGGTATCACCTCTATCGAATAGTTGATCTAGAGATCTAATATCGTTTTCCGTCTCTGTTTGAAACATACTTCATCCTCCTATTATTTGGTTACTCGCCTATGACTCTATTATACATAAATCTTCCAACATGTAAATGCCTAGGATTCATATTTTTTTATCCAGGGATTTTTATTTATAAACCAGGTCTATTTAATATGGTAAAACAAACACCCCTGGTTCTTTTATTCGAAAAAAATCCCGCAGTTATTTGCGGGACTCGTAATCCTATTTCATCATAATTCGCCCTACTTATGGTAAGGCTCACCGGAGATAATCTTCAACTAAATAGCCGTTTTGTTTTAATAGAATTTAGAGCCGTTCATTATAAAAACACCCCTTAAAGCATCGTCGGTAACCCATCTGGGTTTCCCAATGTCTACTCCAAGAGGTGCATTTCACTCAAGCAGCTGCCTTCCTTCCATTTCCCCGCTCCGCCTATCGCTCCTCATACCAGCTTCTTACGCACATAGCCAGAAATAAGATCAATAACGATACTCATCACAACGATGCCGAGCAAAATAATACCGACTTGCGGCCAGCTTCGTGTACTCGGCGTGAAGATCAGCGGCGTGCCGATACGGCCAGCGCCAATGACACCCAGTATCATAGCTGAGCGGACCGTTGATCTCGAATCGGTATAGTTTATAGTTCAGAAAGCCTGCCCGCATTGAGCAGGACTTGCGAGAATGAAGCTTCAAGATTAAAAGAATAGATAACAGATAGGAACAGACAGGTACGGTTCCCCTAATAGCTACAGCACCTCTTCGATACCTGCACGCATGCTCTCCATGGAAGACACGGGCTCGAAGCGCTTGACGACACGACCTTCAGCATCAATCAGGAATTTAGTGAAATTCCATTTGATTGCATTGCCATGCAGCCACTCTGGAGCCTTGTCGGCCACCATCAGCTTCAGCAGCTTTGCATTGATGTCATCTTCATCGAAGCCCTCAAAGGCAATGGCTTTGCGCAAATAATCGTACAACGGATGGGCGTCCTCCCCATTCACATCAATCTTGGAGAACATCGGGAATTTAACGCCATAGTTAATCTGGCAAAAAGCTTCTGCATCTTGGCTGCTGCCAGGCTCCTGCTCGGCAAACTGATTGCATGGAAAGCCAATGACCTGTAAGCCACGATCCCGGTATTCATCGAAAAGCTTCTGCATATCGTCAAATTGTGGCGTATATTTACACTTACTCGCCGTATTCACAATAAGCACAGGTCTGCCCTCATATTGGTACAGCGGAAAGTGCTCACCATTCGTTTTTGTTACATTAAAATCATAAATAGTCGCCATCGTAGTCCACTACTCCTCGCTCAGGGCGTTTTTCGACAAAGTATCCGCACTTGAATCCTGCAGGATTTATCCTATTATACCTGATTTCATTGAGTAGTGGACACCAGTTCGCGCAGCGAATCTATAGCGGCTGCAATAGGAATGATGGCACAGATATGAGCCGCCCCAAGAGGTGCATTTCAATTAGGCAGCTCGCTGCCTTCCATTTCCCCGCTCCGCCAATCTCTCTTCACACCAGCTTCTTGCGCACATAGCCGGAGATGAGGTCAATAACGGTAATCATCACAACGATGCCGAGCAAAATAATGCCGACCCGCGACCAGCTGCGGGTGCTCAATGCAAAAATCAGCGGCGTACCAATTCCGCCAGCGCCAATGACGCCGAGTATCGTAGCCGAGCGGACATTGATCTCAAAGCGATAAAGCGTATAGTTCAGAAAGCCCGGCAGCACCTGAGGCAGCACAGCGAACCAAAGCTGCTGCATACGCGTTGCTCCAGAGGCAAGCAGCGCCTCGGAAGGGCCGAAATCAATATTTTCGATATCGTCTGCGAACAGCTTGCCGAGCATGCCAATCGAATGCAGCCCTAGAGCGAGCACGCCGGCATACGAGCCGGGGCCAACGGCTTTAATAAACAGAATCGCCATAATAATTTCGGGAAAAGTCCGAATGAAGCTGAGCATGATTTTGCCCGATCCGGAAATTGGCCGAAATTTGCTCATATTGCGTGCGGACCAGAAGGCGAACGGAATGCACAGCACAGCCGAGATGACCGTACCGAGAATCGAAATAGCCAGCGTATCCAGCAGCCCCCGCAGCAAATCCTCGCCTTCCGGCAAGTATACATAACCCCAATCGGGAGAAAAAATGCCCGCCATAATCGACTTCATGATCTGACCCGCCGTCTCTTTAAAGCCAGTAAACGGAACGCCAGAGAACGCCCAAATGTAAACGAGCGCGAGCGCAATAATAATCGGCCACCGAAGCGGATTTTTCCGCGGTTTTTGGATGAGATAATCCCCATTTTTCGTCGTCATAATAGTTTCTCCCGCAGCTTCGTGCTTGCAAAATCAATAAACAGAACAATGACCAGTGTGAATAAAATAATAACGGCGGTTTTGTCATATTCGAGAAAGCCAAGCGTCGCTTCGTAGAACAAGCCGATGCCGCCAGCCCCGACAAGGCCGAGAATGGCTGCTGCCCGTACATTAATTTCAAAGGTATACAGTACATACGACATAAAAGCGGCCGATATTTGCGGAACTACACCAAATACGATGCGCTGAATAGCGTTTGCCCCAACCGCCGTCATCGCTTCAAGCGGCCCTTGGTCTATCGTTTCCAGCGTTTCATAAGTCAGCTTGGCGATTAAACCGACAGAAAACACGGCAAGCGCGAGAATGCCCGGCACAGGCCCAAGTCCGAAGACTGCGACGAATAGTGCGGCGAGCAGCAAATCGGGCAGCGTCCGCACCAAGTTAAGCATAAAGCGTGCCGGGTAATACACCCAGCGATGCGGCATTAAATTGCCTGCGCACAGCAGCGCCACGGGTATGGCAATAATTGCGCCAATCGTTGTGCCGACTAGTGCCATGCGAATCGTTTCCAGCATGCCGCCCAAAATATTATCAAAGTAGGTCCAGCGGGGAGGAAACATTTCGCGCAGCAGATCGAGCATATTCGGAAAGCCTTCAATCAGCTCCTTAAAGCTCACTTCTGTCTGAAAGGCACTGCCCCAAAGCAGCAGTAAAATAAGCAGCGTAGTCAGCACATGCTTCGTACGCGTTGGCGGCAGGGGACGGGCGGTCTGCCTCGCACCAGACTCAAGCGGGTTTTTCATGCCGATACCTCTCCCAGCAGCTCGCCTTCAAGAAGAGGCCTGCCATAAATTTCGGCAAACCGCTCGTCCGTGGCTTCAGCTACGGGGCCGTCAAATACGACCTCGCCTGCACGCAGCCCGACAATTCGCGTCGCATATTGCCTCGCCAAATCAACAAAATGAAGATTTACGATCGTCGTAATGCCCAGCTCCTGATTAATTCGTTTCAAATCATCCATGACCTGCTTTGTAGTAAGCGGATCTAGTGAGGCGACAGGCTCGTCCGCCAAAATAATTTTGGCCTCCTGTGCCAGCACGCGCGCAATCGCGACACGCTGCTGCTGTCCGCCGGAAAGCTGGTCGGCGCGGGAGTAAGCTTTTTCCAAAATATTAACCCGCTCCAGCGCTTCAAATGCCAAATCCACATCCTCCTTGGGGAAACGGCCGAATATGGTGCGGAGAGTAGAGTGATAGCCGACTCGTCCAGCCAGCACATTGCGCAGCACGGTGGAACGTTTGACGAGATTGAAGCTTTGAAAAATCATGCCAATGTCGCGGCGAATCATTCGCAGATTCTGGCCCTGAGCACTCGTAATCGAGTTGCCGTTAATGAGGATATCGCCCTCGCTAATGTCGTGCAGCCGATTAATCGAGCGCAGCAGCGTAGACTTGCCTGCACCCGATAATCCGACAACAGCGACAAACTCGCCTTGTTCGAAGGTGAGATTAATATTATTCAGGCCCTTGGTCTGATTGGGATACACTTTGGATACTTGACGAAGCTCAATCATGACGTCAATCCTTTCGGTTCGAGTTCGGTTCGAGTTCAGTTGGAGAATAGAGGGAAGCAATGCAACAAGCCAGCACAGCGCACGCTTGCGCTGAACTGGCTCGCCTTGTGCCGCACGGTGCAGGACGAAAAATCGTACTACTCGGTTTTTACTTTCTCATTGTATTGGCGAACGATATCGAACTTGCTGTCATCGGATTGCACATAGCCTTCGTGGGAATAAATTTCTTTAATGATGGCATGTCCTTCTGTATCTTTGCCGATATCAATGAATGCTTGCGAAATTTTAGCGGACCATTCTGCGCTCATGTCGGA
The DNA here is from genome assembly GCF_050481745.1 of Paenibacillus algorifonticola. GTDB lineage: Bacteria > Bacillota > Bacilli > Paenibacillales > Paenibacillaceae > Pristimantibacillus > Pristimantibacillus algorifonticola_A. The sequence goes on along the minus strand of NZ_JBCNGR010000020.1, from coordinate 102,340 downwards.
ACGAACCGAAATCGTATCGTTCGGAATCGCTTCTGTAAACGAAAGCACACGCGTGTCTTCGAACACAGTAGGATAATCCTTCATAACGGTATTGCGGGCATCCTGGAAAATCGCCGCAGCATCTACATCGCCATTGAGTACTGCGATAACGCCTTGGTCATGGCCTTTAACGGTTACAGGCTGTACATCGCTAAGCGGGTTCAGTCCCTTGTCCATCAGCAGGGCAGCCGGCCATACAAAACCAGCGGAAGACGTCACGTTCTGATAGGCGATTTTTTTACCTTTAAGCTCTTCAACCGATTGAATTGGCGAGTCTTTTTTTACAACAATCAAGGATTTGTAGAAGTCGACGAGCTGATCGGTAGGAGCACCAGTCTCATCATTTACGCCAAAGCGCTGCGCCTGCAAAATAACTTCAGCTGCGCCTTTTTCTTTAGCCAGTACATAAGCAGTTGGAGGCAGGAAGCCAACATCTACCTTTTTGGATGCCATCGCTTCAATAATCGTGTTGTAGTCAGTCGATACGCTGACCTTTACCGGAATGCCAAGCTTGTCTCCAAGAAGCTTTTCAAGCGGCTTTGCTTTTGCTTCAAGCGTATCTGCATTTTGGGAAGGGACGAATTGGACAGTCAGCGTTGTTGGCACATAGCCTGTGTCTGCACTAGCTGTTGGTGATGGCTCAGTTGAGGCAGCTGCAGATGGGCTTGAACTAGGACTCGCAGATTCGGCACCAGCCGAACCAGTCGTATTGTTCGTTCCGCAAGCTCCAAGCAAGAGCGTAGTCAGTAACAGAGGCAACATAAAGGCATACATCTTTTTCAATCAAAAACCCTCCAAGAGATTGTATTTTTTGACACTTGCTTACTATATTCAATTTATATTTGCGGAGTATCAACGATAAATGAATTAATTGTAAAACAAGCTTATGCACTGCTAAGTTGAAAATGATTTTGCTAGAATAGTTACATTGGAAAAAATGATGCTGCAACGAGGGAGAGGTTTATGATGATGCAAACGAACAAGCATACCTGCGAAATTATACTGACGAGTGATCTGCACGGCGCAATCCGTCCGATCCATTACCCGACCAATGCCTACAGCCATAACGGACTGGCTTTATTGGCAGCGCGAATGAAGCGGGAACGCGAACGGGCGCCTGAGCTGCTGCTGGTGGACAATGGGGATTTGCTGCAGGGCTCGCCGCTGGCTTCCTACGCTGCTGCCTTTCAAGACAGCTATGACACGCATCCTTTTATAGAGGTGTTGAATGAGCTCGGCTATGATGCTGCTGTTATGGGCAATCATGAATTTAATTACGGTTTGGATATGCTGAACCGTGCTGTTCAGGCTTCAAAATTTCCATGGCTGTCGGCTAATATCGTCGATGAACAAAGTGGCGAGCCCGCTTTTGGGCCTCCATACATCATGAAGCAAATGGCTTCTGGCGTAAAAGTCGCCCTGCTTGGGGCTACAACCCACTACATTCCCAACTGGGAGCAGCCGCAAAATATGAAAGGGCTGCGTTTTCTTGATGCGCTAGAGACGATTCGGACATGGGTTCAGCACATACGCGACAAGGAGCAGCCGGATCTCGTTATAGTCTGCTATCACGGGGGCTTCGAAAATGATCTAGCAACAGGTCAACCAGCCGAACCGCTGACGGGTGAAAATCAAGCCTATGCCATTTGCCGTGAGGTGGAAGGCATAGATGTATTGCTGACCGGGCATCAGCATCGGTCATTTGCGGAGGAGCTGCATGGCGTCACGATTGTGCAGACGGGCTATAACGGGTCATCTGCTGCTCATGTTGCGGTGCAGTTGGAGAGGCAGCCTGAAGGGCACTGGGGAATTACGAGCAAGCGAGCCGAGCTGCTTTATCCAGAGGAGTCTGCCTTGCCAGACGCCGCCGTTGTTGCGCTTACCGATGAGCTGGAGCGAAGCACGCAAGCTTGGCTGGATCAGCCGATTGGCGAAATCATTGGCGATCTGTCAATTCAGAAGGCGGCCGAGCTGAGGCTGGCTGCCCATCCGTTCCTTGCTTTTGTCCATCAGGTCCAGATGGAAGCTACGGGAGCGCAGCTTTCCAACGCAGCTTTGCTAAGCGAGGAGGCGCGCGGTTTTGGAAACAAGGTGAACATGCGGGATGTATTAGCGAATTTCATCTATCCGAACACGCTGACGGTGCTGGAGCTAAGCGGGCAGGACATTCGGGCTGCGTTGGAGCAGGCCGCGTGTTATTTTTCACTGGATGATCAGGGGGAGCTTATTGTAAATCCCTTGTACATGGAGCCGAAGGCGCAGCATTATAACTATGACATGTGGGCAGGCATCGACTATGAGCTGGATATTTCGCGGCCGGAGGGAAGCCGGGTGGTCAAGCTTGATCGCGATGGAGAGCCCTTGCAGATGGATGCTCAGTATTCGGTTGTAATGAACAGCTATCGTGCGGCTGGTGGCGGCAATTATGCGATGTATGCAGGAAAGCCTGTTCTTTTTGCCGGTGATACGGATATGGCGATGCTCGCCGAGAATTACATTCGCAAGCATCAGCCGCTCACTGCCCCTCGCGCGGGGAATTGGAAGGTTACGGCAGGGTAAAGGTTTGTGCGCGTCAAAAACCGTTGCTAAATAAAAAAAGCTCTCATGTTTCCATAAAGGAATCGCGAGAGCTAAATTTGAGCAAGAATGGATGAGCAAGCGCTGCTGTCCGGTACTGGGAGCTTGTCGCCAGCATAGGCAGAACTATTTTTTGAAAATATAGGAAAGGATGTCCTTTCGTTATCCTATCTCTATATTTCTCGGAACGAGACGCGCCGCGTCGCTGAGGCTGGCGACAGCCGGTTCACCTTAAAATATAGGTAATTATATGATTATTTTATCCTCTTTCTCTATATTTCTCTGCGAAACGATAGCTTTGCCGCCAAAGGACGGCTTCAGCCGTTTACGCTTACTTGAACGGTTATCGTTTCGCTCGTTGTTACTCCTGCTGCATTCACAAGCTCGGCCCGATATTCGTATGAACCAGGCTGGCGGCCAGACAGTGCTGTTGCGGCATGTTGAGCGGCAGGAGCAGCTGTTTTCAGCGACTGGGTGTCGATGAGCTCGTTATTTTCGTACAAACGGTATTCCGTCGCGTTCGTTCCCCACCACATGTTCATGGTAATGCTGTATTGGCCGTCACCGTCCCAGTTGTCCTCCGACAGCACAGGCTTGCCCGGAGACGCATCAGTGACACGTACCGTTAAGACCTCGCTGCGAGTTGTCCCCTTGGCATTGGTAAGCTCTGCGGTATACGTGTACGTTCCATTGGGCTTTCCGCTTACATGGGTTTGGGCAAATTGGGCAGAAGGGGAGACATCAGGCAGCGTCTGGCTGTCAATCAGCTCGCCATTTTCATAAAGCTTGTAGCTCGTCCCATTGTTGCCCCACCACATATTCAAGGAAATCGTATAGTCACCGTCTTGTAAGCCTGTATCATAGCCGTTGTTGCTCGAAAGCACAGGCTTTCCAGGAGCACCAACCGCAAGCGGCAGCCCGGTAATTTGGAAAGAAGCTTGCAGGGAAGCTTGATTGCCGGCAAAATCCGTTACTAAGTAAGCAACGGTATGAGCGCCAAGGCTAAGGTCAGAGCCTTTAATGGAATAAGGGCTGTTAACAGGCTGTCCGTCCAGCAGCAGCTGTTCGCTGGCAATACCAGACAAGGCATCCGAGCTGCTCAGCGCAAAAATAAGCGTATCTGTCTCGGACGCATCAGCTATCGCGCCTCCAGACTGCGTTAAAATCACGTTGGGTGCTGATTTATCCAGCTTGACCGTTACAGATTTCACCGCTTCTTTATTGCCAGCTGCATCTGTAGAGAAGAAAGAAATAACAGAGCTTCCTTCCTCATTAATTAGAAATGGTGCTTCATAGGCTTGGTAGACACTCCCGTTCACGGCGTATTCTGTGCGAAGAGGGGAGGTGCTGCTTGCGTCATCAGTTGCTGTCAAGGTTACGGAAACATCTTGCTTCAGCCATCCCGACTCATTAGGCGAAGCGGAAAGGGAAGCCGTTGTCTTCGGAGCGGCTGTATCGCCTTGCAGGGTGAAATCGCTAAGCCCGCGTGGCTTCAATTGAAAGACATCTCTGAAAATAGCGGCAACGCCCGTAATGCTAACCTGCTGGCCTTCGACATAAGGGAATGAAGCTAGCGATAAGCCTGTGCGTGTGTCTACGCGGATATGATTGCTGATTCCGGCAGCATCGACGGCGTCAAACTCGAAAGAACCGACTGGCGTTGCACTCGTCAAATTTTGAACCGTTACTTCTGAAAGCTGAACAAGCTGCCCTTGGTTTTTGGCCGTGACGCGGTCTGCTGCAAGGGGGGCTGGCAGCGGCGCTGTACCGGTTTTTTCGATAGCGATAATATCGGTCAACTCAAGCTCCGAATTGTATAGAGCTGTAGCGGCTGTCACTTTAATGCGGTCGCCTTGATGGAAGCCGCTTGCGCTTTGGAACACATAAAGGCCGCCTGAGTCATCCTGCAAATAAAAAGCTTGTCCGCCAAATGCGCCCGGCTCCGTCGTCACGATTCCTTCAACCGTTACAGTCGAGCCGACCGGCTTATTACGAGCTTCCGCAATGGGGACCAGAGCGGGGATTGGACCTTCCTCTTCAGGAAGCGGCTCTGCCGGTACATTGCCTACGGTTACTGCGTTCGTAATCAGATTGCTTCCGTTCAAGCGCAGGCGCAAACTGGCTGCACCGGACGTTCCGGGTTTAATACGGACGGTCAAATCTTTAAAGGCATGTCCTTTGCTGTCCGATATGACACTAAAAGCGGAGCTGTAGCCGTAGGCAGTCGGCCAGGTGCCATTTTCATTTTGAACCATGGCGACCTGCGTGCCTCCAGTCAAATAAATGCCAGCGCTAAAGCCTGATACGGTCGTATTGGCAGGCAAATTGTCGGCGACAACGCGAATTTGAAAGTCCTGCGCATTCGGAAGCGTCGCCTGCTTGACGAAGCTGTAAGCGGCATTGGCGCTCGCTGTGGGGCCGCCGTATGAGCCAGGCTTAAATGTAGAACGGTCGTACCATTTGTAGCCTGCGCTTGGCGCGGACCATGGCTCTGGCTGCGGCTCCGTCGAGGCAGCAGGGTCTTCAAAAGGCAGCAATGCCGTAGCGCTGTCCAATTGCAGACCGTCAACCTCGGTAAGACTCGTGTAGCTTTCCTGCTCAGCGAGCCAATTCACCAAATTCACGAGCAATACGCCGTCATCTTCCTCTTTAAAGCCGTCGTAGGTTGTCTTTCGCGCTCCGGTTTCTTCGCGCAAATATTTTGGCGAAGCATCTTCAACCGGAGAAGAGTCTCCGATAAAAGCGGCCTTTCCTGCTCCCAGCTTGGAAACGGCGACATAAGGCCCTTCGGCGCTGCCGCCTCCGTTGTATACGCCCTGATCTACAGCGCTGCCCCAAGCCTGATTCGTTTGCGGCAAGTATACGATACCTTTTGCCTTGGTCGGGTCGGTAATCGCAAGCGTGGAGCCCGCATGCATCGCCACAGCGGATACGCCAGCAGTGATGCCAAAGGCCTGCTCTTGCGGTACAATTTGATTAGCGGTTATATCGCCAAGCGCATTGTAGCGGAAGCGAACGCCGAAATGATCAGACAGCCAGTCAGAGCTGGTTACGCCCTGCATAGCCTCCGAATTGCGCTCATCAGCGCTCATGCCTTGAGTGGGGTCTGTCCAGGCGCCCCGGCGATAGCCGTTTATCGCTTCGGAGCCGTCCCAACGGTTTTTGTTGCGATCAGCATTGTAGTGGTCGCCAACGAAGAAAATGCTGCCGCCGCCTTCTACATACTGCGTCATAGCAGCTTGTTCTGTTGCTTTGAAAGGGATGTTTGGTTCTGCGATGACGAATACGCTGTAATCTTTCAAATCATTGTAGGTAAATGGGGTTGTTTTGCGAAGCTCTTGAACATAATAGCCATCATTAGCAAGTGCGTCGCCGAAATCAGAGAAGCCGCCGTCAATGACCCAATCTGCTGCTCCAGCGGTCTGGGCGTGGGTATTGTCGAACAAAATCTTTTTGCCGGCATTTTCGTTCACGACTTTAGGCTGGATAAAAGGTGCCGGATCGGCGGGGCCTTCAGCGTGAACCGCTGTCGCGGCGCCCCATAAACCAGCTTGCAGCGGAATAGCGACAGATAGAGCGATCAGCGACTTGATCCATTTGTGTGACAAGGATGACTTCCGTTGTGTAAGCTTCCTCAATTCCATTCCTCCCATGAATCATTAATCTTAGCGTTCGTCCATATTCTAGCATGTGAACATCTGCTATAGTGATAGGAATTTGTAAAAAATAGTGAAATATTCCTATATAGGACTTAATTTGGGGAGGATGCACTAGGCGTTTAAGAAGAGCGTATATATCTTGCATTCGTGCCCTACTTTATAGGGGTATAATTTGAGATAATCGTAATGAGGCGGCTGTGTAGATGAATCGAGCGATGCATGGTGAGGTATACCGTTCAAGCTTAGCACGCAATCAAGTTTATTAAATCTATGAATGATGACCTATAGGAGGAATTAAGATGAGTAATCAAATGCTAAACAGGCTGCAAACAGCCGAGGGACAGAAACTGCTTGTCCAAATGTATGGCAAGCAGCAGCTCGCAGAGCAAACTAGCCGATATCAGTCGCTTGTTGAGCAATTTCAGATGCATTTTGGTGAGCAGGAGCTTGGTCTGTTTAGCTCCCCAGGCAGATGCGAGGTTGGAGGCAACCATACCGATCACAATCACGGTAAGGTTCTAGCGGGAAGCATTACGCTGGATACGATTGCGGCGGCGGTGAAGGTAGACGAGCCTGTTATTACCTTTTTCTCGGAAGGCTATGCAACGAAATATGTGATTGATCTTCAGGATATACAGCCTCGACCTGGAGATGATGGCACGACATCGTTGGTTCGCGGCATTGCAGCTGGATTTATTGAGGCAGGCTTTCAGGTAGGCGGCTTCCATGCTTATATTTCCAGCAATGTGTTTTCTGCTTCTGGATTAAGCTCTTCCGCGTCTTTCGAAATGCTGATCGGTACGATTTTAAACCATTTTTATAATGAGGGGGCGCTCGATGCTGTCTCCCTGTCTAAAATCGGTCAATCTGCTGAAAATAAATATTGGAATAAGCCGTCCGGTCTATTGGATCAAATGGCCTGCGCCTATGGCGGCTTAATCGCGATTGATTTTGAAACGCCTAAGGAGCCTGTTATCAAACCGGTTCAATGGGATTTTCAGAAAAATGGCTACTCGCTGGTCATTGTAAATACAGGCGGGAATCATGCGGATTTAACGGAGGATTACGCGGCGGTACCTAATGAGATGTATGCCGTAGCCAAATCGCTGGGAGCTTCGGTCTGCCGCGATTTGTCGCCAGAGGATATTTACGCTAATTTGAAGGCGGTTAGAGCAGCAGCTGGAGACCGGGCTGTGCTGCGCGCCCTGCATTTCTTTGAGGAAAACCGTCGTGTGGATGAGCAGGTATCGGCACTTGAGGAAAGCAGGTTCAATGATTTCTTGACGCTCATTACGGCTTCGGGGAATTCATCTTGGAAATGGCTTCAGAACGTGTATCAAAGCGGAGCTATTCAAAATCAGGAGATTGCAATCGCGCTGTCCCTTACCGAAAACTATTTGAGAAAAATCGGCGATGGCGCATGCCGCATTCATGGCGGAGGATTCGCTGGAGTAATCTTGACCATTATTCCTAACGAGCACGCGGAGGCCTATATGTCATGGATTGGTGGAATGCTGGATACGCCGGTGCTGGTAGTGAATGTTCGTGAGCACGGGGCTGTCTGCCTGAATGAACTGTTGGATAGGAAGTAAGGTGAGATGCGGAGCTAGTCCGTATTTTTTTCGATATGGTTGAAGTTTTGGAAGCCCCTCAACGACTAGGCGAAGGGGCTTCTTTTTTATCTGATCAATGGAATATTGAATGACTTCATATAGCTCTCTAACTCGTGTTTTACCAAGCCGTCTTCCTTCTGCTGACCTGGACAACCGGGGACAACCTCACCACAAGCGACTTCCGCGAACAATGCCTACAAAACAAAAAGAACCGCACAACAGTGCGGCTCTGAAGCATTTAAGTATGGCGCGCCCGATACGATTCGAACGTACGACCTGCAGTTTAGGAAACTGTCGCTCTATCCTGCTGAGCTACGGGCGCGCAGCATTGATTATTTTACCATGGAAGGCGGGATCAAGCAACAATGCTTGCCTACCTAACTGCTGGGTCAGCCTATTGAGCTGAGTATTTATCAGTCTGCTCCACCATTTTGCTGCACTACTGCTCTATTTCCACCACGCTTATTAAATCCGCATCTTATTGCGCACAGTCAGCGCTGCTCCAGTTACGACGGCATCCTCTTTGAGCTGGCCTTTGGAAAACCTCGGCTCATAGGCAGGGGAATAGTAGGTGTTTTTCTTCGCAGTATCTGTAGCGGTCTGAAAATACATCGGCTTAGAATTGATTAAAGCGCCGCCCAGGATAACAAGCTCCGGGTGAAAAATATTAATCAAATTCGCCAGGCCGACGCCGAAATAGACGGCGGACTGCTGAAACAGCTCCTGCACATACGCATCTTCCGCCGACAGGGCTTGCAGCAGCACTTCATAATTCAGCTGCTCGGGTGTGACGGAATAGGCTTTGAGAAGCGAGTCCTGCCCCATCTTCGCATGGGAGCGTGCCTGATGCTCCAGCGCCTGAATTGAAGCGTACGCCTCCAGCGCGCCGTAATTCCCTGCCGAAGACAGTCGTGGCCCATCCGTATGAATGATCATTTGTCCGATCGAGCCTTCCATATCCATCGTGCCATGGACGATACGGCCGTAGGACATCATCGCGGAGCGCAGGCTGACGCCGGCATGCACATACAGCGCATGCTCGATGTCTTCATGGCGCAGCGCCCAGCGCTCGCCGAGCAGCGCGGTGTTGGCGCCATTTTCGAGAAACGCCGTAAATCCGGTCGCTTCCTCAAACATCTGGCAAATCGGCACCTGTGTCCAGCCGCGGGCGGCAAAATACAGCGGGTCCAAAATCATCCCGCTGCTCCGGTCAAGCGGCCCAACCGCCCCGATGCCAATGCCGAGAATTTGCTCCCGCTCAATCCGATGATCCCGAAGCAGCGTGCGCATCAGCTGCGATGCGTAGTCGACCAGCGCCTGCGGTGTCATCGCCTCATCCATCCGCCAGCGGATGAGTGACTTCTGATTCAGCTGCATATCGAATAAGCCTAGCGTCGAGGAGAAACGCGAAATTTCCAGTCCGAAAATGTACCGGTAATCCGCATGAATCTGGTATAAAATCGGCCGTCTGCCGCCGCTGGAGGGACCAAGACCCGTCTCCTGAATCAGCCCCTCCGTCACCAGCTCCTCCAGTACACGCGTAAGCGTACTGCTCGTCAGCTTGTGCCTGTCGAGCAGCTCCGCTTTCGATACGGTGCCCTGCTCGGCGATTTGTGTATAAATAAGCTCTTTATGAGAGGGAACGCTCCGTTCCGCTTTGTACATAACTAATCCCTGCTTACTATAGGTAGGATGAAAAAATGAGAGTTCCACTCCTCATTATATCGTAATTCACGGACAGTCGCTATGTTCAAGTCCGTTCCAAACATTTGTTCAAAAAGAAATAAACTTGATAAAAAACACTCATAATCCAACCGAATTGTTTCAATAAAATGAAATGATAAGCCTTTTTTCACTAAGTTAATACCAAAATGGAATAAAGATGATATAATAGAGAGAAAGCATCACCCCATCAATGGAGGGAACCTCATGGCGAATGGACAAAATAAAAAGCTGGGCATGCTGCTGCAGCTGTTTTGGATATTTTTTCGAATTGGACCTACAACGTTTGGCGGCGGCTACGCGATGATGCCGATGATCGAGCGGGAGGCCGTGCAGAAGCGGCAGTGGCTGGATGAGAAAGAATGGACACAGCTCATTTCGCTTGCAGGATCTGCGCCAGGCGGTGTAGGCGTCAATGCTGCTGCGATGGTTGGCTATCGGCAAGCAGGTGCAGCAGGGGCGGTTATCGCTATTGTCGGCATCACGCTCCCCACGCTGCTGCTCGTTTTATTGCTGGGCTTGTTTATGCGTGCTTTTGGCGATCATCCGAAGCTGGTGGCTGCGCTTAAAGGGATACATGGGGCGGTCATCGCCTTAATGGTAATGGCCGCATACCGCATGGCGCGGGCGGCGCTGTTTGATGTTGCGACGACGTTCGTAGCGGTAGTGACGCTTGCTGTGCTGCTGTTCACAGCGATTAATCCGATTTACGTCGTCATGGCAGGGCTGCTGGGAGGCATTGCATTTACGAAAGGCAAGCAGCTGCTGGGTATGAAGGTTTTAACTGAGAAAGCTTCCGTTAGCAGAAACAGCAGCGAAATCGAATATTACATTTAGACGGGGAATGGAGAGGGGGACGGAGCATGCTTGCAGAGCTGTTTATTGTTTTTTTGAAAATAGGCTGTGTGTCGTTTGGAGGGGGCTACGCGGTTATTCCGATTATTCAATACGAGGCTTTATCCCGAGGTTGGATGACGCAAGGTGATTTTCAGCAGGCGATCTCCCTTGCCGGGATGGCACCGGGCTCCATTGCCACAAATTCTGCAACGTTAATCGGTTATCAGACCGCCGGCATCACGGGCGCGATCATATCGACTGCTGGCATGGTGCTGCCGTCGCTGCTGCTCATGATTGTACTGTCAGCGTTCATCCTCCGCCTCCAAAATAATAAATGGCTGTCGGCCTCCTTTTACGGCTTGAAGCCGATGATTACCGGCCTAATGGTCTATGCGGCCATTCATTTCGGATATCCGAATGATGGCGCGATTCTGAGTTGGTCGTTCGCTGGCATGCTGCTCATCGCTGGATGCAGCTTATATTTGCTAATGCGCTACAAGTTGCATCCGTTTGTTATCATTGCTGGAGCAGGGGCAGCGGGTATCATTTTATTTTAGCGGCCATTGTCGAAGAGTGCGCAAAGAAAAAGCCAATCATTCGTTTGCTAATAAAACGATATATTCCAGCGTGAAGCTGTATGAAGTCGCATAAAGCCGCATGTTTTGAGAGTTTGCTCCTTGCAACAAGCTCCCGAAACAAGCGGCTGTTGGTCTTCCTTTTAAACATGAATTCAACAGCATTCGCGAGGGACAATGTTCCATGTGGAACAAATTGTCGAACGACTCGAATGAATTTTACTAAAATTGATTAAAAAATAATTCGTATGTCCTGCAAAATCAGTTGTTTTTACCGCAAAATAATTAAACAACTTGAATTAGACAGTGAGGGATACCAATATGAATTCAGTCCAAGCTATGCTCCACGCCATGCGAGTGCAAGCCTGTCTCTATATGACCGCACTCATATGCTTTATTATTTACCTATGCCGGGAGTCGATAAGGGCTCGAGCGCGATCGAGCAAAGTAAGAAAAGCTTTGCCCCATGACGATAACCGTCAGGAGGCAGGGCTTTTTTTCAAAATAGCAGCTATATAAAGCTTTCTCCCAGGGATGTCCTTCTATGCTATGCGAAACGCATAAAGATGCCATGCAGAAAGCCGCGGGTTTCCTGTTAATGTCAGCTTTCATTTACAAAAAAAGATGTATTACGACAAAATAGCGGTTGATAAATCGACATCGCATGTCGGGAAAATAAAAAGGACTTTCCCAAATGAAGAAATGAACAGCAGCAACCATTCATGAATGTCAGGTTTGCCAATATGTTGCTGAACTGGTTAATCATTAAAACTTTTAAAATAGGTATTATGGACTACTATTTTGGAATCTAATCCTGATTTTGTCGAAAGTTGCCTGAAAATTATAGGTGATTGTCGACACGTTTTTACAAACAGCCCACCGGATTAAGCGTATAATAAAATAAAATTGCCACACGAGCGCTATATTTAAGGAGTGGGCCACGAAGCGAGCTATGGACAAAATAATTCTACTCGATCAATTGCAATCGCTAAGGCTAAAGCTCCATGAGATAGCCGAAGCACGAGGTAGTCTGACAGACCCTGACGTTCTTGCGGTTAGCGAGGAGGCAGATCAATTAATCGTTGCCCTTCAACAGATGCAGCGTGATGAGATGATTGGTTCTTCCATGCGTCGTAAAAACGACTAGTCAACTATATATTTTTCCGTCGCAGCTTCCTGAAGAACTGGGTAAGCATTGTGGCGCATTCTTGTTGCAATACGCCGCTAGTCAGTTCCGTTTCGTGGTTGAATCGCGGCTCCTGCAGCAGATTCATTAGTGTGCCTGCGCATCCTGCTTTGGGATCGCCGGTTCCATATACGACACGCTTTACTCTGGATTGGACGATAGCTCCAGCACACATTGGGCATGGCTCCAATGTTACATACAAGGTACAGTCGAGCAGCCGCCAAGCGTCCAACTCCTTGCATGCATCGCGAATGGCGACCATTTCGGCGTGAGCGGTAGGATCATGCTGTGTTTCTCGAAGATTGTAACCCCTCCCAATGATTTGCTGATTTTTAACAACAATAGCTCCTATGGGAACCTCACCAATTTGCTCAGCTTTTTTGGCTTCCTCAATAGCCTGTTGCATCCAAAATTCGTCTTCCTGCTCTTGAAGCATGATGCAATCCCTCCTATATATGTAAAATCAATTGCGTTTATTCAGCGAACAAATATTCTGTTGTTAACATGTGGTGGATAACATTGGGGATAACTTTCTGGTTATGCACTTTTTTATACACAAAATATTCGACCGGTATGTGCATAAGTAGCGTATATTGTTTATAAAATGTGGATAAGTCGTTCGAATTTACGACGATAAAGGTGGTCTTCATAGTGCCATTCAAACTCAAGCTCTGCTTACTAATTGCGATAGCATTCTTCTCCATGTTTGTTACCCTACTTATTGTGGACCAATATTCGATGTTTCGCAATATGCACAAAAATCTTGGCAGCATGCTGAGCAAAGCATCTGTACAGCTCTACGAAACGCTGTCTTTATCAAATAGCGAGCTTGCGGCGGGCATGCCTCTTGATGCAAAGACGGAGGAGCAGCTTAATAGGCTGATTGAAGACTGGAAGCGGTGGGATGCTCGCATTTTGGATATAACGATATTACGCCCTCAGGATCATGAGGAGCAGATTACAAGCGTAGCTAGCTATGATATTATTTACGGCAAGCAGAGCCTTTATAATGCCGAGCTTGAACAAGAGCTGATTAATCTGACAGCCAAGGATCGTCTTTATCGGGTCAATGAGATCGAAATGGACGGAGCCGCTTATTTAAAGAGCTACTACAGCAATGAAAATATGCAGCCCGCTGTTATTCGCATCGTCTACAGCTACGAATACTTTCAGGATCGGGCTGCGTATAAGGTAAAGGATTGGCTGAAGTATGCAGGCATCTTTATGTTATTTATTTTATTTGGCAGCTATTTGCTGTCGGGGATGTTGCTCCGTCCACTTAAATCGATATTGTGGAAGGTCAATGAGGTGTCTCACGGCCGCTTTGATTCGTTCATTAAAGTGAGAAGCAGGGATGAGTTTGGCCTGCTTGCTGTGAAAATAAACGCGATGTCGCAAAATCTCAGCATTTATATGGACAAGCTGCGCAATGCTTTTGAAGAAAATCGCCGGATGAAAAATTTTTTGAAATCCTTCATTAATCATACGAGTGATGCGATCCATGTTGTCGATTTGCAAGGTATCATTATTCAAGTGAATCAAGCCTTCGAGCAGCTTTATGGCTATACAGCAGAAGAGGCGCTTGGCAGCCCCTTGACGCTCATACCGGAAAGCCACCGGGGCGAGATGAAGCTGATCATTGCTTCGCTCCTAGCGGGCAAGGTGCTCCCTGCACAGGAGTCGAAGCGTTTAACGAAGTCGGGAGAAGTTATCCCCGTAAGCGTGACGATATCTCCGATTCGCGATAGTGCAGGCGAGGTGAAGGCGTTCGCGAGCATTACCCGCGACATGAGGAGCCGCAACAAGATGGAGGAGCTGCTGCGCCGCTCCGAGAAGCTGACAACAGTTGGACAGCTTGCGGCAGGTGTCGCCCATGAAATTCGCAATCCGCTGACGACACTGCGAGGCTTTCTCCAGCTTCAACTGAAAAATCGTACGGGCAATACCGAGCATACAAGCTTGATGCTTTCGGAGCTGGATCGCATTAACCTGATTGTCAGTGAATTTTTGATTTTGGCAAAGCCGCAAGCGACACAGTTTACCGTTAAGGATGTTAAGCAGGTGCTGCGCGATGTGCTGCTGTTTCTTGATAGCGAGGCTCACCTGCATAATGCGGAGTTTCTGACTGTCTTCGCCGAGGAGCCCTGCCTGATTTCCTGTGAGGAAAATCAGCTCAAGCAAGTGTTCATTAATGTGCTGAAAAATGCGATTGAAGCGATGCCGACTGGAGGACCCATTTACATACGCTTGAAACGAAATACGGGCCACATTACGATAGAAATAGCAGATGAAGGCATTGGCATACCAGAGGAACTGATTTCGCAAATCGGCAGCCCATTCGTAACGGGCAAAGAGAGCGGTACCGGACTTGGCATGATGGTCAGCCAGCGTATTATCCAGAGCCATCAAGGCATGATTGATATTCAAAGCCAAGTGAACGCCGGAACAACGGTGACGATTACGCTCCCTGCTTTGAAAGACGAGGGCGACGAAGGTATACTAGTAGAAAAAGCAAGCGCTGCAGGGTTATATTAATAGCAGAATGAGCGGCATACATGAATGAGGTGAGCGCAAGTGAGAATTAATAAATTTATTAGTGAAACCGGTTATTGCTCGCGAAGGGAAGCGGACAAGCTTGTGGAGAACGGACGTGTGACCATTAATGGCAACACGGCGCTTCTAGGCAGTCAAGCTGAACACGGCGATGATGTGCGCATTGACGGCAATCGTATTGGAGAACATAAAGGTCATGTGTATATCGCCTTAAACAAGCCTGCCGGCATCACTTGTACAACCGAGCTGCATATTGAGGGCAACATCGTTGATTATGTGCGCCATCAGGAGCGGATTTTTCCGATTGGCAGACTCGATAAAGATTCGGAAGGGCTTATTCTCATGACGAATGACGGCGATGTCGTGAATCCGATTTTGCGTTCGGAGGGCAAGCATGAGAAGGAATATATTGTGACGGTAGATCGTCCGATCAGCGAATCATTTGTCATTGGCATGTCGGAGGGCGTCAAAATTTTGGGCAGCATGACGTTGCCCTGCAAAGTGACGCGCAGTGCAGAGCGCGTGTTCCGCATCGTATTGACCGAGGGGCGCAACCGCCAAATCCGCAGAATGTGCGAAGCTTTTGGCTATCATGTGCGTAAGCTTCAGCGTGTCCGCATTATGAACATTCAGTTGGGCGAGCTGCCTAACGGCGAATGGAGAGACTTGACGGAGCTGGAGAAGGCGCAGCTGTTTGATTTGCTGGATTATACGCCAGCGTCTTCGTCATCGACTGCGCAAGCAGGTTCTAAATCAGAGTCGAATGAATAGTTAGAAATGGTCGTATCATGCGAAGGAAGCAGCTCGAGCGAAGGTTCGAGAGCTTTCTTTTTTTATAAAATTAGGAAATAACAACGAGGGGTTGAATTAAGATGCTGTACGATTTAAAAGGTGAGGCGAATATGTCGCCTATTGTGGGGATGCTATATTCTGCTGTAAAAGAGAACAGTGAGCGACTAAAATTCATCACAAGCGGCATGTCGCAAGAAGAAGTAGACAGCAAGGGGCCTAACCATCATTCAAATAGTAAGGCTCAGTTAATCAAACATATCCTCTATGTTGATCTGAACTGGGTTTATAGAATAAAAGGACAGCCGCTTCCGCAGTTAATAAAAGAACAATATGGTCCCATGATAGATGAACATAATCGGCTTCCCATGGTTCAAGGAATACCCTTGAACACGCTTATTTCCAACTATGAAGATGTATTAAATATGTTGAAAGAAGCATGTACACAATTATCAGATGCTGATCTAGATAAAGTTGTCACTTTCGGCCATGCCAATGAAAAGCAAGCAACCATACGTTGGGGATTATGGCATATGGCTGATCATAGCCGCTACCATCAAGCCCAAATCAACCAGCTTAGAAAGTGGTATAGTGAAAAGGCTCTGTCGAAATAAAAGCACTAATGCGATTACTTTCATTAACAGCAAAAAAAGCCGTCGCTTCCGATGCATAAGCATGGGGGCGGCGGCTTTTCTATTACCCATTCGTGCTGCCAAGTCGGCTATTCTTTTGGTTTGATTTTAAGCTCCTGCGCTTTCTCCAAATCGACATAGTTGCGGATAATGGATACTTCAACGCGGCGATTTTTCGCTCGGCCTTCCTCGGTGTCATTGCTGGCAAGCGGGCGATTTTCTCCGTAGCCGCTTGCGGTAAATCTGGTCGGTGAGAGCTGTTGGTTTTCAAGCAAAATATCCATAAAACGTACAGCACGGGAGGTGCTTAAATCCCAGTTCGATCTGAAGAGATAGGTGTTAATCGGTTTGTTGTCCGTATGTCCCGAGACAATAATTTCGTAGTCTGGGTACTGCTGGAGCATCGTGCCGATGGAAATGGCGAGCTCGCGTGAATCTTCCTTCACTTCAGCGCTGCCGGATGCGAACAGTGCCTCGTCGCTAATAGTAATCATCAGTTGGGACTGGTTGAGCTTCGTCTCCAGGTCGG
The DNA here is from genome assembly GCF_050481745.1 of Paenibacillus algorifonticola. Classification (GTDB taxonomy): domain Bacteria; phylum Bacillota; class Bacilli; order Paenibacillales; family Paenibacillaceae; genus Pristimantibacillus; species Pristimantibacillus algorifonticola_A. The sequence continues at coordinate 85,629 of NZ_JBCNGR010000020.1, read as the reverse complement.
AGGTGAGACCATTTTTCTTAATATAGTCATCGATTTGCTTCTTCAGCTTCTCCAGATCCTCTTGCTCCTGCTTCATCAGCTCTTCACGGCGCTTCTGCGCATCGTCCTTCTCGTCATCCCCAGCAGCTGGCTTTTGTGTTGAATCGTTAGGTGACGGTTCCTGCTTGTCTCTTTGATCACCCGTAGTGACTGCGGCTGGGTCGGTAAGCAGGCCTGTACCGCCGGTGAAGGCGATATTGAAGGCGTTGCTCATTTCCTCGAATTTTTTTACGTCTACCGAGTTCATTGAATACAATACGATAAACAGTGCCAGCAGCAGAGTGAGCAAGTCGGCATAAGGAATGAGCCAGGATTCGTCAACATGCTCCTCATGTTCTTCGTGCCTATGCTTTTTGCTCAACGGCCCCTTCCTCCTTCTCCCTCATCTTCTCACGCTCAGTCGGAGTCAGGAATACCGACAGCTTTTGGTTGATTGCGATGGTGGATACGCCTGATTGGATAGAGAGCAAGCCTTCTACCATCATTAGACGAATTTGAACCTCGGCTTTAGAAAGCCGCTTGAGTTTGTTGGCAAATGGATGCCATAACACATAACCTGTGAAAATACCGAGCAGCGTTGCGATAAACGCTCCGGCGATAGCATGGGACAGCTTCTCAATGTCACTCATATCCGACAGGGCGGCAATCAGGCCGACCACGGCGCCGAGTACCCCGAGTGTAGGAGCGTATGTACCCGCTTGGGTGAAAATAAGCGCGCCGACTTTATGGCGGTCTTCCGTCGCCGCGATGTCCTCAAGCAGAACGTCACGAACGAACTCCTGGTCGTTGCCGTCGATAATCATCCGCATGCCGTTGCGCAGGAAATTATCTTCGATTTCATCTACTTTAGCTTCAAGAGCGAGCAGGCCTTCACGGCGTGTAATGCCGGCCCATTCCATAAATTGAGTAATGAGTTGCTCACGTGAAGTCAAGTTCTGCGTGCCAAATACCATTTTAAACAGCTTGCCGATTTTTGTTAGCTCTGACATGGGGAAAGCGATCATTACGGCTGCGACGGTACCCAAGATGATAATCATGTAGGCAGCAGGATTCAAGAGACTGGAAATGGGAGCTCCCTTGACGACCATCCCGCCAAAGATACCTATGATAGCTAGAACAATACCGATAATAGTTGAATTTTTCATTATACACCCCGTCCAATACAATTTCGAAAGTTCTCTATTTATATTATCGACAGAAGGGGGCGGTGAGATTAGACCTGAAAAGGATTTAAACAGAAAGGCATTAAAAATTGTGAAAATGAGGTAAAATGAATCATATAAATCAGTGAAAAGGTGGAACCTTATTATGGGCGTAAAGCATGCAAGGGAATATGCGGATATATTGAAGGAACTGACAACAGCGGTTAGCGCGATTGAGGGGAGCTACTCTTTTTTTGAAATGGAAAAGGAAGAGTGGGAGGCATTGGGAGAAGAAGAAAAGCACGAGGTGATGGAGGCGTTGGCCGACGATGTGTTTTTCGGATTGGGCGAGCAAGCGCTGATCGAGGTGGGCGCAGGCAAAGTTTCCTATCACGCGAAGCATCATGTCATTGAGGTCGCACAGGGCGATAATGTGACGCATATGGTGCGGTTGATTTAGAGCATAGGGCGAGCAGGGCGTTCGGAGCCCGGACAGCTGGGGGAAAAATCGGTCTTAGCGAACGCTGTCACTTCTTTACATCGAATGTCGATTCCGCTACAATAGGGTCTAACTTTAACAATGGAAGAATATATGACATCGTTTTTATGTAGAGGAGCACGCGATGAAGGACCGACAAACGATGCGAAAGATACCGGAATCGCTAGGCCTTAAGGGCGAGCAGCTTGCTGCCTTCTATCAGCCTATCCTGGCGATGGACACCAGAACCATTATGGGGTATGAGGTGCTGGGCAGAGCCTGTGCAGGCGAGCGCGTGCGAAGCTTGGGGCCTTTTTTTGGAGACGCCGCCATTTCGGTAGAGGATCATATTGCGGTCGATCGGATTTTGCGGGAGCAGGCGATGCGCAAGCTGGGTGCGGAAAATTCCGAGTCGCTGCTGTTTATTAATTTAAAGCCGAACTGGATTCATCGCTATCGGCAATCCGGCGAGCTGTTTACGCTTCAACTGATTGATAAATACCGGATTGATCCGCGCCGCATCGTCATCGAGATTACCGAGGAAAGCTTTAATGGCCCGATGGATGAGCTGCGTTCCATTGTGGATCTGTATCGTTCGAGAGGCTGTCTCATTGCGATTGATGATGTAGGAAGCGGATTCAGCAGCACGGATCGTATCGCCCATATTCAGCCGAATATACTGAAAATCGACATTCATATGATCAAAAAGAGCGCTACGCACAATGGCTATCTAGGTGCCCTTCGCTCTTTCTCCGCGCTGGCCGAGCAAATCGGTGCGTCGCTGCTTGCTGAAGGAGTGGAGACGCGCCAGGATTTGGTGCGTGCGATTGAAGCAGGTGCCCGCTATGTGCAGGGCTTCTTCTTCTCCAAGGCCGAGCCGGAATTTCAGCGGGCGGATCGTTTCGCCGCAGCGCTGGAGGCCGAGCTTGCGGAATATGTCCAGCAGCGCTTGCGCACCGAGAGGAACTGGCAGAAGGAAGCGGCGCAGCTTGCTGCATGCATCGACAAGGAGCGAGCTTTCGCTTTCGGCCGAGAGGGCGAGTCAGGAGCAGGCAACGGGTGGATTGCCGGACTGCTGGAGGAGCTGCCGCCGAGCTGCGTTCGCATTTATTTGTGCCGGGAAGATGGCATTCAGCTATCGGCCAACTATTGCAGGGTGGAGGCTGGCGAGTGGGTGCGGCAGGATGAATATTATGGGGCGAATTGGAGCTGGCGCCCCTATTTCATTCCTACCATTGCGCAGTTAAGCGAGACGCAGCGCACCCTTGTGTCGCGTGCCTACGTCGATTTGGATACATGTGAATGGATTCGGACCGTATCGGTCCTTGCTGGTCCCGGCCTTATTTTATTTGCAGATATGAAGGATTATGAACAGCAGACGGATCGGCAACGAGAGGACGCTGCTTGCAGAACCACGACAGGATGAAAAATCCGGCGTCGTGGTTCTTTTGTTGGGATATAGGAAAGGATATGATGGTTTCAGCCCTTCTCTATATTTCTCCGCGAAACGATAGCTTTGCCGCCAGATGACGGCTTCAGCCGTTTACGCTTGAAATATAGGAAAGGATATGATGGTCTAGCCCTTCTCTATATTTCTACGCGAAACGATAGCTTTGTCGCCAGAGGACGGCTTCAGCCGTTTACGCTTGAATGCGAGCATAGCCATGATAAAGGTGGGGGCGATGAGAAGTGTATCATGATTTCAAGCTCATAGAAGGCCGTCCAGTATCGATTCAAGTGAAAGATTATATGAAGCGTTTAATGATAAAAGGCGCGCTGCAGCCTCATCAGAAGCTGCCATCGACACGCGAGCTTAGCGTATTGCTCGGTGTGAGCCGCAATACGGTCATTGCCGCTTATGCGGAGCTGGCGGACGAGGGCCGTGTATATGCCTTGCAAGGCAAAGGCAATTATGTATCAGAGGATTCGGCGGGCAGCGCCGCCCCAGCGTCCTTGTCCTGGCAATTGCCGTGGAAGGAGCGTCTAAGCAGGCAGGCTTTGCTTGCGGAGGAGCTGGACCTCATGAAGCGGGGCATTCGCGCAGGCAAGAGTGCGATTTCTTTTACGAGCATTGCCCCGGATGAGAAGCTGTTTGATCTGGATCATGTGAAGCAGGCGTTTCTGGGCCGTATGTCGGTGGAGGGCCATGTACTGTTGAACTATGGCTACGCCAAAGGCTATAAGCCGCTGATTCAGTATTTGATGACCTATATGGAGAACAAGGGCGTGGATGTGCAGGGCAAGGATATGCTCATCACTGCCGGATTTACGGAAGGATTTGACCTTGTGCTGGCTGCACTCCGGCAAAAGCACGGCGCAGTTATCTGCGAAAATCCGACCCATCATACCGCGATAAAAAACCTCAAGCTGCACGGCTTTGACATTAAGGGCGTTACGATGGAGCCGGATGGCATCCATTTGGGGGAGCTTGAACGGGCTTTGGAGGAGCGCTCCTACGATTGTGCCTATTTTGTTCCCTCCTATCACAATCCGACAGGCATCGTGATGTCGATGGAGAAACGGCTGGCGCTTATGCAGCTTATGAGCCGATATGAAATTCCCGTCATTGAAGACGGATTTAATGAGGAGCTTCGTTATTCCGGAGCGCATGTGCCGCCGCTCATCGCATCGGCGGGCAGCGGCAACAGCGTTATTTATATTGGAAGCTTCTCAAAGGTGCTGTTCCCCGGCCTGCGGGTCGGGTGGGTGCTCGCAGACCGCGAGCTGATTGATTATTTGGAAAGCATGAAGCGGGCCCGCAACATTCACACCTCGACGCTTGACCAATCGCTGCTCTATCAATATTTGCATAATGGCAATCTGCACAAATATTTGAAGCGGGCGCGGACGGAATACAAGCGTAAATACGAGCTGACGCTGCAAGCCTGCAAAGCCTATGTTCCCTATGAGACGTTGTCGGGGGATGGCGGGCTGCATCTGTTTGTGACCTTTCGGGAAGCGTGCAAGGTTCGGGAGCTTCTGGAGGCGTGCTCGCGGCAAGGCGTTATTTTTACTTTAGGCCATCATTTCTTTACGGATGGACGGGGCGGCAATACGCTGCGGCTAGGGTTTTCCCGCGTGGCGGATGAGGATATTGTGCATGGTATTCGAATTATCGGCGATACGGCAAAACAGCTGTGGGGCCTTTCATAAGGAATAGAGCGACAACTATACATTTGATTATTTTGAAAAGGGGATGCAGGCATAATGGTGCAGTATAACGTTTCACCGCTTGTAAAGAGCTTGCCCGCTTCGGGCATTCGCAAGTTTTTCGATATGGCCGGGCAGGATGAAAATATGATTTCGCTGGGCGTGGGCGAGCCGGATTTTGCAACACCGGAGCGCGTGCGCGCCGCGTGCATACGAGCGCTGGAAAGCGGTCAGACGATGTACACGCCGAATGCCGGACTCATGGAGCTGCGCGAGGAAATCGCTCATTACTTGGGGAGCAGCTTTCAATTGAATTACGAGCCGAAGGATGAGATTCTGGTGACGGTGGGCAGCAGCGAGGCGATTGATCTGGCGATGAGAACCTTGATTTGTTCGGGTGATGAGGTGCTGATTCCAGTTCCCAGCTATATCGCTTATTCGCCCATTGTAGCGCTGCAGGGCGGTAGTATTGTAAACGTTGAGACGCATGAGCAGGAGCAATTCAAACTAACGGCACAATCGCTGCGGGAAAAAATCACCCCGCGCTCCAAGGTGCTGCTGATCAACTATCCGAACAATCCAACGGGTGCGGTCATGTCCTATGAGGATTGGCTCCCCATTACTGAGCTGGTGAAGGCGCATAATCTGATCGTCGTCTCTGATGAGGTATATGCGGAGCTGACTTATGAGAGCCAGCATGTAAGCATTGCATCGCTGCCTGGCATGCAGGAGCGGACGATCGTCATAAATGGCTTCTCGAAAGCTTTTGCCATGACAGGCTGGCGTATTGGTTATGCCTGCGGCCCTGTGGAAATTATTTCGCAAATGCTGAAAATTCATCAATACACGGCAATGTGCGCGCCTATTATGGGACAGATTGCTGCTCTGGAATCGCTGCGCAGCGGATTGGCAGACAAGGATCTAATGAAGGAGGCTTACAAGCAACGCAGGGCGATGTTCGTGGGCGGCTTGCAGCAGCTGGGACTTTCCTGCCATATGCCGGAAGGGGCGTTTTATGCTTTTCCATCCATCGCCCATACGGGACTAAGCTCGGAGCAGTTCGCCTTCAAGCTCATGAAGGAAGCGGGCGTGGCCGTCGTGCCAGGGCATGTTTTTGGACCGGGCGGAGAAGGGCGCATCCGCTGCTCTTATTCGGTATCTTCAGCAAAGCTGTCGGAGGCTTTGGAGCGAATGGGCTGCTACATGAGCCAGACGAGGCAGGCTCATGTAGCAGCAGTTGGAGCGGGTCGGCGGTTGATGGGAACGGAGCGGAAAGGGCTAGGAAAGGAAGGGGAAGAGAGACGCTAGGCTTCTTCCCCTACTCCGTAAACCATGCAATGAAATTCCGCCGCGCCTTGCGAGGTCGGGCGGATATACGTGTCGGTAATGCGGAAGCCTGCCTTCTCGTATACGCGAATAGCGCGTGCATTCCAGGTCAGCACCTCCAAATCCAGCTCGCTGTTTGGAGCGCGGCGGCGAGCCTCCTCTACGAGCAGCGCAACAAAGGCGGTGCCTGAGCCCCTGCTGCAAAGCTGTGGATGCAGACCCAGCCCAAGCCGCAGCACTTCATCCCCTAGCGGGAAAAACTGTGCAAAACCAGCGAGCTCCCCGCGGTCGTCTAAAATAGCCGCATATTGCTTCTGGCGCAGCTCGGGATCACCAAACTCCATTTCGGCTTGCTCCATAACCTCCCATGCGGGCCATTGATAGATGCCGTAGGGCGGCTCATACCGCCAATCGCACAACTGCCGGGCATGGGAAGTATCCATAGCGGCAATCTTCCAGCCAAATGGCGGCTGGGCGCCAGCAGGAGCAGCATTTGTTTTTGTCATCCTTACACAATCTCCTTATAAACCTCAATCGCGCGAACGCGTGAAGCTTTCAAATCAACGATGGCATGCGGCAGCGGCATCGCCCAGCGTAAACGGGCATAACAGATTTTTCGTCAAAAACATTCAAAACTGCGCAAATCGTTTGAACGCATGTCTTTGCGGTGAATACATACATACATGCATGGAAACGAGCCCCCTTGTGTCCATGCCAGAAAACAGCAAAGCCGCAAGCTATTTGTCCGAAGACAAACAACTGCGGCTTTGCTGATTGAGACAGCAGCTTTTCGTTATGTAAGCGAAAAAAGCGTGGTCTGGCTCTATTGCTCGCTTGCGTACTTGTCGTAAGCGTCTTGGCTCATAACGCGTGTAGCTGACACGTAACGATCAGCATAATAAGACTCGCTAAGTTTGCTAATAATAACGCCTCTGCTCGAGGAAGCATGTGCAAACTTTCCATCACCTACGTAAATACCAACGTGGGAGATGCCTTTGCCGCTCGTGTTGAAGAATACAAGATCGCCAGCGATCAGGTCACTCTTCTTCACTTCACTGCCATCGTTCGATTGGGCTTGGGAAGTACGGGAAAGATCGATGCCCATTTTGTCGAAAACATACTTCGTAAAACCGGAGCAGTCGAAGCCTTTCGTAGTCGTTCCGCCGCTTTGGTAAGGTGTGCCAATCAGATCAGCGATAACACCATCCATCTTCGAACTCGCGAACACGCTGCCTGCTTGGAAAGCAAGCATTAATACAAGACCAACGAGTAGTGCAGTAACCTTCTTCAAAATTTGAAACTCCTTCCGGTGCCGACGAGGTTAGCTGTGGGGTTCGGTTGTGAAGGTTCCCTATGATTTCCAAGACACTTGAATCAAGCCGTCCAAGCATCGAAATCAATTCACCCAAAGTGGTTCCCCCGTATTTCTATACCTTTGCGGTATAAAAAATTAGGCTGGTTTAATTTTGCTCTGCGCTAATAATTCGTTTTTTTCATGTGATTTCCTCCTATATGAATGAATTTCTAATAATTCTCATGTAACCTTTCAGCTCAATTTAGCGTTAAAACAAGTTTCTTGCCTAATAAATGTTCGTTCTAACGCCGTACGTGGGGAAAAAAACTTTTTGTCAGTTTATATGAGAAATAGGCATCCAATATGCTATGAATCGTGTAGACAGGCAAGGATTATAGCGTAAAATGAAGATTTAGAGAGTTTGGGCTAGGTCACCCTATAGGCTGGGAATTAAATGGGGTCATTGTCCGCATGTGCGGGCTAACGGCAAAAAACCGATTGCGGCCTTTTGGCCGCAATCGGTTTTTTTATGAGAAGGACTTTAGAAAAATGAGAATAATAAATGAGAATTAGGCGGAGGGACTCTCATTTTTCTAAGGGTCTCAGCTCTGCTTCGATTGCAGGCAATCATATTGCGCAGCGAGCGTCCATACTTTTAACAAGGTGCGCAGCAGATGATAGGCTTGATGCATGATGAGTGCCAGCATTCCCGCCCAAGCGTAAGAAGGCCCAGATACAGCGAGCGAAGCGGCAATAGCCAGCAGCCACATCAGCAGCGAGAGGCCGGCATAAGGGAACAGGTTTCGGAGCGCATGGCCGAGCCAGTTCAGGGAGCCTGTGCCAGAGGCGGCGCCGAACTGCATAGCGAGCAGCAGCAGGTGAACGAGGAAGCTCCATAGCAGCCAGCCGCCAAAGCCCGGCAGCGTGCCTTGCAGCAGCTCGCTCAGCGAATGGCCCTCCATAAACAGCTTGAAGGCGCGAGGCAGCAGGAACCAGCCGGGCGCGAAAATAAGCAGCGTGCGCAGCCAATAGAGCAGCGTCACGGGCTTCCAAGCTTTGCGAATGCCTTGAAGAAACTGCGTTTCACCTGTTTCGCCCATATGATGCAGCGAGTAGAGCAGCCCTGCATTGAACAGTGGCGTCAGCAGCATGCGAGCAGCGAATAGGCCGCCCAGAAGCCACAAATAAGGATTGATCAAATCTGTTTTCGTCAATTGAAACTGAGCCTCGCTGAGGAACAGCGACACGGCTGAATCAGACGGATGCTGGAGTGGAAAGCGCCGCAGCAGCGGCAGTACAGTCATATCAATAAATCGGTAAAGGAAAAGTCCCCATAATAGCTGGTAAAGGAATAACAGAATGACGATATAGAAATGGCGAATAGCGAGCCGCCAGCCTTGCTTCATATGCTGCTTCATTTTTTAACCTCCTCTCTACCAGCCTACGGATGCAAGCAAGCCTTCAATAAGCTTCGTCAGGCCGAGGCTCCATCGAATACGCGACTGCTCGGGCACTTCTGCGCGCATAAAATTGTTAATATGCTTGTTGTCCAGCACATTGCTGTTTTTCGGGTCAACCGCTACCCAGGCGAGCGGCGCAGGGTGTACAACCTTGTATTGGATATGCGATTCGGAGGCATCCCATACTTTCGAAAGCTTTTTGCCGTCGGTAAAGGAGAATTCGAGCGGGATTGGCCCATTTTGCCCGCCATTGCGCTTGATCAGCACGGTAGACTCATACTCCGTTTGGCCGTCCTGCTCCACTTTTTTCACTCGAATAGCCTCTACTGAAAAATCCGCCATCAGGCTGCCGTATACATACTGGTGAAAATAGTCCTGCCATTTTTCCTTCGTAACTTGCTCAACTACACGCTGGAAATCGGACGTGGCGGGATGCTTGAATTTGTATTTTTGAAAATAGGTGCGCATAATTTTTGACATTGTCTTTGCTCCGACCTGCTTCTCAATGCCGACCAGCACAAGCTTGGCGCGCATGTATACATTTTCCGCGTATTCATCGCTGTTGTGATAGGCCCATGAAGGCTGCTTTAGCGGTGCAGGGGCCGTAATATAGCTGGCTTCCATAGCCAAGTTAGGCTCAACACCATAGGCGTTCTCCATCACTTTATCCTCGGCATACGAAGTAAAGCCTTCGTCGAGCCACGCTTCTTCGAACTCGTTCGATGCAACCATCCCATACCAATACTGATGACCAATCTCATGTACAACGGTTCGCTCGAGGCTGTAGCCAGGGTTACCGGATTCAGCTGCTAAAGCGGTCACGAGCGTTGGATACTCCATGCCTCCTGCGCCATTCGCACCCTTTGGAGGAACGATAATGGACAGCGTTGAATACGGATAATCGCCGTACCACTCCGCATATTTGGACAGTGCTGATTTCGCTGCATGCATATAGCGGTCTTTCAGCCCTTCGTGGGCAGGGTCCAAATAAAGCTTAATGCGTACACCCGGAATACCTGCTGCTGATAAAGTGTCCTCCGCATATATGAAGTCCGGTGAGGCTGACCAAGCAAAGTCATGCACATCCTCAGCATAGAAATGATAGCTGCTTGTGCCATTTTGCGTCACAGCTTCCCTGGTCTGAATGCCGGCAGCAGCGACCTTAAAGTTTTCTGGCACTGTAATGTGGGCGCTATACAAGCCAAAATCACTGTAAAACTCCGAATCCCCATGATACTGGTGGACGTTCCAGCCTTCATTCGTTCGGCCGCGTGTGCCAGCCAGCTCATAAACGGCAAGCTTCGGAAACCACTGGCCCGCCATAACAAAGTTCCCGGAATAGCCCATGCGAGCGAACACCTCGGGCAGCTTGACCTCATAGGTCATGGAGAGCGTTACTGATTTGCCCGGTGCGACGGGAACCGGGAGCTTGAGCTTCGTCAGCGTATAGTCGTCCGTATTTCCGTCATCAGGCTGAACATAATGCAGGCGGGGAAGAAGGCTCTCGCCCTCCAGTGTCTGCAAGGTGAGCAGCTTCAGATAGCCTTGGCTGTCGGCCGTAGCTTTGTCACCCCGCAGTTGGCCGCCAGACTCGCGCATGAACGTCGACTTTTGGGATTGAAAGGCATTGGGGTATAGATGAAAATACAGCTCGGAAACCGTTTTTTTGCCTGGGTTCGTCCAAGTCACGGTCTGGGAGCCATCCAAATATCGGATATCCTCCCGAAGCGCCACTTGCATGTTGTATTGGACGACTCTTTTGCTGAGCGTCTGTACCGTTTCAATCTGGGCAGAGTCAGGCTGTGCTGGTGCTGCCGGGGCAGGCGGCTTGGCCGTTTGTGGAGCAGCTTGTTCTGCTGCTGTTGTTGTCGTGAGACCGGCCATGCCAATCGGGTCTGAGGCGCCAGAGGCGTACGTATACTGGGATAGCCAAGCGTTGCCGAAGCCATGATGCAGCGACAGTCCGAGCAGGACGGCCGAGAGCATAATGAGTGCGATTCGTTTGAAAGGTCCTGGAGTCATTGAACGTTTCCCTCCCGTTGACAAGCATCTACAGCATGTATATGTCGGCTTGTACCGGAATAGTCTTGTGGATTTTTGCAGCGGCGCTGATGAAGGCGTGTAGAGCGGGAGCCGCTTGCGGATTCGGCAGGAAATTGTGCCGTGTGCGCTTGTGTTATTGGGGAAAAACGTTCAAAATGGAAAGGAGAGATTGGCTGCAAGCTGCTGCGGCAGTACAATAGATGAAATGTGACGAGAGGACGTGTACGAACGGATGGAACAGCAAGGACAACCGGAGAAAAAAGAAAAGAAATCACTCGCGCTAAATGTCGTGAGCAACAAACAGCATAAAGGCTTTGGTGCAGGCACCATTGATTTAAGCCAAGTATCTTGCGTTATTATTGATGCGGGCGTCGCTTATATTGACGACGGCGCGATGCATGCCAAAAGCAAAGTAGAGCGCGGCATCAAGTTCTCGCCTAATAAAGAGGATACGCCGAATGGCCGCCAATGCTGGATTGTGTGGGTTGCGGTAGAACGTGGAGAGAACGGCACGAACTACGCTGGCGCAACGGCTTGCGAAATGTGGATCGACACGGAAGCACGCCGCGGCTGGAAAATTCTCGCTGACCATGTCAACAAGCTTGATCATGCGATTAAGCGCCGCTACAACTTGGGCGAGCTGAGCGCGGAAGAAAAGACTGCTTTCCGCAAGCTGTTAATCGAGCATAATGAAGAATGGTGGAATAACTCTTCCGATGAGCTGAAGCAGGCTTTGGAGGCATAGAATGACGGACAAAATGGCCAAGACAGCTTCTGACTGGGAAGCTTATATGTGACGGGTTCCGCCCCAATGCAGCAGCGATTGCTGCGCTGGAGCGGAGCCTTTTTACTTTTTTATAAAAAATATTGCTGCAGGTGCAGGGGAAAGCCATGGTTTTGGCGTCTATTATAAAGGGAAGGGGGAGAGAGAGATTCAAGATGAAGCATGGTTAATAGCGCTCCGCGACGGCGGGCCTGCGGAATTCCAGTCATTCGTGCAGGAATATGGCGCTCATATTTATAAAACGGTTTATGCTGTGCTTCATTCGCCGCATGATGCGGAGGATGTTACCCAGGAAGTGCTGCTGCAAATTCACCGCTCTCTCCCCGAGTGCAGGCTGGAAGGCTTTAAAACCTGGGTGACCCGCATTGCTGTAAACCGTGCGATTGATTGGAAGAGGAGCAAGGCACGCAAGCCGGAAGAACTGAGCGAATTTGTGGACAATCTGGGACCCGGCACCGATGGGCAAGGAACCGCAATGCCAGCGGAGCGCGCTGCGATCGAGCGCGAGGAACAACGCTACATAAGAGAACAAGTAGAGCAGCTCCCGGACAATTATCGCGAAGTCGTAAACGCCTATTATATAGAACAGAAATCATACGAGGAAATTTCGTCCTCAACCGGACTGGAGCGCAAAAGCGTAGAATCGCGCCTGTACCGGGCAAGAAACTGGATCAAGCGGCACTGGAGAAGGGAGGACTTTGAATGAGTCATCATGAGGAGCACAAGCATGGCGAGAGTTCGAGGACGAAACAGCAGGGCAAGCAGGTTGAGCGGCCGTTAGAACAGCAGACCATGCCCGTGACGGATGAAGCATCCTCAGCATGCAAACATTTGAATCATGTGGAGGCTTCCCTTCTGGAGCAGTATGTGGCGAATGTGCTTTCCGAGCTCGAACGCGAGCAGATCGAGCGGCAGCTTGCTGAATGCGACGTGTGCTTAGAGCAATTTATGCTCGTGTTGGAGGCGGATATGGCGGAGAGCACCGCTACTTCTGAGCCTCATATAGCTGGAGTCGTTCCAGGAGCCAGTTTGTTAAATCAGGCGATTGAGCTCCCGGATTTTGAGCAGATGGGCCACAGGCTCAGCAAGCAGCTGTTCGGAGCGTCGGAATCCGAAAAACAGGAGCAGCTGTCCGTGCCGGGTCCGTTCCTTCAAGAGAAATCATACCGCCGCAGATCCTGGCTCCAGCATCCGGCAACCCATTATACCGCTGCTGCGGTCATTACCCTGCTGCTGCTCGGTACAGGCGTACTAAACAACATTTCGCAGGAGCTTGAAAAAATAGACCATAGCAGGCTGCAGCATAAAGAGGAGCAGCTCATCCGAGACAAGGAGCAGCGCGAGTCCTCCTGGTCGCAGCAAATGATGAACCGCACATCCCTCTGGCTGGACGGCATCGCCTCCAAACGGTTTAAATAACGAATGATGAAGGAGAGATTAAGGAATGAATAGGGAGAAAAAGCCCCTTGTTGCGCTGCTGCTGTCCATGCTGCCGGGTTTTGGCCATGCCTATCTGGGGCGTCCAATACGATTCGTGTTATATGCGGCGGGAGGGTTTGGACCGCTAGGTCTGCTTTTGCTGATTGCTATGGCGAGCTCTATTGATGACGATACAGCCTTTGTTCTATGCTTGCTGTCGTTTCTATTCTGGGGCATCAATATGCTTGATATGATTGTAACGCTTATTGGCAGGCGGCAGCCGCATCCGAATGAGGCCGCCTATGGTGTGGGAGCACCTCCAAGTCCAGATCAGATGTACAGCAACATCCCGCCAGGAGCGATGCGCGCACAAGCAGACATCTTAACCTACAGCGAGCAGAAGGAGCGTACGAACACGCTGCTGCTCTCCATCGTTCCCGGTTTGGGCCATATGGCGCTTGGGCTGATGCAGCGGGGCATTGCTTTTCTCGTTGCATCCATCGGCTTATTCGCAGTTGTTATTTTTATATCGATGGTAACGGGAACAGGAGAGTTTCTTATTTTCCTGCTAGGCGTGCCCGTCATCTGGATTTACAGTATTTTTGATGCTTCACAGCAGCTGCATCGCAGGAAACGGGGCGAGCCCTTGGAGGATCGGCCGTTTTTTGAAGAGATGGAGGAGTACATGAACAAGGGGCGCAAAAATAAAGCGCTCGCTGCAACGCTATCGCTCTTTCCCGGCGCAGGGCATCTCTATCTCGGGCTTCAAACACGCGGCCTGCAAATTATGGCCGGCTTCCTCGCCTCCGTCTATTTAATGGATGCGCTGCGGCTGTCGATGTTTCTATTCCTGATGCCGCTATTCTGGTTTTTCGCTTTCTTCGATGTCATGCGGCAGCTGTCGACTGAACCGCAGGAAGGCTTAAAGGATCAAGCGATTATTACGCAGTTTGCTCCTTATCAGCGCTGGATCGGCATCGGTCTGCTGCTGATCGGGCTGTATTTTATGGGTGATCGTGTTCTGGCCGAATACGCAGCGAATTATTTTCCAAGATGGTATGCCCAGTATCAAAATATTAAATATAATTTGCCAACCGCCCTTGTAGCTTTTGTCATGATCGCCGCTGGGCTGCGCATGGCATTTGGCAGAGGGTTCCAACGAAATAAGGGGCTTCCCCCTAAAGATTGGACACCAACGGAATCGCTGCGGAAGGGGAAAAGCGAATGAAGCAGTGGCGTGTAGGCACGCTTTCGATGGGCGTTGCCTTATTATTGATGGGAATCGCTGTGGCGGTTTCCATCTGGAGCGGCACAGGGGCATACGATATGCTGCTGTGGGTGGCACCGCTTGTGTTTATTTTGCTCGGTGCAGAAATTTTATTGTACATTTGGTTTGCGGGCAGCGAGCGGACAACGCTGCGTTATGATTGGATCAGCCTGTTTATTGTAGGGATGATCGGAAGCTTCAGCCTGGCGATGGCGGGACTGATATCAACTGGGATTTTGGATGAATTCCGCGGGGCGATGCGCCAAATGGAACGGACGGCTCTTATTGAGACGGCGCCCATCTCCGTGCCGGAGAAGGTCGATAAAATCGTCGTGCAAGCACTCCGTCCGGTAAGTGTAGATCAAGTAGACGGCGGAAAGGTGCAATTGCTGGGGCAGGTGCAGTACTGGGCTGCAGAGCCGATTGATACTTCAGAGCAGCTGGTTAGCACAAGCGTAGTGGGAACGGTCATGTATGTCATGGTCGGCGAATTTGACCGGCATAATGGCCCGCTTCAGTCGAATATGTATAACGCTCAAATGACGCTGGTATTACCAAAGTCGATTAAAATAGAGCAACGCGGGTTTTAAGAACTCATTTGATAGGTATAAAAGAACATCGAAAGCGCCTGCCCCGATTGTTACCGGGAGCAGGCGCTTTCGATGTTCTAGCGGGATAGCGGCAGCCAGTCAAGGACGCGCTGGATATTGCGATCCCAGTAGCCCCACTCATGCATGCCCGGCTCCTCTTCATAGGTGAGCGTCAGCTCGTAGTCCTCCATCGCTGCCTTGAAGCGAAGATTATCCTCATACAGAAAATCTTCTGTCCCGCAGCATTGATAAAACTTCGGCTGTTGTTCAGGAGCAAGCGCAGCAGTAGAGGCTAAAAGGTTAAATAGATTGCTGGGCCCAGCTTCGAGCTTCTCCATACTGCCGTACAACCGTCCAAACTCGCCTTCGTCCGTATAAGAGAAGTCCGGATGCTGGAGACGGCTCGCAACATCAAGCGCGCCAGAAAGGCTTGCCGCAGCGGCAAAGCGCTCAGGATGATGCAGTCCCAGCTTGAACGCGCCGTAGCCGCCCATCGAGAGGCCGGCGACGAAGTTGTCCTCCCTGCGGGCTGACAGCGGGAAGAAGGAGCGGGCCACCAGCGGCAGCTCCTCGCTGACAAAGCTCCAGTAGCGGCCACCCTGCTCCATGTCTGCATAAAAGCTGCGATGCACGCCAGGCATGACGACAGCGATCCCTTTGCTGGAAGCATAACGTTCAATTGACGTATAACGCGTCCAGGCGGTATGGTCGTCCGACAGCCCATGCAGCAAATACAGTACCGGATATTTGTAATCCGTTCCTTCCTTGCGGGAAGAAAGGTCAGCTAATGACGGCTGCGGCAAAATAACCGACATGCCGGTCGAGAAGCCCAGCTTTTCTGAGTAAAAATCACATTGAAACAAGGCCATTGCGATGGAACCTCCTTGTTAGCACTCCTGATAACCTCTTCATATCGTGAAAGCTGCTGCGTTTATTTAATGCCGGAAATCGAATAATTCTCAATAATTTGCTTCTGGAAGAAAATAAATACGATAACGACGGGCAGTACCATGAAGGTGGAGCCCGCCATTTGCAAAGCATAGTTGCTGCCATGCTCGCCCTTAAGCAGAGCCAGACCGACGGACAGCGTGTAAAGCTTCTCGTCATTGGCGATAATGAGCGGCCATAGGAAGCTGTTCCAGCCTCCGATAAACGTCAGAATGCCTTGAATTGCTAGAATGGCTTTGGAGATCGGAAGCACGATTTGAAAGAAGGTGCGGACTTCACTTGCCCCATCCAATCGGGTCGCCTCCAGCAGCTCATCGGGAATCGTGGACATAAATTGGCGGAACAGGAAGATACCGAATGCGCCAACGAAGCCCGGAAGCACGATGCCGATCATCGTATTCGTCAAATGCATTTCATTGAGCAGCAGGTAAACAGGAATCATCGTTACCTGGCCGGGAATCATCATCGTAGCGAGTACGAGATAGAACAGCTTATCTTTGCCTTTGAACTTGAACTTGGCGAATGCATAACCAGCCATTGCGTTCAGGAACAAGCCGATGAAGGAGAAAAAGACAATCAGCAGCGTATTGCTCAAATACGTGCCAAAATGCATATTGACGAACAGATTGCTGAAGTTTTCGAACGTTATATTTTTCGGCCACAGTGTTGGAGGCAGCTGCTTAACCTCGCTTTCCGTTTTGAACGCCGACATAATCATCCATACGAACGGAAGCATCATTACTATCCCGCCGCCAGTCAGCAAAATGCCGAGCAGCCATTGAAGGGCTGTGCCGCTTTTTGTTTTCGGTGCCATAATTTATTCCCCTCTCCTTTCCTTAAACATCTGTTTCCTTGTTCTGGAACTTGAATTGAATGAGCGTAATGATGATTATGGAAATAAATAGTATAAAGGATCCTGCCGCAGCATATCCGAATTTGCTGTATTGGAAGCCGTTGTTGTAAATGAACAAGGCTACGGACATCGTGCCGTTAAGCGGTCCGCCTTTGGTCATAATGAGCGGCTCTTCGAAAAATTGAATCCAGCCAATCATCGTGGTGATGGAAACGAAGAAAATAGCATAACGCAACAGCGGAAGCGTAATCGTCCGCATTTGCTGCCAGTTGCTAGCTCCGTCAATTTGCGCAGCTTCATAATAAGAGCGTGGAATGCCTTTGATAGCCGCGATAAAAATAAGCATATTCAGACCGATCGCCCGCCATAAGGCAAGAATGATCAGCGAGATTTTGGCGATAATCGGATGCTGAAGCCACTGGACATCTGGAAGATGCACAAGGTTCAGCAAATAGTTGAACAAGCCAAGCGATGGGTTGTACAAATAAGTCCATACGACCGCAACGGCAACAACGTTGGTTACGGACGGCAAATAGTAAATAACGCGGAACGTTGTAAATACTTTGGATTTGCCGAAATTAATTAGCAGCGCAATCGCTAGCGACAGGGCGATAACAGACGGAACGCCAATAATGACATAATAGATCGTGTTGGTAATCGCTTGGAGAAATAAGGGGTCAGTCAATACGTCCAAGTAGTTTTGCATGCCCACAAACGAAATGTTGGATACATCGGCAAGGCCGGCGAGATCCATATCTGTGAAGCTGATGACCAGCGCAATAACGATGGGCAGCAGGGAGAACATAGCGAGCAAAATCAAAGTTGGCGCAATAAAGAAATAAGGGGTTTTATTATTCAATATGCCTTTCATCGGCTAAGTCACATCCTTTAAATTTACGCTTGAGCGCAAATGGACAATAATAGGGATAACCGACAGCCCTATACAAAAGCAGCTGCCGGCTAAAAGATTATTTAATTAATTTCTCAGCTTCAACGTTCAAAGCGTCCATTTGCGTCTGCACGTCAGCGTTAGCGCGATAAATTTGCTCAAAGTGAGCTACATATTTTTGCGAAATTTGGTCATAAGCGGTGAGAGCGGGTGTTGCTTCAGCATGCTTCAGCTGCTCCCCGATGACTTGAAGGTTAGGATCAGCAGTCATAGAAGCATCTTGCCATACGCTTTGTACAGCTGGAAGCGCATCGGACAGCTCTTTCCATTTCAACTGAACTTCTGGTTTGCTCATATAGGCAATAAACTTAACGGCCGCTTCTTGGTTTTTGCTGTATTTGAATACGGTCAGATCAGAGCCGCCAAGAATCGAGTTGTTGTTCGCAGAACCGGATGGAAGAACAGCAGTTGCCCATTTGCCATCGATATCTGGCGCTTGCTCTTTAATTGGCTTGATCATCCAGGGTCCGCTGATGAACATCGGGATAACACCGTCGCCAGCAAAGCCTTGAACAGCATCAATGCCAAGATCTACAGGAGAAAGCTTCTCTTGATAGAAGCTGCCTACATATTTTACAGCGTCAACGAATTCCGGCTGATTGAACAAAGGTTTATTTTGCTCATCAAAAATCTTGGAACCGTTCTGGCGGGCAAACATAATGCCCAGAGTCGGCTCGCCTGGAACGAGGTCAATGCCGTATTTGCCTTCGCCGCGCGCAGTCAGCTTCGTTGCTGCATCCTTCAGCTCATCCCAAGTAGCAGGTGCTTTGTCATAGCCTACTTCTTTCAGCAGGTCGGTGCGATAGAACAGGACGCGAGTTTCAGCATACCAAGGAATACCGAACGTTTTGCCGTCAAATTGCGTTGTTTTTACGATACCGTCGAAAAAGTTCTCAGGTTTAAATTCAGGATATTGGTCGATGTAAGGCGTCAAATCAAGCAAAGCGCCCGCATTTGCGAATTCTGGCATCCAGGAAGTACCCATTTGCAGCACGTCAGGACCGGATTTGGAAGCAACAGCTGTCAGCAGCTTGTCATGCGCCGAGCCCCAAGGAATCACTTGCACATCTACTTTAATGTTCGGATTGTCTGTTTCGAATTGCTCGGAAATCGTTTTGAGCGTCTGCTCTTGATCGCCCATGCCCCAAACTTTAATCGTGACAGGCTGATCGCCAGTAGCGGCTTCGCCAGTTGTATTTGTATTATTGGATGAGCACGCTGTCAAAATACCTGAAAGCAGCATGGTGCTGATTAGTGCAGCTTTAACGGATTTATTAAACATTCTAAATCTTCCTCTCTTTATGAAGCTGTAATTTTAAGATGCAGTGGCATAAGTAAATGATGACTCTATTGTTGCCGGTTTATGCAATGGCGCTGGCATTAAAGTAACGGGCTTCCTTCTGAACATATGCCCTTAGCGACATGCCTCCTCTCCTATATTCCTGAAAAGCTCCCCTTAATATATAAGCCTTATGAAACATAGAAACGTTTCGATTTTAGATTATACGCGATTGCATCAGAAGATGCTAGTGACCATAGAAACGTTTCGATGTCATTATAAAACAGAATGTAATCGTATTCAACACATTTTTTTTGGCTATTGAAATTTGCTTCCGGGGCGTTAAAATGATAATAGAAACGTTTCGCTTATATGAAATTCGGATAATGGGAGCAATTGACGGGAAGTTGAAAACGTTCTATAATCCTTTTAGTTGTAAAATAGAAACGTTTCGATTGATTTCGGCAAATGCCGTCAATCTGCATCAACTTCGCTGGTATCAGCTGTTTATTATGCGTTTATTGATGAAAGCCTATGTATACAAATTAGCAAGCAAAAACGATTTCATTGTCCTTCTAGGACGAGCGAAGAGCTTTGTCGGAGAAATATAAGCCCCATTTATACATGAAAACTTATAAATTCTTATATTTCAAGCGTAAACGACTGGAGCCGTCCTCTGGCGGCAATGCTACCGTTTCGCGGTGAAATATAAGCTGATTATAAGGGCGAAACTTATAAATTCTTATATTTTAAAAAAGTCAGGAAAGTGAGTGATGAACATGACAGCAGCAAGCACAAGCAGCTTTCGAGTAGAGGCCGGACCATTATCGTTCACCTTTCTCAGTAGCGGCGATCTTTATCAAATTACCCACAACAACACGATGATAAATCAGCTTCTATCCAATGCGGTAGACGGTTCACTAAATAATATATATTTGCGTTTGCATCGTGAATCGGGCATTGCAGCTTTTCCTCTGCTGGGTGTGCGCTCGAATAGCCGCGTTTCCTATAGTGCGAATCAAGTCGTATGGGCAGGAGAAGCGGAGGGCGTTCGTTACCAGGTTCGTTTCCTGCTGTCGGAAGCAGGCGTATGGTTTTGGGATGTGTTGGTAGTCGGCAATGGCGAGATGGTCGATATAATCTATGGTCAAGACATCGGGCTTGCTGACCAGGCTGCCGTTCGCAGCAATGAAGCTTATCAATCGCAATATATTGACCATTCCGTATTTGAGGATGGGCAGCGCGGTTATGTCGTTTGTTCCCGCCAAAATATGCCGCAGCGTGGAAGCTTCCCTTATTTGCAGCAAGGGGCATGGACAGGGGCGGCTGGCTATTCGACAGATGGCTTCCAGTTCTATGGCCTAAGCTATAAGGAAACGGATATGGCTGAAGCATTAATGAAGCCATCGTTGGCCAATGAAGTTTACCAATATGAATTTGCATATACAGCTTTGCAAACGCCGCTTGTTAAGCTGGACGGCGAGCAGAATTTTGTTTTTTATGGCTTGTTTAAAGCCAATCATCCAGAGGCTGTAACGTCGCTAGCCTTCACGGCGGAAGTGCAGCAAGCGTGGGAGCAAGTATGTGCTGTGCCTGCTTTACAATTGCAAGATGCCAATCCGGTACGCAAAGCGGCGGCTATTGGCTCCCCTTTACAAACCGTATCGATGACGGCGGAAGAGGTTGACGGTTTATTCCCTGAACGCTCGCAGGAGGAGTATGCGGGACAGTCTCTGCTTTCTTTTTTCACTGCGACCCATGAGCATGTTGTATTAAAGGAAAAAGAGCTGCTCGTTGAGCGTCCGCACGGCCATATTCTAATGACGGGCGGCAATGACCGCTTGCACACGCATGTGCTGACGACGACCTCGTATATGTACGGCCTGTTCAACTCGCAGCTGGTTGTAGGCAACACGACCTTCCACAAATGGGTGACGAATGCCCGCAATGCGCTAAATGTGCCAAAAACGTCGGGACAGCGCATTTATGTAGAGCTGGATGGCGTATATCGTCTGCTTACGATGCCTTCGATGTTTGAGATGGGCTTTAACTTTGCAAAATGGTATTACAAAACGTCCGATGATCTCATCATCATTACGAACTATACAACCGTAGACACACCGGAGGTTCGGATGCATGTTCGCTCGACAAGCGGAAGAAAGTACCGTTATCTGGTCACGAACCAAGTGTTGATGAATGATAATGAATATATTTTGCCGTATCAAATGGACAAAAATCAGGATTGGCTTGAATTTACGGCCGATTCGGCGGCGCTGAGCGCAAATGTATATCCGAAGCTTCGCTACCGTCTTCGTGTGGATGGAGCGGAGATGACTGTTGCGGATGAGCAAAAGCTCGTAACGGGAATGGAGTCTGGCGGCGCATCGCTAGTCGTTCTGGAGCTAGGCGCAAGCAGCGAATGGACGGCTACGGTGCAGGGCTTGCTGCAAGGCGAAGAGCTTCCAGCGACAACCGTTAGCGCAGAGGATGCAGAAGAGCAGGCACAGGCTTACCGAGCTTTTTACAAGCGGGTGATGAATGGATTTGAGCTGACGCAAAAAGGCGGAAATACCGCTGAAGTGGACAAGTTTAATACGCTGGCATGGTGGTACACGCACAATATGCTCGTGCATTATTCGGTACCGCACGGGCTAGAGCAATATGGCGGCGCTGCATGGGGAACACGGGATGTTTGCCAAGGGCCGACCGAATATTTTATGGCGATGCAAAATTACGGCGCAGTTCGCGAAATATTGCTGACGGTATTTTCCCATCAATATGAGGAAGACGGCAATTGGCCGCAATGGTTTATGTTCGACAACTACGTGAACGTGCAGCAGGAAGAAAGCCATGGCGATATTATCGTATGGCCGCTCAAGGTGCTGAGCGACTATTTGACTGCGACACAGGATTATTCCGTTCTGGAGGAGCAGGTCCCTTATACGACGAAAGAAGGTTTTGCATTCACGTCGCATACGGCATCGCTGCTTGAACATGCACAGAAGGAAATCGCCTATATTAAGGGACATTTCCTGCATGACACCCATTTGTCCTCCTACGGCGATGGCGATTGGGATGACACGCTGCAGCCTGCCAACGCCCAGCTCAAGCAGTATATGGTGAGCAGCTGGACAGTGGCGCTGACGTACCAGGTGTTTACGCATTTGTCTGCAGCAATGCAAACGCACAATAAAGAGTGGGCGGCAGAGCTCGGAGCACTGAGTGCGGGCATTGAAGCGGATTTCAATCGTTATATGCTGCAAACCGATGTTATTCCTGGCTTCTTGTACATGGAGCAGCCAGATAAAGCGGAACTGATGCTGCATCCAACGGATGCGGTAACAGGCATACAATACCGCCTGCTTCCGATGACCCGCAGCATGATTGCTGAGCTGCTTACAGCTGAGCAGGCCGAGTCGCATTATGCGCTTATCAAGCGCGAGCTTTACTGCCCGGATGGCGTTCGGCTGATGAACCGTCCGGCGAAATATACCGGTGGTGTAAGCACGCATTTCAAGCGCGCTGAGCAGGCGGCGAACTTTGGCCGCGAGGTAGGGCTGCAATATGTACATGCTCACATCCGCTATGTAGAAGCAATGGCTAAGCTCGGCAAGGTAGATGAAGCATGGAATGGACTTACAATCATCAACCCGATTGGTTTGAAGGATGCTGTGCAGAATGCGGAGCTTCGCCAAAGCAATTCTTATTTCAGCAGCTCGGATGGCAAGTTTAATACGCGTTATGAGGCGCAGGATCGTTTTGCACAGCTTCGTGATGGCTCTGCTCCGGTTAAAGGCGGATGGAGAATTTATTCCAGCGGACCGGGGATTTATATGAACCAGCTTATAGCAAATGTGCTTGGTATCCGCCAAGTGGAGAATAAGCTGATCGTGGATCCAGTGCTGCCACAGTCGTTGGATGGCCTGCAATTCGATTTCGAATATCAGGGCGCTCCGATTACCTTCGTTTACCATTTGAATGGCGATAGCGATGCGACTGTGAAAAGCGTGAAAATAAATGGTAATGAAATGGAGGCTGCATTTGGCTCCAATCGTTATCGTGCGGGCGGATTGGAAATTTCTCCGCAGCTGCTGAAGCAGCATCAAACATGCGAAACAACGATTATCGACATTTTCATGTAAGGACTAGTGTACGGCGATTCGTTTCGGATCGCCGTATGCACATAAGTCGAGGCAACTTTAATCTGTTATGATATAGTTAATTAATCAGGAATATTTTAAAATATAAGTGTTTATAAGTTTAAATGCCTTTAATAGGCTTTTATATAATTTCTGTTTCTATTTTTACGCGAAACGAGCTTTAATGCTAAAGGTAGCTAAAGCCGTTTACGCTTGAAATCTAAGAATAATAAGGGAGAACTCTTATTATCAGGCTTACATTTCTACGCGAAACGAGCCTTTTCCATTTGAATGGAAAAGCCGTTTACGCTTGAAGCAAACAGATTGGAGAGAGTGCAGTGGTCAGTATTAAAGATATCGCTAAGAAAGCTGGTGTCTCGATATCGACGGTTTCCTACGCGCTGAATGGCAGCCCGAAGGTGACGTCGGAGACATGCGCCAAAATTTTAGCTATAGCCAAAGAGTTGAACTACGTGCCGAACGCGGCTGCCCGTACGCTTAAGACACGCGAGACTAAAATTATTGGCGTATATTTGACCGACTTCAGTGGAGCCTTTTATGGGGATTTGCTGCAAGGGGTGAATGAAATGCTGCACCGCAAAGGCTATGATACGATTGTATGCAGCGGCAAGCGTTCGCATCGCATGCTTCCAGAGCGGATGATTGACGGCGCAATTGTGCTCGATGCCACGTTCGATAGCACAGAGCTGCTGCGGTATGCGGAGCTGGGGCATAAAGTAGTCGTACTCGACCGCGAGCTGAACCACCCGAATATTAATCAGGTGCTGCTTGATAACAAGGCAGGAGCTACACTTGCGATGGAGCATTTGCTGGATCGGGGCTTTCGCAAAATCTATGCGATTATGGGGCCGGAAGAGTCTTATGATGCAGGTCAGCGGCTGCAAGCGGTCAAGCAGGCGGTGGAGCGCTGCGATGACTTGACGTTTGAAGCCATTGAAGGCAGTTTCCGCAAGGAATCCGGCGAGGAAGCAGCTAAAAAAATATTGGCTGAATACACGGAGCCTGCTGCTGTTTTTTGCATGAACGATGAAATGGCGATTGGCGTGCACAACTATGTATCGCAGACAGACTATGTCGTGGGCGAGCATATTCATATTATCGGCTTTGACAATGTGGAGCTGGCCTCGTATATGCAGCCAAAGCTGGCTACGATTGATTATTCCAAACATAAATGGGGAGCGCTTGCATCTGAGCAGCTGCTGAAAATCATAGCCGGAGAGCCGGTCGAGAACGAGCGAATTTATGTGACGCTGGTTGAAGGCGACTCTGTGGGCACAAATAAAGAGTCTAGCGCCCAGCGCTAGACTCTTTATTTGTTGTAATGCAGATGCCATATTCAATGCGCCAGTCATAACTATTTTGTTTTTTCCGGCTCCTCAAACGTCATGCCTTTCAAGTCCACAGTCACTTTCGTCATCGAAAGCGGCTCATTCGGACGATCCTGGCTGTTGGTAGGCTGGTTGACGATTTGATCAACCGCGTCCATGCCTTCAATAACTGCGCCGAAGGAAGCATATTCGTTATCAAGCGTTGGCGCATCCGCTACCATAATGAAAAACTGGGAGCCGGCGGAATTCGGTTCACCCGTTCTCGCCATGGAAATTACGCCGCGCGTGTGCTTCAAATCATTTTGAAAGCCGTTTGATGTGAATTCCCCTGGAATGGAGTAGCCAGGGCCGCCTGCGCCTGTTCCATCCGGATCGCCGCCTTGAATCATAAATCCTTGAATGACACGGTGAAAAATCAACCCGTCATAATAGCCCTTTTGGACGAGCGATATAAAATTGTCAACTGTATTCGGTGCAATTTCCGGATACAGCTCAACTTTAATGTAAGTGTCATTGCTCATCTGAATCGTTACGACCGGATGCTTGTCCGAGTCAAGCAGATTGGCTGATGGGCTGGGCGAAGGCTCAGCCGATGCAGCAGGTGCCGAAGACTCGCTGGACACGTTAGCTGCCGATCCAGCGGCTCCTGAGCTGGAATTGCTGCCTGTACCGCTGCCTGCGCCGCAAGCGGATATAACAAGCATCATGGCTGCCAGAAGCAGAAGCAGCGAAAAAGCTTTTTTGGTGTTTTTCATTTTCAACATGTAAAGGGTTCCTCCTAAAATGAATGTAGAGACACAGCGTATAAGCTGTCTAATCAGGCTAAAAGCTATTCCAAGTGTACTATAGCCCAATTGGAAAATAAAGCGAAACAACAAGAACCCCCGCCGGCACTCAGGGAGCGCCATCGAGGGGTTCTTGTTGTTATGCGTAAGCTAACCTACAACGTTGTAGGACATAATCCAGATGGAACCTGCAACGATGGTAAGCAGGATGACGAGCCCGAATATAAGTGCCATCGTGTTGTAACGCGGCTTTTCCTCGTCTCTTAGATGCATGAAGAAGAACAATTGAACGACGAATTGCAAGGCAGCCATAATCAGAATGACGATTATCGTCAGCTTCTTGCTCAGCATATCGTTCATGACGATGACAATCGGGATAATCGTCAAAATAATCGACAATACAAACCCGATGACATAGGACCTCATGGAACCATGTGATTCATGAGACGGGGAATGCGAGTTATGGTTATCCATGCTACATCACCCCCATCAGATAGACGACCGTGAGAACGAAAATCCAAACGACGTCCAAAAAGTGCCAGTACAAGCTAATAATATTAACCTTGCGCTGTGTTACTGGCGTAATGCCGCGACGATACAATTGAATCATCAGCGCAGTCATCCATACGATACCGACCGATACGTGAAGACCGTGCGTACCGACAAGTGTGAAGAAAGCAGACCAGTAAGCGCTAGTGCCAATTGTTACACCTTCGTGTACCAGCTCAATAAACTCGCTGACCTCCAAATAGATGAAGGCAAGACCGAGAACTGCGGTAACGGCGAGCCAGCCAATAAGGCCTTTCTTATTGCCTCTGTGCATTTGAAGCACAGCGATACCGCTTGTAAAGCTGCTTGTAAGCAAGATGAACGTCTCAGCGATAACGCCAGGCATCTTGAACATTTCGTCGGCCGTAGGGCCGCCATCCGTGCTGAGTCGAAGTACGACAAATGTTGCAAATAACGTACCGAACAAAATAACGTCGGTAATCAGAAACATCCAGAAGCCGAATGTTTTGAGTGATTCATGTTCATGCTCATGGTGCTCGTCATGATGACCGTGGCCGCCATGGCCGTGCTTATCATGACCGGTTACTGCTTGTGCCATTATTTTGTCCCTCCTAATGCGGCTTCCGTCCGCTCGATCTCATCTACAGGAATGTAGTAGTCGGTATCGTAGCTGAAGGAACGCGCCAGCATGCAAATGGCAACGCCGATTGCGCCAGGTATAATCATCCATTTCCAATCCCAGACGAACCCGAAGCCCATAACGAAGAAGGAAACGGATATCAAAAATGGAATGGCAGAGTTTTTCGGCATATGAATCGGTTCAAGTGGAGCAAGTTGCTTAGGCTTTCCGCCATTTGCCAGACGCTGCTTCTCTTCCCACCAAGCATCCTCGGTTTCTACAACCGGAACTCTTGCAAAGTTATAAAGCGGTGCAGGAGATGGAATCGACCATTCCAGCGTACGGCCATCCCATGAATCGCCAGTTGGTTCTTTTTTGTAAAACTTGATGCTGTGCGCGATTTGCCATACTTGGAACAGGAACGCCAGACCCATAATAAACGCGCCGACAGTGGAGACGACGTTAAGCGGCTGCCAGCCCATATCAAAGTTGTATTCGTTGAAACGACGGGTCATCCCCATCAAGCCAAGCGCGTACTGCGGCATGAAACATACGTAGAAACCGATGTTCCACAGCCAGAATGCCCATTTTCCAAGGCCTTCATGCAGCTTGAATCCAAACATCTTCGGCCACCAGTAGTAAAGTCCGGCGAAGTATCCGAATACGACGCCCCCGATCAGCACTTGGTGGAAGTGGGCAATCAGGAAATAACTGTTGTGGAACTGGAAGTCAGCAGGTGCGACGGAGAGCATAACCCCGGTCATACCGCCGACGACAAAGCAAGGAATAAACGCGATCGTCCAAAGCATCGGCGTTGGGAACGTCAGCTTGCCTCGGAACATCGTAAACAGCCAGTTAAATACTTTAACGCCTGTAGGAATTGCAATAAGCATCGTCGTTACGGCGAAGAACGCATTAACGTTCGCGCCGGAGCCCATGGTGAAGAAGTGATGCGCCCATGTAAAGAACGAGAAGAAGCTGATCGACATGAGGGCGAATACCATGGATTTGTAGCCAAACAGCTTTTTCTTCGAGAAAGCTGAAACGATTTCGGAGAAAATACCGAATGCTGGCAATATAACGATATACACTTCGGGATGTCCCCACATCCAGATAAGGTTGATGTACATCATCGGGTTACCGCCGCCATCGAGCGTAAAGAAGTGAGCGCCGAAGTAACGGTCAATAAACAGCAGGAACAGGGTAACGGTCAAGATTGGGAAAGCGAACATAATCGTAATACACGATGAAAGGACGGACCAGACAAACATCGGCATTTTCATCAGCTTCATGCCTGGTGCACGCATTTTCAAAATCGTTACAACAAAGTTAATACCGGTGGCCAAGGAGCCGATACCGGAAATCTGAATGCCCCAAATATAGAAATCCTGTCCGAGGCCTGGGCTTCCTGACAGCTCGGAGAGAGGCGGATAGGCCAGCCAGCCTGCATCCGGCGAACCGCCGATAACGAAGGAAACGTTAAACAGCATGGCGCCAAAGAAAAACATCCAAAAGCTAAGCGAGTTCAGGAACGGGTAGGCGACGTCGCGTGCGCCGATTTGCAGCGGCACAACGATATTGAATAAGCCGAACATAAGCGGCATCGCCATAAATAAAATCATAATAACGCCGTGCGTTGTAAAGATCGCATTATAGTGATCGGCGTGAAGGAACTCTACCTGCGGTATAGCGAGCTGCACCCGCATCAGCAGGGCATCGACGCCACCACGGAAAAGCATGAGAATCGACGCGATAATATACATAATGCCGATCCGTTTATGATCGACGGTGGTCAGCCATTCCGTCCATAGCCAGCGCCATTTTTTGAAATACGACAAGGCGAATACGACGGCAACCATGGCCAAGCCGATGGATACCTGTGCTCCAAGAATGAGCGGGTCGCCAGTGATGAAAAAATCATTGAGCAAGAAATCGATTAGATTCTGAAACATGCGGCGTCTCCTTTCGTCTTGTGTTTAGTGTGAATGCTGATTCGTTGAAGATTCTTGGTCATGATTCATATCCATACCGTCCATATCTTCCATGTCCATATCACTCATATCCATTTCGTCGTGATCCATGCTTGAGTTTTCTTCTGTAGCTGTGGAGCCGCCATGATGATGGGCAGAGCCGCCTTCGCCAATATATTGCATCACGACTTTCTGGAACAGTCCTTCAGGGAAGGAGGAGAACGATTGGACCGTCTCAACGCTTGGCTCAGTAAGCTTCTCGAAGCCTTCTTGCGTCAGTGCCGGAGCGGTTGTCTTCACCTCTTGAACCCACGCTTTATAATCATTCTCGGAAGTTGCCTTCACATTAAAGGTCATTTGGGCAAAATGCTCCCCCGTGAAGTTGGCGCCCGAGCCATAATAATTGCCAATCTCATCTGCTTGCAGATAAAGCGTCATGGCCATGCCGGACATCGTATAAATTTGGCCGCCCAGCTGCGGAATCCAGAACGAATTCATCGCCGTATCCGAAGTCAGTCTGAACTGAATCGGAGTGCCCTCTGGAATTTGAAGGTAGTTGACTGTAGAGATGCCCTCTTCCGGGTACGTGAACAGCCATTTCCAATCCAGCGAGGTCACTTCAATCGTTATCGGTGCTTTCGCAGAAGCAATCGGTTTGGATGGCTCCAAGTCATATGAATACTTCACCGTTACGATTGCTAGAATAGCGATAACTACAATTGGAATGCTCCACCAAATAATCTCCAGCTTCGTGCTGTGATTCCAGTTCGGCTGGTAAGGAGCGTCGTTGCCTTTTTTGTCACGGTAGCGCCATACGATGTAGCCGGTCAAGATTAGAACGGGAACGACAATAACTAGACAGAGGATTGTTGAAAAATAAATCAAATCCTTCTGGCTTTCGCCAATTGGCCCTTTTGGATCGAGCACCAGATACTGCTCGCCGCAGCCAGAGAGAAGAACGGCCATCAGCATGATGAGCAGGGGTGTCAATACACGAATATAACGTCTCAAATGGTTCAGCTCCTTGGATATACTCTTAGCCTTAACATTAGCAGAAGTTACGGAGAATAACTGCTGACTTAACAATTACGTCAACAATTCGTCTTTTTTTCGTAATAGAAAGTTCACCAGTTCGACAATTGTCATTCACTGGATCTCAAAAAGTCATAATTTTGGCTGCATTAAAGTAGGTTGAAAAAAATAAAAAGCCCCACTGTCAAATCGACGGTGAGGCTTTAAATTGTACGTTCTCAATGGTTGTGCTGCTCCAGCTGGTTACTTCTGTTCTTCATCAGCCTGCTGGGCCCGTCTTGCATGCACAAGGCCAATGGCAGTGCCAATGGTGTAAATAAATACGCTGCCTACCATAAATCCGAGCCCGACCATAAGCCATACGTTCTTATCGCTGAAGTGGCTGAGATTTATTAAGCAAAGGACTACGCCTACAGAGAGAACAGTCCAAGCGATGATGGTCATTGAAGTTACTAAACGTTTCACACTAGCTGCAGTTGCAGATTTAACGTCGCTGATTGTTGCTGTTTTCGTTGTCATTATAAACACCCCGTTTACTTGTAAGTGCTTTCTTGCACTCATTATAACACACTTTATGCGAAACGTTCAAAGAAAATTCACGATTTGATCAAATTTCCGACAAAATTAGGGGAAGTGCCTTTACTTTTAGGTTTTTGTATTAGTCGTGCTGCCACCAGCGCTTCAAATCATTCCACCATGATTTTCGCTCGTCGGCAGCTTTGCGCTCTCCTGTTCCCTGAACGGAGTTGTCCCCGGGCTCTCCCGATGCTTCGCCGCATACTTCGACAGGTTCGGTGCCTTTGACGAAATATTCAAGCTGCTTCGCCGAGCAGGTGGCCTCAGCCAGCTTGCCGCTGGCTGGATCGACGTAGACGCTGACGACATCCTCCGGTATCGGAAAAATTTTCGGCGGAACCGTCGACAGCGCCTGCTCGGTATAGGCGGCGAAAATCGGCGCTGCGCGGTGCGCCTCGGCAACGGTCAGCTTGCGGCCTTTGTCAAAGCCCGTCCACACTGCTGTAGCCAGCTCCGGCGTATAGCCAACGAGCCAAGCATCATTAGCGGTCGTGCCCGTTTTGCCCGCGATTGGCCGTTTAATCATGGCAGCTACGCGATTTCCTGTACCTCCGGTATCGAAGACACTCTCCATCAGGCTGGTCAATACGAACGCATTTGCGGGATCGACAACCTGCTCGGCTTGTTGCTTCGCTTCATATAAGATGTGTCCGCTGCGATCCTCTATTCTTGTAATAGCGATCGGCTCTACCCGTTTGCCGCCGTTAGCCAGCACGGCGAAAGCCGAAGCCATCTGGTAGGGGCTGACCGGGAAGGTGCCTAGCGCGAGCGAAGGCAGCGGGCTCATCGGGCTGGTAATGCCCAGCCTGCGCGCCGTCTCAATGACCTTGTCCGCCCCGACCGCCATAATCGTATCTACAGCGTAAATGTTATCGGAGCTGGCAATCGCCTGCCGCATCGTAATAAAGTCATTGGTGTACTTGTCATTGTAATTGCTCGGCTTATACACTTTGCGTCCCTCATCATAGAGGAAGGAGGTCGGCTCGCTTTTGAAGCGTGAAATGGGCGTCAACAGTCCGCTTTGGAGCGCGGTTAAATAAACAATCGGCTTGAAAGAAGAGCCGGGCTGGCGTGTATCCGCAAATACGCGGTTAAATTGATTGTTCTTGTAATCCCGTCCGCCAACCATGGCTTTAATGTAGCCATTACGCGGATCGAGCGAGATGAGCGCTGCTTGCTGACCGTCGCTGTCCGAAAGTTCCTTGTCGACGGCGGCTTCGGCAGCATTTTGCGCCACAGGATCAAGGGTTGTGTAAATCGTAATGCCGCCTTCGTTCAGCAGCTGCTCATTGATGCCAAGCTTGTCTACGGCTAAATATTTCACATAATCGCGAAAATACGGCGCGAATCCGGTCTGGTTGCCGGCCCCGAGCGGCTGGAATTGCAGCACCTCTTCATAAGCCTTATCCGCTTCCGTCTTCGAAATGACACCATCCTCCGCCATAATGGACAAAATGGTAAGCTGCCTGTCCTTGGCGTTTTTCATATCCATGTATGGGGAATAGTATTTGGGACCCTTCGGAATGCCGGCCAGCATGGCGCTTTCGGCAAGCGTCAATTCCGATGCTTTCTTATTAAAATAGAGCGAGGCTGCCGCCTCAATGCCATAAGCGCCATGCCCGTAATAGATTTGATTCAAATAGAGGCCCAAAATTTCGTCCTTGGAATAATGCATCTCCAGCTGCATCGTGTAGATCGCTTCTTTGAATTTGCGCTGCCACGTTTTCTCATGCGTCAAATACAAATTGCGGGCGAGCTGCTGCGTCAGCGTGCTGGCCCCTTGCTTGGCAGATAACGAAACGGTATTCGCCACGATGGCGCGTCCCAGCCCTTTGATATCGAAGCCAGGGTGGTCATAGAAGCGCCTGTCTTCTATTGCAATGGTTGCCTTCACCAGATTGGGGGATATTTGATCAAGCGGTACAGAACGGCGATTTTCGCCCGTATGGAATGTATCGATAACCTGGCCATGCAGGTCGAGCATTTGGGAAGTTTGGCTAATGGATGCCGCAGGCAGCGACTGCATGCTTAAATACAGCAGAGCGCCGACAAGGCAGGCGGTCAGCAGCAGAAACAGCGCGGCGAGCCGCCCCGCCCATTTTTTAAATCGATAAAAGGCTGTAGGGCGCTGGTGGAGTCTAGGGGAAAATCGTTCAGAAAACGCAGAAAGCTTGCGTCTTAAGGACGGCTTGACGGGCTTGATTTTGTGCTTGTTCATGGAGCGTGCTCCCTTCGGATGAACGATCATTCCTCTTTAGTATGGAAAAAGCAGGGAGGCTATATTCATCCTATGTTAGCGGAGTGTTAATTTTTTGGGCGGATATGGTGTAAAAGGTTGCTTTTTGACCTCGTTCTACTATAATACAGATTGAACCATTGACGGAAAGAAGGGATATCACGCTATGGAATTGTGGTACACGGAGAAACAAACTGACAGCTTCGGCATTACGGCGAAGATTAAAGAAACTTATGTTACGGAACAAACGGACTTTCAAAAGCTCGATATGATTGAGACGGAAGAATTCGGTACGATGCTCGTATTGGATGGCATGGTTATGACGACAGTGAAGGATGAGTTCGTTTACCACGAGATGGTTGCTCACCCGATCCTGTTCACGCACCCGAACCCTGAGCATGTGCTCGTTGTGGGTGGCGGCGACGGCGGCGTTATTCGTGAAATCATGAAACACCCTAAGGTGAAGAAAGCAGTCCTCGTTGACATCGACGGCAAAGTTATCGAATATTCGAAAAAATATTTGCCGACCATTGCTGGCGAGCTGGACAACCCGCGCGTAGAAGTTATCGTGAATGACGGCTTCATGCATATCCATGATCACAAAAACACGTATGATGTCATTATGGTTGACTCCACAGAGCCAGTTGGCCCTGCAGCTAACCTGTTCACACGAGGCTTCTATCAAGGTATTTACGAGGCGCTGAAGGAAGATGGCATTTTCGTTGCTCAGACGGACAACCCATGGTTTAAGGCAGACCTGATCCAAAGCGTCAATAAAGATGTAAAAGAAGTGTTCCCAATCGTGCGCGTATACGGTGCGAACATTCCTACGTATCCAAGCGGCCTGTGGACATTTACGCTGGGCAGCAAAAAATACGATCCGCTTGAGGTTGACGAAGCGTCAATCGCCGAGATCGAAACGAAATATTACACTCCGCGCCTTCACAAAGCGGCATTCGTGCTGCCTAAATTTGTGGAAGACCTGATTAAATAAGCTAACGTACAGAAAGCGAGGACAAGCCCTCATGAAACTCGATCAAAAATATTCCGGCAACGTCTTCATCCTGAGCTCTGAGGATTATGCGGCTTCCAAAGCAGTCATCTACGGCATGCCGATGGATTTCACCGTCAGCTTCCGTCCAGGCTCGCGCTTCGGCCCTCCGCGCATTCGCGAGGTATCGATTGGCCTGGAAGAATACAGCCCGTATCTTGACCGCAGCCTCGAAGAGATTGAATACTTCGATGCAGGCGACCTGCTGCTGCCATTCGGCAACGCGGCACGCAGCCTCGAAATCATCGGCGAATTTGTGCGCGGCGTACTGAACGATGGCAAAATGCCAGTCGGAATGGGCGGCGAGCATCTCGTATCTTGGCCGATTTTCCAAGAGGTGTATGCGAAATATCCGGATCTTGCGATCATTCATTTTGATGCGCATGCGGATCTGCGTGAAAGCTATGAAGGCGAGCCTTTGTCGCACTCCACGCCGCTGCGCAAAGCAGCAGGACTGCTTGGCGGCAAAAACATTTACCAATTCGGTATTCGTTCGGGCTCGCGCGAGGAGTTCCAATATGCCCGCGAGAACATTAATTTCCACCCGTTCGAGGTGCTGGAGCCTTTGAAAAAAGTGCTTCCGGAGCTGGCGGGACGTCCGGTTTACTTGACGATCGACATCGATGTGCTTGATCCTTCGGCAGCGCCGGGCACAGGTACAGCGGAAGCAGGCGGCATTACATCGAAAGAGCTGATCGAAGCGGTTCACGCGATCGCAGCTTCCGGTGTGAATGTTGTGGGCTGCGACCTTGTAGAGGTAGCGCCAGCTTATGACCCAACGGAGCAAACGCAAATCGTTGCGGCGAAGGTCATTCGCGAAATGCTGCTTGGTTTTATTAAGTAGCACTTGAATATAAGCAGCACTTGAAATCAGAAAGAAGCTTGCTCTGGCATAGATTGCCAGGGGCAAGCTTCTTTTTCATTCGGGCTCAGTTTTCTACTTCAGAAACGAAGGATTTTCGCGATTTCACCGCTTCGCCGTCAGCTTCTCCCCGCCCGGTATTTCATTGTTGGCAATCATTTCGCCAAATGGGCTGATGAAGGAAGGGTGGCTTCCGGCATCCCTGTGGTTTAAGGGCAGCTTCGGAAAGAGCAGCTCGGCTGTTCGATAAGCTTCCTCCAGATGCGGATAGCCTGACAAAATAAACGTTTCAATGCCCAGCTCCGCGTATTCTTTCATGCGTGCAGC
Source organism: Paenibacillus algorifonticola (assembly GCF_050481745.1). GTDB lineage: Bacteria > Bacillota > Bacilli > Paenibacillales > Paenibacillaceae > Pristimantibacillus > Pristimantibacillus algorifonticola_A. Next base: position 51,152 of record NZ_JBCNGR010000020.1, on the reverse strand, counting down.
TACGCTGTCCGGGCTTCCTACCAGGGCCGTACCTGCACCGCCGCGAACAAGTCCGATGCCCGCCCACAGATTAGGACTGATCTCCAGCTTGGAACGGTCGCCGGCGTGCAGCTGCGCCATTCTCTTCTGGCCCTCGGAATCCATTCGGGCGAAAATTTGCTGGGCCGAAGCAATCGTCTCTTCATCTAAATGCTGAATCAATTCATTTGCAGCCGTCCATGCTTCTTCGTCAGTAGGGCGGACAATGACATGCAGGCGAATGCCGAATCGCAGTGTTCGGCCCTGTGCGGCTGCGAGCTTCCGCATCCGGTTGATTTTTTCCTCCACCTGCTGAGGCGGCTCGCCCCATGTTAAATACACATCAACATGCTCGGCTGCGACCTCCATGGCTGCTTCCGAGGAGCCGCCGAAATAGAGCGGAGGGTAGGGCTTTTGAATCGATGGGTACAGCGCCTTGCCTCCTTCGATGCGGATATGCTCGCCTGCAAAATCCACCGATTCCCCTTCGAGCTCCTTGCGCCACACCTCCAGAAACTCATCCGTCAACGCATACCGATCATCGTGGCTGAGGAATAAGCCGTCACCGGCCAGCTCTACAGGATCGCCGCCCGCTACGACATTAATCAACAATCGCCCGTTGGAGAAGCGGTCCAGCGTCGCGGACATGCGGGCGGCAAGGGTGGGCGATATGAGCCCGGGCCTGACCGCCACCAGAAATTTCAACCGTTCTGTAACCGGGATGAGGCTGGAGGCGACGACCCAGGCGTCCTCACAGGATTTGCCCGTCGGCAGCAAAACGCCGCTGTAACCGAGCTCATCTGCCGCTTGGGCAATTTGCTTGCAATAGGAGTAGCTGACGGCGCGCGCTCCCTCGCGTGTTCCTAAATATCGCCCGTCGCCATGTGTGGGAATGAACCAGAATATTTCCATGCCGTAGTGGCCTTTGTTAAAATCGTTGCTACATCGCAAGCTTGTTATTCAGCGCTTGCTGCTCTCCTTAAGCAGCCGCCAGACGGGGTCTGTAAGGCTTCCCTTATCAAAGACGAGATATTGGTTGGCATAAGCCCGGACGGGATCGCCAGCATAGAAACGCTCATACAGCTCATGCCGTGAGCCGAGCGGACTTCCGACCAAATCCCAAGCCAGCTTGAACAACTGGACCTTCTTCTCGGCGCTGACGGAGGCACCCTCAAAATATAGATGCATCAGCTTCGAGATGGGGCCATAAAAGTCCTCGACGCCTGCGGGTGCCTGCACAAACCCGCCGCCGCCGACCTGCTGGACAATTTCAATGGCTCGCGGGTAAAACTTCGTTCCAATATTTCGAGCTGTATCGATGTAGGAAATTTCCGGAACGAGCACGCCGGCAGCATCGGGCCGGGCCTGTGTCTCGGAGGCGATGATAAGCGCCTTCATGACCGAAATTTGCGTCAGCAGCTCCCCTAGCTTTTCCTGCACATGCAGAAAGCCATTGGCGCCAATCGCCTCCGCAATCGCGAACGCAATGCCGGTTACAAATTCGAGCTTGGCGACATAGCGCACAACATTTTGATGGAAAGCCAGCGCATTGGCTGTCTTGTTCGCTCTGAGCGCGAGCACCTTCCCGGAATCGCCATGCAGCAGCACCCTTTCCCAAGGAATGAGCACATCATCGAAAAATAGCACCGCATCCATCTCGTCATAACGGGAGCTCAAAATATGATTCTGCTCTCTGCCGTCCGCGAAGGATTCCCGGCACACAATATGCAGCCCTGGCGAGTTGGCCGGTACGATCAGCACATGAGCGTGCTTGCGCTCCTCAGATTTGAATTTAAGAAAGGAGAAAATGAGGAAATCATGGGTGTAGGGCGCGCCTGTCGCAATCATTTTGGCACCCCGTACGACGATGCCTTCGCTCGTCTCTTTCACCACATGCAGAAAACGTTCAGAGATGCGGCTATCTTCCAAACTGCTGGATCGGTCAATCTGCGGGTCGATAATGGCGGTAGTCAAAAATAAATCCTGATCCCGCGCTTTCTCATAATAGGCGGAGATTTTGGATTCGAAATGGGGATCAAGCTGCCCCAGCTCGGATCTTGCCGCATACCAGCCGGTTACCATCGACCGTGCATAGTCGGACAGCCTGCTCATCATGCCGTGCGTCTCCTGTGACCAGAAGGCAAACGACTCGCTGCGTTTCGCAAGCTGCTCAGAAGTATAGGGCACAAGGAAGGAGCTGTGGGCATAGCGGTCGGTCCCTGGAACTTGAAAGCCGATTTTATCTCGCACTTCCGGGTCGTCGAGTTGATTAAATAAGGTTTTGATCGTCTCAAGCGTGCCTTTGAAGGCTGGATGAGCAGGCAAATCACTTAGCTTTTCTCCTCCGAGCCATACGCTTCTTCCATCATTCAAGCTTTGAAGAAAATGTCCTCCCCGCACTGAAGCTGGTCTCCTTTCATGGGTAAACCCTTGCTTTTTTAATCTCGCAAAAACCAATTGATTTAGTTTGATTTATTTATTATTATAGCTAGTAACCTGAAGGCAGCAACAAACAATCTGCCTGGTTTTATTGCTAAACCAACATTAAGCGGCCATATGTTGCCGTGCTTTGCCCATAGCCTATTTTTCCAACATATTCAATTCATGTGTCGGACTAAGCGGAGGAGGACTGAAGTTCATCAGATGGAACATTCAAACGCTCATTCTGTTGATCGCCGTATTCAACGCACGCGCCAGACGATTATCGATGCATTTGTGAAGCTCATGATGGAGAAGGAGTTTTCAAGCATTATCATTAAGGATATTACGGAGAAAGCCAATGTGAATCGCTCAACGTTCTATGCCCACTATTTGGATAAGTATGATTTACTGGATAAAATCGTGGAACAAAAGTTTTCTGCCCTCCGCATTCTTATGGAGCATGAGCTCGCAAAGCCGGAGCGCGAGCAGCCGGGTTTTGAAGCGCCTGATCCTTATTTTCTCGCTTTATTCGAGCATATTGCGGACAATGAAAGCTTTTATAGCGCGATGTTTGCTAATAAGCCGAGCGGAGCTTTCGGGGTGAAAATGGCGGATGTCATCCGGGAAAGCTGCTATGCCCAAATATCAGCGATGAGCCTGGAGAAGAAGATGATGGTTCCAATGGACTTGCTGCTGGATTATATGAGCGCATCCATTATGGGCATTATTCAAAGCTGGCTTGACCAGCGGATGATTTATTCCCCGCGTTACATTGCCCTTCAGCTTACACGCCTCTCCCTTTCGGGAACGTATTCGGCAATGGGACTGCAAAAATAAGCTCACTACAGATTCGGCTGCAAAGTGGATTATTGTTTTGATCCTTGCTATTCCATACGCGAAATGTAGGATATCCAACAAATTCGCTATAAATGGCGGTTGCATTGCTAGCGTGATTAGCTATTATAAATATCAAATACGATTAATTATATCGGAATTAAATGCTTTCTTTTTTTAAAACGTTTCATCATCAAAAACTGCCGATTAGACCACTAAAGGCACCTGATTTAAGTAAAGCTTCAGGTGTCTTTTTCGTGCGCAAAAATTGGGCCGCAAGGAGGGATAGCGCAGGCTATCCTCTTGACTAAAAAATCAGTAGAGGTGAGTAAAAATGACTTTGAAATTTGCTTATTGGGTGCCAAATGTAAGCGGAGGCTTGGTCATCTCCAAAATTCCGCAAAAAACCGGATGGTCGTTCGATGATAATGCGAGATATGCGCAGATTGCGGAAGAAGCGGGCTTCGAATTTGCGCTGCTGCAGACCCGTTTCATTGCCAGTTATGGAGCAGACAATCAGTTGGAGGCGATTAGTCTGGCTTCTGCGCTGGCGGCAGTGACCTCAAAGATTAAATGGATTGCGGCTGTATTGCCGGGTTTATGGCATCCGGGGACAGTAGCCAAAATGATTTCGACCATTGATCATATCAGCAATGGAAGGGCTGCTGTTAACATCGTCAGCGGCTGGTTTAAGGGAGAGTTTCATGGCTATGGCGAGCCATGGCTGGATCACGACGAGCGCTACCGCAGATCGGAGGAATTTATCCGCGTACTGCAAGAGCTGTGGTCGCAGGATGAAGCCTCCTTCCGCGGCGATTTCTACCGCCTGAACTCCGCCCCCCTGAAGCCGAAGCCGAGCGTCACTCCACCCGTATTTCAAGGTGGCAATTCCTCGGCAGCACGAAAGATGGCCTCGCGAGTATCGGATTGGTATTTTATGAATGGCAATACGATCGACGGCTTCAAGGCGCAAATTGATGAGGTTAAGGCGGATGCGGCGGCTAATAATCGTGAGCTGCGAGTAGGGGCAAATGCATTTGTCATCGTGCGGGATACGGAAGAAGAGGCCAGACAGGTGCTGAGGGACATTATTGCGTATTCGGACCCCGAGGCTGTGGAAGGTTTCCGCAGTCAAGTGCAGTTCGCCGGGAAAGCCTCGCCTGAGAAGGAGGGGATGTGGGCGAACTCGGATTACAACGATCTGGTGCAGTACAACGATGGCTTTAAGACGGGGCTCATTGGCACGGCTGAGCAGGTGGCTGACAAGATCATCGCGCTAAAGGCCATTGGGGTAGACCTCATTCTGACCGCCTTTCTGCATTACGATGAAGACATTCAAGCATTCGGCGAAAAAGTGATTCCTCTCGTTCGGGAGAAGGAAGCAGCATTGCTGAGCGTAGCATCCCAATAATAAGAAACTTAAGGAGAGATGAAGATGAGTGTACAAATAGCATCGACTGCAGACCCTGTTAAGCCTGACTATGAGCAGCTAAGGGAAGAAATTCGCAGCTTGGTAGAAGCGGAGATTAAGCCAAGAGCGGAGGCCACGGATAGAGAAGGCCGCTTTCCTAAAGAAAATCTGCAAGCACTGGCTGAAGCTGGCTGGAATGGCGTGCTGATCCCTGAGCAATGGAAGGGGCGCGGATTGGATCACGTCGCCTTCGCTATTGCGGCTGAGGAAATCGGCAAGGGCTGCCCTTCTACCTCGCTCGTATATGTGATGCATGTGGGCGCCGTCCAGACGATTGCGCTGTACGGCAACGACGATCAGAAGGAGCGCTGGCTTGTGCCGGTAAGCGAGGGGCTTGTAGGCACCTATTCAACAAGCGAGAAAGCATCGGGCGGTCATTGGTGGTTCAACTTCAGCGAGGCTTCCCGCGATGGGGACGATTATATACTGAATGCCGAGAAGTCGTTTACAACCAGCTCGGGCCAGGCGGATTTTTATGTGTTCCAGACGAGGACGCCTGGTGCGCAGACCCCTACCGACGTTAGCTTTTTCCTTGTAGATAGCAAGCTTCCGGGCATTACACCTGGCGTATGGGATGCATTGGGTGTACGAGGCAACCATAGCGGCCCGATTACTTATGAGGGTGTACGGGTTGAGGCGCAGGACAAATTAGGAATCGAAGGACAAGGCCGGGAGATTCTGGAGAGCGGCGTATCTCCGGTATACCTGATTGGGCTTGGATCAACCTGGCTGGGCGTTGCGGAGGCTGCTTTGGAGGCGGCGACCGCCTATGTGAAAGGCATGGTTCACCGGGATTTCAATAAACGGCTGGCTGATTATCAAATTATTCGCCAGCAGCTGGCCGAAGTGAAAATTTTAATCGAGAGCCTTAAGCCATGGCAGCAATCATTGGCGAAGCAGCTGGATGAGCTGCAGGCGCAGGGCAGACCGCAGGTAGAGCTGCTGCTGCCGCTGGTGGAATTTAAGGTGCATGCGGCCGAGGTGGCGAACAAAGCGACAAAAGCGGCATTGGATGTAACGGGAGGCTATGGCTACAAAAAAGGCGTATTCGAGCGTTTGTTTCGAGATGCCAGAGCCGGCATTGCGATGGGGCCTTCCAACAATATCGCCAGAGAGTGGATCGGCAAAGCGCTAGTCGGTCTGCCGCTGGAGTTGTGGCATGAGGGCGGAGACTAATAGAGGAAGGAAGAAGCTTTTAGATAAATAAATAACGGGTACTGCTCTGTTAGTAGAGCGGTACCCGTTTTTGCGATTATAAATGCGATTGAATCGCCTCGCGAATTTTCATCATCGTGCGATTCAGGTCGAGATTTTCCAGCACATGCTCGCATTGCTTGCGGTAGACGACCTCTTCGGTGTAAATCGACATGTAGCTGTTGATAACCTCTGCAGGAAGCCCCTTCGCCTCCAGCCGCTCGATGACGGTGCGTTTTTCTACGTACAGGAAGATGCGGACGACTTGCTCGCCGTATAGCTTCTTAATCAGGGAAGCGCCATCGCTGTTGAGAATCATATACACATGCTTGCCCTCGCTTAGTAAATCAGTAAGCTCATGAGTGCGGATTCCATAATGATGCTTATGGATAACGGCGGTTTCAATAAAATCGCCGCTTGCGTTCATCCGGTCAAATCGTTCTTGCTCAATATAGTGATAGTCGCGGTCAGGCGGCTCAGAATCTCGTGGAGGGCGTGTTGTGTAAGAGCTGACATGCTTGATGCCAAGTTCCTTGCCAATCCGGTGAGCCATTGTTTTTCTTCCAGATCCGCTAGTACCGGTGAAAATGAAGATATAAGGTCCAGCCATAGCCTGTCGCCTCCTTCATCGCGTAGAAATATAAGTCCATTTATAAGCTCATATATAGGCTCATCTACAAGCCCATCACTTAAAATGTCTTATATTTTAAAGATAGCATTCGACAAAAATCGCGTGAATCCTTCTTTATGGAAGAAGCGTTCATGTTAATTTTCAATAAATTGGTAAATCAAGCCCCCTTTGATTCAAAATAAGCCTTCGTAAACCGTATCCATTCTTGGGCGGCAAACGATAAATACCCGTCTCGACGCCAGATCATCGCGAGATTCCATGGAATGACGGGATCTACCATAGCAATCGTGTGGATGCGCGACGTATCGAGTTTCTGGCAAATGGCTTCGGGCAGCAGGGCGATGCCGAGTCCAACCGCCACCGTTTCACAAATAAAATCCCACTGGGAGCTTTCGAGCATAATTTTGGGTTTGAAACCGAGACGTGCGCATTCGTCTATGATGCGGGCATGCAGCGCGAAGTCCTCGCGGTACATAATGAACGCCTCCTGCTCAAGCTCGCGCAGCGTAAGCTTGCTGCGTCCTGCCAGAGGATGCTGGCGGTGCATAACGACTCTAAGGCTGGCAGTTTGAACCGGAAAAACCTCGAATTGGTCATTTCTCACAGGCATCATGACAATCCCGGCATCAATGGCACCGCTAGCTACTTCGGCCTCTACGGTCAGCGAGCCCTCCTCGATCAGCCGAATCGTCAGGCCGGGATAACGCTTCACGAACAGGCTGACGATCTCAGGGAACATAATCGAGCTGATCATCGGAGGGAGGCCAATGCGCACCAGCCCTTTGCGAAAATCAGTTACATCGTTAAGCTCGTTTTGCAAGGTTTTGAACAGGCGAACAATATCCTGCGACTGGGCCACGATAGCTTGACCTGCATCGGTCAGCTGCACTTTTTTTCCAGAACGAATGAATAGGGGAGTCTGCAGCTCATCCTCCAGGTTTTTAATCATTTTGCTAATGGTAGGCTGCGTAATATGCAGTGCCTCAGCTGCTTTCGTGAAGCTTTCATGGCGCACGACCTCCAGCACATATTCCAAATGACGAATGTCCATTCAGGCACTCCTATTTTTCTGACATAGATAATATCAATACGAATCATTCTAATTATTCATTTTACCTATGTCAATTCGCAGGTATACACTGGATGAAGGAAGGGGCTATACGCATGATAAGAAAAATAACACTTGGACTCATCCAGGTTCTCTTTTTTGTAGCACTGTTTTGGATGCTTAATGGCTTGTCGGTTTGGCTGCACTTGAAGGTACCGGGAAGCATTTTGGGACTGATTCTTGTCTTTCTGCTTCTGCACTTTAGAGTGATCAAGGTGGAATGGGTCGAACGGGGCTCGAAGTGGCTGGTGGCGGAAATGCTGCTGTTTTTCATTCCTCCTGCTGCGGGCATGATGCAGTTTAAAGATATATTGCTGGGAAGCGGCGTGCAAATTTTGCTCGTTATTGTGGTGACTTCTGTTCTCGTCATGGTGTGCGCTGGTGTAATGACGCAATTCGTAGCGGGCAGGAAAGAGCGGGGCAGGGGATGATGGCGCTGATGTATGTTCTGTTGACAGTCGGCATTTACTGGGGAGCGAAGCAACTTCATCGGTTGAAGCCCATGCTGCTGCTGTCTCCGCTGCTTGTGACACCGATCGCCGTCATAATTATTCTGGCATTAGGGAAAATTCCTTATCAAAATTATAATGAAGGCGGCCATTTGCTCAGCAGCATGGTTGGCCCGGCAACGATTGCTTTGGCGGTTCCTATGTATAAGAATGCAGCTATTATGAAAAAGCATGCATTTGAAATTATAACGGGCGTTCTCTCGGGCTGGATTTTCGGCATGATGGCGGCGCTGTTGTTCAGCCGTTCCCTTGAGCTGAGCGACAGCTTGATTGACTCGCTGCTGCTGCGCTCGACGACAACGCCGATTGCGCTGGTCATTAATGATATGATTGGCGGCATTTCTACCTTGACGGCTATTTTCGTGCTGGTTACAGGCATTCTTGGCACGATTATCGGGCCGCTCGTTATTCGAGTGGCACGCATTCGCAGCGATATTGCAAAGGGGGTTCTAATGGGGAGCAGCGCGCATAGCGCGGGTGCTCATAAAGCGTTTGAGTTTGGGCTTGTGCCGGGATCGATTGCGAGCATTGCGATGATCGCGACCGCTTTTATCTCACTGGCGCTGTTGCCTTGGCTGACGGGGCTGTTCATGCATGGGTAAATGAGGATAGGTGGTGAGTGAAGAGGGGGAAACGGAGAGGATTTGCTTGCCGCAGCTTAAGGTCCGAAAAAAAGCACGGCGAGCGGTGAAAACATAAAAATGTACCAGCCGAACAGCACGAAGTTGACCCATGCGACAGCTGCGTACCCAATGGATTGTTTTCTAGCCTGAAACGGGCCGCATAAGCTTAGAATCGAACCTGCCAGGCTGCTTGCAAACCCAATAAGCCACTGCGAACCGAACAACTGCTGCTTTGTCATTAAAAAATAGACGGTTAAAAGTGCCATGAATGCGGCTAATAGGGTAAGCATGCTGCGTGCTTTGCTCATTTGATCAGCTCCTTGTTCTTTTATTTTAGAAAAATAATGCGGATTGAAAAAGTACTAACTTTGTGTAGTACTTCTTATTTGCATGTGTTAATTTGTGCGCGAGAAATTTCCCGCCAAAAATGCCATAATAGTTAAAACAGCTGGCAGGGGGTGACAGAGCTATGACAGAACGTGTATATTCATTTCCTCCCGTCATTGATGAGCGGGCCCGCGTGCTGGTGCTGGGGACGGCGCCAAGCGTGAAATCTTTGGAGCATCGCCAGTTCTACGGTCATCCGCGGAACTATTTCTGGGGAATGGTGTATGGGTTGTTTGATGCTGGGGCGCCGGATGAGGATTATGCGAAGCGGCTCGCTTTTTTGCAGGAGCATCGGCTGGCGGTGTTCGACGTCATTGAATCCTGCGAGCGCGAAGGCAGCCTTGATGTGAATATTAAGGATGAGAAGCCGAATGATTTGCCTGCGCTGCTGGCGCAATATCCGGGGCTGCGCTGCTTTGCATTTAATGGCACGAAGGCGTACGATACGTTTCGAAAATATTTTCGCGAGCATCCGGCGTTTGATTCGCTGGCGCTGCTCAAGATGCCGTCCACGAGCCCGATCCCGACGCAGAAAATGCGAAATCTCGAAGATCGGATCGCAGCGTGGCGCGGCATTGTTCCTTTTCTAGAGGAACAGTAATCGACGGTAATCGTTGAAATTGAAAGGATACGTGTATATAGTAGAAGCATACGTCAAGACTGAAGATACAGGAGCACGAGCATGTCAGAAAGAATGAACGTCAGCATTAAGCTGGAAAGCAGGCAGGATGGCGCTGTTCAGGTGGGTGAGCACCTCGGGGAGCTGTTTCGCAAGGATCGCTCGCTCTATATCCGCTATGAGGAGCCGATCGAGGGAGAAGCGAATGCGGAGCCAATCAGGTCGCTTATTCGCTATCGCCAAGGCGAGCTGCTTATTACGCGCAGGGGAGCGGTAGAATCGGAGCAGCTTTTCGCCGTGGGCGGAAAGCGGGCTGGGCGCTATCGTTCCCCATTTATGAGTTTTCAAATGGAGACGGAGACGAAGCAGCTTGTGCTTCATGCGGATGGCGCTGCTGCGGGAGAGCTGGCGGAGCCTCCTTTTTCAATAGAGTGGAAATATGATTTGTGGATTGACGAGCATTTATCTGGCCGATTTCATATTCGGCTGCATATTCAGGGGGAACAGTAACGATGAGTGGAAATGTATTAGAGCAATTGTATGAGCAGGTAAAAGCGGCTATTGCCGACGCGGCAGTAGCGGGCGGGCTCGCAGCGAGAGACGAGCTGCCGGCATTCGTGCTGGAGGTGCCTAAGGATAAAGAGCATGGCGACTTGGCGACCAATGCAGCGATGCAGCTTACCAAGCTGGCGAAAAAAAATCCGCGGATGATCGCCGAAACGATCATCGCGAATCTCGATTATGCGAAAGCATCGATTCAATCGGCTGAAATCGCCGGACCAGGCTTCATTAACTTCCGTATGGACAAGAGCTACTTATACGCCGTTGTTGGCGAGGTTATATCAGGTGGCGACAACTACGGACGCACGCAAATCGGCGCAGGCAAGCGCGTGGAGATGGAGTTCGTCAGCGCGAATCCGACGGGCAGCCTGCATCTTGGACATGCACGCGGCGCAGCGGTAGGCGATGCGCTGTGCAATGTGCTTGAATATGCGGGCTATGAAGTAACCCGCGAATATTATATTAACGATGCCGGCAATCAGGTGAATAACCTGGCGAAGTCGATTGAAGCACGCTACCAGCAGGCGCTGGGCAAGGAAGCGGAGATGCCGGAGGATGGCTACCATGGCGCGGATATTGTCGGCTTTGGAGAGCTGCTGGCTGAGCAGGAGGGTGATCGTCTGCTGAGCCTCAGCACGGAGGAGCGCTTGGAGTTTTTCCGCAGCTTCGGCCTGGAGCGCGAGCTCGACAAGATCAAGCATGATCTTAATCGCTTCCGCGTCGGCTTCGACATCTGGTACAGCGAAACGTCGCTTTACAAGAACGGCAAGGTTGAAAAGGCGCTGGAGGCGCTTAAGGAGAAGGGCCACGTCTATGAGGAAGAGGGGGCAACCTGGCTCGATACGATGCCTTTCGGTGATGATAAAAACCGCGTGCTCGTCAAAAATGATGGCTCCTACACCTATTTGACGCCGGACATCGCGTACCATATGGACAAGTACAGCCGCGGCTACGACCGGATGATCAACATTTGGGGCGCAGACCACCACGGCTACATTCCACGCGTTAAAGCGGCGATGGAGGCGTTAGGCAACGACCCAGGCAAGCTGGTCGTGTTGATTGCCCAGATGGTCAGCCTGTTCCAGGACGGAGAAAAGGTGAAAATGTCCAAGCGTACCGGCAAAGCGGTTACGATGCAGGATTTGATGGATGAGGTAGGCGTAGACGCCATCCGTTATTTCTTCACGATGCGCAGCATGGACTCGCATCTGGATTTTGATATGGATCTCGCGATTTCGACATCCAACGAGAATCCTGTGTTTTATGTGCAATATGCGCATGCGCGGATTTGCAGCATTTTCCGCCAGGCGCAGGAGCAGAGCCTCGCGCTGCTGCCGCTTGAGCAGATCGACCTCAGCAAGCTAACGTCGGAGGCTGAATACGACCTGCTGCGCAAGCTCGGCGAGCTGCCGCAGGAAGTGGCGGAGGCGGCGGAGCAATATGCGCCGCATCGCATCATTCGTTATGTATATGAACTGGCCTCCCAGTTCCACAGCTATTACAGAGCAGAACGCGTCATTACCGAAGACGCGGCGCAGACTCAAGCTCGTCTGGCGCTGCTTGGCGCAATTCGCACCGTCATTGCGAATGCGCTCCGCCTTGTGGGCGTTTCGGCTCCTGAGCAAATGTAATATTCCCATGCAGACAAAGATCAGCCTTTGCGGCAGCGGTGGCAGACAGCTACCCTTGCAGCAAGGGCTTTTTTTCTTGAAAATGGTGCATAATACGGCTTAAACGCGCGGCGCCGCCAGAGGACGGCGACAGCCATTTCACCTTGCTTTAACCAATGTATGCTATTATACTAATTGTCGAAAATGGACAACATCATAGAGAGCGAGGGAAAAGTCATGAGAGGCGATGAGTCGGATTTGCCTATTGTATCGATCGTCATGCCCTGCTATAACGAGGAAGAAGCGCTGCCGGAAACGGTGCGGCAAATGTCCTTGCTGCTGGAGCGATTGGTGAAGGAGAGAAGGGTATCCGAGCACAGCAAAATGCTGCTTGTAGACGATGGCAGCCGCGATAAAACGTGGTCGCTTATTGATTCCTTTCACCGGAGCAACCGTTTTGTGAGCGGGCTGAAGCTTTCCCGGAACGTCGGGCATCAGCGGGCACTTCTTGCGGGCTTGTTGACAGCGAAGGAATATGCGGATTGCATTATTTCCATCGATGCCGATTTGCAGGACGATATTACGGTGATCGACCAGTTTATTGAGAAGTACAAGCAGGGCTATGAGGTCGTGTACGGCGTGCGCAACAAGCGGACGACCGATACGATGTTCAAAAAGTTCAGCGCGCAGTTTTTCTACAAATTAATGATTAAGCTTGGCGTAAATGTCGTTTATAATCATGCGGATTACCGGATGATGAGCAAGAAGATCGTTGATAAGCTGGAGGAGTACCAGGAGGTCAATCTATTCCTGCGTGGCATTATTCCTACCATCGGCTTCAAATCCGACAGTGTGTATTACGATCGTCTGGAGCGAACCGCCGGCGAATCGAAATACCCGTTGAAAAAAATGCTTATCTTCGCATGGGAGGGCATTACCTCCTTCAGCGTATCTCCTATCCGCGCAGTGTCGGTTGTCGGCTTTTTTATGTCGGTCATGAGCCTAGTGTTCGCCCTTTATGTATTCGTCAGGCATTTGCAGGGCAACACGGTATCCGGCTGGAGCTCGATGATTCTTTCGATTTGGTTCATTGGCGGCATTCAGCTGCTGTGTATTGGACTCATTGGCGAATATATCGGCAAAATTTACATCGAAACGAAGAAACGCCCGAAATACTTCGTGGAAACCGTGCTGCATAACGTTGTGCCAGCGGAAACGAAAACGAAAACGCAGCAATTACAAGAGACGAGGTGACGAATGGAATCGCTGCTGCTTAAAGCTAAATCTAATACGCAAGTTTTGATCTTTCTGCTCTCCTTGTTTGTCATCACGAGAATATTGCTTTATTTTGCAGGCTTTCTTGGCATGAATCTGTTTCCGAACTATCAAATTCCGCCAGACTATACGGTCGTGCAGGGGCATGATTTCACTTCGAGCCAACTCTCGATCCAGACGGATATTTCACAGCTGAAGAAGCCGAGCTTTGAGGATCTAAGAAAATTTGACAGCGTATGGTACTTGGGAATTGTTGAAAATGGCTACGATACGTATAACATCAACGAACCGCATCCTAGTGCAAATTGGGTGTTTTTCCCTCTATACCCTTTGTTAGTCTTTTTGGTGGAGTCTATTTCTAAATACGATGCAACAGTCGTGGGATCGGTTTTATCGAATTTGTTTTTGCTCGTATCGCTTTTTTATTTTTATGGCATTTGTTTAAAAAGAGGGCTGAAACAGGAGCACGCCCAAGTCGCGGTGCTGCTGCTGCTTGTTTTTCCGACCGCCATCTTCTATGCCGTGCCTTATACAGAGAGCCTGTTCCTCATGCTGTCGCTAATGACCGTCTATTATGCGATGCAAAAACGATATTTTCTCGCGTTTCTGTTCGGGGGCTTGTCCGCTGTGACGCGCAATCTGGGCTTCGTCAACTTGTTTTTCGTTGTGGGGACGCTGTTGATTGAACACAGGCTGTACCGCTTCAAGTGGAAGGACACGAAGTATTTAGGCTATGCAGTCATTTCCGCGCTGCCGCTAGCCGGGTATCTGTTGTACATGAAATGGCTTACTGGCGATATGCTGGCTCCGATTACTGAGCAAAGCATTAACTGGTATCGCAAGACGGTTGCTCCATTTTCGAACTATATTCATTTTATCCAAAAGCCATATTTCTCAGGAAATGGCGGATGGGAAAATGGCCTGCTTGCCTTTATTATCGCGAATGCCGTCCTCGTCATTTTTGCTGTTTTTCTTATTATGCGCTGGAAAGATATTCGCCGTAATGCTCATGAATGGCTGTTTTTTGCCTATGGTTTGCTGCTTATGCTCATTCCGTTCGCCAGCGCCGAATTTTTGCAGAGCATTCCACGTTATGTCATGGTCGCGTTCCCCTTCTATATTTATTTTGCGGATGTGCTGAAAAATAATAAGGCGCTGCAAATGTTTTACTTCATGATGTTTTTCCTGCTTCATATTGTGTATGCGATTTGCTACTTTAATGGATATTTTTTCGTTGTATAAATTTATGAAAAAATAAATTGACGAAATTTGCGCTTAAGGTGTACAATAGCACCATATTACTTTAGCTCGTACTTTATACCTAGGTCGTTTAACGAAAAGGCAAACTCAGGGAAACCTGATGTGCGCAAAGCTACAGGGGCTTCATTCCTAACGGAATATGCTCGCCAGCTACCGAATTCAACATCGATTCTTCCTTTATTAATCAAGGTAGACTTTGTTCTTTCGGGAGCAGGGACTATCTTTTTTTTATTGCTTACAAGCACGAAAAGGCAAACTCAGGGAAACCTGATGTGCGCAAAGCTATAGGGGCTTCATCCTTTAACAGGATATGCTCGCCAGCTGCCGAAGCCCGACATAGCCTCCTTTGCCTGATGAAGGTGTGGCGTGTTCTTCGGACCACGTACCATCATTCGCTCGGGGGAGGAACTTACTATGAAAACTACAAAATTCGCACTTACACTCCTTATGCTCGCTTCGACATTACTATGGGCACTCCCTGCTAGCGCACAAACGAGCTTTTACAACGGAGCATGGATCGGCACTTGGCCGAACCAAAGCTTGAACAACATCGCTGCCTACGAGCAACTAATCGGTGGACACCAGGATGTTGTACATACTTTTGTCAATTCGAACCAAGGGATTAATGAATGGAAGGGCTTTATGGACTATGTAAATAATAATGGTTCGATTAACCTACTTACCCTTGAGTTTAAAAATAAAAATTACAAAGAATATTCGACCGCTGATATTAATAGAGGCGTAGTAGACGCTTACCTGAAACAAACGGCTAAACAACTGGTTAACTGGCAAGCAGCTAACAAGAACCCGGAAATTTGGCTTCGCATTTTCCACGAAGGCAATGGCAACTGGTACGGCTGGGGCGTTGGCGACAGCACAGTTAACACAAACGAGACTTACAAAGCGGCATTCCAACGTGTCGTTACGATTTTCAGAGAGCAAGGCGCAACGAACGTGAAATTCATGTACAACGTAAACGCTGAAAATGTTGGCAAAAACGCATCGTTTACAGCTATGTACCCAGGTGATGCTTACGTAGACCTGCTTTCGATCGATGGCTACAACTTTGGAACGAAAGAATCGTGGAGCTCGTGGAGAAGCTTTAACGACGTGTTCTACGCTTCGTACAAAGCGCTGACAAGCATTTCGAGCAAGCCGATCATTATCGCTGAAACAGGCACAACCGAAAGCGGCGGCAGCAAAAACGAATGGGTTATTGATGCGATGAATCAAGTGCAATCGCCAGCTTACAGCCAAATTAAAGGCTTGATCTGGTTCAACGAGAACAAAGAGCTGGACTGGCATATCGATTCGTCGGCTGATAGCCTGAGCGCTTACCAAACGCTGCAAAAAACGCTTTAATAGAGTGGTAGACTGGGCTAGTAGTTTAATCCTGGTGTCAACTCTTTCAAACACTGGCTGGTATAGTACTAAATAGGTATTCTGAAAAAACTCTAATTTCGCGCAAACCGCGTAAAATTAGAGTTTTTTCGCTTTTTTTCTACACATTTGCCAAGAAGATTACGATGTTAAAAAGAAAAATTAACTTTTAAAGGGGCAAAGATTGTGATAAGATAACTTTGAATTTGAGCCTTAGCCGCCAAAAATATCATATTTCCGGCCGATTTAACAAATATCGACAGCGAAAATAGACAGTATAGTCAATCCATGTTGTAGATTAGTCAGAAAAGGAATGGAATTATGGCGAATAAATAGAGCGCAAAGGATTGGGGTTATTTGAAAACAAAAGCTAGGTACATATTAACAACAGTATCCATTGCTATCATGATCGTGTATCTAGTATGGAGACTTGTACAAACACTCCCATCTGGCTGGTCATTAATTTTTGGATCGTTGTTACTATTTTTTGAAATCATTTCTATTTTTCAATCCGTTTTATTCCACATTCTTCTGCTGAAACCCACTGAAAGAAAGCCTGCGCCATTACCTGACAACCTTTATTCCGTGGATGTTACAATCGCTACCTACAATGAGCCACCATCCTTGGTTAGAAAAACTATCCTTGCTTGTAAAAACTTGAATTATCCGGAGCATTTGTTAAATATTTGGGTGTGTGATGACGGAAAACGAGCGGAAATGAGAGAATTAGCCGAAGGCTTAGGCGTTCATTATCTCGATCGTCCAGGAAATGAGCATGCTAAAGCGGGTAATTTGAATCATGCGCTGACGAAGATGAAGGGCGATTTGCTCCTTACTTTGGATGCAGACATGATGCCAAAACCGGATTTTTTACAGCGAACGGTAGGTTTTTTTGCAGAGAATGAGAAGCTTGCTTACGTACAAACGCCCCAAGTTTTTTACAATGAAGATATTTTCCAATACAACTACTACCAAGGGCGTAACATTCCGAACGAGCAGGATATGTTCATGCGGCTTATTCAGTCGGGAAGAGACCGTTTTAATGCTGTTATTTATGTGGGCAGCAACTGCATTTTCCGGCGAAGCGCCATTGACCATATCGGCGGCTTCGTTATTGGTACGATCACGGAGGATTTGGCTACAGGGATGAAGCTTCAATCCAATGGGTTTGAATCTTATTGCCTGAATGAGGTGCTGGCACTTGGCCTAACGTCTGAGTCCATATCTGATCAGATTAAACAGCGGGCCCGCTGGGCGAGGGGCACGATACAAACGACGAGGATGTCCAATCCGCTTGAGGCAAAGGGCTTGTCGTTGATGCAGCGGCTGCTGTATTTCTCCAACCTGCTGTACTGGTACTTTGGCGTTACACGCTTTATGTACATACTGTCACCAATGCTATTCTTGACCTTTGGCGTGGCTATTCTTGAAACAAGCTTGCAACAACTGCTTATCTTCTGGCTGCCATATTTCTTGTTCTCGGTTACGGTAGTGCCTTATTTAACGAATAAGAAGCTCAATGTGTTCTGGAACAACGTTTACGAGACGGCCATGACGCCAACGCTATTCCTCGCAGCCCTTCAGGAAACAATCTTCCGCAAGGCTATTCCCTTTGAAGTGACGCCGAAAGGCATTTATCAGAACAAAACATCTATTAATTATCGCTATATGATGCCATTGTTTGTTCTGCTTGTGCTGTCAATTGTACTGTTGGGTTTAAATGTGGGGCGTATTGCGGGTGCAGGGGAAAATGAATTGCAGCCGATGCTTATTAATTTATTTTGGCTTGGTTATAACGGAGTATTTCTCCTTCTCGCTCTGTTGCTTGGCTTTGAGCGCCCGCGCATGCGGGAGGCGGAGCGCTTCGCCAAGGAGCTGCCGCTCACGCTTCGATATATGGAAGATGAAGAGCTGAAGATGGCAAGCGTCAGGACACTGGATATTAGCGAGACGGGCTGCCGTATTTATACGGACGCGATTTTGCCGCTTCCAGAGCGCATGGAGCTGGATATTCCGTTGTCTCAGGACGCTATACGCGTAGCTGCCGAGAAAATATTTTATGATAAGCATGGCTCCGGATTCCAGGTGGGCTTCAAGCTTCATTGGAACAACATTGATGAGGAGCGCAAATGGCTGGCTGAAGTATATGGCAATGCAGATGATTTCGTTAAGGGCATTTTCCAGGCGGGCGTATGGACTTCTGTGACCAGTTATCTTTCTAATTTCAAGTACACCTATAAATCGATAAATCGCAAGTCCCCGAGAGTTAGGCTGAAGCGGCGCGCTTCGATCGTAGTCGATCAAGAAGACCGCTACCGGACACAGCTGCTTGATATTAGCTACACGGGCTGCCGGATTGAGCTCCCGCAGAAGGCGGCGATGCATGAAGGCAAGAAGGTCAGGCTGCAAATTATCGGCTCGGCGTTCGAGGCAAACGGTCGTCTTATCCGCGTGGGCTGGGCCAAACGCAATAAGATGACAGCGGCCATTGTATTCGATGAAGCTTTTGATTTAAGCCTGCTGCTGGGGGAGTCCAGCAGCATACCGCCAAGCAAGGAGCTGCGTTCTGGCATTGTGCCAGCAGAAGCGAACTCCAAGTCGTAGACAGGCTGAATAGGAATAAACGTCAGGCTATGACGGGCGAATGATTGTTTTGCAAGGGGATGAGAGATTTGGAAATACACAGAATGGTTAAGCTGATCATCCGCAGATTGCCGTTTGTCATTATTCCGGCACTGCTGCTGTCAGTCGCAGTGGGCTATGTGAAAATGCAAAGTCCTCCGTCTTATAAGGCAACGGCTGAAATTGTAATAACCTCACAAGAGACAAGTGACAATTTCACTTCCATTCAAGGCAGTCTCAAGCTGATGGATACGTATAATGTTATTTTGAAAAATCCACTGATTTTGGAGCAGGTAATTGCGGCGCTTGGCCTGCCTTACAGCACAGATCAACTGGCTGCCAAAGTTAGCGCGAAAAGCGTCGAGCTCTCGCAGGTTATCCGAATTACCGTAACCGATGGTGACCGTAAGCAGGCAGCCTCCATTGCCAACACCATCGTTAGTGTGTTCCGCTCGCAAAGCTTGGAGCTGTTCAAAATCAACAACGTAGTTTTATTGCATAAAGCAAGTGCGGAAAAGGCGGTTTATGTGAACCCCAATCCGTTATTTTATATGCTGCTAGCTTTTGTTGGCGGACTGCTTGTCCTGTTGTGCTTATGGCTTCTGCTGCATATGATGTCGCGCAAGCTGCAGACAGCGCCGGAGGTGCAAGCGATATTCGCCGAGGTTCCAATGGAAACGACGAAGCTCGCCAGCCGGACGGAAGCCGCTATTCCGTTCTATGGGGGATGGTTGAAGCGCCGTGCGGCAGAGGAAGCGAAATCGCGTGCCATGCGTTACCGCCATGTGATGGAGAAAAGCGGGAAGCGGACATTGGCCTTTGGAACGCTTGACCGCAAGCATATGAGCGGGAATATTAGCAAGCAGCTGGCGCAGAAGCTGGCTGGGGAAAGCAGAGTCGCATGGGTGAGGTTTAACCCGAACGGCAAGCTGCCAAGTACGGCTTCCGGCAAAAAAGGCTATACGGAATGGTCAATTAGCCCAGGCTTTTATGGCAAAATCAAAACCGCCGGACAGCAATTGGATTTCATCGAGGTATGCGTGGTAGGCGGACGTCTTTCTATGAAAACGTCGGCTGAGGAATTGATGGCACAGCTTCGGGACAGCTACGAAGTTGTAATCTGGGATTTGCCTTCTTATGTTCATTGCTCGGATGCGCAGACGATTGCAGAGCTGGCCGACTGGCATACGCTCGTGATCAAGGAGAACCGGGTACTCGCTCCGGTTGCACAGGAATGGAAAAGCCGTCTTGCGGCAACGGATGTTCAGATAAATAGTATCGTGTTTATTGAAGTGTAATCACTTTTTATCTAACTTGGGAGGGATTTGCGATGAAAGTAACAAAAGCGATTATTCCGGCGGCCGGACTTGGAACGAGGTTTTTGCCAGCAACAAAGGCGATGCCGAAAGAGATGCTCCCTGTCCTGGACAAGCCAACGATTCAATATATTGTAGAAGAGGCCGTTCAATCCGGGATTGAAGAGATTATTATTGTAACGGGTAAAGGCAAACGTTCCATCGAGGACCATTTTGACAATGCGTTTGAGCTGGAAGCGAATCTGCTGAAAAATCAAAAGCTGCATCTGCTTGAGAAGGTGCAGGAAATTTCCAAAGTCGACATTCACTATATTCGTCAAAAAGAACCAAAAGGTCTTGGGCACGCGATTTGGTGCGCACGCAAGTTTATCGGCAATGAGCCTTTCGCCGTGCTGCTTGGTGATGACATCGTTAAAGGCGAGACGCCATGCACGAAGCAGTTGATTGATGCTTTTGAGCAAACGGGCAAATCGGTTATCGGCGTACAGCATGTACCGGATAAAGAAACGGCGCGTTATGGCATCATTGATCCATCTGAGGTGAACGATCGGTTTATTAAAGTGAATAATCTGGTAGAGAAGCCGAAGCTGGGCACAGCACCCTCCAACTTTGCCATTATGGGACGGTATGTGCTGACGCCGGAAGTGTTCAACCTGATTGAGCAGCAAGAGGTTGGAGCTGGCCAGGAAATTCAATTAACCGATGCGCTGCAAAAGCTGAACCAGATCGAGGACGTGCTCGCTTATCTGTTTGAAGGCAGACGTTACGATGTCGGTGAAATTCCGGGCTTTATTTTGACAAATGTAGAGTTCGCGCTCGAACGTCAGGAGTTTTCCGCAGATTTAATTAAATCACTTGAACAGATTTTAAGCCGTGCGAAAAGTGGAGTGAATGCATAATGAAAGTTACGATAATTGGTACAGGCTACGTCGGCCTGGTGAACGGCGCTTGCTTCGCAGAGAAAGGCCATCATGTCATTTGTGCCGACATTAACCAAAACAAAATTGACCAGCTGAATGACGGTCAAATTCCAATCTATGAGCCGGGCCTTGCTGAATTGGTACACGCGAACCGCCAAGCGGGAAGACTTGCCTTCTCAAGCGACGTGGAAGCGGCTATTCAGGCTTCGGATATTATTTATATCGCAGTGGGTACGCCAATGTCGCCAACCGGCGAAGCGGATCTGACTTACGTTGACGGCGTGGCCGAGACGATTGGGAAGTCGCTGAACGGCTATAAAGTCGTCGTGAACAAAAGCACAGTGCCCGTTGGAACGGGCAAGCGGGTAGAGTCGATCATTCGGGGGCATTTAGGCGGAAGAGAGGCAGGCTTTGATGTCGTATCCAATCCGGAATTTTTGCGAGAAGGTACGGCCATTAAGGATTGCATGAATATGGAGCGCGCTGTCATCGGCGCTGAAAGCAAACAGGCGATGCAGTTGATTCGCGAGCTCCATGAACCATTCAACACGACCATTGTCGAGACCAACATTGAAACGGCTGAAATGATTAAATATGCCAGCAATGCCTTCCTCGCGATGAAAATTTCCTTCATAAATGATATTTCCAATATTTGCGAGCGAGTCGGTGCGAATGTCGTCGATTTGTCTTACGGGCTTGGTCTGGATAGCCGCATTGGAAATAAATTTTTAGACGCCGGTATCGGATTTGGCGGTTCTTGCTTTCCGAAGGATACCGAAGCACTCATTTCCATCTCCAAAAATGTCGGGTACGAATTCAAGCTGATTGAATCGGTTATTGCAACGAACAAAAATCAGCCGATCCATTTTGTACAAAAAATCGATACAATTGTAGGTTCTGTCGCAGGCAAAAAAATTGCCGTGCTCGGTCTGGCGTTTAAGCCGGAGACAGATGATATGCGCTCTGCGCCTTCGATTCCGATCATTCGCGAGCTTATCAGCCGCGGTGCTGAAGTGCATGCG
Source organism: Paenibacillus algorifonticola (assembly GCF_050481745.1). Lineage (GTDB taxonomy): Bacteria > Bacillota > Bacilli > Paenibacillales > Paenibacillaceae > Pristimantibacillus > Pristimantibacillus algorifonticola_A. Next base: position 29,371 of record NZ_JBCNGR010000020.1, on the reverse strand, counting down.
TATGATCCGGTAGCAGTTGAACAAGCGAAGCTGGTTATTGGCACGGATGTTGTTTATTCGGATAATCTGCTGCAAACGGTCGACGGCTGCGATGCTTGTGTCATTTTGACCGAATGGCCGCAGGTAGTGAAGATGGATTTGGATGAAGTGAGAAAGCGGCTGAAGCAGCCGATTTTGATCGACGGACGCAACATATTTGATTTGGCAGAGATGGAGAAGCGGCAGTTCGTTTATGCTTCCATCGGTCGCCCGGATATTAACGCTTATGCCAGCCAACTCGGATAATCATGTGTCGGAAGCCGGCTTGACCCGCAGAACCCGCAAGGGTTTTCTGTGGGCATTCACGGGAACCGGATTGCAAAATGTCATCCAGATGGTCGTGCTTGTCGTCCTTGCCCGCTTCGTCGGTGCCGAGGAGTTTGGACTCATTAATATGGCGCTCGTAATCGTCAGCTTCTCGACCTTGTTTGCCAGTATTGGTGTAGGTCCAGCCATTATTCAGCGCAAAGAAATTCACGCGGTCGACTTGCAGGTGTCCTTCTTTATTTCTTCTATGCTTGGCGTTGTAGTGGCAGCGGTACTTTGGCTGTCCTCTGATCTGCTGGCAGTTTTTTTCAAAATGCCGCAGCTTGCCGAAGTGCTGGGCATATTGGCGCTCGTATTTCCGCTCAATGGCGTGGCCATTGTTTCTGAAGCTTTGCTGCAACGGGAGCTGAAGTTCCGTCAGCTATCGCTGTCGCAAATCGTATCTTATACGGCGGGCTACGGCATCGTCGGCATTACGCTCGGCGTGTATGGCTATGGCATTTGGGCGCTGTTAGCAGCGCATTTGGTGCAGACGGCTATCCGTTTTACGATGCTGATTGCCGCACAGCCGCCCCGGTTTCTGCGGGAAAAGACGAGTGGACATGCACAGGCGGCGAAATCGCTGCTGCGATTCGGCGGTGGCGCGACCATCGACAGCCTTAGCAATTATTTAGCGGTCCAAAGCGACAATTTGATCATTGGCCGCGGGCTTGGCGCAGCTGCGCTGGGATTGTACGGCAGAGCCTATCAGTTGGCCGTGCTTCCGGCTACGCTGCTTGGGCAAGTGCTCGATAAAGTGCTGTTTTCGTCGATGTCCAAGCTTCAGGATGATCTTCAGCAGCTCAAAGCCTCTTATATAAGAAGCATTTCTTATACATCCCTGCTTGTTGCTCCTATCAGCGTCATCTGTTATTTGCTAGCTCCCGAGATTGTCGCCGTCGTTCTGGGAAGCGGGTGGACGGAGGTCGTTATTCCATTCCAAATTTTATGCGTGGGCATGTTATTCCGTACAACTTACAAAATCAGCAATTCACTCGTATTGGCTAGAGGGTATGTGTATAAACGGGCTTCACGGCAGGTGCTTTATGTCCTGCTTGTTATCGCGGGCGCAGGGATTGGCATGCGCTGGGGGTTGTCCGGGGCTGCTTTCGGCGTTTTAATTGCCATAAGCTTGCACTACTTCAATATGCTGTACCTGTGTAAAACGATTTTGTCGTGCACGTGGCGGGAGCTGGGGAAGGCACATTTACCTGCGCTGCTTGGCAGTGTGTGGACGCTGATTGGCTTATATGTCATGACGGAGGCGATCAGGCCGCTTGGGATGGTCAGCTTTGTAAATCTTGCAGTGTCAGGCATTTTTGCAATGGTATGGTTTGCAGTTGTTGTGCTGTTGTTCCCTAAAATGATGGTACATACGAGCAGAACGGCGCTCCGCGGCAAAATGCAGCAGTTGCTGGCCAAGGTGCGCAGAAAACGGCAAGCTTAAATTATTCAGGCAGAAGGTGGTTTACGATGGTTCAACATAAGGTGGTTCATATGACAACGGTGCACCATCCGATGGATACCCGCATTTTCCATAAAGAATGCGCCTCGCTCGCCAGTGCGGCCTATGATGTGACGCTGATTGCGACGGATCATCCGGATCTGGACCGAGTAAAACCGGCTTTCAAGCTGATCAAGCTTCGCAAAGCAGCGAACCGCTGGGTTCGTATGACGAAGAACAGCTGGCAGGCTTACCGGCTCGCCAAGCAGCTTGAGGCGGATGTGTACCATTTTCATGATCCCGAGCTGATTTGGGTAGGGTGGCTGCTCAAAAATAAATCCAATCATGTCGTTTACGACATCCACGAGGATTACGAAACGGGTATTCGGCAGAAGAAATATTTGCCGGTTTGGGCTAGAAATACGCTTGCGAGCCTTTATCGCATCGTTGAGAAGCTTTGCATTAACCAGTTCGAAATTGTGCTGGCAGAAAAATATTACCGGGACAAATATTTGCGCGGCGTAGATGTGCTGAACTATCCGATCTTGCAGCCGATGGCGGACAAGCCTGCTGCAAATGCGGAAGCAGAAGCGGGCGGGGCGCAGCAGGATGATGCCATTCATCTGCTGTACACGGGCAATGTCACGCTGGATCGCGGCTCCGAGCTGCATGCTCAGATAGCAAAGCTGGATGAACGCATTCATGTGCATTATGTAGGCAAATGCGCGCAGCCAATTGCAGACCGGGTTGCCGAAGCTGCCGGGGAAGCGGCGGATCGTGTAACGATCGACGGTGTGGAGAAGTTTATCGCCCGCGATGCGATTGACGCTTATTATGCCGAGAGCCGCTGGCTGGCGGGCCTCGCGCTGTTTCCGCCGACTGAGCATTATGCGAAGAAAGAGCTGACGAAGTTTTTTGAGTATATGAATGCGGGGCTGCCGATCATTTGCTCCAATTTCCCAAGCTGGGAGGCGTTCGTAAATCTTCATGGGTGCGGCATTGCGGTTGATCCTAACGATGGGCCGGCGGTGCTGCGAGCGATTAATGAACTTAAGAATGATCCGGCAAAAGCGGCGAGAATGGGACGCAATGGAGCGCGCGCCGTACGCGAAGAGCTGAACTGGGTGCACGAAGAGAACAAGCTGCTTGGTTTCTACTCGCAGCTGCTGACCTAATAGAGTCTACAATTATAGTAAGTTGGTATAGGAGGAGAGAAGAGAGATGTGGAAAAAAAGAATTCCACTCTTGTTATTCGTTGATATGATTACAAGCACGCTCATCACATTAATTTGCTTCGCTTTGATGTATGAAGGCGAAGGAGCGAGCTACTGGCATGCGGTGCTTATTTTTGCGCCAGTCCTGTCGGCATCAACGATTTTATTCATGCTTCGTTACAATTTGTACCAGCGAATATGGAAGTATTCGAGCGTCGGCGAGCTTGTGTCGATTTTCAAAGCGGTCTCGTTAGGCGTTATCGTCAGCGGAATATTGTTTAGCGTTCTGAAGTGGGAGTGGGTGGATCTAGCGCTGCTGCTGTTCGTTTTCCAGTCTTCGCTAATCGTAAAAGGCAGCACGCGCTTCGCGCTGCGTCTCAAAAGCGATACCTACAACAAAAAAGGCACCGGCGACCTCAAAGTATTGATTATCGGCGCAGGCGACTGCGGCTCGATGGTTGCCAAGGAAATTAAGCAAAACAAATACATCAACAACAGCTATCCAGTCGGTTTCATTGATGATGATGAGCAGAAGCGGGGCAACCGTGTAGGCGGACTTCGCGTATTGGGCAATCGTAATGATATTGCCGCCGTTGTAGAGAAGCATGAGATTAACCACATCATTATTGCGCTTCCGGCAGCAAGCAAGAAGGATATTTCCGACATTATCAATCTCTGCAAGGAAACAGGCTGCGAGCTTAAGATTGTGCCGCGGCTGGACGACATTATTCTCGGCAAAGTGACGGCATCATCGATTCGTAATGTCGAAGTAGAAGATTTACTTGGCAGAAGCCCAGTTGCAATCGACCTTGAAGGCATTGCGAATTACGTGGAAGGCAAGGTTGTACTGGTGACAGGAGCGGGCGGTTCTATCGGTTCCGAGCTATGCCGCCAAATTGCGCCGTTTAAGCCAGGCAAGCTGCTGCTGCTCGGTCATGGGGAGAACAGCATCTATCAAATTGATATGGAGCTGGGCAAGACGTTTAAGGAATTGCAGACGGAGGCGATTATCGCTGATGTGCAGGACCGGGAAACGCTGTTCGCGCTGTTTGGCGAATACAGTCCCCAAGTCGTATTCCACGCAGCCGCACATAAGCATGTACCCCTGATGGAGCGCAATCCGAAGCAGGCGGTCATGAACAATATTATGGGTACGAAAAACGTAGCCGAAGCCTGTGATCAGCACGGCGTGGAGCGATTTGTCCTTGTCTCGACGGACAAGGCGGTCAACCCGACGAGCGTCATGGGTGCGACGAAGCGCGTAGCGGAAATTATCGTGCAGTCGATCAGTTTTTACAGCGAAACAAAATTTGCAGCTGTGCGATTCGGCAACGTATTGGGCAGCCGGGGCAGCGTCATACCGCTGTTCAAAGCGCAAATTGCCGAGGGCGGCCCGGTTACCGTAACCGATCCGGAGATGATTCGTTATTTTATGACGATACCGGAAGCTTCCCAGCTGGTCGTGCAAGCAGGCGCCTTCGCCAAGGGCGGCGAGGTGTTCATTCTCGATATGGACAAGCCTGTCAAAATTTACGAGCTGGCCAAAGACTTAATTCGCTTATCCGGCTTCGAGCCGTACCGCGATATTGACATTAAATTCACCGGCCTGCGTCCAGGGGAGAAAATGTATGAGGAGCTGCTGACCGATGCTGAAGGCATGTCGGCTACGCTCAACAACCGTATTTTCATCGGTAAGCCAATGGCGCAGGATATTGAGCCGGTCATGCTGGAGCTTCAGCATTTGGAAGGCATTATCCGTTCGGATTTATCGGAGGTTAAAGCCTTCGTGAAGCGGACGATAACATCCCGCAGCCGCAGCGCCGTATAGCTTTACAGCATAACTTTATGAAGGAAAGAGAGGGTGGTCACTGATGTTAAAACCGAATGCATTTGGGGCCACGCTCTTGCCTGGCGCCAAGCGGAAGTGGGGGGCTTTGGCTGCCCCGTTTGCGCTATTGGCGTCAGGGGAATTTCTGCTGGGCGTATTTTTATTATCCGGCTATATTAAATCGGGCATCTCGTTTCCCGTAGACTTAACCTTTTTTCTAATGGCAGTGACGATGTTTCTTTATTTTGTTCGCCTTATGCAATCCCAAGAGCTGCCGAAGCCGGCGCTAATTCCGTTGCTGCTGTTTGTGCTGCTGATTGGCTACATTTTGTTCAGCTTTTCTTATTCAACAAGCTATTCATTCGCGATTCAGAAAACATCCCGTTTCATGCTGCTGACCGCCTGGTCCTTCATCGGGCCTTTTTTGCTCATTCGTGATAAAAAAGGGCTGGAGCGATTTTTCGTCGGCATTATTGCCGTCTCCTCGCTGATGACCTTTTATTGCCTGCAGATGTTTTTGGAGAAGCTGCAAGCGGGTCAATTCATCGGGCAGATTGAGGTGCTGGGCTCGGATTATCTCTCGCTTGGACGAACGAATGGCATCGCGGTTATCGCCTTGATCGGTTTATATTTATACAATCCGCTGCTGCGGACACCGGCCAAAATTGTCGCCAGCCTGTTTCTGGCGTTGACCTTTCTATCGGTTGCTGTCAGCGGAGCCCGGACGCCGCTTATTACGCTGGTCGGAACGATCGTGCTGATTATGCTCCTGTCTGTGAAAGTGAACCGGGGCAAAATCACCTTCTCCAAAGGAGTAGGCACGCTTTTTTTCATTATTCTGCTGCTCGCTTTGCTCGCAGTACCACTTGTGGCTTCTGGCGTCATGGACACCTTCATTTACCGTATCTCGGTGCTGTTTAACCAGCCGGGAGGCGGGGAGTCGGCGGAAGGCCGGGTGGAGCGTTATGCGGTAGCGTGGCAATTGATACAGGATCATTTTTTCTTCGGTGGCGGTATTGGCAGCTTTACAATCGCATTCGCCCATGAGGACGTTTCGAATTATCCGCATAATATTTTTCTGGAGCTGTGGAGCGAGCTTGGGCTTGCTGGCGTATTGCTGTTTCTGGCGATATTCTGGGGAGCGGTTCGAGCAGCTGCGCACTTTATAGCTGGAAAAATGACAGACCGCTTCACTTTAGTTACTGTTTTCTCGGTAGTGTTCCTATTTCTGAACGCCAATGTGTCCGGTGATTTGAATGAGAACCGATTGTTGTTCTGTTACGTAGCGATAGCTTGGCTGCTGCCCTATGCTACGCTCCAAGAGCGCAAGCCGCTGGATTTATTCAGGAGGTAGGCCGTAAGCCTGCCCGCGCCACAAGCGCCCTAATGATAAGCTGGAGGGATATTCGTGTCTAATCTGATGGACCCGGTCGTTACGATTGTAACGCCGTCCTATAACTGCTCGCGTTTTATTAAGGAAACGATTGCCTCGGTCAAAGTCCAGACGTTCACCGACTGGGAAATGATTATCGTGGATGATTGTTCATCGGACAATTCCTGCGAAATTATTGAAGCGGAAGCTGCGCTCGACAGCCGGATTAAGCTGCACCGCTTGCAGAAGAACAGCGGGGCGGCCGTAGCCCGCAATACAGCGATGAATATGTCGCGGGGCCGTTATCTCGCTTTTTTGGACAGCGATGATTTGTGGCTCCCGACGAAACTGGCGCTGCAGCTTGATTTTATGCGTACGCAGGATATCGGCTTTTCCTTCACGAGCTACCGGGTGATGTCGGAGGAAGGGGAACTGACGGAGCGTGTGATCGGAGTTGTTCCTTCTATTAATTACGATACGCTATTGAAAAATACGATTATCGGCTGTCTCACCGTCATGCTGGATCGGCATAAGCTCGGCCAGGTGCAAATGCCGAACATACGGGCGAAGCAGGACACGGGCATGTGGCTGTCGATTTTGAAAAAAGGGCATTTGGCCTACGGCCTGCCCGTTGAGCTGAGCTATTATCGTCTCGTGAAAGGCTCGATTTCGAACAATAAAGCGAAAGCCGTTTACAAAATGTGGCGTCTGTACCGCGATGTGGAGAAGCTGAATCCTTTTAAAGCCTTATGGTGCTTGACGAATTATGTGAAAAACGCCGTGTTTAAGAGATTGTAGAGATAGAGGCTGTATAGTGGGGAGGTGCGAAAACGCATGTACAATCAATTGGGGAAAAGAGCGTTCGATTTTATTTCCGCTGGCATCGCGCTCATTTTGTTCAGCCCGGTCATGCTGGTGGTGGCGATTTTGATCAAGCTGGAATCACGGGGCCCCGTGTTTTTCGTTCAGCAGCGGATGGGGCAAAATAACGAGCTGTTTGCCATTTACAAGTTCCGCAGCATGCGGACAGATACGCCGAACGTAGCGACGGATTTGCTGCAAGATCCAGCATCCTACATAACGAAGACAGGAAAATTTTTGCGAAAATCAAGCCTCGACGAGCTGCCTCAGCTCATTAACGTCGTGAAGGGGGAAATGTCGGTCGTTGGCCCAAGGCCTGCGCTGTACAATCAATATTCCCTCATTGAGAAGCGAAATGACCGCAAAATCAATGCTATTAAGCCGGGCTTGACGGGCTACGCCCAAGTGTCGGGCCGGGACTCGATCTCCGATGACGAGAAGGTCCGTCTGGACGAGCATTATTTGCAGCAGATGTCCTTCGGCTTTGACCTCAAAATTATTTTCATCACGATTTTCAAAGTTTTCAAAGCAAGCGATATTAAAGCTTAAGGCGGAGGTAGGAGCAATGATTCTGGTAACGGGCATAACAGGGCTGACGGGCCGATTTCTATATGAGCAGATTCAGCGGGATTTCAAGCGTGATCAAGTATGCTACATGGTCAGGGAATCAAGCGACGTATCCTGGATGAAGGAAGGCGAGCGTTTCGTCTATGGCAATTTGCGCGATGCAGGCGATGTGCGGAACGCTCTCGGCCATGAAGGTATAACGGAGGTGCTGCATCTAGCGCCGCGCAATCAACTGAAACATGTGCTCGAAGCTTGCCTACAGCATGGCATTCAGCGCATTTATTACGTGAACAGCACCGGCATCTACAGCAAGTTCAAAAGCTCCTCGCATATTGATTTGCAAAATGAACAGCTGCTGCGTGCCAGCGGTCTGACCTATACGATTATTCGTCCGTCGATGATTTGCGGCAACCAGCAGGATGGCAATATTCATATGCTCGTCAAAATCATGAAGCGTTTTCCCGTTTATCCGATACTGGGTGCAGGGGACGGCCTGATGCATCCGATCTACGCCAATGATTTGGCGAAGGTGCTCGTTTCGATGCTGAATCGCGAGGAGCTGACGCGCGGCCAGGAATACGATGTCGCGGGAAAGGCACCGCTGAAATACAAGGAGCTGCTTAGCCTGATCGCGGAAGCGATGGGCAAGAAGATTGTATTTTTGCATATTCCTTATAAGCTTGCTCTCATCGCAGGCCGAATCGGAGAAAAAATTCCGAACCGAATTATTAATTACGAGAAGGTTCTCCGCCTGAACGAGGACAAAAACTTTGACTACTCCAAAGCGGCGAAAGAGCTGGATTTCAAGCCGATAGGCTTCGATGAGGCCATCGTGCTGGAAGTTGCAGCGCTTCGCAAGCATGGGACGATATAATGAGCCGATTCACGAGAGAGGGAAACAACAACACGATGAGACGCAGCTGGATTTGGGGAATTAGTTTGGTACTTGTCATTTTGACGGCGCTGGCTTTGCCATCTCTGAAGTCGGACAAGGCGCAAACCTCTACTACTGGCGGGAGCACTGGCTTCCATCTGGAGGTAGAGGGGAGTCCGGTGGTGAGCGCCGCAGCAGCGACAAGCGGTGCGGATGCCGCTTCTATTAATGTAGTGGACTACGGTGCAGTAGGGGACGGGAAAAAGGATGATTGGAGCGCCATTTCCAAAGCGATTGCCAAGGCAAAGGCGCTGCGGGATAAGGGACGGCAAGTAACGCTGCTTTTCCCGGAGCTAACGGAATACCGCGCCTCTAAAGCAATCGTGATTCCAGCGAATATTTCAGTGGATCAGCGTGCCCCGCTCATCTATACCGGTAAGGCCTATGAGCCTTTTCTGACGCTGGGCGAGGAAAGTACAGTGACGGGAGCTGAATACAGCGGCCTTAATGTACGGCGAGGCAAGCTGGCGGATTGGTCCAAGGACAAGTCGCATAAGGCGATCGGCATTCGGATTATTAATGCCAACAATTCGGGTATTCACATTCAGCGTGCCGAAAATTTCTCCGTAGGCGTAGAGACAATCGGGATTGGGACAGGCTTCGCCTACAATGACATTCGGCTTGGCAAGCTTACTTCCAACCAAATCGGCCTAAAGGTGACCAATAAGCGAAATAAAGCCAAAGTATCGGGCTGGAACAATGAGAATTTGTATACGGGCGGCAACTTCGCGGTGTGGAGCGGCAACAATACGTCGCAGAGCCGATACGGCATTGTGATTACGACGGAGGACGGTTCCTACACGAATAATAACAACAATGTATTCGTAAAGCCTAGCTTTGAGCTGAACCAGCGCAATACGACCGGCTCTGCCGAGAGTGTGCCCATCGTCATTGAACATGGTTTAAACAATACGTTTGATTATGTTCGCAATGAGACGAATGGCGTTTATATGGCCCGGTTGAAAAATAAAAGCAACAACAACACCTTTAACGTCAGCTACGGCGACGCCAAGCTGGATGACCAGTCGGAGTTCGGCAATCAAATGGTTTCGACGCAGGAATCGAGCTTTTTTGACCAGTTCACGCTGCGCGAATCGTTTAATTTGTCGGAGCGCTGGAACAAGACGAATACACATGTCTCGCTTGACGGCATGTCCTTCCTGAGCAATACGGGCGGCGTGCCAACGGCGACGAATAACTTTGCCTGCATCAGCAGCGGCAAAGGCTTTGTTACTTTCGCAAATGGGTGTGTCGCTGTGGGAGCCATGGTTGATGTCTCGGTCGTCAAGCAGTTCGTTATTAAGCGGGCGGTGCAGGATGAGCTGGGTGGACGGGTTATTGTTCGCGGCTATGACAAAAATGGCAAGCAGCTCGGCAGCTCGGGCAATTGGCTGCGCGGCATGAGCAACAACAGCTTTTATTTCGCCGATACGTTCGGCGGTGTGTATATGTCTGCTCGCGATATGGCGGACCCGATCTACTTCGACGTGAAGGATAATGTGAAGAAGGTTTGGGTCGGCGTAACGGCTGGCAGCGGCAAGGCGGTTATTAATTCGTTTGGCATCTTTACGAAATCCACCCAGTACCCTGCGGTTTATAGTGGCGAATAATAGGGCTTTGCTTGGTGAAAAGAGGGCTGCGCTGCGTGGACAGGTGTGTGTGGTTCGTGTGTGGTTCGGCCGTATGGTGTCCGCCAGTTCTACTACTGGTGTGGAAAGTAGAAGGTATCTACGCAGTGGAAGTTGATAATGGGGTGTGGGATGAATGAGGTACAAACTTGCGGGTAAAGCGCTGCTGGCCTTGCTTGTTGCGCTGGTGGCCTGGGAAGGCATTTTGGAGGTTACAACGATTCGTACGACAGGCTTCCAGCAGCATCCGGAACTGGGGCGCATCTTGAACCCGGGGCTGTATGTGAATGGGCAGGAAGGCTACGGCATCACTAAAATTTATGCGGAAGGCGCCATCGCACAGCCTTTCCCTGATCCCAATGAGACGGCCGCTGCCCGCAAGGCAGAGTACCGGATTTTGTTTTTGGGTGACTCGTATACGGAAGCGCTTCAAGTTGGCGATCAAGTGAAGTTTTTTCACCAAGTGCAGACTAGGATGCCCGAGCTGGATTCCCGCAAGGTGATGACCTATGATGCTGGACGCAGCTCCGCCTCCCCTGCGCATTATGCCTATTTGGCGAATTTTTACAAGAAGCGGGTCGATCCGGATGCCGTTGTCATCCAAATGAATGAGAATGATCTCAAGGATTTGTACGGTGAAAATACAAGCTACTATGCCAAGAAGGACGGAGACTCGTATAAGCTTGTCTTTAATGAAGACTTTATTAGCCGCAATGCGGTTGCCGCGAAGCTTCAAGCCCTTTACGGCTTGCTGCGGCTGTCGGTAGTGCGTGTTGGCTCGGACCACATGCAAAAGCTGCTGGAGAAGGAAGATGCGTCAGGTGAAGAAACGAAAGGCTCAGACTTCACGCCTCAACCGGGGGATGCGGAGCTGGTGAAGTGGATATTCGGAATTTTGAAGGAACAATATCCGCAGCTTGTTTTCGTTTTTTTACCGCAAATCGATTTTCAGTCGCCAGAGGATGAGCAGCAGCCGGGTTATTTTGAAGAGCTAGCCGAGCGCACAGCCAAGGAGCAGGGTATTCCGATGCTGAATATGAGACAGGATTTTGTGAACGCCTATCAGGCTACGGGGCTGCCAGCCTATGGCTTCTCCAACACTGCGTATGGAACTGGGCATATGAACAGCTCTGGGCATGATTTAGTGAGCAAAGCAGTAGCGAATTATTTCGAAGGAAGATGAGAAAATGATATTTTCAAGCTGGGAGTATCTGCTGTTTTTTGCCGTAATGCTTATCCTGTTATCTACTATTAAAATACATGCGCTGAAAAAAGCAGTTTTGCTGATCGGCAGTTATTATTTTTACAGCGTATGGGATTACCGCTTCGTCCTGCTCGTAATCGTGATGACGCTTATTAACCATGTGAGTGCCGTGTCGATCGACCGGGCAACAGAGGCTGCGGTGCGCAAGCGCTGGCTCATATTCAGCGTCATTGCCAATCTCACCATTCTTGGCTTCTTCAAATATTTTAATTTTTTCATAGATTCGGCGAATGGCTTGCTGGATCAGTTTGGCATGACGTTTCCGCTGCTGTCGATCGTGCTGCCCGTGGGGATCTCGTTTATTACGTTCGAGGTGATGAGCTACACGATAGATGTGTACAAGCGCGACATTAAGCCGTCGTCCATTTGGGACTTCTCGCTGTTAATTGTGTTTTTTCCGCATTTGATCGCAGGGCCGATTCTCAAGCCGCGGCATTTTCTGCCGCAAATGGCCCGTGACATCGTCATTAAGCGCAGCAACTTAATTGAAGGCGGACAAATATTCATCTTTGGTCTAGTCAAAAAAATTATCATTGCCGATCATATGGCGATGTTTGTCGATCCGGTATTCGCAAGTCCCGGCGATTATTCGCCACTAACCGTATGGCTCGCCGTCATTGCGTATGCGGTACAAATCTATTGCGATTTTTCCGGCTATTCCGATATGGCGATCGGTTCGGCAAAATGCATGGGCATCGACATTCCGCGCAACTTCAATATGCCGTACCTGTCCCGCAGCGTGACGGAATTTTGGCGGCGCTGGCATATTTCGCTGTCGTCTTGGCTGAGAGAATATTTGTATTTCTCGCTCGGCGGCAATCGCAAAGGGCCTATTCGTGCAAACATTAACCTCATTCTTGTTATGCTGCTTGGCGGCCTGTGGCACGGAGCAAGCTGGAATTTCGTATTTTGGGGGCTGCTGCACGGCCTTGCGCTCGTCATTCATAAGCTTTATTTCAACCATGTGCTCAAAAAACAGGAAATCAACCACTGGCTGTACCGAACGGCTGCGTGGGCGCTTACGTTTGTATTTGTCTGCATTACCTGGGTGTTCTTCCGCTCCCAAAGCTTTGAGCATTCCTGGCTGGTGCTGCGCAAAATGTTCCTCATCGACACCGGCGGCCTCATGTGGTTCTATCCTTATTTGGGCTTCGTGCTTGTGCTTGTGCTGGCTAGCCATATCGTTGGGGTACGGTTGAAAGATTATCCTCGCGTTAGGCTAACGACCTTTGGCGGCTTGTTTATTTTATTTTTCGTATTGCTCGCACTCTTATTGCTTATGCCAACAGCCTCCACACCATTTATTTATTTTCAGTTTTAAGGGGGACGAGGCGTGAAGCGGCATTGGAGTCGAAGAAAACGTATCACCTTATGGACGCTCGGCATGCTGCTCGTTATGCTTGCGCTTGCCGTATGGCGCGCCGGCTACTTTTTGGCGGTTGCGCCGAACCCTGCTCCCTCGCAGGCGATCATAGTACTGAGCGGCGAGGAGGGGCGGCTGGCGAAGGGGCTGGAAGTTTTTCAGCAATATGGAGCAGAAGCGCTCATTATTTCAAGCGCAAACGACCATTATATTCAAGAGGAGCTTCGCCTCGCTGTTTTGCCGCCAAGCGGGGTTTATTTGGAGACGCAGGCGCGAAGCACGAAAGAAAATGCGGCTTACGTACGGGAGCTAATGAACCAGCATGGGCTCAGCTCCGCTATTGTGGTCACCTCTGATTTTCATATGCGCCGCGCGAGGTACCTTTTTGAGCAAACGTTTGAGGATGGGCATTTCCAGCTCACCTATGCCAGCTACGAAAGTCCGCAGTTTAGCGCCGCCAAATGGTGGAGCAGCAAAACCAGCCTGATGATCACCGGCAACGAATATATCAAGCTGGGCGGGAATTGGCTCGGTATCGATGGGAAGGAGGCCAAACGCCTGCTTAAACGCCTGAATAAAGCTGTATTCTGAATGGGACAACGACAACTGCAGCCAGAATGATTTTACAATGGGGGTCTTGTGATGAAAAAAATGTGGGTGGTCCTTGCGCTTCTTGTGCTTGTGATAGGTATCTATCTGGCCTTCGGCCAAACGAAGCAGCAAGGTGCCTCTCCGGAAGCGTCTCCGACAAAGCCTGCAGAAAAAATCAGCTTGTCCTTCTGGACGTATTACGGCGGCTGGGAGGACACGATTAAAGCCTTTAACGACCTTCATCCGGAGGTTGCGATTAAGGTGACAGAGGTTACCTACGCCGATCAAGTTGAAAAATATACCGAAGCGCTTGCCTCAGGCAGCGTTCCAGATGTCATTATGCTCGATAGCGCCGCTTTCCCGAACTTTGGGGATAGCGACAAGCTGGAAAATTTGCTCGACGCTCCTTACAATGCTGGCGAGTATAAGGCTGGCTTCAGCCAGTCGCTGTGGGACAGCAACCTTTCCTTTGACGGAAAGCGCCTGATCGGCTGGCCGCTCTCCTCATCGCCAAAGGTAACCTATTACCGCGAGGATATTTTGAAAAAATACGGCTTTCCTACCGATCCGGAGAAGCTGGCGACGTATATGGATGAACCGGACAACTGGGTCAAGATGAACAATACGCTGCAAAATAAAGGCGTTCGCATTACGCAGTGGTACGGCGAGACGATAAATTTGTTCGCCAGCGCCCAAAGGACCGGCTTGGTGAATGACAACCATCAGTTTGCCTTCAATAATGATACATTTGAGCAGGCGATTGCCCTGACGCAGCGCTTGAAGGAGCATGTGCCTGGTGTCAATATTTGGGAAGAGTCAGGTGAGCAGGCTGTTCGTGACGGCAAGCTGGCTATGGTGTACCTGGGCATCTGGGGAGATTCGGTGCTGGAGCAGTGGGCGCCGGAAACGGCAGGCAAGTGGCGGCAAACGCGTCTGCCGCTGAAATTGAACGGCTGGGAAAATAGTTCCGTATTTCTGCTGCCTTCTGGCGGCAAGCATAAGGAGATGGCCTGGGCGTTCATGAACTACGTCGTAACGGATCATGCGAAATACGGTCTCGGCAATGCGGTTCCGGCCTATGGCCCCGTGCTGAGCAAGAGCAGTCAGAAGCCTGAGCCTTCGACATTTTTAGGAGGGCAAATCGTTTATCCGCTTAATGTAGAGCTCGCTAGCAAGATGCATGAGCGCAAATACACGGCGCTGGATAATGACGCGCAGAAGCTGTGGAACGAACAGCTCGCCAAAGGCATGGAGAAGGGCTGGAAGCCGAAGACCATTTTGAATCAGGCTGAAAAAGAAATCAATCGCAGCCTCGCTGACTTAGCAGGCAAAGCTGTGACCACAGCACCGGCAGCAGATGCAGCAGACAACGCATCAACTGATGCTGCCGCAGTGTCTGAGGGCGCCTCCAGCGCGCCGGCGAAGCCCTAAATGGGGTTATGCGCCGCAGCGGCGCTGCATGGCTGCTAGCGGGCATGAGAGATGAAAGAAACAGACTGCACGCGCGAGCTGCAGTCTGATTTGCGTTAAGACAGCAGCAAGCGAAAAAGCCGCTGGCCTCATCGGTCAGCAGCCTGCAGCATGCGCATAATATCAAGCTCCCCGATGAGCCGCTGGGCTTTGCTGCCCCTCAGCGGCTGGGTGGATCGCTTGAGTATCCATTTAATGTCGGCGGGCGATAGGCCTGGTTTATAGGCGAGCAGCAGTGCAACGGCGCCACTGACATGAGAGGTTGCCATGGAGGTGCCACTCATCTCATGGTATTTGCCGCGCAGCCATGAGGAAACGATTTTATCGCCAGGGGCGTAAATATCGATATGGGCACCACGATTGGTGAAAGGGGCGACGCGCCTAAGCCGTGTAGTTGCGCCTACAGAAATCGTTTGCGGATAACGGGCCGGATAATCAACCGAGCGGCGTTTTCCGTCGTTGCCTGATGAGGCGACTACTATGATTCCTGCGTTATAAGCATTGGTAATGGCAGTAAGCAGCGCCTTGCTGCGGGTTTTCATGCCGAAGCTCATATTGATAATGTTAACCCGGTTTCTTACACACCAGTCAATGCCGAGTATAATGTCCGAGACGAAAGCGCTGCCGTTGTGATCGAACGCTTTCACGGGATAAATTTGCGCACGCGGAGCGATGCCAATCATGCCCTGCAACTGATTGGCAGCTGCAATGGTTCCGGCAATATGGGTCCCATGTCCGTTGTCATCATGCGGAAGCATGCTGCGGTTCAGCAAGTTAATGCCGCGCGACAGCGACTGGCGCAGGTCGGGATGGCTGAAATCGACGCCGGTGTCAATGACGCCAATTTTAATGCGATGGCCGGTAGTCATGCCCCAGGCTTGCGGAGCTTTGACATGCTGGACGCCCCAAGGAACTCCTTTTTCGGACATTAAGGATTTGGGTGTAGCGGCATGAACTTTAATGCGTCGATCATCTTCAATCCATACCCCTGTGGAGAATCGGGCGAGGGTTTCTTCGACAGGCAGACGACAGGAAATAGCGCGAATGATGGGCATCTGTTTGACGGCTTTAAGCGCTGCCTTGCCATCTGGCAGCTCCGACCAGTCTTTTATAAAGCGCTGGTACTCGCTCTGCTGGTAAAAACGGATAATGCGCTTTTGTGTCGTCTGCTCCGAGCTTGCCATCGCGCCTTGCAACCAATGGAGAAAAACGGTAGTGTCCAAATTTCGCGTCCCCTCCCGACGGACGATGCTGAGCTATTGTATGACGGAGAGGAGCAAGCTGCATGAGCCACTTGCCTTTTTTGATATAATTAGGCGTGAAGCCGTGTCAAAATGCACAGTCGTACATAGGATGATGTAAGAGTTCTATGGGGCTCTTACCTCTCCGGAACGTTAGCGGCCAGCGCGGCCCGGATGGATACAGTCAGAGCGAAGGAATTCCTTCGCTTTTTATCCTGTTGTCCAAGCTGTGAAGAGCGGTTCAAGCCGCTCTAGCGCTAATAAATTCATTATCGCGGTGTGAGCTTTGTGGACAAGCCTCACAATGGATAGGCTGACGCTTGCTTTTTTGAAAGAAATAGGTTTTACTATAGTTTGATAATGAATGAAGATGGCAAGAGAGGATGTGTCCATATGAGCGGCAGCAACATCACTTTGAAGCTGGACCCTGAGCGGATTAAGGAAATGCCAATGGTTGATTTGGCATTTGAATTTCTTAAGACAGCTAATACGCCGTATTACTACCGTGATCTCATGATGGAGATTGCTAAAATACGCGGATTGTCTACGGATGGGATTAATCAGGTCATTGCACAAGTATATACTGAAATTAATATTGACGGCCGTTTCGCTTGCGTCGGCACAAATATGTGGGGCCTTAAGCGCTGGTATCCAGTAGAGCGCAGCGAAGATCCAATTTCCAACGCCAAACGCTCCAGAATCATTAACGACGACGACGATCTCGATGATGATGATCTGTTCGCGGATGAGGAAGAGGAAACTTACGCAGCGGATGAAGAGGACTACGATGTTTATGATGAAGATCGTGAGTTCGAGGAAGCTGAAGAAGAAGCCGAAGCAGACGAAGAAACCGGAATCGAAGGCGAAGAGCTGGAAGATGGCGATGATGATTCGGATGAGGAGCTGGAAGACGGCGAGGAAGCGGACGATTTTGAAGAAGATGAAGAGGAAGAGGACGACAAATAGGTTCTTGTTCACCCATGAATCGTGTAGACTTGAAATCGAAGAAAGGGTAAGGAGGCTTCTTATCCATCCCTTCTATTTCTGGGCAGAACGCTCGCTGACGCCAAGTATGACAGGCAGCGCCGTTTATACTTGAATTCTAAGAAAATATATAAGTTTTATCCGTATATCCGCTTAGAATTCACCGACAAAGCTCTTCGCTCGTCCTAGAAGGACGACGAAGTCGTTTTTGCTTGACAGGTTGTATACGTCAGAGTAAACTATTGCATGGGCTTTAGATTCGGTTAAGACAACCGCTTAATAATACGCCAAACGAAAAGTGCCCCGTACTCTACGGGTGTCACTTTTTTTGTTTGTAGAAGAACATGTTCGGCGGCGGAAGGCTTCGGCTTTTCGTTTGATGATACAGATAAACCGCTGTGGCGCGTAAGCGCCTATGTTTATTGGATAGATTGGGAAACCTATAGGAATACACACTAGAGCTTGGAGGGTATTGGCACAGTGACAAAATATATTTTCGTAACCGGAGGCGTTGTCTCTTCCTTGGGTAAAGGGATTACAGCCGCATCGCTTGGTCGATTGTTGAAAAACAGAGGCCTCAAAGTAACAATTCAAAAGTTCGACCCGTACATTAACGTAGACCCGGGAACGATGAGCCCTTATCAGCACGGTGAAGTGTTTGTAACCGATGATGGCGCAGAGACGGATCTTGACCTTGGCCACTACGAGCGTTTCATCGATATCAACCTGTCCAAAAACAGCAATGTAACGACAGGCAAAATTTATTCCAACGTTATTACCAAAGAGCGCCGTGGCGATTACTTAGGTGGAACGGTGCAGGTTATTCCACATATTACGAATGAAATCAAGGATCGTGTATTCCGCGCAGGCAAAGAATCGGCATCCGACGTTGTTATTACGGAGATTGGCGGTACGGTTGGCGATATCGAGAGCTTGCCATTCCTGGAAGCTATTCGTCAAATCAAGAGCGATATTGGCCGTGACAATGTAATGTATATTCATGTTACACTGATTCCTTTTATTAAAGCAGCTGGCGAAGTGAAAACAAAGCCGACCCAGCACAGTGTAAAAGAGCTTCGCAGCATCGGCATCCAGCCGAACGTAATCGTATGCCGTACGGAGCATGCGATGGCTGAAGACCTGAAGCACAAAATCGCCTTGTTCTGCGATATTGATGCAAATGCAGTTGTGGAGTGCCGCGACGCTTCCACGCTGTATGAAGTGCCTTTGATGCTTCGCGAGCAAGGCTTGGACGATATTGTCGTCAACCACTTGAAGCTCGGCACGAACGAGCCGGATATGACGGAGTGGACGAGCCTCGTTCAGCGCGTGAAGTCGCTGCACAAAACAACAGAAATCGCTATTGTTGGTAAATACGTAGCTTTGCATGATGCTTACCTCAGCATCGTGGAATCCCTTGCTCATGCAGGTATTGATGCAGATTCCGAAGTGAAAATCCGCTGGGTAAATGCGGAAGAGCTGACGGACAGCAATGTAGCAGACCGCTTGCAGGGCGTACACGGCATTCTCGTGCCGGGCGGCTTTGGCGATCGTGGTATTGAAGGCAAAGTGATTGCCATTCGCCATGCCCGCGAACAGCAAGTGCCGTTCTTTGGTATTTGCCTTGGCATGCAAGTTGCCGTTATTGAATATGCACGTCATGTGGTTGGCCTTGATGGCGCCAACAGCTCGGAGATTAACCCATCGACTCCATACCCTGTCATTGACCTGCTGCCTGAGCAGAAGGACATTGAAGACATGGGCGGCACGATGCGTCTTGGCCTGTATCCTTGCAAGCTTATTCCAGGCTCGCTCGGTGCTACAGAATATGATGATGAGCTCGTCTATGAGCGTCACCGTCACCGGTACGAGTTCAACAATGAATTCCGCGAGCAGGTGGAAGCAGCTGGCTTGACCATTTCGGGAACTTCGCCGGATGGCAGACTGGTAGAAATGGTGGAAATGAAGGATCACCCTTGGTTCTTGGCCGTGCAATTCCACCCGGAATTCACTTCCAGACCTAATCGTCCACAGAAGCTGTTCCGCGGTTTTGTCCGCGCTGCGCTTGCGTTTTCGGAGAGATAGTTTATTCGTAACATAAATGTATAAACCGTCCAATTTTTTTCCTGGGGCAGAAGGATATTCCGACTTGATCCGCGAATATATTAACGATGATGGAAGAGCTGGCCAATTGTTGTCGCTCTGTCGTGGGAGGTATTATATTTTGGAACAAAAGAAGCTATTAATAGTGGACGATCAGAATGGAATCCGTGTGCTTTTGATGGAAGTGTTCAGCAGCGAGGGTTATGCGACTTTTCAAGCCTCCAACGGCAAGCTTGCCTTGGAAATTGTGAAGAAGGAAAGCCCTGATTTGGTGCTGCTTGACATGAAGATTCCCGGGATGGACGGTTTAGAAATTTTAAAGCATGTGAAAGCCATTAATAAAGACATAAAAGTCATTATGATGACGGCTTATGGTGAGCTGGATATGATTAAGGAAGCGACCGATCTCGGAGCTTTGATGCATTTCACCAAACCGTTTGATATTGATGAAATGCGAATAGCGGTGAACATGCAGCTAGAAGGCGGTTCCAGCAGTCGTTTCGCGATAGGGTCCTGATTAGCGGGCCCTTTTTTATTATTCTATGGTTTGAACCTTGGCAAAAGAGCTTTACCATTCCTGACGCCATTATGGTATAATGGCTCAGAATCTAGCTGTTTATTTGTCTATCGCATGAGGTATTGGTAAAATAAAAGTAAACACAGAGAACCAAGTGGCTTGCAGCTCTGCAATTTTCGAAAATGATGTCGGCGAATGGACAAGTCATTCATCCATGGAGACACCTGGCTCCTGCTCGCTTTGCTAAGCAAGCCGTATTTCAAGAGAAAATCCGCTTGTTCGGAAGTAACAATCAAGCGTAACAACAGGAGCACGGGATGACGAACCGCCTTCTAACAGTGTGCATGCGGCGGCGTGTGCTCGCTGTGGCGGTTTTTCCTTTGTTCTCTTTCGATACAACGGGAGGACTACAAAATTGATGGAGAAATTGATGATACGCGGCGGACGTCCGCTGCAAGGAACGGTCCAAATCAGCGGTGCTAAGAACAGCGCCGTAGCGTTGGTTCCCGCTGCAATACTAGCGGAGTCCGAGGTTGTGCTGGACAATTTGCCTCATTTGAGTGATGTTGCTGTTTATAGTGAAATTTTGCAAGATCTTGGTGCGGTCATTGACTGGCAAGGCGATATGATGCGAATTGATCCTTCTAATCTTAAAGCGAGGCCTATGCCGAATGGAAAAGTTAAGCTGCTTCGCGCTTCCTACTATTTGATGGGAGCGATGCTGGGACGCTTTGGAGAAGCCGTTATTGGCCTGCCTGGCGGCTGCAATTTTGAACCTAGACCTATCGATCAGCATATTAAAGGCTTTGAAGCGCTGGGCGCAACCGTAACGAATGAGCATGGCTCGATGCGCATATCTGCCAAGCAGCTGCGGGGAGCGAAAATTTATCTTGATGTGGTAAGTGTAGGAGCAACGATCAACATTATGCTTGCGGCCTCTCGGGCCAAAGGCTCTACGATAATCGAAAACGCGGCAAAAGAGCCTGAAATTATAGATGTAGCTACTCTTCTC
Source organism: Paenibacillus algorifonticola (assembly GCF_050481745.1). Classification (GTDB taxonomy): domain Bacteria; phylum Bacillota; class Bacilli; order Paenibacillales; family Paenibacillaceae; genus Pristimantibacillus; species Pristimantibacillus algorifonticola_A. The sequence goes on along the minus strand of NZ_JBCNGR010000020.1, from coordinate 8,633 downwards.
AATGCCATGGGCGCAAAAATCAAAGGGGCCGGCACGGAAACCATTCGGATTGAAGGAGTGGATAGCCTGCACGGCTGCCGCCACTCCATTATTCCTGATCGCATTCAAGCTGGAACTTACATGATTATCGCCGCGGCAACGCGTGGAGATGTCCTGATTGACAATGTCATCCCGAAGCATATGGAAGCTATGACGGCGAAGCTGGAGGAAATGGGCGTTACCGTATACGAAATGGATGAATCTATCCGCATCGTGGGCGCTCCAAAGTACAATGCCATTGATGTTAAAGCATTGGTTTATCCGGGCTTTGCGACCGATTTGCAGTCCCCTATGACGAGCTTGCTGACCCAAGCGAGCGGTGTAAGCATTTTAACCGACTATGTATACAGTAATCGTTTCAAGCATGTTCCTGAGCTTGCGCGCATGGGCGCCAACATTCGTGTTGAAGGAAGATCAGCCATTATTGAAGGCGGACCGCTTAACGCCGCTAAGGTGCGAGCAGCAGATCTGCGCGCAGGCGCGGCGCTTGTTATTGCGGGATTGACTGTCCCGGAAGGCATTACCGAAATAAGCGGTGTGGAATACATTGACCGTGGCTATGACCACTTGGTTGATAATTTGCGCAGACTGGGCGCCGATGTGTGGCGCGAGACGGAAACCTCCTAAATAGGCAGGAAGACCGGAGCTTGGCGCTGATTCAAAGGGATGAGGAATATCCGGCGCCATCTCTGGTATATACTGATAGATCGGAATATAGCGGTTTGCTGTACCATAAAACTGAATAAAGTGGTGAGAACATGACAGATCTTCAGATCGCCGATCTGGAAGAGTTGAAGCTGACGGATTTGTACAAGCTGGCGAAGCAGTATCAAATTCCGTATTATGGCCAACTCAAGAAGAAGGAATTGATTTTCGCAATATTGCGGGCCCAGGCTGAGAAAAGCGGCTTGATGTTCATGCAAGGCGTCCTGGAAATTTTGCCGGAAGGCTTCGGCTTTCTTAGGCCTATCAACTATTTGCCAAGCAAAGAGGATATTTATATTTCGGCTTCCCAAATTCGCAAGTTCGATCTTCGTACGGGCGATCTCGTATCCGGCAAATGTCGGCTTCCGAAAGATTCGGAGAAATACTTTGGTTTGCTGCAAGTAAATGCAGTTAATGGGACGAGTCCTGAACTCGCAGCTGAACGGTTACATTTTCCCGCATTGACTCCTCTTTTTCCACAGAAGAAACTGGTGCTTGAGACGGCATCCTCTAAACTTTCCACACGAATTATGGATTTAATTGCGCCTGTTGGACTTGGCCAGCGTGGACTCATTGTTGCACCTCCGAAAGTCGGCAAAACGTTGCTTCTCAAAGAGATTGCCAACAGCATTTCTACCAATCATCCTGAAATCGAGCTGTTCGTACTGCTTATTGATGAACGGCCTGAGGAAGTAACGGATATGCAGCGTTCGGTTAAGGGCGAAGTCATCGCTTCCACTTTCGATGAAGTGCCGGAAAATCATATTAAGGTAACAGAGCTTGTCTTGGAGAGAGCGTTGCGACTGGTGGAGCATAAGAAGGATGTTGTTATTTTGATGGATAGCATCACGCGTCTGGCTCGTGCCTATAACTTGGTAGTGCCGCCATCCGGCCGTACGCTGAGCGGTGGTATTGACCCTGCTGCATTTCATCGTCCGAAGCGATTTTTCGGTGCGGCGCGGAATGTGGAAGAGGGCGGAAGCTTGACGATTCTCGCGACAGCGCTTGTAGAGACGGGCTCGCGTATGGATGACATCATTTATGAAGAGTTTAAAAGTACTGGTAATATGGAGCTGCACCTAGACAGAAAACTGGCTGAACGCCGGATTTTCCCAGCACTCGATATCCGCAGATCGGGTACGCGCCGTGAAGAAATGCTCCTGACGCAGGAAGAGCTGGAGAAGCTATGGGTAGTTCGCAAAAATATGAACGATTCCATTGAGTTCGTAGACGGCTTCCTCAAAAAGCTGAAAAACAGCGAAACGAATAGTGAATTTCTCATGTCGCTCGATTCCATGCCAGAGACGAAGCCGCCGCAGCGCAGCAGCACGATCAAAAGCAGCAGTACCAGTTCGTCGTCATCATCAACGACAGCGGCCGGACGCCGTTCGGCAGCCCCCCGTACGACGCATAGCTCATAGCGCTGCCTGAAAGGAGAACATCATGAATCTTGTATATGCTGATGAGCAAGGTAATGTCTTTGATCATCCTCACTATATAGCTTTAGGCCGCAGCGGCGATATGATTGTCGAAATGATGGAGGACGAGCTCATCCCGTTGCCGGAGGGGGCGACGCTTGTAAGCTTGCCATTTACGAAGGCGGTTGGCCTGAACCCAGATACGGGCGAAATGCAGCTGCTTCCTGGCAATAAGCAAGCGGTAGGCGCGCTTTTGCCGCAAGGCTTTACGCGGCTTGCCCTGCCAGGCTATGTCAAAGCGGACAAAAATGAAAAACTGCCTTTGTTTGGCTATACAGCAGTCGTATGGAAGAACAATGGCTTCTACGTAGCAGCTGAGCAGTGCGATGATCCGGAACGCTGGGATCCGCTGAATTGCGACCGGGATGAGGTTAAGCAGCAGGTAGAGCGCATCACTTCTAAATATCCAGAAAATCGTCTATATAAGCATTTGTCGAACTGTGCACTTGGGTATGAATGCTTGACGTCGTCCAATACGTTCCTGCAGCGCTGGGAAGGTGCGGTTCCGGTATCGTATTCGTGCAATGCGGGTTGTTTTGGCTGTATTTCCGAACAGCCGGATGACAGCGGCTTTGTTGCTCCGCAAACCCGGATGAATTTTAAGCCGACGGTGGACGAAGTAACGGAGATTATGCTGGAGCATCTTCGCCATGAAGATTCGATTATCAGCTTCGGGCAAGGCTGCGAAGGCGAGCCATCTACGCAGGTGCGGATTATTGTCGAAGCGATGCGCCGGGTGAGAAGCCAGACGTCGCTTGGCTACATTAACATTAATACGAACGCTGGGCTGACGGATCACATTCGTGCAATTGTTGATGCGGGCTTAAATCTGATGCGTGTCAGCACCATCAGTGCGCTTGATGACCATTATAATGCCTATTACAAGCCGCGCGGCTATACGCTCGCCAATGTTGAGAAGTCGTTGAAATATGCAACGGACAAGGGTGTTTATACGTCAATAAACTATTTGATTTTCCCTGGTGTGACGGATCGTGAGGAAGAGATGGAGGCAATGATCGGCTTTGTAAAGCGGACGGGCCTCAAGCTTATCCAAATGCGGAACCTGAACATCGACCCGGAAAGCTATTTATCTTTGATTCCGCCGGCACAAGGCGAAATTTACGGTATGAAGCAGATGCTGGAAATTTTCCGCGATGAGCTGCCCGATGTCGTAATTGGCTCATTCACGCATGTTCCGCCTGCGAGCTTAATTCAATCTTGATGCCCTAGAAGGAGCAGATTGTCCAGTAACGGTCAGCTCCTTCTATTGTGTTTTACAACATGGACTGGGCTATGCTATAATGCAGAGATGTATGACTTAATTCTGGGCCCGCCTGTGGCTCAGGGCAGAAAGAGGTGAAAGAGATGAAACAAGCTATTCATCCGACATACCATATCACTACAGCAACTTGCGCTTGTGGTAACACTTTCGAGACTGGTTCCATTAAACCGAACCTTCGTGTAGAGATTTGTTCCCAATGCCACCCATTCTATACGGGTAAGCAGAAGTTCCTGGATGTGGGCGGCCGCGTCGATCGTTTCAAAAAGAAATACGGCATCTAATTGCTGTGATGTCTATTTTGTCTATATTTGGCAGAATACAAGAACCTCCCGTAGCCATTCTAATGGTTATAAGGGAGGTTTTTTTGATGAGATTGAACCGGAGCATATTGCCTTTAAAAAGCTCTCGCATGCTGTTGTTGGCTGGCTTCTTGCTGCTGGCCGCATCAAGTGTTGCCGGCTGTGGCCAGCCTGATCATAAACAGCAGATGCAATCCTATGGCCATGACGGTTATATGGGGCTGTCCAACAGCAACCCGAACATACCGAATAAGCATTCGTATTTAAATTATGGCTCAGACGGCAAGTTCGTCGGCGAGCTGATCAAGAAGATGGACGGCGTTCAAAAAAGCTGGATTCATTTTAACGGGGAGCATCTGGTCGTTCATTTGACCGCCAAGCCGGGCATGTCCGATGCACAGGTGAAGCAGCTTCAGCATAAAGCAGAGGAGACTTTGCAATATAATATGCCGCGCTATGAGGTACGGGTCAAAACGAGCCGGTAGCCTACAATGCCCACTTTTATGCGAAACAGCGCCTTTCGTCAAGGAAAGGCCAAGCTGTTCACGCTTGATGAAAAGGGACATTTTATGTCTTGTCCCCAGAAAAGTTGCGCTTTGTAGCATTATCAGCTATACTTATTTTTGCCGTGCTAGATGGGGAGTTAGCGGTGCCCTGTAACTCGCAATCCGCTTTAGCGAGGTTGAATTCCTGTTTGAGGTTATGTCTATGCGGGGTTTGGCGCTTGCGAGCAGTGTTGACAGTTGGGTCCTCCGCAATGGACGCTTGTGAACTCGGTCAGGTCCGGAAGGAAGCAGCCGTAAGTAAGTTAGTTCATGTGCCGGGGGAGTGCCTGGCTCGAGCTGTGGTGCAAGAGTGCCGCCTGGGTTACATTAATCAAGGGCAGGTGCACGGTATTAAAGTTTTATATTACGGATGTTAACAGACACCGGCGACGCTTTTCGATGAACTCGAATGGTGCTGCGGGTGTTTTTTGTTTGGCTTGAGGCTTCGATCATGTATAATAAGAGATAGAGTATTTTTGCAGAATTCCTGTAAGGAAACAAGAAGGGAACGGTCCATGTGACTCATATTGCCTTGTACCGTGCCTGGCGTCCCCAGACGTTTCGGGACATGGTAGGACAACAGCATATTGTGCAGACGCTGCAAAATGCGATAAAAGAGGATCGCGTTTCACATGCCTATTTGTTCAACGGTCCTCGGGGGACGGGGAAGACGACGACAGCTAAGGTATTGGCGAAAGCAGTCAATTGTGAATCCGGCCCGGCAGTGGAGCCCTGCAACGAATGTGACGCGTGCCGCGGTATTACAGCTGGTCATATTATGGATGTCGTGGAGATTGACGCTGCCTCCAACCGAGGCATCGACGAAATTCGCGATATACGGGATAAGGTGCGTTACGCCCCATCTGAAGTGAGATATAAAGTGTACATTATTGATGAGGTGCACATGCTTACTTCAGAGGCATTCAATGCTTTGCTCAAAACATTGGAAGAGCCGCCTGCACATGTTATCTTTATATTAGCAACAACAGAACCGCATAAGCTTCCTGCAACGATCATTTCTCGCTGCCAGCGTTTTGATTTTCGGCAGGTGTCGCTTGCTGAGCAGTCGGAGCGGCTTCATGAGATTTGCAAGGAAGAAGGCATTACCGCCGAAGAGGATGCGATTGCTTATATTGCTAGGCTGTCAGAAGGCGGCATGCGTGACGCCATCAGCTTGCTGGAGCAGGTAGCAGCTTTTGGAGGCGGAAGCATTACGCTGGACGGCGCTGTCGATGTGACGGGCGGAATGGCGGCCGACCAGTTCTACGAGCTGGCGGAAGCGGTTCGCGACCGTGATGTTGGCGCTGTGATGCCGCTTGTTGAAAGCTTGACGCAAGCGGGCAAGAGCGCGGATAAGTGCATGGAAAACCTGATTTATTATTTCAGAGATTTGCTTGTGCTCAAGCTTGCTCCGCAAGGCGGAGCGGCAACGGAACGCGTCGTTGATGCAGAACGCTTCCAGGCAATGGCGGATGCTTTTACGCCGGATCGCCTGTTTCGCATGATTGATACGCTGAACAGCTATCAATCCGAGATGAAGCACGCCGCTCAATCGCAGACGCTGTTTGAAGTCGCGTTGATGAAAATTTGCACCATCGGCGATAGCCGTGAGAGCGCGTCTGCAGGGGACGCCGCCCAGCCATCTGGCGGGACGGCCAGTTCTTCAGCAGAGGTGAGCCGTCTGCGCCAGCAGGTAGAGCAGCTCGAGCATAAGCTGGAGCAGCTGTTGCAAAATGGCGTTCCAGCTGCTGGCGGAGGAGCGTCTGCCAGCGGCGCAGCGGCTCGAGCCGGGGCGAATGGCAATCGTCCAGCCTTTAATAACCGCAGCGGCGGCTCTAACTCGGTATCTGTTCGGACGCCAGTTAAGCTGGGGCCCTATTTATCCGCTGCTGGCAGCAGTGAAACGGGGCAAGTTCGCATGAAGTGGAGCGAGCTGCTGCAGCGGGTGAAGGAAACCAAAATCACAGTGCATGCGTGGTTGATGGATGGCGAGCCGGTATCCGTTGTGGACGGCAACGTATTGGTCGCTTTTAAAAATACGATGCACCGAGAAACAACGGAGAAGCCGACGCATAAAGAAATTATTGAGCGGGTTATGCAAAGTGTGTTTGGGCAGCCGCTTCAGCTTGCGACAGTTATGATTAAAGAATGGCAGTCTGCAACCGATAATGGCTCAGAAACGCCGGACGAAGCGTTTGAACTGCAATCGGATATGCCGGACGCAGCGCCTGCCCAGCCTAAATGGGTAGAAGAAGCGGTAAAGCTGTTTGGCGAAGAGCTTGTCGTTGTGAAAGAGGATTTTTAACTATAAATAAGAGGTGATTACAATGAACAATATGAATCAAATGATGAAGCAAGTGAAGAAGATGCAAGAGCAAATGATGAAAGCGCAGGAAGAGCTTGTCCACAAAACCGTTGAAGGCACAGCAGGCGGCGGCGTAGTTAACGTTACTGTGAATGGCCACAAAAAAGTTCTTGATATTACAATTAAACCGGAAGCGGTAGATCCGGAAGATGTAGAAATGCTGCAGGACTTGATTATTACAGCTGTAAACGATGCCTTGTCAAAAGTGGACGATGTTGCGAACCAGGACATGGGCAAATTTACAGGTGGTATGAAAATCCCAGGCTTGTTCTAAAAATAAGCCGCAGCTCGTTCTGATTTGAAAGGAGCTACACCTGTTGCATTATCCCGAACCGATAGCGAAGTTGATTGACAGTTTCACCAGGCTGCCGGGTATTGGACCGAAAACAGCTGCGAGACTGGCTTTTTATGTGCTGCGCATGAAGGAAGATGATGTCATTGATTTTGCTAAAGCGCTAGTAAGCGTGAAACGCAATCTGACTTATTGCTCCATCTGCTGCAACATAACCGATACGGACCCTTGCCGTATTTGCCAAGATAAGCTCAGGGACAACTCCGTCATCTGCGTCGTACAAGAATCGAAAGATTTGGTGGCGATGGAGCGGACGAAGGAGTTCATGGGGCATTATCACGTGCTGCAAGGGGCGATCTCTCCTATGGAGGGAATTGGTCCGGATCAGATCAAAATTGCCGAGCTGCTGCGCCGCCTCAGTGATGAGCGAGTGCAGGAACTTATTCTGGCGACTAATCCGAATGTCGAAGGAGAAGCGACCGCTATGTATATATCGCGGCTGGTGAAACCTTTTGGCATACGGGTCACGCGAATCGCTCACGGCTTGCCGGTTGGCGGCGATTTGGAATATGCCGATGAAGTTACGCTGTCCAAAGCACTGGAAGGCCGCAGAGAGCTGGGTTAAAGATAGGCAAAGCTGTTCTTATCGTTCAAAACGATAGGGGCAGCTTTTTTATATGAAGCATATATAGGGTGGGGTCTCATAACGCAATGCCTTTTCGTTTAGAAAGCTGCTGCGGCTGATTGATTTCGGTGCTGGTTCTATTTGCAAGTCTCTCCGCTTATATATGGAATATAGGCAGCCTTGGCTTTTGAATGGACAAGCGGGAGGTCATGAGGGAATGAAGCAGCTCAATAAATGGAGAATCGGCAGTAAGACAGCGGAGAAAAAGTCGGTTAATGGGGTTCAAGGGGAGATGGATGCCCTGCAGTGGACAGATCGGCTGCGCCAAGAAATTTATGAGGCCCATCTGGAATGGGAAAATGCAAACCGTTTTTTTGACTATGCTTTGGGCAAAGATCAGATTGATTATGCGATATACGCCATTATTACGGCTGAAAAGCGATATGACTCTTTGCTCCGCACTGCCAAAAGAGCTTGCAAGAGCTGGTCGGAATGGAGGGCGGTCCAATGATGAATACAATCCTACTCATTGTCCTTGTCTTCTCTTCGGTTGCACTGCTTGCCGTAATTGTTCGACATCGTCTTTCATGGTCATGGACGAAAAGCTTCACCTTGCATCTGATAAGTGCCTGCGCAGTTCTTTATTTGTTGAATTACTCCGGTCTTATTTCCGATATTAAAATCCCCATTAATCCGGCGACGATATCAACGGTGGTCGTACTCGGTATTCCGGGTATAGCGCTTATTGTAGGTCTGCAGCACATAATGGTGTAGTTATCCGCAAGCAGCGGAAGGCAATGTTCATGGGCTAAAGGTGATCAGGACAAGCCTGGATAAGGGCTTTCCTGATTTTTTTGCGTTTGGGTTGACTTGTCCGTATGGTTCATGGTATTCTATATCTCGCGTCAAGGGCAGGTACATACGGGGTTGAAAAACACCGAAAAAGTTTTTTGAAAAAAGTACTTGCAATTGCCTAGGCGCCTGTGATATATTATATGAGTCG
>NZ_JBCNGR010000019.1:0-26123 GCF_050481745.1 Paenibacillus algorifonticola | reverse complement strand
CTTTCGCATCCAGTTTTCAACGTGCAATTCACGTTGATATTGCAGTACATCCCGAGGTCTGCAATGTAAGTAATCGGGAAAATGTGGCGGTGTAGCTCAGCTGGCTAGAGCGTACGGTTCATACCCGTGAGGTCGGGGGTTCGATCCCCTTCGCCGCTACCATATTTTCGGAGGCTTAGCTCAGCTGGGAGAGCATCTGCCTTACAAGCAGAGGGTCGGGGGTTCGATCCCCTCAGCCTCCACCATATATGTTTTACAATGACGCGGGGTGGAGCAGCCCGGTAGCTCGTCGGGCTCATAACCCGAAGGCCGCAGGTTCAAATCCTGCCCCCGCAACCAATTCTTAAGCAATAATTTATGGAGCTGTGGTGTAGAGGCCTAACATGCCTGCCTGTCACGCAGGAGACCGCGAGTTCGAATCTCGTCAGCTCCGCCATTTTCTTTTCGTTATACGGCTCGGTAGCTCAGTCGGTAGAGCAGAGGACTGAAAATCCTCGTGTCGGCGGTTCGATTCCGTCCCGAGCCACCATTTTTATGGAGGGCTAGCGAAGTGGCTAAACGCGGCAGACTGTAAATCTGTTCCTTCGGGTTCGGTGGTTCGAATCCATCGCCCTCCACCATTTCCTTCACATCGAGAGTCATTAGCTCAGCTGGTAGAGCACCTGACTTTTAATCAGGGTGTCGTAGGTTCGAATCCTACATGACTCACCATTTTTTAAAAGCTAATTTACAGAAAATAATCTGTGAATTTTTTTGTTTATATGGATTTTTGTTTGTATGAAAATTTAAAAGCTCGGTATTGGTTTAATAACCAATACCGAGCTTTTTTGTAAGCATTTATTAGGAGCGAAGTTTTAATTCAGCTAGCAGCTCTGTTAAGGAAGCATCGAGACGGAGCTTTAATTCGTCATTTAGCTCAAGCCCGGCCGCTCCATCATCCAATTGCACACGAGCGATTTGAGAGTCTACCGCATAGACACCGCTGGCGAAATGCTTGGCACCCATGGATGCAAGTACAGGCTTCAGGGAGTAATCAATGGATAGCAGATGGGCAAGTGAACCACCGATGAAAAAAGGCGTAATGATTTTCCCTTCCAAGCCCTTTTGCGGCAATAGATCGAGGAAGGTTTTAAGAACACCAGTAAATGAGGCTTTATAGACTGGGCTTGCGATAATGACGGCACCCGCACCTTCAACTAGGGCCGTTGCTTCCTTGATGGCGGGACTGTCGAAACGGGCGTTAATCAGATCTTCCGCTGGCAGCGAAGCGACTGTAATATGGCTGAATGTTACATTTTGGCTATTGAGCTGCTGTTCGATATATTGGGTAATGCCGGTTAGACGGGAACCAGGATTCGGGCTGCCCGAAATGATAACAATCGTTGACATGAAAATCGCTCCTCTATTGTATACATATTTATTCCGATAAGATAACTATGTTTAATCTTAACATTCCAATCTTTTCGACGTCAATGACATTTATGAAAACAATTCATGATTTTTTCTTCATTAGGGAACAATAGGCGGAAACAAGCTGATTAGCGATGCAAAGGGGTCCGTCTAAGATGATATATGGGTTGGCGGCTTTTATAAGTTTGGCGATTGTAAGCATAATGGTTCCCATTGTGAAAAGGCTCGCCTTGCAATATGGTATTATGGATCGGCCGAATGCGAGAAAAATTCATCGGCGGCCGATTCCCTTGCTCGGTGGCATAGCGATTTATGTGGCGTGTACGGTTACAATTATTGCTTTTCAGGGGATGACGTCTTTAAGCTGGACGATTGCGGCTGGGGGCGCGGTGCTTGTCACCATTGGATTATTAGATGATAAAGCTAAAGCCGAGGGAAGGGATTTTCCTGTCTGGCCCAGAGTGCTCGTTTATGGCGCAGTTTCCACGCTCCCGCTTTGGTTCCATATTCAAATAACAGGGGTGACGAGCCCAGCTTCGGGATTGTTCTTTTTTCTCCCGCATTGGATAGCTTGGCTTGGGACGTCGATCTGGATATTCGCTCTTATCAACATGATTAATTTCATGGATGGGGTTGATGGGCTGGCGTCGGGCGTAAGTGTATTGTCGGCGATAACGTTGTTTATTACTGCATTGGTCAAAGGACAGGCTGAAACGGCGATTTTAGCGGCCATTGTAGGCGGGGCATGCCTGGGCTTCCTGCTGTTTAACTTTTATCCGGCAAGGATTTTTATGGGGGATGCGGGGGCTACATTTCTTGGATATACGCTAGCCGTTGTGGCAGTAGACGGGGCTTTTAAGAAGGCGACTTTCATAACAGTGCTTGTTCCGTTATTGGCGCTGGGATTGCCTATTATGGATACTTCCATTGTCATGCTGAGGCGGCTCGCTCGTGGCAAAGGGCTGCACCATGCGGACAAACTGCATACGCATCATGCGCTGATGAAATGGGGATTGAACCAGGTGCAAACCGTATCTTTTCTATACTTAATAGCAGCGTTGTTCTCCATGCTATCGATCATCCTTTTGCTGGTCATGGGCTGAATTCTCTCCACCAATATGTTACAATGACGAGAAAAAGCGTTCATTCGTGAGGCTTGCGATAGGAGATAGCAGAAAATGAGCACGACAGAATGGTTGAAACCGCTGGAGCGCATTTTGGACTGTCCAGTTCGTCTAGTAAAAATGCAATTGTCCGAATGGAATGATATAGCAGAGAAAAATCACTACCTGCAGACGGAGGAGCATGGGCACGGCTTAGCTTTGGAAGGACAACGTGTTCAAAGCGAGGATAAAATGTGGGTAGCCATCAGAGTAGTGGAGCATGAAATAGAGGTTTTGGAAATAGAGGGCAGCCGCTTTGAGGAGAGTATGCTGGATTTATTGAGCCTAATGCTGCGCTGGAATGAAACGAGGCCAGCACACGATAAGGCTTCTGGCAAGCTGACAGAAAGCGAGAAAACAGCTCGCAGCATCGGCGAGTGGATTCAGGAGCAGTTCGAATCAGGCGAGCCGGGACAATCGATGCCGGATCACTTGACCGCGGGTGGCAAGCTGTTCGCGGATATGATTCCTTTTTTATTAGTAACGGAATATTCAAATACAAAGCAAGCAGCGTACGTGGAGCTGGAGAAGCTGCTTCGTTCTTTTCTCGCCGAGGAAATTTTATTAATACCGCTTCGGGAGCAGGAATGGCTTATCTGGGGTCCGGTATCACTGCTTAAGGAAGCGGATTCAGAGCTGTTTGATGACAATGATGAAGAGTCGGTGGAGGACAACCTGGCTTCCATCTGTCTGGGGCTGCATGAGATGCTTGCCAGCGAGTGGATTGGAGAATGCCATCTCGCGGTGTCCCATCCAATCAGACCGGCGAAGGGGATTGTAGAGACGACAGCTGCGCTGCGCGAAACGATTAATCTAGGGCGGAAATTCCATGTTGGCAGCAATATCCATTTTCCGTGGAATTTGCAGCTTGAACGCCTGCTGAATAGTATACCGGAGAGCCAGCGGGCCCGATATTTGGAGCAATCGCTAAAACGTACCGAGCTTTTCGTAGAGGCAGAAATGCTCGCTACATTGGAAACCTTCTTCTCACTGGATTGTAATGTAAGCGAAACCGCAAAGAAGCTTTATATCCATCGCAATACGTTATTATACCGTTTGGACAAGTTAAAACAGGAGACGGGTCTGGATGTACGACAGTTTCGTGATGCCGTCTTAGTCAAAATTATATTGCTATTGTACAAAGTTACGAAAAGACATTAGTTTTTTTGTAAAGTTTGTGCATAGTCATCTGACTGCATGTGGGATAAGATAGTCCTATAAGAAAATTTCTTTTAGGGGGAAATTCACATGGCAGGCGTACGTTTAGAAGGCATTTACAAAAAATACCCGGGTTCTGATAAAGCATCGGTAACTGACGTTAACTTAGATATCAAGGACAAAGAATTTCTAGTGCTTGTAGGTCCATCCGGTTGTGGTAAATCGACAACTCTTCGTATGATTGCAGGTCTTGAAGAAATTTCCGAAGGTAAATTGTTTATCGGCGAGCGTCTTGTTAATGACGTAGCTCCTAAAGATCGCGATATCGCAATGGTGTTCCAATCTTATGCCCTTTACCCGCATATGAACGTATACCAAAACATGGCTTTTGGTTTGAAACTTCGTAAATTCAAAAAAGCAGACATCGACAAACGCGTTCGTGAAGCTGCTAAAATTCTAGATATCGAGCATTTGCTTGACCGTAAACCGAAAGCTCTATCCGGTGGTCAACGTCAACGTGTCGCTCTTGGTCGTGCGATCGTTCGTGAGCCGCAAGTATTCTTGATGGATGAGCCGCTTTCCAACTTGGATGCGAAGCTTCGTGGTCAAATGCGTGCTGAAATTTCCAAGCTGACTAAACGTCTTGAAACAACAACAATCTATGTAACGCATGACCAAATCGAAGCTATGACGATGGGTGATCGCATTGTTGTTATGAAAGATGGCTTTATTCAACAAACAGCTTCTCCAGAAGTGCTTTACAACCACCCAGTTAACATTTTCGTTGCTGGCTTCATCGGTGCTCCTTCCATGAACTTCATTAAAGGTGCATTGACGGATCAAGGCGGTACGGTTCGCTTCAAATCGACTGGCGTCGATGTAGTTGTGCCTGAAGGCAAAGCTGCTACACTTCGTTCCAAAGGCTACATCGGCAAAGATGTGATCTTGGGTATTCGTCCAGAGGATCTTCATGAAGAGCCAGTATTCCTGGAAGCTTCGCCTAACACGATCGTTAACGCTTCGATCGAAGTTGCAGAGAACCTGGGTCACGAAATGTACCTGTACCTGAACGGTATCGGCACAGACACAGTTATCGCACGTGTAGACGGGCGTTCCGCTCTGCGTGATGGCCTGACAGTTAAACTTGCTCTGGACATGAACAAAGTTCACCTGTTCGACACAGAGTCCGAGCTTAACATTTTCGAAAACTAATTGCTAAAGCTATTATAGATTTCATAAGAGAGCTGTTGGATTCGTCCAACAGCTCTTTGTTATTCCACTGGGAATAAATATGGGGATCGCATCCTACATTTAAGCGTCAGAAAGCGGGAAGACATTGCTTTCGGCGCTTTTTTCCTATACGATGAAGTCATTGGTAATTAGCTTACATACGCTGTTGTGATATAAGGAGGCCATGCTATGCCTAAGAAAGTGAAAGTATCAGAATTAGTGCAGCATTTTTCGTTGGAAATCATATCGGGTGAGGAAGGCTTGAAGCGTGCGATAACGGTTGATGACCTGTATCGTCCAGGGCTTGAAATGGCCGGGTACTTTGATTATTTTCCGAGTGAGCGGGTACAGCTGTTAGGGAAAACGGAAATTACGTTTCTCAGCACGCTGACGTCCGAGGAGCGCAGGCTGCGGATGGAGCGTCTGTGCCATTCAGACACGCCTTGCATTATTTTGACCCGTGGACTGGAACCGCCGGATGAGCTGATTGCTTATTCGAATAAAACCAATATTCCTGTGCTTGGCAGCCATGTGGCGACTACGATTTTGACGAGCCGGATTACAGATTTTCTGGAGAAAAAGCTTGCGCCTACCGCAACCATTCATGGTGTTCTGGTAGACGTTTATGGAGTGGGCATGCTCATCACTGGCGGCAGCGGTATCGGCAAGAGCGAGACAGCGCTTGAGCTTGTAAAACGTGGACATCGCCTCGTTGCCGATGATGCAGTTGAGATAAGACAAACGTCTGACAGCCAGCTTCACGGCACAGCACCGGAATTGATCCGTCATTTGCTGGAGATTCGCGGCTTGGGCATTATTAATGTAATGACGCTGTTCGGCGCGGGTGCCGTACGTACACAGAAGCGGATTACCTTAGTCATCAAGCTTGAGAATTGGCAGCAGGATAAGCAATATGACCGTCTGGGGCTGGATGAAGAGAAGACGCGTATCATTGATACCGATGTACCTCTTGTAACTGTGCCAGTAAGACCGGGACGGAACCTTGCGGTTATTATTGAGGTGGCGGCTATGAACTTCAGGTTGAAGCGGATGGGCTATAATGCTGCGCTGCAGTTTACTAATAAGCTGACGGAAACGATTGCTGAAGATGCGGATGATTACGATTGATATAAAGGAGCTAATAAAAGATGCTTACATCGCTAATTGACCCGATTGCTTTTTCACTGGGTCCCCTAACTGTACGTTGGTACGGCATTATTCTCGGCACAGCTGCTTTGGTAGGCTTGCTGCTGGCGATACAAGAGGGCAAACGCTTTGGCATTAAGCCGGATTTCTTTATGGATATGCTGCTGCTTGGCGTTCCTTCTGCCGTTATTTGTGCTCGAATTTATTATGTTGCCTTCAAATGGGAAGATTATAAGGCCAACCCGCTCGATGTGTTCAAAATTTGGGAGGGCGGCATAGCCATTTATGGCGCGCTGATCGGTGCCTTTCTATGCGGCTTCTTCTACTTCCGTTATAAAGGCTACAGCTTTTTGAGACTCGCCGATGTGTGCGTTCCAGGGCTGCTTGCTGGTCAAATGATTGGCCGTTGGGGCAACTTTATGAATCAGGAGGCATATGGCGGTCCCGTAGAGGAAAGCTTCCTGCGTGATACGCTGCACCTGCCTAATTTTATAGTGAATCAAATGAACGTGAATGGCATCTTCCATCATCCGGCCTTTTTGTATGAATCGCTGTGGAGCCTTGTAGGCATCATTCTACTTTGCGTGCTGCGCCGCCAGCGCTTCCTTCGTGCAGGCGAATTGCTGGCGAGCTATTTCATCTGGTATTCCCTCGGCCGTTTCTACATTGAAATGGTGCGTACGGACAGCCTGGCCTTCCATGGCCCTACTTGGCTCGTGAACCTTGTTGACGTTCTTTGGTCGCCAATGACGATTTTGTTCCAGCCTGGCTATTTGGACCCGGCTTACGGCAACCTGAGAATTTCACAGCTGCTTGCGCTTCTGCTCATTGTTGGCGCCATCGCGTTTATCGTTATTCGCCGCAAGACAGGAGCTGCGAAAGAACATTATTCCGATCCAATTGTTTCCACGAAGGTGGAGCATGCGGCTATTGCAACGGATGATGTTCCAAAAGCATAACGGTGGAAGTTAAATGGAGATAAGACGAGCTATTGCCTTCTTGAAGGCAGTAGCCGTTATGTTTTTGTAAGACTTTTTGAAAGGCTGGCTTATAGAGAGGTTTTAAAGCGGATTTAGGAGGAGACAGATGTGCTAGGCAACATAAAAACGATGCTGTTTGATTTGGATGGTACCATTATTGATACGAATGAACTGATTATCCGCTCGTTTCTGGATGCGCTGCAAGGTGTCGTTCCGGCGGATTTCTCCAGAGAGCATATTATTCCAAGCATGGGACAGCCTTTGACGATGCAAATGCAGCAGTTTTCGGGGCTGGAGGATGTTGCGCATCTGGTAGCGGCTTACCGCGAAGTAAACCTTCGCCTGCATGATGAGTATGTTAAGCCTTTCGACTATGTGGTAGAGGTCATTAAAAATTTGCATGAACAAGGCATCCAGATTGGGATTGTAACGACGAAAATGCGTCTGACGACAGAACGAGGCTTGAAATATGTCGGCTTGAGTGACTATATTGACACGATCGTGACCATTGATGACGTCACACATCCGAAGCCTCATCCAGAGCCTGTCAGCATGGCGATTGCTGCGCTTGGTGCAGATCCGGCCACGACATTGATGCTGGGCGACAGCTCGGTCGATATTTTGTCCGCTGAGGCGGCGGGCGCTTTGCCTGTAGGTGTAGCCTGGTCGATGAAGGGGGCACAGCTGCTCAGAGATTCTGGCGCTCAGTATGTCATTGATGATATGCGGGAGCTGTACGCTTTCGCAGGATTGGAGCGGAGATAAATTGCGTAATGTCGAACGTTATCCGGTAGAGGGGCCTAATGCGCTCTGGCAGGTCTATCGCACGGTCAGCAGCTTCAAGGCGGTTCGTAATTTCATTTTCATTCAACTGGCCCGTTATTGTCCGATTCTGCCGGTCAAAAATATGATCTATCGCCGTGTGCTGGGCATGAAGGTCGGTCAGCATACCGCTTTCGCGCTAATGGTGATGGTGGATGTTTTTTTTCCGGAACGGATTGAGGTTGGGGATAATACGATTATCGGATACAATACGACGATTCTTACGCATGAATATTTAATTCGCGAATATCGGCTTGGCGATGTGTTAATAGGGGCGAACGTCATGATTGGCGCCAATACGACGATATTGCCGGGCGTTACGATTGGCGATCATGCGGTGATAGCCGCTGGCTCAGTCGTTTACAAGGATGTGCCAGCCCATGCTTTCGTTGGCGGGAACCCGATTCGGGAAATTGGAAAAGGGAGCCGTCCAGAGGATCACAGTTAAATCTGGCAATGCTGCACGAATGAAGCTGGTGCCCATATAGAGCATCAGCTTCATTCATGTTCACAGAAGCACTTTTTGTTTGTTTTAGTAGCAGTTCTCCTCAACCTTGGCATCATCATTATAAATCGTAATCGTTGAGGAGCCGGACAAGCTTTCTGTGTATGAGCATACGGAAGTTGTGCGTGTAAAGCCAGTGGAGTCGGTATAGGTAATATAGATGCCTCCCTCGCCAGTTAAGTTCAGCTCGGGAGTGATTTTCTTTTTGCTCCCGCTAGCGATGGGATCGTCGTACAATTGTTTAGAATCCGTTTCAATAATGTTGCCTTTCTCATCGCTGGCAAGTACGCCTGCTTGAACGGTTACAAGCTCATGATCGGATTCATTATGGATCGTCAAAGTGAAGCTTCTAAACATATTGAAGATATCCAGGCTCTTGTTTAGAGCATTTATACCGATGATCGCACCGAATAAAATCATACCTATCATTAAGCTGGATACCCAAATAGCAACTTTGTTTCTAGTGGGTTTCAATTGTTCGTGCCCTCCTTATTCATGACTCATTTAAAAAGGAGACGAGCGGCCGCTGGAGAAAGTTGCATACCTTGCGGTGATCGGCATTTGTGCAGTTATGATACATTCCTCATTCGGGAAAGCTCTAATCTTGACGGAGCAGAAGCTTCATGTTACCATAACGTCTAGGTACTTTATTTTGGCAGATCGCTAATATGGCAACGCGTTAACATACTAAAGTAAAATGTGGGTGAAAATAGATGTCTAAACCAAAAGTATTTGAGAAACCGATTGGTGTTAAAGATTATCTTCCGGAAGCTGTTGCAAAGCTGCGCCGGATCGAGCATGCCGCTCTTGCTTGTATGCAGGGCTGGGGCTATGAGCAGATCATTACGCCTACTATGGAATATTACGACACCGTAGGGGTAGCAAGCTCTACCTCTGACCAAAAGCTGTTCAAGCTGCTCAACAACCGTGGAACAACGCTCGTGCTGCGTTCGGATATGACGGCACCTATTGCGCGTGTGGTATCCTCGCTATTGAAGGAGTCCCCATTCCCGCTGCGCCTGTCGTACCATGCGAATGTATACCGTGCAATTGAAGAGGAAGCGGGCCGGGAGGCTGAGTTTTTCCAAACGGGCGTTGAGCTTGTAGGTGATGCTTCGGCTGATGCGGATGCGGAGGTTGTAGCACTCGCTATCGCTTCCTTGAAGGCAGCTGGCGTAAAACGGTTCAAGATCGCTATCGGCCATGTCGGCTTCCTGAACGGGCTGTTTGAGGAATCGCTGTCTGGACGCAAGGAAGCGCAGGAGCAGCTTAAAGCGTGCCTGCTGGGTCGCGATTACGTCGGCTACCGTGAGCAATTGCGCCAGCTGTCGCTGGAGGAGCCTGTAAAGCGCGAGCTGGAAGGGATTTTAAGGCTGCGCGGCGGCCAGGAGGTATGCAAGCAGGCGCTGGAGTTAAGCGCAGATGAGACGGCACAGGCGTCTATCCAGCATTTATGCGAGATGTGGGATGTGCTGGATGCTTACGGACTGAGCGAGCATGTGCTGATCGATCTGACGATGATCGGCGATTTCTCCTATTATACAGGCATGACCTTTGAAGGATATGCAGCGGATCTTGGATTCCCTGTAGTGAGCGGCGGAAGATACGATAATTTGCTAGCTCAATTCGGCCGTCCTGCTCCAGCAACAGGCTTTGCGCTGAAGACGACGCGGATACTGGAAGTGCTCGGCAATGAAGATGAGCCTGCTCAGGCGGAGCGTGTGCTGATTGGCTACGATGAGACGGAGCGCAAAGCGGCGCTTGCAATCGCGCAGCAGCTCAGAGGCCAAGGAGCGACGGTTGTGACGGAGCGTATCGGGAAAGAAGAGGCGGCTGAGCTGGCGAAGAACACGTCTGGACGGTTTATTTTCAAAGGCGTAGAATATGTGGAGTTTTTACTGTTTACAGAAGGATTGAATGGAATGCTTGGGGGGGATGGCAAGTGAGCGGAACAGCAAGAGAGATTTTGAAGGTAGCTATGCCGAAAGGCCGGATTTACAAGCAGGCATCGAAGCTGTTTCGCGAAGCGGGACTGCCGATTCCAAGTGATTTTGACGATACGCGCAAGCTGATCATTGAGCTGCCGGAAGCAGGCATGGAGTTTATAATGGCAAAGCCTGTAGATGTGCCTACTTATGTGGAATATGGCGTCGCAGATATTGGAATCGTCGGCAAGGATGTGCTGATGGAGGAAAATAAAGATGTTTACGAGCTGCTGGATCTTGGCATTGCCAAGTGCCGGATGTCGGTAATCGGGCTTCCGGACTGGAAGCCGGTTATCAATCCGCGGGTAGCGACGAAATATCCGAATGTGGCTTCGCAATATTTTCGCGAGCTGGGGCAGCAGGTAGAGGTGATTAAGCTGAACGGCTCGATCGAGCTTGCGCCGCTTATTGGCCTCGCTGACCGCATTGTCGATATGGTCGAGACGGGACAGACACTGCGTGAAAACGGCTTGGTCGAGATGGAGTCCATCTTCGGCATTACGAGCCGCTTGATCGCGAACCGCGTCAGCTACCGGATGAAGAACGAGGCGATTCAAAGCCTCTGCGATAGATTGCAGGAAACGCTTGGTGCGAAGCTTTAGGATTGCGGAAGCACGAGCTGAAGAATTAAATAAAGCAGAGCCGCAAAGCAGAAAAGTGCGATAAAGGCAGAGCAGAGTAAAGCCATAAAACAGATGGAACAGAGCTTAAAGGGAAAGGGGTTGGCGACTGTGAGAATTATGCGAGCAGAGCAGTTCGGGTTGAAGCGCGAGGTGGAATACGGATCGCCGGAGCAAAATGAAGTAGTGCGGACGATTATTGCAGACGTCCGCAAAGAAGGAGATGCCGCTTTGCTGCGTTACACGGCAAAGCTGGACAGGGCTGAGCTGACGGCAGCGGAGCTGCGTGTGACGCAGGCGGAAATTGATGCGGCGTATGAGCAGGTAGACGCCGCTTTTCTGACAGCGATCCGCGAGGCCGCTGTCAACATCAGGTCTTTCCACGAGAAGCAGAAGCGCAACTCGTGGATGGATTTGCAGCCGGACGGGACGCTGCTCGGGCAAATTTTGCGCCCGCTGAAGCGGGTCGGCGTCTATGTGCCCGGAGGCAAGGCGGCGTATCCGTCGTCCGTGCTCATGAATGTCATTCCGGCCCAGGTAGCTGGCGTGCCGGAAATCGTAATGGTCACGCCGCCGTCGACTGGCGGACGGGACGGCATTGATCCTGGTATTCTCGTGGCCGCTGCTGAAGCAGGGGTCAAGGAGATGTACCGTGTAGGCGGAGCGCAGGCGATTGCCGCACTCGCCCATGGTACGGAAACGATTGCGTCCGTTGATAAAATTTGCGGACCGGGCAATATTTATATCGCGCTTGCGAAGCGCGAAGTATTTGGCGCTGTCGATATCGACAGCATCGCGGGTCCAAGCGAAATCGTCGTGCTTGCCGACGAAACGGCTGATCCGGCTTATATCGCCGCTGACCTGCTGTCGCAGGCGGAGCATGACGAGATGGCATCGTCCATCCTCGTCACGCCTTCGGAGCAGCTCGCAAGCGCTGTAGCCGCTGAAGTGGAGCGTCAGCTCGCTACGCTGCCCCGCCAAGCGATAGCGCGGGCCTCAATTGACAGCTACGGCGCCGTGCTCATGGTTGACTCGCTGGAAGCGGGCATCGACGTCGTGAACAAGCTGGCGCCTGAGCATCTGGAGGTGCTGACAGCCGATCCAATGAGGCTGCTCGGCTTGATCGAAAATGCCGGGGCCATCTTCCTCGGCCCTTACAGCTCGGAGCCGGTTGGCGATTATTTCGCCGGGCCGAACCATATCATCCCGACGAATGGGACAGCGAGATTTTCCTCGCCGGTCAATGTGGATGATTTTCTGAAAAAATCAAGCTTGATTTACTATAGCAAGGAAGCGCTGCTGACAAATGGCGACAAAATTATGACGCTGGCCCGGCAGGAAGGGCTTGAAGCCCATGCGCGGGCGATTCAAATCCGTTTGGAGCGCGAAGGCCGCTAAAAAGCAAGCCTAGGGTAAGCCGATGTAAAGCAAAGCGAACAGTTATTTTATGTGAAGAAAGAAGGAATCGGTAATGGCAGAATTGACAGGACGCGTATCGGAAGTAGCTCGCAAAACAAATGAAACAGACATCAAGCTGGCATTCTCGGTAGACGGAAGCGGAACGGCTAACCTTGAGACGGATGTGCCATTCCTGAACCATATGCTGGATTTGTTTACGAAGCATGGCCAGTTCGATCTGACGGTCAATGCAAAAGGCGATATTGAAATCGACGATCACCACACAGTAGAGGATATCGGCATTTGCCTCGGACAAACGCTGCGTGAAGCACTTGGCGACAAGCGCGGCATCAAGCGTTACGCAAGCGTATTTGTGCCGATGGATGAGGCGCTGGCCCAGGTTATAATCGATGTGAGCAACCGCCCGCATTTCGAATACCGCGCAGAGTATCCTTCAAGCCAAGTAGGCAGCTTCTCTGTGGAGCTGGTACACGAGTTTCTATGGAAGCTCGCGCTTGAAGCGCGCATTACGCTGCATGTTATCGTACATTACGGCCAGAATACGCATCATATGATTGAAGCGGTATTCAAGGCGCTTGGCCGGGCGCTGGATGAAGCGACGAGCATTGATCCTCGCGTACAAGGAGTGCCTTCGACGAAAGGAGTGCTGTAGCATGATTGCGATCATCGATTACGGCATGGGCAATCTTCACAGCGTTAGCAAAGCGGTTGAGCGTCTCGGATATGCTGCGGTTGTAACGGCCGATCCTCAGGAGATTTTGGCGGCGGACGGCGCAATTTTGCCAGGTGTCGGCGCCTTCGGTGATGCGATGGGCAATTTGCGCGAGACGAAGCTTGATGAGGTTGTGAAGCAATATGCCGCCTCTGGCAAGCCGCTGCTCGGCATATGCCTCGGTATGCAGCTGTTGTTCAGCGCAAGTGAGGAATACGGCGACAACGAGGGTCTTGATCTTCTGCCGGGAAAGGTCGTCCGCTTCCAAGGCGATTACAAAATCCCACATATGGGCTGGAACAAGCTTAGCTTTGAGCAGGAGCAGAGCCCGCTGTTTACGGGGCTGGAAGAGGGCCATGTGTATTTCGTCCACTCCTTCCATGCGAAGCCGGAGCAAGGCAGCGATCTGCTGGCTACGACTGATTATTATCAGCAGGTAACAGCTATCGTTGGGCGTGAGCAAGTATACGGCATGCAGTTCCACCCGGAAAAAAGCGGGGAGCTTGGCATGCAGCTGCTTGGCAACTTCCTCGCATTGACCGGCAGCAGCAAGGCTTAGCCTAGCCCCGCCGGCTACATCACCGGGAAGTCGCTTATCAGCACCATATATCTATCGAACGACAACGTTATTTTTTTACAAGCGTAAACGGCCGAAAGCCGTCCTCTGGCGGTAAAGCTAACGTTTCGCGGTGAGACTTATACATGCTTATATTTTAAAAAATGAATATCTACAGGCTGTCGCAGGCGAAGCCATAGATGAGTCTAATATAAGGAGCGTGCAAAATGCTGGCAAAACGCATTATTCCATGCCTCGATGTCAAAGACGGCCGTGTCGTTAAAGGCGTAAATTTCGTTAACTTGCGCGATGCTGGCGATCCGGTCGAGCTGGCGTCTACCTATGACCGCGAGGGCGCGGATGAGCTCGTATTTCTCGATATTTCCGCCTCGGTTGAAGGCCGGGCTACGATGATCGAGGTCGTCAAACGCACGGCAGGCGAAATTACGATTCCGTTCACCGTTGGCGGCGGCATCTCGCATGTCGACGACATGAAGCGGCTGCTGCGCGCAGGAGCAGACAAAATCGCCATTAATACGGCCGCAGTCAAAAATCCTTCGCTCGTACGCGATGGCTCGCGCAAATTCGGCTCCCAGTGCATCGTTGTCGCGATAGACGCGAAATTTAACGAAGCGTGGGGCGAGTGGGAAGTGTATACGCATGGCGGCCGCCAGGCGACAGGCATTAAAGCGCTGGAGTGGGCATGTGAGGTTGAGAAGCTTGGCGCTGGCGAAATTTTGCTGACGAGCATGGATGCTGACGGCACGAAGGACGGCTTTGATCTGCCGCTGACCTCTGCTGTATCCGGCAAGCTGGGCATTCCGGTTATTGCTTCGGGCGGAGCAGGCCGCATTGAGCATTTCAGCGATGTTTTCGATCAGGGCAAGGCGGACGCTGCGCTGGCGGCGACGATTTTTCACTACAAGGAAATGACGATTCGCGAAGTGAAGGATGATTTGCAGCAGAAGGGCGTGGAGGTCAGATGACAGACTGGATAAAACAGATTAAGTGGAGCGAGGACGGCCTTGTGCCAGCGATCGTGCAGGATGCGCAGAGCAAGGAGGTGCTGATGCTCGCTTATATGAACGAGGATTCGCTCAAGCTTTCGGTGGAGACGGGTTCGACCTGGTTCTGGAGCCGCTCGCGCAGCGAGCTGTGGAACAAGGGCGCAACGAGCGGCCATACGCAGCGTATTGAGTCCTTATCCTATGACTGTGACGGCGATACGCTGTTGGTACGCGTTCATCAAGTTGGACCGGCTTGCCATACGGGAAGCTATAGCTGTTTTTTTAATGATATCGAACTGGCGAATAAAGCTACTGAGGCCAATTCCGGCGTAGATTCCGTGTCAACTGGGGCAGCTGCAGCTGAAGTCGGACAAGGCGGAGATCGCTTTGCGATTTTGGGCAGCTTGGAAAGCGTCATTGCCGAGCGTCATGCGGAGCGCCCAGAAGGTGCGTATACGACGTATTTATTCGATAAAGGCATCGATAAAATTCTTAAAAAAGTCGGCGAGGAAGCAACCGAAGCGATTATCGCGGCGAAAAATCAAGATAACGACGAGCTGCGCTCTGAAGCTGGCGACTTGATCTTCCACCTGCTGGTGCTGCTCAGAGAGCGGGGCTTGCCACTGGATGATGTGATGCAGGAGCTTGTGCAGCGCCACGGCAAACCAGCCAGCAATAATGCAATGAAACGCGAGCAGTCCAAAGCCTAGCCAGGCGGATTGCCGCGTTTTGCGGTTTTAATTCATATGATTAAAAAGGGAAAGGCAGGGCTGCCTTATGCTTATCGATTACCATACCCATCATGTGCGCTGTGGGCATGCAGTTGGCACGCTAGAGGAATACGTACGGAAGGGCATTGAACTGGGGCTTGACCAGCTCGGCTTGTCCGACCATTTGCCGCTTATTCATGTCGATCCGGCGACGTATTATCCAGAGATGGCTATGCCAATGGAGGAGCTGCCGCGTTATGTCGAGGAGTGCTTGACGCTTAAGGAGAAGTACAAACATCAAATCGATATACGTGTTGGCCTGGAAGGCGATTATATCGAGGGTTATGAGCGGCAAATCGAGGATATTATTAAAGCGTATCCGTTCGATTATGTCATTGGCTCGGTACATTTTCTCGGCGAGTGGGATATTACCGATTTTCGCCAGACGCACGGCTGGGAAGGCAAAAACCGGCTGGCGGTATATGAGCAGTATTATGATGCGGTCCAGAAGGCGGCGGCAACCGGGCTTTATGATTTTATCGGGCATATCGATGTGATCAAGCGCTTTGGCTTTAAGCCGGAGGAAGATGTGACGCATTTGGAAAATGCAGCGCTCGAAGCCGTCAAGCGGCATGGCGTTGCAATTGAATTGAACGCCTCGGGCTTGCGGACGCCAGCGGAGGAGATGTTCCCGAGCCGCAGAATGCTGGAATATGCGCTTAAGCTTGGCATCCCGATTACGGTCGGCTCGGACGCGCATCAGCCAGAAAGACTGGCACAATACCTTGATCAAGCGCGTCTGATGTTGAAAGAAGTCGGTTTTTCGCAGCTCGCGACCTTTGATCGTCGAAAATTAGTCAGTATTGATTTTTGAATTATTAGCAATTCGATGTATAATGGTATTGACCAAGCGCAAACGGGCTGTGCCCGGAGCACAAAGCTAGGGCAAGCAGGCGTTGCGCATTGAAAGCCTAGTCAGGTAAAACTTATTTGGTTTAAACGCTCAGGAGGGTATTATGTTAAGCGACAAGTTGCGTATTTTCTCGGGATCGTCTAATCCGGAACTAGCTCAGAAGATTGCTTCGGATTTAGGATTGACGCTCGGCGCCATTAAGATGTCCAGATTCAAGAGTGGCGAAATTTATGTCCACTATGAAGAAACCATCCGGAACTGCGACGTATTTCTGGTTCAATCTTTTTCGCATCCAATTAATGAATATTTCGTGGAGCTGCTCGTCATGATCGATGCGGCAAAACGGGCTTCGGCGAAAACGATTAACATTATTATGCCGTATTACGGTTATGCCCGTCAGGAGCGTAAATCCGCGCCCCGGGAACCGATTTCCGCAAAAATGGTTGCAGACGTATTGACGACAGTTGGGGCGACCCGCGTCGTTACGATTGACTTGCATGCACCAGCGATTCAGGGCTTCTTTAATATTCCGGTCGATCATATGACAGCTCTTGATCTGCTCAGCGATTATTTGAAATCGAAAAATATTAAAAACCCAGTTGTCGTATCGCCAGATGCTGGACGCGCTTCGACTGCCGAGAAGCTTGCCAACTACTTGGACACTTCGTTCGCGATTATGATCAAGAAGCGTCCGGCACATAATGAATCATCGATTACCCATGTTATTGGCGATGTAGAAGGCCAGACTCCGATTATTATCGAGGATCTGATTGATACCGGCACAACGATTGTCAATGTAGTCGAAAGCTTGAAGGAACGTGGTGCGGAAGATGTGTACGTGTGCGCTACTCACCCTCTCTTTTCCGGCAATGCTATTGAGCGTTTGGATATTCCAAGTATTAGAGAAGTAGTCGTAACCGACTCTATTCTCCTGCCTGACAATCGTCCGGACCGTTTCACGGTGCTATCGGTTGCTCCTCTGCTTGCAGAAGCAACACGCATCATTATTGAAGGCGGTTCGATCAGCACCCTGTTCAAGAATGCAGGCGTGTAGCGAGAACTTTTTTAAAATATAGGAAAGTATATGATGTTCCCATCCTTTCTCTATATTTCTCGGAATGAAACGCGCTGCTCCGCCAGAAGACGGCGACAGCCGTTTCACCTTGTCGACTCTTTACCACAAGCAGCATAAATACTTATATGAAATCGCGGGCGGTTATTAAAACGCCCGCGATTTTCATAACCTTTTGTCTGTTTCCCTAAGGGAAAGCGGGCGATTGCAGCTGTGCTGGAGCGTTTCCTTTAGTTTGAGTGAGCGACTTGACCGTTCCTATGTTATAATCGTAGAAAATGAAGTTTCCGGGAGGTGCCTTGCCAATGAAGGGAAAGAAACGCGCAGCCACAGCTGAGCCAAAAACGAAAATCATACCTATTCAGTGGGATGCCACATTCTTTTTCGAACGGGCTGTCCGCTCATTGGACCGATACCACTATGACAAGGCACTTAAATATTTTCGCCGTGCTGTGGAATATGAGCCGGAAAATCCGGTTAACCATTGTAATATGGCTGGCATTTTATCGGAAATGGGCAATTATGAGGAATCCAATAAAATTTTGCATTGGATCGTCGATGAGCTTGATCCTACGATGACGGAATGCCATTTTTATATGGCGAACAACTATGCCAATATGGAACAATATGAAGCCGCTGAAGGGGCATTGGTGCAATATCTCGAAGAGGATGCGGATGGGCAGTACCTCGATGAGGCGGAAGAAATGATGGAATTGCTCGATTATGAGCTGGAGCGTCCAACGCGGGTAACGAGCATTAAGGCGCGTGAAGGCCTGTTTGAGCATGATCAGGCACGCACGCTGCTGGAGGAAGGCAAGTTTACCGAGGCGGTTCGCCTGCTTGAGGAAATTATTGCGGCACAGCCGGAGTTTCTGGCTGCACGCAACAATTTGGCGCTCGCTTATTATTATATGGGTCTGTTTGATAAAGCGATGGAAACGATTCATGAAGCGCTGCATATTGATGCGGGCAACCTGCATGCCTTGTGCAATTTGGCCATCTTTTATCAGCATGCAGAGGACGAGAAAAGTTTGGCTCCACTGGTGGAGCTGCTGCGCAAAACGGCACCTTTTCATGAGGAGCATGTGTTTAAGCTGGCTACGACGATGGGTATTCTTGACGAGCATGAGGCGGCTTACCGCCACTTCCTTCGCTTGCTGAAGGACCCTGATCTAAATCAGGACCCATGCCTGTATCATTATGCGGCAGTAGCTGCATGCAATATTGGGCGGTTCCATGAAGCCGAGCGTTTGTGGCGGCAGACAGCGAAGCTGGATCCAAAGTCGAATATTCCCCGCTATTATATGGAGCAGCTGGAGTTGGTGAAGCAAGGGCAGCATAAATCAG
Organism: Paenibacillus algorifonticola; assembly: GCF_050481745.1. Taxonomy (GTDB): domain Bacteria; phylum Bacillota; class Bacilli; order Paenibacillales; family Paenibacillaceae; genus Pristimantibacillus; species Pristimantibacillus algorifonticola_A. The sequence goes on along the minus strand of NZ_JBCNGR010000019.1, from coordinate 7,368 downwards.
CGGTCAGCTACCATTACCATTTACCGTTTGAGGAGCAGTTCAAGCTTTGGGAAAACTCCTCGGATGGGCTGCCTGATCATTTGAAGCGCGATCCGCTCGTCCGTTCCTCCTTCTTCTGGGCGCTGCGCCACGGCGATCGGAACACGAAGCTGCAAGTCATTCAGGCGCTCGGCATGATTGCCGACAATGAAGTGAAGGATGCGCTTAGAGCATTTCTAATCGAACCGGGCGAAGACGATTATTTGAAGCGGATTGCGATTTTCGTCCTGCGTACCATTGATGTACAGGAGCCTCTGCAGGCGATTTTGGAAGGCAAGGAGACGGTCATTGAACCGAATCGTGTTCCTTCTCGTCTGCCTGTGTGGGAAGCTAAATGGCAGGAAGTAGTCGAAGCTGCGTTATCGCGAATGAATAAACGTTATGATCTGATACAGCAGCATGATCTGATGACGCTGTGGGTCGAGTTTCTCAGCCGGGTCTATCCGGATGTTCCGAAGCTGAGCAAGGTGGAAGGCTGGGCCGCAGCGCTGGAATATTTGACGGCGAAGATGCATCGGCGCACGATTTCGTATCATGAGGTATCCGTTCGTTATGGCACTTCCATTGCAACGGTCAGCAAAAATGCGAAGAGAATTGATCAAGTGTGCGGCATTAAGGAAAAGATGCGTTCGATCAATTCGGTATTTGCGCCAGATGAACCGCTGGAATAGCGAGCTGGCGCGATCGTGAAATATAATAGGGATAGGGCAAAATTTAAGGAGGGTTACAGGATGTATAAAGCAATTATTATCGGTACGGGTCCTGCGGGACTGACGGCTGCGATTTATTTGGCTCGTGCAAACATGAAGCCGCTAGTTATTGAAGGACCGGAGCCGGGCGGCCAATTGACGACGACGACGGAAGTAGAGAACTTCCCGGGCTTCCCGGAAGGCATTATGGGTCCGGATTTGATGGCTAATATGCGCAAGCAGGCTGAGCGCTTCGGCGCAGAGTTTATTACGGGCTGGGTGAACAGCGTGGATACTTCCGCGAGACCGTTCAAGCTGCAAGTAGAAGGCAAAGGCGAATTCGTAGGCGAGTCGCTTATTATTTCAACGGGCGCTTCAGCGAAATACCTAGGCATCCCTGGGGAAAAAGAAAACGTAGGCCGCGGTGTCAGCACCTGCGCCACTTGCGACGGATTTTTCTTCCGCGGTAAAAAAATCATCGTTGTGGGCGGCGGAGATTCCGCTATGGAGGAAGCCAGCTTCCTGACTCGCTTCGCGACGAATGTAGAGCTTGTTAACCGCCGCGAAGAGCTGCGCGCTTCTAAGATCATGCAGGATCGCGCACGTGAAAACGAGAAAATCGACTGGAGCCTGAACCGCACGCCAGTTGAGGTTGTAGCTGGGCCAATGGGCGTTACTGGCCTTAAAGTACGCAACAATGAAACGGGCAGTGAAGAAGTCATTGAGACGCACGGTATTTTCATCGCAATCGGCCACACGCCGAACACCGGCTTCCTTAATGGACAGATCGATACGGATGAGCATGGCTACATTAAAGTAAAACCGGGCACTTCCGAGACGAACGTTCCAGGCATCTTCGCTTGCGGCGACGTGCAGGACAGCAAATATCGCCAAGCGATTACCGCTGCGGGCAGCGGCTGTATGGCGGCGCTCGACTGTGAACGTTTCCTCGAAGGCAGCATGACGCATGACTGGAGCCAGTCACTGTAAGCATAGATCGGCGATTAAGTTCAGTTAGCGCACATAAGGCGAAAGCGCCTATCTAACGCTGAGCTTCCTAATTCCCTAGATCGAAATGCAGCAAATACCCCTTTGCCTGATGAATAAGGCAAAGGGGTATTTATTGTATGTTTATTGTACTCTTGTATGTTTGGGCAGTACCCCAGAACAAGCAGCGCTATTGTACTGGGTGGTGCGGGTGGCGAGCATTGACGCAAGCGGCATCGGCTTGCCGAATTAAATTACTTGCTCATGGACGCGAAATGCGCCCACAGCTCGCTGCGCGAGGTGGTCACCGCTGTAGCTCCAGCGGCAGTTGCATTTTCCACATCTGCTACAGTACGGATCAGACCGCCGGCAAAAATCGGAATGCCCGTCCGTTCAAAAACTTCACGAATGATATGCGGCATAACGCCTGGCAGCACTTCGATATAGTCAGGCTTAGTCCGTTCCAGCAGCACATAGCTTTTTTCCAGTGCGTGCGTATCCAGCAGGAACAAGCGCTGTATTGCAATGAGGCCATTTTTCTTTGCCGTGCTAATGACAGCGCCGCGCGTAGAAATAAGTCCGGCCGGGCGAATCATCTGGCACAAATATTCGGCGGCGTATTCGTCATTTTTGAGGCCGCCGATTAAATCGGCGTGGAGCAGAATTTTTTTGCCATGGGCATTCGCCAGCTCGAAAATGCTCTTCAGTTGGCTGATATGCGTCTCCAGCAGCACAATATAGGAGAAGTCAGAAGTCATCAGCTTTTCCAAATCTTTCGTTTTTCGCGGAGCAGGCAATATTTGCTGGTTGTGAAAGGGCAAGGCCGAATACCTCCTTCTGATGGACGAGATCATGCTGTTTTCGCTTGAAATATTAAAGAAAGGATAGGATGCTCGCATTCCTGCTCTATATTTCTCTGAATGAAACGCGCCACGCCGCCAAAGGACGGCGACGGCCGTTTCACCTTGAAATATAGGAAAGGATATGATGTCCCCATCCCTTCTCTATATTTCATCGCGAAACGAAAGCTTTGCCGCCAGAGGACGGCAAAGCCGTTTACGCTCGACCCTAGTCTAATGGATATACGGGGTGAACTCAACGTGCAAATCCAGCGGCAGCAAGGAGCTTCCTGCCTTGACCAGAGGGAGGAGCTTCGCTTATAGTGGACAGAGAAGATTAACATATTAATGAGGTGGACTACAAATGTCTCAAAAGATTTACGTTGGAATCGATGTTGGCGGAACGGCAATTAAGGTCGGATTGTGCAACGAGAACGGGGATTTGCTTCACACGTATGAAGGTCCCACAGAAACGAATAAAGGTACGGATGCTATCCTTGAAAATATTGCTGCTTATGCGCGTGCCATCGTCGCTGAATCTTCCTATGAATGGGAGCAGGTTGGCGGCGTAGGCGTAGGAATCGCCGGTTTCTTGGACATTCCGTCGGGCTATATTAAGTTCGCGCCGAATTTGAAGATTCGCGACGTAAATTTGAAAGATTATTTGGAAGCCAAGCTGGCAACTAAAGTGCTTGTAAACAATGATGCAAACGTGGCGGCGCTCGGCGAAGCTTGGGCTGGCGCGGGCAAAGGCATCGACCACTGCGTATGCTACACGCTTGGGACAGGTGTAGGCGGCGGTATTATTATCGGTGGCAAAATCGTCGAAGGCTTCGCGGGCATGGCTGGCGAGCTTGGACATATTGCGATTGTGCCGGATCTCGAAGCGATTCAGTGCGGCTGCGGCAAGATGGGCTGCCTCGAAACGGTTTCTTCCGCAACGGGCATTATCCGTATGGCGAAGGATGCTGTGGAGCGCGGTGACCGTACGACCCTTGCTCAAGTGACAGACATTATGGCGAAGGACGTTATCGATGCAGCAAAAGCTGGAGACGAAGTAGCTATGCGCATTGTAAGCCGTGCTGCTTATTATTTGGGACGCTCGATGGCGCTGATGGCAGTCGTGCTGAATCCGGAATGCTTCATTATTGGCGGCGGCGTGTCCAAAGCTGGAGAGTTTCTGTTCGAGCAAATTCGCGAAGTATTCGAGAAGTATACACAGAAAGAAGCGCAGGATGGCGTGAAAATCATCCCTGCTACGCTTGGCAACAATGCAGGTGTCGTTGGCGCAGCGGGATTGATTTTGCGCTCGTAGCGATAAACATAGGATAACAGGGACATTTTCCCCGCTTGTGAGGAGGAGAAGAAGATGGAGACGGCAGCAGCACTAGCGAAGCTTGTTATTATTACAGGGATGTCAGGCGCGGGCAAAACGATTGCTGTACAAAGTCTGGAGGATCTTGGCTTCTTCTGCGTTGATAATTTGCCCCCGGTGCTTATCCCTAAGTTTGCAGAGCTCATTGAGCAATCAAACGGGAAGATCGGCAAGGTGGCCTTAGTTATTGACTTGCGCGGCAGGGAGTTTTTTACAGCTTTGGCGGAATCCTTAAGTTATATTAAAGACCATTCTACCATAAGCTGTGAGATACTGTTCCTGGATGCGACGGACGGCGTGCTCGTTCAACGTTACAAGGAGAGCCGTCGCCGCCACCCGCTTGTGCCCGACGGCTTGCCGCTGGACGGCATCAAGCTGGAGCGCAGAATGCTGGAGGATTTGAAGGGATCGGCATCGCTGGTTATTGATACCAGCAGCATCAAGCCCGCACAGCTGAAAGAGCGAATTATTTCCAAGTTTACGAATCTGGAGCAAAATAGCTTATCGGTCAATGTCATTTCTTTCGGCTTTAAATATGGCATTCCGATTGATGCGGATTTAATTTATGATGTGCGTTTTTTGCCTAATCCTCATTATATTGAGCATCTGCGCCCGAATACTGGCCAGACGCCAGAGGTTTATGAATATGTGATGAAATGGCCGGAAACGCAGGCGTTTCTGGCTAAGCTGGTTGATATGCTCCAGTTCCTCCTTCCGCTTTATCATAAGGAAGGGAAGAGCCAGGTCGTTATCGGCATTGGCTGTACCGGAGGAAAACATCGCTCGGTGGCGATTTCGGAATACTTGGGCCGTGTGCTGGGAAGCAGTGATACGGAACGGGTACGCGTCAGCCATCGCGATTCCGACCGCGACAGGCATTAACGGAGGGGACGTATGCAGAACAGGCACAAAATAGGAGCGCCTCCCAAGATCGTGGTCATTGGCGGAGGCACAGGATTATCCGTTATGCTGCGCGGGCTGAAGGAAAAGCCCATGGATATTACAGCCATCGTCACGGTTGCTGATGATGGGGGCAGCTCCGGCGTGCTGCGCAATGAGCTGCAAATTCCACCTCCAGGCGATGTTCGCAATGTGCTGATGGCACTTGCCGACACCGAGCCGCTGCTCGCAGAGGTGCTGCAATACCGTTTTAATTCAGGTACAGGACTAGCGGGACATAGCCTCGGCAATTTAATGCTGGCTGCTATGGCTGACATCACAGGTGATTTTGTGACGGGCGTACGCGAGCTTAGCAGGGTGCTGGCGGTGCGCGGACGGGTTTTGCCAGCGGCAGCCCAGGCTATCGTACTCAAGGCGGAAATGGCCGATGGCTCGATCGTCATTGGCGAGTCGATGATTCCAAAGGCGGGTCAAGCGATTAAACGTGTATTCATTGATACGGAGAATGCGCACGCGCTGCCGGAAGCGGTCAAAGCGATTGAGCAAGCAGATGCCATCTTAATTGGGCCGGGAAGCTTGTACACAAGTATTATGCCGAATTTGATTGTTCCGATGCTTGCTCAAGCGATTACGGAATCTTGCGCCGTCAAGCTGTTTGTATGCAATGTGATGACGCAGCCGGGAGAGACGGACAACTATACGGTATCCGATCATATGAATGCGATTGAGGCTCATATCGGCCTGCAATTATTCGATTATGTCATTGTGAACAATGGTGAAATTTCACCGCAAGTGGAAGCCAAATACGCAGAGATGGGCGCGAGACCCGTCGCTATTGATCTGGAAGCTATTCGCAGCAAGGGCTGCGAGGTTATTGCGGATCGTTTTGTTTTATTCCAGACGTTTCTAAGGCATGATGCGGAGCGTCTAAGCCATCATATTTATAAGCTAGTGGAAAACTGGATGATTAGAAAGAGGTGACAAACCATGTCGTTTGCGGCACAAACCAAAAAGGAACTTACGCTTATTGAAGCGGATTCCTGCTGTGAGCTTGCAGAGCTTTCCGCGCTCATTCGGATGAATGGTTCTGTCAGCTTATCCAGCCGCAAAGTCATTTTGGACATCTCAACAGAAAATGCTGCAATAGCCCGTCGTATTTATTCTCTGGTCAAAAAGCACTTTGAGGTACACACCGAGCTGTTGGTTCGGAAAAAAATGCGGCTGAAAAAGAACAATGTGTATATCGTACGTATTCCAACAATGGTACAATCTATATTAAGCAAGCTTCATATCGTATCTGAGGGTTTCGTGTTCAACTCTGGAATTGATAAAACGATGATCAAGAAGTCTTGCTGCAAGCGTTCGTATTTGCGCGGGGCTTTTCTTGCTGGAGGCTCAGTAAATAACCCTGAGGGTTCCTCGTACCATTTGGAAATCTCTACGATGTATGAGGAGTATTGCGGCTCATTAGTGGAGCTGGCCAATAAGTTCGATCTGAATGCTCGCTGCATTGAGCGGAAGAAAGGCTTTATTTTTTACATTAAGGAAGGCGAGAAAATTATTGAGCTGCTGAACATTATCGGTGCTCATCAGGCGTTATTCAAATTCGAGGATGTAAGGATTATGCGCGACATGCGCAATTCTGTCAATCGCATCGTCAATTGCGAGACGGCGAACCTGAACAAGACCATTGGCGCGTCCGTTCGGCAGATTGATAATATTAAACTGCTGGACCGCGAGCTGGGCCTTGATAACTTGCCGGATAAGCTCAAGGAAGTTGCTGAAATTCGCCTGCAGCATCCCGATCTGAACTTGAAGGAAGTTGGCGAACTGCTGAAAGGGTCAGTAAGCAAGTCAGGCGTAAACCATCGTCTTCGCAAAATTGACGAGCTTGCTGAAAAAATACGCAATGGCTAAACTTTTAACTTCTTGTTTCCGATGGTATAATGATACAATGAGTTTAAAATTATCGGCATAATTAAGGAATGAATAAGATATAGGGGGTATGGTTTCCATGACAAGGCTTCCGGTTGTCGTTCGACTAAAGACGGGTCTTCATGCAAGACCTGCAGCATTATTCGTACAAGAAGCTAATAAATTTTCATCTGAAGTATTCGTCGAGAAAGACGACAAGAAAGTGAATGCCAAATCGATTATGGGAATTATGAGCTTGGCAATCAGTTCGGGCACTGAAGTTTTCATAAGTGCGGAAGGTTCGGACGCAGAACAGGCTGTAAACGCTTTAGCTGCATTGGTAAGCAAGGAAGAGCTGGAGAACCAATAAGAAGCCCTATGCAGTAGGGATTCGCTCGCTCATAACCCTATTATTTGGCTATGCCGCCTTCTGGATCAGGATGATCTGGGGCGGTTTTTTGAATTATAAGAATGTAAAAGTTTCAACCTTATAAATTCCTATATTTCTCGGAATGAAACACGCTGCACCTCAAGGACGGCGACAGCCGTTTCACCTTGGTTCTATTTTTAACTAGAGATTGCTTAAAAAAATCCATAACAAAAGTGCATAACAAAAGAAACCCGG
>NZ_JBCNGR010000018.1:0-102106 GCF_050481745.1 Paenibacillus algorifonticola | reverse complement strand
CGAAAGAATGCTGTCACAAGTAGCTTAGTAACGGGATTTCAGTATGAGCGTGTTTTCAAACTGCACTTTTCTTGACAACTCCAGCTTGACCTCTGCCTGCGTCGCACTCCGTATGGAGTGCGTGGATTGAAACAGTAAAGGTTCCCAGTATAATTTTATGCTTTTCAGGTCGCACTCCGTATGGAGTGCGTGGATTGAAACCGAGAAGGATCCGAAGGTACGCCGTAGCTGGAGCGTCGCACTCCGTATGGAGTGCGTGGATTGAAACACCGTCTTATCTCCAAAACCCAACACATCGGACATGTCGCACTCCGTATGGAGTGCGTGGATTGAAACGAGCGGTACGCCGAGCAGCCGGCAGGGCAGTTGCAAGTCGCACTCCGTATGGAGTGCGTGGATTGAAACAGCCATCTCGAAGGTAGGAGCTATGCCTCGCAGAGTCGCACTCCGTATGGAGTGCGTGGATTAAAACACATCCAGAACGACTACAAAATCGAGTTGCTAAGCGCACATTCATTTAAATTGAAAAAACAGGCTGCTCCCGCGTTGTATCATCCACGCGGAAACAGCCTGTTTATATTAAAACCCCCTACTTATTCCACTGTCATCGTCTTCTTCAAAAGCTCCTTCATCATCTGTGCAGCTTTCACCTTGACGCTGAGGCAGGGAGAGATTTCCACGGAGTAGCGACCGCTTTGCAGCTCTTCGCGCAGCTCGGTGGCGGTGCGGCATTCCCGCTCCAGCACATTCCATACGCTGCCGAACTGGAGCGGTTGGTGGGAGTCGCTGCCTGCGCAGGCGGGCAAGCCGATTTCAGCTGCAAGCTGGCGAACCTGATCGGCCATGTCGGGGCCATATTGGTACAAGTCCTTCGCGTTAATGTCCAACGCATGAAGCCGCAGAAGCTGCTCAGCCGCATACTGTGTGAGCGGGTTGCTCTCCCGCATCGGATGTGCGCCAATCCGCAGCACAGGAGCATCCTCCGTAAGATCCATCAGCTCGGAAAAGGGGATAAAGCAGCCTTTTTCCGAATAAGGCTCTAATTGCTGGTGTAAATCACGCAGGTACAAGCGATTGCCTATGATCAAAATATGCCCGCGCTCCGCAACATCTACCTCCATCCCCGTGAACACCTTCAAGCCATCCACATCATAATAATCGTCCTGATAGGCGAAGGCTGCGTCAAGCTGATCCAGCATATCGGTATAGTTCAGCGTGTTAAAATGCTCGGTCAACGCAATGGCGCTTAGACTATTTTCAATCGCTTCAGCCGTCATGGCGGCGAAATAGTCGAGCGAAAAATGTGTTTTTTTCGATAGCTTGCCGTGAGTGTGCAAATCAAGATTCATCATATAGCTGAGGTCTCCGTTTCGATATGCAATATTATAAAGATAAATACTGTCCCGCTACCGCCAGCACAATCATATAGCAGAGGGAGCAGCCGAGAAATACAAAATCCAATGGGCGAATACGCAAATAGGCGAGCTTCAGCTTCTTCGCATCCGGGCTGACTAAGGAATAAGTAAAGCCGCGCACCTCCAGCGCTTCAACCGTTGTGCGGGTGCGCTTCGCCGTATTTAAAATTAGCGGATAAAAGGCACGGACGCTGATCGTCGCCAAGTAGATGAGGGAGCGCCAGCCGAAAATCCCTTTCCGCTGCGGCGAGCGTCCGCGAAGGCGGAAGGAATGAATAATGTTGTGATATTCCTCAATTAGAATTGGCAGCATTCGGTAGCCATACGATACCCCGAAGCTGAACTGCGCCGGCATGCCGAGGCTGAGCAGCGCGTCGCTCAGCTTCTCGGGGTCCATGCTGGAGAAAACAGCAATGCTGGCGAGTGAAATGAGCAATATTTTCAGCGTGAGTGTCATGAGGGGCCAGAAGCTGGCGAGACTTCCGCCGAACAGGAGCGAGCCTAGCAAAATATAGCTGATCTCGCTGACGAGCCCGACGCCCATAATGATGAGGACGAGCGGGCTGACCTTGGAGGACAAGGTGAGCGCGACGATTGGCACGAGCAGCCCCAGCAGAATGAACTTGTTATGAATGAACCAGGGCGCTATAGCGAAAAAGGAATACCAGACAATAAGCATGCGCGGATCGAAGCGCGATAAAAAAGTAGATTGGCGGCCGAAGGCGGTGCGCATCAGCTCAATTTTAATTTGCTCGACGCTGAGCTTGTCGATCAGATTTTGTTTAATGGCTTCCACTCGGTATGGCCTCCTCTCTAGGCAGTTGCTCTGATGCGTCCGCAGAAGCGGCTCCAGTCAGGCGGCAAAGCAATTCGTCAACGGATAAGCACGGCGGCTCTAAACCAAGCCGATCGCTGAGCAGCGTAATTTGCGGCGGAATGAGTCCGGCCTGCTCCAATACGGGAAGCTCGCGGAACAAGGAACGCGTATCTGTATCCAGCAGCACCTGACCGTTGTGCATCACGATGACGCGATTCGCCCATTCGGCAACCAGCTGCATATCATGGGTGGCGATCAGCGTCGCCTTGACCTGATCCTCCAGCTCGGCAAGCATGGCGGTCATTTCGCGCCGACTTGAAGCATCAAGACTGGCCGTCGGTTCATCGAGCAGCATCACCGTAGGACGCATCGCGAGGCCAATCGCAAGGGTAGCCCGCCGCTGCTGCCCGCCGCTTAACAATCTGCCATCGCGATCCTGAAGCGCGGTGAGCCGCAGCCGCTCCAGCACTTCATCGGTAAAGGCTGAATATCCCGCTTTATTTCGGGCTTTCGGGAAAAACTCCACATCCTTGCGCACCGAATCCTCAATAAACATTTCCTCCGGATGCTGATAGATGAAGGAAACGAATTCAGAAAGCTGCTCGGGCGAATGGCGCTTCGTTAAGCGGCCGCAAACGGTAAGCTCGCCCTTATTTGGACGGCGAATGCCGGAAATAAGCTTAAGCAGTGTCGATTTGCCCGCGCCATTGTTGCCGACGAGTGCAATTCGATCTCCCTCGTAAATCGAGAGACTCAGATCGCGAATAACAGGGTGCAGCGCTCGCGTAATCGTTTTGTAGCCGTAGGACACATGCTCGAAGCGAATCAACTCTTGCGGTGACGCGGCATCCGAAGCCTTTGCCAGCGCTGGAACCGGATTTGCTGAAAGGCTGAGCACCTGCGATTCCTGCTTTGCTATAAACCCAGCCTGCCCAGTGGACGGAAAAGCAGCTTGCGGCTTATGATCCTTGTTAACATAGGACGCTGCTTCCATATCCTTTTGAAAATAAACCGCAGCCTCCGCCAGCGTAATCGGATATATCTGCTCTGCTGTGGCTGCCGCCGTCGCTGCTGCCGATTGCCTGCGCCGGGCTTCCCAATTTCTTACTGCCAAGGTGACCTGCGGCGGCAAAATATTCAGCGCTGCCAATTCATCGACGCGGGACAGCGCCTCCTGTACAGGCTTGATCCAGCGGATGCTGCCGCTATCCATCAATACGACTTTATCGCAATAATCGGCAATAAATTCAGTATGATGCTCAATGACGATGATCGTTTTACCGTATTGCTTGTTGAGCATGGCGAGCTTATCGTAAATCAGCTTGGCGTGATAAGGATCAAGCTGGGCGACGGGCTCGTCCACGATGATCACATCGGGATCAAGAGCGAGCGCGCCTGCCAGCGCAGTCATATGCTTCTGCCCGCCGCTAAGCTGCCAAATCCATTGGTCGCGCAATGGCTCAAGACCGAGCACGGCGAGCGCCCTTTCGCCGCGCTGGAGATAGTCCGCATAGCCGTAATTAAGCGGTGCAAAGCAGGCTTCATCGTACACAGTCGGACGTACGAGCTGATTTTCAAAATCCTGAAAAACGTAAGTCACCTTGCGCGAAAGGGAGGACACCGTTTCGTTTGCGGCATCCATGCCAGCTACCCGAATCGATCCGCTCAAATCACCAACATAATAATTAGGAATAAGGCCGTTCAAGCATTTGCAGAGCGTCGATTTGCCGCTCCCATTCGTCCCAGCAATGGCGATAAATTCCCCAGGCTGAATCGTCAGCTTTATATCGTGCAAAGCCATGCCCTCAGCACCTGGATATTGAAAGCTAACGTCGTTCATTTCAATGATAGGAGCTGCAGCTGCAGCGGCTCGTGAGGTCATCGTTGCGGCGTTATGATGCTGTAGGTTGCTCAAAGCTTCATATCCCCCGGCTTCTGGACGGTCTTTGCTTTGGAACGCATCGCGAATGCAACGGTGACGATCAGAACGAGGGCTGCGGCACCGATGCTCACCCACATATAGCCGCTGCCATATTGCTCAATAAATTCCGGCTCCCAGACGGCGAAGTTCATATCTGACTCGGCCAGAAATTCGGCGACGACCGCAAGGAAGAAAAAGCAAATGCCCGTAATGAGCAAGCGCGGCGTCACCAGCTGTCCAAGCGAAAGCGGAACCCGGCTGTCGCGCGGCTTCATGCCGAGCAGCGGCTCGATTTTTCCATAGAGTCTTGGTACGAGAAACAGCGTTGGCAGCAGGGAGAAGAAAATGCCGGTAATGACCATGGCGTTCAGGAAGCTAAGGCCTTCAATGAGCAAAATACTTTCTGGCAGCCCCGGCACCGCTTCAAATTCCTCAATCCCAAACCATACTTTGCCGATATCGACAATCGTGCCGAGCATTTGGTCAATGCCTACTGCAACGAAGGAAGCTAGAGCAAGCTGCTTGCGATTGCGGGGATCGCTGACGAGCAGTCCGGCAACATACATGGCGAGCGAGAACTCAATGAATTTTTCCAGCTCCCCCAGTCCGCCGAATTGCCCGAGCAGCAGCTCTCCGAAAATAATCTCCCCGAAAGAAGCGCCAAGCGCGGCATACAGCGGGTTGAACAAAATACATAAAGTGAGCGGAATGAATGCGAAATATTCAACCTTGATTTCAATCGGCCCAAGCTTGAGCTCGGGGATAAGCTCGGAGAACATATTGGAAATGCCGTACAGCGACATAGCCAGTATGAACACCATAAGCTTCTGGGATTGCGTCAATTCGTAACGGCGTTTAAGCGCGGATGTCACGTTTAATTCCTCCTAAGCAAAATGGGATTGAGGCGAAATTCGCTTCGCCTGCCTCAGTGCAGCAGCGAACTCTTTTTCAATATAAAGAGGAACTGTTAACGCATCATCAACGAATTATTTCGTTTCTGTAAAATAATTTTCATGAATTAATTTATGATAAAAAACTTTCAAAAAGTTGCGGCCAAATGCTATACTGCTGATGAGAGCCTGCTTTTGAGGCACAGGATCAGGCGTAGGCACAGGCATAGGGAGGGCACATCATGGTACCGATTAATATCAAAATGAATTTGGATAAAATGTCAAAAAGCCAGCAGGCGATAGCCAATTATGTAGCGGGCGCACTAGCGCAAATTCCCTATTGCACCGAGGAGGACATTGCGCAGGCGGTTGGAGTCAGTACGGCGACCGTTTCGCGTTTTTGGGCTACGATTGGTTTTGCCAATTTGAAAGCCTTCAAGAAGCATTTGCTGCAAAATGAACATGCTACCCCTGCTCATAAAATGAAGCAGATTTTAAATAAGGTCGATTCGGAAGCCGCCGATGTTGTGGGCGAAATATTGGACATAGCCGCAAATCATGTTGCGGTCACGAAGCAGCGGGTGGAGCGGGCAGCGTTTCATCAGACGGTGGAGGCGATTCATGCCGCGCGTAAAGTTTATATTTTTGGCTCGGGGGCGGCGGTCTGTCTCGTTGCGCTTCTGCAATTCCGCCTGAATCGGATCGGCGTGCAGGTGGTGGCGATGGAGGCTAGCGGCAGCGAGCTGTTTGAAACGTTGTCTCACGCTGGGGAAGAGGATGTCGTGCTGATGTTTGGCTTTGTCAGGCGGTCGCCGGAAATGACGGTTATTTTGGAGCAGGGCAAGGCGGCGGGTTATCGGACGGTGCTGGTCACGGATTTGCTCGTCTCGGATATGCTGGTGCAGAGTGATATTGTGCTGCAATTGGATCGGGGGGAGCTGGAGGGCTTTCATTCGATGACGGCTCCCGTTGCATTGGTAGATGCTTTGACGGTAGCTGTGACGAAGCGGCAAGGCCAGCAGGCGCTTAATCAGCTGGATCGGCTTCATGCGCTGCGCAAGCGTTATGCTGCGCAGCTTCCGAAGTAGGGGACTACTAGCAAGCCGGGTGTTGGTATAGCTGCCTTTTTCTACGAGGGATTCTGATCCGTATTCTCTTGATTGTCTTTGTTCTTATAATAGGCCTTTCTGCGGACATAGACGAAATGGGCCAGATTCAGAATACCTGTCACGATGGCTAAAATAGAGGGGAGTATTTGAAGTAGGGTTGGCAATGTGGCTCCGTTGCCAACGGGGCCCGTTCTAGGCTGCAAGGCTTCCCAATAGCCAAAAAGTATGGCGCTAAAGCCGAAAAAAATCAAAAATAGCGACAGCACAATAACTAATTTTTCGTTTCTCATCGCAAATTCCCCCCTCATTCAAGTTTAGCCCGCAAAAGCGCATATCAGCCATTTAAATACTCCTTACTACGAAAACACACCCTAAAATGTTACAATTTACAAAGAAGCTGTCTTTTAGACACTTATGCACGCATGGGTAAATGTGGATTTTTAAGGAAAGGCTGAATCATAATGAATCAAATGAATCAAATCGACTACGAGGCTTTTTATAATGAGGTTGGAGCGAGCAATGGCTGGAATTTCAGCAGGCTGAAGTGTATTTCGGAGGAAGCGAAGTGGGATTTGTATCAGGAGGTTGTCAAGCTTAGCCGAAAAACCGACCTTCTGCTCGATATTGGCACGGGCGGCGGGGAAGCTATTTTATCGATTGCGGACTGTGCCCTGCTGCTGGTGGGCATTGATTTATCTAAAGGCATGGTTGATACCGCTATGAAAAATATAACGAAAGCTGGGCGCGGCAACGTGCGCGTGCTGCAAATGAATGCGGATAAGCTGGATTTTCCAGACCGCTTCTTTCAGATCGTTTCTTGCAGGCATTCCGCCTTTAATGCGCAGGAGGTAGCTCGTGTGCTGGAGAACGGCGGTACATTTCTGACGCAGCAAGTGAGCGAGAACGATAAGCTGAATCTCAAGCAGGCGTTTGGAAAAGGGCAAGCCTATGGGGAGAAGCCAGGCTCGCTCAAGGAGCGGTACATAGCAGAGCTGACGGAAGCTGGCTTTTTGAAGATTGAGGTTATGGAGTGGAACGTCGCTGAGTTTTATGAGACGGCGGAGGATTTGATTTTTCTGCTTAAGCATACGCCGATTATTCCGAATTTTGGGCGGCAGCCGGAAGATTTTGAGCGATTAGAAGCGTTCATTAGAGATAATAAGTCGGAAAGAGGCATCAAGACGAACGCAGAGCGGTTTATGATTAAAGCACAAAGGTAGAAGCAGGGGGCACAAAGGTGAGAGAACAGCAGTTGATCAACAGTCAGAAAAGGCCGATTACGATAAACAACATCGTGAAGGATTTGCGAAGATTAGGCGTTCGCGAGGGAGATGCGGTGCTGGTGCACGCCTCCTTGTCGCGCTTGGGCTGGGTATGCGGCGGGCCGCAGGCTATGGTGCAGGCGCTTCTGCAGGCGGTCGGGGACGAGGGCACGTTAATTATGCCTGCGCAAAGCGGAGATTGGAGCGATCCCGCCGAATGGGGCAATCCTCCGGTTCCAGAGGAGTGGTATGAGACGATTTATCGGGAGCTTCCGGCTTTCGATCCGGCTTTATCACCTACGCGGGGAATGGGGCGTATTGCCGAGCTGTTCCGAACGTTTCCGGCGACGGTGCGTTCAGCGCATCCGCAGGTTTCTTTTTGCGCCAATGGCAAGTATGCGGAGCTTATTACATCCGAGCATATGCTAAGCCCGCAATTCGGCATGGCGTCGCCACTTGGTAAGCTGTACGGCTTGGGTGCCAAGGTGCTGATGCTGGGGACGGGGTATGAATCCTGTACAAGCTTTCATCTGGCTGAAGCGATGAGTGAGCGTCTGCCGACGAAGCAGCTGGGAACAGCTATTTATGAAGGGGACGAGCGAGTATGGAAATGGTTTACGGATTTCGCATATGATTCGGAGGATTTTGGCCGGATTGGGCAGTGCTACGATCATGAAGGCTCTGTGCAAAAAGGTGCGGTAGGCAGCGCCGAGTCCCGGCTTTTTGATCTGAAAGAGGCGGTCGATTATGCCAAGCAGTGGATCATGATCCATCGTTGGATGGAGTGAAAAAAAGTTATGCCCATGCAGGTGCGAATGTGTTGCTCACATAAAAACCCTAGGGGATTCGCACCTCAAAATTTGTCGAATCATGACGAAGATGAAGGGCTTCGGGAAAAGTCAATATTTTATTAAGACTTTCTTCGTATGGATGATCTTGAAAATATATGCAATTGATGCCATGATGGGATCAATTGTATGTATTATTGCTGTCGCACTCCGTATGGAGTGCGTGGATTGAAATAATCTACCGGATGACCTATTTACCGAGTTAATTAAGTCGCACTCCGTATGGAGTGCGTGGATTGAAATATTTTTGATAAACTCCAATAGCTGGAGCATATCGTGTCGCACTCCGTATGGAGTGCGTGGATTGAAATCTAATAATGGTATAGCAACAAACCAGAAATGCAAATGTCGCACTCCGTATGGAGTGCGTGGATTGAAATGCCCTTAAATTTGGCGATGATTGTCGCCACAAGCCAGGTCGCACTCCGTATGGAGTGCGTGGATTGAAATGCATCATGGGAACGAAAAGTGTTCGTATCCCATTGTCGCACTCCGTATGGAGTGCGTGGATTGAAATAAAACAACACCCCCCGCCCTTGCGGATCATACCCGTCGCACTCCGTATGGAGTGCGTGGATTGAAATCTTCCTTTATCGGGATGATTATTACGATAAGGAGTGTCGCACTCCGTATGGAGTGCGTGGATTGAAATTTGGATGCCTGATCGCAATACAATCCGTGTTCGGCGTCGCACTCCGTATGGAGTGCGTGGATTGAAATAAACTGAATGAGCCGTCTAAACGGATAGGCGATAGTCGCACTCCGTATGGAGTGCGTGGATTGAAATGGCTTGCTAAACCATGCTCGACCAGGACGATCAAGGTCGCACTCCGTATGGAGTGCGTGGATTGAAATGCACACGTTGTTCGTATTGCAAAGCACGTTCTCGTCGCACTCCGTATGGAGTGCATGGATTGAAATCGTCGAATCAGTTTTTTACTTGCTGATTGCATCTGGTCGCACATCGTCCGTATATCCTTGATGAGATGTTCGTGTGCAACAATTGTTCGAAGCTTCTGCCAGAGTTCGGGGGAAGCTTCTTTCTTTAAAATTTTTTCTTAAAATTGTAATTATTCTTTTTGAAAGTATAATATAACAATAATTCATTGAGCTGTTTAGCCGAATTGTATTTGAATATTGAGATGAAGCTGGTATTTTCATGAATTTCGTGAATACAACGTTTTCCGAAACTACTTTATAATTAATTCATCAACAGAAAACTTACTAAAGGATGATATAAGAATGATAGATTATAAAGTTTTATTTGAAATTATAGATAAAAGCATTCAACAAAGAGGATATAAATTAATTACAGAAAAACCAGATCTAAATATATTAGGAGATAGTATTTTTAAATATAAGAGAACTGATCCTCCACGAATGAATATTTTAGCAGTTTGGAATTCGGATGAGGAAAAAGAAAAGGGTTACTTTATGATTCAATTGATTTATAGAAGAAAGATATATGAACCAGGAATGTTTCTAATACGTTTTAGAGACCTGAAAGATGAAGATGAATTAATAGACGATATAAACGGGATTTTTAAACATTGGGAACAATAACAACAATAACAACATTAAAAAAAGATAGTGAATAAAACGAATTTGGTTGATAAACACGGAAGAAACAGCAATGGACCCTAGAGGCTCCTCAATCCGTTGGTGCCATTTGCAGGGAAGCGGATTCAGCGGACACATCCGTATCGACTAACCGCATCACGGCCAACTGCTGCGGAACTTTAAGCCGGTGGGACGTCGTGAATATGGGAACATTATACGAAGCTCTTATGAAAGATCTATAAAAACTAATGAAAGTGGTCTCATGGTAGACCAAAGAATTAAATGCATGAGCATCGGCGTTACGTAACATTTTTCCTTTGTCAGGCTTGCTTTATTGTGAAAAATGCGGTTCACGGATGAGGTTTCGGGTGGGAGAGAATAAGAAGCAGGGGCAGCACTGGAGTGCATTGTGCTATCATCAATATAAAGACGGAAGCAAATGTGAGCAGCGCGGCAAGGTAATGGATGTTGATTTTTTCATTGCTCTGTATGACCGAATTATTCATGTAGACCCGAACATTTTACTGGAGATTGAATTGCATGGAAGTAGGTACAATGATACAAAGGTCATTATTGAGTTCAAAGAGCAGGAGTTGAAGAACCAGAAGCAGGCATTGGACAAGCTGCATGAATCTTATGAAGAAGACTTGGTAACGAAGCAGGTATTTTTGGAGCGTAAATTTATCCGGTCTAAGCAGATACAGAAGCTGGAGGAAGAGTTGAAGGATTTGCGGAAGGTTGTAGTAGATGAAGGGAATTATCCAACTGTGGAGCAGATATATGAGCGGATGGGTGAGTTTAGGGAGTTGTGGAGCATTGCGGTGACGAATGAGGAGAAGAATCGGGCGTTGAAGAAGTTGTTGGAGCGGATTATGTATGATCGGGAAGGGAATCGTGTGGGACTTACGGTTTGTTATAAATGATTTTTATAGTGAATTTTAAAGATAGAACCATTCAAGCCTCTAGAGATATTTCTAGAGGCTTGTCAGATTTCCGAAATTATTGTCCAATGTTGGAATATTTTGAAGGGGAATAGTTAGGTCTGTAGAATTACTAGAGTAGGTCTTTAAATGATGGGTTAATTATTTACGGTGAGTATTTTAGATGGGATTTGAAGGTATTAATTTAATTATTTTAGTGTGAATAAACAAAAAGTCAATATGGGTATGAATGATATTGTAATGCGAAACTTTTAGAGTGTTTTTCAGCTTGTTGATGAAATCATATAGTAGATGAGGTGCTAACATGGAACCGTATATTCTGGATAATGGTGGAATATTTAGCTTGAGTGGTTTTTCTTATCAAATAAGAGTATTCGTTTATTATATGTTGAAAATGAAAGAGGGAATGCAAATTGAGTTTGAAACTATAGAAGATGTTAATATGAAGAAAATTAAGCCGTACCAAATAGACGAATATGATGAGAAAATTATAAACAAAATAGTTAGTAGTGCGACAAATGAAGCTATTCAGGTTAAAAGAACTAAAATTACAGAAAGTACCACAATGCAAATATTAATGAATTGGTTCTTACTTGAGACCTCTGAACAAAATGTTTCCAAGTATACGCTTTTTACTGATTCAGAATATGGAAATTTGGATATATTGTTTAGCAAATCAGCCGAGACAATTTTTGAAGTGGTTAAAAATTCAAAAAAAACTAGCAAAGCCACTATTACTAAGGTTAAAAAAAAGATCAAAGAAATAGATGAGTTTATTAAAGTGTATGAATCTATCAAACAAAAATATGAATATATTTCTGCAAACAATATCGATACGTTAATTGATGAAAATTGTTCGGAGATTTTCAGAAAGGCTGGAGTTAATAAAGTGGTTTATTATCAGAGAATAAAGGAATTATTACAACATGTTACTGTTCAAGTAATAGAGAGTATACATAACAAAAATCCATATATTTTCTCTTATCAAAAATTCATTGCTTTAGTAGAAGAAATATGCAACAGATTGACAGAAGAAGTAACACTTCCTCAATATTCAGATTTCAAGAAACTATATACAATAAATTTCAATGATTTAAGTATTTCGAAATCTAGAGAATATAAGCAGTTGTTGGCATGTGAACTGCCTGAACATCAGATTAAAACACATCTAGGATACGGAGAATATTATAAAGAATTACGGTTTAGATTTATGGAATTAAATAAGATTGGTAAAATCAATGATTTAGAAGAAACAACTTATGAGAATTATGAGATGGTTAAAATGAAACTACAAAATAATAATAATGATACACCATTTAATCGGCTCGATGAGACAAAACAGCGAGGTAATACATATGCAGAGACAGAACCAGTACGTTTTGGATCGGGAATTTTTTTAACAAAAGCAGGAAATGATGAGCTTCAAATATCTTGGAAGGATGAAGAGAAATGAGACAACTTAATGTGGAAATCGAATCGATTCAAGTTAGTATCTTCTGTGAAGTAGTGTTAGATATTCTAAGGAAGCATAGAAGCCTAAGTATAAATAAAACTATTGTGTTTGCGTATCTTATAAAAAAAGAGCGTTTTATTCCTAATAGTGTTTATAACGGAAATAATACTCAAGATATTATTTATAAATGCCTCTCACTTCTTTCTGGAGATTTTGATGGATTTTGTAATAGTGTTGAATTCATTATTAAAGCAATTCATATTTTGAGTAATAAAGGAGTTGTAATTGTAGAAAATGATTTGCTACATGTTGAAGATAGTTCAGATGTTAGCGAAATAGCATATAAAGAAACAAAATTCATTGAAAAGGCTATTGAATATAGCAAATATATGAATGAAAAACAATTTATGAAAGAGGTTACTGCCAATGTTTAGAATAATTTTTCTACAGTTGCTAAATTCCAATGCGGAAAATTATAAATATGAATTTAAAGCAGGAATTAATTATTTCAAGGGTAAAAATAGTTCGGGAAAAACTGAGTTCTATAGTTTTATTGATTTTATGTTTGGTTCATCCGAAGATATTAGAAAAAAGCCTTGGTACAATGGAACATTAGAAAAAGCAACGATGGAGATTGATTACAACGGTATTCATATTATGTTATCAAGAACTAGCAATCCTAATGTGAATTATCTATATTATACAGATGAGGAGGAGACAGACTATATAGATCTAAGGGAATATAAAGGAAAGTTAAACACGATTTTTGCAAGAGATATTGAACTTCTTAATGATTTAAGAAAATTCACTGAAGAAGATCTTACATATAGAACATTTACAATGTTCAATTTTCTTGGGGAAAAAAGGCAAGGAGCAATTCATGATTTTTTTGATAAATGCAGTGACGTTAAATATTCAGTGAAATTAGCACCGATATTAAATTTCATATTCAATAATTTTCTTGAAAGAATATATGAATTACAAAAAGATTTAGAGTCTTTGTTGTCTGAGGTAAAAGAGTTAGAATCTGCCTCTGCGAGGTATGATTTTATTTATAATCAGATAAATAAAAATCTTCAAAAATTAGATATTGGAGTTTGGTATTCAGGTAAAAATAGTGAAGATATAAAATCAAAATTAAACAAAATGAAGAACATGAACGAGCTTAGGATTAATAAGAAGGACAAAAACGTTGCTGATTTGGAAGTTATGTATAGCAATATTTCTGAGCAAATTAAAATTTACGAAAATCGAATTTCTGATTCTAAGCAAATTGAGAAAGACAATCAAAATAGAAAGTTATTATTAGAAAAACTAAATTCATTACTCGGCGAAAATAGTGATTTTGAATATTTAGTTGCTCCATTACAAAAATTACTTTCTGAACTTGATACTACAATATCATTTAGTAAGTTTCTAGTGGGTGACAATACTATAATTGAACTGAAAAAACAAAGAGATCAAATAAAAACAGCAATAAGAAGAAACGATTCGCGGTTTAGATTATTTTCAGTTGAGGAAAAGGCAAAAGCAATAGTGATAATAGAAGATTACTTATCGGCAGATGTGAAATCTCATGAGGATGAAATTAAGCAGAAAAAAAAGCGTATCAAAGAAATACGTGAAGAATTAAAAATATTGCAAAATTCAGATGATAAAAGAAAGATTGAGAAATTGTCAAAGTTCATTACTGAACTTTATTTATCTGCAAAAGACATTTCATCTGTAGTTGAAGATGATTTTCAAAAAGAGGGTTTCAAGATACAGTATTTTAAAAAAGGGAATATTCTACAACCGACAATAATTAAAACGGATATTGATGAAAATGAAGTTGAAAATGTAAAAGTAGTTAATTATTATACTGGCAGCATGGCAAGGCATACGCTAATTCAATTATGCGGTTACTTGGGCTTTTTGAAACTATTAATAGAGGAGAATAAGTATCCTTTGATTCCTATATTAGTAATAGATCATTTGTCTAAACCTTTTGATTATACTAATGCAAAAGCAATAGGAAGAGTAATCACTAAAGCGTATGAGAGTATTGGAAAAGATAAACTACAGCTTTTTATGTTTGATGACGAGGAATATCAAGCCTTAGACTTAAAACCGGATCACTCTGAAAATTTGGTGAATGAAATAAAAACAGGATTTAATCCGTTTTTTGTCGCGGAGGGAGAAATCAAGCTGGAAGAACAAGGCGAAGTGCCCGATAACAATACAGATTATTAATCCGTTTTCGAATTGAGACCTATAAATATATTCATGTTAAAGCCTGGGGTGAACATGAAAGGTAACTCGTTTATATCTGAAGAAGCTTTTGAAATCGCCAAGTGAGACAACAAGCTTCTCTCCCTTTTGTATTGAATCAGGCAGAAATCTGTTTCAAGACCCTTTCCATGCGCTGACGTTTCCTATTCACACACCAAAGCGAATGCTTAAAAAAAATTCGTCGTGCTGCCTTAAGTGACGATTATCATTGGCTGAAGTGCTGGATTGGAGTGATATTCTTACGTCCGACGCAAAGAAGAGGCCTTGAATGAACGTAGAGAGATGGTTGAGTTGAGGCTTCGACAATTGCAAGTGCAGGGACAAAATAAACTTTGCGATGGGTAGGTAGGGGGGCGCAATGTATCCTTTTCCTAGAAAGCGTGGATTGTGGTGAACAAAAATTTTTCCAGTAAGCAATAAGGCTAGCTACCTAATCTATTTAAATACATTCGTTTGGTAGCACATTTTTTTGTAAGACTCATGTAATTAATTCTGAGAAGTTCATTAATCTAGCTTGTTGAACTTGAAGGAGAGAATGGTTTATGTATAAATATTATAAAACTATATTAGGTGAGTATAATTTTAACCATCATTTTGCTGTTGATATCATTAAAAATGATAGTACAGAAATGTATTATACAGAATCACATGAATATATGCATAGTATGATAACAATGAGCACCTCTTATGGATTTTATACATATTTATTGAATTTATGTGAAAGACATGAAGTTATTCACAAGGATTTTAAAAAAGAATTGATCATGAATATGAAATTTATCCAAGAGTCTTATGCAACATTTTCTGAGTTATGTCATGTACATATCAAAGAAGGCAAAGAAGTTTTTTTGAATAAAGTTGAAAAATTAAAGGCAACTAATAAAGAGTACTACAATTATTATAAGATGCCTGCCTTTATTTTAGATTATTGCGAAATTGAAGATGCGCTTATGTTTACGGAAATAATTGCACACATATCAATGAACATACCAGTTACAGATATTCCTCTTAATAAAAAGGAAAGAAAGAAGTTTTTGAGCAACGGAGTAAATGCCCAAAAGTATATACCAAATAGCCGATATAAACAACTTTTGAAAATGGTAAAAAGGAAATTTGAAGAAGGTAAAGACAACCAAGAAATAGTTGAATGGATTAAAGAGAATAATAATGGTTTTAAATATAATGATGTATATATGGAAGAATTAAAAGCTAAGGTGCTTACAAATTATTTGAAATGTGATAATTATGAGTTAATTAATAATTTATTATCAAACATGTACAATTTTGATATTTTGAGCTACGATACCTTCTTATCATACCCAACATTATTAAATCAAAAAATTGATATGTCATCTTTTGAATCAGTGATTGATTGGAAGCCTCTGTTTCAAAATCTTACCCACCAACACTTTTGCTTTCTATTCCTTTTATCAATTATTAAAGAAGGGAATATTCCATTTGTATTAATTAATATAAATAAAGAATCGAGATACTTAAAATATATTTCTGTAATGAAAGATATTGAAGTTCAAGAAATTTTTCATGAGAGATCGAATGTAATTATACTGGTTGGGAAAAAGTCACTTGCCTATAAATTATATATAAATAATTCTGTGGATAGCATATACCAATTTATCGATAATGCACTTATTGACAGTATTGAGTATTTAAATAAAAATTTTTCTGGATGTAAATATCGGGTTTTCAATTATAATAATAAATTCTCTATTCTATTAGTTTCAGATGGGAAAATGAAAATAATACAGCCAGTATCTATTCATGCATATTTACAAATAAAAAATGCCTGTGAACAGAAAATTTTAAAATTATTAGAAGTAGAAGAGGATGCAAATGCTTTCGATAACTTTATCATAAAAAATCAGAGAGAGAAAAAAGAGCTTGATACTGTAGTGAGTCTTCTGTTATTCAATCTCTTTGGAGAGATTGAATAGAAGACAGATATAGAAATATAGGATTCGTTTATTGTGGTTCATTTTCATATGCGCCTTTCCCTAGCTTTTTGGGTAAACTATCCCTAAGCAATACTTTACCCAAATCTCGCAGAAAAGAGGTGATGCCCCATGACAACTCACAAAGTACCCAATAGATTAGCCAAGGAAAAATCACGATATCTGCTGCAACATACACATAACCCGGTGAACTGGTTCTCTTGGTCGCCGGTCGGAAAAGGATTTTGAAATCGCCAAGCGCGACAACAAATCTATCCTTTCTATTGTGCATATCTATTTATTGACCCACACGTACTTGTCATTGACGAGTTGTTTCTTGAAGGCGTTCATGTCGCACTCCGTTTGGATGTGTGGATTGAAACACCTTAACCGACATACGTTCGTCGTGCGGATCGTATCTTACTCTGTGTGGAGTGTGTAGATTGAAAACCCTAAACATTCTCTTTCATTGCCATGTTCGTTTGCAGTCGCACTCCGTACAGAGTGCGCAAATTTAAACCCTAACAAACAGAGTACCCAAGGAGGACCTCCATGAAATGAATGGTATGAACTCATACAGATTACATCATTTCTGAGCTTTCCGGAAACGGAGGAGCAGTGGGAGAAGGATCTCGACTATTACCTCAGAAGGTGTAGATTTTTTGGGTATGCAGCGTGAAGGGCTAGAGCAGAAAAAAGACCACCTATTAAAATACCTCCCAGAAGCTTTTCACCCCTACATACACGATGGCACGTTGAATACGATCTACCCGCCTCCTGAATTGCAGGAAATGGCGAAGCAGTGGAAGCAAGATTACGATGATCGCATGCGTAAAGTGGCCGAGACGTATAACCGCTATTATAAATCGATTCAAAACGAGCTTCCGCCCAATGCGGTCAAGCTATTTGAAAATACCCTTCACGATGCCAAAATCACCTCGTATGCTCGTCCTGATGAAGCAACGTTTATTCTATATTTGGACTGTCGCGGCTCTTATTATTATTTTACGGATATTAAAATTACGTTTCACGGAGTCAAGCAGTTGGAGCTTCCGGATCTTCCTGAAAATACGTGGTGGCTGTACGATGAAATTTATACGATTGACGGCGGCTTTGAGCTCAGAGTGCTGCTGGATTCGCTAGAAGCGTTCATTATTTCCGCTGTCGATGTAGAGATTGAAGAATTAGGCGAACTGCAAAGCCAATAGCCAAGAGAGCCTATATAATATCCCAAAAAGGATCGTGAGCGCATGAACACGATATATTTAGTTCGTCATTGCCAAGCAATAGGCCAAGAGCCCGAAGCTCCGTTAACCGAGGCGGGGATAGAGCAAGCGCAGCAATTAGCTGTTTTTTTAGCGAACAAGCAGATAGAGGGAATCATTTCGAGCCCGTATGAGCGGGCTTATCGAACCATCTCTCCTCTGGCAGAGGCAACTGGCCTGCCTATACAGCGGGATGAGCGGTTAACCGAGCGTATTTTATCGGGTCAAAATCATCCTGACTGGCGCGAAATGCTTCGCCGAACGTATGAGGACATGGATTTATGCTACGAGGGCGGGGAATCCAGCCATGCCGCTGCAAGTCGGGCCGTTCAAGTCGTTAATGAGGCACTGAATAGCGGCTGGAAAAATACCGTAATCGTCTCTCATGGCAACCTCATTTCGCTGCTGCTCAAGCATCTGGATCAGGCAGTCGGATTTGATGAATGGGAAGCCCTGTCCAATCCCGACGTTTATGAGCTAACCTTCACCAGTGCGGCGTCCAGCTTTAAGCGAATTTGGAAGCCATAACCACACAAGCTCAGGGCTGTTTCTGCTACGATCTTCCACCTATATTTGATTCAATTTCAAATCCAGAGAGGAGCAGCGCCATTATGGATCAAAATATTATACAGGCGATAGTCAAGGGGGAAACCTCGCTTGGCATCGAATGTGGCTCCACACGAATCAAGGCTGTCCTGGTTGATTATAATTTTCAAACCATCGGTTCCAGCAGCTATGAGTGGGAAAATCAATTGATCGACGGTTACTGGACCTACGATCTCAATGAAATGATTAAAGGGCTGCAAGAAACCTATCGCCAATTAAAGCAAGAGGTCGAGAATAATTATGGCGTAACCCTGCAAGCAATCGGATCAATCGGATGCTCTGCCATGATGCAGGGCTATATTGCTCTTGATCACGCAGGGGAGCTATTGGTTCCGTTTCGTACATGGCGCAATGCCACAACGGGTGCAGCGGCATCGGAGCTAATCGAGAAATTCCAGTTTAAAATTCCAGAGCGCTGGAGCATCGCCCATTTATATCAAGCGATTTTGAACGAGGAAGAGCATGTCGCTAACCTAGCTTATATGACGACTTTGTCGGGTTATATGCATTGGTTGTTGACTGGCAGCAAGGCTCTTGGTATAGGCGATGCCTCTGGTATGTTCCCAATCGATGAATCTGCACAGCAATATAATGAAGATATGGTGAAGCAGTTTGCCGATTTAATTGCCGATAAAAGCTACCCGTGGAAGCTTAAAGATATTTTACCTAAAGTTCATGCTGCAGGCGAACATGCTGGATATCTAAGTGAAGCTGGCGCAAGGCTATTAGATCCATCTGGCAGTCTGCAAGCAGGTATTCCGCTATGTCCCCCAGAAGGCGATGCCGGAACAGGCATGGTCGCTACGAATAGTGTCAAAAAACGTACCGGCAACATTTCCGTAGGTACGTCGATTTTTGCCATGATTGTATTGGAGAAAGATTTATCCACGGTGTACCCTGAGATTGACATCGTGACTACACCTGATGGCAGCCCTGTCGCCATGGTTCTGGCTAACAACTGCTCCAGCGATATGAATGCATGGCTCGGCTTGTTCCGTGAATTTTATGAAGCAATGGGGCTGAAACCTGATATGAATCAGTTATTCAGCGTCCTGTTGGGCAAAGCGCTGGAAGCAGACGCTGATGGCGGCGGCTTGCTGAGCTACGGCTACTATTCAGGCGAGAACATTACCGGGTTTGCAAAAGGTCGTCCGCTGTTTGTTCGTTCTCCAGAAAGCCGCTTCAATCTGGCTAACTTTATGAGAGTACATCTGTTTAGCGCGTTTGCTGCCCTAAGGCTCGGGATGGATATTTTGACACAGAAGGAGCATTTAACGGTTGACCATATTTTGGCGCATGGCGGATTGTTCAAAACGCCGCTAGTCGGTCAAAAAATGTGTGCCGCGGCACTGAATGTTCCTGTTTCAGTCATGTCTACGGCTGGAGAGGGCGGCGCATGGGGGATGGCCATTTTGGCAGCCTATATGGTTAATAAAGAGCAGCACGAAGGCTTGGCTGATTACCTTGCGGCTAAAGTGTTCAAGGATGCGCAAGGACAAGAGGTTTATCCTGACAGCGCAGATGTGAAGGGCTTTGCCTTGTATATGGAGCGTTACACGGAAGGACTGGCCATTGAGCAGGCAGCGGTAGATCATTTTGTGGAAAACGGAATGAAATATGAAGCGTGAAAATGGAATAGCAGGCGGAGGTATCTAGACAGCTTTATGAAGAAGTATGACGAACTCATGTCATACTTCTTTTTTTATGATAACAACAGTAACAAAATCAAATTCATGATCATTTAAAAGGAGACGATACGAATGTCAAAGCATCCGTTACAAATGTTTGAATACCACACATGGGCGAGCCAAGCTATCCTGGGGAGAATCAAGGAGCTCCCATCCTCTGTGCTGAGTCAAGAAGTGAACAGCTCGTTTCCCACCATCGCCCATGCCCTTACTCATATCTATGCGGTTGATAAGATGTGGTATATGGTTTTGACAGGCACAGGTATGCCAGAGGCGCTGCAAGCATGCATGCCGCTAAATGCGGAGATCCTGAGTTCAGTGGATGAATACGCCAATCTCTTTGCCCAGTTATCAGAACAATATAGAGAATGGTTCCGAAGCCAAGCTGATTTGGAGCAAACTATTCTGCTTGACAATCCATATGCCGGAATACGCCAAACAAGCTTAGCAGAAATTGTGCTGCATCTGGTCAATCACGGAACCTATCACAGGGGCAATGTTTCGACTATGTTGCGTCAGCTCGGCCATGCATCCACTATGAACGACTATTCCCTTTTTTGGTACCAGGAAGCCGCAAAGTAAAACGAATAGCCAGCTCCCTTTTTTAACATAGCTCACCCGCTTTTATTCGTACTTATTAGCGGGAGCTATGTTTTTCCTTCAGGTGTCTCCATCATTAGAAAGAGAATATAGTTGATCTATGGAAATTGAAAATCTTATTACAGTAAAATCGAGAGAAAATCTGAGAATTTGGCTTACCCAGATAGGCTGCTATAGAAGCAAAGGAAGTTCATGGACTGAATTGAATAAAGAACCTGCTATGTCAAGGTCAGCGTGCAGCCGCCTTATTTTTTCGCGTAAAAGCTTACGGTTCCCGTGCTCTCATCCGCGCTGACGAACAAGCTGCGCCCTTGAACGCGGTGAATGCCTTCCGGCGATTCGCCAGCCGTTGGAATCAAGCCGAGGTAGACAGGGCTGGCAGCATTAGCGATATCGAAAAATAAAATCGCATCCGCACGTTCCGACGCTACAGCGGCAAGCGCTGTGCCGTCGACTGTCGCGACGGTCAGATTTTCCACCTCGCTGCCTTTATTCGGGCTGCGGTCATCGGGATACAAGCCGACCTTCGCTGTCGCCTCGTCAATCAGGTTCGCGCTGTCGTATACTCGCTTGCCCTCCAAATCCCAGACCGCGATGTTGCGGCCGCCGGCCTTCACGCCGTCTTTAAATTCATTTTTGCCCAAGTCGCCTTCATTGGCGGTCAGCACATATTTGCCATCCGGTGAGAAGGCAATGCCATCAGGCTCATAACGGGCGGTCAAATCCTGCGTAAACCGAACATTCCCATCGTCCTCCAGATCGGCTTTATGCTGCGTCGTGCCGAGCGAGAAAATTCGAATGAGCTTTTTCGTTTTCAAATCGACAAGCGCGATAGCGTTGTTTTCCTGCATCGTGACGGCTGCGGTTGTGCTGTCTGGGCTAATTGCCACATACTCCGGCTGCGGATCATGCGGATAAATCGCTCCCTCTACACCTTCCAAAGGAGTAGCAATATCCACTACCTCGCCCTTCAGCGGGTCGCCGCCTGCAAAAGAAACGATCATTATGCTGCCTGGGCGCTTCGCATTTGCAAAATCAATTTCATCCGCAGCTTTATCAATCTCCTCATCCTCAATCGCAATCACAGCATTCAGCCCGTCCGGCGAAAGCGCAATGGAGTCGGGGCCGATGCCAAGCTCATATGTTTTTACGGTTTTGTAGGTAGCCAAATCGACTACGGCAAGCAGTCCTTTGTTTGCTTTGTTCACGTCATCGCCTGTGCGGATGACCGCAAGACCATAGCTGCCGTCCTTGGATACGGTGACGCTCGTCACTTCCGCCGCTGCGGAAAGGTCGTTGAAGCTGACGGTTTTCAGCACGCTTACTTTATTAATGTCCGCGATGTCCAGCACGGAAATGCTGCCATTGTCCGCTTCGGTAACGAGCAGGCGCTTGCCGTCTGGCGTGGACGCTGCGATTTCGGCTTTACCACTTGGCATTTGGAAGGAGGCGGCAGGCTCAAAGCCGGTTTTATTTTGCTGCTGGACGAGCTGCGTTTTTAGGCTGTCCAACGCTTTTTTGGAAACATAGGTTGTGCTTTTCGTCAAAAGGGAAGGGCTTCCAATCTCGGTTGCAGCACCGTTAATCGTAGCGGACGAGGAGCCAATCGGGAACGATGCTTTTAAACCGCTTACCGTAATTTCAGCGCTGCGGCTGGCGGCGTCCCATGTTACTTCGCCTTGCATATTTTCGATCGCTTGGCGCAGCTTCACATAATCGCCAGCAGGCGCATCAGCAGCAAGTGCGGCAGGAGCGAAAGCGCCTGTCCCGGCAGCGAGCATCGTCGCGACTGACATCATTTGAACAAGTTGCTTAACCGTTTTCATAAGCTTGAAAATCCCCTTTATCCTTTTTTAAATTCGTATGTAGAATCGTTCTAAGTATATAAATAGATTGTTAAAGGCAGATCAAGGGACAGAGCTAGTTTTGTAAAAACGGCGAAGGAGCAGCTTCCAAATAAGGGAAGCAACGATATAATAGAAAGACTTAGAGGGCGAAAGGGCGCGGGCAGCACGATGGAAAAAGGGTTGTCGAATATTCACAAGATAAGAGGCTGGAAGCGCAGAGTCCGGGAAATAGCTGCCAGCTAGGTGACGTAGGGGTAGGGGATAGGCAGTTTTATGCCGAATGGGATAGCGAATGCCAACCATAAGTTGACATTACAAATTCATATATGGTATATAAAAATTAGGATTAGCACTCAGGCGTGAAGAGTGCTAAACTAGACTTAGCCTTACGCAGCCTAATAATGATGATTATTGAAGGGAGATTTATTCGTGGCCAAGAAACAGTTTAAAGCGGAATCGAAGAGATTGCTGGAAATGATGATTAATTCCATCTATACGCAGAAGGAAATCTTTTTGCGCGAGCTGATCTCCAATGCTAGTGATGCAATTGATAAAATCTACTACAAAGCATTATCCGATGATCAATTGGTATTCAATCAGGCGGATTATTATATTAAAGTAACGGCGGATCAAGAGGCGCGCACGCTGACGATTGCCGATACAGGTATCGGAATGACCAAGGAGGACCTGGAGAACAATCTCGGCATTATTGCCAAGAGCGGCTCGCTGGCCTTCAAGAACGAGAATGAAGCGAAGGACGGCCATAACATTATCGGCCAGTTCGGCGTTGGTTTTTATGCGGCGTTTATGGTGGCGGATGTGGTAACGGTAACGAGCCGTGCCCTCGGCAGTGAGGAAGCGTTCAAATGGAAATCCGAAGGCGCAGACGGCTACACGATTGTACCGGCTACGAAGGATACCGTCGGAACCGAAATCGTGCTGAAAATTAAAGACAATGCGGAAGAAGTCAGCTACGACGAGTTTTTGGAGCAATATCGCCTGCGTGCGATCATTAAGAAATATTCCGATTTCATTCGCTACCCGATTAAGATGGATGTTACAGGACAACGTCCGAAAGAGGACAGCGAAGGCGAATTCGAGGAGTATTCTGAAGAGCAGACGATTAACAGCATGGTGCCGATCTGGCGCAAAAATAAAAACGAGTTGACGCAGGAAGACTACGACAACTTCTATATGGAGAAGCGTTATGGCTTCGACAAGCCGCTTAAGCATATCCACATCAGTGCGGACGGCGCGGTTGTATACAACGCGATTCTCTATATTCCAGAGCATACGCCGTTCGATTATTACACGAAGGAATTTGAGAAAGGCCTTGAGCTGTACTCCAATGGCGTGCTCATTATGGACAAGTGCTCCGACCTGCTGCCGGATTATTTTGGCTTCGTGAAAGGGATGGTCGACTCCGAGGATTTGTCGCTGAACATTTCCCGCGAGCTGCTTCAGCATGACCGCCAGCTGAGCCTCATTGCCAAAAACATCAAAAACAAAATCAAAAGCCAGCTGGTCAGCCTGCTCAAAGACGAGCGCGACAGCTATGAGAAATTCTACAAAGCCTTCGGCAGACAGCTGAAATTTGGCGTCTACAACGATTACGGCGCCAACAAGGATACGCTGCAGGATTTGCTGCTGTTCAGCTCCTCCAAGGAGAAAACGCTCGTATCGCTCGATGAATACGTAGAGCGCATGCCGGAAGATCAGAAGTATATTTATTATGCTTCGGGCGCATCGATTGATCGCATTGAGAAGCTGCCGCAAACGGAAATGGTATTGGACAAAGGGTACGAAATTTTGTACTTCACGGACGATATCGATGAATTTGCGATTAAAGTGATTTTGAAATACAAGGATAAAGAATTTAAATCCGTATCCAGCGGAGATCTTGGCATTGAAGCGGATCCGAGCGAGGAAACGACAGAGGCGGAAGCGACTGACAACAAGGAGCTGTTCGAGAAGATGCAAGGCATCCTAGCGGGCAAAGTATCCGGTGTTCGCGCTTCGAAGCGCTTGAAATCGCATCCGGTCTGCTTGTCCTCCGAAGGAGAAGTGTCGATCGAGATGGAGAAAATTCTCCAAGCGATGCCGGACAGCCAAAATGTGAAAGCGGACAAGGTGCTCGAAATCAACGTCAACCACGAGATTTTGCAGTCGCTCAAAGCCGCTCTTGCAAGCGATGAAGAGAAGCTCGGCCTGTACACGAACCTGCTGTACAACCAAGCGCTGCTCATTGAAGGGCTGCCGATTCAAGACCCGGTTGAATTTACGAACGCCATGTGCAAAATTATGGTGTAACAGCCATAGGCACACAGAGGGGGCTTTCCCTAGAGCAGCGTTAAGCTGCTTTAGAGAAGGCCCTCTTTTTTATAAATGCGTTCTGTATATTTGGTGATGGCTTCATCGTAGTCGGGATAGGCATACCCAAAGCTTGCTGCCACGGTTTTAGAGTATTTTCTAAACAGCTCATAGCAGGTGAATAGGGACTGCCACATGTTGGGGTAGCTATTTTGAGCATAAGTAGAAAGCAGCGCTTCCCAATCCTCTACTGAAAGGTAACGGTTAATAAATTTAAAGTTTTTCCCCACGCTAAAGGAATAGCCTTGCTCTGTGCCAATTTGCCAAGCCATCATTCGGAGTAAATTAGGGCGGGCAATTCCGCTTAAATGATCAATCGCGAATAGAATTTCTTCCCTTGCCAGTCCCTTTGCTACGTAAGTTGAAACCATCCAAAATTCATTGCAGCAATCGTCAAATTCTCTTGCGGTTGGTGGCTTTGTCCAATACTGACGGTCAGTTGGGAGCACTTCATTTTGCACAAGCGACTGTTTATCAAGCAGCACTTCAACTAAACCGTCGCTGTTCGTAAAATAATCCTCTACCTCGTCAATTGGAATTAACGTCAGATCGAGCTTATGCCCATCTTCAAAAATAATGAGATAGGAAAACCAATTGCCTAAATCAGGCGGGAATAGCTCCATATCCTCAGGCTTCTGCATCATAATCCGTTTTCCGAAGCCATTCAGCCAATCCTCATTTTCCTTGAAAGCCTCCATATCGGTCACAAAATAGGAAACATCAAAATCCTGAAACAGATCAGGGACGATGTTTTTGTTGGTGCGTGAGCCTTCGAGCGTTGCAAGTACTATTCTAGAATCATGGGCAGCAAAATCGATAAGCAGCTTCATCATTTCCTGATCGCTTCTCAATGGTAGAATACTCCCTTCTAAATTTGTCGTACCATTTGTTATATCTGCAATCACAATAGAACCGTTGCCTATTCTCAAGTATTCCGTTATAGTTAAACTAATTTCATACGAAATGCGGGTGCTGGATAAAGTCTGGCTGAGATAGGGAACTTGTTTTCCTGACCGTTAATCTGATCCAGGTAATGCTGGCGTAGAGAACATAACGAAATCTAGCCATTCGTGTATTCTCGAATGGTTTTTTTGTATTTCTCCGCAGAAAAAAAGCGGGTTTGTCCGAAAAGGGGTTCTGGACGAACAGCGAGCATTGCTTTCCTTCAGGAAAGGGGAGAAAGTAGATGACAGAAGCGTGGATTGGGGCGTTGCAGCAGCAGGTGGATGAGCGGCAGGATGAGCTGTTCGCGCTGCTAGCGGAGCTGGTGGCCTATCCAACGGTCAGTCCTCCGGCACGCAATACGCTGGAAGCCCAGCAGTTTTTGGAGAAGCAGCTGCAAGCGAGCGGTTTTGCAACTGAGCTGTGGGAGGTTTACCCGGGTGATCCGAACGTGACAGCGGTAAAACGGGGCACCGATAGCGAGCGTTATCGCAGCCTGCTGCTCAATGGGCATATGGATGTTGCCGAGGTGGGCGACAGCGGCGGCTGGAAGCATGATCCGTTCAAGCTGGTGCTGGAGGATGGGCGCGCCTATGGGCGTGGAACTGCCGATATGAAAGGCGGGCTTGCGGCGCTGCTGTTTGTAAGCAAGCTGCTGACCGAAGCGGGTGTGGAGCTGAAAGGGGATTTGCTGTTCCAAGCCGTTATTGGCGAGGAAGCGGGCGAAGCAGGTACTCGCGCTTGTATGGAGCGTGGCTGCGAAGCGGATTTCGCCATCGTCGCCGATACGAGCGGATTGGCGATTCAAGGACAAGGCGGCGTTATAACCGGCTGGGTCACCTTGCAAAGTCCGGAGACGTTCCATGATGGCATGCGTTCGCGCATGATCCATGCCGGAGGCGGCGTTCAAGGAGCCAGCACGATTGAAAAAATGGCCAAGCTGATCGCCGGGCTTCAAGATTTGGAGCGCCACTGGGCAGTGAGCAAATCCTATGAAGGTTTTCCTCCCGGCGCAAATACGATAAACCCTGCGGTTATTGAGGGCGGGCGTCATGCTGCGTTTATCGCAGACCGCTGTTCGTTGTGGATCACGGTTCATTTTTACCCGAATGAAGATTACGAAGCGATTGCTTCCGAGATTGAAGAGCATTTGCTTGGCGTGGCGCAGGGTGATCCTTGGATGCGCAAGCATCCGCCAACCTTCCGCTGGGGAGGGCGCTCGATGATTGAGGAGCGCGGCGAGATTTTTCCTTCGCAGGAGCTTCAGCCCGAGTGGGCGGGGCTGAAGGCGCTGGAGCAAAGCCATCAGCAGGTGCTTGGCGTGCTGCCTACGGTTGGCATGAGCCCAAGTGTAACCGATGCGGGCTGGATCGGCAGGGAAGGCATCCCGACGGTCATTTATGGTCCAGGGCAGCTGGAGCATGCTCATGCGGTAGACGAGAGCATCGACATCAACGAGCTCATTTATTATACAAAAGTTATACTCGGCTTCATCGCCGACTGGTGCAACCGTCCGAAAGCGGAAGCGGCGAGCAACGGGCAGTAATTAGTGGATTAAAGTGGCTAAATCGCTGAAATAGCGGATCTCTTGTCCGCTGGTCCGACTAAATCGGATAAATCAACCAAAGTGCGGATATAGCGGAACGAAAGTCCTCGAACATAAGTCGGATTAATATGAGTAAGGTTAAAGTAGCAGTTTTTATAGTAGTCAATGTATTTGAATAAACGAGATGAGCATATAAGAGAGAGCGAATCACTCTTTGTTAAATAAAAAGCCGGATGAAAAAGGGCTTCGCTGCGTGAAAGGTTTGAGCTGGAGAAGCGCAGCGCAGCAGTCCTTTTTCATCAGGCGTCCGGAGGACATGATGAGCAATTTTAGCGATAGATTATATCAGGCAAGCCGCGAAGTATGGCAGAAAAGCCACGAGCATCCGTTTCTCGTGGAAATGCGGCAAGGAACGCTGGATCCGCAGCGCTTCATCTATTATCTCAAGCAGGACTACGTCTATTTAATTGACTATGCAAAGCTGTTCGCCTACGGCAGTATAAAAGCTGGGGATATGGCAACAATGGTCAAATTCGCCGGGCTGTATCATTCCACGCTGCATGTGGAAATGGAGCTGCACCGCCAGTATGCCGATCGTTTTGGCGTTACGCGCGAGCAGCTTGAGGGCACGCAGCCTTCGCCTAGCAATATCGCGTATACGAAATATATGCTTGACGTGGCGGCGAATGGCTCGCTCGCAGAGGTTGTAGCAGCGCTGCTGCCGTGCATGTGGAGCTACCGCGAAATTGGCGTAACCTTCGCCAACTATCCGGGCGCCTTGGAGCATCCGCTTTATAAGGAATGGATTCTCATGTACAGCTCAGAGGAATTCGGAGAGCTGACGAACTGGTGCATTGGCCTAATGGACCAATTGGCAGCAGGGCTTCCAGAGCGGGAGCTTGCGAAGCTGGAGGAGCATTTTGTCATAACATCGAAGATGGAATATTTATTTTGGGATATGGCATATCGCGGGGAGGAGTGGCCAGTGTGAGCATATTGAAAGGTCAGCCGGGAGAGCAGGGGCTTAAAAAGGCGGCGGGGGCAAGGCAGACAGAAGCAGAAGCATTAGAAGCAGCAGCAGTAGCAGACGCGAGAACCACCGCTTCTGCACATAGCAAAAGCAACGAGCCAGCAGGCCTTAGCGTCAGCGGACTGACGTATGCTTTTCCCGGCGGGCCGCCGCTGATTGAAGGGCTTGACCTGCATATTAGGCAGGGCGAGTTCGTCAGCGTGCTTGCGGCGAGCGGCATGGGCAAGACGACGCTGTTCCGGTTGCTGGCCGGGCTGCTGGAGCCGCAAGCCGGCACGATTGCGATTGGCGGCGTGAATCGCCAGCATCAGGCGGCAAAAATCGGCTATATGCCGCAGAAGGATTGCCTTATGCCGTGGCGGACGGTGCTGGATAATGCCGCGCTCGGCATGGAGCTGGCGGGAACGCCAAAGAAGGAAGCGCGCCAGCGGGTGCGGGAGCTCCTGCCGGATTTCGGCCTCGCCGGAACCGAGGCGAAATATCCGCATGAGCTGTCGGGCGGCATGCGCCAGCGGGTGTCGTTTCTTCGCTCGCTGCTGGGTGGCGGCGAGCTCTTTTTGCTCGATGAGCCGTTCAGCGCCCTTGATGCGATGACGAGAGTCAGCATGCAGGAGTGGCTGCTGCAAATATGGGAGCAGCATCGCAAAACGATTGTTTTTATTACCCATGACATAGATGAAGCGCTGCTTCTATCGGACCGGGTGCTGGTGGCGGCGAAGGCGCCGGTTGCCGAGCTGGTAGAATATCCGGTGGCACTGCCGCGTCCACGCACCTACGAGACGATGCTGAGCGAGCCATTTGTGGCGTTAAAACGCCAGCTGCTTGGGCATTTCGGGCATGCGCACACAGCGGCTAGCTTAGAGGGGGGAAGCCGATGAAGCGTTTTTTCAAGAAGCATATGCCAGTTGTGCTGTTCATCCTCCTGCTTGCCGTTTTGTGGGAAGCCGGAACGCGAATATTCCAAATTCCCCATTATATTATCCCGCGGCTGTCTGATGTGCTCGTCTCCATAGCGGAGAACAGCGGGCTGCTGGCGCGGCATTTCGTCATCACATTAGGCGAGGCGCTGCTTGGGCTGGCGATTTCAATCGTGCTTGGCACCTTGTCGGCGATCTGGATCGACAGCTCATCGCTGGCGCGCAAAACGCTGTATCCGCTCGTTGTCGCCTCGCAGACGATTCCGATTATTGCGCTGTCGCCGATTATGGTCATGTGGTTTGGCTATGAAATCGGCAGCAAAATCGCCGTTGTCATGCTGTTCACCTTTTTCCCCATTGCGATGAATACGGCCGATGGCTTCCGCTCGGCGGACCCGGATATCGGGGAGCTGTTGCGGACGATGGGAGCAAGCAAGCGAGAGCTGTTCCTCAAGTGGAAAATCCCTTCGGCGCTGCCGGAGTTTTTCACGGGGCTGAAAATGGCAGCGGCGATCAGCGTCGGCGGCGCTACGCTTGGCGAATGGCTGGGCGGCGAAGCGGGCCTGGGCATGTACACGAAGCGGGCGGCGAATATGCTGCGCGGCGAAAGTGTTTTTTCCGGGGTGCTGCTGCTGTCAGCGATGGGCATTATGCTATTTTTAGCCGTATTGGCGCTTGAACGAATCTGCCTATCCTATCGGAAAGAATCGAAGGCAGGCCAGTAAGGCAGTAAGACAGTAAGGGGCCACAGGGCGGAATGCCGCTTAAGCTTTATCGCATTTTATATACTATAATAGAACAAGAAAGAGGTAAGCTGTCTATGCGTAAGGAGAAGGAAGGAAATCATCATTATACGAAAAATATAGCTTCCAAATGGAGACGCAGCACATGGGTCGCAGCATGTCTGGCTTTGACGCTAGTCATTATGGCGGGCTGCTCCTCGAATAACAAAAGCACGGCAAATGGTGCTGAAGGCGCGCAGGAGCTGACAGTGCTGCTCGACTGGTATCCGAATGCGGTGCATACTTTCTTGTATGCGGCGGAGGAGCAGGGCTACTTCAAGGAAGCAGGTCTCAATGTAAAGCTGCAGGTGCCGGCGGATACGAATGATGCGCTTAAGCTGGTTGCAACCGGCAAGGCGGATCTGGCGATCAGCTATCAAATGCAGGTAGCCGTTGCCCGCGCAGAGGAAATTCCGATTGTATCGGTTGCTTCGCTTGTGCGTCACCCGCTCAATCAGCTGTTCGTGCTGGAATCGTCGGGCGTGAAGACGCCAAAGGATTTGGTCGGCAAAAAAATCGGCTATCCGTCGATTCCGCTGGATGAAGCGTACGTGAATACGATGGTGAAAACCGACGGCGGCGATCCGTCAGCGCTGAACTACGTCGATGTAGGCTGGGACCTGATTCCGGCCATGACGACGAAGAAGGTTGACGCCATTATCGGCGGTTATGTGAACCACGAGAAGCTGCTGCTGGAGAAGGAAGGCGAGAAGCTGATTGCGCTTAACCCTGCCGACTATGGCGTGCCGGATTATTACGAGCTTGTGATGACAGCAAGCGAGGATGGCGTTGCCAGCAAAAGCGAAGTATTCAAGAAGTTTATCGAGGCGGCGGCCAAAGGGCAGGAATATACGGCAAGCCATCCGGATGAGGCGCTTCAGGTGCTGCTCGACAAGCAAAGCGCGGATTACCCGCTCGATGCCGAGATTGAGAAGCAGAGCCTGCAGGTATTGCTGCCGCTCATGGATGCGGGCTCCGAAGCTTTCGGCAGCCAGACGGCGGAGTCGTGGAGCAATGTCATTTCATGGCTGCAGGAGCATGGCCAGCTCACGAAAGAAATCAAGGCTGAGGATGCATTCCGCAACCTATAGTAGTGGAGGGAATACGGCGTATGGACGAACGCTATTCAAGACAGATGTTGTTTACGCCAATTGGTGAAGCAGGGCAGCGCAAGCTAAGCGAAAGCGCTGTGCTTATTATAGGAATGGGAGCGCTCGGCACCGTTCTGGCCAATCATATGGTCAGAGCGGGGGTCGGGCTCGTCCGTTTCGTGGATCGTGATTATGTGGAGCGCAGCAATCTCCAGCGGCAGATGCTTTACGACGAAGAGGACGTCGAGAACGGCTATCCGAAGGCGGTTGCCGCCGAGAGGAAGCTGCGCAAAATCAATTCCGATATCAAGATCGAGGCGATTGTCGCTGACGTCACCGTGCAAAATATTGACGCTCTGCTGATGGATATCGACCTCGTGCTTGATGGGACGGATAATTTTCAGACGCGCTTCCTGCTCAACGATGCTTGCTTCCGCAGCGGCATTCCGTTTACCTATGGCGGGGCGGTCAGCTCGCGGGGCATGAGCGCGATTCTCGTACCGGGTGCTACGCCATGTCTGCGCTGCTTTATTCAATCAGCGGATGCGGGCGGACAAACCTGCGATATGATCGGCGTTATTTCACCAGTCGTGGATATTGTCGCTTCCTACCAGGCGGTAGAGGCGCTTAAATATTTGGTTGGAGCCACGGATAAAAGAAGAAACAGCCTGATGACCTTCGATTTATGGCAAAATCACGCGTTCGAGATGAAGCTGGGCGAGCCTGCGAAGCAGTGCCCTTGCTGCCAGCTGAAGCAGTATCCGGCTTTGCAGGTGGCAGAGCAAGATGCGGCAGTCTCGCTATGTGGACGCAGCACCGTGCAAATTTCAGGCGGCGCCCCGCTTAATCTGGAGCAGTGGCGGCAAAGGCTGGAACCGATTGCTGTGGAGCTTACGCATAACGCTTATTTGCTGAAAGCCGAGCTGCCGGAAGGCGAGCGGCTCGTGCTGTTCCCCGATGGGCGTGTGCTTGTGCAGGGGACGGAAGATATGGTCCGTGCCAAAACCTTATATGCCCGTTATATCGGAAACTAAGGAGCTGCGAGGAAATGAGTACCCGCCTTTGTTGACAAAATCCCCACGGTTTTGGGAGATTTGTCAATAAATCAGCGATGCTTTATTTCGTCGCAGTCACCAACAGGGAAGGGAATGTGTGAATATGAAGGATTTTCGTTTATATGCGATTACAGGCGAGGAATTCCACCCGGGCCGCGATTTGATCGAAGTGATGGAAGAAGCGATTTATGGCGGCGTTGACATTATTCAGCTGCGCGACAAGTCGGGCGACAAGCCGGCGATTTTGGAAAAAGCATGGGCGCTCCGCGAGCTGACCCGGAAGCATGGCGTCACCTTTATCGTCAACGACTACATTGATATTGCGATGGAAGTGGATGCGGACGGCATTCATCTGGGACAGGGCGATGTGCCGCTGGTGGAAGCACGCAAGCTCGTGGGCGATAAAATCATCGGCATTTCGACGCACGCCATTGAAGAGGCTCTTCTTGCTGAGGAGCAAGGTGCCGACTACATCGGCGTTGGTCCGGTATTTCCAACAAAGACGAAGGTCGACGTTGTTGATCCGGTAACGGTTGAATACGTGCGCGAGGTAGCGGAAAAGGTGAAAATTCCATTTGTCGCTATCGGCGGCATCAAGCTGCGCAATGTGGATGAAGTGATTGCAGCTGGCGCGACGCGCATTTGCGCGGTTAGCGAAATTGTCGGCAGCAGCGATATTTCCGGCACCTGCCGCTCTTTTCTGGATAAGCTGGATAAATGGGGAGAGTCGTAATGGAACTGGTCATTAACGGTGTGAAGCAGGAGCTGGCAGCGAAGACGATTGAAGAGGTCATTGCCCATTTTGGCCTCGCGGGCAAGCCGGTTGTCGTTGAAGCTGACGGAGCGGTACTGACCCAGGAGCAGTGGGCAGCAACCGAGGTTCGCGAGGGCATGAAAATCGAGCTTGTCCATTTTGTAGGAGGAGGCTGAAGCGAATGAAACCGGATGTATGGCATATTGGCAACCATGAACTAACGTCCCGATTTTTTATCGGCACCGGGCTTTTTCCAAGCCCTTATGTACAGAGGGAAGCGATTGAGGCATCAGGCGCAGAGGTACTGACGTTCGCTATTCGTCGGATTAATTTGGAGGCGACCGAGGACGATTCGATTCTTCAGCATTTGCAAGGGAAGTCGTATCAATATTTG
Source organism: Paenibacillus algorifonticola (assembly GCF_050481745.1). Taxonomy (GTDB): domain Bacteria; phylum Bacillota; class Bacilli; order Paenibacillales; family Paenibacillaceae; genus Pristimantibacillus; species Pristimantibacillus algorifonticola_A. The sequence goes on along the minus strand of NZ_JBCNGR010000018.1, from coordinate 68,783 downwards.
CCGAATACTTCAGGAGCAAGCACAGCGGAGGAAGCGGTGCGGATCGCGCGTCTTGCACGGGCTTCGGGACTCAGTGACTGGATCAAGGTCGAGATTAGCGCCAATGAGCGCACGCTGCTGCCTGATCCGATTGAAACGCTGAAGGCGACGGAAATTCTCGTAAAAGAAGGCTTCACCGTTCTTCCGTATACGTCGGATGATCCGGTTATTTGCAAGCGGCTGGAGGAAGCGGGCGCTGCGGCTGTTATGCCGGGAGCAGCTCCAATTGGGACGGGCCTTGGCATTTTGAACCCTTATAATTTGGGCCTTATTGTAGAGGAAGCGAAAGTTCCAATTATTGTCGATGCCGGGCTTGGCTCAGTCAGCGATGTGACCCAGGCGATGGAGCTTGGCGTGGCGGGCGTGCTGATGAATACACCGGTTGCGAAGGCGAAAGATCCAGCAGGCATGGCGCGGGCGATGAGGCTCGGCATCGAAGCTGGCCGTCTGGCTTATTTGTCCGGCCGTATTTCGAAGAAGCGTTACGCTTCCGCAAGCAGCGGTTACGAGGAGTTTAAGCTGAAATAACAGCATCATTCAACAAGGAAAGCTGGTTAGGACATGGGAGAACGGATTGTAATCATGGGCGGCGGCATTATTGGCTTATCCTGTGCGTTCGAGCTGCGAAGCCGCGGCCATCAGGTGACGGTGCTGGAAATTGGCAGCTGCGGGGGACAGGCGTCCGGAGCGGCTGCGGGGATGCTGGCTCCTTTTTCGGAAAATGTTGAGGGGCCGGATGACTTTTTTCGCTTATGCGCACAGAGCTTGCGGCTTTATCCTTCGTTTACAGATCGCGTGAAGCAGGTTTCCGACCTGCCTTTTGAATATACCGAATCCGGGAGCATGTATATCGCTTACCATGATGCCGATATTTTGGCGCTTGAAGGCAGGCTGCGCTGGCAGCGGGAGCATGGTTCGTCGGGCAGCCTGCTGGAAGGTGGCGACGTGTTCCGGCTGGAGCCGAAGCTGTCAGGCAAGGTGCGGGCGGCGCTGTATACGCCGGAGGAAAGCCATCTGTATGCGCCGCATTATGTGAAAGCGCTGGAGCATGCCTGCCGCTTGATGGATGTTCATATTCAGGAGCATTTGGAGCAGGTTGCGATTAAGGATTGGCAGAGCTCGGTTGTGCTGGAGGCAGCAGACGGACGTTCTTTTGAAGGGGATCGGCTCGTTGTATGCTCGGGAGCTTGGGCGCAGCAGCTGGAAGCCACATTTGGCCTTCGGATTCCGGTTTATCCGATTCGCGGACAAATTTGTGCTTATGAGACGGTGGAAAAGCCTGTTCATCATATGGTATTTTGCAATCAGGGCTACCTCGTGGCGAAGGAAAATAATACGCTCGTATGCGGCGCCTCCGAGGATGTAGCCGGGTTCGAGACGAGCGTGACGGAGAAGGGCATTGAGCGACTGCGAAAATGGAACAAGCAGGCTTTCCCGTTTCTCGAAACGTGGACGCCGTTCCACAAATGGGCGGGACTTCGCCCTTCCACGCAGGATGGCTTCCCGCTGCTTGGCGCGCTGGCGCAATCTGGCCGCGTCGTGATGGCGGTAGGGCATTACCGCAATGGGATTTTGCTCAGCCCCGCTACAGCGCAGCTTGCGGCTGATAGCGTAGAAGGCAAGAAGATGCCGGACTTCATGCAGGCGTTTGCTCCTGAGCGGTTCAGCTAGGCAGAGCCAGATACAGCTAGGTACAGCGGGCTGGAGATGGTAGTGGAAATTTGCGAAAACATGAATGATGGACAGGCGTTTAACCTAGTGAGGCATTTGATGAAGAAAGGGGCAAAAGCACATCATGAGCGTACATGGGAATGGACAGGCGCCGCGCAGTGTCCCAACGGCATTGACGATAGCGGGCTCGGACAGCGGCGGCGGCGCGGGCATTCAAGCGGATCTGAAAACGTTCCAGGAGCTTGGCGTATTCGGCATGTCCGCAGTGACCGCAATTACCGCGCAAAACACACTTGGCGTGCAGGGCGTATTTCCGCTTAGCGTGGAAGCCGTTGTGCAGCAAATGCATTCGGTCGGTTCGGATATTGGCGTCGATGCGCTGAAGACGGGCATGCTGTTCAACAGTGAGATCATTACGGCTGTTGCGGCAACGATTGCCGAGCTTGGCTGGAAAAATGTTGTCGTAGACCCGGTCATGATTGCCAAAGGCGGTGCCTCGCTGCTGCAAGAGGAAGCCATCCGGGCGATGACGGACAAGCTGCTGCCTGTAACGACGGTTATTACGCCGAACATACCGGAGGCGGAGAAGCTGACAGGGATTGCGATCGTAACGGCGGACGATAAGCGGGAAGCGGCGAAACGGCTTGCTGGCTATGGAGCAGGCTACGTCATTATTAAGGGCGGCCACGATACGGGCGAGGAAGCGATTGATCTGCTATATGACGGCAGAGGCTTTACCGAGCTGGCAGGCAAACGCGTTGCAACGGCCCGCACGCATGGCACGGGCTGTACCTTTTCGGCGGCGCTTGCGGCAGGACTTGCCGAAGGGGCGGATATGGAAGCGGCGATGCGCCAAGCGAAAGCTTTTATTCAAGCGGCCATCGAGGACGGCATTCAAATTGGCGGCGGGCATGGGCCGACGAATCACTGGGCTTTCCAGCGCAGCAAGCGGGCATTGCAAGCTCCCCTATAGTAGAAAAAGCTATGCGGCTTCCGGTTAGGCTCTAACCGAAGGTTGCATAGCTTTTTTTGAAATATTAGAATTCATAAGCTTCACACTTACGGGCTAAGTCCAGCCCCAGAAAAAGCCTTCGCGGTCCCAGGCTGCTTTGCCGCCATGGCCTTTTTTGAACGCTTTTTTAACTTCCTTGTCGATCGACGTATTTCCCTGCTCGTTCACATAAATGAACTGCTCTCCAAAATGGGCTGTAATATGGGCAACGGCTTTCTCCTGATGAAGAATGCCAGCAAACTTCAGCTCTCCAAGCATCCAATCGGCTACATCCTGTGCGGTATGACTCAACGTATCTCTTCCTCTCTCATTCGCAACTCTCGCCCACTATTATAATCAACCGCGGCACATATGCCAAATTTACAGCAGGCTTACTTCAAAAGCATCCACATAAACGGCAGTGCCCGTCACTTCGATGAGTGGTTCATCCTGCTGTTTAGTGACGGTTACCAGGACACGTCCATCCCGGCCTATTTCATGGCCCTGTTCAATGCATAGCTCAAGCGAATGTAGCGGTTGCTCAGCCAAATGCGCTGCATAATAAGCTCCCATTACGCCAGATGCTGTACCTGTAACGGGATCTTCAATCGTGCCGGAATACGGCGATGAAAAATGACGGGCGTGCATATGAGCGCGTGGATCATAGGTTTCCAGGCAAAAAGGATGCAGAGAAGCACGCGGCATCTCCTGCAAAATCTCGGGGAACCGCTTATTATTTGGCTTCATACGGCGGAATGCTTCGAGACTTTTGATCGGAATTAACAGCGTCCATGTCCCCGTGCTTCCGTAAACAGTGGGAAGCTCTTTCTCAATGTCGGCTTCCTCAATGCCCAAGGCAGATGCCAATTGTGCATAGGAACCGTTAAAAGCCCGGAACTGCGGAGCCGCCTGCGCCATGGTGATTTGAAGCTGCCCCTGCTCATTCGTATGCAGCTGAACAGGGAGCACGCCTGCTTTTGTCTCAATCAGCAGCTCCGTTTTATCGCCTAACAGCCCCTTTGTTTGCAGCGCATAGATCGTTGCCATCGTGGCATGACCGCAAAGATTAATTTCGTGGCCGGGTGTAAAATAACGGATTCGGATATCTGCTACAGTCGATGGCAGCGGGAAAGCAGTCTCATTAAAGCCAACTTGCCCAGCGATGGCTAGCATTTCTTTTTCCGTCAGCTCAGTACCTGTTAAAACGACACCCGCCGGGTTTCCTTTCCCCGGAATAGGGCTAAAGGCATCGTAATGATAGACGTTAATAGATGGCATATGTTTACTCCTTTATGAAGTCTCTTTTTCAGCAGGCCGATAATTACATAAATAGCCCCTAAATATTCGACAAAATTTCCTAATTTCCTTTCTTGTAGGGTGTAAGCGTCTATGAATAGGGATAGCAAGGCAAGGTATGGAAATCAGATGTCATAGGTTAACGCTTTATCCCATTGATTCCTTGTTTGCTCCAAGCCTTCCAGCACAATTCCCAAAATGAGGACAGAGTCTAGCCTCCGCGCGACTTTTCCTTTATTTTTGCTAAACAAATCACCGTCTATAACCGATATTTCTATTCATGTATAGCAATTAAATTAATAGGTGGGTGGCTCTTATGTTTTTCAGATTGTTAAGTCCTTTTACAGCTCTCATGTCGAAGTTGAAGTATGCACAGAAGTTTGTTGTCGTCAGTTTGCTATTTATGATTCCGCTGGTCTTGCTGCTTGTTTTATGGGTGAACGAGCAGGAAGGAAACATTGAGTATATTCAGAGTGAACATGAAGGCGTCACTTATATTAGAGAGATGATGCCGCTTATGCTTCAGGTGCAGCAGCACCGTGGACTTTCCTCGGGCTTGCTGAATGGCAATACGGATGCCAAGGCAGAGGTGGATGCCAAATCACAGGAAATTGCGGGCTTGATCCAAACGATAGACTCGGAGTTGCAAGCGTCTGGCATGGCGGGGGTGCAGGAGCTGTGGGAGGCGTGGAAGCAGCAGTGGACAAAATTAATTGCAAGCAACGCTGCGATGTCGGCTGCCGACAGTTTTGAAAGCCACTCCACGCTCGTCTCCGATTTAACCAATATTATGATTAAGCTTTCAGATGAATCGGGACTTTCGCTGGATACGCAGATGGATTCTTATTATTTGGGCTCTATGTTCGTGCAGCAGATTCCCGCGTTAATGGAGCATGCGGCGATTATTCGCGGCAAAGGAAATGGTGTGCTTACGAGTAAAAAAATGACGGATAACGAAGAAATTAAGCTTCGTTTGGAAGCGGAAATGATCAATTATTCTTTGACGAATATGAATAAGTCGCTGAGCAGCGCTTTAGGCTGGAACGAGACATTGGTGCCATCCCTAGAGAAAAGTGGCGCAACGACCGCGACATCGCTCAAAAGCTTTGTAGCGCTTCTTAATACAGGTGTCCTTAACGGCTCCAACTTGAACATGAATGGATCGGAGTTTTTCAAGTCTGGCACGGCGACGATTGGTGTATTAAACGACTTTTATGTACAGGTGAATACAGAGCTTGAGCGGGTGCTCCAGCAGCGTATTGATGAGCTGACAGCCACTAGAAATATGCTGCTCGGCTTGACGGCTCTGTCCCTGCTGCTCGTTGCAATTTTCTACATGGCTTTCTACCGCAATGTAATGGTAACGGTGGCAGCGCTCCGAAATCGTGCAGATGCGATGGCGAAAGGCGATTTTTCCAAAGAATTGCATTTGGAAACACGGGATGAGCTGCTTCAGGTCGGCCTTTCCTTTAATGACATGATTCGCTCCTTGAATGGGCTGCTGCGGAGAAACCAAATCGTATCCGAGCAGGCAGCGGCTTCGTCGGAGGAGCTCACAGCCATTTCACATGAATCGACGCTTGCGATGAAGCAAATTGCCGAGTCGATTCAAGGGGTATCCGAAGGAACGGACGTACAGCGCGTATCGGCGGATGAAACGTCGAAAGCGATGAATGAAATGGCGGTTGGTATTACACGTATTGCTGAAGCGGCTTCAGAAGTGGCAGATGCCGCGGTCAAGGTGACGGGCAATGCCCAAGTAGGCGAAGAACAGCTTGGCCAAACGGTGCGCCAAATGAACAGTATTCAAGCATCGGCTGTCCGTTCAGGCGAGGTTGTTACGAAGCTGGATGAGCATTCGGTGCAAATTGGCCAAATCGTGCAAGCGGTTATGGCGATTGCTAAGCAAACACAGCTATTGTCACTGAATGCGAACATTGAAGCGGCAAGGGCTGGCGAGCACGGACGGGGCTTTAGCGTTGTAGCCTCCGAAGTAGGCAAGCTGGCCGAGCAGACGAGCGAGTCGGTGCAGACGATATCTGAGCTGATCAGAGATATTCGGGCGCTGGTAAGTGAGAATGTGAAGGCAATGAGCGAGATGAAATCGGAGACAGCCTCGGGGCTTGCTTCCATTGAGCAGGCTAACACGACGATTGGAGATATTTTGTTTGAAGTCCGCTCGATGAGCGATCAAATTCAGGAAGTGTCGGCAGCTGCCGAGGAAATCTCCGCAGGCATGGAAGAGGTAACGGCATCGGTTGGCGAGGTAGCGAACATCTCGAATAAAACGTCGGATGAGGCGGAGACGATGGCCGCAGCGACGGAGGAGCAGCTTGCGTCGATGGAGGAAATTCAAGCATCAGCCGAAGCGCTGCGCGATATGGCCCAGCAGCTCCAGGACGATCTCAGTCATTTCGTGCTGAGCAGCGAGGACACGGAGCAAGCGAAGGCTGTATAGCATGGAAACATGGATAATGCTCGGGCTGTGCAAGCAGCCTGTAAATTATCCTTTTTTTGTATTCAGATCGAGTCGGATGGTAGAATGAAAGAAGGGCTGAAAAGAACATAAAGGAGAGCAAGCAATGAGATTTTTGAACAAAACATTGATTTATATTTTGGTCGCTATCATTCTTATTTTTTTATTGAGACTGTTTGAGGTTAGTACTCCGGTATCGATCATCATTATATTTTTGACGTATGTGGCCTTAACGCTGGGCCCGTTATTTTATACCATTTTAGGGACGAGAAACTTGATGAAGATCGAGAAGTTTCTGCTCGCGAACCGCAAAATACCTAGCTACTATATCAACTATGCGGTAGCCAATCGCCTGGATGACGAGTTCGAAGAGAACATAGCGAAGCTGCTCAAGCAGTACAAGCAAAAGAATAAACAAGCGCTGTTCAAGACACTTCAGGCTCACTACTATAAGGATATTCAGAGCGTCTTACATGAAATCGAATTTATTCAGCCAATAGAATATAGATATTATTATCAGGCTTATTATTATATCGAGAGAAGAGAGTTCACGGAGGCGCGTGACTATATAAGCCGCATTTCCAAGGTTTGGATGAAGCAATCTTTGCTATCTTACTTTGAGTATAAACAGGGCAATCGGCCAAGAGCAATTGAGCTGGCAGAGGAAGCGATGCAGGCCGCGCGGGGACTACAGTTGTATGTCATGGTGAAAACATTCGAACGCGAGTACCCGGAGCTAAGGCAGCAGAAGGCGAAGTAAGGTTTGCTCTAGCCGTGCGGGACACTCTGATTAGTCCGGGCAGGACGTGTAGAGCCATGTAGAGCCGTATATAATACAAAGGGAAAAGATGCGGAACGGACCGCTGCTAAAGCAGCAGCGATGTCCGTTCTTTTTCTTTTTTTGGGGAAAAAATGAGGTCGCTGCATTATAGATTTTTATGATCGTCTAATAGATTATTTCTGGGCTGATGCCGATTGACGATTAGCTGGGGGTAGCCTATACTTGCCTAAATACAAGTAAACAACTGTGAATAATGAGTATAACGATATTGTATAGCTGATTACAAGGTGAAACGGCTGTCGCATTCCTCTGGCGGCGCGGCGCGTTTCAGTCCGAGAAATATAGAGAAGGGATGGAACCATCCTATCCTTTCCTATAATTTAAACAAGGGGGTTTGCGAACAAATGGTACAGGTGAAAGCACCAATTCAATACGTAAACGAGCCGAATGCTTGGGCGGATGGCGGAGCAAAAATTGCAGAAATCGGCAACAAGCTTTTTATTATCGGCGGGGAAAAAGCACTCGAGGCCGCGGCGCCGCTGCTGGCCAGCCTGAATACCGTCGATGTCACCTATCAGGTGCATCGTTTTTCCGGACAGGTGACGACGGAGCAGATTGCAGCCTACTCAGAGCTGGCGTCAAGCCAGGATATCAACGTGCTGGTAGGAATCGGCGGCGGACGGGTGCTGGATTTGACGAAGGCGGTGGCGGAACGGATTCATGTGCCGACCGTGACGGTGCCGACGATTGCGGCAACCTGCGCTGCATGGTCAGCGCTCAGTGTATTGTACGACGAGGAGGGCCGCTCGGCAGGCTATTTGCCGCTTAAGCGGTCGCCGCAGCTGGTGCTTGCCGATACGTCGGTGCTTGCTGCTGCACCTAAGCGCTACCTTGCATCGGGCATAGGCGATACGTATGTGAAGTGGAACGAGACGGTCGTCAATGTCAAAAAGGTTCCGGCCGACCTTGATGTACGGCTTGGCGTCAAAACGTCTGAGCTGGCGGTCGAGGTGCTTGACCGCTATGCGCAGCAGGCGTATGCGAACGCAGGCGACGGCATCGTGACACCCGCATTCCATGAGGTTAGTCACGCCATTGTCTGGCTGGCGGGGCAAGTGAACACTGTATCGGCAGGAGGCGCACGCGGCGCTTTGGCCCATGCCATTCACGACAGCCTGACGCAGTTTGCGCAAACGCATGGCTCGCTGCATGGCGAGAAGGTCGCGTTTGGGCTCGTTGCCCACACGCTGCTGCAAGGGCAAACGGCCGAAGAGACGGAGCGGCTTGCAGCGAAGCTTGCTGCGCTTGGTCTGCCTGTTACGCTGGCGCAGCTGGGATTTGAAGAAAAAGCGGATCAAATTGCATATGACATCGCCCATAAAGTGCCGCTCGCTGGAGCGAAAGCTGCTGAGCTGCCCTTCGCCGTTCATCCGGCGGCAATCGCTGAGGCGATTATTGCAGCGGATCAGCTCGGACAGCGCATTAGAAGCAGGGCGGCCATTTCTTCGCAATAAAGGTACGGAATAAGCGATAAGGGGAAACATTCCACACGATCTAGAGAGGCGGAAACAACTATGAAAAACAGAAAGAGACAATGGCTGGGCTTAAGCATCGCAATTATCGTGGCGAGCCTGCTTGCAGCGTGCGGCAATACAGGGGGAACATCGAATACAGGTACAGCAGCGAGCCCGCCTGCTTCATCTGAAAGCAGCAGCCCCGCAGCGGAAGCTGGGCCGGATTTGAGCAAAGTCACGCTGAACATCGGCCAAACGGGCTGGGAAAATCTAAAGATCGGCTTCAAGGAAGCCGGACTTGATGACACGCCTTACAAAATTGAATTCAGCGTGTTCCAAGGCGGCAATTTGCAGCTGGAGGCAATGGCAGGCGGACATTTGGATGTCGCTTTGACGAGTGAAATCCCGCCACTGTTCGCAGCACAGGCGGCAAACGGCGGCAATTTCAAAATTATTGCGATTCAAAAAGGGAGCACGCTCCAGCAGGAGCTGCTGATTCCCAAAGGCTCGACGGTGAAATCCGTAGCCGATTTGAAGGGCAAGAAGGTTGCTTACGTCAGCAGCACAACCGCGCATTATTTTCTGCTGAAAATGCTTGAAGAAGCAGGGCTTGGATGGACGGACATTGAGCCTGTAGCACTGTCGACCTCTGATGGTCTCAGCGCATTAATCGGCGGCAGCGTCGATGCATTGGCGAGCTATGGCAATGCGGTCATTTCGGCCCGCCAAAATGGCGCTACGACGCTGGCGTCTGCCCAGAACATTTTATCCGGCAACTTCCCGATTGAAGCGACTCCGGCAGCGATTGAAGATCCGGGCAAGCATGCAGCGATTGCGGACTTCCTGAACCGGCTCAATCAGTACAATGAGTGGATTCGTGCGAACCAAGAGAAGTGGGCAGGCATCGTAGCTGAAAATACGAAGCAGCCTGTCGAACAGGCGCTTCAAACGCTGAAGGCCGGCGAAGCCCAGCAGCCGACGAAGATTTTGCCGCCATCGGATGAAGCGATTGCTTCCCAGCAGGACATTGCCGACACGCTGCAAAAGGTCGATTTGCTTAAAAATCCGGTTGATGTGAAGACGATTTGGAGCGACGCTTTTGCGGACGCGCTGAAATAATTCGGAGGCCGAAAGGAGAGAGCTATATTTTGCGAAAACCATCTTACAGCTTCTGGACATCCTCCTTCACGCCGTGGCTGCTGCCGATTCTGCTGCTCATCGCTTGGCATGTGCTGACGGTTACGGGCATCATTGCTGCTAACGTTTTGCCGCAGCCGCTGCAGGTTATAGAGGAGCTGATTCATTCCATCAAGAGCGGCCAGCTGGCTGAAAATATTGCGATCAGCGCCCGTCGTGCCATCCTAGGCTTCCTTATTGGCGGCGGCATCGGCTTCCTGCTAGGCCTCATTAACGGCTTTTCCTCAAGAGCGGAAATCGTCATGGACTCATCGATTCAAATGCTGCGCAATGTGCCGCATTTGGCGCTCATCCCGCTCGTTATTATTTGGTTCGGCATTGGCGAAGAGGTGAAGCTGCTGCTGGTGGCGCTTGGCGTCTTTTTCCCGATCTACCTCAACACCTTTCACGGCATCCGCTCGATTGACCGCGGGCTGATTGAGATGGCGAAGGTGTATGGGCTGCGGGGCTTCGACTTGTATAAAGAAGTGATTTTGCCGGGAGCGCTGCCTTCTGTGCTGGTCGGCGTCCGGTATTCGCTTGGCATTATGTGGCTGACGCTCATCGTCGCGGAGACGGTAGCAGCCAATTCCGGCATCGGCTACATGGCGATGAATGCCCGTGAATTTATGCAGCTCGATGTGACGGTGCTTAGCATCATCATCTATGCGCTGCTTGGCAAGCTGTCCGACAGCATTGCGAAAATACTCGAGAGGCGGCTGCTCCAGTGGAATCCGAACTACAGCCGTGCGAAAGCATAGGAGGGGATGACATGACCGATAGCCGCAAGGGGGCGCAGCTCCAGTTAAGCCGGGTACGCAAGGAGTTTGCAGGCAAGGAAGTGCTAAAGGGTGTTGATCTGAAAATAGACCGTGGCGAATTTGTCGCCATCGTCGGCCGCAGCGGCTGTGGCAAAAGCACGCTGCTGCGGCTGATCGCCGGGCTGGATTTGCCGACGGAAGGCACGCTGCTGCTGGGCAGCGGCGAACAGCAAAGCGGCGGGACAGATATTCGCGTGCTGTTTCAGGAAGCGCGGCTGCTGCCGTGGAAGAGCGTGCTGGACAATGTGCGGATTGGCACGCCGGGCAAGGATAAGGCCAAGGCGGCGGAGGCGCTGTCGCAGGTAGGGCTTGCGGACCGCGTAGGCGAATGGCCGCATGTGCTTTCCGGCGGGCAGAAGCAGCGGGTGGCGCTGGCCCGGGGGCTGGCAAGCAAGCCGCGTCTGCTGCTGCTGGATGAGCCGCTTGGCGCGCTCGATGCGCTGACGCGCATCGAAATGCAGCAGCTGATTGAGCGGCTATGGCTGGAGCAGGGCTTCACGGTCGTTCTCGTTACGCATGATGTGAGCGAAGCCGTTGCGCTGGCAGACCGGGTTATTTTGATTGAGGAGGGCGTTATCTCGCTCGATAAGCGGATTACGCTTGACCGGCCGCGCAACCGGGACAGCGGATTTATATATTTTGAAAACCTTATTCTAAACATGGTGCTTGGCAAAGAGGAAATACCGCTGCAAAAGAAGGTCAGCTATACGATATAAACAGCGGTAAACAGACTGTTGCATCAGAGGACAAAGGCGTAGTTTATGCAAACTAAGCCTTTGTTTTTGCCGCTCGGCGTCATTGTGCCCGCTTTTTTAGCATCAGGTACTAAGAGAAGATGGTACTATTTTTTCCAGAGAAAACAGGTAAGATAAGGCTATCAAACAAATAACCGCACGGTTATACGGGAGGACGCCTATTATGGAAAATCAGATGCCTGTTCGCAAATCAATGAACTTTTACCGCCGCCGGAATACACCGACTTATACGTTCATGGCTTGGGGAGCTTTTGTGCTCGCATTCGCCTTTGAATTTATCGGCATTTATACGCTGAATCAGCCGCTTTCGGTTCAAGGCTACTACGCCGTAACGGGAATACTGCTTATTATTACCTCGTTTACGCTCCAGAAGCTGGCCCGCGACAATGATGAGGATAAATTTCTGAAGGAGCAAAATCCTTCCTATCGCAACCGCAACACGCCAGCCTTCACATTCATGGCCTGGATCGGTTTTATCATTGCTGTGCTGTCGCAATATATCGGCTTGTACACTTTAGAGGAACCGTTCTATGTTAAAGGCTATTACGCTATCGCCGGAGCCTTCCTGATTGTAGCCTGCCTCGTGCTTCAGAAAACCGTTCGTGATAATGAAGAGGATAAAGTGCATTTGAGCCCGGAAGAGGAGTAAGCAAGGGCGGAGTAGGCGGAGGCGGGGAACAGTTGCATTTCACCTAGCCCATAGTTTAGCGGCTCTCAAAGCGTCTCTCGCTAGGAGAGCCGCTTTTTTTTCGCGCGCGCAGCCAGAGAGAGAATGATTATCCTTTATGTTATCCATAAAATGTCCATTTGTATGTATTCGTAAATGGACATATAATTATATTGATTATAAAAAGATAATAATTATAATTAAATTGAAGGAGATGGCTAATATGAAAATAGGCGAGTTTCATCATCTTGAGCATGTGAAGGAGCAATCAGCTTCCAAGAAGACGCTGTGGATTACGCTGATGCTCACATTGTTTTTCACAATTGTTGAAGTTATTGGCGGGCTCATATCCGGCTCTCTTGCCTTGTTGTCGGACTCGGCTCATATGGTTTCTGACGTACTTGCATTAGGGCTAAGCATGCTTGCCATCTATATGGCGACTAGACGCCCGACGAAGCAGTATACGTACGGCTTTCTGCGTTTCGAGATCATTGCTTCTTTTTTGAATGGATTGGCGCTCATTGTCATCGCTCTCTTCATTCTGGTAGAAGGGATAAAGCGGATCATTCATCCTGAGCCGGTTGATCTTGGCCTCATGCTCGGCATCGCCATCATCGGATTAATCGTAAACATCGTGCTGACGCTCGTGCTGAGCCGAAGTATGAAGGCAGAGAACAATCTGAATGTGAAAAGCGCGCTGTGGCATTTCATTGGCGATTTGCTTAGCTCGGTTGGCATTATTGTGTCAGCGATACTCATTCGATTGACGGGTTTTTCGATTTTAGATCCGATTATCAGTATCGTCATTGGCGGCATTATTGCATTTGGCGGATACAAGATTATAAGGGAAGCGTATTTCATTCTGATGGAAGCTGTGCCGGAGCAATTTAATCTGGAGGATATTCGCCGTGATCTTAGAGGGGTGGAAGGTGTTGAGGATGTGCACGAGATGCATCTTTGGGCGGTGTCGACGGACCATTATTCCCTTACAGCGCATGTATTGGCGCGAAGCAACATTCAGCCGTATTGTATAACGCTCGCAATGAATGAGCTGTTAAAAAAACGCTATGGCATCGTTCATTCCACGATTCAGGTTGAGCATGCCGCTATTCATGATCATGGGGAGTACGGCAAATTATTTAGTGGCGGTGCATTCTAGGTTGAGTATGCAAACATAAGCAAGCCAGATCGTGATCAAATTTCGGTTCTCAAGTCTAAGTCTCGAGTCGTCAGTTGAGATTGGCAGCAGTGCTCCAGCACCGCTTCATAAGCACATGAAAAATGCACTTCCCAGAATAGATATTGGAAAAGTCCGTATAAGCGGGAGCTGATCCAATACAAGGCTGGGAGGTGCACTTTTGTTCTTAACCGTTAATGATTTCGCCGCCGTTGACGTGCATCACTTGACCGGTGACGTAGCTGGAATCATCCGATGCAAGATAGACGTAGGCTGCGGCGAGCTCGGCAGGCTGGCCGGGGCGTTTCATCGGCGTATCGCCGCCGAATGTAGCCACCTTCTGAGCGTCGAAGGTGGAGGGAATAAGCGGCGTCCAGATAGGACCCGGCGCGACGCCATTGACCCGAATGCCTTGACCCGCCAAATTGGCGGATAGGGCGCGGGTGAAGGATACGATCGCGCCTTTGGTGGCTGAGTAATCGATCAGCGTCTCATTGCCGCGATAGGCAGTAACCGATGTCGTATTAATGATGGATGCGCCTTGCTTCAAATGGGCGAGCGCCGCTTTCGTCAAATAAAACATGGCGAAAACGTTAGTGCGGAACGTCGCGGTAAGCTGCTCCGCCGTAATATCCTCAAGTCGCTGCTGAACATGCTGCTCAGCGGCATTATTGACGATAATATCAAGCTTGCCCAATTCCTTGACCGTTTGCTCTACCGCTTGCTTGCAGAAGGCTTCATCGCCAATATCGCCGGGAATCATCAGGCAGCGTCTGCCGAGCTGTTCGACCTCCTGCTTCACAACGTTTGCGTCCTTGTCCTCTTCCAAATAGACGATGCTGACATCGCAGCCCTCCATTGCAAAGGCAATCGCTGCGGCGCGGCCGATGCCGCTGTCGCCGCCAGTAATAATGGCCGATTTGCCAAGCAGCTTGCCTGCAGCTTTATAAGTCTCGGATTTATAGACAGGCTGCGGATGCATAACGGATTCCAATCCAGGCTGCTGATTCTGATGTTGGGGCGGCAGCGTCTGCGCTGGCGTTTGTGTTGTAGATGCACTCATCCTAAAACCTCCTTGTAGTGGCGCGGCATACGCCTGTAACAAAACGTTCTTATTATGGAATAAATGGGCAGAGGTTATACATGATTCCTTCCTTTCACAGCATGCTGGCTATACCAGTCATTTGCTTCCCGAAGCACCTCTTTTCCACCCGCCCTCATAAACTCCTGAACGAAACGGTCAAAGTCCTCCAAGGGCTTCTCGCCAGTAATAAAGGCGACATAGGCTTTGTTTTTCAGCTTGATTAATTCAGCTCCGTTGTCGATTAAAGAGGGGGTTGCAACTTCCAATGCATTGTAGATGCCATCCTGATCGAGTCCTAAGGTGGAGGCCCATTGCTCTCTTCGTTCTTTAGGGATCAAGGGTACCGTCATACCCAAATTGGCGCCGATTGTATTTTGATAGTTGAACATGGTGTCATAGGGAGGCAGCACAATAACATCCTCTTTCGAGTCTCCAGCCCATGTCCAGTGCGTGCCTTTGATCCCGTATTTCATGGAGGTATATTCATCGAGATCGGGATTGGCGCTCACATCGTCCAGAATTTGCAGGATCGTCTCCATCTTCCCCGGCTCTTTGGCTGCGTCAGCTCCGATAGCGGTAAAGCTCATCAGCATATCATAGGCTTTGGAGCCTCGTTTTCCTTCCGGCCCACGAAAGGGTTGTCCGAACACAATTCGGGCCTGCGGATTGCCCGCTGTTAATTCCTTCACGTTAAATGTAGCTTCTACTGGGATCTCTTCGCCATTCGCGCTACCCTGATCCTTCATTACCCAATAATCTCCATTTTGAATCCAATGATAGTAATTCCCCATGGAGGTCATGCCGATTTTTCCATTGATAAAGGCATGGGACAGATGCTTGTAGCCGCCTTTATTTTCCCCGGTAACAAACTCCGGGTCGATTACGCCATCCGCGTACCATTTGCGAAGATAATGGAGAGCTTGCTTCATTTCCGGCTCCAATGCGCCGATAACGAGCTTTTCATTTTTCACCCCGAAGTAGAGCTGGTCTGCGAAAACGATTTGCCCGAATGCGCCGAAAACAACATTCATTCCTTCCCTGGACAAGCCGTACGTATCTTTCATGCCGTTGCCATCGGGATCTTCATTTGCGAATGCATAGATGACCTTCTCAAAATCGGATAGCGTCTCAGGCACAGGCAGGCCCAGCTTATCCAGCCAATCCTTTCGATATACAACTGGTATGCGGTAGATGTTTGTGGGATTGATGACAGGAATACCGTAATATTTTCCGTCGATTTTTCCAGCATTTTGATAAGCGGGCGCATTCTCTTTAATAGCTTTCATAATGCTCGGGGCGTATTGCTTAAGCATCTCCTCCGGAATTTCGGCAAGCAAGCCTTGCTGTTGATATTTCAGGAGATCCTGCGGCTGTCTGATCCGGAACAAATCGGGAATTTCCCCCTGTGCCAGCTTCATATCTAGCAGCGCTTCGTATTTATTGTTTTCTAAATCCCAAATATCCAGATTAACGTTGAACTTATTTTCTACGAGGCGAACCATCTCGGCATCGTCCGGAACAGGCAAATTCAGGTGCATCGTCCAGGAAATATTATGCAGCGGGGCGTCAGAAGAAGCCGGGGACTGCAATTGCTGTGCGGCAGACAGCTGCGAAGAGCTCGTTTCGCATCCGCTAACGATGCTTAGACAGACGACTGCGGTAAGGGCGGTGATATGCCGTAATTGCTTCATGTTCATGATGAACCCTTTCTTGAATCGTAGTCCTGCGTGCAGTGCCAGGCAGTTCCATGCAGTTCCATGCAGTGCCTGGCTAAAGCGGCTACGCTTGTTTAACGGTTTGGCGCAAATAATTGCCCGGTGTACACCCGTACTTTTCCTTGAATTTCTTAATAAAATAAGCTGCGGTTCCGTAGCCGACCGTACTCGCGATTTGCTCGACTGACATATTATTGTTCTCGATCAATGCCCGGGCGTTTTCCATTCGCAGGCTGGTTACGTAGTCGGTATAGGTGATGCCGTTCTCATCCTTAAAGAGCTTGCTCAAATATTTGGGGCTAATAAATACCTGAGCAGCCACCTTCTCAAGAGACAAATCATCCGACAGATGGCTGCGCACGTATTGCTTGGCTGCCTCGACGCTAGTGATGGCTCTGTCGTTATTCCGTTTCTCTATCTGCACTAGGAATGCGGTTATTGATTCAACGAGCCAATTCCGAAAATAATAAATATTGTGAAGCTCTTGATACTGATGATATAAATCCATATTGCCTTGATCAGGGTATTTGTAACGGACACTCTTCAAATAATCGGAGTAGACGAATACGGTATTTGTCAAAATAAAGCGGCAGTAATCGGCAGCGTATATGCCTTCCTGCATGATTTTGACCAGCTGATCGATCGCCGTTACGATTTCATCGAATTGCCTGGCGTGTAATTTTTCTTTGAACCTCACAAGCATAGCTTGCGGAATTTCTTCAACACGGTTCTCCCGATCCAGAAGAGCGCGATCCTTCAGAATCGACAGGTCCGGCAGAAAATAGCCATATTTCCTTAGGGCCTGAGCTTCGCTGTAGCTCTTGTGGACATTAATAATGTCCTGTACCCAGCATCCCTGCGATATTTGAGATTCCAGCTGGAACTGCTGCTTGTTTTCCGCTATTAGAAGCTGGCAGAGCTGCTCCAAAAGCGCGTCACATTGTTTTTTAGCGAAAACAACGACTACAATCGTCTTGTCCGGCAGCTCCTCGGCAATGATGTGCCCTTCTGGCAGGGAAGCGCCCTGCAGCTGGTTAATCATCCGGTACGTCGCATATTGTTGATCTCGGGAGCTTAACCCGGCAAAAGCTTGATCTGAATTTACAATCATGCAGCAGTAATGGCTGTATGGCTGATTGATGCCTAAAAAGGGGAGCTCCTCGGCCAATTTCTCTGGGGTATAGCGGTTATGGAGCAGGTTCAGCAAAACATTGTGCCTAATAACCGAGCTATTGGCCTCCAGGGTATCTTCCAGACTGCTGACCTTGTCGTTCAGCCTGATGAAGGCCTTGTCAATGAGCTTGAATGCATTGGCTGCATGGTCAGGCGTATGCCCGGACAAATCCTTTATTTTTCCTACCAATCGCTTGATTGGGCTGTAATTCGCTCTGGCAAAAATCCCGGATAATACGATTCCTAGCAAAAGGGCCATGACACAGATGCCAAGCACCAGCTTTTGTACAAAAATCAACTTTTGATAGAAGAAGCTGGCAGGCAGGGCGCTATATATTTTCCAACCGGTTGATGGCAGCGCTTGGTAGGAAACGGCATAGGCTTCATCCAGAATTGTATCATTAAAGCTCCCAGCCTCCGCTTTGGACAGCAAGGTCTCGATAAAGCTGGAGCTGTGAGCGCTGTGAAAATCGGGGCTTCTGCTGGCTGAGCCCGTTATCATGCTTCCGGAAGGCTCCAAAATAAACGTGCTTTCATATTGTGTGGGCATCATATTCCGAATAACCTTGCTAATCGCGCTTTCCTTCACGTCAACCGCAATCATAAGATCGTTATTTTCGCCGGAGGCTTGGAAGGGATAGCTGTGTGCATAAGTAATTAATGTCTCACCTTTGCTATCGGGCAGACTGGCGTAAATATCCTGCGGAATCAACCGGGCAGGTGTCCAAAGATGGCTCTGCTTAGTGCCGCGCATCCCGTTCATCCAGTCGGCAAAAAACACGGCGCTGCTGCCTTGATCGGCATTAAACTGAAGCCCATAGTTCGAAGAAAGCATTATATTTTGTTTAGGATAATACAGATGAACGGCGTACACGATGTCCGAGCTGCCGGCGACTTCTGTCTGGAGCAGCTCCTGCAGGTCTATCGCCTTGCTAAGATTGCTTTTATAGGAAGAATCAGCAAATAAACGGATATCTACGGTTTTGTCGAGAGATAAATTCAGATAAATTTGTTGAACTCGCTGGAGTACCGTGGCTTCAATCGTTTGGGCTGTATTTTCTAAAATCAGCTGGTTTTTGGTGCGCAGCTCTGCTTCGTAGCTTTTTGAGAAGTAGATATAGAAGACGGAGCAAAGCAGCAAAACGATGACAAGTACAAGGGCTATATATGAAATGGCCAGATTTGCAAATACGGAGTTCCATTTTTTCACCGCTTACTCCCCCTCACCGCCTCGATTATACACCACAGGGTGGACGGACTTATACCCATTAATCAAATCTTAACATTAGGGGCAAAGGCGGTTGAAAATGGAAAAGCATTAACAGAAAGGAGGAAGGAAAGTGGAAGGAAATGAGGAAGGAAAGAGCGGATGGCGAGGATAGAATACGATTTTTATATATTTCAGAAATTGTTATATTGAGCAGCGGCAGGGTCCAATGTTACGCTCGAAATCGGTTCGGAAAACAAAAAAACGAAACGATAGGAGTAGACTCGACTTGAAAATGAAATCTACAAGAAAGTATCTATCTGCTGCTTTGGGCCTGTTACTGCTTTCCAATTCCGTAGTGGGGAATGCTGCAACCGCAGCATCAAATGGAGCTTCCATTGAACTGCCGCCAGCTCCGGCATGGGGACATTTTGTAGACAACTACAAAAACAGCATTTCTGCTAACCAATCGGTATATTCCAATCCAGTCATCGGCGTGCTGTCCGGGTTTCAGGATCTCTGGGAGCCAGGGACATCGTGGGACAATGGCACGAAGCTGAACAGCAGCGTGTTGGACTACAACATTCAATATGTAGCAAACATAGCTGCCACACGTACGGCGGAAGATGAAAAATTGGCTTATCTCGTTGACCGGAGAAATCAATCGTATGGAGCGACTGAAGGTCTTGGCGCTCTGGCTGATGTGTATCGCGACAAAACGGGAACCTATACAACCATTACGAGCATCCCGGATGATGCCACATCAGTTAAATACAACGACGGCAATGGCTCCAATAAAGCGGGTGATTCGGATTCCGAGCTTGGCAAAATGGTAGACTTGATCGGAACGCTGCGCGGCAATTACGCCTCCAGCAACCCGGCTAAAAACTTCTACAGCTATATGCGTCCCTATCGCTGGGCTAATGATACTTCTATGATAGTGACTACGCTGGTTCCTGCCATCAGCACAACGCCGGCTACCGATGGCGGTTTCCCAAGCGGTCACACGAATGCTTCGTATCTCGCATCTTATGCACTTGCCTATGCTGTGCCTGAGCGGTTCCAAGAGCTGCTGACCCGTGCTTCGGAAATGGGGAACAGCCGGATTATAGCGGGCATGCATTCTCCGCTTGATGTCATAGGCGGACGCGTGATGGCAACAGCGCTGGCAGCAGCTACCTTGTCTGACCCGGACAATGCGGCACTTAAGCAGGGGGCTTATGATCAGGCGCATGCCCTACTGTTGACTGAAACAGGTACAGCGGAAGATCGTTTCACTGACTATGAGAAAAATAAAGCGCAATTCACCCAGCGTTTGACCTATGGGTTCGATCAAATCCAATCCACAACTGAACCAATGGTTGTGCCTAAAGGCGCTGAAGTGCTGCTGGAAACACGCCAGCCTTATTTGACGGGCGAGCAGCGCCGTGCTGTTTTGGCGACGACTGGCCTTGCTTCCGGCTATCCGGTACTGGATGATCCAGAGGGCTGGGGACGTCTGAATCTCTTCGCCGCCGCAGACGGCTATGGTGCTTTTGACAGCGATGTAACCGTGACGATGGATGCCAGCAAAGGCGGCTTCCATGCAGCGGACAGCTGGAAGAACAACATTGCTGGAACAGGCAAGCTGACGAAGGAAGGTACTGGCGACTTGAAGCTGCTCGGTGCAAATACGTATTCCGGGGGTACCCAGATTAACGCGGGTACGCTGGAAAGCGGCTCGGCAACAGCTCTCGGCAGCGGCGATGTCGTGAATAACAGCGGTACGCTAGTAGAGAAGACAGCCGGAAAAATGACGATTGGCGGCAGCTTCATGCAAGCTGCGAATGGTACGCTTGAGCTCAACGTCGACAGCGCAAGCGATGTGCTGGAAATCAAGGGTGCGGTAAATGCGAACGGAAAATTGCAGGTGAATTTTCCAAGCAGCTATGTGCCGTCCGTTGGTTCTGTGACTCTTATGAGCTATGGCGCTAATCAACAAAACGGTCAATTTAACGCCGTTGAGATTAGCGGGGTACCGAGCCAGTACAATACTCAGGTTGTTTATCAGGCCAATCAAGTGGTGCTGGAAATTACGAATAAGTCCAATTCGGGAGGTTCATCAGGATCGGGTAATTCGAATCCGTCGACTCCTTCGCCGACACCTGCTCCAGCGCCTACTCCATCCGGCCCTGTAGATCCGAACTCAATTGGTGTAACGGTGGCAGCAAAGGCTGACGCTAATGGAAATGCAGAGGCTGTCATTGACGATGCACAAATTAAAACCGTAACGGAGCAGGCTCAGGCAAAGGAAGCGGGCTCAAGAATTGTGACGCTTACCGTTGAAGCGGCAGACAACACTAAAGCAGTTGGCATCACTCTATCTAAAGCGGCAGTTACTAATCTGTCTAACGGCAAAGTAGATCAAGTTGTCGTAGTGACGCCATTCGGTACTCTTACCATCCCGTCGACTGCGCTGAATGCGATAGAGAAGGCAGCAGGCAGCAATATTCGGTTCGAGGTAGCGAAAAGCGGTGCAGATACGCTTGCACCGGAAGCTAAACGGTTAGTTGGAACAAGACCTGTATTGGATATTTCGATTGAATCCGGCGCTGCCAGCCTGTCTACCTTTGGCGGCGGCAGCATTCAGATCGATATTCCGTATACTCCTGCACAGGGCGAGGATACAAGCGCTATTGTTGCTTATTTTATCGACAATAATGGGAAGCCGAATGTCATAAACCATTCAAGCTACAGCAATGGCAAGGTTACTTTCGTAACGAACCATCTGAGCCATTATGCTGTAGGCTACAATAAGATCAGCTTTAGCGACAGCAGCAGTCATTGGGGAGCTTCCTTTATTTCTTACCTGGCTGCGCGGGATATGATTTCCGGCAGTGGCAGCAACCATTTCGCGCCGAACAAGAACATCACGAGAGCGGAATTTACTAAAATACTGGCTGGTATTGCAGGCGCAGACGTGTCTGGATTTACGTCTTCTACATTTGAGGATATCAAAGCCGGAGACTGGTACTTGCCTTATGTATCTTGGGCAGCAGAGCATAAAATGGTTGAAGGCTCAAGCAGCAATACATTCAAACCAAATGTATCGATCAGCCGCGAGGAAATGGCGGTCATGTTGAAGCGATTTACCGATCAGGCTGGCTTCACGCTGCCTAAGACGGCCAGCGCAATCACCTTCGCGGATCAAAGCAGCATTAGCTCTTGGGCGGCGGATGCCATCGCTGCCTTGCAGCAAGCACAAATCATCTCTGGCAAGGGCGCCAATGCTTTTGATCCGAAAGGCGGGGCAACAAGAGCCGAAGCGGCGAAGATGCTAGCTGTGCTTCATCAAAATATGATTAAACAATAATATAGCGGCAAAATGATAGTCAGAGTGCGCAGAGAACCCGGAAATAGGGTTCTCTGTTTTTTTATATGACGCCCGGATAGACGAAATAATTTGCACCTAAGATAGCGAAGGCACAAGGGAATGTCTGCTAACGATGGGGAAAGACGGTTATTTAATGGAAAAACTCTGTTTTTTGCCTAGTGCCGGAAAATAGGAATCTATATACTAAAAAGGGATTTACTGCGCTAAGCAGGTGTTGAGCAAAGGAGGCTGGCTGGTTTAACCTGTGTTTTGTAAGCGTAACCAATTGATCTTCAAATCGAAAGGATGCGATTGATTTATGTTCAGCAACCACTCCAACTGGCTTAAAAAGACGGCCGCCACGTTAACGGGGCTTACGCTGCTTTGCGGCAGCGCCGCAGGCGCAACTGCTGCGGGAACGACGGCTTCGGGACAAGCAGGGGCAGCCTTAGGCAAAGTACAGCTGGAATATTTGGATAGAGGACTTGTAGCTGTCGCTTCTTCAGGAAGCGTATTTCTCAGCTGGCGGCTGCTAGGCAATGAAGTGACGGGCTATTCTGCGGGCGGGATGACCGGCGCGAATTTCAACGTCTACCGGGATGGCGCGCTTATTGCGACGGTGACGGACAGCACGAACTATTCGGACCCGCAGGGCAGCGCATCATCGCGCTATCAGGTGGCGGCTGTAGTAGATGGGGAAGAGCTGGCACGAAGCAGTGAAGCTAAGCCGTGGGGCGATGGCTATTACGATTTGCCGCTAAATAAACCGGCAGACGGGGTTACGCCTGTGGGCGAAGCTTTCACCTATTCGGCTGGCGATATGAGTGTCGGTGATGTGGATGGAGACGGGCAATACGAATATATCGTGAAATGGGACCCTTCCAACTCCAAGGATGTATCGCAGAAAGGCTACACGGGTGAGGTCATTATTGATGCTTATGAGCTGGATGGAACGCAGCTTTACCGCATTGAGCTGGGGCCGAACATCCGCGCCGGTGCGCATTATACCGAATTTATGGTGTATGATTTTGACGGCGACGGCAAGGCGGAAATGATGTTCAAAACGGCGCCGGGCACCAAAATAACGAAATACGACGGCAGCGGCGGCATCGCTTCCGAAAAATATATTACGATGCCTCAGGAGGATATTGCAGCAGGGTACAGCCATGATGATGATTACCGCGTGAGCAAGCAGGGCTATTATGAGCATGTCGTAAATATGTTCATGGACTGGGACAAGCATGAGGAAGTCGTAAACGGCAACTGGCCGGCAACGCTGGAAGAAAGCTTCGGTATTGCGCCTAAGTATGCGTATCCCCTGTCCCGCGAGGATGCGGAAGAGCTGACGGATTATTTTATGGACGTGTATGCGCCGGCGCGCAGCGGCAACAACAAGCTGCGTGATTTCGAAGGCTTTATTTTGAGCGGGCCGGAATATTTGACCGTGTTTGAGGGGGCGACAGGCAAGGAGCTGGAGACGATTCCCTACAAGCCGGGCCGCCATGACGATGGCCTCATGTGGGGCGACTATGCGATGGGCCGGATTGAGCCGGGCAACCGTGTAGACCGTTTCCTTGCAGGCGTCGCTTATTTGGATGGCACGAAGCCTTATGCGGTGTTTGCCCGCGGTTATTATACGCGCTCGACGCTCGTTTCCTATGAATGGGATGGCAAGCATTTGCGCGAGCACTGGTTTGTCGACAGCGGCTGGGTGCCGATGACGAATCCGTTTAACGATGGGCCGCATGGCAGACCGGGACTGAATCCGGCGTTTGCAACGCTTACGACGCAGGGCGCGCATTCGCTGAGCACGGCGGATGTGGATGGCGACGGCAAGCAGGAAATTATTTATGGCTCCTCGACGATTGACCATGATGGAACGCTGCTCTACAGCTCGGGCGATATTTTGCCGCCGGGCAGCGCAAATCCGGGGACGTATGCAGGTCTTGGCCATGGCGACGCGCTGCATGTCGCAGATATTGACCCTGACCGTCCGGGCTTGGAGATTTTTATGGTGCATGAAGGCGGACCGTATGCCCCTTATGGCTACTCGCTGCGCGATGCTGCGAC
This sequence comes from Paenibacillus algorifonticola, assembly GCF_050481745.1. Lineage (GTDB taxonomy): Bacteria > Bacillota > Bacilli > Paenibacillales > Paenibacillaceae > Pristimantibacillus > Pristimantibacillus algorifonticola_A. The sequence goes on along the minus strand of NZ_JBCNGR010000018.1, from coordinate 44,818 downwards.
AGGCGAAGTGATTTATGGCGGCTACACCGGCAAGGATACCGGTCGCGGCATGGTTGGCGATATTGATCCGGATCACAGAGGGCTGGAGACATGGGCAGTTGGCACATGGACAGCAAGCGGAACGCAGATCAGCACCACCTCGCCGGGAACGAACATGAACATCAAATGGGCGGGCAATATGTCGACGCAAATTGTGAATGGCTCCTTGGAAAACACGCCGACGATTGATGATTGGAAACGCGGTAGATTGCTAACGGCAGATGGAACCCGCACGAATAACCATACGAAGGGAACGCCTTCGCTCGTTGCGGATATTTTCGGAGACTGGCGGGAAGAAATGCTTGTGCGCACCGTGGACAGCTCAGCCATCCGCATCTATACGAGCACGGAGCTGACAGACCGCAAGCTGTATACGCTGATGCATGACCCGCAATACCGTACAGGAGTAGCTTGGCAAAATACGACGTATAACCAGCCGACATACACGAGCTTCTATTTTGCATCGGACACGAATTTTGCGAATGTGCCGATTCCAAATTATTGGACGCCCGTTGTGGATGACCGCAGCTCGGTGGGTGCAGCGCTCATTGGACCGAATGCAATGGCGAAGGGACAAAGCTTCGATGTGGTTTATGCACTGCAAAATGTGTCAAGAGGCATTGCGAAGCAAAACATCCGAATCGAATACGATCCGACTGTATTGGAGCTTGTAAGAACGCCAGAATCGCTGGATACGGGCAGATTCGTCATTAACGAGCATGTAGAGGGTGCTGGCATTATCAGCTTGAAGGGCAGTCATGTCGGCGACGGTCTTAATAATCCGCTGGGCAATCTGTTCAAGCTGACCTTCCGCATTAAAGCGGACGCGCCAGCTGATGTGACCGCGCTTGCAGTGACCAAGCTGATTGGCACGGACGGGGCAGGCGTGAATACGCAGCTTGCTGGCGATGTGCTGAATATTAAAGTTCACTGATAGAGTAAATAATAGAGCAGGGCTAGCTTTATGGCTTGCGGCGGGCTGAGCAAATGCGGTACACATGCCCGCCTGCATACCACTGCACGGCAACAGTAAACCTTCAAGGCTGCGTTTTAGGGCGGTCTTGAAGGTTTTTTTTGCGATGAGTCTGAACAGGTGCTGCTAAATCGTTTATAGTAGAGAAGAACTAGTGGGAGTTACAGGAAATAGACGCTTGAGGCCAGTCTCAACCAACTGTGGACATAAGAGGGGAAGAAAGATGCGAAAAAAAGTGGCGATTGCCATCATGATTTTTTGTGGGATATGGATAGTCATTATGGCGTTCCCCTTTGCGGCTATTGCCAGCGACGTTCCAGAAGCTGTAAACGGGGAGCTGGATTTGACAAAATGGGATTTCTCCGAGAGCGGCATCGCAAGCCTGGACGGAGAATGGGAATTTTATCGGGACCAGCTTCTGACCCCGAATAATTTTAAGTTGGATAAGCGGGACAGACAAGGACTGGAGAGAACGGGCTACGTCCATGTGCCGGATAGATGGGAGCAATATGAAGTGGAGACAGAGGCCCCTTCTCCTTACGGCTTCGGAACCTTCCGCTTGCGTATTAAGCTTCCGGAAGCAGGCGAGCATGTTTTTGGCATCAGGCAGACGAATATTAAAACCGCCCATAAGCTGTTCGTGAACGGTCGGGAAATTGGCGGCCGCGGCATTCCGGGAATGAGCAAGGAGGATACCGTTTCCGTTAATGCGCCATATGTCCGTTTTTTTACGGTGGAGGGCGGGGAAGCTGATATTGTTGTGCAGGTTGCCAACTATCGTTATTCGCAGGGTGGAATTACCCATTCTATTCTTTTGGGATATCAGGAGGACATTTTGTCCGTACGGGAGTTTGCGGTGGCCAAGGACTGGTTTGCTGCAACAACCTTTCTGCTAATGGGCATCTATTTCATTATATTGTTCCAGATGCGGGGGCATGATCGATCATGGCTCTATTTTGGCCTGTGCTGTATAGCGATCTGCTTGTATTTTATAACACATGGCGAAAAAATACTTTTAATGCCGTTCCCTACAGTTCCCTACGAGTTGTTTACGAAAATACAAGACCTTTCCGGTGTGCTCGCGGTGCTGTTTTTACTGCTGTATACGAAATATTCCTTGCCCTATCTGTTCCATAAAATCGCGCTGCAATCGTCCGGGGCGCTAATCGCGTTCACCGTACTCCTGACTGTGGCGACTCCAGCCTCCGTCTTTACACGGTTTACACTCGTTAATTTCGCTTTGGCGCTTGTTGCCGTTCTCTATGTGATTTACGTCATGCTAGTCGCAGTCGGAAGGAGAATGGAAGGCTCAGTGTATATGTTGATCAGCGTTGTGTCGCAGCTGGGTATGACGGTTGCCTCCATGATGGAATTTTTGGGCGTGCGATCATACGTATCGTTTCAAATGGCAGCGTGGCTATGCTTTTTTCTGGCGCAGGGCTTGCTTTTATCCCGAAGATTTGTTAATGCATTTGACTCTGTTCAGAAACTGTCACAGCGGCTTGGCTCGATGGATCGGCTGAAGGATGAATTTCTGGCGAACACCTCCCATGAGATGAAAACGCCGCTGCACGGGATTATCAACATTTCTCAATCGCTGCTTGAGGGCGCAGCAGGCCGGATGACACCGCAGCAGGAGGAGAACATGGCGATGATTGTTGGTATCGGCAAAAAAATGAGCAATCTGGTCGGCGATCTGCTCGATTTCTCCAAATTGAAAAACGGCGAGCTTGTTTTGCATCAGCATGGTGTTGCTCTGCGTCCGCTTGTGCGCATTATATTCGAGATGTTTCGCCATTTTGCCAGCGCAAAACCGATACGCTTCACAGATCATTTAAGTGATCAGCACTATGTTTATGCGGATGAAGACAGGCTGACGCAAATTATGAACAATCTAATCGGCAATGCGCTCAAGTTTACAGCTTCAGGGGAAATTGCTGTTGCAGCACATGAGGATAATGGCTGGCTCGCGGTATCCGTCTCGGATACGGGTATCGGCATTCCCAATGATAAATTGGAGGTTATTTTTGAATCATTCGAGCAGGCTGGAGGAGCGCTGGCGAAGGAACGAGGGGGAACAGGGCTTGGGCTCAGCATCGTCAAGCGGCTTGTAGAGCTGCATGGCGGAAGCATTTGGGCCGAATCGGAGCTAGGTAAAGGCGCGGTATTCACGTTTACTATTCCGCTCGCAAATGGCATGGACGTGCAGCCTGCTGAGGCGGGAATAGACAGAATCCACGCAAGGCTTGCGAGTACAGCTCAGCGAAGCTACCCGGCAGATCCGATTAAACTGGAAAGCTTCGGGGCGGTTACGATTCTCGTTGTGGATGACGATGCGGCCAATCGACAGGTGCTGCTCAATCTTTTGTCCGTAGAAAAATATTCGGTTATTGCCGTATCAAGCGGCAAGGAGGCGATGCGGAAGCTGGAGCAGGAACGCCGAATTGATTTGGCGGTTATTGATTTGATCATGCCAGAAATGTCAGGATACGAGCTATGCCAGAGCATTCGCAAAAAATACTCGCTATCCGAGCTCCCGGTGCTGCTGCTTACGGCAAGAAATCGGCCAGAAGAAATGCTGGCGGCGTTCGACGCGGGAGTGAATGATTTTCTCGGGAAACCGGTCGAGGCTGGCGAATTGAAAGCACGCATTCGAACATTGCTGGAAATGAAAAAGTCTGCGAGCGAATCGGCACTTGCCGAGATGGCCTTTCTGCAAGCGCAGATCAAGCCCCATTTTCTCTACAATGCGCTTAACACAATCTCGGCTTACTCACTGGATGATCCTCAGGCTGCACGGGATTTGCTAGCTTCGCTCAGCGACTATTTGCGTGGCAGCTTCGATTTCAGAAACCTCGAAGAACTCGTTCCTCTGCATAAGGAGCTAGAGTTGGTGGAGGCTTATTTATCTATTGAAAAAGCTCGCTTTGGGGAGCGATTGCAGATAATGTATGAGATAGACAGTGATGTGGATTGCCTTCTGCCGCCGCTTGTCATTCAGCCCTTGGTCGAAAATGCGGTGCAGCATGGTTTGGCGAGCCGCAAGCAAGGGGGGAGCGTTAAGATTTCCGTTTGCGAGGAGGAGCATGATGTCGTCATTACGGTAGAGGACGATGGCATAGGTTTTCAAGATTCATATTATGCAGCACGAATCAGGGATGGCGCAGCGCAGAGCAGCGGCGTGGCTCTGAAAAACATCCAGCAGCGTCTATATCGGATATACAGACGCCGTTTGGAAATTGTAAGCAATAACGATGGGGGCACAGCAGTAAAGTTTAGCATTCCGAAGGGAGACCACTTGGATGATTAAAGTAATCGTGGTTGATGACGAGCTTCCGGCTTTGAAAATGGCCGAGAGTGTGCTGAAGACGTTGGGCGATGTGAAAATAAGCGGACTTTTTGACGACGCTGAGGAGCTTGTGGCGTGTTTACATAGGATAGAGGTAGACCTGATTTTTGTTGATATGAAAATGCCGGGCATGAATGGGCTTGAGCTGGCTGAGCAGATCCAGAGGCACAGACCTGATGTAGGGATCGCTTTCGTAACGGCCTATGACTATTATGCGGTTGATGTTTTTGAGTCGGAAGCGTTCGACTACGTTATGAAGCCAATGACGACGCAGCGCATTAGCAAAACACTGAAACGATTCACGAAGAAGAGAGGGACAGGGCAAAGCGCGAAGCCAGTGGACATTCTTGTCCGCAGCTTTGGGCAATTTTCCTTGGAAACGAGCCAGGGGAAGTCGCTAAAGCTGCGCAGAACCAAAACGGAAGAGCTGCTTGCATTCTTCCTCCACCATCGGGACCAGCCTATTGTAATGGAGAGTATTATGGATGCGTTGTGGGGAGATCGGAATGCAGAGCGGGCACAGGCGATGCTGTATACGACAGTTTATCAGCTGCGCAAAGAGCTGGAATCCCTTGGTCTGTTTGATGTCATTGAGCAGACCCGCGCCGGAGGGGGGCGCTACCGCCTGTTATGGGAGCCGGAGAGCTGGGATTGCGATGAGTTCGAAAGTCTATATCGGCGGTTCAAAAACGGCGATAGCATGGATGAAGGGAAGAGAGCTGTGGAATTGTACCGAAACGGTTATTTGACGGACAATGGATATGAATGGGCGGAGACGAGGCGGGCTGAGCTTGAACTCAGATATATCGAGCTGTTAGAATGCGCAGTCCGTCAAGAGGTGCGGAAGCAGCACTACGAGTATGCATTGCTGTATTTGCAAAGATGGGAAAAGCTGCAGCCGTTTGCAGAGCGAATACACGCCCAAATAATTGCCTTGTACTTGCTGATGAACAATAAGGAAGCGGCAGCATCGCAAGAGAGAAAGCTGCAGGACTTGTTTGTGAGCGAATTAGGCACTTCTCCGGATATAGATACAAGGGCGCTTGCCCTAAATCCCACGTCTGTTTTCTAAGATATAAGAATGTATAAGCTCATCATATAAAATCGGTGATTACGAGCGGCCTCCCCGTCCTAAGGACGGTGGGGGTCGTTTTATTTTGTTCAAATTCGGTTCAACAACGATAAAGTATAATGTCGAAATAAGGCATAATTTGAAGTTAAAATGCGAGAGGATGAGTACACGAGTGAACACACGAAAAAAGAAAAAAATGCTGCTTATATGGACATCATGGCTATTGATTGTCTCCAATCTATTTTCAATAACGGCATATGCCGGGGTTGCACCCATTTACAATCAGAGCGGCTTTGGCTACAGCGGTACAATTTCCGCAGCCCCAATCGGCGATACGGTCGGGATGACGGGGTATAGCGACTGGCCTGCCGGATTTACACAAAACAACAGCTTTGCGGGCGGTATTTTTGATGGAGATAACATTTGGATGCTTCCTGCTGGTGCTGCAGGCTTGCTCAAAATCGACAAAGACACAGGAGCGATGGAGGGTTACACGGCATGGCCTAGCGGGTTTTCGAGATCAAGCTCGAACCCGGATTTCCTTAGCGGTGTCTTCGACGGTCAGAACATCTGGATGATTCCTTATGGGGCTGATCGAGTAATCAAGGTGGACAAGGATACCGGAGTGATGACCGGCTATAGCGACTGGCCAAGCGGCTTTATCTTGCCTAGTACGGTCACAAATCCAAATCCTATGATTAGACCACAGCCCAACTTCTCTGGCGGTGTCTTTGACGGCCAAAATATTTGGATGGTTCCTGCCGGTGCCAATTATGTTATTAAAATCAACAAAGATACGGGAGCGATGACGGGCTATAATAACTGGCCAAGCGATGTTCAACTGCCGAGCCAAGGTGTGTCTACACCTAATGGTTTTATACTTAATAACAATTTTAATGGCGGTATCTTTGACGGCCAGAGTATGTGGATGGTTCCTAACGGAGCAGATCGGGTTGTCAAAATCGACACAGATACAGGCGCGATGACGAGCTACAGCGATTGGCCAAGCGGTTTTACGAAAGATTTCACTTCGTCTCAAGGCTTTAACGGCGGTATCTTCGATGGTCAGAACATTTGGCTAGTTCCTAACGGAGCAGACCGGGTCATCAAGATTGATAAAGACACAGGAGTGATGACGGGGTACGACAATTGGCCTAGTAGTCTGCCTAGCGGGAGTAAAAGATCTACTGGTGTCTTTGATGGACAGAGTATTTGGCTGTTGCCGGGTGCGCTGATGGATCAGATTGTAAAGCTTGACACAGACACGGGAGCAATGACGGCTTTTAACAACTGGCCGAGTACGACAATGTTGGGCATGGTTCCTTTTAATGGCGGTGTTTTTGACGGCGAGAGCATCTGGATGATGCCATCGACGGCTAATCAAGTTGTCAAGCTTGGGGAAGTGAATGTGCCTGTGACAGGAGTGACGGTGAGCCCAGCGACGCTGACCCTAACGGCCGAAGGCAATACGGCGACGGTGACGGCTACTGTATCGCCAAGCAACGCAACGAACAAGAAGGTAACATGGACGAGCAGTAATCCGTTGGTAGCCACGGTGGACGAAGACGGAGTGGTCACGCCGCTGACAGCGGGAACAGTAACCATTACGGCGACGACGGAAGATGGAAGCGAGACCGCAACGAGCACTGTGACAATAAATGAAGCGGACGTGCTTGTGACAGGAGTGACGGTGAGTCCTGCAACGCTGACCCTTACTGCTGGAGGCAGCACGGGAACGTTGACTGCGGGTGTATCGCCAAGCAACGCAACGAACAAGAAGGTAACGTGGACGAGCAGCGATCCGTCGGTAGCGACGGTTGACGAAGACGGAGTGGTCACACCGCTGAGAGCAGGAACGGTGACGATTACAGGGACAACGGAAGACGGTGGCAGGACGGCAACGAGCACGGTCACGGTTAATGAGACGGACGTGGCGGTGACAGGAGTGACGGTGAGTCCAGCGGCGCTGACCCTTACGGCTGGAGGCGGAACGGGAACGGTGACGGCGGGCGTATCGCCAAGCAACGCGACGAATGCGAAAGTAACGTGGACGAGCAGCGATCCATCGGTAGCGACGGTGGACGAAGAAGGAGTGGTCACACCGCTGAGAGCAGGAACGGTGACGATTACAGGGACAACAGATGACGGAGGCAAGACGGCAATTAGCACCGTGACGGTGAATGCGCCTGGAACCTCTGCGCCAACGGCACTTATAGCGACAGCAGGCAATGGAACGGTGACGCTGAACTGGACTGGCGTACAAGGATCAGTTTCTTACAGTGTATATCAGTCAACGACGGCTGGTGATTACGGGTCCGTTCCAATTGCAGTTGTAAGCAGTGAGAATTTCACCGTAACGGGACTAACCAATGGAACCACTTATTACTTTAAGGTTAAAGCGAATGACGAAGAAGGAGTAGGCAGCTATTCCAATGAAGCGAGTGCAACGCCTAGAGCAGGCTCCCAAGGCTCGGGCGGTGATTCCTCCAGCGGTGGCAATGGCACTTCTGGTTCTTCCGCAATTGGCGGACAAGTGGCGCTGGAAGGTTTCCGAGTAATCGTGAACGGCAAGGAGTACGATCAGATTGCTGCGGGGAACACGACGAAACAAGACGGTAAAAGTATTCTGACCGCAACGGTGGATACGAACAAGCTGACAGCACAGCTCGCCAAAGAGGGCGGTCATTCGACCATCATTATTCCTGTTGCGAGCGTGAGCGCGGATAAAGTATCTACAGTGTTGACTGGGGATGCAGTGAAAGCGATGGAAAACAACGAGGCTATTCTGGAAGTTCGGACGATTAACGGGAATTACAAGCTGCCTGCGTCAGAAATTGCAATCGACAGCCTGTCATCATTGCTGGGCGTTCAAGTGAAGCTAACGGATATCGTCGTACAAGTGGACATTGCGAAGAGCAATGATGCAAGCATTCAGCTGGTTAAAAATACGGCGGGAAAAGACGGGTTCAGCGTGGTGCTGCCGCCAGTTGATTTTACAGTGACCGCTTCTTACAATGGCAAAACTGTAGTCGTAGACAAGTTTAGCTCGTATGTTCAACGGGAAATCCCGCTTCCGGCTGGAATAGACCTGAGCAAGATTACAACGGCAACCGTGCTTTTGGAGGACGGAACGGTTTATCATGTGCCGACGTACGTTACGCAGCACGATAAAAACTATTATGCAGTCGTTAGCAGTCTGACGAACAGCACGTATACTTTGATCTGGAATCCCATTACGTTCGCGGATGTGGTAGGGCATTGGTCCCAAGATGCGGTAAATGATATGGGCTCGCGTATAATCGTGAAAGGCATTGATGAGACGCATTATAATCCGAATGCAGCCATTACGCGCTCGGAGTTCTCGGCGATAATCGTTCGGGCGCTGGGACTGGCCGAAAACGGAAAAACAACAGCATTCAACGATGTGTTGTCTGGCGACTGGTACATGGGCGCAGTAGCTAAAGCACAGGAATACGGTATTATTAAAGGCTATGAAGACGGAGCATTCCGTCCGAACAAAACGATTACGCGCCAAGAAGCGATGGTTATGCTTGAGAGGGCGATGAAGCTTACGGGCTTGAATACAACGGTGAGCGAAGCTGAAGCAGCGTCTGCACTTGCTTCGTTTACAGATGGTACGGCTGTAGATGCTTGGGCAAAGCAAGCTGTAGCTGCGACAATAAACAGCGGCTTGGTTCAAGGCAGAGATGCTGGCTTGAAGCCAACAAGCAACATAACTAGAGCGGAGACGGCAGTTATCGTTCAGCGCATGCTGATTAAGGCTGAGCTCATTGACCTCGGAAATTCGAAGTAAGCGTGATTTCAATTCTAAAAAACCTTCAAGGCTGCGTATTGGCGCAGCTTTGGAGGTTTTTGCGTATGAGGGTGGGCTAGGAATAACAACTGCTGAGCGGTTTATTTTTGACAAGCCAATAAGAAAATCGTTTATAGTAGAGAGATAGAGCTTACAACATGTTCATTGGTTCAGGTTTGCGGGTAATGATCATTAGAGTGTGGGGGCAAATCATATGCGAAAATTAGTATTTTTTCTAGGCGGGGCTGGAGCGGGCAAGACGACGCTGGCCAAGGCGCTGGCTCGGCGCAAGGGCGCTGCGATTTTTGATATGGATACGCTGCTGCGTCCGGCGGCCGAGGCAATTATGACGGCGTCGGGACTTGATCCGAAGGACCGTGATTCGGAGCTGTATAAGGTGCGCTGCCGCGATCTCGGCTACCGGATTACGATGGATGCAGCTTTGGAAAATGTAGCGATTGGCACGGACGCGCTCGTCATCGGTCCCTTCACGAAGGAAACTGCTGATCCGCTTTGGATTGAGCAGGAGCTATCGGCCATCGGTGCAAGCCTGCGTGATGTAGCTGTGCGGGTCGTACTCGTCTCCCTGCGGGATCAGGAGCTGCATCGCAGCCGGATACAGGAACGTGGCCTAGCGCTTGATGAGTGGAAGCTTGGCAATTGGGAAGCCTTCAGCCGCTCGCTGGGACCGCGCAAGCTGAATTGGCCGATTCCAGCCGCTTCGGTGCTTGATTTTGATAATTCAGGCGAGCTGAATGAGGAGAAACTGCTGCTGCTGGAGCGCTTCGTATATGGTGATGACATCGTAGAAGGGGAGTGAGGCGGCATGTCCTTATATTTCAGAGACAACTTCTTCAATTCCGGCGGTACAGGCATTATGAATGAGACCGGGCAGTCTGCGGGATGGGTTAATCTGAAAAGTGCGTTTAGCACCTCGCTGGAAGTTTATGATGCCAATGATACGAAGATGTGCGAGGCGAAATTTCGTTTTTTCTCAATGAAATGGGAAGTCGGCGACAGCTACGGCGCTTCGCTCGGTGTGCTGCGCCCAAGGATGAGCTTTATGAATAAGCGGTTCGAGTATGATGCGGGCGAGCGCGGCTTTTATTTAATTGAGTCTCCAGCGTTTTCCAAAGAGTATGTGATTATGAACTGTCGTGAGGAGACGATTGCGAGCTTCGCGCAGACGAGCGGCTGGATGCAATCCGGCGCTTATTGCTTGTGGAACGAAACGCGCCAGCTCGGAGATTATGAGCTGATTGCGGTTATTATGGGCGTGAATGAAATTAGGAAGCGGCAGAGCAGTAGTTAGCATTTACATGAATAGGCCGCGATGCCTTATTAATAGGCCCATGCAAGCATGTGTGATTTCGACACATGCTTCTTTGGCGTTGTCTATGTAGAAGGAAGGCTAACAGATTGTCAGTAGCGTTCTTGTTCAAAAAAATGAGAGGGTATAGCCTAAAGAATATTCAAAGGGTTGACAAATGATTTAATAATGTCATAATGATAATATCAAACAGAAAATTAAATTGTAACAGGAAGTGAAGCACTTGATCGAAAATGAATCCAATTATTCGCCGGATCATTACCGAACGCCGGACGGAGCGCCGACGGATATCGTGATCTTTACGATTGTTTCAACCGAGCGCAGCAAGGTTAAGAAAGCTTTGCCGCATCATGAGCTGCAGGTGCTGCTTATCAGGCGTAACATTTGGCCTTTCGAAGGGCAATGGGCGCTGCCGGGCGGTTTTACAATGGAAACGGAAACGGTGCAGGAATGCGCCAGACGTGAGCTATTGGAAGAGACGCAGGTTAGCGAGGTTCATCTTGAATATTTTAACGTATATAGTGCGCCTGGACGCGACCCGCGGGGCTGGATGATTTCACATGCATTTCTTGCACTCGTGGCCGAGCAGCAGCTTGCGAATCGGCAGGCGGCGGTCGATGCATCGGAGGTGCAGCTGTTTCCGGTAGAGGAGGCGCTGAAGCTGCCGCTTGCCTTTGACCACCGCATCTTGATTCAAGATGCGCTGATTCAAATTCAGCGGAAGATGCTGTCGACGACGATAGCGAAAGCTTTTTTACCAGATGAATTTACGATTGCCGAGCTGTATCAGGTCATTCAAGCGGTCGTGCCGGATTTTGCGGAACAAAACTTTATTCGGAAAATCACCTCGACGCAAAGCCGCCGCGGCATTATTGAGAAAGTCGTGGATGCGGCCGGGGCGTTAAAGTTCTCCAATCAGTATTCGCAGCGCCCGGCTCAGCTATACCGGTTTACAGGGTTAGAGCCGCAGCTGTCGATTTACGGATAGAAGGGAGCGCAAGAGAAAGCAGAACGAATGGAGCGTATCAAGGCGTATCTAAGCGCACCGGAGTGGAACGACAGATTTAGAACGTGACTACGAAGCAGCGAGGAGAGTGAGCAGGATGATCAAGCTGAATGGCATGGAGCTTGTGTTCAAAACGTTCCCCAACGGGGAAACGCTAGTTGATGGTGATGCGATTATGGCATTGATAGCCGAGCAGAATACGCTTGCTTTTAAATATGACAATGACAGCGACTTGATTAAGCTGATGTTCGTAAAGCAATATTTGGACAGCCTGAAGGTGCAGGCGGGCTTGACGATTGCTTATATGCCCTACAGCCGGATGGACCGGATCGAGGGGAACTCTGTTTTTACCTTAAAATACGTAAGCGGCCTGATCAACTCCTTGGCATTTGAGCATGTGACAGTGCTGGAGCCGCATTCTGATGTGACGCTAGCCCTGCTCAACAATTGCTCGGCACGGTATCCGACGATTGAGCTGCTGGACCTTGTCGTTGAGGCAACGGGTTTTGACCGTACGTCCGACTATTTATTTTTCCCGGATGCCGGAGCGCAGAAGCGCTACAGCAAGGTTCGCGGCTATAACGAGTTGGTCGGCTTTAAGGTACGGAATTTTCAGACGGGCGAAATCGAACGGCTTGATGTAGTTGGACAGGTGGCAAGTGTTGGCTTTAAGGCGATTATCGTCGATGATCTTTGCTCCTACGGGGGAACGTTTATGCGCAGTGCGGAGAAGCTTAAAGGCTTGGGTGCGGCGGAAATTTATTTGCTTGTCGGGCACTGCGAGCCTTCGATCCATAAGGGCAAGCTGCTCGAATCGCCGCTCGTCGATAAAGTGTTTACGACCAATACGATGCTGAATGAAGCGGGACATGAGAAAATAAAGCTTTTTGAATGGGGAGAGGTTTAAAATGATGACGAAGACAGCTTACCCTGCGACATTGCTATGCGATTTTTATAAAATCAGCCATAAAAACCAGTATCCGAAAGGAACGGAACTCGTCTATTCGACCTGGACCGCCCGTACAAGCCGCCTGGAAGGCGTGGAGGAAGTGGTCGCCTTTGGTTTTCAAGCCTTCATTAAGGAATATTTGATCGACTATTTCAATGAGCATTTTTTCGCAAGAACGAAGGAAGCGGTTGTGGAGGAGTATCGCAGAGTGCTGAAATTTGCGCTGGGCGATGCTGATCCAGATGCCTCGCACATCGCTGCGCTGCATGAGCTCGGCTACTTGCCGATTCGCGTTAAGGCGATTGAGGAAGGCTTGATCGTTCCGGTTAAAGTGCCGATGCTGACGATTGAAAATACGCACCCTGACTTTTTCTGGGTAACCAATTATTTGGAGACGCTCATGTCGTGCCAGCTTTGGATGCCGACGACGAGCGCGACGATTGCTTTTGAGTACCGCAAAATTTTGGAGCAATACGCACTGCTGACGAACGGCGACACGTCGGGCGTGCCTTTTCAGGGGCATGATTTTTCGATGCGGGGCATGAGCTCGCTGGAAGCGGCGAAAGGCAGCGGCGCTGGGCATTTGCTATCGTTCACGGGAACGGATACGGTTCCGGCGATTTTGTATCTGGAGCAATTTTATGGCGCGAATATGGAAAAAGAGCTGGTAGGCACCTCGATTCCAGCAACGGAGCACAGCGTCATGTGCGCCCATGGCACCGATGAAATGGCGTCGTACCGCTATTTGATCAATGAGGTATATCCGAAAGGCTTCGTCTCGATTGTCTCGGATACATGGGATTTGTGGAGCGTGCTCGATGTGGTGGTCAGAGGGCTTAAAGAGGATATTCTCGCCCGCGATGGCAAGGTTGTCATTCGTCCGGACAGTGGAGATCCGGTCAAAATCATTTGCGGGGATCCCGATTCGCAGCATCCCTTTGAGCGCAAAGGCGTTATTGAAATTTTGTGGGATATTTTCGGCGGCACGGTGACGGGGAAGGGCTTTAAGCAGCTCGACAGTCACATTGGCGCGATTTATGGAGATGCGATTACGATCAGCCGCTGCCGGGAAATTTGCGAGAAGCTGGCGGCGAAGGGTTTTGCTTCGACGAATATGGTATTCGGCATCGGTTCGTTCACGTACCAGTACAATACGAGAGATACGTTTGGCTTTGCGCTGAAATCGACGTTTACGATCATTAACGGCGAAGAGCGTAAAATTTTCAAAGACCCGGCAACCGATATCGGCAAAGTGAAAAAATCGCAAACCGGACTTGTGCTCGTAACCGAGCAGGACGGTGTACTGACGCTCACTGACGATTTAAGCGTGCAGCAATATGAGGCAAGGAAGCACGAAGACGCGCTGAAGACGATTTTTGAAAATGGCAAGCTTGTGCGTGAGCAGGGACTGGCAGAAATACGCGCGAATTTGCTGGGGAAGCTGTAGTATGCCTCGCCAATGAGTGAATGGAAGTTATCATAAAACTTATCATTCAAGGGCTCGGGTTTAAATATGAAATTGAAAATGCGAGCGCGAGCAGACCGCCCACGTTGGACGGTCTGCTCGTTTGTATATAAATTAGAGGTATCGCGATCATCTTAACAAGCCATTTCTCTCTATTCGAGCTATAGGGCTGCTTAATAATCCAGGAGGCGCCCATTATCATGCCATTGACCGTACATTTTATTTTCTTTCGTGTTGGTTATAAATTTGTCTAATCTGCTCTCAAATAAGGGTGGCTGATTTTTATTACTTTGTATCGTATCGATTCGAACTCTTTGATAAAGAGCTGGAAATGCGCTGAAATTTTCATATATATGCCTGTCTTCTTTCAGCCTTTGCTCTATAACGCGATCTATTTTAAAAGAATGGGGGTCCATATCAGGAAGCACCTTTCTTCCTTCGTCGCTCATTAATCCCAGCTTTTCTAGGCGGCGGACGCGTTCTTTATTCAATTCAGTCCATGAGCTTTTTTTGCTTCTTGGAGACAGTCTCTGCGCCAGCTGGGATTTAGATGTTTTCTTTTTCACCCCATCAATCCATCCAAAGCACAAACATTCCTCGACCGCATCCAAATATTGCAACGTATTCGGGTTTGGCGTCATACTTACGGCTACCCAACAAGATTTTTCGGTCTTGCCGTTTTCGTGCAGCCAAATTCTCAAAGCCTCTCGCGATGTTATTGCCAATAAATGTTCAATTTCCATAGCCAAAGCAGGTTCCTCCTTTCTAGGGCGTGTCTGAGAACTCTGAGGACAGCAAATTTTGCCGAATTTTCATTCCATGCAAGGCGCGTTTGTGAAGGCGTACCGGGAGTACGTCAAGCAAACGGAACGAAGCAGGGGGCGAAAAGGCGGTGAAAGGGGCCACTGAACGGGTTTTCAGACACGCCCTAGTATGGAGAGTCATTATTATCATTATAATGCCTGTGGCCCTAGTCGATTATGATACCAGTCTCTATACTTAGAAAAGGCGACCTGCTTCGCGCAGAAATTATTTCATAGCAACAACAATTACACTCATAATCAAACCTGAAAGTAAAAAATAGCTTCCGCTAATTAGTCCATATAATAGTGGGCGAGGCATGTTTGGGTTGATGGCTGTATTGACGGTCGTTGATGCCAACAATCCAACACCAACAATGCCACCAAAGATTAACGCATTAATCAAGGAATTGATATCGAAGGCATAGATTAAAATGGCCATTGTGACTGTAGTTGCTAAACCACAGACAAATGGTCCAGCGATAAAAAGGGGAGCTGGCTTTTCAGTGGGTGTTCCTTCTTTTCCTAACGCAAGAGCATAAGCCTTCCCAAAAATAATAGTAAACCATACGCCTCCCAATAAAGCGGTCGCCAATGCAGCTAGCAGAACGGCAATCCAATTAATCTCTAGTAAGACATTAAACATGATTATTTCTCCTATTCGAAACATTTTTTTTGTATTATGGTGCGTGTTTGTAAAAGTAAGCGAACCAGCTGCTGATCGATTGCAGCTTCTCGCGTATTCCTGCTACTGGCGGGAATGCTTCTCCGCATGATTGCAAACCTAAACTACATACCGCAAGGCGGCTTCGAGCTTCGAGCTTTGAGCTTCGAGCTTCGGGCTACGGAATTTTCAGTATCGACTTCTCATAAATTTTTGATTTTGTTTCTGTTGTTATCATAAAAAAAGAAGTATGACAATAGTTCGTCATACTTCTTCATAGAGTTGGAGTGTATTTTGCAGTTGTTTTTTTAAGATACCTCGCAATGCTAAGGGCTCAAGGACTTCGGCACCGCTGCCAAAACCCAGCAGAATAAACCAAAGCCAACGGGCTTCTAATGGTTTATAAACAGGAATTCGCATCGTCATGCTTCCATCAGCGTGAAATTGCTTTTCAGCCTGGTGAAATTGATCCATCGCTTCGGCCAAAGCCTCCGGCCCCACTCGGATGATCACATCCTGCAAATGATCGTGCCATTCTGTGGTTGAGATAGCAGCTTCTTTAGGTTCCACTTGATGCGGCTGAAAGCTTTCCTCGGTCAAAAATAAATGCATCATCCGGGATAGTCGAAACTCCCGATAATCCCGCCGTGTTCGGCAAAACCCATAAACGTACCAATTGCTATATTTGAAATGCAGCCACATTGGCTCCATATCCCGGGTCGTACGTTCATTATTTGCATTGATATAATCAAAGCGGACGATTTGTCGCTTCGTAATGCCTGTGCGTAAATGACGAAGTGCGTCCGGCTCCTTCCGGCTGGTTTCAAGATTGACAGATAGACTCGGGGTCTGATGCTCGGGTCCGATCGTTTGCAGCCGTTCAATAGTTCCCTGTGCACGCTCATCGTCGAACACGGTGGCGAGGCTGCTAAGCACGGTAATCAGCGAATCGACATCGTAAGAACCGAGCAGGCTTTTATCCATTTTGTAGCCGTCCATTATGCCATATCCGCCATGCATTCCCTGATAGGATACGACCGGGAACCCGGCAGCACAAATCACATCGATATCTCGATAGATGGTTCTTTGGGAAACTTGAAACTCTTCAGCCAGCATCGAGGCAGACAAAACTTTGTTATTCAGCAGCTTGTAGATGATGGAGATCAATCGCTCCAATTTCATTTGTATCCCCGCCTGTTAATTCATTTCGTACTCATGTTCGTTATTATATCATAGGTGTTTCATGATCGTTGTGGGAGTGGCATACTACTATTTGAGAAGTAGCCCTAACAACAGGTAGTGAAGTTTTTTTCAAGCTTTCTATATGGTTAGACAATTGATGAATAATTGCTCATATGTTAAGGTGAGTTGAGATTTGTTCTTTAAATTGGATGTATAAGCTTTTGTACGAAGCGCTGCAATTTTATGAATAGTACAGGGGGCAGAAGCAGGATGAAAAAGAAAAATGTGAAATCAAGGACATTAGTTTGGTACACCTTAGTCATTGTCGTTGTTTTTATTGCGCTGTTCGCCATTAACGAGATTTCCAAAAGCCGGACGGGCATCGAGCAGGAAACAGCAGAGGCTCCGCCCATTTCCAGCCAGCCTACATGGGGGGATAAGGCTACCAAGGTTTCTATCGTAGAGTTCGGAGATTACAAGTGCCCGTCCTGCAAAGCATGGAGCTCGCAAATTTGGCCGCAATTAAAGAAAGATTATGTAGATACGAAACAAGCCTCGTTCTCGTATGTGAATGTTCTATTTCATGGAGCAGAATCAGCATTAGGCGCTTTGGCTGGGGAAGCGGTGCTTGAATCGAATCCGGACGATTTCTGGCATTTCCATGAAGCTTTGTTTGCGGAACAGCCGGATGCAGACCATGACGGACTTTGGATTACAGTAGAGAAGCTGATGCAGGTAGCAGAGGCATCCATTCCGGATTTGGACAAGGACCAGTTCAAAGCCCTGCTGAGCTCGGAAGAAGTGCAGGGGCGGGTCGATCAAGATCAGCAGCTCGTGAAGGATTTTAATATTTTGCAGACCCCGACCATTATGATTAACAACAAGAGAATAGGGAATCCGTTCGATTACGAGGCTATCCAAGCTGTGATTGAACAGGAGTTGAGTGAGGCGGCAACGGAATAAGATTAGTTGCTTTCGGGGGATATGGGGAACTAGTCGCGAACTATATGAGGTGCGAATAAAAAGACTCTTTGTTGGAGTCTTTTTATTTTGTTTCGATTCATGCACCCATACGGAGTGCGACAACAACGCGTCCTCAAAGCCTGTGTCGGCCAAGTCGTTTCAATCCACGCACCCCATACGGAGTGCGACCCTTTCTAAGGATTCTCAAATCGCTTGGTCTTAAATGGTTTCAATCCACGCACCCCATACGGAGTGCGACTGTGCTGCTGTCATGGCCCAAGTAGCTACCGTAGTTTCAATCCACGCACCCCATACGGAGTGCGACTACTAGTCGTTCATATTTAAGTAACCGTATCGAAGTTTCAATCCACGCACCCCATACGGAGTGCGACCTTCGAGGTCCAGCCAGCAGACGGTGCAATCCGGTTTCAATCCACGCACCCCATACGGAGTGCGACGCAATCTTCGCTGGGTTGCAGCTTTTCATGAAGAAGTTTCAATCCACGCACCCCATACGGAGTGCGACGTACAAAGATGCTTCTTATGTTTTCAATCAAGAGTTTCAATCCACGCACCCCATACGGAGTGCGACAATAAACGCACGTTCTACGCTGCGAAATTTTATAAGTTTCAATCCACGCACCCCATACGGAGTGCGACTTTTGGGAATATCTCAAATCGGATGTGGCACTATGGTTTCAATCCACGCACCCCATACGGAGTGCGACAAAAGAGGTATGACAATGGATAATTTACTTGATGTTTCAATCCACGCACCCCATACGGAGTGCGACTATGCATAAGTTCCTACTTCCCTCACTGCTCTCTTGTTTCAATCCACGCACCCCATACGGAGTGCGACCGACATGGTCTCATACACCATCCCACCATCGGCAGTTTCAATCCACGCACCCCATACGGAGTGCGACTTTTGATTGCTCCATTGATGGTTCCTGCCCCGGAGTTTCAATCCACGCACCCCATACGGAGTGCGACGAGAGATTGCAGCGTCTCCGCTCACCAATCTTCCGGGTTTCAATCCACGCACCCCATACGGAGTGCGACAGCGATAATAGTATTAATTAATCCCATCATGGCATTAATCGCCTGTATTTTCAACGAAATAATATCGAAGAAAGATAAGAGCAAGCTTGACTTTTTACGGATCATCTCGTTTTCGTCACGGTTCGACATAATCTGAGGTGCGAATCCCCCAGGGATTTCATGGGAGCTTCACATTCGCACCATAAATGCGAAGCAATCAATTTGTCATGCACGCTATCGCATCCGCAAGCAATCAAAAAATATTTTTTGAAAACTACTTACAAAATTAAAGTAGATATATTATAATTACAAACATAAAGACAAGCCTTCAACTAAACTTACATAAAATGATATTTCAAAGGGAGCGTTTGAACATGGGAGAACTTAAAACGATTATCGAAAAACGTCGTTCGGCAGTGAATTTTGTGGAAAATGTGGCGATTTCGGAGGAGGAGCTTCAGCAGCTTTTTTCACTAAACCGTTACGTGCCTTCGGCTTTTAATTTGCAGCACAGCCATTATATCGTGGCGACATCCGAGGAAAGCAAAGAAAAAATCTATGAAGCTTCCAAACAATATAAAGTAAAAACTGCCTCAGCGGCGATTGTTGTACTTGGGGACACGAAGGCGCATTTGAACGTTGGAGAGCTGAATGCAGGCATGCTTGCACTGGGCATGATGAGCAAGCTCGATTACGATCAGGAAAATGAAAATGTGATCCAGTTTTACGAAGCGCGGGGGGAGTTGTTCCAGCGGGACGATGCGATTCGCAATGCAAGCCTGTCGGCCATGCAGCTCATGCTGATCGCGAAGGATATGGGCTGGGATACATGCCCAATGATCGGTTTTGATGCGGATAAAATACAGCAGCTGTTCG
Source organism: Paenibacillus algorifonticola (assembly GCF_050481745.1). GTDB lineage: Bacteria > Bacillota > Bacilli > Paenibacillales > Paenibacillaceae > Pristimantibacillus > Pristimantibacillus algorifonticola_A. Next base: position 25,292 of record NZ_JBCNGR010000018.1, on the reverse strand, counting down.
AAATTCCTGATCGCTATGTGCCGGTTATGCTCATAACGCTGGGCAAAAGCGACCCTAACAAAGAGCGTCCGCGCGGCTACCGCAAGCCCGTTAATCAATATGTGAATATGAATGCTTTTCACTCCCCTGATACCCACTAAAATCATTAAATCACGCCCATTTCAATTCACACGAATAAGCTGCCTCCCTCTAAGGAAGCAGCTTTTTCACGTGCATTTATACTAAGACGGGTATGCAGACCGGAGCTTTGCTTAGACCTCACAGTTGCTTGGGATCGCTCACATTTTTTTGCGGACTGAGGTTCCGCTATTCTGGATTTTTGTCCAAATTCAGGACGTAAGCGGACAGGAAAGCCGCTATTGCCCTCATCATCCCGGCAAAATGGACATTTTCAGGGTAATAGCGTCTCCTGAGTCCGCAGCCACTGCCTAAACCTATGTTTTTGTTAAAATAACGTCTGCTGTGTCCACCAAAACGATCATGGCGCATCTGTCCTTAGCTTGGGGTCTGCGATTGCGATAGCCCTTGCTTCTGCCTCATTTTTAGTGTTCATGCACACAAGATACGTTTACATACAGACACTAGTCGGCGCTCTCGCCATCTTTCTCCTGAGGTTGCTTCGTATAATACAGGCGGAACACCAGGTCCTGATTATGATTGCCGAAGCCGGAGCCGAACAGCGTGACGCCGCCAATGTGCTCGGCATTTTCCTCTACGGCGATACGGAAGGTCCATTGGTTGCTGCGGATATCAATATCGTCAATCGTCACATCGGACAGCTTGATGCCATCCATGAAGGTGCCTTCCTTCTTCACGATCAAATGCTTGAGCAGCCCATGCTGATTGACGCTTTCGAACCACCACGGCGGATTAAGCTTGCCTTTGCCGCCAAAGTCGCCGGGACTCGTCCACATGCCCACCTTCTTGCCGTTGAAAAAGAAGCTGATGTCCGAAGGCCAATTGTTGTTCGTAAAAGGGGCCTCCGAGGAAATTTCCATCGAAATTTCGAGCTGCTCCGGATTTTCACTCCCCAGCATGTAATTAGGCATCTTATATTCAATATATCCTTGCCCAAACCACAAAATCTTCGCGTTCAGCCGCTCGGGATCAAGAAAATGCCTGGGATCATCGAATATGCCAATGATGGAATCCCGTGTGCAAATTCCGCAGGTTGGCGAAATGTCCAAATCGGTAAAATGGCCAATCGAAATATCGGTCCGCCGCACCTCGCGGGGGATTACATCCTTGATCGGAAACATGATTTCCAAATTATCGATGCTGAGCGAGCAAACCTTCTGCGCTGCCCCGCCTTTGCCGGGTGTCATCTCCGAGTGAATAATGTTTGCTTTCTCCAGCTTCTTGACATGCATCGTCATAATGGCGCTGCTAAGCCCAAGCGCTTCGGCGAGCTCGCGGATATTCATCGATTTTTGCGACAGAAGGTGAATGATTTGGATGCGGACGTTGCTGGATATAGCCTCGAATACAGGCAAATATTGTTCGGAAAGTTCTATTTTCAACGTGGCTTCCTCCGGAAATTGAAATATTAATAAATATATGAATAACACTGATTGACACTAATGATACATGATTTGCTCAAAACAGACAAGGAAACGCCTTCAAATGGGCATAATCTGGTTGACATCCGTATAAATCTGTTGATATATTAACATCGAAGGAAGTTAGTAATATATTTATGAATAATTAATAAAGGGGTTTTGATTATGCTGGAGCAGCAGATCCAAGTCGAGCAATCTTTCGTCAATCCTATTATACCGCAGCGTGCGGACCCGTGGGTATATCTCCATTCCGATGGCTACTACTATTTCACAGGGTCGGTTCCGGAATACGACCGCATTGAGCTTAGAAGAGCGCGTACGATCCAGCAGCTGGGGGAAACAGAACCCGTTGTCATCTGGCGAAAATATGCGGAGGGACCGATGAGCGCTAACATTTGGGCGCCGGAGCTGCACTTTGTTCAGGGCAAATGGTATATCTACTTCGCGGCCGCTCGGACGACGGAGACGGTAGAAGGACTGTTCGACCATCGCATGTTTGTATTGGAAAATGAATCAGCCAATCCGCTCGAGGGCGAGTGGGTTGAAAAAGGGCAGCTTGTCGCCAATTGGGAATCGTTTGCGCTGGATGCGACAAGCTTCGAGCATAAGGGGACGCAATATCTCGTATGGGCGCAGAAGGATTTGATGATTGCAGGCAACTCCAATCTATATATTGCGGCGATGAGCAATCCTTGGACGATGAGCGGCAAGCAGGTTATGATTGCCCAGCCCGAATACGAGTGGGAGAAAATCGGCTTTTACGTCAACGAAGGAGCCGCGGTACTGAAGCGTGGCGGAATGATATTTATTAGCTATTCGGCCAGCGCAACGAATCACCATTATTGCATGGGACTGCTAAGCGCATCGGAGGACAGCGATTTGCTCGACCCTGCTTCATGGAGCAAGGCGCCGGAGCCTGTATTTGTAACGAATGAAGAGAACGGGCAATATGGCCCTGGACATAACAGCTTTACGGTGTCGCCGGATGGCAAGCAGGATATTTTGATCTACCATGCCCGCAATTATAAGGAGATTACAGGCGATCCGCTTTATGATCCGAACCGCCATACAAGGGCGCAAGTATTCGGCTGGACAGCGGATGGCAGGCCTAACTTTGGCGTCCCGGTGCGAGACGGCAAGTAAGAAGCTGGCTGAGCGTATAGGAACTCCAAAAATCAAACAAATATAGTTGACAATGTAAGCGCTTTGAACTATTATCATAAATAATAAAAACATTAATGATTAATACATATATTATTAATGTTTGTGAAGCAATAGGATTAATAAGACGCGATTCAACGGTTGAAAGGCGATTTTGATTTGCAAACGGATGTGTCGCGTGAGCCAGCATTGCACTTATACCATCATGATGCACGGCAACTTTTCGAAATTGTGAATGCGTTTTCATTTCATGGAGGAGGGTTTGAGGATGAAAAAAAGTTTACTTGCAACAATGGCGGCAACGATTGTGCTGGGGGGCGTTATCGCGGGCTGCAGCAGCAACTCGCAAGCAGAAGGCAGCGGTGAAGCGGCGCAGGGCGGCACGAAGCAAATTAGCTTCATGTTCCGCGGCGGACCGGAGGAGCAGAAGGCGTATGAGGCGACGGTCAAGAAGTTCGAGGCTGATCACCCTGACGTAAAGGTGAAAATCATAACAACGACGGGCGACCAATACGCGACGAAGCTGAAAGCAGCGATTACGGGAAAAAGCGTGCCGGATGTGTTTTATTTTGACCCAGGCGATTTAAGAGCTTATGTGAATGCGGGAGTGCTCAAAGATATTACCGAATATGTGAAGGATGTCAACTTCGATAACCTATGGAAGCGTGGCGTTGATATTTACCGCTATGATGGCAATAACGTAGGCCAAGGCAGCATTTATGGCTTGCCGAAGGACGTTGGCCCGTTTGCGCTTGGCTACAATAAAGACATGTTCACAGCGGCGGGAATCCCATTGCCGGATAAGGAGAAGCCGTTTACATGGGACGAATTCATCAAGGTTAATCAGCAATTGGTAAAGGATACGAATGGCGATGGCAAAATCGATCAGTACGGAACGGGCTTTAATGTCAACTGGGCGCTGCAGGCATTCGTCTGGAGCAATGGCGCAGACTGGCTGGACGCAACGAATACGAAGGTGACGATTGACGATCCGAAATTCGCGGAGGCGCTGCAATATTTTGCCGATATGCAAAATGTTTATAAAATTACGCCTTCTATTGAAGATGCGGCGACTCTCGATACGTATCAGCGCTGGATGAAGGGCGAGCTTGCCTTTTTCCCAGTAGGTCCATGGGATCTCGCGACGTATGAGACGCTGCCTTTCGATTATGATTTGATTCCTTACCCCGCTGGCTCGACGGGCAAATCGGCAACATTCCTTGGCTCGCTTGGCATCGGCGTATCCAGCAGCTCGAAAAATCCGGAAGAAGCGGCACAGCTCGTAACGTACCTCACCGCATCGCCGGAAGGCATGCAGCAGCTCGTTGATGCCAAGGTGCAAATTCCGAACCTGATTGATATGGCGGAAAAATGGGCAGCAGATACGACGACGAAGCCTGAAAACAAAGCTGAATTCCTCCGTATCGTCGAGGATTACGGCAAGCCAATGCCTAACACGCTGACGTACAACTCGGAATGGTATCAGCTCTTTTTCACCGACATTCAGCCTGTGCTTGATGGCAAGATGACGGCGGCGGACTATGTAAAGGCAGAACAGCCGAAGATGCAGAAGCTGCTTGATAAAGCGGTTGAGCAAGAAGCGAAATCGAAGAAATAATGGTTGCAAGCAGCAGCTAATCTCAGTACCGGAAGGATGGAGGACAGGCGAGGCACGGCCCAAGGTTTTCAAGGGGCGGCTGCAAGGAGTGCCTGTTCCTCTGGCCTCTGGTCATTTTGAGGGGTGAAACATGAAAGTAAGGTCGAATCTTTACCGGAAGGAAGGCTATTACGGGTATTTATTCGTGCTGGCGCCCGTTGTCGGCTATCTTTTGTTTACGCTGTACCCGCTGCTGTACTCCCTATATGGTTCTTTTACCGATTGGGATGGGCTCGGGCAGATGACGTTTATCGGGCTGGACAATTTTAAAGATATTCTCGCAGATGAGCTTTTTTATAAAGCGAGCTTTAATACGATTTTTATGATGATTGGCATTCCGATTGAAATTACATTAGCGCTGCTGCTCGCGATGGGCCTGAATCGAAAAATGTTCGGTACGACGACGTTCCGGGTCATTTATTATGTGCCGGTTATTTCGTCGCTCGCGGCAGTATCGATACTGTGGCAGTGGGCGTATAACGGCGATTATGGTCTGGTGAACCAGTTTCTAGCCCTGTTTGGCTTTGAAGGACCGAACTGGCTCACGGATAAGTATACGGTAAAGCCCGCTCTTATTCTAATGATGATTTGGAAAAATATCGGGTATTCCATGCTGCTTTATTTGGCTGCGCTGCAAAGCGTGCCGAAGGACTATTATGAAGCGGCGCAGCTGGACGGAGCGAATAGCTGGAGCATTTTCTGGAACATTACGTTCCCGATGGTGAAGCCTGTAACCTTCTTTATCGTCGTCACGAAAATTATCGGGGGAGCGCAAATTTTCACTGAGGTTAACATTATGACGCCGACGGGCGGGCCGGAATACAGCTCGGCAACGGTCGTTTTCTATGTATGGAAGAAAGCGTTCGAGAACCTGCAGATGGGCTATGCCTCAGGGATGGCGATGCTGCTGGGACTGTTTATTTTCGTCATTACACTCGTGCAGTTCCGCATGAATGAACGTTCCTCGAAGGATATGGAATAAACTTGCCGGCAGGAAAGGAGTGAAACCTGACTTATGCTATCGTTAAAAAGATTCAATCTGACCGATTTGCTTGCTTTTATCGTCATCAGTATCGGTGCCGTCTTTATGGTTGCCCCGCTGCTGTGGACGTTGTCTACCTCCTTTAAGTCGAAGGCGGAGGTTTTTGCGCTGCCTCCGGTATGGATACCGGAAACGTTCCATTTTGAGAAGTATATCGAAATTTGGGAAAAGGGCCCGCTGCTCAGCGGCATTCAGAACAGCCTGATCATTACGGTGTGCGTGACGATTATCGGCACATTCACCTCAAGTCTGGCGGCGTTCGCCTTCGCCAAGCTGCGGTTTCCTTTCAAAAATATGATTTTCCTGCTGCTGCTTTCCGCCCTAATGATTCCTTACCCGGCGGTTATGATTCCGCAGTTTATTCTGTTCTCTGAATTTGGCTGGGTGGATACGCTCAAGCCGCTGATCGTGCCGGGGCTGTTCGGCAACATTATGATGATCTTTTTTCTGCGGCAGTATTTGACGAGCGTGCCAGGGGCGATTATTGAGGCGGCAAAAATTGATGGCAGCTCGTATTTTGGCATTTTCTCCAAAATCATTTTCCCGCTTATCCGTCCAGCTGTGGCAGCGCAGCTTATTTTATGGTTTATGGCGGTATGGAATGATTATTTGGCGCCGATTATTTATCTGAATTCGCCGGAGAAGCAGACGCTCCAACTCGTCATTGCGAATTTTAACGCGACCTATGCGATTCAGACCGATTATGCGCTTATTATGGCGGCCTCTTTCATTGCGCTGCTGCCGATGCTTATTATTTTTCTCGTATTCCAGAAGCAAATTATTGAATCGGTTGCCATTTCTGGCGTGAAAGGTTAGAGGCGCCTATGAAACGATATGTTTTAACGATTACGGCAGCTGCAACGGTGTGGCTGTCCGGCTGCTCCGGGGAAGAAGTGATTTATCCGCAGGCGCCGCCTAGCTACCCGATGTACGATACTTCAACGATAGACAATGAGCAGGGCTGGAATACAAGCAATGTGCATGATCCTTCTATTATTAAGGAAGGGGATACGTATTATATTTTCTCCACGGATGTTAAGGTAGGAGGAACGGCAAAGCCAGGACTTATGGTCAGAAAATCGAAGGATCTCATGAACTGGGAATGGGCCGGGTATGCGCTTGATGGTGTTCCAGCAGAGGCAGAGGCGTGGACGGGGGCAACGGGCATGTGGGCGCCAGAGGTGGCGAAGCTTGGCGACCGCTTCTATTTATATTATTCCGCGTCGACCTTCGGCTCGAATCGCTCGTTTATTGGTGTGGCAACAAGCGATTCGCTCGAAGGACCATGGACAGACCAGGGAGAGGTCGTCAAGACGGGACCTGGCGATGAACCGAATGCCATTGACCCTAACATCGTGAAGGATGCCGAAGGCAAGCCTTGGTTCGTGTATGGCTCTTTTTTCGGAGGCATCTATGTATCTCCGCTCGATCCAGGTACGGGCAAGCTTAAGGAGCAGGGCTACGGGACGAAAATCGCGGCACGCGCTGCCTCGGAATCGGGCGCAGTAGAAGGGCCTTATATGATTTATAATGCTGAGCTGAAGCAATATTATTTGTTCGTTTCCTATGACTCGCTCAGTCAGGATTATAATGTGCGAGTAGGACGCTCGGCGTCGATCACAGGGCCTTTTCTCGATTCCCTCGGCAGAGATATGCTGGATACTGCTTATGATCCGACCTTTGATGTCGGCAACAAGGTGATGGGCGGCTACCGGTTTGCAGAAGGAGAGGGCTGGATTGCTCCTGGCCACAATTCGATATTGCAGGATGGCGATAGCGATTATATCGTTCATCATGCTCGCCCGGAGCAGGATTCGAACTGGATGTACCTGCATGTGCGCAAGCTGCTTTGGACTGGTGACGGCTGGCCGGTGGTGTCGCCGGAACGATACGCGGGGGAACAACTGCAAACGATACCGAAGTCCGCGCTTGCGGGCACATGGGAGCGCATTGTGCACGAGAAATATATAGATGGGCCGATTGATTCAGAAGCGATTGAGCTGAGAAAAGACGGCAAGATTGGCGCTGAAGCTGAAGAATCAGCAGATTATTGGGAGTTTGACGGCGAGCATACGGTGCGTCTATATTTTCAAGAAGAGGATCAGACGAAGGCGGCGGTCGAAACGGTGCTGGTATTGCCAGCATGGGACTGGGAGCTGAACGAGCCTACGCTCGTATTTACCGGCATGAACGACAAAGGGCTCGCGGTCTGGGGAAAACAGATCAAATAGCAGCCACTCGCGCTGTGCAGCCTGCGTTTATTTGCAGAAATACCTCTATAAAATTGGATAGCGGCACCCATCTAATGGGTGCCGCTGTTTGTGTATCGTATATTTAACCGGGCCTTCTGCAACAAGATGGCCATTATATCCCTTGTTAATCTTGCAAGACAGCATAATCTTGCCTCGTAACCTAACTCCAAAACAACGGAAGCCCTACCTCTCTTCCATCCTTGCGGCTCCTAGACCGCGCCAGTGTGAATCAAAGCTCGTACAGCACGAACGTGAGAATTCAGAAATGAACAGAAAAGAAAATCCAGAAAAGAAGATCAAAACTGTGGAAAACATTGAATCTCTAGGAGGGATATTTAGGGGTTAAATATAACACATCAAAGTCTATTATAGCCTATATGAAGAATAATTGCAAGGGGTGCAAAAAGATGCCTACACATGTATGACTTTTGCCTATCTGGTTACGCTACTTTAAATACAAAACTCAAAAAGTTTGTTCCACTACCTGGGTAAGAGCAAACAAATGCTGGAGGCGAAACCTTTTATGCAAGATTGGTTGGAAATTACGCTGCGAACGTTGTCCTCGGTCGTTATTTTGTTCGTCATGACCAAGCTATTGGGCAAACGGCAAATTTCGCAGCTGTCGTTATTCGAGTATATTACGGGGATTACGATGGGGAACATTGCTTCGTACATTTCACTGGATCTCGATAATGAATGGTATTTAGGCATTGTAGCCTTGTTTGTATGGGTCATTGTTTCCGTCGCCTTCGAGTTTGCTACCATGAAGAGCAAGATGATTCGCAACTTTATAGACGGGCAGGGAAGCGTGCTCATCAAGAAAGGAAAGCTGCTGGAAAAAAATTTAAAAAAGGAGCGTATGACGCTCGATGAGCTTTTAGAGCAGCTGCGTAAAAAGGATGTCTACCGGATGGCGGATGTGGAATTCGCTATTATGGAGCAAAGCGGCGAAATTAATGTGCTGCTGAAAAAGGAACACCAGCCGCTTACAGCTGATATTATCGGTCTTCAAGTGGAGCCGGAAGCGGAAGCGACTACGATCATTATGGATGGCAAGGTGCTCAAAAAGGCGCTGCGAGAGTCAGGGCATGATGACAATTGGCTGAATAAAAAGCTGCGTGATCAGCGGATCGAGGTGAAGGACATCTTTCTGGGGCAAGTCGATGATCAGGGTGAGCTGATGATTCAGACAGGCACCAAATCCATGGAGCCGGCTAAGCCAATCAACCCCAAGTCACAGCTGCTTGCTATGATGAAGCAGTTTGAAGTTCAGCTGCAGCTTCAGGATCAGTTGTTCTTAAATGAAAAGGATAAATCGGATTATCAAAGTGCGATAAACAAGCTGCAAGCGCTAATCAATAAAAAATAAGACGGGCAGCAGCTAACGCTGTGACCAACATTTAAGCAGAAGCGGCTGTTCAACGCAGGCGATGTATTTTAAAATGTACGGAGGTGAATATACATAACGATAAGGGGCGGGCTATGAGACAGGTTTTATTTTTGCGCGCATATAATTACTTCTATTTCTCGCAGTTTGCCTTGTTTCTTTCCTTCCTGCCGATTTATTTGGCTGAACGCGATATTAGCACCACGAATATTGGGTTGATGCTGGGGCTGGGGAGCCTCATTGGGGTCGTATCCCAGCCGCTCTGGGGAATGATTAGCGACAAATATAAGGTAGTCAAAAAGGTCCTGCTGCTGCTAATTGCGATATCCGTCGTCATCGGCGGACTGCTCTATCGCTCAACGGAGCTGGTGCCGTTGTTTGTAGGCATTAGCTTGATGTATTTCTTCTTCCTGCCAACGGACCCTTTGGTTGAAAGCTTCAATTATCGCGTATCTCTTCAATATAAGGTCAATTTCGGCTCGATCCGGATGTTTGGCGCGCTTGGTTTTGCCATGGCATCTTCCATTATTGGCTATGTAGGCAAGCACTATGGCATCGGCAGCTTGGCGATATTATTCCTCGTGTACGGGGTTATCACCTTGCTGCTGTGCAGCCTGCTTGTGGAAGTGCCGGCAGCTTCCAAACCGGTTGCGATGAGGGAAATCGGTTTGTTTTTCAGAAGCAAGCAGACGCTATGGTTTCTCGGGCTTGTGCTGTTTCTCGCAGTACCGCACCGGATGAATGATAATTATATCGGCATATATATCAAAAGCCTGGGCGGTGACGTCCAGCTAGTCGGGCAAGCTTGGACCGTTATGACGATTATTGAGGTTGTTTTTTTTGCCATTAGCCATTATTTCATTAAACCGGGAAAAGAGCTTGCGGTTATCGCCGTCGCCGCTAGTTTCTATGCGCTGCGCTTTGCGCTGTCTGCCATCGTCACTGACCCTGCTGCACTTATGTGGCTGCAATTGCTGCAAGGAGTCTCCTTTGTGCTTTTTTATGCGGCGTCGATTCAATATTTGTATGCGATTGTTCCTGAGGAATGGAAGGCAACGGGCCAGACGGTGCTAGCGGTGCTGCTTTTTGGCGTATCCAGCATAATATCAGCAACCGTCGGAGGATGGTTCATTGACCAGTACGGCGGGGCGATGCTTTACGGGGCCATGGCTATTTGGTCGGTTGCTGCCATGCTGTTATGTCTGCTCATTATGCTGAAACAGAGAAAAGGGGACCCTGCTTAAAGGTCCCCATTCATCATTGTTGCGTTGCAACTCATATATAATAGAAGAGTTTTTTTGATCTACAAATGCGAGGCGCAGCTTTATGGTATTTTTTTGGACGTAATTGGCTTAGGCATTTCCTGGCCGCCGATGAATTGATATTTAACCAAAGTGTTGAAGGCATCCACATGCGGGGTCAGTGACCGTCCTCCCCAAGATTCCACAGCATAATCATTCAGCTGATTCACGAAATCCATATTGGCGGATATGTGCACCTCCTGCACCATCGGGGCAAGCTCGCGAATACGCGTGGCGATCGTTTGTTTAAGCTCCGGGGACAGCTCATTGTGGTCGTTGACCGAGAAATACGACTGATAAGGCTTGACGAGCAGCCGATTGTCCTCGAGCGGGCTAACACGGCTCGTATTGTAGGCGTCCTCTGGCTTCCCGCCGTTCAACTGCTCCCGATTGCCGCCAGCCCCTCTTGTACCGACAGCAGTCCAATCAAGCACGATGCCGACATAAGCGTTTTTGTCCGTCAGCATGACGTTCGCCGCGGCCACGCCGTTTAAGTTGGTCACCTTCTTAGACAACGTATTGCTGTATTCGAAAAAAGCATTGTCATGCTGATGCGGATTGCTCGTCGTCGTTCCATACATTCTGCTGCCCAGCATTTTCGGATCGCCGGCTTGTCTGCTGCCATAATCGTAATCGCTGTCCTGTACCCGCTGCTCGTAGTTGCAGGCAGTTGATGAGCATACGAGGAGGGCGCTGCATAATAACGCATAAATCATTCGTTTTTTTGGCATTTAGATGTCCTCCATTCCTGTAGTAATAAGAATAGGGTTTGTAGGGAACGATTAAATATACGCAGGAAAAGCTATACAGATTTGACTTTGTGAACGGAAAGCCCGCGATTCTCGAAAAAAGCGCTTTAAAATAACGAATTTGACAGCTTTGCGAACAATTTGTGAACTCTCTGTGGAACATTGACAAATAAGGGCTTCAACTTTATATTTAATAAGGTATTAAGGTCGCAGAAGTTGTCATTTTTTATTAGCTTAAAAACAAGCAGTTTGCCACAATTTCGGGGTGTTTACAGCTGCAAAAACGTCAAAAGTGGGGTTGATTATTGATGAATCGGTGGCAGTTTTTTAAACGGCTTGCGCCGCTTCTGGCCTTGATGGTATTGGTGCTGTCAGCATGCGGACGAGCAGATCTATCCGCGCTGAATCCCCAGGGGCCCGTAGCGCAAGAGCAATTCGGATTGATGAAGCTCGCATTTTCAATCATGATCGGTGTAGTAGTGATTGTATTTGCGCTTTGTTTGTTTGTCATTATCCGTTTTCGCAGACGTAAGGGAGATAAGTCGATTCCCAAGCAGGTCGAAGGTAGCCACAAGTTGGAGATTATTTGGACCGTAATTCCTATTATTCTCTTGATTATTTTGGGTGTTCCTACCGTACAGACCGTATTTAACCTGTCAAAGGATCATTCAAACGATCCAGATGCGGTTAAAGTAATAGTAACTTCACATCAATATTGGTGGGAATTCGAGTATCCGGATCTGGGCATCAAGACGGCGCAGGAGCTGGTTATTCCAAAAGGCAAGACCATTACCATTGAAGCGAAGACAGCAGACGTGCTTCACTCGTTCTGGGTTCCTTCCCTTGCAGGTAAAATCGATACTAATCCTGGTGGTTCAACTAATAAAATGTTCTTCTCGGCACCAAAAGAAGGCGTTTACTTGGGCAAATGTGCCGAGCTATGCGGACCTTCCCACGGCTTGATGGACTTTAAGGTGAAATCGGTTGATGATGCTTCGTTTGACCGTTGGGCGGCAGCGCTTCAAGCGCCAGTAGCAATGCCAAGCGATCCGGCAATTGCCGCTGCTTTCGAAAGCAAATGTCTCGTTTGCCACGCTGTTGGCGACAAAGGCGGACCATTGTATCCGAACCTTACGGGTATCGGAAGCCGTGATTCCGTTGGTGGTATCCTGATTAATACAGATGATCCTCAGTACTCCAATGAAGGTTCCACTTATGACAATCTTCATCGTTGGATCGAAAATCCTGATGATGTCAAACCAGGCAATCTGATGGGCAAGATCGATCTGACGCAGCAAGAGCTTGATGGTATTGCGAAATACTTATCGGAATTAACATTGGACTACGAAAAATAGATCATCGGTGATGAAAAGGAGGTACCAACTTGGCTCAAGGACACGCGGTTAAGCGTTACTCTGGTCTGATGGACTGGTTAACAACGGTTGACCACAAAAAAATCGGTATTTTATATTTGATCGCCGGCGGTTTTTTCTTTCTGGTCGGTGGTTTGGAAGCACTGCTTATTCGGATTCAGCTTTGGAAGCCGCTCAATGATTTCGTTAGTGCGGATACATACAATGAGCTGATTACTATGCACGGTACGACAATGATCTTCCTGGCTGCGATGCCAATGCTATTTGCTTTAATGAACGCAGTTGTGCCGCTGCAAATCGGCGCACGCGACGTAGCCTTTCCTTTTGTAAATGCACTTGGCTTCTGGACGTTTTTCTTCGGAGCCGTATTATTGAATGTCAGCTGGTTCACAAGCACAGGTGCGCCAGCTGCCGGCTGGACGGCTTACGCACCACTTTCGGGGCCGGCGTTCAGTACTGGGCATGGGATGGATTATTATGCCCTGGGTCTTCAGATAGCGGGTATTGGTACACTTATCGGGGGGATTAACTTCCTGGTTACGATTATTAATATGCGTGCACCTGGCATGACCTTCATGCGGATGCCGATGTTTACATGGGCTTCGTTCATTACGTCGGCGCTTATCTTGTTCGCTTTCCCTGCACTTGCTGTAGGTTTGGCAGCACTGATGTTCGACAGGGTATTCGATGCCAACTTCTTCGACCCTAACAATGGCGGTAACGCTGTACTATGGGAGCATATTTTCTGGATTTTCGGACACCCTGAAGTGTATATTCTCATCTTGCCTGCCTTCGGTGTTATTTCCGAGGTAATCAGCACGTTCTCGCGTAAGCGCCTGTTTGGTTACAGCTCGATGGTGTTCGCGACAATTCTGATCGGCTTTTTGGGCTTCATGGTATGGGCGCATCACATGTTTACGACGGGTCTGGGGCCTGTAGCTAACGCATTGTTCTCTATCGCAACGATGCTGATTGCAGTGCCAACAGGTATTAAAATTTTCAACTGGATCTTTACAATGTGGGGCGGCTCGATCAAATTTACGAGCGCTAACTTGTATGCCGTTGGATTTATTCCGACCTTCGTAATGGGTGGCGTTACAGGCGTTATGCTTGCAGCTGCGCCAGCGGATTTCCAGTATCACGATACGTATTTCGTAGTTGCGCATTTCCACTATGTTATCGTCGGCGGTCTGATTTTAGGTATTTTCTCCGGTCTTCATTACTGGTGGCCTAAAATGTTCGGCCGCGTGCTCAATGAAACGCTTGGCAAATGGACGTTCTGGATGTTCTACATCGGCTTCCATCTGACATTCTTTATTCAGCATTTCCTCGGTTTGCTCGGTATGCCCCGTCGTATTTGGACGTACCTCGACGGCCTTGGATTTAATGAAATGAATCTAATTAGTACAATCGGTGCGATTATGATGGGTATTGGTACAATTATGTTCATCCTGAACGTAGTTATCACTAATGCAAAACCACAAAATGCAGCAGATGATCCTTGGGAGGATGGCCGTACGCTGGAATGGACCATTCCATCGCCGCCTCCGGAATATAACTTTAAGCAAACTCCGCTTGTTCGCGGCTACGATGCTTATTGGAAAGAAAAAATGGATGGACATAAAGGCATGACACCTGCTGAGCCAATTGGCTCGATCCATATGCCATCTCCTTCTATTCTGCCGTTCACAATGTCGCTTGGCTTGTTCATTACAGGCTTTGGCCTGATGTATTCGAGGGATTGGACATTTATTACAGAGCATATCGGTTTCTATGTTGCCGGTCTTGGCTTGTTAATAACGTTCGGAAGCATGTTCCTTCGCTCGGTATATGATGATCATGGTTTCCACATTGAGCCGGAAGAGTTGGAAGATAAGGGGGTTAAAGCATGAGTACACATTCACATGCAGAGGGGCATCTTCCTCATGAGCCCGAGAAAGCCACTCTTGAGGGCCGCAATAAAGTATTAGGCTTCTGGCTATTTCTTGGCGGTGAAACGGTATTGTTCGGAACGTTGTTCTCGGCGTTCCTTGCCCTTCGCCATCAAGTGCTGGATGGACCGCAGCCAAGCGAGCTGTTTAAGCTTTCGCTCGTTGCAGCAGCAACTGCTATTTTGCTTACATCAAGCTTGACTAGCGTATTTGCTATCCAAGCGCTGCATAATCATAATGTAAAAGCTTTAATCAACTGGTTAATCATAACCGTTGTGCTCGGACTTGGATTCTTAGGACTTGAAATTTATGAGTTTTACCACTATGTGCATGAAGGACATGGCTTTACGACAAGTGCGTTCAGTTCTTCCTTCTATACGCTAGTCGGATTCCACGGTGCCCACGTTGCGTTCGGTATTTGCTGGATTTCCAGCATTATCGGACAGTTGATGAAAAAAGGTCTTACGGTTGTTACAGCTCCTAAAGTGTATGTTGCAGGTATGTACTGGCACTTTATCGACGTAGTTTGGGTATTTATCTTCACCGTCGTTTATTTGATGGGAAAGGTGGTCTAGCCAAATGGCAAGCAATCACTCGACAGCTGAAGAACAGCAGCGTCCAGTTCGCCACAACTCAGAAGGACCTAAGAAGCACATTATTGCGTTCATTTTCTCCATATTGCTGACACTCGTAGCATTTGCTGCGGTAGCGGCTGGCGAAATCAATAAAAGCTTTATCTACATCATTATTATGGGTTGCGCTATGCTCCAAGTGTTCGTACAAATGGCATTCTGGATGCATATGAAAGACCGCGGCCACGTTTTTGCTACGGTCGGCATTCTTATGGGTGTATTTATTGCCTTTACGTGTATCGTTATGGCGGAATATTGGGTTTGGTGGTAATACGGAGTTACAATTGCACAGAGGAGGGGTCCCGGGTGGGTTCCCTCCTCTTTTGCAGAAGATAAAGGGAGGTTGCAGCCATGCTTGGCCTGGAATATTTCAGTTTTGAAGAGTTGTGGACCCCATGGTATATGTTCGGCACAATTGCTGTCATCATATTGTATTTTTATTTGAATGGACCATGGCGGGAGAAGCATGCACCGCTTGAGGCGTCCGCAACAGGCAAGCAGCGGTTTATGTTCGTTGTTTCGGCTATTCTCTATTATTTGTGCAATGGCGGGCCGCTTAATTTCCTGGGACATTTAATGTTTACCTTCCATATGTTCAATATGTCGATTTCTTATCTCATTGTGCCGCCGATGCTTATTTTATCGATTCCCTCTTTTATGTGGCGCAAGCTGTTTGCTTCGAAAAAATGGCGTTCACTTAACTTTCTAATGAATCCTATTTTATCGCTGCTGCTGTTTAATCTATTGTTTTCTTTTTATCACGTACCAGTCATACATGACTTTGTCATGACCCACTATACGATTCACCGTATCTATTATTTTGTTATGCTAATTGCTGCAATCATGATGTGGTGGCAAATTGCATGTCCTGTGCCGGAATGGAATCGCCTGACGGATTTGAAGAAGATGGCGTATGTTTTCGCGAATGGCATTTTGCTGACTCCCGCGTGCGCCTTAATTATATTTGCAAGCTCTCCCTTATATGCGGTATATAACGATCCGAACGTCTGGGTACAGGCGATGGGGTATTGTGTGTCGGGTGATCCAACGCGGCTGCTTACGATGTTCGATGGTCCTCAATTTTTCAATTTAATGGAAGTGGTAGAGGACCAGCAGCTAGGCGGCATCGTCATGAAGCTATTGCAAGAGTTGATGTACGGGATTATACTGGCGTATATATTCTCACAATGGTACAAGCGTGAAAATAAGGAAGACGATTTGCCTAATACCAATACAGGTACGGCATAGTTTTAGGCAGATTTACTATTTTACCGATATAGGTGGGATCGACATTGGATTGGTATTTTATTCTCCCTACAATAAGCACATCATTTATCGTTATTAGTGCGATTTTGGTTGCGATTGGTTGGGGACTGATTATTAAGCGCAAAGTTGAGGCGCATAAGAAAGTGATGATCGCAGCTGCAATTGCAGCCATCATCTTCTTTATTATATACTCCTCGCGAACAATAGTTGTCGGCAATACAACATGGGGCGGACCCGATAGCATGCATCTCTATTATGTTGTCTTTCTGATTTTCCATATTACGCTTGCAACGGTAGCAGCGGTATTCGGCATTACGACGCTCGTGCTGGGCTTCAAGAGCAAATATGCCAAGCATCGCAAATGGGGCCGCGTGACGTCGATTATCTGGTTTTTCACAGCGATTACGGGCGTTATAGTTTATGTGCTGCTGTATTTATTGTATCCAGGCGGCCATACGAAGCCGATGATTGATGCTATTTTTGGTCTGTAAAGTTGGTATTACAAGGAAGCCGCGAAGCTGATTCGCGGCTTTGCTGTATTAAGGGGGATGTGCCTTGTCCAGAGAGATTCGCGCAGATGAGCTGGCGGCGCTCAAGGAAATAGCAGAGATGCTCAATTCGATGAATGATATGAACGTTATGCTCAATGCAGTGCTGGTGAAGCTTCTTGAGGTTACCAGCTTTACGACAGGCTGGATCTTCTTGCTTGATGAGCATTCGGACAGCATATGTGCGGCCGCGCAAAATCTCCCCTCAGCCCTTGCAGAAAACGATAATGCAGCGATGTGCGGAGAAGGCTGCTGGTGCACCGAAAGCTATCGCCAAAACAAGCTGAATCGTGCGGTCAACATTATTGAATGCTCACGAATTGTATATGCTGCGGAATACAATGCTGGCGATAAAGGCGGCTTGACGCATCATGCGACGGTGCCGCTGAAGGCAGGCGCGGAGAGCTTTGGATTGCTGAATGCTGCGCAGGCGGGCAAAGAATTTTTTTCAAAAGAAGAGCTAGCCCTGCTGCAGGCGGTTGCCTACCAGATAGGCACAGCGATTAAGCGTATCCGCCTATATCAGGTACAGGAGCGAAATGCGCTGCTCTATGCGAAGCTTGGTGAGGTCATTACGCGCATCCATGCGGTGCAGGACATTAGCCAGCTGCCACTTAAGGCGGTTGAACATATAAGCGCTGCTTTCGACTGGCCGCAGATTGCATTATTCGTCTATGAGCAGGACAGGCTTTCGCTTCGTGCTTATTACGACGGGCAGCAGACGAGGGAAGGCTGGCAGCAGCTCGATTGTGGAAACGGGGGAGTTGTGGCCGACGCTTTTCACCAAAATCGTCTCGTCGTTGTTGCAGATAGCAAGGAGGAGGCTGTTGTCCCGCTAACGGCTAAAGGTCTAAGGGCATTCACATCGGCTGCAGCGATTCCGCTGCGAAGGGGCAGCTGCCCGTATGGCGTTCTGTTCATTAGCAGTAGGGATAATGGGCAATTCGATCATTATCCTGAAGAGTTTATGTATGCGCTCGGTGAGCATTTGACGCTCAGCATTGATAATTTAAGAGTAATTGAGCAGCGCCGGGAGCTTGCCCGTATGGAAGAGCGGATTCGCATGGCACGGGATTTGCATGATTCGGTCATGCAAAAAATATTTTCGATGTCTTTTATCGCCAAAGGAGCCGAGAAGATCCTGGGCGGGAAAGATCCGATCGTGGAACGCTCGCTTCAGGAAATGGCCAGCTTGTCGCAGGAAACGCTCGGGGAGATGCGGACGCTTATCTGGCAGCTGCATCCCGCTGGTCTTGAGAATGGGCTGCTGCCTGCCCTTAAGCAGTATGGCGAAAGGATGAACCTTATCGTACATGCAGAGGCAGAAGGGCTGAAGGAGCTGCCCCGTGCGCTTGAAGAAGGCTTATGGCGGATTGGCCAAGAAGGACTTAACAACATTCGAAAGCATGCAGATGCAAATGCTGCCTATATTCGGCTTGTGAAATCAGAACGGGAAGTAACGCTGGAAATTGAGGATCATGGACGAGGTTTTTCACCTAAACAACTGCTGGGACAGACGATGGGGATGCTGTCTATGCGTGAAAGAGCAGAGGCGCTCGGAGGTGAGTTTATCATTCATAGTGAAATGGGGCAGCGAACCGTCATTCGGGCAAGCATACCGCTGGCAGCAGAGGAGGGAGGGTGAACGGTGAAAATTAAGCTGTTACTCGTTGACGATCATCAAATTGTTTTGAAGGGCATTGCTTTCTTTTTGAATTTGCAGCCGGATTTCGAAATTGTCGGGGAGGCAGCCAACGGGAAGGAAGCAGTGGAGAAAGCGGCTGAGCTCCAGCCGGATATGATCCTCATGGACTTGCAAATGCCTGTCATGGATGGGATTGAGGCTAGCCGAATCATTGCCGAGCAGCATCCAGCGATCAAGGTGCTGGTGCTGACCAGCTTCGCAGACCGCAGCCATATTGTACCTGCTCTTCAGACGGGGGCGATTGGGTATATGCTGAAGGATGTCGCACCGGATCAACTGGCGGAGGCGATACGCAGCGCTTATAAAGGCAATATTCAGCTGCATCCCGATATTACCAGCGTGTTAATTGGTGCTGGAGCAGCCTCTCCCCCTCTCGATGGGACAGAGGAGCGCTTATTCTATTCGTCCCTGCAAGCAGAGTCGGAACGCGATTCACTGCGCTCCAAGTCAGATCAAATAGCTTTTGCTTCGCTCACACCGCGTGAAATGGAGGTGCTTAGGCAATTAATGAGAGGAAACAGCAATAAAGATATTGCCCGGGCATTAGTCGTTGCCGAGAAAACAGTGAAAACTCATGTGAGCAGCATTCTTAGCAAGCTTGATGTAACCGATCGAACACAAGCCGCGCTGCGCGGCATTCATTATTTGGGCCCAGAGGCGTAAGGCTAGACCTAAGCCCTCCGCGCCTCCATGCTGGCGACTTTCATGCTATTGGCCGATGATTTGTGAGAAGAAGGCTTGTAAAATAAAGCCTATCACAAATACATAATAGAGAAGCTGCCCGCATAGAGCGCTTTTTTACGGAGGGAATATTTATTATGAGCACTGTACTTTTTGTAAAAGCAAATGATCGTGGATTAGACCAGGCGGTTAGCGTAAAGCTTTATCATGCTTTTCTCGATTCTTATAAAGAAACACATCCGAATGATGTCGTTACGGAGCTGGATTTGTTCCAAGAAGAGCTTCCGTATATGAATGCCAATATGATTAACGGCAATTTCAAAGCGCCACGCGGTTATGAGCTGACACCTGAAGAGCAAGCAGCGGTTGATGTTTCCGGCAAATATATCGATCAATTTCTTGCGGCGGACAAAGTTGTTTTCGGTTTCCCACTGTGGAATTTGACGATTCCTGCTGTGCTGCACACTTATATTGACTACATTTACCAAGCAGGCAAAACATTTAAATATACAGAGCAAGGTCCAGTTGGCCTTATTCCTGATAAAAAGGTTGCTCTGCTTAATGCAAGAGGCGGAGTGTACTCCGAAGGTCCAGCAGCGGCAGCTGAAATGTCCCTCAATTATGTCCGCAATATTATGCAGTTTTTCGGCGTAACGAATTTCGAAATCGTCATTGCAGAAGGCCACAATCAGATGCCTAATGAGGCGGAAGCCATTGTTGCCCATGCAATTGAAGAAGCTAAAGCAGCAGCAGCACGCTTCTAAGACAGCAATATACAACTCGAAAGAAGTAAAGCCTTGGCCAGAGCCTATTAAGCTCATGGACAAGGCTTTTTTATTTAGCCGCTGCTGAATGGAGGGGAGAAGCAGCTTTGTAAAAATTTCCTGGCGATGGATTGACAACGTTAAGAGGTGTGATTATACTGTGTATAAAGATATATACAGTATATAGAGTGGCAGGAGGAAAACTCGTGAGTATGTGGCAAGGGGCATGTCATATTTTAATCTACGAATTGCGGAAGACTCGTTGGGGTTTTCTAGGCTCGCTCTTTTTAGCTTTATATTTGGCTATTATTGGGGGAATGCTGTTCCACCTGGATGAGACGCTGGTTTTAACAGCCGATTATTGGGCCATTGATTTTGTTTTTCTTACGACGCTTCCTTGTCTGGGCTTTGTGCTAAACCATACGAATATGTTCTATTGGCGTAATGATACCTTTAGCGGGAAGCTGGCTGAATGGCGCATATTGCCGATATCGCTGCCTCAGTTGATTTGGGGAAGGCTGATGCAAATCGTTGTTATACTGCTTCCTATGCAGATTATTTTTTTCCTCATTCAGTATTTTTTGGTCGATGGGATGAAAGAAACGATTTCTCCAGGCGCTTATCTTCTATTCGGACTATGCTGGTTTCTATATTCACTTGGCATGGCAGCAACCTATGCCATTTGGGAATACGGCTATAGCGGAAAAACGTATGTGATCGTTTGTTTCTTATACTGCGTTTTTTATCTGCTGCTTACTTTCTTGCTTAGTGTCAATGATATTTCGATTGTCCAGAGCTTGTTAAGAGGACTGGAAAATGGCGAGTGGTGGTATTTGTTAGTAGCGCTATTGATAAGTATCGTTGGTATTGCTGTCAGTTTTATGATATTAAAACGCCGATTGGAAACACGAAGCTTTTAAAGCAAGACATTCAGTAATCAAGTAAAGAAGGTGAAGCCGTGTGGCTGCCGATTCAAATGAATGAGCAAAGCGCCGAGCCGCTTTATTATCAAATAGAAGTACAGCTGAGAGCATTAATTGTCAGCGGGCAATTGGCCGAAGGGACGCTGCTCCCCTCCATTAGGGAGCTGGCGCAGTCGCTGAAATGCAGCGTCATCACGGTGCGCCGGGTTTATCAGGATTTGGAGTCGGAAGGACTGCTGCGAACGAGGCAGGGAACAGGCACCTACGTTGCGGCTGTTGAGCAGGATGATCGCGACCGTTACCGCCTAGTGGCAGTTGTCGAAGCAATCGAGACGGCAATTATAGCGGGGCAGCGGGTTAAGTGCTCACGCGAGGAGCTGGAACAGATTTTTCGCGAGCAGCTGGAGAAGCATTTTAAAGATAACGTTTAGAGGGAGGCGGCGTCATGAGCAACGATATTGCGATTCGTATTAACGAGGTAGAGCTGCGGCGTGAGCGGTTTCAGCTTGGCCCTCTTACATTGGAAGTGCCTAAGGGCTGCGTCACTGCCATTGTCGGCCCAAATGGCTCAGGCAAAAGCTCAACCTTCCGGATGCTGCTAGGCTTGATCAAGCCGGATAAAGGCGAGCTGAGCGTGCTCGGCCATTCCATTTCAGACCATAAGGATACCGGATGGAAAAACAAAATCGGTTATGTGCCCGAGCTGTTCGGAAGCCATGAGAATAAGCTGAGAGCTTCGGACAAGACGGATTTTGTGCGAAAATGGTATCCGAATTGGGATGTAAACCTGTATCGTGAAATTTTGCGGATGTTCGAAGTCGATGACAGCATCAAGCTTGGCAAAATGTCCAAAGGAACACGGCGGAAATATGAATTCGCGCTTGTGCTTGCCCATCATCCCGAGCTGCTGCTGCTCGACGAGCCTTCCTCTGGCTTCGATCCGCTGGCTTGGCGCAGCATGATGAGCTTTTTGCACAACTATATGAATGAGGGCGAACGAACGATTCTCATGGCCTCCCACATTGTGGAGGAAGTGAAACGGCTCGCAGATTATATCGTCTTTATGGCGCAGGGCCGAATACTTGGCATGTACGAAAAGGATGAGCTGCTCAGCAGCTGGCATATGTTTTATGTGAGTGGCAGCGAGCTTGTGGGCAGAAATGTGAAGAGCATCCCCGGCAAATGTACGGTGGAAGATGCAGGGGGCGGCAATCTGCGGATCGTTACACGGCAGGCACTGGAAACCGAGCACTGGTGCGAGCGGGAAAATATTGCGATTGTGGGGCGGCAGGCGCTTGATCTGGATGATATTTTGGCCGTATTAATCCAGCAGGATAGACAGCATATTAGAGCTTGATATCAAGGAGGAGAAGACAATGAAGCCACTAAAAATTGAACAAATCTATAAGCAGTATGGCGATAAAACAGCAGTAAATGGCATTAGCCTGGAAGTAGGAGAAGGTGAAATTTACGGCCTGCTAGGTGCGAACGGCGCGGGCAAAACGACGACGATGCGAATGGTGCTGGGACTGATTTTTCC
This sequence comes from Paenibacillus algorifonticola, assembly GCF_050481745.1. Classification (GTDB taxonomy): domain Bacteria; phylum Bacillota; class Bacilli; order Paenibacillales; family Paenibacillaceae; genus Pristimantibacillus; species Pristimantibacillus algorifonticola_A. The sequence continues at coordinate 2,821 of NZ_JBCNGR010000018.1, read as the reverse complement.
CGATGGGGGCCAAATTTTATATAACGGCAAGCCTTACAGCCATAATCAGCTGCAAATGCTCGGTTATTTGCCGGAGGAGCGGGGGATGTATCCGCGTGTTCGCGTAAGCGACCAACTGCTGTATTTGGCGAAGCTGCGGGGGATGTCGAAGCGGGATGCCGATCAAAGCCTAAAGTATTGGCTGGAAAAATTCGGCGTGCCGGAATATTACAATAAGAAGCTGGAGGAGCTTTCGAAGGGTAACCAGCAGAAAATCCAGTTCATTGCTTCGGTTATCCATAAGCCGAAGATCGTCATTTTGGATGAAGCCTTTAGCGGGCTTGACCCGGTGAACGTGGAGCTGCTTAAGGCAGCGGTGAAGGAGCTGCGCGAAGAAGGCACGACGATGTTGTTCTCGACACACCGCATGGAGCATGTGGAGGAGCTGTGCCGCAATATAACAATTATGCACCGCTCGAACGCGGTACTGCAGGGCAATCTCAAGGAACTCAAGGGGCAGTATCCACGCGAGCGCGTCATGCTGGGAACCGAGCGCACCGTGAAGGGGCTTGAGACGCTGGAAGGCGTAATGAATGTGCAGCGCAATGAATCGGGTTACGAGCTCCGAATTGAGAATGAAGCGGCGGGCGGGCTTATTTTACGCCATGCGATGGAGCAAACGGAAATTAGGCGGTTTGAAATTATGGAGCCAACCTTAAACGAAATCTTTATAAAATTGGTGGGTGAAAAGCATGAGTAATTTTTGGACAGTCGTCAGCTTCACCGTTCGCAATAAGTTTCGGACAAAATCCTTTTTGGTTATGACGTTGATTTTCGCAATTATTATTACCATTGGTGCAAATCTGCCTTATCTCATCTCCCAGTTTAACAATGATGGTGTAAAAACCACCTCTATCGGTTATATCCAGGCGGAAGCGGGCAGTGTGGCAGAGGGGACTAAGCTTGCGGAGCAGCTTAAAGCCTATTATTCGCAGCAGGAGCAGCCAAATGTTGAACTGGTTGATTTTGCGGATACGGGCAGTGATGCGGGTAATGAACAGGCACTTAAGCAGGGCCTTATCGATCAGAAAATTAAAGGGTATTTGACCTTTGGCGACGTTCAGGCAAATGGCCTGCCAGCTGTAACTTATAAATCCGAGAAGCTGCTGGATGAATCCACAACCCGTTCGCTGCAGGGGGCGCTGCAAAACATACGCACCGAAATGATTTTCAAGGAAGCCGGGCTGAGCGAGGAGCAAAAGGTGCAGCTGTTTGCGCCGGTTTCAATTGAAACGATGCAAATTGCTGCGGAAGCGGGAGCGGGGTCCAATACCGACGGGCTGTCGCCTGAGCAGCAAGCGGTCAATATGGGACTCGTATCGATTATAGTCATTATGCTGTTCTTTGTTATTATGGTGACGGGGCAGCTGATTGCGACAGAAATTACATCGGAAAAAGGCTCGCGGGTCATGGAAATTCTTATTACCAGCGTATCGCCGCTGACGCAAATGTTCGGAAAGGTGTTCGGGATGTTCCTCGTCGGCTTGTTCCAGCTGGTGCTGTATGGAGCCGTTATGATCATTAATTTATCGATGCCGCAAAATAAAGATGCGTTTACAAATTTGAATATTCATTTCGATCAAATTGATCCGTCGCTGATTGTTTATGCAGTCATCTATTACTTGGCAGGCTACTTCCTGTACGCCATGCTGTATGCGGCAATCGGTTCCATTGTGAGCCGGACGGAGGATTTGGCCCAGGCGGTTATGCCGATTACGATTTTATCGCTGGCCGGCTTCTACATTAGCACGTTCAGCATTTCGAATCCGGACACGATGCTCGTGAAAGTCGCTTCCTATGTGCCGTTTTTCTCGCCATTCGTCATGATGCTGCGAATTGGACTGACGAACCCGCCAGTGTGGCAGGTGCTGCTGTCCTTAGGCATTTTGTTCGTATCGATCTACATCTTCGGCTGGCTGGGAGCGAAAATTTATCGCACCGGCGTCCTGATGTACGGCAAGCGCCCGACATTTAAAGAGCTGCGGAAGGCGATGCGGGCTTACAAGGTTTAGATGATTGTTTATAATTGTGTAGATATTATTTAATAATGACGCTAAATTAATGGTATTTTGGCGGTAGTATTGAATTGTTTTGTCGGTAAAATTATTACTGATTGTGTGAAAGCCTGGAGATTACTGAGTTTATTGATTCTTAATAGCTAGTAAAGAAGGAAAGAGAATCAATAAACTCACAATGAGTTGGTTTATGATAAAATGACGTTTTTAAATATTGATTAAATGAAGAGACGGCAGCCAATTAATTGGTTGCCGTTTTCTTAATTGACTCATCCCCCTCTTATTAATCCATATATACACATCTCCAATTTGTCATATCGACTTTCAGTCCATGTCGAGGGTCATCAGCGGATTGAAATCTGTGGTGAGGTGAGAAAAGATTTCTCAGTATTTTAAGGGGATCCCACACTACTTTCTAAGCGGACTCTTGTGAGACGTGAAGAAATTAGAAAAGACATCGGAACTAGTTATGAGAAACTCAGCCAACTAAATAATATAGGTGAAATAAGTTTAGATGTTAGTACCAAAAATGCAAAATCACAATATTGGATAGACTCGGCAATATTTCAGAGCTATCTCGAAGGCCAAAAATCGAGGATATCAAGAGGAGAAGCTGCATTAATTTTAGGTGTTAATAAGACATCTGTTCAGAAGATAATTTCTTCTCCCAGCCCCGTTAGAAGTATTGACACATTCAAGCTATTTTCATCCTCTGTGGTGCAGCGCTGATTTTGCGCTGCATGTATGGCTAAAACCAGCTAATATCT
>NZ_JBCNGR010000017.1:0-306820 GCF_050481745.1 Paenibacillus algorifonticola | reverse complement strand
GTTTGACTTGCTCATTACTTAACTAGCTATTTAAAACATTGTTTGGATTTTGACGTGATCCATTTGTTCAGTTTTCAAGGAACTTGTTTGTCACATTTTGTAGTGACAGTTGTATATGTTATCACCATTCTTCGACAGTGTCAACAGCTTATTTTATTGTTTATTTCTCAATATTTCTGCTGTATAACGCGATGTCTCCGAAGCGACAAGAAGTAATATACCATGTCCATTTTCGAAATGCAACTACTTTTTCAAAAAACTTTTCATTTTTTATTAAACCACCTTTAAATCCTTAGCCCTTATAACCAAAAAAGCGCCGCTCACGTCCCAAAAACCAGGCGTGGCAGCACTTTTCGGTCTATTACGCTTCGTTTCCTTCTAATAAACGCTGCAATTCGGCTTCATCTTCAATAACGGTAACACCAAGCTCCTTCGCTTTCGTGAGCTTGCTGCCTGCATTTTCGCCAGCAATGACATAATCCGTCTTCTTCGACACGCTGCCGGATACTTTCGCGCCGCATGCTTCGAGCTTTTTAGCAGCTTCGTCGCGGCTCATGCCGGATAATGTCCCTGTAATGACCACCGTTTTGCCGCTGAATACACTATCTTCCCGCACTACTGCTTTATGTTCCGCTTCCGCGCTTACTCCGGCAGCCCGCATACGAGCGATGCTGTCAGCCATAACCGGATCAGCAAAGAAGCTTACAATACTCTCCGCTACAATACCGCCGATATCAGGCAGCTCGATCAGCTCTTCCACCGAAGCCGCCATTACAGCATCCAGGCTGCCATAATGATCCGCTAGGGTCCGCGTGGTGGACTTCCCTGTGTTCGGAATGCCGAGCGCATATAGAAATGCCGTCAAATCCCGGCTCTTGGACTTCTCGAACGCATCAAGCAGCTTGCGCGCCTTCCGCTCGCCGAACCGTTCCAGCTTAATCAGATCGTCATACTCCAGCGCATACAGATCGGCAGGGTCATGAACCTTGCACTCTGTAAACAGCTGTTCAGCCGTCATAACGCTGAATGTATCAATATCCATCGCATCGCGCGAGGCAAAATGCGTAATACGACCGATCATTTGCGGACCACAGCCTAGGCGGTTGTTGCAAAACAAATGTGCGCCGCGCTGCTCAAGCTCCGTGCCACAAGAAGGACACTGCTCTGGAAAGACGATTTCCTGGCCTTCTATATCATCGGTTTTGCCGAGTATTTCCGGTATGACATCGTTGGAGCGGCGAATGGTTACGAACGTGCCCAGCGCAAACTTAAGATTTTTCCGTTCAATATCGCCTATATTGTTGAGCGTGCAGTTTTGTACCGTCACACCAGCAAGCTCAACGGCTTCGACGCGGGCGACAGGCGTTATTTTGCCGGTACGGCCGACTTCCCAAGAAACGGATTGCAGTATGGTTGCCGCTTCTTCCGCTTCGAACTTAAATGCAACCGCCCAGCGCGGGAACTTATCTGTATAGCCGAGCGCTTCCCGAGTACGGATATCCGTGAGCTTGACTACAGCTCCATCTATTAAATAATCGAGATCGGTGCGGCCCTCTGCCAAGCGCTCCAGCTCTGCCGCCACCTCTTCGATCGTGTCAAAATACACCGCATACGGATTTACTTTAAACCGATTGTCACGCAAAAACTGCTGCATTTCCTGATGAGTGGTGAAAGCCAGCTCTTCCGAATAACCTATATTGTAGAAAAAAGCGCTCAGCTTCCGCTCCGCCGTCGTCTTCGGATTCAAGTTGCGCAGGGCGCCCGCAGCTGCATTGCGTGCGTTTTTGAGCGGCTCAGCAGCCGTCTGATTGTACTTCTCCAGCACCGACAGCTGCATAATACCCTCGCCCTGCACCTCGATCAAACCCTCCCGATAAGGAATCGTGAGCGGGACTGAACGAATCGTCTTCACCTGTGCCAAAATCCCTTCACCTATCGCGCCATTGCCCCGCGTAGCCGCCTGAATCAGCTTACCATCCTCATAGGTCAGGTTCAGCGTCAATCCATCGAACTTCAGCTCAATTACATAGCTTGGGTCTGGTAGCGGATCAACATCCGGATTTTTCGTATTATAATCGTTAACCGCCCGCAGCATCCGCTGGTTCCAGGCATGCAGTCCTTCGATATTTTGCGCCTTGTCCAGACTCCACAGCTTGGCACGATGACGATGCGGCTCAAAGCCCTTAAGCAGCTCTCCCCCCACACGCTGTGTTGGCGAATCCGGCAGCACGGTCCCCGTCTCCTTCTCCAATGCGACCAGCTCATCATAAAGCTTGTCATAGTCAGCATCGTCAATGGACGGCTGATCCAGCGTGTAATACTGGTAGTTATGAGCCGTAATTTCATCAATTAGCGTAATCATTCGTTCGGTTTGGGCAGGTGAAGCTGCAGCTGTTTCCGCTTGGTTCATTTCCACAGCAAATGTCCCCTTTCAATAATGAGCTAAACTTTCGTTATTGGCGCAAAGCCTGCAAGCAGGCGTTTCACCCCTGTCGGAGCGGGAAAAGCAATCTGTAGCTCCATGTCATTGCCTGTTCCTTTCACGGAAACGATCACGCCTTCGCCCCATTTGCCGTGGGCTACCCGGTCGCCGGCAGCGAACTGCTTCGCGCCTGCATCTCCAGCCGCCCCCGCTGCACCTGCGCCGGCTGCTTGCGGCGTGCTTACTCGAACCCCGCTGCTTGTGCTCGTGCCGAGCGATCGGCCGCCAGAGCCAAGCCCGCCATTTGCCGCAGGACTCTTCGGCGCCGTCCGTCCGCCTGAGCCGAAGCCAGTCGAGCTTCCAGCGCCATACCTGCTGCCTCCTCCACTGCGGCCAAAACCGCCCGAAGCGGAAGCATCCTTTTTGAGCTCGCTCGGCACTTCATCCAGAAAGCGTGAAGGCATATTCGATGCGGTCCGTCCGAACAAGGTGCGCATCCGGGCCGAAGTCATAAACAGCTGCTTCTCTGCCCGGGTAATGCCTACATAGGCAAGACGGCGTTCTTCTTCCAGCTCGTCATTGTCGTTCAAAGCACGGCTATGTGGAAAGATGCTCTCCTCCATGCCAATAATAAAGACAACAGGGAACTCCAAGCCTTTGGCGCTATGCATCGTCATCAGCACGACAGCGTCGCTTGGGGCAGCGTTGCCTTGCTCATCCTGCTTATCCATAGAATCAATATCGGCGATGAGAGCAAGATCGGTCAGGAAGGACACGAGCGTCTTGTCTTCGTTGCGCTTCTCAAAGTCCATCGTAACGGACAGGAACTCGTCAATATTTTCGACCCGTGCGGTCGATTCCAATGTTTTCTCACGCTGAAGCTCCAGCTTGTACTGGGTCATCTCCAGCACCTTCTCCGTCAGCTCCGTCACTGACAAATACTCAACCATACCCGCAAGGTTGCTGATCATGATATAGAACTCTCCAAGCAGCGCTTGCGTACGGGCATTGATATCCAGCCCCTGTAGATTGCCCAAAACGTTGAATATCGAAGTGCCGCTCCGCGCTGCCTCCTCCGCCAGCTTGCCAACTGTCGTGTCACCAATGCCGCGCTTCGGCACATTAATGACGCGTGCAAGACTAATATCGTCATCCGGATTGGAAATTAGCCGCAAATAAGCGAGCAAATCCTTAATCTCTTTACGATCGTAGAACTTGATGCCGCCGACGATTTGATAGGGGATATCCGATTTGATCAAAATTTCCTCTATAACCCGTGACTGCGCGTTGGTCCGATACAAAATGGCGTGGTCTGCAAATTTACGTCCGCTATTTTTATTTTTGCGAATTTCACCTGTTACAAAATAACCCTCGTCATGCTCGGAATCCGCCTGATACACCGTAATTTCGTCTCCGGCACCTTGATCGGTCCAAAGGTTCTTCGGCTTGCGTCCGGTGTTGAGGCTGATGACCGCATTCGCCGCATTCAAAATATTGGCTGTAGAACGATAGTTCTGCTCCAGCATAATCGTCTGCGCTTCGGGATAATCGCCCTCGAAATTCAAAATATTCGTAATATCCGCCCCGCGCCAACGATAAATCGACTGATCGCTGTCGCCGACGACGCAAATATTGTGATGTTTGTCAGCGAGCATGCGGCAGAGCATGTATTGCGCACGGTTCGTATCCTGATACTCATCAACATGGAGATAACGGAATTTGTTCTGGTAAAAATCCAGCACCTCCGGCACTTCCTGGAACAGTTGAATCGTCTTCATAATCAAATCGTCGAAATCGAGCGAGTTGTTGCTTTTGAGCCGCTTCTGGTAGGACTTGTACACCTTAATGACGATATCTTGAAAATAGTCCCCCGCCTTCTGCTCGTACCGCTCCGGCGTTAGCAGCTCATTCTTCGCGGCGCTGATGGACGCTTGAACAGCCTTCGGCTCGAATTTCTTCGTATCGATATTCAGATCCTTCATGCAATTGCGAATAACCGACAGCTGGTCGCCGGAATCCAAAATCGTAAAATTGGATGTAAAGCCAATCCGGTCGATGTCCCTGCGTAAAATCCGCACGCACATCGAGTGGAACGTAGAAACCCAAATATCATTGCCCGACGGGCCGATTAGTGCGCTAACTCTGTCACGCATTTCACGCGATGCCTTATTCGTAAAGGTAATCGCCAAAATGCTCCAAGGCGCTACGCGCTTCTTCTCAATTAGATAAGCGATCCGATGGGTTAATACGCGGGTTTTGCCGCTGCCCGCTCCCGCCATAATCAACAGCGGCCCATCGGTTGCTTTTACCGCTTCGCGCTGCGGTGGGTTAAGCTTCTGTACCGCCTCGTCGATGCTTATAAAATTAAACATGGTCGTACTCCTTTGTTCGCATTTGTTCGCCTATTAACAGTGTAGACAACGGGCCGTGAAGTGTCAATTTGCAGAAGCAAATAAAATCCTAAATTGTCGGTTGTTTTTATAAAAGCTAGGCTTCGTTTCTAGTATGCTTGCGAATCGTACTGTGAACGGCAGGCACAGTAGCCAGTGCTGCCCGTAAATCCGCATAAATAATATTGCCGACAACGACAGTGTCGCAAGCCGCAGCTGCCTCGCTAGCCTTCTCTGCGCTATCGATGCCGCCACCATAAAATAGCTGGGCCTGCGCGATCGTATCATACGCTTTGTGAACAAGTGCCATGTCGCCGTAACGTCCGCTATATTCGATATAAATAACGGGTAAGCGCATGAGCCGGTCAGCCATTTGCACATGGGCAAGCAGCTGATCCTCGTCCAGATCGGCATTCGCTCCTGTCAGCTTGGCGGCGGTCGCTTCTTCATTCAATATAATATAACCTTGCGCCGCCGTTTCCTCCCAAGGAATGAAAGAGCCGAATGCTTGCAGCCCTTCTGTCTGACGGCCATTAATCCACTCTGCCTGGCTCGTGTTCAATACGAGCGGCACGAAATAGCCGTCAAATCCAGGAACCGCCGCATCCATCGTCGAGACCTCCAGCGCGCAATCTACCGCATAACGGCGAATACGCGCCATTAAATCTACGGTATTTTCAAACGTTACGCCACTAGAGCCTCCTACTAATACAGCGTCTGTACCCGACATGCAAATTGCATCCAGGTCCTCGTCCGAGATGCTGCGCTCCGGATCCAGCTTAAATACATGTCTCCAACCTGCATACCATTGTACGTCCATCTTCACCATTACCCCGCTTATCCCTATCCGTTATACGGCTCACTTAGGAGCTGCGAGGAAATTAACGGTACTTTATTTCGTCGCAGTCTCTTGTCGTTATGAGCGCTTCAGTTATCTCAGTAAATATGGCTCTAAATTGCAGCCTGCTTCTTCCTATGCTAAGCGAGCCGCATGGCGGTGTCAAACTACTTCGATAAGCTCAAGATCCACCCCTGAGAGTGATTTGGTTGTATCCTTCAAAAAGAGCCGGCACTGCGTTTCCCGCAATGTCGGCTCCCCCTCTTGCTGCTTTCTTACTTCACCAATTGTCCGCGCGTTACGCCGATTTGGTTCGTTGCTTTCAGTGTACGCCATACTTTTGTGCCCGTAATACGGCCATCGAGTGCATCGCGGTAAAGAGACAGCACTTCCGTTACCCGCTCCGGCGTTTCTTCCAGAAACTCGACGCGGAAAGATGGAATGCCCAGCTCCAAAAATGGCTTAATATATTCAGCGCCTGATTGCTCAATCGCATTGTACACCGTATTGCGGCAGCCTTCGTCTACGCGAACCGGGTGGGACATGCCAATACGATCCTGCAAGGAAGCGCGTGAATCTTCACATGGGCGTCCACAGTTCGTGAAGTTGGTGCCTTCACTCATGAAGGTGCAATAGACGCAGTGCTCCGTATGGAACATTGGCAGATGCTGCTGGATTACGACTTCCAGCTTCGCTGTATTGGCCTTGTTTAGCATATCCATCATTTGCTGAATATTCAGGTCATAGGACGGCGTAATCATATCGAGACCCACTTCTTCAAAAAGCTTAACCGTCTTGTGATTAGCCACATTCAGCGAGAAATCACCAATCAGCTTAGGGAATGGCTGATCCGGGTTTTCGGCCTTAGCGCGCAAATAATAATAAAGCGCACCCGTATTACGGACAAGCACCGCATCTGGCTTAAGCTTCAAAATGTTAGCATGGTAGCCGTTTTCACCCGGCATATGAATGCGCGGGGTTGCCAGGGCGATCGGCTTGCCAGCCGCACGCGCCAGCTCTACAGCCGCCGGAAACTGCTTAATAAATTCAAAATCAGCATAAATCATATCGACATCGGCGGCGATTGCTGCTTCGACTTGCGGCAAGCCGCGGCATAGAGCCGTCAGGCGCGGCACAAGATCGCCTTCGTGCGAATAGCCTGAGGCAGCGGCTGGAACAGCCTCTTGATCCGCGGTGTCTGCCAGCGGGTCGATGTTATTTTTCACATAGACGGGCGGCTTCGGACGTTCTCCAGCTAGATGCTCTACCGCTTCGCGGCGCATCCGGTTGAGCTCACGCACGGGCACAATCAGTTCGCCCTCAAGCAGCACTTCCAAATGGTCAAGCTGATAAACCGTTCCGCCTAGACGTCCCAGTTGATCATTGAGCAGCTCCGCATCCATCGGACGCTTCTGCGCCTGCTCCAGCAGCAGTTCGGATACTACTTCTACCGTCGTTCCCTTTTGCATATCCGTCCATACCGTCCGCAGCGGCTCGCCGAGCTTGCCTGTTACCGAGACATGAAGCGGGAAAACGCGGTAGGGCTTTTCCGTCTCATAGGTCGCACGAAGACGCTTATCCAGCGCCGGGTCATTCGTCTTCCATACGCGGTCGCCCACATGCACCTTGCGCAAATCAACGTCGCTGCGTCCTGGAACGAGCTCCAGCAGCGTGCCTTCCTGCGCTTCGCCTTCAATCTTCACGCCTTGGCGGCGAATGTCGTAGACGCGGCCGCCCTCTTCCTTCTTCGTCGGATCGCCAGCATCGAAGACGACGCCATCGCCACGCTTAAGCGGAGCTTCCAGACGAACGGTTACTGCATCGCGGAGAATACGCTCGACACGGCCAATGAAGACGCCGCGGCTTTTGGGAAACGTGCCTTCTACTAGCATTTTATTGTTCGTACCCGACAGGAAGCCATGTGTGAAGCCGCGCGAGAAGCTTTGCTGCAATTCACGAACTTCCTCTACCGACGGCTTGGACAAGTCGCCATCAAAATATTTATCAATCGCCTTGCGGTATTTACTGACTACATTGGCTACGTATTCCGGGCTTTTGAGACGCCCTTCGATTTTGAAGGAAACGACGCCTGCTTCAATCAGCTCAGGCACGAGATCGATCGCCGCCAAATCCTTCGGCGACAGCAAATACGAAATATCGCCCATCGGCTGATGCTTGCCATCGACCATCAGGTCATAAGGAAGACGGCAGGCTTGCGCGCATTCGCCGCGGTTCGCCGAGCGTCCGCCCCACATTTCCGACGTCAAGCACTGACCGGAGTACGATACGCATAGCGCGCCATGCACAAAAACCTCCATAGGAAGCTTCGCTTGTTCACCGATTGTTTTGATTTGCTTGAGGTTGTTTTCGCGGCCGAGAACGACGCGCTCCATATTAAACGGCTTCGTAAATTCCACCGCTTCCGGAGAAGTAATCGTCATCTGCGTCGAGCCATGAATCGGGAAATCCGGCGACAGCTCGCGAATGAGCTTCACAAGTCCCAAATCCTGCACGATAACCGCATCCACACCTGCATCTATACACATTTCAATGAGCGCTTGCGCATCGCGCAGTTCGTCCTCAAATACGAGAATGTTAAAAGTCAAAAAGCCCTGCACGCCGTAGCTGTGCAAAAAGGCCATAATCTCTGGCAGCTCCTCGCTGCGGAAATTATTCGCTCTCGCACGCGCATTGAATTTTTCCACACCAAAAAAGACAGCATCCGCACCGTTCGCAACCGCCGCCCGCATACATTCCCAGTCGCCTGCCGGAGCAAGCAACTCTACATCTTGACGCCTTATATTTGCTTTCATAGTACCGCACATTCTCCTCAATAGTTAGCAATCTGTTGCTACTAGTGTAACAAACCGCCGCCAGCTATTCCACCATACATTGTTGTCAAAAAAGGAGAATCATAAGCAAAATGCTGCAAAAGCACTATTTTATGAATAATTTAAGGAACGATGCTTTTTAGAATACTTCCTTATCGAAAGGCTGATAGTGAACGGTTATGGCTTCATATTGATTCTCTTTATACGGTATGACAATCGTAGCGCTATCTTCAATAAACTGAGCCGCTATAGCTTCTTCAAAGGGAGCTTAAGGATTATCACGCTTCAGCATACGGACATCATTATACGGATCATATTTCTTACCCATTTTTTCTGAACAACATGCTTTTATAGCAAAACACCCCGCATTATGAGGAGTAAAACTCCAAATGCGGGATGAATGACAGTATTCAATTACGGCTTCTAAAAATGCTTTCTTGCTCTCTGATTACTTTGCAGCCTCTTCATTCTCAATCTTCTGTCCATCGCTCAGCGTATGCTGGCCAGAGACGACAACGGTCTCGCCTTCTTTCAAGCCTTCCAGCACTTCTTGATAGACGCCATTGACGCGGCCCAGTTTAACTGCGCGCTTCTCAGCTGTACCTGCATTGGACAGCATAACGAAGGTTTCACTGCCTTCACGTACAATACTCAGCGAAGGAACAGCAATTACATTCTCCTCTGCAACGGTCGTCAGCTCCACTTGTACGCGACTGCCTGGCTTGAGCGAGCCATCCGCATTGTCCGTTGTGAGCTCAAGTGCGTACATTCTCGTTTTTGCATTAGGCACCGAAGCGAGATAGACCACTTTCGCTTTTTTCTTCACAGATGGATTCTCCGAATTGTAGTAGACAAGCTCTGACTTGCCGCGGGCCAGCCCGGCTGCTGGTTCGCTAAGCTCGGTTTTAATCGAAATTTGCTTCACATTCTGCACGACAGCTACTACTGTACCTGCGTTTATCGTCATGCCCTCGCTCACGGCAAAATCAGTAATCGTACCGCTCGCTGGAGCGGTAATTTGATAGCTGTCCAGCTGAAGATCAGCCTGCTCGACGGCTAATCTCGCCGCATCGATTTGGGACTGCAAGCCCGCAAGCGAGCTGCCATTATCCAAATCGGCAAGCTGCTGCTTGGCCGACTCCAGATTACGACGCGCGGCATCAATCAAATTTTGATCATCACCGGCACTAGCCTGAATGTACTGCGTCTCCAGACTTGCAATATTATTCAGCAAGGTAGAGCGGCTTGAAGCAATATCCTGCTTAGCCTTGACTAAAGACTGCTCTGCTGCTGACAGGCTGGTTTCCGCGCGTTTACGGTCCAGCACTGCGAGATTCGACTCCAATTGAATGATGGCTTCCCCTTTTTTAACCGTGTCGCCATTGCTCTTAAGCACGCGGGCGATTTTGCCTGAAGCCATTGTCGGAATGTCCAGACGAACCGAGGCGCTTACCTCAGCGACCTGCTCGCGCGGATCTCCCATGCTGTGCTTGGCTGCCGCCTCTGTTTTAATGACCGTCACTTGCTGCTCTACTGCTGTCTCTTCTGCAGCAGGTGCTGCGCTCGAGCATCCCGCTGCCATTAAAGCCATTGCAAACACGGCTGCGAGTGCGGCTTTGCTTCGCCGCTCCTGCTTGATCAAACGAAAAAACATATATTCCAGCTCCCCTCTATATTGTTAACCCTCTTAACCATTTATGTGCCAAGCAAAAACGACTTCGTCGTCCTTCTAGGACGTGCGAAAAGCTTTGTCGGAGAAATATAAGCCTGTTTATAAGGGAAAAACTTATAAAGGCTTATATTTTAAATGTTTAGCCTTCCAAATTGGCAGGCTTATTGAAATCCACTGGTGCAGCTTGGCCTTTCCCTTTGCGGAACAGCTTGCCCGTAATCGCCTCAAGCATCTCATATACGACTGGCACGACTACAAGTGTAAGCAGTGTAGAAGTGATCAAGCCGCCGATAACAACGACCGCGAGCCCTTTAGAAATAAGTACGCCTTCGCCAGTGCCCATTGCCAGAGGAATCATCGCTACTATCGTCGCGCCTGCTGTCATAATAATCGGACGCAGCCGGACTCTGCCTGCTTCGACCAGCGCATGGCGGACGGAGAAGCCTTCATGCCTCAGCTGCTGCGCTCGATCAAGCAATACGATCGCATTGGTAACGACGATGCCGATCAGCATCATAAACCCAATGAGGGATGTAATATTAATCGATTCATTCGTAACCAGCAGTCCGAGTAAACCGCCAATAATGGCGAGCGGCAGCGAGAACAAAATCGCAAACGGCGTGCTGGCATTGCCGAAGCACAGAACCAAAATGAAATAAACGATAGCGATGGATACAGCCATAGCCATAAACAACTGCGTGAAGCTTTCGGCAATGTCCTCCGACACGCCTTGTATCTCGGTAGATACACCCGTTGGAAGCTCAATCGCATCCAGCGCTGCCGCCACTCTTGTGCTGACCTCAGTCTGGTCTGCTGCATCAATAGTAGCCGACATCTTCACGACCTGCGTGCGCGATTCCCGGCTCAAAGCAGCAGGAGCCTGTACTTCCTCTACCTTGGCCACCTCTTGCAAATAAACGATGCCTGCCGTAGGCGATGAAATCGGCATTTTGCCAAGCTTCTCAAGTGAGCCTTTATCTTCATCACGAAGCTTGACCACTGTGGAATACAAAACATTATCAAAGCGAATATCTCCGAGACGCTGCTCTGCAAGCCACATCCGGACCGAATCTCTGACTTGGGAAGGATTAAGTCCAAGCTCTCTAGCCTTCGTCTGCGAAACGGTAATGCTGATTTCTGTTTTAGCGTCGCTAAGCGTATCGGTGATTTTAGTAAGCTCAGGGAACTCCTTCATTTTATCCTTGACGAGCGCAGCCCCTTGCTCAAGCAACTGCTGATCGTCACCTTTCAGCACATAAGAGAAGCTTCCGCCGCTAAGGCCTCCACCGCCGCTTGCCATTTGGCCCGTTACTTCCGTACCTTGGGGCAGCTGATTTTTAATCAGATCCACATAGTTGTTCAACACCAGCGTCGCATCCTCGGCTTCGCTGATCTCAGCGGTAAGCGAGGTTGTATAAGGAACCGTATCGTCACTGTCCGCATATCCGACCAAGGACTCCACGAAGGTGAACAAGCTGCCGCCTTGACTGTCTTTGGCATCCAGCAGCATCTTCTCAATCTCCTGTGACTGCATGTCATTGCTTTCCAGCGACGTTTCATATGGATATTTCACCTGGAAGAACACGAGCTTCTCCGGGCCGCTCGAAGGCAGGAAGTTAACTGCCAAATTCGGAATCGTAATCGCCATTGTCACGATAAGCATGACAAGCGACATCAGCAACGTTTTGATCCGATTAGACAAGCACCATACTAGAATACGCTCATATAAACGCGTTACTTTGCCGTCATGCGCATGCTCGTTCTGCTTAATCTGCTTGCGGCTGCGCAGTACGAGCAGCTTTGTCATCATGGGAATGACCGTTAGCGCCACGACCAGTGAAGCAAGCAGAGCACATGATACCGTCAGCGCGAATGGCCGGAACATCTGTCCAACGATGCCGCCAACAACGGCGAGTGGCAGGAACACGCCTGCCGTAACGAGCGTCGAGGACGTAATCGCCATGGAAACTTGGCGGGTAGCCATAATAATGACGGATTCGCCGCGCTCCTGCGCTTTTTCCAGATTGCTGTATATGTTCTCAATGACGACGATACTATCATCCACAATTCGCCCAATGGCGATGAACATGCCGCCGAGCGTCATAATGTTCAGCGTAATATTCATGCTCGACATCATAATCAGCGTGATCAGGATCGAGAGTGGAATCGAGACGAGTACGATCATCGTCATCCGAATATTGCGAAGGAACAGCAGGATCATTAGCGAGGCAAGCGCAATTCCGATAAAGCCTTCCTTCAAAATGCCGCTGATCGATTTTCTGACCTCATCAGCGCCATCATAAATTTTTTGGAATGTAATCGCTGGCTGCTTGGTCTCCCAATCGGTGAGCACCGTATTGACTTCATTGGAGAAATCAACCGCATTGGCTTCGCTCATCTTGTAGAGACGAATGCCCAACGCAGGCTGATTGTTGTAGCGGGCTATAAACTTCGATTCGTTCACAGCCTGGACATCTCCCAAATCCTGAAGCAATACCGTTTGGCCTGTGCTCGTAGCAAACTCCAAATTGCGAAGGCCGTAAATACTGTTTAAATCGCCCGTCACCCGTGCCATCTGCGATTTGCCGTCCAGCTCTACAGAACCGACTGCTCCATCCGTCAGAGCAGATTGAATGGCACTGGTTACCTCTACCGCCGACAAATTGAAGACGGATAAAGCATCTGCGTCCAGCAAAATATCGAGCGAGGTTGAACTAACCCCAATAGAATCGATATGGTCAATGCCATTAACGCCTTCCAGCGATGGCTCGATGCTATCCTCATAAAGCTTGTTAAGTTCGGTTTGGGACATGCCCTCCCCGGCATAAAGCGTTAAGTAATAAGCAGGCTGGGAGGAAAAGCCGAAGGTCAGAACTTTTGGCATACTCGCGCCACCCGGAAGCACTACCTCCTGCAGCATGCCTTCCAGCTCCGTCTTTTTCTCCTTTACATCGTAGCCTTGCTTGAACTGGACAACGATGCTGGAAACATTATCGCTAGACGTTGAGCTGAGTGTATCCAGCCCTTGAATGTTCGCGATTTTATCCTCAATCGGCTTTGTCACCTCATCCATCACATCCATTGGCGGTGCCGGATATGTGGTTTGAATCATGACAACTGGAAAAGAGATATCGGGGATCGTCTCCATTTTCAGAGTCGCCGTTGCGTACAGCCCCCCTCCTACAAGCAGGGCAATCAATATAACCATTGCAGCCACTTTATTCATTGAAAAGCGGATTAAACCATTCAACCAGAACCCCTCCTACTCGCGTGTATACCTCAACGTTAAACTTTCTGTATGAACATAACGTGAACCTTGCAAAAAAAATGAAGCAAGCAGCAATTTTTTTGCAGCGTTCGCGTTTATTAAAGTGAATGACAGGCTTTTGAGGGTTGGTCTTGTCACTAGTCCTTCATCTATCTATGCTGAGGCTGGCTGCGCCTTCAACTGTCAGGAATTGCGCTTCTTGGCTGCCATGCTCGGCAGTGTCACGTCCACGCGCGCGCCACCTTCCACCCGGTTTGTAATTCGAATGACGCCTTGATGCAAATTGACGATTTTCTGGGCGATGGAGAGGCCTAGGCCGCTTCCGCCCAGCTTTTTGCTGCGAGACTTGTCGGCCTTATAAAATCGTTCAAACAGCCTAAAGCCGTCTTCGTCTGGAAACCCGCTGCCATTGTCCGATACGGATACTTTGATGCTGTCTGTATCAAAGCTCATCTCAATGCGAATATATCCGCCTTCCGGAGCAAACTTGATCGCATTGCCGATTACATTAATCCATACCTGGCTCAGCCGATCCTCATCGGCATTTATTTTCACATGGGGCAGCTCCAGTATCATTTCAATCGATTTTTCGGACCACTGCGGTTCGCAGGCGACAATAACTTGCCGCAGCTGCTCATCGAGATCGTAGGTAACCGGATCAAAAGCAGGCACCGCCGAATCCAGCTCCGCCAGCTTAAGCAAATTATCGCTAAGGCGCGACAGGCGCTGGCTTTCTGTATAAATGATTTTCAAATACCGCTGCTTCTGCTCGGGATCCTCCACCGCATCCAGCATAAGCATGCGCGAAAATCCGGCAATCGACGTCAGCGGCGATTGAATCTCATGCGAGACGCTGCTGACAAACTGCCCACGCAGCTCATCCATCTGCTCTATTTCCTTCGCCATGTCACTAAAGCTTTGTGCCAGCTGCCCTAGCTCATCCGTACGCTTGCCTGACTTTAGCTGAATGTCGAAACGCCCACTCGCCATCCGCTCTACCGCCTGCTTCATTTCCTTAAGCGGACGCACCAAATAGATGGCTGCCACAAAAATACACAGACCGCCTACCCCAAGTACAACAGCAAGCGCAACGAACAGCATCTGGTTGAAAATAGCTAGCTGGCTCGACTGCTGGTGCACGAACAGTCCGTAAGATTTATGATCCCATGTAAATGGCATCCCGAGCACAAGGCCACTCCCTGCAGTGAAGCCAAAACCAATATTCACGAACGGCTCGCCGCCTATGACAGATTTTGAAATGCTGTCTCCAGGCGTAATACCGTATTCTGCAAACGGCTTCCCCTCCTCATTCAACCAGCCCTTCTCATCCATAACCATGAATGTATAAGACGGAGTAGGCTGCAATATCGTCACAATCCGCTTCCCTTCGTCTATGCCATATTGCTCATATATGGTCGCGACAGATTGTCCGTATCCTAAAACCTCCTTCTTCACTTCCGTGATCACCTGGTCCTTAAACAGCGTAATCGTAATAAAGAAGGCGCTGACCAGACCGACCAGCACCGCCGTTATAAAACTAATAATGACCCTGACATATAACGTTCTTAGCATGCATCCACCATTTCAAGCCTATAACCAAGCCCACGCTTAGTTACAATCGTAAAAGGCGCATCCATTTCTGCAAAACGTTCGCGCAATCGCTTAATATGTACATCGACTGTCCGCTCGTCACCGAAAAACTGCGGGCCCCAAATTTGGCTAATCAGCTCGTTGCGCGTGAAAATTTTGCCTGGATTGCCCGCCAGCTTGAACAATAGCTCAAATTCCTTTAGCGGCAGTGCCACCCGTACCTGCCCCTGCATCACCTCAAACGTGTGCCGGTCCAGCACAAAATCGCCCAACTGCAGCCGCATAGACGCCTCAATCCGGTAGCGTTTCAGCAACGCCCGAACGCGCAGCACCAGCTCGTAGGGCTCGAAAGGCTTCACCATATAATCATCGGTTCCCAGTCCAAACGCTTTGATTTTCTGATTAATTTCACGCTTTGCTGTAACCATCAGCACTGGGATATTTGGGTATTCTTCCTTTATAAATTTGCATAGCTCCCAGCCATCCATGATGGGCATCATGACATCAAGCACAACTAGGTCTGCTTTTTGCTTTCTCAGCAGCCGAATGGCCTCTTTGCCATGGCTTGCCTGAATCGTCTGAAATCCCTCACTGCTAAGCTGCGCGTGCATAAGCTCGCGTATATCTGGATCATCATCCACTAGCATGACACTTGCCATTGCTTACTTCCTCCCGCTCTTGTTGGGCTTCTCCATAGTTTTCGGCAGTTTCTATTCAAAATTATAGCTTATGCTTAGAAAAAACTGTCAAGTCTTATCTATAACTTGTACGAACGAGAAGGCTTTTGGTAACCTTTTGTTTTGTTTATATGCGATTATGTTAAATTTGCACTTTTCATTAGATATCGGCAATCGGGCAATGGTATAATGAGAATTAGCTTTTCTTATAAATAGGAGGAATGATTGCACATGAAATTAGGAGTATTCAGCGTGCTTTTCGCACAGAAGTCATTTGAAGAAGCGCTCGATTACATAGCTGCCAAAGGACTGGATGCTATTGAAATCGGCACTGGCGGTTACCCTGGCACAGCCCACTGTGATCCTGATGTCCTGCTTGCTGATGAGGAAAAGTTGAAAGCGTTTAAGCATGCGGTAGAATCACGCGGCCTGATCATCAGCGCCCTGAGCTGCCATGCTAATCCGCTGCACCCACAGAAGCATTTAGCTGCTGCGGATGACGCTACAATTCGCAAAACGATCGAACTCGCAGGACGCTTGGGCGTTCCTGTCGTCAATACATTTTCCGGCTGCCCAGGCGACCACGAGGATGCTAAATATCCGAACTGGCCGGTTGCACCTTGGCCAAATGATTTTCAAGAAATTTTGGCTTGGCAGTGGGAGCACAAAGTTATCCCTTATTGGACTGAAATCGGCGCGCTTGCTAATGAGCATGGCGTGAAAATCGGACTTGAGCTGCATGGCGGGTTCTCCGTTCACAGCCCGGCAACGCTGCTTCGCCTGCGTGAAGCGGTTGGTCCGGTTATCGGAGCCAACCTGGATCCGAGCCACATGTGGTGGCAAGGAATTGATCCGGTTCAAGCGGTGCAAATTTTGGGTCGCGCTGGCGCGATTCACCATTTCCACGCGAAGGATACGACGATTGATCCAATCAACGTCAACCATCACGGCGTAACGGATATGCAATCATATTCGCTGATGCTGGACCGGGCTTGGCAATTCCGCACCGTCGGCTTCGGGCATGACCTGAAAGTATGGGCTGATATTATTAGCGCGCTTCGTCTAGTTGGCTACGACTATGTCGTGAGCATCGAGCATGAGGACGGCCTGATGTCCGTTGATGAAGGTTTCACCAAAGCGGTGCAAAACCTGCAGCAGGTGCTGATTAAAGAACCACTGGGCGAAATGTGGTGGGTATAGATTGAAGGAGGACGGCTGCATCCGATGAGGATGTGGCCGTTCTTTTTTGCAATAAAAATCGTGGACGAGGGCTTTAAATCTTTACATTCCGCTAATAAATAACACTCCCCGCGTTAATCCTACTAGCGTACTCTATAAGAGCAACCCCCACTAAAAAAGAAGATAGGTGATCCGCATGACTGGCTATACTTCTGATGCCGTTGCCCCTGCGTTTGTCCCTCAGCTAAACACAAGCCAAAGCTGCTATGAAGCGCTCCAGCTGTTTCGCAGTTACCCGGAAGCGCCTTGCGCAGTCGTATGCAATTCACTGACAGTGCCTGTTGGGCTTGTAATGCGCGATCGTTTTTTTCTCCAATTATCAAGCAGCTTCCTTGGCTATTACCAGACGGACATCACCAAGCTCATGAATACCCGCTTTCTCTCCACCGTCGCCTCCTCCACTGACACAAACTTTAATCTGGGCAGCATCTCCTCATTGAAAAATAAAGCTGCTGATCGTCAAGCCGAGCTGTGCAGCGATTGCATCGTTATTACGAATGAACAGGGCCAATTCGTGGGTATCATCGATGTTGCCGCCTCGGAAACAGCTCCAGCTTCTGTGTAGATTGAGATGCTCCCCCCAGCGACTGCCTCTCTGAATAAAAAAAGAGCCGTAACCCGAACCGCCCGCGGCAGGATCACGACTCTTTTTTTGTGTATGCTGAGACTAGCTTATCCCCGCGTCATTTCTACTCCGTTGAGCACTAGTCGGTAACGAATGTCCGCCTTCAACGAATCCGAGACGGCGCAATATTTTTCTTTGCCGAGCTCAATCGCTTTCCAAATTCGGTAATCCGGCACATCGCCATTCACTTTGAAAATCAGATCGATAGCCGTAAAGCCTTTCGGCATTTCCTCTTTGCGCGTGCCTTCCGCATCAATCTCGATGCTGGTGATTGAACCGAGGAACGCATCCATAATCATCGTAATATCGATGCCGATGCAGCCCGCGAGGCCCGCCAGCAGCAGCTCCATCGGTGTAGCACCTTGTCCGTCGCCGCCATATGCTGCGGTTGCATCCATTCCAACGCTGTAGCCAGATGGCCCTACAGATGTAAATGCCCGTTTGCCTGTCCATGTTGTTGTAACCTTCATTGCGGTATACCCTCTTTCTTTCGTAAGAATCGAAGGCCATGCCTCCTACTTTATGTCTGAAGTTCTTGTATTGCCTAGGTCGCTTCGTTAGGTGAATCGTACTTAGTAATGTCGTACTTAGTAATGTTCTGTTGATCGTTATTGCTGCTCTTGCTGCACCCCTCTGTGCTGGCCTAGCTTATTTAGAAAGCGGCGCGCCCGTTCGGTAGCTGGATGGTCGAAAAACACCTCCGGAGCAGCCTCCTCGACAATTTGCCCGTCATCCATAAACACAACCCGGTTCGCGACATGGCGTGCGAACGCCATTTCATGCGTCACCACCAGCATCGTCATCCCTTCGCGCGCCAGCTGCTGCATGACATCGAGCACCTCGCCGACCAATTCCGGATCAAGCGCCGATGTCGGCTCGTCAAACAATAACACGTCCGGCTCCATTGCGAGCGCCCGGGCAATTGCTACCCGCTGCTGCTGCCCGCCAGACAGCCTGGATGGATATTCATCCAGCTTGCCTTCCAATCCGACGCGCTTCAGCATTTTTTTGCCGATAGCGATGGCTTCGCTTTTGGGCAGCTTTTTCACGATGAGCAGTGATTCAATGACGTTGCCTAACGCCGTTTTGTGCGGGTACAAGTTAAACTGCTGAAAGACCATCCCGCTATGGCGGCGAATGGTTCGGACATTCTGCTTGAGCTCGCGTGGCTTCATTTGTGTATTCAGGCGAACACCGTTCATCTCAATACTGCCTCCACTCAGCGTCTCCAGCCCATTCAGGCAGCGAAGCAGTGTGCTTTTTCCCGAACCGCTTGGCCCGAGCAGCACAATGATCTCCCCCGCGTTAACCTGAAGATTAATCCCCTTCAGCACCTCGGCGCCCTGAAAAGACTTCGTTAATTTTTCCGTCGTAATCATAGTATTTCTCACGCCCCAACCCAAGCGCAAACGGCTGTCGCCGTCCTCTGGCGGCAAAGCTTCCGTTTCGCGATGAAATATAAGCCCATTATAAGAGTGAAACTTATCATTTCTTATATTTTTAATAGGCTTTGGACAAGCGCTTCTCAATAGCTTCCAAAATAGCTGAAAAAGCGGTGCTCATCACCCAGTACATAACTCCAATTCCCACATAAAACGGCATATAGACGTAATACTGTGCGATAAGCAAAGTCGCTTGGCGCAGCAGTTCGGTTACAGTAATAGCTGAAACAAGCGAGGTCTCCTTAAGCATTCCGATAAATGTATTGCCCATTGGCGGAATGGCCACCCTGGCCGCCTGTGGAAGCACGATCCGGTACAACGCCTGCCATGAGGTCATACCCGTTGCATAAGCGGCCTCCATCTGTCCTTTTGGAATGGACAAAATCGCCCCGCGGAACGTCTCCGATAAATATGCACCCACATTAATGCTTAGCGCAATTGTTGCTGCCGTCAGTGGCCCTAACACAATGTTATAATCTGCAAGCCCATAATAAACGACAAAAATTTGGATGAGCACCGGGGTCCCCCGAATAATCGAGACATACCCCCGAGCCAATAGCCGAATGGGGCGGTTACCTTTCAAACGGGCAATCGCTACTACTCCGCCGATAATAAGGCCAAAAAACATCGACATCATCGTCAGCAGCAGTGTATAATAAGCGCCCTTAAGCAGGAAAAAGAAATTTTCAAAAACGAGATTCATATCGTGAAGGTTCCCTTCATATGAGCGAAAAATGTTGACGAGAGCCGGGCTTATTCAGCCGCTGGCTCCTCGCCGAACCATTTTACAAAAATAGTTTTATACGTGCCGTCGGCTTTCATCGCCTTCAAAGCTTCATTCAGCGCGTCGCGGAATTCAGGATTGTCTTTGCGCACCGCGATGCCTGCATTGTCCGATTTGATTGGATCGCCAACTGCTTTGATTTTAAAGCCATTTTTCTCAACGATCGGTTTCAAAGCATACATATTGTTGATCGTCGCATCAATACGGCCTGCATTCAGGTCCTTTAGAGATGTGATGACATCATCATAGGTTTTGATGGTGAAGTTGCCGACTTCAGGCAGCACCGTTTTGCGAAGATACGTTTCGTCGTTCGTACCAAGTCCTACACCAATGTTTTTGCCTTTAAAATCAGCCAGCTTCGTAATTGTATCGTTTTTCTCGGCAACGATGATCTTGACTGAGTTCGTAATATACGGTTCGGTAAAATCCATCTGCTCCTTGCGCTCGTCAGTAATCGTCATTTGGCTAATGACGACATCAAATTTCTTCGCCTGCAGACCGGCAATCATGCCGGAAAACTCCTGTGCGACAAACTCAGCTTTTACGCCAAGGCGCTTCGCCATTTCTTTGGCAATATCCGCGTCGAAGCCATCCATTTCCTTGTTTTCGTTCAAAAAGTTATACGGGGCATAGGTTCCCATCAAGCCCACCTTGAGTACGCCAGCCTGTTTCACCTGCTCCAGCAAATTGGAAGAAGCTGTTGCTCCTGCTTCCGTTGTTGGCGAAGCTGAACCTGCATTACCGCTGTTGCCGTTTTTCGAGCCGCAGCCCGCCACAATAACCGCCAACAGCAAAATAGCTGACATCATCCATAACGTTGATTTTTTCATTTGAATCCTCATCTTCCACTCTCTCCTTCATAGCTTCTCTAATATTTATATTGTTGCTTATTAATGTGTCCGGCTTTCTCAGGGAAATGCAGCTAAATACCTAATAAGCCGAAAAATTCAAAGCGCGCCGTTTCCGCAGCCAGCAATTCAGCAGATTTCACCGCAATAGCATCGCTTTCCGGCGAGCTGCGAAACAGCCATCGGGACAGTACGCCTTCAATGAGGCTCATCAGAAATGCCGCTCGCAGCTTGGCATCAATGGTAGCCGGCAGCATGCCCAACTCAGTGGCGCGTTCAATATTGAGTACAAAAGATTGCTCCATCGCCATTTGAGTAACCGTTATTTCTTGTCTTACAACTTCGCTAAAGCCCGTGCCATCCAACAGCATGC
The DNA here is from genome assembly GCF_050481745.1 of Paenibacillus algorifonticola. GTDB lineage: Bacteria > Bacillota > Bacilli > Paenibacillales > Paenibacillaceae > Pristimantibacillus > Pristimantibacillus algorifonticola_A. The sequence goes on along the minus strand of NZ_JBCNGR010000017.1, from coordinate 285,821 downwards.
CCATTAAATAACGATTTTCCTTGGCAAAATGGAACAGCTCGGTCAGCAAATGCTCGGAGGCCGAAACCATGTCCTGCACCGAACCAGCATTTTTACGGTAGCCTTGTCCAATAACCGTAAGCAGCCGCTCCCGGCCATCCTGTACAATCTCTATAGCTATCGCTTCTTTGCTTTTGAAATACCAATAGAAAGTTCCTTGTGCAACCCCTGCATCCGCTACAATATCCGAAACTTTGGTCGAATGGTAACCATGAAGGGCAAAACGCTTCAGTGCGGACTCCATAATCTGGTGTTTGCGCTCCGCATTGTTCGCCGTATTCCGATCTACGGTTTCGATAAAGCATCGCCCCCATTGATTGACTCGTCAGTCAGTTTTGATTAAATCCTATCGGATCACTGGTATATTGTCAAGTAGGCAAAAAAAATCCGCCCAGGTTGGATTCAACTTGGACGAACTTTTTTCGTTTTTCCCTATGCCAACCATACTTTGGTGATCATGATGTAATCAATAAACAAAAACAATCCCAAAGATACAGCTGTGAAACCAATCGCAAAAATGTTCTTCTTGCGCTCTTTGACCAACCGGACAAAGCCGATCAATAACAAAATAGTAAACGCAAGCATGAACCAGTCAAACGTGTTAATGTTGCTGGTCGTTTGTGCTGCTTCTTCTGCCAAAAACATTTGAATGACCCCTCCCACAGTTAAGCTTTGCTCCATTCCACTTGCTTAAGGACTTGTCTTCCAAACGAAGGTGAAACGGCATTCGCCGTCCTCTGACGGCGCGGCGCGTTTCATTCCGAGAAATATAGAGAAAGGATGAAAACATTATGCTTTCCTATATTTTAAAAACCCATTTGGCCATACGCATCCTATCCTAACCTATATGTTATCTTTTCCATGCGTCTGACGCAAGTCCGAATCTGTTTTCGTAACAACTTTGTCACGTTTGTCCATGAAGTACGCCGCATCCTAACTATCCGTTAGCGGGAGGCTTTGCTGCTATCTTCTTATACAGTGTCCAGCTTTGTCCAACCTTATAACCTGCGGCGGTCATGAAATGTAGCTAGAATCCAAATCAAACATAGAAAAGGCTAGCCCACATCGGTTGGCTAGCCTTATAATACCAAGCTTAATTAGATGCTGCTGCAACGGAAGATTCCGTCTCGCGCCGCTGGATAGTCCGTTCCCGGTCGCGCTCCATAATGGGCTTCAGGTATTTACCTGTGTAGGACTTGTCTACCTTGGCTACTTCCTCAGGCGTTCCCGTTGCCACGATCATTCCGCCGCCGCTTCCGCCTTCCGGTCCCAAATCGATCAAATAATCGGCAGTCTTAATAACGTCCAGATTATGCTCAATGACGAGTACCGATTCACCCGAATCAACAAGACGGTGCAATACCATCAGCAGACGGTCAATATCATCGGCATGCAAGCCTGTCGTCGGCTCATCCAAAATGTACATCGTTTTCCCCGTACTCCGGCGATACAGCTCGGAAGCCAGCTTAACACGCTGTGCTTCACCCCCAGACAATGTAGTGGCAGGTTGTCCCAGGCGCATATAGCCTAAGCCTACATCAAGCAGCGTCTGCAATTTGCGCTGGATTCTCGGAATATTTTCAAAAAACTTGCAGCCATCCTCAATCGTCATTTCGAGAACATCGGCAATGCTCTTGCCTTTATATTTCACTTCCAGCGTTTCGCGATTGTAACGCTTGCCCTTGCAAATTTCACAAGGAACGTACACGTCAGGCAGGAAATGCATCTCAATCTTGATAATGCCATCTCCACGGCAAGCCTCGCAGCGGCCACCCTTCACATTAAAGCTGAATCTGCCCTTCTTATAGCCCCTTACCTTGGACTCATTAGTCGAGGCATAAAGGTCGCGAACGTCATCAAACATGCCTGTATACGTAGCGGGGTTCGAGCGCGGCGTTCTGCCAATCGGCGATTGGTCAATGTCAATGACCTTCTCCAAATGCTCGATACCGCGCATTTCCTTATATTGTCCTGGACGTGTTCTCGCTCGGTTCAAATCACGAGCAAGCGTCTTATATACGATTTCATTGACGAAGGTCGATTTGCCCGAACCAGATACGCCAGTAACCGCCGTAAAAATGCCCAGCGGAATTTTCACATTGACACCGCGCAAATTATTTTCCTTCGCACCGCGAACCTCCAGCCATTTATCGCCCGCAGCGCGGCGCTCAAGAGGAACCTCAATAAACTTGCGCCCGCTCAAATATTGGCCTGTCAACGAATGCTCATTGTGCATAATCTCCGCTGGTGTTCCTTCAGCGATGACGGTACCGCCATGAATACCCGCACCAGGGCCAATGTCGATAATGTAGTCAGCCGCCAGCATCGTATCCTCATCATGCTCTACAACAATAAGCGTATTGCCGATATCCCGCATATGCACAAGCGTCTCAATCAGCCGATCATTATCCCGCTGATGTAGTCCGATACTCGGCTCATCCAAAATATAAAGAACGCCCATCAGGCTCGAACCGATCTGCGTTGCCAATCGAATCCGCTGCGCTTCACCGCCGGACAACGTTCCTGCCGCACGGTTCATTGCCAAATATTCCAGCCCGACATTAACAAGGAAGCCCAGCCGGCTGTTGATCTCCTTCAAAATCAGATTAGCAATCGTTTGTTCCTTCTCCGTTAATACCAATCCTTCGAAGAAACGCTGCGAATCGCCAATGGAAAGCGAAGTGACGTGAGCGATGTTCTGGGAGGCAATCGTTACAGCTAGTGTTTCCTTGCGCAGCCGCTGGCCTTTGCAGCCGCCACATGGCTTGGCACTCATATAAGCTTCGATATATTCCCGCATGGAATCAGACGCCGTCTCGCGGTAGCGCCGTTCCAAATTGTTAACGATACCTTCAAACGGCACATAGGCCTCTTTACGATGGCCAAAGTCATTCTCATATAGGAAGCGGACACGTTCTCCTCCCGTACCATAAAGCAGCTTATTCATTTGCTCGTCGCTGAGCTCAGAAACGGGCACATCCTGCGGAATGCCATAATGCTCACAAACCGAGCTTAAAAACTGCGGATAATAATTGGATGTGCTTCCGGCCCAGGCAAGAAAAGCTGCATCTTTAATGGATTTGCTCGTATCGGGAACGAGCAAATCTGGATCGACGATCATCTTCGCGCCTAATCCGTCGCAATCCGGACAAGCACCGAACGGGCTGTTGAACGAAAACATCCGCGGCGCGAGCTCCTCTACGCTAAAGCCGCATACTGGACAAGCCAGGTTTGAGCTGAACAACAGCTCTTCTTTCTCCATTACGTCAACGAGCACCCGGCCATCGGCCAATTTAAGCGCCGTCTCTATTGAATCAGCCAAGCGGCTGTGGACGTCTGCCTTCACAACGATGCGGTCGACAACGACCTCAATGCTATGTTTTTTATTTTTCTCCAGCTCAATCTTCTCACTAAGCTCCCGCAGCTCGCCATTTACGCGAACGCGAACAAAGCCCTGCTTCTGAATATCGGCAAACAGCTTCGTATGCTCGCCCTTGCGGCCGGATACGAGTGGAGCCAAAATTTGCAGCTTCGTCTTCTCGGGATATTCCATAATACGGTCAACCATTTGGCCTACGGTCTGCGAAGTAATCTCGATCCCATGCTCCGGACAATGAGGCTTGCCAATCCGTGCGAACAGCAAGCGAAGATAATCGTAAATTTCCGTTACCGTACCTACAGTCGAACGAGGATTGCGGCTGGTCGTCTTCTGATCAATCGAAATGGCCGGTGACAAGCCTTCAATGGAATCCACATCGGGCTTCTCCATCTGGCCGAGAAACTGTCTAGCGTAGGCAGATAAGGACTCCACATAACGGCGCTGTCCTTCGGCGTAAATCGTATCAAATGCCAGGGACGATTTGCCTGAGCCGCTCAAACCCGTTAATACAACAAACTTGTCGCGCGGAATGGTGACATCAATATTTTTCAAATTGTGTGCACGAGCGCCTTTGACTACAATTTTGTCGCTACCCAATCTTATTTCCTCCTCTATCCTATCCATCCTCTTGCTTCGCTTCTACAATCCTGCCCGCAGTTCCAGCAACGCATCCCGAAGCTCGGCTGCCCGCTCAAATTGCAGGTTCTTCGCCGCATCCTTCATTTCAACTTCCAATCTATTAATCATCGACTGACGGTCTTTCTTCGACATCTTGCCAGATCCGGCATCTGCCAAATAATCGGCCTTCTGCTCGGCAACCTTGGTCGCTTCAATCACTTCCAATACTTTCTTGCGAATCGTCTGCGGCGTAATGCCATGCTTCTCGTTGAACGCTTCCTGGATCGTCCGCCGACGTTCTGTCTCCTTCATCGCACGGCCCATAGAATCCGTCACCTTGTCGCCGTACATGATAACCCGGCCTTCGCTGTTGCGTGCCGCGCGTCCAATCGTTTGAATGAGCGAGCGGTCTGAGCGCAGGAAGCCTTCCTTATCCGCATCCAAAATGGCTACCAGCGATACTTCAGGCAAATCAAGCCCTTCCCTAAGCAGATTAATGCCCACCAGCACGTGGAACACGCCAAGCCTTAGGTCGCGCAATATCGCAATCCGCTCCAGCGTCTTAATATCCGAGTGCAAATAACGCACCTTCACGCCAATTTCCTTAAAATAATCGGTTAGATCCTCCGCCATCTTCTTCGTCAGCGTCGTCACCAATACCCGTTCATCCTTCGCCACCCGATCGCGAATTTCGCCCAGCAAATCATCGATCTGTCCCTTCGTTGGCCGAAGCTCAATGATCGGATCAAGCAGGCCAGTAGGGCGAATAATTTGCTCTACCATTGTCGGGCATTGCTCCAGCTCAAAAGGACCCGGTGTAGCAGAGACATAAATCGTCTGCTTAGCCTTCGCCTCAAACTCCTCGAACTTAAGCGGCCGATTGTCCATCGCCGATGGCAGCCGGAAACCGTGATTGACGAGCATTTCCTTTCTGGCCCGGTCGCCATTGTACATAGCGCGAATCTGCGGCAGCGATACATGCGACTCATCAATCACAATGAGCATGTCATCCGGAAAATAATCGAAAAGCGTATAAGGCGTTGCCCCCCGTTCCCGGAACGTCAATGGACCCGAATAGTTCTCGATGCCTGAGCAAAAACCCATCTCACTCATCATCTCAATATCATAGCGCGTACGCTGCTCAAGCCGCTGCGCCTCCAGCAGCTTGCCCGCTTCCTTAAGCTCGGCAAGCCGCTCCTCCAGCTCTCGCTCAATATTAACGAGCGCAAGCTTCATCGTCTCCTCATGAGTTACAAAGTGAGACGCTGGAAAAATTGCTACATGCTCACGCTCGCCCACGATCTCGCCGGTTAATACGTCAATTTCCGTAATCCGTTCAATCTCGTCGCCGAAAAGTTCAATTCTAATCGCCCGCTCATTATTGGCAACGGGAAAAATCTCTATAATATCGCCGCGGACACGAAATGTCCCCCGAATAAAATTAATATCGTTGCGTTGATATTGAATATCGACCAGCCTATGCAAAATCGCATCGCGGGGCTTCTCCATTCCTACGCGCAGCGACAACAGCATGCTGCCGTACTCCTTCGGCGAACCTAAGCCATAAATACAGGAAACGCTGGCTACAACTATGACGTCTCTTCGTTCGAACAGCGAGCTGGTCGAAGAGTGGCGCAGCTTATCAATCTCTTCATTGATGCTCGAATCCTTCTCAATATACGTATCGGTTGAAGGAATATAAGCTTCCGGCTGAAAATAATCGTAATAGCTGACGAAATACTCCACGGCATTATCGGGAAAAAAAGACTTAAATTCGCTGCACAGCTGAGCTGCGAGCGTCTTGTTATGCGCAATAACGAGCGTAGGCCGATTAACCTGCGCAATCATATTGGCAATCGTATAGGTCTTTCCTGTTCCAGTCGCCCCAAGCAGCGTTTGAAATCTCTGTCCTGCTTCAACGCCTTCAACCAGCTGCTTAATGGCACGCGGCTGGTCGCCTTGCGGCGTATAATCGGACTTAATCTCAAAGTTACGGGCTTGCGGTGCAAAATTACTCACTTCAGCCATCCACTCCTTCTTCGTTCCTCAGCTATCTATCATTATAGTCAATATCGTGCAAAAGAAGCAGCAAGCCTCAATTTGTTCATGCTATTACAAGTAATTCCAATTTACGTAGGCAAATCTACTCTATTATAAGAATATGTGTTCCCGTTTATTATAGCTCTAAGCATTCTCCGATGCAACCAGCTAATTTTCCCTACATGATGCCAAATAAAAAAGCGTAGTGACAGAATCGAAAAATCTGTCACTACGCTTTTGGAACAATATTTGCTATCAGCCTGTCCAACAAGACTAGACAAAAACCATTTAGAACGGAAGTACCGCAGCTTGTGCTATACGGACGTTTTTTCGCCAGACGCAGCATTATTTACAGAATCCGGCACTTTAGATGAACCCCGGCGATGCGCCGTACGCTTGCGCTTCAACAGGTCAATCAGCGAAGCAGGGCCTGAGGCCGCATAGAAATTCGCATCCTCGTCTGGCGCCAAAATAACTCCGAGCTGATGATGCTCATTTTCATAACGCGCACGCTGCACAAACTTTACTTCTCCGGCATAGTTCAGCACTTCCAGCTTGCAGAAAGCCGAGTTGAGATGCAGCGCGGCATGCAGATCAGCCTTCGAATGCACGCGAACGCCATTAACCTTGGAAATAATCTCACCTGCATGAAGCCCCAGCGCCTCAGCCGGCGTTTGCGGCAAAATGCCTAGCAAGCGCAAGCCGCGCTGGTCATGAACGAATAGCGGGCTGCTGGCATTTTCCAGCCTGCGGCTGCGCCAAATGATCGCTTCATGCAGCAGCAGCGAGCAGAGCGCGGCAATTGGCAGCAGCACGGGCAGCCACCAAGCGAGCAAAGCTGCTGCTGCGAGTGCGGCGCTGTAAAGCAGCAAGCCCTTCGCAGCGTGTCTGGCCTTCTCCTCAGGCAGCATCGAGCGTGTCAATTCGCTAAAGCCGATAATCATCGGCAGCGCGGCAATCGTCCAGCCCTGCGACCAGTCCGCGCCGAGCAGCGGCGTCCACGGCAATGCTGCTGTTGCAGCGCCAGTGCCAGCACCTCCACCAACAGGAACGAGCAGCAGCAAAGGCACCGGCCAAAAGCTTTGCAGCATGTAGCCGCCGACAATTTTCCCTCTCTTGCCCGAGAGGAACAGTGGCGTCGCCAGCTTGCCGCCCTGATTTCGCACAAGCAGCGCCTCTGCCAAGTGCAGCAGAGCTACCAGCATGAACAGCCCTATCATATCCATGGCAGCGAGTGAAGCCGCAACTTGACTGACTATGCCTTCGCCCGAAGCCAGCGGAGTAAACCCAACGATCCATTGCAGCAGACCGAGTACGCCAGCAGCATAAGCGAAGCATAAATAACGGATGCGAAACAGCATAAGCAGCGCTGAGACGCCCCATAACCACATCACGGATTGCTGGGTAACTGCAACGCCAATAAATGCGCCTACAAGGGATACAGCTAGTCCTACCAGCAAGCCTGTGACGATCGCCCGGCCGAGCAGCCGGGGCCATATATGCAGCTTGACGGCGAACAATTGCCGTTCAAGCTTAATCTGCTTTGTATATTGGAGCAAAATAAATAAAATAGCCACATAATAAAAAGGTTGTACCAGCAGTTGAAGCAACGCCAGCTGGAATTGCTGCAACAAAGCAAGAGCCTGATTCACCGCATACACTCCTTCATTTTTACCAACTTATTCCTTCAGCCGCCTTAGCGGCGTTTTCCCGTCTCACACCTGCTGCCGATTCAAAAGAAAAGGCTGACTCCGAAGACAGAGTCAACCTTGTAATGGATTCGACAACGAGGCGTTATTTCCTGCCTACCCGTTCAATCGCTTCCTGAAGCTGCACATCGTTGTTCTTGTCTTTAATCCATGCAATAACCGCCTTCTCCAATGCTGCGGCTGTTGACTTGTCCAGTTCTCCCGTTACCGAAAGACTTGAGTTTCGCTGAAATTGCTTAACTGCCTGCACGGTTTCCTCATTGAAATAACCATCATCACGCTTCGGCTCATACCCAAGCCCTTTTAGCATAATTTGCGCACTGCGAATTTGCTCATTGTTCATATCGCGCTTCAGCGTTTCGGTTATTGTCAGCCGCGCAACGGTGTAAAGCGAAGGCGGAGCTACGGCAACGGTCGGCTCAACGCCCTTCTCATGAATCCAGATGCCTTCTGGCGTCAGCCACTTGGCAATCGTCATTTTCACAAGACTGCCATCGCCCAGCGCTTTATTGTAGCTCACCTGTACCGTTCCTTTGCCAAACGTCGTCTCGCCGACCAGTATCGCACCGGCTTCCTCACCCAGCGCACCAGCCAATATTTCCGAGGCGCTGGCGCTGCCTTTGTTCATGACTACGGCGACCGGATAAGCTTTGCGGCTGCCCTTGGACAACGTCTTCTCCCGCTTGCCGTCGCGATCCTCCACCTGAACAATCGCATCACCCTTCGCAATAAACTGCTCGGCAATTTCCACAACGACCGGCAATACACCGCCAGGGTTATTGCGGACATCAATGACGAGGCCCTTAAGCCCTTGCCGTCCCTTATCGCCTGCTCCTTCGCTGACCTGAGCACCAGACTGTACCTGAGACTGCCCTACTGCCTGCTGCTTTGCTTCCTGCTCCAGACGAGCAAGCTCTTCCTTGAAGCGTTCGGCCGTATTGAGCGAAAATTGACGGATTTCAATGACGCCAATCCGGTCATCGGACATATGGGCATATACGGTTTCCACATCAATATCATCCCGTATTAAAATCAGCTGGATCGATTCGCTTGTGCCTGCCCGCTGGATCTGCAGCTTGGCCTTCGTCCCTTTCGGGCCGCGAATTTTGTCTACGGCCTCATTCAGCCCAAGACCCTCCAGCTTCTCTCCATTGACCGAAATGACGACATCCTTCGCCAGCAGTCCCGCCCGTTCGGCAGGAGAACCTTTGATCGGGGATACGACGACGAGCTTGCCGTTTTGCAGCGTCACTTCCGCCCCAATACCTGTGAAAGATCCTTCAATGGATTCGGAAAAATGCTGCGCTGACGTCTTCTCCATATAAACGGAGTAAGGATCATCCAGCGATTCCAGCATGCCTTTGACTGCGCCGTCTACCAGCTCTTCACGATCCGTCTTCTTCACATATTTGGTTTCAATCAAATCCAGTACCGCATTCATTTTGTCAATCTCGGCTTCATTCAGATCATGTTGCCCGCTAGTTTCGGCAGTTGCCGGAGCGGAGCCTGACGCCTGATAGCTGCTCACGACAAGATCGCGAGCCACTACAAGCGTGACCAGAACAGAAGCGAGCATCGTAATCATTACAAAAGCAATGACTGTACGGCCTCTAAACTGCATATTCAGGACACCACCTTCTCGTTTGACCACAGCATTAAATAGAACCTACTTCGGTTCATGCCTTCCCTCTTGGAAGGCACGCCCTAGTATATGACAAGTTCTGTCCATTTATTTGCGTCTGACCAGCGACCTGCTCATTCCATATTTTTCATTCCGAGAATATTTCAAGCGTAAATGGCGCTGCCATCCTTTGACGGCAACGCCCGTTTCACGCAAAAGCTGAACTAGAAGCTGACTTATTATCAAGTCATGTATAATTGCCTATATTTCGAACAAGGGCAGCCCAAAGGCTGCCGCTTGTTGTTGTTCCTTTATTTTAAATAGCTGCTTGGATCAGTTGTTGTCCCGTTAATACGCACCTCAAAATGCAAATGCGGTCCGGTAGAATTACCCGTACTGCCAACTTCGGCAATTTTTTGGCCTTTTGTAACACTGTCGCCTTTGCTTACTTTAATGCCGCCTTCGCGAATATGGCCATACAGCGTCCACATGCCGCCGCCATGGTCGATAATAACGGCATTGCCATAACCGCTCCAGCGCTGCGCCAGAATAACAACGCCGCTTTCCGCTGCATGAATAGCCGTTCCCTGCGGAGCTGCAAAGTCGATGCCTGTATGGAGCTTCTTAGCGCCCGTAATCGGGTGAATTCGATAACCATAGCCCGAGCTGATACGATACGAGTCAAAAATAGGCATGCCCAGCTTACCGCCCGTATAGACCGCACCGCCGTTTCCGCTGCTTCCATTGCCTTTACCCGCAGCAGCCGCCGCAGCTGCAGCAGCTTTTTCCCTCGCGATTCTTTCCGCTTCCAGCTTCGCCACCTTCTCGGCTTCCAGCTCGGATACCTTTTGCGCGAATTCAATCATAAGCGCTTCCTGCTCTGCGCTTATATCTTCGAGATCCTCAAGCTGATGATCATATTCAGCAACGAGCTTATTTTTCTCGGCTTCTTTTTTCGCTAGATCGCTTTGGTAGTTTTGCAGCTTGGTGTACATCGTTTTGACTTCTTCAAGCTTGTGCTCTACCTCAGCTTTTTTCTCCTCAACGAGCGCCTGGTCAACCTTGTTTTGCTCTAAAATGCTGCGATCCTGACTTAAGATCAGCTGAAGCGAATCGAAGCGGTCGATAAAATCGGAAAAGCTGCTCGCATTCAGCAAGACGTCAAGATACGACACCGAGCCGTTCTCATACATCAGCCGCAGACGCTGCTGAATTAGAATGTCGCGTGTTTTAACGCGGCCTTCCGCTTCGACCAGCTCCGCGCCAGCCTGTTGCAGCTCCGACTCCGTTTGATCAACCTTTGCTTGCGTATTATTCATATTGACTACAACAGCATCCAGCTGCGCCAATACGGCTTTGATAGAAGCTTGTACATCAGATTTGAGTGTCGATACTTCCGTCTTTTGCTGCTCTGTCGCGTCAGCTTCCTTCTGCGCCTTGTCAATGGCCTTCTTGGCATCCGAAAGCTGCTTATTAATGCTGTCCAGCGATGCAGCACTGCTGCTTAGTGGCTGAACAAGCAATACCGTCATTATCACCATAAGAACGATTAGATTTCTTCTCTTCACTGACGCGTCCACCTACACTTTCAAATATTTTCGAATGGATATCGTACTTCCCCATATGCCGATCAAGGTGCCCAGTCCAATTAATACACCGCTAATTTCAAGTCCAACCTGCTGAACCGATACGAGACTAAGCATCATCAGCCCAAGTCCCTCCTGCGTCAATGTAACAAACTGTGCGTAGCTGATGAGCAGCACAACCGTCGTCAATATCGAAGCAATCATGCCAATAAGCGCACCTTCAATGAAAAACGGCCAGCGGATAAACGCATTCGTCGCGCCTACCAGTTTCATAATGCCAATTTCCCGGCGCCTGGCTACAATCGTCACTTTAATCGTGTTGGAAATGAGGAACATAGCGGTTACCGTAAGCGCCAGCACGATCACGAGGCCAATGGTACGTACCGCATTCGTAATTTTGAACAGCGTCTCGATTTTGCCTTCCCCATATTTCACGCTCGTAATTGGCGCTGTTTCATCGCCTGTGTTAAGCGCCTCGATCTGCGCTGCTGCGCTGCTGACAGACTGAGGTTTAAATACTTCTACGGTAAAAGAGTCCGGTAGCGGGTTGCTCGCATCATCATAGCCGTCAAGCAAGCCTTCGTCGCTCAAATTTTTGCGGAGCTCCTCAAGTCCCTCTTCCTTCGTAACCAGCGTAACCTTCTTCACCTCAGGGATGAGGCGGATTTTATTCTCGACCTCCTCCATCTTCGCCTTGTCTATATCCAGCTGCAGAAATACGCGAATTTCCACCTTGCTCTCCACCGAGGAGGCAAAATTGTTTACATTCAGCGCCAGCAGCATAAACGCCCCAAGTAAAAATAACGAAATAAAAATTGAGCTAATGGAAGCAAACGACATCCAGCCGTTGCGAATAATATTTTTACAGCCTTCTCTAAGGTGGCGGAGCAGGGTTCTAAATTTCATAACCGTACTCCCCTCTTGCCTCATCCCGAACGACCAAGCCATTCTCGATTGCGATGACACGCTTGCGCAAGCTGTTTACTATATCGCGGTTATGCGTCGCCATGACGATGGTCGAGCCGCGGAAGTTGATTTCCTCCAGCAAAGCCATAATCTCCATGGACGTCTCCGGGTCCAAATTGCCGGTGGGCTCGTCCGCTACAATAACCGACGGGTTATTCACTATTGCCCGGGCAATCGACACGCGCTGCTGTTCTCCTCCTGAAAGCTGGGCTGGCAGGCTGGCATGCTTATGCTTTAGACCGACGAGGTCAAGAACCTCCATCGTCCTTTTTTTGATAATCCGCTTGGGAGCTTCGATAACCTCCATCGCAAAAGCGACATTTTCAAACACGGTCAGCTTCGGAAGCAATCTAAAATCTTGAAAAATAACGCCTATGTTGCGCCGTACAAATGGAATTTTGCGCGGCTTCAGCTTGCCTATATTAAAACCATTTACGGAAAGCTGCCCTTTCGTAGGCACTTCCTCGCGATAGATCAGCTTCATGAAGGTTGATTTCCCTGCCCCGGAAGGCCCTACCAAATACACAAATTCATTGCGGTCTATGCGTACGGACACTCCTCGCAGTGCATGAGTACCGTCGACGTAAGTCTTCCAAATGTCTTGCATTTCAATCACGTTATCACATCCTGTTTTTAGTCAGCATTAGTAATTCGACAATGACATGGGAAATCCTTTCTTTTCGACGGTTTCTTTCCTCATTTTTCACAATTCTCATATTCATTCTAGCTGCTTGCATATACATAACAGAGTCGCTTTCGAAATATAAGAATTTATAAGTTACGCACTTATAAATGGGCTTATATTTCTCGGAGTGAAACGAGCTGCGCCGCCAAAGGAAGGGGGATTGTCCCATTGAAAAAATTGCATCTCACCAGCATTTTTGTATTTGCCCTGCTGCTTGCAGCATCCGTCAGCTGGGGTGGACTCACCTATTATGCCGAGCAGCGCACCGTGCCGGCAGGCGTAACCGCGGGCGGGCTGAATATTGGCGGGCTGCCTATCCCGGAAGCGATTAAACTGCTGAGCGACTATGAGCAGGCGCTTGGCGCGCGTGAGCTGACCGTCGCTACCGGCAGTGCCGGCTCGGACAGACGCACGTGGAAGGCCGAAGCGTTTGGCTACAAGGCCGATACCTCGGAGGTGCGCGGGGCTTTGCAGCAGCTCGGCAAAGGAGCTTTATGGGAGGCGGTGAAATACCGCTATCATTTTCCGCGAAACTTTGAGCTTGCGCAGACATTTGATCAAGCTTTGTTCGAAAAGCTTATTCGCCAGCAGTGGGGCTGGCTGGAGCAAAATGAGCCCAAAGATGCCGTCCGCACGATTACGGACCAAGATGAAATTTTATTTGAGCCGGAAGCAGAAGCGTACCGTATTGAAATGAGCCGACTGGCCGCTGACGTGAAAAGCTGGCTTTGGCTCGCCGCCGATGCTAAATCCCCTGCGGAGCAAGCGGCATATAACACCGAACTCCCTATCCTTACCCTGTCTCCTTCCGTAACGCTCGAGCAGCTTAAGGCGCAAGGGGTTGAGCGCAAAATGATGTCATTCACGACCGACTTCGCTGCAAGCGCCGAGGGCCGCGCCTATAATGTCGCCTCAACGGCGGCTGCTCTCGACAACTGGCTGCTGGCACCGGGCGAGGTTTTTGATTACAGCAAAGTCATTCGCAGGGTCGAGGAAAAATACGGTTTTCGGGAGGCTCCCGTCATCTTGAATGGCAAGCTTGTTCCCGGTATCGGCGGCGGCATCTGCCAAGTATCCAGCACACTTTACAACGCTGCACTGCGCGCAGGCCTTGAAATTGTCGAAAGACGCAACCACTCGCTGCCCGTCTCTTATTTGCCCGTTGGACAAGACGCTACCTATGCCGACGGCGCCATTAACTTTCGGTTTCGCAATTCAACGGACAAGTACATCGTCATTCGCGCGACATCTGCGGGCCGCAAGCTGACCGTCAAGCTATTCGGAAAAATGTCCGAGGATGTACAATACCGCATTGAATCGGTTACCGTCGGCACTCTGTCTCCAGAGGTGCAGCAGCTTCAAGACCCTGCGCTGCCAGCTGGCTCACGCAAGGTGATTGCACCAGGACGCAACGGCTATGTCGTCGACACATTCAGAGTGACGCTGGAAAATGGAAAACCACCAATTAAGGAGCGTATTTCGCGCGACACATACCGTGCCCAGCCTACTGTCATTCATATTGGCACGGGGAAAGCAGGGGGCACCGATCAGACACCAGGACCACAGCCCGCTCCAGCTCCAAGCGCGCCCAACGAACCCGGTACACCGACAGAACCGCTGCTTGAGGATGGCATCAGCTGAATTTTAATATTAACTATCACAATTAGATAACATAAATATAACGTCAGAAAAATCGAATCTATAATTTATGTAATATTTATTAACACAATGAGATAACGGGACAAAATAGCTGATATAACTAGAAATTCAGTCATTCAACCGCTTACTTGGATGATTTACGAACCTTGCATACTCTATGCTCCCTACTATACTCTTAATTATGTTAGGTTACATTACATAATAGAGAGGGAGTTTAAAGATGCCACATCTTCTTTCATCATGGAAAAAACACAGTGCCGCTTTGCTTGTCGGGGCATTGCTGCTCACAGGGCCTTTAACAGCCTCTACTGCTGCGGCAGCAGCTGTCTATCAAGGAGAATCTTCGAAAGCGATAGAGCTGCAGCTGGGGGATGCCAGTATTTCCTCTGACAAGCTTATTCCTTCGGCAGAGCTAAAAAAACTATTTGACCAAAGCGCCAAGCTCGCAGGCGGAGACGCTACGTTCAAGGCCGCGCCGAAAGGGGCGACCGTCACTCGCAAGGACGTCGCGGTCATGATCGCGGAAGGACTGCACTTGTCCCCAGCCGCCGAGCCATACAAAGACGTGCCGGATAAAGCATCCTATGCCTCATCAGTAGGAGCGGTCATGGAAGCGAAGTTGATGCTTGGCGTTAGCCAGACCCATTTTGCACCAAACCAATCGCTGACTTATTCGGGGGCCTATGCGCTTGCCTATCGCATTTATAATTACAGCATGCCATTCCTGCTGCCGGAAGCGACGATTGCCAGCATTCAGCAGGCTGTCGGCCAGGGCAAGCTTACTTACAAAGAACTGGTTCAGCAATATTTGGATCGCATTGAGAAATACGATGACCAAGGCATTAAGCTGAACGCAATTTTGACGATCAATCCAAAGGCGCTTGAAATCGCAGGCGAGCTGGATAAAGAACGTGCAGCCTCCGGCATTCGCGGCCCGCTGCACGGCATTCCCGTCATCGTGAAGGACAACTATGACACGAATGACATGCCCACGACGGCAGGCTGCCTCTGCCTGAAGGATTCCATTCCTTCCGAGGATGCCGATCAGGTTGCCAAGCTTAAGGCAGCAGGCGCCATTATTTTAGCCAAAGCCAACTTGCATGAGTTTGCATTCGGCATTACAACGAGCAGCTCCTTAGGCGGCCAAACCTTGAACCCTTATGCGCTGGACCACTACCCCGGCGGCTCCAGCGGCGGCACAGGCGCTGCCATTGCAGCAAACTTCGGCGTCATCGGCATGGGCACCGATACAGGCGGCTCCATCCGCATCCCATCGACCTATAACAGTCTCGTCGGCATTCGCCCAACGATCGGCCTCTCCAGCCGCGACGGCATCATTCCGCTCGCCCTGTCGCAGGACGTAGGCGGACCTATGACCCGGACCGTGACGGATGCTGCCATCGTTTTGGACGCAACGGTTGGTTATGACCCTGACGATGTCGCGACAGCAGCAAGCATCAGCCATATTCCAAGCAGCTACACGAGCTATCTGGATGCGAAAGGCTTGAAGGGCGCACGCATCGGCGTGGCCACCGAGCTATTCGGAACTGCGGAAGCAGAGCAGCCGACCACTGAAGTGGTACAAGCGGCTGTTAAGGACTTAGCTAAGCTAGGTGCGGTAACTATCGATATTACCATTCCTAACCTGAAGGAAATTATGGCTTACCCAAGTCTCAGCGGCTATGAATTCAAATTCCAGCTGAATGAATATTTGGCAGAGCTGGGCTCCAAAGCCCCTTACCACTCGCTTACTGAAATTATTGCTTCCGGCCAATTCGACAAATCGATGGAAGCTTCGCTCAAATCACGCGATGCCAGACAATCGCTGAATACAGAGGATTACAAGGACATCGTGCTGTTCCGTACGAAAACGACAAAAGACGCGCTGCTGAAGGTGATGGCTGACAACAACCTTGATGCGATCGTCTATCCTTCGACTACGCAAACAGCTGCATTAATTGGCGAAGCACAAAGCGCAGGCGGCAACAATCGCCTCAGCCCGTTCTCCGGGTTCCCAGCCATTACCGTGCCTGCCGGCTACACAGCTGAAGGGCTCGGAGCGAGCATTGAATTCCTCGGCCGCGAATATAGCGAGCCGACACTGATCAAGCTGGCTTACTCGTACGAGCAAGGAACAAAGCATCGCGTTGCACCCGTGCTTGCCCCATAAGAAAGCAGCACATGTTCATAAGCATGCGATTACTATAATTGCAAGCTCACTCGAGAAAGCAAAAAAATCTCCAAACCCACTGTAAAGGTGGATTTGGAGATTTTTGATTTTAAACCCCAAGCAAAGCTTAACGGCTGCGCTCAGCGTATTCTGTTACCCATGCGGCTACCTTCAGCAGGTCCTCATCGGCACGGCCAATAGCTGCTTCAACCTGTACAGTCGCTGTGCCGCCATAGACGTTGCGGGCATCGACAACCTGCTCCGGCTGGAGCACCGCATAAATGCGATCATCAAACAGCTCGGAGAATTGCTTGAATTCCTCCAGATTCAGATCTAGCAAGTATTTGCCCTGCTCGATGCAATAAAGCACCGTTTTACCGATCACTTCATGTGCTTGGCGGAAAGGCAATCCTTTGCCCACGAGGAAATCGGCAATATCCGTCGCATTGGAGAAATCCTGATTGACCGCTTGACGCATCCGGTCTTTGTTGACCTTCATCGTCGCAATCATCGGCGCGAACAGCTGCAGCGCGCCTTGCAGCGTGCGAACCGTATCAAACATGCCTTCCTTGTCTTCCTGCATATCCTTGTTGTATGCCAGCGGAAGCGATTTTAAAACCGTCAGCAGGCCGACCAGGTTGCCGTAGACACGGCCTGTTTTGCCGCGCACAAGTTCAGGCACATCCGGATTTTTCTTCTGCGGCATAATGCTGCTGCCTGTGCAGAAAGCATCATCCAGCTCGACGAAATTGAACTCTGTGCTGGACCACAGGATGAGCTCTTCACTCAGACGCGACAGATGCATCATAATGATCGAAGCATGGGAGAGAAATTCCAAAATAAAGTCGCGGTCGCTGACTGCATCCAGACTATTTTCATAAACACGATCAAATTTCAGCTGGCTCGCTACAAAATGGCGGTCGATTGGGAACGTTGTTCCCGCAAGCGCGCCTGCGCCAAGCGGCAGCATGTTGATGCGTTTGTAGCTGTCTTGCAGGCGCTCAATGTCGCGTCCGAACATTGCTACGTAAGCCATCAAATGATGAGCGAACAAAATCGGCTGGGCACGCTGCAAATGCGTGTAGCCCGGCACGATTGTAGCGGTATTCGCTTTCGCCTGCTCCACAAGCGACGCTTGGAGCTTTTGCAGCAAATCCACAAATTCAACAACACGCTTGCGCAAATAGAGATGCATATCGGTCGAAACCTGGTCATTACGGCTGCGTCCGGTGTGCAGCTTGCCGCCTACCGAGCCAATATCGTCAATGAGCGTTTTCTCGATATTCATATGAATATCCTCGTCGGACACCGAGAACTCCAGATCATTGCGCTTAATGCGCTGCAAGACGCGGTGAAGGCCGTCCTGAATCGTCTCCACATCTTTATCCGGCAAAATGCCCTGCTTGCCCAGCATCGTTACATGAGCCAAGCTGCCTTGAATATCCTCTTCCGCCAGTTCCTTGTCGAACAGGATGGATGCTGTATATTCCTCCACCAGCTGATCAGTCTTCTTCGTAAATCTGCCGCCCCATAACTTGCTCACGTTATCGCACTCCCTCCCGGAAAAGGCGCGGGGCCGCTGCAAGAAGCGGCCTCTCCTTTGCTTCCGGCATCTATTAATAAATGACGTACTTTTATGGTTATTTACCGCTGTATTTCGTTCCGACCTTCAAACGCAGCGCGTTCAGGCGGATAAAGCCTGTAGCATCGCCTTGGTCATAAGCTTGTGTCGGATCAGCTTCCATCGTAGCGATTTCTGGGTTGTACAAGCTCACCGGGCTTTGTACGCCAGCGCCGATGATATTGCCTTTGTACAGCTTAAGGCGTACAGTACCGGTCACGTTTTTCTGCGATTCCAGCACAAGTGCTTGCAGCGCAAGACGCTCAGGCGCAAACCAGAAGCCGTTATATACAAGCTGGCTGTATTTTGCAATGAGGGAATCACGCAGATTCATGACTTCACGGTCCATCGTGAGCGACTCCATTTTGCGGTGTGCGCTGAACAGGATCGTGCCGCCCGGCGTCTCATACACACCACGGCTCTTCATGCCGACAAAACGGTTCTCGACCATATCCACGCGGCCAATACCGTGCTTGCCGCCCAAGTCGTTAAGCTTGTCCATGACCTGCAGCGGAGTAAGCGGCTCGCCGTTAATTGCCGTACAGTTGCCCGCTTCAAAAGACAGCTCTACGTATTCGGATTGATCGGGCGCATCTTCCGGCGCTACGCTGAGCACGAACATATCTTTGTTCTCATCGGAGCTTGGATCGAACCAAGGATCTTCCAGCATGCCGCTCTCAAAGCTGATATGCAGCAGGTTGCGGTCAGTAGAATATGGCTTGGCAGCCGAAGCCTGAACGGGAATGTTGTGCTTCTCGGCATAAGCGATCATCTCTGCGCGTCCTGGGAACTCTTCACGGAACTGCTCTTCACGCCAAGGAGCGATCACTTTAATATCAGGAGCAAGCGCGGCAACACCGAGCTCAAAACGAACTTGGTCGTTTCCTTTGCCAGTCGCGCCATGAGCGATAATAGTCGCACCTTCAGCGCGTGCAATATCAACCATACGCTTTGCGATCAGCGGACGGGCAATCGAAGTACCAAGCAGGTATTGGCCTTCATAGAAAGCGCCAGCCTGGAACATAGGGAAAATAAAATCAGACGCGAACTCATCGCGCAGATCGTCGATATAAACTTTCGAAGCGCCAGTCGCAAGCGCTTTTGCTTCCAGTCCGTCCAGCTCATCCTTTTGTCCGATGTCAGCTGTGAACGCGATAATTTCCGCATCATACGTTTCTTTCAGCCATTTGAGAATGACGGACGTGTCCAGACCGCCCGAATATGCCAATACGATTTTTTCCTTAGCCATTGTTATTGTCGCACTCCTTAAAATCAAAATGAATAATTCCGGCGAATATCCCACTATGCGGGTGGCAAGCCGAATAACGCCGGGTTAAGCTTTGTTACATAATCGCGGCCATAATGGCCTTTTGAGCATGAAGACGATTTTCCGCCTGGTCAAAAATAATCGAGTGGTCGCCGTCAATGACGCCCTCACTCACTTCCTCGCCGCGATGTGCAGGCAGGCAGTGCATGAATAAATAGTCTTTCTTCGCATGTGCAGCCAATGCTTCATTCACTTGATAAGCGGCAAAAGCAAGCTCGCGTTCCTTCTGCTCCGCTTCTTGTCCCATGCTTGCCCATACGTCCGTATAAACGACGTCAGCGCCCTCAATCGCTTCTCTCGGATCGCGGCACACATGAATGCGCGAGCCTGTCTCAGCTGCATGATCCTTCGTTTGCTGTACGATGTCTGCATCCGGCTCATAGCCTTCTGGAGTCGCCACCGACATATGAATGCCCAGCTTAGCTGCTCCCATCAGCAGGGAGTGCACCATGTTGTTGCCATCGCCGATATAAGCCACTTTCAGCCCTTCCAGCTTGCCTTTGTGCTCCAGAATCGTCTGGTAGTCGGCCAGCGCCTGACAAGGATGGGAAAGGTCGGTCAAGCCGTTAATAACCGGAATCGTTGCACCGCGCGCCAGCTCCACTACTTTGCGATGAGCGAACGTACGAATCATGATGCCGTCCAAATAGCGGGAAAGCGTCTGTGCCGTATCCCAAATGGACTCGCCGCGCCCGATTTGCAAATCATTGCCGCTCAGGAACAATCCGTGACCGCCGAGCTGGTAAATACCTGTCTCGAACGATACGCGCGTACGCGTCGACGATTTTTCAAAAATCATCCCGAGTGTTTTTCCTTTAAGCAAATGATGCGTTTCGCCCGCTTTCAGCTTTTGCTTAAGCTCGATAGCGAGATCGATCAGGTAACGGATTTCCGCTGGCGCATAATCGACCAGCATGAGAAAATCGCGGCCTTTCAGGCTCGCAGCCATTTCTTCTTTTACTGCTTCTTGCAATCGTATCTCCTCCACTTCCATCTATGCGTTTCATTTATGATAGCTGTTATTTATGGTCGCCCGCGCCTGCCAGCAGCTCGGCCAAAATGCTCACCGCTTGATCAATCTCCTCATTCGTAACGAGCAGATTGGGCAGCAGACGGATGACATTCGGCCCCGCCGAAATGACGAGTAGCCCTTTATCCTGCGCTGCAGTGAGCAATCCAGCAATTGGCTCCGCGCATTCGATACCTACAAGCAGCCCTTTGCCGCGAATGTCCTTCACGAATGAATGGCCTTCAAGCTTCGCTTTCAGTTGCGACGTCAAGTAGTCGCCCTTCTCCTCCGCGCGCTCAGACAGACGGTCGCCGACGATGGTCTCCAGCGTCGCCTTCACAACAGCTGTTGCAATAGGTGTTCCGCCAAAAGTGGAACCGTGGCTTCCTGGGCTAAACGCTTCACGCAGCTCTTCCCGGCACACCATTGCTCCTACAGGGAAGCCACTTCCCAGCCCTTTGGCCAGCGTGAAAATATCCGGTTCAATGCCGTAATGCTCGTAAGCGAACAGCTTGCCTGTACGGCCCATGCCCGTCTGAATTTCATCGACGATAAGCAAAATGCCATGCTTGCGGCATAGCTTGCACAGGGCATGCACAAATGCCGGATCAGCCGGATAAATGCCTCCTTCCGCCTGAACCAGCTCCAGCATAACTGCCGCTGTTTTATCGCTGATCGCCGCCTCCAGCGCTTCAATATCATTATAAGGAATGTAGCGGAAGCCCTCCGGCAACGGAGCAAAGCCTTCCTTTACCTTCTCTTGGCCCGTAGCTGTCAAGGTTGCCAGCGTCCGTCCGTGGAAGGAATTTTCGAATGTAATAATTTCATAACGGCCATTGCCTTTAATCTTCTGCTGGTATTTGCGCGCAAGCTTGATTGCCGCCTCATTCGCCTCTGCGCCCGAGTTGCAGAAAAATACCGCATCGCCGCTGCTGTTGTCCGTCAATAGCTTGGCAGCTTCCTCCTGATTCGGAATATGAAACAGGTTGGATACATGCCACAGCTCATCGAGCTGCTTTATTAAAGCTTCCTTGATTTTGCGAGGCGCATGTCCCAAATTCGTAACGGCGATGCCGCTCATGAAATCGAGGTAACGCTTGCCCTGATCATCCCACAGCCAGCTGCCTTCGCCCTTCACCAGCGCGATTGGGTATCTCGCATAAGTAGGCAGCAGCGAATTTGCCGCTGCCGCAGTTGTTTTCTCACTCATCGTTTATATCCTCCCTCCCGCTCTCGCGATTTAAACCCCTTTGACGATACGCGTACCGACTCCACCCTCGCGCACCGCCTTAGTCAATACGCCTGGCTCCTCGCCGCTGACGATGACGACTTCCTGCACCTGTCCTTGAATGCATTGCACAGCCGCGCGAACCTTCGGAATCATTCCGCCATATATTTCTCCGCTTGCGATCATCTCGTCGATATCGGCAACGGTGACCACAGGCAGCACCTGCTTCACACCATCAACCGTGCGCATAATGCCCGGCACATCGGTTACTACGATCATTTGATGCACACCCAGATGGGAAGCTACAGCCCCAGCCGCGGTATCCGCGTTAATGTTGTAGCGCTGCCCCTGTGCATCAATGCCTACAGGCGCAATAACAGGAATATAACCCATTGCCATCACGCCTTCTATAACAGCAGCGTTAATGTCCGTCACATCGCCTACAAAGCCGATCTCATCAGCATTCGCCACGGGACGTGCGGTAATCAGCTGGCCATCCACACCGGATAAGCCGAGCGCCTGTGCACCGCAGGAAGACATTTTCCGCACAATTTCCTTGTTGATGCGTCCCGACAAAACCATTTCGACGACATCCAGCACCGCTTCGCTCGTCTTGCGCAAGCCGCCGACAAACTCCGTCTCAATGCCAAGCTTCGCCAGCGTCTCCGAGATCGCCGGGCCGCCGCCGTGCACAATAACCGGGCTAACGCCAGCTTGCTGCAGCTCCCTCAGCTCGCCGAAGAAGGATTCAGGCAGCGCAGCAAGTGTGCTGCCGCCGCATTTCATTACAAATCGTTGCGTCATGCTATTATGAGCTCCTTTATCGCTTAATGCCGCCTCATGCACCGTTATGTACGGTAAGCCGCATTAATTCGCACGTAGTCATAAGTCAGGTCACAGCCCCAAGCCGTTGCTGCGCCTGCTTCCATATGCAAATCCACATGAATGACGACCGTATCGCCCTTCAAATACTCCAGCGCCTTCTCCTCGTCAAAAGCGACCGGCTTCGACTGCTGCAGCGTCACAATGCTGCCCAGCGAAATGTCGACCGTATCCGGGTTGACAGGCTCGCCAGCGCGGCCTACTGCCGCAATAATCCGGCCCCAGTTCGCATCTGCGCCAAAAACTGCCGATTTCACAAGGGAAGAACCAATGACCGTCTTCGCAATCGCTTGCGCCGATGCATCGCTAACCGCTCCGCGCACCTGAACCTCGACAAGCTTCGTTGCGCCTTCGCCGTCACGCGCGATCGCTTTCGCAAGCACCTCGCACACATGGCGAAGCGCCGCGCCGAAAGCTGCCCAGCCTTCGTGCTGCGCATTAAGCTCGCTGTTGCCGGCAAGTCCGCTCGCCATCGCAACGAGCATATCGTTCGTGCTTGTATCGCCATCTACCGTAATCATATTAAAAGTATGGTTCGTCGCTTCACGCAGCAGCTGCTGCAGCGCCTCGCTGCCAATTGCCGCATCCGTCGTAACGAAACCAAGCATCGTTGCCATGTTCGGGTGAATCATGCCGGAGCCTTTCGCCGCTCCTGCGATATGAATGAGCTGTCCGTCAATCTCAACGGATACGCAGACCATTTTTTGCACCAAATCGGTCGTCAAAATCGCTTGGCAGAAGCTTTCTGCCGCTTGCTTATCCGAGCCCAGCTTGACTGGCAGCTCGCTGATGCCGCTGCGCACTTTGTCCATCTTGAGCAGCTCGCCAATGACGCCGGTAGAAGCTACCGCCACTTCATCTGCTGCAATGCCAACACGCTCAGCGAATTTATTGCGCATTTCATAGGCATCCGCTTCGCCCTGCTCGCCAGTGCATGCATTGGCGTTGCCGCTGTTGACCAGCACAGCACGCAAGCGGCCGCCTTCGCCAATGCTCTCGCGCGTCACCTTAAGCGGTGCCGCCTGAAATACATTTGTCGTGTACACGCCTGCCGCTGCCGCCGGAACCTCGCATACGATTGCGCCAAGGTCATTGCGCGTCGTTTTTTTGAGGCCGCAGTGAATGCCGCCCGCTGTAAAGCCCTTTGGTGTTGTAATCGAGCCTTCCGCCACAACCTTATAAAGGGGTGCCGTGTGTCCCTGTCCCATAATTACATCGTTCTCCTTCGCTTCATGCTAATTTAGGTTATGCTGCTTCTTATGGATAAACAGGAACAAACTGCAAACCAAGCGTCTCATCCCAGCCCATCATAAGGTTCATGTTCTGAATCGCTTGTCCCGCTGCGCCTTTGACCAAATTATCAATGACCGAAACAATCGTCACTCTGCCCGTACGGCTATCGAACGCAAAGCCGATATCGCAATAATTCGAGCCCCATACTTCCTTCGTGGAAGGCAATTGTCCTTCAGGACGAATGCGCACAAATGGACGGTTCTCGTAATAGCTGCGATACAGGTCCATAAAATCATCCGCGCTTCTGCTATCTTTCACCGTTGCATACATCGTCGTCATAATGCCGCGCGTCATCGGCACGAGATGCGTCGAGAACGTAATCACAACCGAGCGGCCCGCAACATCGGAAAGCACCATTTCGATTTCCGGCGTATGCTGATGCTGATTCAGCTTGTAGGCTTTTAAATTCTCGTTCAGCTCGGAATAATGCGTACCAAGACTCGCGCCGCGTCCCGCTCCAGAAACGCCGGATTTCGCATCAATAATAATGCTGTCCGGATCGATAAAGCCAGCTTGCACAGCTGGAACAAGGCCGAGAAGCGCCGCCGTAACGTAACAGCCCGGGTTCGAAATGAGATTCGCACCCTGTACACGGTCGCCGTACACTTCGGCCAATCCGTATATCGCTTGCTTCAAATACTCCTCGTCCGCGGCGGGCTTTTTGTACCATTTTTCATATAAAGCTCTATCTTGCAGGCGGTAGTCGCCGGATAAATCAATCACTTTAAGACCTACAGCCAGCAAATCAGGTGCCAGCCTGGAAGCGACAGCCGCTGGTGTTGCCAAAAAAACAACATCCGCCTTGCTGCGGATCGCTTGTGGCTCTACATCATCTAGCAATTCTTCGCGAATGCCCGTTAAGTGCGGGTATCCTTCCGTAATCGGCGTCCCCGCGCTGGATGATGAAATAACCGAGGTCACCTCAGCAAGAGGATGTGAGGCTAACAATCGAATAAGCTCAACGCCGCCGTAGCCGGTTGAACCGATAATAGCTATTTTCAGTTTATCGCTCATATCCATCATCTCTCCCTATGAGACTATCTAAAAGTATATTGTACATGATTCGGCAGTCGATTAAAATACACTGTTTTTCCGTATTATTATACATGTCATTTCATATTAATACAATGAGCGAATGGATGTATTTTTGTGCCTCGCACGCTCGTACAACCCGTTGTTTGGGATCAATGTCGCTATTCCTATTCCAGCTTAAAACCTTCCCCTACTACCTCTGATGTATTGCTAATGATGACGAATGCAGATGGGTCAACTGTCCGAACGAGCTGCTTGAGCTTCGCCACTTCCATTTGCCCCACGACAACCATCAGTACGGTCCGCCCTTCACCGCTGTAGCCGCCATGCCCATCAAGCTTCGTCAAACCGCGGTCGAGATCATAAAGAATCGTCTCTGACAATTTTTCCGGCTCGCTGCTAATAATAAAAGCAACCTTCGAAACCGGCAGCCCGCTTTGAATAATATCAATTGTTTTGCTCGTTACAAACAGCCCGACTAAAGCATACAACGCCACTTCCGGCGAAATAAGCAGGCCAGCCGCAATGATGACACATCCGTCAAAAATAGCGACGGAGAGCCCCAGCGACAATCCCGTATAACGATGCAAAATTTGCGCTGCCAAGCCGAGGCCGCCCGTTGAGCCGCCTCCGCGAAAGACGATGCCAAGCCCGAGCCCAACGCCGATCCCGCCATAAATAGCTGCAAGCAAAGGATTATGTGTCGGTGTATCCCAATGGGAAGTAAGCAGAACGAATAACGGCAGCACGACGGAGCCAAGCGCCACTTTAAGCGCATAACGTTTGCCCAGCAGCCACAGCCCTACAAAAAACAAAGGGATATTAACAGCCCACTGCGTATAAGCTGGCGAGATGTCAGCAAAACGCTGGACCAGAATCGAAATGCCGGAAACACCGCCAGAAGCAATCTCATTAGGCACCAGAAATAAATTAAAGCTGGCCGCCATTATAAAAGAGCCCAGCAGCACCAGAAGCATGCTCCAAACGAGCTGTTTGCCAGGGCTGAGCGGTTTTTTCATCCGTTTGTTTATTACCTTCGAATTGGCCGCATGCGGCTTGCCGTTTTGTGTATCATTCATTTCTTTGCTCATCTCGAATCCCACCCAAATTCATAAAGTCTCACCTATAAGCGCTCATAAAAAAAGAAGAGTTCCACCCTTGTTCGAGTCGGAACTCTTCTTAGCTTACGTCAATATGGCTTGATCCATGCGTATTCATCCATATCCTATTTCCTATAACCACTTTTGCCAGATGCGGCAACTAACTGCTAGCAGCGCTATAATAGCCCGCCGTTTAGTCGTGGCGTATTTGATGGCGCAAATATCCGTTAATGAAGGCATTCAGGTCGCCATCCATAACGGCGCCTACATTGCCTGTCTCCACCGAGGTGCGATGATCCTTGACCATGCTGTACGGATGAAAAACATAGGAGCGGATTTGGCTGCCCCAGGCAATATCCGATTGCTCACCGCGAATTTCCGCGAGATGCTGCCGCTGCTCTTCAATTTTCCGCTCATAAAGCTTGGAGCGCAGCATATTCATCGCCCGCTCACGGTTCTGGATTTGCGAACGCTCCTGCTGGCAGGCCACGACAATCCCCGAAGGAATATGGGTAATGCGAATTGCCGATTCCGTCTTGTTGACGTGCTGTCCGCCCGCTCCACTGGCGCGGTATGTATCAACCTTCAAATCCTCACTGCGGATTTCAATATCGATGTCATCGGTAATTTCCGGAACTACATCGCAAGATGCGAAGGACGTATGACGACGGCCTGACGCATCAAACGGCGAAATACGAACGAGGCGGTGTACGCCCTTCTCCGCTTTAAGATAGCCGTAGGCGTTGTAGCCTTTGACCAAAATCGTAACGCTCTTGATGCCTGCCTCATCGCCCGGAAGATAATCAAGCAGCTCGACCTTGAAGCCGCTTTTCTCCGCCCAGCGTGTATACATGCGGTACAGCATTTGGCCCCAGTCCTGCGACTCGGTACCGCCGGCACCTGGATGCAGCTCAACGATAGCGTTAAGCTTATCATACGGCTGGTTGAGCAGCAGCGTCAGCTCAAAGTCATTCAGCTTGCGCAGCAGCTGGGCTGTACCCTCCAGCAGCTCAGGCTCAAGCGTCTCGTCCTGCTCTTCCTCTGCCAGCTCCAGCATCGTTTGCAAATCTTCCATTTCGCCGTTCAAACGCAAATATTGATCGACGACCGATTTGACCGCATTCATTTCGGAAATAACGTTTTGCGCCTTGTCATTGTCATCCCAAAAATCAGGCGCCGTCATTTTCTCCTCATAATTGGCGATTAATTCATTTTTTAGATCTAAGTCAAAGAGACCCCCTGAGATCTTGGAGCCGCTTCGCTATTTCCCGCAAATCTTGTTTCACCGTTGGTTCTATCATAGCGTACGTTTCACCTCAAATTTCTTAGCTTGTCTGGTTGCCCAGCTTTTTCTTGCTCTGCTGCTGCCTGATGGCATAAACGCGCCTGCTGCGAAGCGCTGCAGCTTTTGCCGCATTGCTCCGCACACTGGCGCGTTAAGCCTTGCCTATCCGATCACAGCATCTTATTTACCGTGGCACTGCTTGTATTTCTTCCCGCTGCCGCATGGGCAATCATCATTCCGGCCAACCCGGTCCAAACGCTTCGCCGGACGTTTTTCCTGGCTTTCGCCTGGGCTGTTCGTCGTCGTCTGGCCTTGAGCTACCTCTTGGCGCTCCAGGTTGCTTTCTACGCGCGACTTCATAATGTATTTGGCAACTTCCTCTTGGATCGTATCAATCATCGCCTTGAACATCTCAAAGCCCTCAAATTGATATTCGCGAAGCGGATCCGTACCGCCGTATGCCCGAAGGTGGATACCTTGGCGCAGCTGATCCATTGCATCGATGTGATCCATCCATTTGCTGTCAACCGCACGAAGTGAAACGACCTTCTCGAATTCACGCATCGTCGTTTCGCCAAGCTCTGCTTCACGCTCGTCATAATAAGCAACGACTTTGTCATAAATAAATTCGGTAATTTCCTCAATTTCCTTGCCCCAAATATCGTCTCTCGTCACAGTGCCTTCATTCAGAAGGTTCGCATCTACGAAGTCGACAATGGTTTCCAAATCCCACTCTTCCGGAATGTCCTCCGTACAGTGGGCTTTAACCGTGCGATCAATGACCGCTTTAATCATTTCCATGACGATTTCACGGATGTTATCGGAAGTGAGCACGTCCAGACGCTGCTTGTAAATCACTTCACGCTGCTGGTTCATGACATCATCATATTGAAGAACGACTTTACGCAGATCGAAGTTGTTTCCTTCTACACGCTTCTGAGCCGATTCTACTGCACGGGTAATCATCCGGCTCTCGATCGGTTGATCCTCTTCCAGACCGAGACGATCCATCATGGCCATAATGTTATCCGAGCCAAAACGACGCATCAGTTCATCTTCCAGCGACAAATAAAACTGGGACGAGCCCGGATCGCCTTGACGTCCGGCACGACCACGCAGCTGGTTATCGATCCGGCGGCTCTCATGGCGCTCCGTACCAATAATATGAAGGCCGCCAAATTCAGCTACCCCTTCACCGAGCATAATATCGGTACCGCGTCCCGCCATGTTAGTAGCAATAGTAACGGAGCCCTCTTGACCGGCACGCGAAATAATTTCAGCCTCTTCCGCATGGAACTTCGCATTCAGTACTTTATGTGCAATACCGCGGCGTTTAAGCATTTCTGCCAGCTTCTCGGAATTCTCAATGGAAATCGTGCCAACCAGTACAGGCTGTTTGTTCGCGTGGCGAGCTACGATCTCTTCCACAACGGCATTAAACTTGCCTTTTTCCGATTTATAAACGACATCCTGAAGATCTTTACGAATCATGGAGCGGTTCGTTGGAATTTGAATAACGTCCAAGCCGTAAATCCGCTTGAATTCTTCTTCCTCCGTCTTCGCCGTACCCGTCATGCCCGCAAGCTTGCGATACATCCGGAAATAGTTCTGGAACGTAATCGTCGCCAAGGTCATGCTCTCATTTTGTACTTTGAGCTGCTCCTTCGCTTCAATCGCTTGATGCAAGCCATCGCTGTAACGGCGACCAGACATTAGACGTCCAGTGAATTCATCAACGATGAGGACTTCGTCATCTTGAACGACATAATCGACATCGCGCTTCATAATGACATTAGCCTTAAGCGCCTGTTGGATATGGTGATTGAGCGTCACATTTTCATGGTCAAAAAGATTTTCAATGTGGAACGCCTTCTCAGCCTTCTCCACGCCTTCTTCCGTCAGCATAACGTTACGCAGCTTCACATCAATCGTGTAATCCTCTTCCGCCTTCAAACGGCTTAGGAAGCGGTCTGCCGAATAATAAAGCTCAGTCGACTTGGCAGCTTGTCCCGAAATAATAAGCGGTGTACGCGCCTCATCGACAAGGATGGAGTCCACTTCATCAATGATTGAGAAATAAAGCGGACGCTGAACCATTTGTTCTTTGTAAAGAACCATGTTGTCGCGCAAGTAATCGAAGCCAAACTCATTGTTCGTACCGTACGTAATATCGCAAGCATAGGCGCTTTGCTTCTCCTCATGCGACAAGCCGTTCAGGTTGCAGCCGACCGTCATGCCGAGGAAATTGTAAAGCTGAGCCATCAGCTGGCTGTCACGAGAAGCCAAATAATCATTGACCGTTACGACATGCACGCCTTTCTCCAGCAGCGCGTTCAAATACACAGGCAGTGTCGCTACGAGCGTTTTACCTTCACCGGTTCTCATCTCTGCAATTTTGCCCTCATGGAGAACGATACCGCCCATCAGCTGCACATCAAAATGACGCATGCCGAGCGTACGCTTCGAAGCTTCACGCGTAACTGCGAAAGCTTCTGGCAATATTTGATCAATCGTCTCCCCTTTAGCAAGGCGAGCTCTGAATTGTACAGTTTTAGCTGCGAGCTCCTCATCGGACAAAGCCGAGATGGTGGGCTCCAGTGCATTGATTTCTTCTACTTTACGCGTGAGGCGCTTAACCTCGCGCTCGTTCGCATCACCAAATATTTTTTTCACTAATCCGAGCATGGGGCTTCCCCTTTCACCTTACGCTTGTTTGCCTTAAATTGTAACAGTTTGCAGGATGCACCGCAACGCATCACCATTATTTTCAGGTAAGAATATAACCATTTTTACCAAAAGGAAAAAAGGCGTATCGCCTACGTATTCAACTGAGTTCATTATACATCGCGCAGAGGGCGAAATCAAAACGACTTCCTATTAAAAAGCGGCACTCTCTCCTATGGTTAAATGCACCATATCAAGCGTAAACGGCTGAAGCCGTCCTCTGACGGCTAAGCTGCCGTTTCGAGAGTGGAATATAAGCATATAAGCCCATTAAGTGTAAAACTTATAGGGGCTTATATTTCAAGGTGAAACGGCTGTCGCCGTCCTTTGAAGGCGCAGCGCGTTTCATTCCGAGAAATATAGAGAAATATAGAGAAATATAGAGAAAGGGTGGGAAAATCATATCCTTTCCTATATTTCAAAAAAATGAAAAAGCCCTCCCTCCCGCAGGAGGAAAGGCTTGAATTTGCAATAGATGTATAAGTACGACCGGCCTTCTATCAGCCTTGTTCAATTAATCCATATGTTCCATCATCGCGTTTGTATACGACGTTCACCTCTTCATTTAAGCTATTGGCGAATACGAAAAAGTTATGGCCGACCATATTCATTTGCAAAATGGCCTCCTCCACATCCATCGGCTTAAGCAGAAATTTCTTCGTCCTTACGACTTCGAAATCCTCTTCCTCATGCTCGAGAACGCCTACGGCGGAGCCTTCTTCCCTGAACAGCGATTTCACACCGCTATCATGGCGGAATCTACGGTTGACTTTCGTTTTGTGTTTGCGAATTTGTCTTTCCAGCTTATCCACAACTGTATCAATTGAGGCGTACATGTCGGCACTTTTCTCCTCTGCTCTCAAAAAGTTGCGGGCAATCGGAATCGTGACCTCGACAGCGTGTATGCCTTTCGTTACCGATAAGGTTACGGTTGTTTCGGAGGTAGGGGCTTCAAAATACTTCTCTAAGCGGCCGAGCTTCTTCTCGACATAATCCTTGAGTGCATCTGTCACTTGTAAATGTTGACCTCGAATGATGTATTCCATGGGGCATGCCTCCTTTACATGTTCTTATTATAACATAGTAGGGGAGGTATAGTAAAACTATTTTCTATTTATTTAGAATTTTCTAATAATTTATGTCGAAGGTTTGAACGGAGGTTTATTCGGGTATCTCCTGCAGTTTCAGGGGCACTTTTGTAAAAAATAAAAGCCCCGGTTGCCCGGAGCTTAAAGTTACATATAAATGAATCCTATAGACTGGCTAATGCAGCCTGATGATTACAGTTTAGTGACGTTAGCAGCTTGTGGACCGCGTGCGCCTTCTACGATGTCAAATTCAACCGCTTGGCCTTCGTCAAGAGTTTTGAAGCCTTCTGTTTGAATAGCCGAGAAGTGAACGAAAACGTCGCCGCCTTGATCAGTTTCGATAAATCCATAACCCTTCTCCGCGTTAAACCATTTAACTTTACCTTGCATGCATAAACAGTCCCTTCATCTTCAAATACTGTGAAACACCTTACTCATGTGGCCCACAATTTGACTATAACACCGCGTTATTAGAATTGTCAAACAATTTATTGTAAGCGAATACATTGTGACTGGATCTTGGTTACAGCATCTCGGATTGGGTATTTATTAAAGGCTCTTATAAGCCCCCATTACTTGAGTAGAGCTATTAAGCCTTCTGTAACCAAGTCATTTCGTCGCTGAAGTCCTAATAGCCATATAGCATTATTTTGGAGTCAAACAAAAACAGCCCTTCCTTGGTTAAGGAATGGACTGTTTTAAAGTTTTCCATATTCTTTTTCAGTTCAATATTTTGTTGATATACATATATCCAATCATTGAGTTGCATTCTGCTTACTAATTACTTTAACGTATATTTGCTAACTTCAAAGGTCAAGATTTTATCAAAAATGATATATTCCGTTTGAGTTGTGAACGGACCATTGTTCCAGTTTTTTTCAAATCCATATTTCGCCGAACCTGTGCCACCTGCTTTAGCATCATACCAATTTAAAAAAGCGTTAAGTTCAGTTGCAGTAAGGTCGTATTCTTTTTCAAAACCATTATCCAAAGTTATCGTCAAAATTGCATTTTCGTTTTCTGAAGGATCCGGGCTTTGTGTCGGCTCAGGACTAGGATTTTGTGTTGGTTCTGGACTAGGGCTTTGCGTTGGCACTGGTGTAGGATCTTGTGTCGGTTCTGGACTAGGGCTTTGCGTTGGCTCCGGTGTAGGTACGGTAACTTGTGAGTCTGTTCCAAGTATGCTTAGTTTAACGATTCCAACATACATATTTACTTGTGAAACCTTTACTTTCTTCACACCAACTATAGGCTGCACCGGATTCGTATCAAATCTTAAGCGCGGAAACGTATGTAAAACATTATCGTCAGCATCCAATAAATCGACTCTCGGAGAGTCACTTCCATTATAGGAAAAGCCAGCTACATCTTTAGGTACATCAAACTCCCATATAAATTCATCATATGCAAGAGTTTTTCCAAATAGAGTAGTATTTGAGGCATTATCTGTAATAGCCGCCAACTCTTCGGCACTGTACTGCGTGGGATATACATCTGGTATTTTACCTGCTATCAAATCTGTGCTTTCAGCTGAGACAGAGAAAATACCAAATAAACTTAATGACAATATCAACACCAAAACCAAGGAAACCTTCTTTTTCATACCAAACATCATCCTTTTCAATAGTAGTTTTTCCTACAAAACCCCATATGCCGTTAGCTCTATTCTAGAAAAAGAGCTTTTATGCCAATGAAGTTTAGCATCTAAATATTATATCGGAATTTTTTCCTATAATATTAGTTCTATTCTCAATATTTAATTAAAAAAATAGTAACAGAATAAAAGCCCAACCACTCAAGAATCCTAATTCTCCGTAAACGCCGATGTTAAGATGGGAGTAGTTTCTATTGGTTTCTTTTCTAATCATGGCATTATAGTCATTTCTCATAGCACAGAACCATTCAGTTTTTTTGTTTTTACAGGTCAAAAACAAGAAAAATCCCCTGTAAAACAGGAGATTTTTCTTGTTTTAATATTCTATTAACTGATATTAAGGAGTTACATTTTTTCCAGTTATATAGTTACTCATTTTTAATTAATAGAGACAAATGACCGATCGTGTCATAGTTTTCCTTTTTCAACTCTGCACATACATCCTTAACGAACTGATTATTGTGCTCATAATTTTTCGAGAAGGACTGAATTAATTTAACTACTATTTCATCTGTCAAACCCTCATGATATTTTGCTATGCCTATCAGATGCATCTTTATTAATGAGAAATTAACAGCAAGCATCGTAAATTGTTCGAATATATTCAACTTTCCCGAGACAGGAAACAGCGTATGATATACGGTATTAACCAAATAGTTTTCCAAAATATATTCATGATCTTTTATATAAGGCAAATAATACTCCATATACGCTTGTGTATAGTGTTTCATAATATTTTCTGGATCCTCATGTTCATTTTCAAGGCCATTAATATAATCGTCCAGGCATTCCCTGTATCTTACATTCCAAATCTTTTGCTCAGCACGATTCACAATCAGTTTATTAAGGAATGTCAGCTGAAATTCAGTATTTGAAGGAAAAACTTTATAATCCCTAAGTTCGGAATTCGTTTCCATTTGATATTTAAACTTGGCTATTTCGTCGGTTACTACTGAAAAATCACCGTTTTTTGTAGCTTCATAAATTTGATCGCAAAGCCAACCAAGAAGCAACAGGCGATGTGGTAATTCAAATTCCCGGTTTTGCAAAATTTCAATTGCTGCTATACGAATATCCCATAAAAACGAAGAAAATTCCCCAGTATTAGCGCTTACTTTACGATTCACGTAAATATTAGGCTTTCTAAGTGACTTACCTTGAATAAATTCGATTCCATTTGGCTCAAGCAACATGATTCTGGCAATCTCGGGGCAAGAAGGAGTAGCTGATATCTCTTGCACACCACTAACCTCATTAATCTTTCTAGGATAGGTAGCACAAGTTGGACTGAGATAATCCTCTCCTAAATTAGCTTGAATCGAGCATAAGCCGTTATCAAGCATGGTGCAGCCGCCTGTTTGTCCATCCAATTTCATAGATGCATAATGGGCATCATGAGCATTCGTCTCTATTTTAGTAACGTTCCCTTTAAAGCGTTCCCGCCATGCGCGATCCTTCACATTCATATATTTATTATAACTACGTTTATCAATTGAGATATGCCATAAAGCACAGCAGGTGTCCTCGCATTCTGCTCCAATACATTGAAAATGTTCCATATACTTAGGAATCAGCGCATAGTCTTCGGTCATATGTATCCTCCTCGTAATAACTCTTGGTCCGTTTACGTTTCTTACTGTTATATCGGCATTCATTCCTTAAAAAATGATAGAAGTCGCTTGGATATAAATCCCAAGCGACTTCTATCAGCCAGCATTATTTTTTCTGATCAAAAAAATAGCTTTCAGTGGAATATCCCATATCGTATGCATTTTTTTGTAGACGGAACGATTGAATTTTACCAAGTGCTACGGAGGCTTCACTTCTGATAGTATTCATTCTCTCCACAATAACCTGATCATACTCTAATATTTTAGAGAGCAGTTGCTTATCCGATTCCGATATCTCAGAATTTGCTTGGAGATTTTTTAAAACCTCGTCTCGAAGCTCAACTAAAGTATAAAAATCTTCTTCTGTGTTTTCCATTAGTACCGCTGCCATGGCTTGTGTCATATCATATAATTTCTGGATTGCCATATTATTCAGCGCTCTGTTGGAGTTGAATGGTTGAAGTCGTTCCTTTAATCGCTTCTTTCCATGTTACACGAAG
The DNA here is from genome assembly GCF_050481745.1 of Paenibacillus algorifonticola. GTDB lineage: Bacteria > Bacillota > Bacilli > Paenibacillales > Paenibacillaceae > Pristimantibacillus > Pristimantibacillus algorifonticola_A. Next base: position 250,996 of record NZ_JBCNGR010000017.1, on the reverse strand, counting down.
CTCCTCCAAGTAATTCAATGCCTCTTCAGCTGGGACTGTATCCTTCTTAATATTAGCTTGAATCGTCAAATGCAGCATATATTCATAGATACGATACAATTCTTTTGAAAGTGGAATATCAAAATTAAGCGCTGCAATAAGCTCATTAATAATAGACTGGCATTTCTGCAAGCTCAAATTAGCTTGTTCATAGTTCCGAGTACGAATACCCTCAATCCCGCCCTTGATAAATCTAATGGCTCCATCATACAGCATAATAATGAGTTGCTCAGGCGCAGCGGTTTGAACGGATGACTGTTTGTATATTTGATATGGTGAATTAATCACTGCAGTTCACTCCTTTTAACCTGAGAAGCTGGACAAGCTGGAGGCTTGGGAATTAAATTTATTGATTGCCGTCTCCATAGCGGTAAATTGCTTATACAATTGGGTTTCAGTTTTGTTTAAACGAGTAAGCATGCTGCTTTCACGTTCTTTCATCAGACGAAGCTGACCACTTATTATGGAGCTTTCTAAAAATGATCCTTTCAGCTCCGTACTAGTAAGGGATGTACCCGCCTTGGAGGACAGACTTTGCAAAGAATCTGCTGCAGAAGCAGACATTTTTGCAAACACTCCGGATTCCGTGCTACCAGGCGATACATTTGTCCCACGCTTCGTAAACATTTCGATGACTTTATCAGGATCCTTCTCCAGTGCAGTTCGAAGCGTCTCCTCGTTCAGAACCAGTTTACCTTTCTCCGAATAAGACCCCGTCGAAATACCAATTGATTGAAATATTGCTTTACCACCGCCATCAACTTGACCAGTATCAAAGCCACCCACAAGTGAAGTTGTGGCTATACGAAGATCTGATACTAACTTGGTCAAAATACTGTCATTACGAATTAATCCGCTTTTCGCTTTGTCTTCCCATAACTTAATCTGGCTTTCTTCCATACCTTCTTTCTGCTCGTCAGTTAATGGAAGGTAGGTTCTGTATTTATCCTCAGATAACTTAGAATTAATCGACCCTATTAAATTATTATAGTCGTTAACAAATGATTTAATTGAATCCATAATCTTGTTCGTATCCGATACAGAAGTTAACGTTGTTACACCATTCGTACCAGATTCCGACTTAATCGTAAAATCAAAGCCGTTAATTACAAATCGATTGCTGCTTTGTGTATATTCTACTCCGTTGAGTGAAATCACTGCATCCTTACCCACAATAGCCTTCTGATCAAAACCAGTCATTGTGTTGAACCCTTCTAATTTCACCGCAGTTGAACCTGTCTGGCTATTCATAATAGATAACTGACCCGTCGTTTCATTATAATAAGATGTTGCTTTCGCGTTCTTGTTATCATTAATTGCCAAAGCTAATTCTTTGAGAGTAGCTGTTGCTGCATCTAACTTAATTTCAACATCATTGACTTTAACAATAACATCACTACCAGCCGCGGTAAATCCAAGATCCGTAAGCTTCATGCCTGCAGTGCTGTTAACCGTATTTGTATCTGCATCTGGATTATAGGTAAAGACAGTTCCGGCAGCAGATGCCACTTGGTTGACACTTACATTTAATGATCCTGCAGCAGATGAATTAGTCGCATTTACTGTTAGAGCAGATGCATTGCCTGTAACCTCGGTTGTCTTAGCCGTTATCGCGTTTGACATATTATATGATTGTATCTTATTATTGCGAAAATCAACAATCTTGCTGCTCATTTCCCTATAAGCTTCCCGTTGATATTCTATTGATAACCGTTTCTGAACCATCGTATTATACGACGTCCGTTTGGCTTTCATCATTTCCTTGACCATATCGTCAACTTGCATGCCTGATGCCAATCCTGATATTCTCATCTTCTCTTCCTCCTCTTAAACTCTTTTATCAATTAGAATGCCGTTTATTTCCATAAATTTCGCTACCAGATCGAGCGTTTTCTCGGGTGGAATCTCCCGGATCAACTCCCCTGTCTCCTTGTTTAACACTTTAATAACAATTGCTTTGGTTTGTTCATGTACCGACATCTCAAATGTCGTATCAGGGCCCTGAATCGCTTTGAGAACACGATCAATGGTCCTCACCACCTGCATGTCTCCAATAGTAACCTTCTCGCCTTGCAGCTCTGCTTGCTGTAAGGCATCAACTGTCTTAATCTGAGAAACTACACTCTCCCTACCTGACAAGGATTCGTTATTTACGTTTTTGTCAGGCTTATAACCTGTTGACTGATTGACTGAGGAAATGTTCATTAACAAACCTCCCATACCGACTCAATATCTCTATTACTAATATCGGAAAAAACAATAAACTTTATTAGAGCAAATATAAAAAAACAGCCTGTTGATTTTCTCAACAGGCTGTTGGTTATTCCGAAAATTAACGAAGCAGGGAAAGAACGCCTTGCGGCTGCGAGTTTGCTTGAGCAAGCATCGCTTGCGAAGCTTGAAGAAGAATGTTGTTCTTCGTAAGATCGACCATTTCTTTCGCCATATCTGTATCGCGAATACGGGATTCGGACGCAGTCAGGTTCTCTACTGTAGTACCCAAGTTGTTGGATGTGTACTCCAGACGGTTTTGTGTAGCACCGAGTGTTGCACGTTGTGTTGCAACGTTTGTAATAGCAGTTTCAATGAGAGGAAGTCCACTTGCCTTAGTCAAACCGGAGAAGCCAGTTGTATCTACTTTTTTGATAGTGATTTGTTGAGCATTATCATCAGATTGAATCTTCACATCAGCAGCAGTCAAAGAAATGTTGTTGAATTTCGTGTCCGTCATAATTTTATCGATTTGAACACCCAGCTCATCAAGCTCAAGGTCGATGTTAGCTTTATCAGATGCTTGGTAAGTTTCGTTAATTTTCTGAACGTTCAGCTCTTTCATACGAGTAAGCATGGAGCTCACTTCATTCATTGCGCCCTCAGCTGTTTGTACGAACGAGATACCATCTTGAACGTTGCGTTGAGCTTGCTCAAGACCGCGGATTTGGCCGCGCATTTTCTCGGATACTGCCAAGCCAGCAGCATCGTCAGCCGCACGGTTAATGCGAAGACCGGAAGACAATTTCTCCATACCTTTACCTGCAGCAGCAGTATTCAGACCCATGTTACGGTGAGTGTTCAAAGCAGTAATGTTGTGATTAATACGCATTGTTATTTCCTCCCTGAAATGAAATGAATGATCCACATCCTTGTGGTATGCTGAGCCAGGTCGGCCGCCCTTTATCAGCCATAATATATATATCGGCCAAATTCAGTCAAAGTTTATAGCTTGTTATTATTTTTTTTCAATTCACCAAATTGGTTTTTTAGCTCCGTGTTGCTGATAAGAGATTTCTCAGCTGCCCGATTCATATCCTCTACAGAAACATATAGTTCCTTGCGCAAAATAGATATATCTTTAGGTGCTGTTATGCCAATCTTCACAATATCATTGGTCACCTCTAAAATGCTTTTCTATATCATTACCTATAACAGGGCAGGACCGAAAATCTGCAGTTGATATGATTGTCTGGAAAAGCTCTCAGCAGCAATATCACCAACTGGATCACCATCATATAATATATTGCCAATCCGATCATAGTCCTGAATCTCGTATTAGAGCAAATATAAAAAAACAGCCTGTTGATTTTCTCAACAGGCTGTTGGTTATTCCGAAAATTAACGAAGCAGGGAAAGAACGCCTTGCGGCTGCGAGTTTGCTTGAGCAAGCATCGCTTGCGAAGCTTGAAGAAGAATGTTGTTCTTCGTAAGATCGACCATTTCTTTCGCCATATCTGTATCGCGAATACGGGATTCGGACGCAGTCAGGTTCTCTACTGTAGTACCCAAGTTGTTGGATGTGTACTCCAGACGATTTTGTGTAGCACCGAGTGTTGCACGTTGTGTTGCAACGTTTGTAATACCAGTTTCAATGTCAGAAAGTATACTTGCCTTAGTCAAACCGGAGAAGCCAGTTGTATCTACTTTTTTGATAGTGATTTGTTGAGCATTATCATCAGATTGAATCTTCACATCAGCAGCAGTCAGAGAAATGCTGTTGAATTTCGTGTCCGTCATAATTTTATCGATTTGACCACCCAGCTCATCAAGCTCAAGGTCGATGTTAGCTTTATCAGATGCTTGGTAAGTTTCGTTTGCTTTCTGAACGTTCAGCTCTTTCATTCGAGTAAGCATGGAGCTAACTTCATTCATTGCGCCCTCAGCTGTTTGTACGAAGGAGATACCATCTTGAACGTTGCGTTGAGCTTGCTCAAGACCGCGGATTTGACCGCGCATTTTCTCGGATACTGCCAAGCCAGCAGCATCGTCAGCCGCACGGTTAATACGAAGACCGGAAGACAATTTCTCCATACCTTTACCTGCAGCAGCAGTATTCAGACCCATATTACGGTGAGTGTTCAAAGCAGTAATGTTGTGATTAATACGCATTGTTATTTCCTCCTTGAAATGAATGATCCACATCCTTGTGGTTTGCTGAGCCAGGTCGGCCGCCCTTTATCAGCCATAATATATATATCGGCCAAATTCAGTCAGAGTTTATAGCTTGTTTTTTTTGATTTCACCAAATTGTTTTTTCAGCTCCGTGTTGCTGATCAGAGATTTCTCTGCTGCCCGATTCATATCCTCTACAGAAACGTATAGTTCCTTGCGCAAAATAGATATTTCTTTAGGTGCTGTTATGCCAATCTTTATAGTATCATTGTTAACTTCTAAAATACTAATTTCTATATCATCACCAATAAACAGGGATTGTCCTTTTTTCCTGCTCAAAACAAGCATATTATCGACTCCCTTCCACTATTAAGGAATCAGCAAATAGAGGCTGACGAATGGAATACTTCTCATCTGAGATAATATATTGCATTCCTGTTCTGTTTGCTAAATTTATAATTAATGGGGCAGCAAGATTTAATGTAGCTGTCGTTAGATCTCCATTAACACTTATAATATTCAATATTTTAATGTCTGTCGTTCGCTTTACATCCATTTCCTGCTCTACAAGTTCAGGCAGCTCAAACTCATAGTCAGGGAAAAAATCAAACGGAGAAACGACTATAAAAGCAAGTGACTTTTCTTCTACAGATTGCAAATATATAAAGGGACTGTCATCAATCACAATTAAGAAATATTTTAGATATTCTTTAAAGCCTGGTATTCCATTAGTAAAAGTCAGCAGCTCTTCATCCTTACATTCTATCTCACCAAACCGTGTCGTTTGTATTAACAATACAGTCACACTCCTTTAATCGTTACACTAAAGCAAGAAGCTATAGCATCGCATTACGATTCTATAGCTTCTTGTTTTCATTATGGCAGGTTTATAAAGTCAAATCAATTTGAGGAGGCGTTATTTGTACGGAAGGATACCGTTCCATATAGATGTTGACGCCCCCTCTCTGATACTCAATTTGCGGCTTACTAGTTTGAACATTCATCTCCACATGGCCTGGGGTAATATTAATTTCCGGCTTCTGAATTACTGCTTCAAAGCTAATATTACCAGCTGATGCAGGACCAAAAATCTGCAGTTGATATGATTGTCTGGAGAAGCTCTCGCCAGCAATATCCCCGACTGGATCTCCATCATATAATATATCGCCGATTCGATCATAATCCTGGATCGTTTGTGATATGCCCTCTTGTACAAATCGACCGAATTGATTATAAATACGATTCCAGAAAGCCTCGGGCTTCCCCCCTGTTAGGGCATCCCACATTTTAGATTGATCAATAACTACAATAGGCTGGGATGATTTAATATCCATTGTAGTATGAACAGTTGAAATGTCTAATGTAGCACTGCTCTGCTTAATATCATATTTACCTAATTCAGACTGTATACCGATTTTCCCTAATGTCGATTGTATGTTCAGTTGAGGTAACTTCATCTCTATCTCAAGAAGTCAACTAATGATTTGCTTATTACTTTGGCACCTACGGAGAGTGATGCTTGGTATATATTCTCATTAATTTGTGTATCAATAAGCAGCTTTTCGAAATCAGCATCTTCTGTTTTGGACTGCATATCCGTTAAGTTGATAGCAAGGTCTGATAGTCTCCCCTGCATCAACTCAACACGATTAACTCTCGCTCCAACTTCAGATCTCACATTCAAAAAACGATCCATGCTGGATTCAATATTTCCAAGCTCAGCCGTAACACCGCTATAGTTCCCTGTGCCAAGCGCCGTTATCACCCGATCTATTACGGAGAATACATTATCTCCAGTACCTGCTGGATCAGGTTCTCCAAATACCTGATTTCCCGTCAGATTAATATCCAGCTTCACATTCACACCTACTGCATATTGAATCTTGCCATCGTCCGTTTCTAGAGCTTTAGCATCCGAACCTGGAACGGAAAGATCATAAGGCATTTGATCAAATTGTTCACCGTTAAAAATATACTTCCCGTTCAGCTTACTGTTTGCAATGTCGATAAGTTGACTTTTCAGCTGTTGAATTTCGCTTTTAATGTTATCAAGGGCAATTTGTGGATTTGTCCCCGTAGCACCTTGTGTAGCCAATTCCTTTACACGTTGCAGAACATCGCCGGCTTGACCTATTACAGTGTCGTTGAAATCCAACCAAGATAAAGCGGAATCCACATTTTTCTGATATTGATCATTGGCGGAAATCTCCGAACGGTAACGAATAGAATAAGTAATGCCCACCGGATCATCGGAAGCTTTATTTAACTTGCGACCTGTTGTCGTTTGCTGCTGCAATTGCTCCATCTGGGACATATTTCGATTCAGGTTTCTAGTAAGCTGCATGTGCATCATACCTTGTGTAACACGTAGTGACATGTTCGTAGCCCTCCTCTTTCAAATAAATCTAATTTACTTGTCGTTCAGCTATATTTGAATTATCTTCCAACCACACCTGTTCCATTAATAAGCTTCTCTAGCATTTGGTCAAAAGTAGTCATAAATCTTGCGGAAGCACTATAGGCATATTGATACTTAATGAGCTCAGACATTTCTTCATCAAGAGACACGCCGCTAACTGACGCTCGGCTAGCATCAACTTGATCCAGTTGGGCCTGGGTATTTTGATATAAACGAGAGGACTCCTGACTTTGAACCCCTAAAGCACCGACTACCGCACTATAAAAATCACCAACCGTTGCTTCAGTAATTCCTCCACCCTGCGCTGTCTCGTCAAAGGAAAATTTGCTCCCCTTTAATTCTGACATCAGAAGGGCTAACCCATTATTACCTTTGACTACAGTAGTAGCCCCTGTTGTATCAGTAGTTGTACGGAGAGAAGTTGCAATTTTATTAGAGTCGGCAGCAATATTAGGATTAAGCTGTATACTTGATGCTGTAATTCCAGTCGAGCCTGTTTTGAAGGTGAAAAAATTCTCCCCTACTTCAACAGGGTTTCCAAGCGTATAGCCAAGCTTATGCAGTCCATTAATCCCTTTAACCGTGATAACTTCATCAGCAAGTATACCCGTTGTCTCTCCCGGTTTTACCGTGCCTTTCGGGAGCGTTACTTGAAACTCACCATTTGCAAGCGTATTTGCAAGCGTATCCAGCTGTTGGGAAAAATCTGCTACATAGACATCGCGCGATACGATCATCCCGTACGCCTCACCACCGATCAGTGATCCGTTCGCATAGGCTGTCTCTAAAGCCAGAGAAGTTAGAGGGTTTACATCGCCTGCTTCCACAAGTTCATTACCACCTAAGGAAATCGTATATCCTTGATCCGTATCAGTAACTGTTATATTAATGATCGCGGATAGCTTGTCTGTCATCAAATCCCGTTGGTCTCGTAAATCATTGGCATCGTCACCAATAGACTCTATTTTGCGAATTTCCATATTTAGAGAAGAAATGATAGTAAGAAGAGAGTTGGCTTCGTTTGCCTTCACTTCAATATTAGACGTTAAATCTGCGTCTAAATCAGTAAGCTGGCGGCTCAGTTCATTGAATGTATCCGTTAAGCCACGGGCTGTTTCTTGCAAAATTTCGCGGCCCGTTACATTTTGAGGGTCTTTGCTAAGGTCAGACCAAGCATTCCAGAAATTTTCTAATACCGTTCTTATCCCTGTATCTGAGGGTTCATTCACGAACTGTTCAAGCTTACTTAAAGTATCTGTTTGGATAGATAAATTACCCAAGCCTTGACTTTGTTCACGGTACTGTGAATCGAGAAACGCATTTCGAATTCGAGTAATTGAGGTGAATTCAACGCCCGTTCCTAGTTGACCCGGAGCTAATGACCGATCCATACCATAGGCTTCAATTGGCCTAGAAGCTACCATCGTAACTTTTTGCCTTGAGAAGCCTTCAGTATTTGCATTCGCAATATTATGACCAACGGTGTTAATAGCCGCCTGCTGCGTGAATAAACTTCTTTTCGCTGTTTCCAGCGAATGAAAAGTTGATCTCATCGTTTCATCTCCTCATTATGCTTTGGAATCAAATAGTTTATTGAACTTATTTCCATATCCTTGATTCATCGGATGCTGGTAGGTGAGATCCTCGTTCGGGTCATCCATCATTAGGCCGATAGAGAAATCCAGAAAATCTAATGATTGTTTAATTAGTTGTTGATTCAAATCATTCGCTTCCTTCAGCTTCCCCAGTACATCATTGAGCTGGCTATGAAGCTGCAGTAGCTGCACTTTAATTTCTGGATTCGTGACGGAACGAATCAGCTCAGCTAAAATACCGCTGCGAATTCTAAACCCAATATCCTTAAAATAACGGGAAGTCAGTTGGGTACGCATTCGTTCTAGCTCTTCCGCTTTTGCAACAAGCAGCTTCTGCTTCTGGGTCTGTACATTTAACTGCAGAACATGATTCTGAATAATCATGCCCTTCTTACTAAGTTCAATTTCCAGAAGTGAATGATACAGCTTTAGCTGCTGCTGCAGAGTATCTGCAATTAACTCAAGAGACATCTCCGTTCACCCATCCTCATTCGCTTGGATTGTTGCCGAAATAAGGAAGCAGCTTCTCAGCCAGCTTGCCCGAATCAACATGATACGTTCCAGTTGCTATGGATTGCTTCAGGCTCTCAATATGCTTTGCGCGTTCGGGGCTGTTCATCTGACTCGTAGAGAGCATCTCCTTCGCGGCGGCTGAGATCTGCACCTCATCCTTCTTCTGTTTCTTATTGGCATTGTTCACTGCCATTTCATTCTTCTTCTGGTACTGGTTAATGGAATGGATACGACCAGGTTCATTTATCTTCAATTTATTCACCTCATTTATTTGGACACATGCTAATAAGCCGATAACCTTTAACAGTATTATCGGCTGATTCCCCAAGAAATTTATAGTTATATCGACGATTGACAAATATTAATAAATTCTAACGATCCTTATAGCGATCCAAACCTTTATAAATGTTCTGATTAGCCTTCTGTGCTTCCAGCTCCTCAGCCCTTCTGGTATCCTCGTTGCGCATTTTCCCCGTATCGCTAATTAAACGCGCTCTGCAGCTGTCACACATATTGTTTTCCCGAATTAGAGTACCGCAAACCTCACATGGATAAGCCATATTAGGCGCATTCATAATAGATATTCGACCTTCTTTGACAAACTTCGTAATTTGGCGGATACTTACCCCTGTTTCATTGGACAGATCCTGTATGTTCGCTCCTTTATGTTTACGCAAATAATCGGAGCAAAGCTCATACTCTTTATCTATTTCCTTAATGCAAGCCGGACAGACGTCACGAAAGTTCTTGGAGAACAGCTTGCCGCAGCGTGGACAATTATCTAAATTCATCATTAATTTCCGACCTCCCTAGTCTACCTTTTTGAAGATATGATTAGCTCTATTCTAGCCGAAAAAAAGGGAAAATTCACTAGTTATCTTTTAACAATCATTTTACAAGCTATATCCCGCTATCTAATAATCTTTCATTTCTTATTCTATCATCCGCAACTTTTGATCCACTTAAAGACACTACTCACCATATAAAAATAGAAAGGAGCCAAATGTATGAATTGGATGACTTCTAAAATGGATGATCGATTGCGAACTGGAATTTTACTGATCGAGCAGCCCATTACGTCAATCAAAGAAGTTTATTTTCAACATGATGGGAAGAGATTGTTTTTGGCTTCCATTACAGAAGCAGGATTAAAGAGGTATAGGGTGAACATGATTGAGGAGTGGCTTGAAGAAGTAATAATTAATCTGCCACCATACGAGGATCTCATAAAAATCGCCCAAAATGAAGGCGAACGGGTTCAAGAACAAATGAGGGCAATACCATGCCCAGACTAATTTCATGCGTTTTAACAATCACTATACTTTGGACCTCGTACCTGCCACATGACAAAAATTCCTCAACACCTGCAACGACTATCGATCAGGAAGAGGAGAGTCTAAACGTTCCGCCAGTTGCAACTAATCATGCAAAAGATTCTGTACCTTCACCTGTTAAAAAAACAGACCAAACTACAAGTAATCTAATCGCTCATATGCTCAAAAATAAGGTAGCAAAAGCCAGTGCTAAAGAATGGGCTTCTCTAATTATGAAAAACAGTCAAGCTTACAAAGTTGATCCTTATACCATTTTAGCAATGATTCAAGTAGAAAGCCAATATGATGCCAAGGCAGTTGGCACGGCTAACGATACGGGACTGCTTCAGATTTTGCCCGCTACCCAGAAATATATGAAAGTAGTTGGAGATTTGCACGAGCCCGCAGTCAATATTGAAGTGGGCTCCAAATACCTCGCCTATACCCAAAAACGATTTGGAAGAGAATTAGGGATTGTAGCTTACAATCAAGGGGAAGGAAATGTAGCCAAAGGAAACTACAGCACAAAGTACCTTGAAAAAGTAAACAAAACGCTTGAATCGATTGAACGACATGAATAAGTTTTTACTAGGCCCTAGCTATAGGGTCTATTTTTATGTCCGCAACTCCTCGTTCCGATACAACGACTACTTAAAGTATAGAGCCTTACAATTTAGGAAATTAAATAGAAAGTTAGAGGTGAATCCATTGACGAGCCATTGCTATCAAAAGCTTCGAAAATACGGACTCAAAGATATGCATAATATGGAGCTCATAAAAAAATGCAAACAGGACAATGAGCTGCTTGGCGAATTTTTGAAAGAGAATCGCGATTTTATTTTTTCGATTATAAAGCATTTTAAAGGAAGTATTGAAGAAATTAGAATGAAATTCCGGGTGACAGACGATGAGCTATATCAGCATGCTTGCATCGGCTTCCTCACAGCGCTGCAGGATTTTGATTTCAATAGGGGAATTAAATTCACCACATTTGTCGTACGTCCTATTTTATGGGAAATCAATCACTTATTATATAGCGATTCTCAGTCCGTTCGTTTAAGTCGTGGTGCGGTCGAGCTCCTAAAAAAAATGGGGGAAATTGAGCATACGTTAGGACATAGGCCTAATGAAGAAACGATGGCCAAGCTTTTAGAAATATCCGTAGAGCGATATAGAGAGATTGCTACGTTCAGTGACGATCTGGAGCATTATGATGGTATCGCTAATTTCGATATTGCGGAAACATCCGAGCTCAACCTTGAGCAAAAAGTAACCGATCGCGTCTATGTACAGCAGCTATTAAACGATCCCATATTCACGGAGTTTGAGAAAACGGTCATGATATTAATTATGAAGGAGGCAAGCTATTCGCAAATTGCTGATAAACTAGGTGTTTATCCCATGACCATCAATCGGACGCTGACACGTATTCGCTCCAAAATTCAGCAGCAAGAAAATAACGCTCCAGCCGGCCACTCGAAGGTCACCTCTAAATATGATCGAGAAATCCATGCAATTTCGCAAAAAATAAAAGAGAACACATCTATTCCGAGTGTAGAAAAAGTTCTCGCCCTCTTGAACGAGCAAGGGTTCGATTGCAGCCTCTATTCGATAAGAGTGTTGTATTACATTAGGCAAAAAGCCATTCATAATTCAAGTGAATAATTGGGTTAGTTTATAACTGGCCCATTAATTATCAGAATTTTCAGTCTTTATAAAAAAATGAAAGTGGGTATACGAAATGAATAACGCTTCTTATTTTCAAAGTTTGCTTGATCAAGCATTGACGCCTGACTCTCGATCATACAACGAGCTAGTTGAACAGTTGGCCTGGGCAGAAGCCGAAGTAACAAATACCCAAGATGCTCTCACTAATCTGCAATTCCGTCTTCAGCACGGCATTCTAGTGATGGAAGACATTGCTGCCGAGGCAGAAGAAATTATTACTCGTCATCAAGCTGTTCTAATAACAGCCCACGCCCGGCGGAGTGAGTTCCAACAGCAAATGTCGCAAATCGAATCTGTTATCGGCATAGCTGAAGATATGTGGACGTTTGGAGAAGAATAATACATGAATGAAGAGAAGCTTGCTGAAATAAACCTACTGCTGTATACGAATGAAGATTGTTTTTATTGTCGACAGTTAAGCACCACTTTGGCGCAGATTACACAAGAAAGACCCCATATTATTGTGACTAAGATAGCCTATAATCCTCAACTGCATACCTCCATCAAATCTACTCCTTCTGTAATCGTGCAATATAACAATGACGAGCTAGGCCGATTCAGCAGCGCTTTATCCAAAAAAAGTCTGGATAGCTGGCTTGACCAGCTTCAAGACTATATTCGGTCGCATCTTAGCTGTTAGAGCTTAGTTTGCATTAACTCTTTCCCCTATTATTTATTAGAAAAGAGGGTATCCCAAAAGCCATAGGCTTTAGAGACACCCTCTCGTTTTTTATTTATTTTCAGCTGATGCCGGCATGCCTAGCTTCTTTAATAAGCTATTTAAATAATTTGCTCCACGGGAAGCCAGAACGCCTGCAGCCATTGTCGATACAAACTCTGCTGTTCCATTCAGGCCAAAAGGATTAAGCTGGAAGGCAAAGGCAAGACCGATGCCAATGATAATGGAAAGGCCATAGGTTGTTTTTTCCTTTATAAAAGTAGGCAATACTTGCTTGAAAATTTCGGTAATCGCTTCTGTCAAACCGGCTACTAACAGCCAAATTCCGACTGTTGAAACTACAGCATCCACAGTTGAAGGTAAAGTTGTTATTGTCATTGTGCTTTCAAACCTTTCGAAAGAATAATCGTATTTAAGAAAGCCAGCTCTGATAAAGTAAGCGTCTTGTTTTTAGCCTTTTCAATCCACTCCATACTTTCGAACGTCCCCGCCCTTTGAAGCTTCGTTAAAGCTTCTACTAGCATATCGACTTGCCATTGTACTAGAAGCAATCGGTCGTCCTCCTTTACTATTTTTTCAGCTATTGAAGCTAGCTCCGCGTCTATTCTAGCCATTGTCAATGGTCCAACTCGGCCATCCTGGGCCACATCAAATGATTTTTGCAAGGCTCTTACAGCCAGATCTGTCTCTGCTCCGAAATTCCCATCCACGGTCAGTTCGCAGCCTAGCTTGTTCAGTTTCACTTGAAGCTTGCGGACCTCTTCCCCAGTGCTCCCTTTACATAAAATCAGTCCCGTCGATTCTTTCATCGGATACGCTACTATTACTCCCGCACAAGCTTTATACTCATTTGCCACATCTGCAATCAACTGGTTAAAGTTTTTTCCCATTCGTGATAAGGCGTTCGTCGGGTCCACTTTCCGCTTAGGATCTAGAGTATTATGCCCTATAATGTCCTTTAGCGGATTCAGATTGAATTTGTAGCAAATATAAGCCAAATACCATACATATCTTTTGTAGGACTCTGTATTATTTATAGACCCTTTCAGATGGGAGTAACATAACTCAACGCCAATTGCTACATCGTTGGCATCCGCCCCATAAATGGCATTGTCCACTGTTGTGTTATAAAGCACATGCCAGGCTTTTTCCTTTAAACCTATTGTGGCAGGAATACATTCAATAATTTGTTTGTCATCGATAAAAGTATGGGCTGATGCGCTCATCTCATTGGCTGAGTTTATATAGTATCCGACATTGCCAGCAGCTGTACTTCCATCATTTCCAGTATCATGCGCAACCGCGAAACCTACACGATTCATAGCAATACCAGAGCGACGTTTCGTCTTTACAGGAAGCAGGCGTTGTTCAATCAAGTATTTCATTGTGAAAGACAAGCGGACTCCTCCTTTTTAAAATCCAGCATTTATTCTCTCTCCTCTACCGGCCGAAAGCTGATTCACTAGCTGCTCTACTTTTGCATTCAGCAGCCGATTCTCAGTGACCAGCTCCATGTTTTCTTTGCGTAGAATAACAATTTCTTGGCTAAGCTTCTGGATTTCTTCTTTATGATCCAGCAGCTCTGCCCGCAATTCTGCGCGAAAAGCTTGTTCGTCCTTGGATAGCAGCTCACGATCTGAAATTCTATCTTTGCTACGACCGCCGAGATAACCCATAACGCCTGTAATAACAGAGACTATGGCCCCAACTACAATCGTCAATATTCCTTCATTCATCATACTTTCACCCTTTCTTTGCTTATTCAATATAAGGAAATAGGGACGAAAAATAACCCTCTCCAGGTAAGCAGAAGCTCACTTCGGTAGAGGGCTATATGACGTTCATTACATAATGAAAGCGTAAGATCCATCTTCATCCATTGAAACGAGGATTGAACTATTCAAATCACTCGCATATTTTTCACTAATTATAATGGTAGACCTAAAGTCACTAACCTTTGCAAATGGTATTATAATAGCAGAAGCAAGATAACCCGATTTAACTGTAATTCCACTTATTAAGCTGCTGATAGACCATACATTTACTACTGAATGAATATCTTTATACTCGCTTCGCCTTACCAATATTATACTTTTCAAGTCACTGTCGGTACTTTTAATTACAGTGATTTCACCTGAAATAAGCGATTTCTCAAAAATTGAGATTCCCCCGGATATTTCGGGATTATTCGCTGAAAGACCGGAGAACAAATCCGAAAAGCCCGTCCTTCTCACCTGAAACCACGATTCTAAACTAGAAGAATCCTTCTGTCTAACAATCATATTCCCTATGGCCGAATCTCTAGAGATGGAAATAACGGAAGCTATTACACTATCCCTCTTATTTCGTATGACAACTGTGGAGGATATTCCATCGATCTCATTCCTTTTAACTGTCAATTGGGTTTTCATGCTGTCTCTGCTTACGGAAAGTGAAGTCTCCAGCATATCGGGGTTAAACACTTTGAATGTACCCCGCAGCTCAGTTTTATCCCACGTGCTCTTTACAACTAAGCTTACCTTTAGGTCTTTATATTTATTTTGCTGGGCTGTTATTGTTGTACTCACATCTGCATTTCCGAAACTCCCAATAAAAGAGCTATAATACTCTATTTCAAGCCTTGGAGCATAATGGGCACCTCTCTCACGTGTCCCTATACGCGCAAAGTTACCTGGTACTAGTTTTTCAGACTTTAAGATTAAACCTTTATTATATGACTCTCCACTGTACCAAGATTGAATGACGCTTAAAATATCAATTTCTATATATTCTTTAGCTCTATTAACACTAATGTCAAGAAACTTACGTTCATGTAGTGGTGTACTCGCCCATGTTACACCATTTTCAGTCCAATCGTCTAATATTTCATATAGGCTAATAGGAATTTCTTGAAGGCTCGTCTGGTCGACATAAAGCTTTAAAATGGCCTTGGTTATTTTTTGCCCAATGGGAATATTACTTATGTCAAATGCAAGAAACGAATTAAATTCTTCCATATTTCCCGTCATACCCACCAGCATCTCTTGCTCTGCTCCATAATTAAGACGAGGCACACCGGACCTTACAAAGGCGTCTTTAAATGGAGTAATATTGATTTTTGTAGTTGGAGGGGGGATAATACTTAAGCTTCCTCGCATTCTTCCTCTTGCCGATATTGAAATATGGCTCTTTAAATCATTTGGTGCTTTAATCTGTAATTGTGTCAGATGATCGTCTATATAAACTGGTGTCACGTCAACTGTAGCTATCATTCTTCCAGTAGGTTTAATGTAAATGCTAGAGAGTAGGTCTTCTCTATGGGAAACACATATAAATGTCCTTCTTTGGGTATACCATTCGCCCCTCAGTCCAAAAATCTCTATTTCACCAATTGAAACCCAACCACTAAAATTAGAAGTTACGTTGAGCCTATACCACTGGTACATATTAACTTCTGAGCTAATGTTATAATATCTTCGCTCTCTCGAAGACCATGAAGGCACATCTGTTTGGCTATCAAGAATCACCCAGTTTACACCATCATTACTTCCTTCAAAGTTCCATGATTGAGCCATTTGCTCAACATTAATATGAGGCGCCTGAAGGAGATAAGTGGTGGGAACCGCCTTCTCCACAATATCAATAGCTAGCCAGCCATTCCCACTCATCCCCGTAGACCACAACCCGGTTCCTTCAATTACATTATCAAATGCTCGATACATATCATAACCACTGGCAATATAGTTTCTTGAGGCTTTTAGTGTATACCCATTTGATGTGTTTGATGACATGGGGAGGGTCAAGTCTCCCTCAACAGGTTGTAGCGTATTGAAATCATCTCTATAAATATGGAGACCCGTTGATAAGTCTGATCGAAAGGGAACTTTTATATAGGATTTTGATTGGAAAGCTGAGCTTCTCCAACAATGAATAGAAACGTCTATCATTGTAGCATCAATAGCATTGGAGGTTATGTCATACATTATTGTACCGTCATATGATTTCATATTATAATACAAGACTAATCCTTGCTTTAAGGGGTTATATTCAAACATCGAATCGTATACCTCTGAAGCACTTAGAATGGTTTTCCATACTCTAACTTCTCTTATTTCCCCTGTAAAACTTTGAGCGTTTGAAGGGTTACTGCCATTACCTATTGCTAAACTAGTATTTTGATGACTTAAACCAACAGTCGTTGTCAATACAAGTTTACCATCTAAATAAACTTTAGTCCCATTCGTTACGCCCAGTTGAAATGCAACAGCTACATGATGTTCTTCCCCATCATTTAAAGTTAAGCCTGTTGTCCTAAAAACTGATGAGGACCAATCATATAACCCGAGAATATTATTGTTTAAAAAAACACTATAGGCACCTTGTTTGACAATGATACCTCGATAACCACTTCCTGCATTTAATGTCCTTATTCTAGCTTCAATAGTTCCATTCGTTAACCTAAGATCAGTATGATTATTCAAAACAAACAGGCCGCTGGATGTTCCAGCAAATCCTGCTGTACATATCTTATCATCAAATGGATCACTTCTATAAACATGTATACTAGTTGATAAATCATTGATTTGATTAATGTTAATATTTGCAGGAATTTGATAGCCAAATGCTTTCCATTCTCCCCATGCATATGTTCCGCCGTACAATCCAATATTTGAAATGGTTCCATCTGGGTTTGCCCCTGTCCCCTTGCCTTCCCAATTGGCGCTTGTAACGTAGAAGTTCCCGTCAAAGGTAGCACTTGTTAAATTAGTAGTTTGAATTGTTGCGGTATGTGCCGTTTCCGTATTGGGCCTGTCTAAAGAGGTAAAGTTTGTAACAGTGTTTGTAATCCTCACTGCTCCTAATACAGTACCATCATTCCACATACTGAAAATGGCAGTTCCGACACTTAAACAGTTTATAAATTCACACTTCAAATACGTGTTTTTTACAGTGCTGGATGAATCGCCGATAATATAAGTATTATGTCTGGCACCTTTATTAACCTTATTAAAAGGATCATAAAATAAACAGTTATAAAACCCTACATTTATAGTTGAAGATGTAGTCGAAAATGTCCAAAAACCATAGGAGAGTATTGGACTAGTTTTTGAGGCTCTGAAACAAAGCTTATAGTAATTGCATCTGGTAGGAACCTTATTAATCGCTCCGTTTAATTCAATAACGGTAGACAAGCCTTGACCATATAACGAAATACCCGTTTTCACTATCTCAGAAAAATTGTTTATTTGAAAAATACCTTCACTAATGTAAACTAAATCCCCATCACTTGCCTGGGCTACTGCAAACGGTAAAGTGAGGAAGGGCCTATCTACTGTTCCAGCTCCACTATCGGACCCATTTGCACTAACATAAATAATGTTTTTACATTCAGGTAATGGCATGTTAGTTGGAGCATTAACATAATTTGGATTTATAGCAGCAATAGATGACTCAAGTTGTGTAAGTCCTCTATAATTTGCCGATTCTGGCGTCCAAGCATCCGTTCCACCCCTTACACCAATGTGAGACCTAGAACCGTCTAAATTCAATTGATTAGGATCACCTTTACCATTAATATCAGAAGGTAATGGCAATGTGGCATCCCAATCATTCGCTGTAATTAACCTTGTTATTCCGTAGGTGATGCTCCCCTCATTGGGCAGAAAATCATATATACAGTTAACATATGTTGCATTTCCAGCTCCTGCATTCATACTTTTAATTGCCCCGTTGCTGCCCGCATCGAAGATGCAATTATAAAACTTGTTGCTTTGTGTATAGCTGAATGCCCATGCAACCCCCGTTCTATCCCTTTTAAAGTAAACATTTTTAAAGGTCGCATTTCCATTTTTCGCTATTGCTTTTGAATAAGAATACGTTGCTGCCCGCGGTTTAAAAGACAAAGTCAAGTTTGCTATAATCGTTCCACTATTTTGAAAATAGCAAAGGACACTATCACGATAAGTTGCTTTTGTACCATCGTAAACTAAAATCGTGTTCTCATTTTCACCTGCAATTATTAATTTTTTATTTAAATCTCCAAATCCGTATTGAGAAAAGGTATCCGACACTTTTGGACTCAAATTATACGTTCCTACTTCAATATAAATACCGTCTCCACTAACTGCAGAATTTAAAGCTTTTTCAAAAGTGGCATATGGCTCTAAGAAACTTCCAGTTCCTTTAACATCATCTCCATGAGTGGAAACAATCCAAACTTTATTTGTAGTTTCCATTAATATAGCTAAATTCATTGTCCTGCCTCCTCATTGTATTGAGATATTACAAAGGCTGACCTAGATTTTTATAAAGGGCCAGCCTTGGCATATATGTTAAAATCCCCACCTGTAAGGGTTTCCTCTTGCGTGATTATTCTCACATAGAAAGGAACTTCGTCCCCATCTTCAAAAGTACCATTAAATATTAACGTCTCTTCTGGAATAAAGGGGCTATTGTATCTACTAATCTCGATTTTAAGATTATCCGGAAACTCGACAGGTCGAATAAATGCTCTTAATTGAATGACCTTAAATCCTGACAAATTTTTAAGATATACCCTTTTTGTTTCTGACACCTGCCCTGCAACAAGTGTTCCAAAGTCCAACAGTTTAAAAATTTCTTCACCATTTCCGTTATAATATCCATCTTCGTTTATGTTTCCATTATGAAAAACCAATAGTGGCTTTTCAATATAAACCATTGTTATTTTAGGCCTAATAGCTGCATTAGAATTTCGAGTACTTGCAAAGCTTGTTGAATGTGAACCACCATTAAATCCTTTGTCCGCAACTAATTCCCAAGCAACCCCAAATGGCTCACTTATATCTCTATATGCTTTCGTTATGTCTATATTGTACCAAGTGCCTACAGCCCCGCTTCTCGCTGCTACTTGCTTTCCAAGGCTTACTACTGTAGGATGGACATCTAGCTTGGAGCTCCAAGAAGAAGTTACTCTATAAACATTTACCTGCCCAGTGAAATTTGAGTTTGAATTAGTTGTAACGTACAAGGCCAGACCAATATTAACAGGTATAATGCCTAGGGGTAAATCAATATCAAGTATTCCTCTATTAATGGCTAAATTGGGACTACTCGTAGAGTTTCGCATTGCAATTTCCACGGCACTTGCTTGCCCTACAAATGACGAAGCAGTACTCACCGGATAGCCCATATCATATTTTATTAGTGAATTAGTTATATTAGATATTACTGTAGGATCTATACTCACAGGGTAAATAGCCTTTTTTAAAAACTCTTCGTCTTCTACTTGAACGGTAAGTGTCTCGTACTCCCCATCGTGGTTTAGAGCATATTTTATACCGCAACTAATATTTCCAACGGAATCTATCATATAAGGATCATCGATTTCCCATAATACTTCCTTAGAAAATGCATCTATGATTGTAAAATCATCATCAATCTGAACTATTTCAGTATTTCTTTTCTTTATAGTAAATATAAATTCTCTTAAATTTGTTTCTTTATTTAAAATAATGTTTTCTTTTACGCTATTGTTTGAAACAATATATTCAATATCTACACCATCAAAGCAACTCATAAATTTATGAGTTGAAGTTAAAGTTTGTACCCTTTCTGGTGAAGCATCTTTGAGTTTAAAGTTTATCCATCTTTCATAAGCTTCAGTAGAGGATTCTAAACCAAATAGATGTAAATTTTGTGATGTGGTGTCCCCAAAGTAAACATTAAATGAGTTATTGGTAACACCATCCTTAAACTCCCATTTATGTATGGGTACAATATCCGTACAAATTTCTCTCCAGGTGTTATTAATATCTCTATAGTGAATAGGAGCTGAATAATATTCTGCTCTAAAAGTGCCATCGCCTTGATCATAATGCTTGGAAAATGCACACCTCTTTTCAAAAGCTTCTTTCATATGATCCCCCTCCTTATTTTAGTTCCCAAACAATACTGCCACCCACTCCTCTGCAAAGAGGAGCATGTATATCGTCTACTTTCTTTCCATTCCGTTTAATTTCCAATCTGCCATCCAAGTTTGTATTTGTGACAATTTTCAAATCTAGACGGGCTAATTGATTTAAGGGAATCTGACATATAGCTTGAAAATGAAAATCTATATCATCGTCACTGAAATTGACTTTGTAGCCGAAATTAAATTGGGTTATAGCTGAGCGGCCAGAACCTTCAATTTTAGGATTAAACAAAAACTCCGCATCTTTGTAAGTTATAATATCGTTATAAAATGCGGGTCTTCCATTAAGTTGATAGTTCGAATTCTCAGTCACATAGTTCATTTCAATCATTTGGCCCATTATTTTAAATATCCCGCTGTAGTTTTCAAAATACATGGAACCACCGCCTCCTATAAGGCCAAAGCGGATAAGTTCATCTCTTTTTATGTTGTAAAAGCTTTGCTCTTCTCGGGTGTGAAAATCAAATTCAGACGTGCAGGTACCGTCAGCATATTCAGCTACCCAAATGAAAGCTTGCTCCACAGGCGATGTAAATTTTCTATTATTACCAAACATAAAATATTCCCCCATTGTATTGGTAGACAAGAAGCCCCACTATAGCAGTGGGGCTCCCATTATGTGTATTGATAAGCTACGCGGGTTAAGAAAGTAAAATTCCCTGCCGTAGCTGTTGCTGGAACGTTCGCATGAAGAGATACTTTAGCAAAGTTGGTCATTGCCCCTATTGAACCATCATTTGCTGTTCCTTTAATAATACCTGCTCCAGCAGTGCCAGCGCCTTGAATGGCTTTGGTAAAAGTTCCACCAATCGGTGTGAAATTACTCTCATTTAATGAATCAACCCTTGCTTCAATCCACTTGTTTGTGACAACCTCACCCGTGTTACTTCCTAGGACGTCTTTCGTTGTAATGGTGCAATTAGTCATATCTGATAAAATGCCAGAACCACCCTTGTTGTTCCAAATAAGAAATGTTGTTACTTCTGACACACTGCCCGCATCAACGACACCAATTTGCCATTCTGTTTTTTGTTGTGTATTTGTAATATCAAACCACTGTACTATTGGGGTTGCCATGTTCAAAATCCCTCCTTGTGTTATTGCTAACTTCAATATAAGTTGGAGAAGCCTCTTCTTAACCTTGAAGTTGGTAAAAAAATACCCAATGCTGCGTTAGCATTGGGTATTTTCACGATCTTTTTACAGAATCTTCTTATAACTAACATCCAGCACATCCGGTACACCCTCAACGATTTGCAGCGTATCAGGAGCAAAATTAATGCCTGTATATTCACCCTGGCCATTCTCAATGTTCACATAATGAATACCCGGCGACTGCAATTGTCCATTAATATAGACGAATAAAGTATCTTTGCGTGCACTGCCCTTAGCTAGCGTATAGGAAGTTTCTCCACCAACCGCTTCATAAATTTCGCGGGTCGACTCTTCCTCCACTTTACCGAGGCCTACTTCCGCTGCTGCAAGCCTTCCTGCCAAGTGGCTAAGTACAGCCTGCACATGAAGTCCAGTGTAGTTCGGATCCGTAATAACCCCTACTAGTTGAGCGCCTTTGCCAGCTGCAGTGGAGACAAAATCGCTTCGAATAGCTGTATCAGCATTGGCGCGGGCAGTCGATTCACTAGCGATTTGCTGGACAATCGGCGTAGCTAAGTTAGCTGCTCCATCATTATCCAGCGAACCTGCGCTACCGTACAAATCCTTCATCAGCTGAATAAGATTCATATACGCTTTAGCATCGGTCGCCCCTTCAACAAAGCCGGCTCCGCCTTTAATAATGGCATCTACCGGAATAACCGAAAGGTTTGTCCGTACTACATAGCGAAAATCGACATTTTCCGAAGCTGCGGGGAACGTATATGGTTCTTCAGTGTCGTTCACTATGCTATAAAATTTGAGAACAAACTCCCCTGAATTTTCTTCCAAACGGCCATATACAACGTCTGAATCCTCATCTCCAATAGGAGAATCCGTACCGGCAAGACGAACTTGTACTTTTTCTTCTAAAACCACTCCTTCAACTGCAACTGAAGTGGCTACCGGCCGGGAGCCTATAAGGTTCGTTACCATCAACTGGTTAAAACCCGCTACCACCTTATCGTTAACTTGAACAAACACATCCAATTTCGTGTCTTCCAATACATCCCGATGAGCTGAAAAATCAATATCAATAAAGTTTTCACTGATTTTATTCGCCTCATCAAAATGCTGATTCCGCATAATTTTGTTGTTAAACTGCTCTCCACGGAATCTAGCAATCCCTCTCGTACCTGCCATATTTCCTCATCTCTCCTTTCTCTTTCCACCTTCATTATAAGGAGATCCCGCTTTATTCTCACAGCAAAGCGTAATATTTAAACTACCTGAATGACCAGTTCGACGGTTAAGCCTTCAATGCCCGCTCCCGCTTGAATGATGTGGATTCGAAAGTGATCATTTGCATGAGCATAAGCGATTTGCAAATCATACGGGCTTGTGCTTGTCTTGCTGGAGTGCGCGCCTCTATCTATCGTCAGACCTGACCCCAAAATACTCGTCCAGCTAGGGCTTATATCCAGTTGTTCCTGCGAGCACTTTTCTATATCGATTAAGGTAGCTTCGCTGCCTGTTGTAGAGCAGGAAGCATACACCTCCGTAATAATCCCTTCATATGGAAAGCGAATATCCATTTTAGCGACACCATTTTTGACCTTATTAAGCACAAAAACTATCGTCTTGCTTTCAGCGCGGCGTTCAATGGAATCCAAGCGAGCATCAAGGTCTAGATGCGGCGCATCCTGCTCCTTATATTTTCTAGCTTTAATGATTTCCTGCTCAAGCTTCCTGAGAAGCTCTGCATCCTGTTCCCATCCAATAGTCGTGCCTTTCTCAAAATACTCAAGCTTCCAAATTCGAATATGAATTTCGTCACCCAGTTTCAATACAAACGGTTGTCCGGCTAAAGCGGAATCCCCATAATCCAGAGGATAACGGCCCAAATCCAAACGGATTGTCCGTTTATCCACTTCCTCATAGCCGCCACCCGATAGCAATTGCTGACCGTTAAAATGAACTTCAATTTGCCCAATATCCGGAATATAAGTGTATGGATCAAGCACAATAAATAAACCTTTGCCGCTGTCCAAATAAGCTTGATCCACAATAAGCTCCAGGCTGTCCCAGTAAAAAGTCTCCTTCTTGCCATAACGCTTCAACGTCATTTTAGTTCCGGCCATCGTTCCACCTCCCTACACATGATTAATATCCAAAATAAAATTCAACGGTTTGATATCAAAATGTTCATTTTTTCGTTCAACCTTCATCCAAAACTTTATTCGACCTAAGGGAGAAACCTCCGGCAGCTCAAGCGTCGGGGAAAAATCCATCGCTGGCTGATCCTCATCGTCATGACACAAATCGACCCACTCGTAGCCAAACTTATCGAGGTACTGGAGAATACCCAATTTGACATTTTTAGCTGTCTTATTGGCTGAAGGATTGACTAGCTCCATTTGAACAACCGTCATATTGTCATACATCGTACCCAAATACGTATCTTGCGTTACGTTAAGCTCCTTGCCTTGCCAGTGTACTTGCAGCTCGGTACCAAATAAGAAGGTATCCCCTCCATAAATATCAAAGGCGCTCAGGCTCGATAGAAGAGTTCCATTGCTATCATAAACTTTAATCATTCCATAATAAGGAGCTGTGGGAATCTGGATATCCACGCCTGTCCAGGTTCTTTCAACCGTTGACGATGCAATGGAATTGCCGAATTCATCACATAAATACACCGTGCAGCCTTCAGACAAATTACCGACTGTTATTTTATCGCTTTTGCAAAGCACTAGACGATCCAATTTCAGTGGAACAAAACCGGAGCTATCTTTACTCTTTAAAACGACTCCGAGTTTATTCGCGGCCAAAGTATCGGTATCAAAAAGCTCCCATCCACTACCACGATCCGCATAAAATGTCCATCGATTCCCCGTTCTGAGCGCTCGCCATTTGCTATACTCCCGCACAGCTGTATCTATACTTTCCAAAAATTCAATTCGGGACTCGCCATCCTTCCAGACGACAATTCCCCCCTCGTCCTTATGCTCCGTAGGTACATAATCTGCTGTTACCTCGAAGAGCAGGCTATGTTCTGATTCTGGAATATCAAACAGTAGCATATTATCTTCTTCCGTGTGATTCATAACGAACTGTTTAAGAGAATGGTCCAAATCTCCCGCATGGTGAGGGGAGAGTGTATAGCGAGCATGAAGACTCTCGTATTCAAATCCATCATCAAACAGGAGCCCACTCGTTTTTTTATAAATACCCAATTTTATCACCTACCTTGTTTTCTTCCAGTTCCATATGCTCCACGATGCTATCTTTCCAATAATGAGCCAAATTCTTGGTTTCTTCTGTTCAGGATGCGTAGTCATCCGTCCTTGTTCAGCTTCATCAATTGAAACTTCAATCGTTTTATGACGTTTCCCGCCGATTGGCTGAGCAATATCAGTCTCCAAGATAGCTTTGCGACGTTCTCCTGCCGATGGGGATATCGGCTCTGTTTGATGTATAATGCGTTTCCGTTCAGCATGCTCGGAGCTTTCAATATCCACTTCCAGCGGTGCATGCTTGCGGCTTGATTGTTCATGCTCCTGAATATTCGTTTCCGTGAGCCGCCGTTTGCGAATTGCTTCATTCGCTTCCGCTACATCACCACCATTAATCGACAATACATTATCGGCTGAAATGATTTCTTCCTCATCACCACCATTTATGAATAGCTTATTTTCTGCCGAATGGCTTAGCTGTGTAACAGCATTAAGCACGGTTTCACTTTGGCCAGCAGCCGTTTCATCCAAAATAGCCGGCATACTGACATCACCAAAATGAGTGGAGCCTTCTTCATGCCTGATCGCATCAAGCACGGTTTCCCCTCTCCCTACTCCATCCAACTCCATGATGACCTCATTGCTATTTATAGATTCAGCTCTCTCATCCTGATGAAGAACATTGAAATAGTCAGGCGCGAACAAATCAGCCCCTTCCACATTTTCATAGAAGGCCTCTTCGTTAGAAGCTGCAATTGCGGCTTTGTCCGGCTGGTGAAGAATGGAGTTATAGTCGGAAGCAGACTCGGCCATCGCGGGATCCGATATCAGCAATTGTGTATCCTTATCTTTAAACATCGACGTTTCCATAGGTTGAGCCGTTCCTTCAAACTCCGTGACATAGCTCGCCTCCGTACGGTCATTTTCACTCTGATAAGTGAGATAATCTTTGTACTGCGCTTGCTCCGTCTCCTGCATTACATAGTCCTTCATTCTATCCACATACTGGGCCGTTTCTGACAGCTGCAGATTCGTATCCTCAAGTCCAAGCCCATTGGCGGCTGTCTGAGTTATATCCTGTACGCCTTCTGCCTGCCCTGCTTTATCGGCATATTCAAAATCAGGTCCTTCCGCAAGCTTGCTGTTAGCATCCGTAATAGCTTGTCCAATATGATGCAGCCACACTTCCTGGCCCAAACCCGATTGATTGAGTAGAGTTGTTTCATCCATTATGCCGCTATAGGGTGAGCGAGTATAAGCATGTTCCGGAATTTCCGCAATACCCGCTTTATTGCCGCTGGCCTCCGCAAGTTCGGTTTCGCTTGTAAAAGAAAGCAGATTGCCGCTTCCCCCAGCGGTCTCCGTAACATGCATGAATCCATCTGCCCGGGCATCAGTAAACATCTGTTCCAGTGAGTCGATGATCGCATCTGCAGCAGCCTGAGCATCAGCCTCTGAAAGCTTTTCAGACAAAGCACGAGTTCCTATTTGTTCCATCCCCGATTCAATCATCTCAAACGCAGCCGATCCATACATAATTTCCATAAGTCTGGCTACTTTGCTTACATGCGGATCACTAGATAAAATTTGCTTTATATGGTCTGAGAGGGTGTCCGCAGCTATTTCTCCTTCAACTCCAGAATGGCTGGAAGAAGCTGCGAGTAAATTGATTTGGGCATCTGCATTCACATTATCTACGCTGCTATACGTTGACCATGCAACGTCCGCTTCCCTGCGGCTGCCGTCGATCGCCTCTGATAGCAGCTCCATAGTTCCTTCTTCCTTATTTCCTGAGAGGGCACTCTCCAGCTCGACTTGCACAACCTCATCTTTGCTTGCTGAACCGGCGTTATAATAGTGGGATGTATAAGCCTTATGTGTGTCATCTGTGACATTTAAAGTGTTGGAGAAAGCTTCAATCTCCCCATCCGCCATTTCGTTTTGCCTTATTGTATGGGAGAAGGATTCTCCGGTCGTTCCGTATAAAAAGGGATTATTTTTTTGAGCTGCATGAAAAGCTTCCGTCTCGATCTCAAAATCCTTAGATTGATTAATGGCCGGATTTAATTCAGTTGGCCTGTCTACTATATTTTGCCGCTCATTTTCATAAAAGGGGGCTGCCTCCACAGGCTGCGCCGATTCGGGAATAGCCCGCTCAACCTTGAATAGCCTAGTTGCCTTACTAGCATTCACTACATCAAATACATATCGCGATTGAACGTCAGATTGGTTGTCAGCCAAAGGTGATCTTTGCTCTCCTAATTTGAACTGTTCGACTAATAAGTCTTTATCTGCTTGGGCAGCGGCCGCGCTACGCGCTACTTCACCCACTTCAGGGATCGTTTGAAAAGCGGCTTCATTCCCTTCACTCAAGGCCGCTTCAAAAATACCCGAATGATTAGAATTCTCCGATTCATCCATTTGAGCCAGCGGTGATCTTATGACACTGTAATCAGCGCTTAAATACTCATGAACCCGGTTTAGGTAGTTGACTATGCTTGCCAGAACGGTTTCCATCTCTTTTCCTTCCGGTTCAGACACATAGCTGGCTTTATAGCTTTTCCCGAATGCCCCGGTTGCCACATTCGGTGTTTTTCCCGCCTCCTTCATCTTGTCTTCAATTAATGCCTGATACGTGCTGCTCACTGGAGCAGTCAGATGATATTGGTTATTCACATCGACCAAGTAGTCCAAACCGAACGTCAGTTCATAGCCCTTTTTTGAAAAAAGGGCGGTGAAACTGAGCAGGTAAGATTTTTTACCGTTCAGCATTTCACCGCCTACCTCCCTTGCTTATTAAATTAAGCTATTACCCCTGATTCTTGATTAACGTTTCTTTCAAAATGCCAAGACCGATTGGGGCAAATGGCGACATATTGGCCAGTGTAAGCGGACTTACAGGAGTATCAGCCAGCGTATACCGATATAGCTGTTTATAGTCATAGGTCGCAATAACCTCTTCTCCATCTCCTGGAATATAGCCCGCAGCAAAAGTAATGGCTTTCGTCTCCATTTCAATCGTATAATCCGTACCATATTCCATTTCAACGCAATCCACTTTAATTTTAATGTTGAAAGGCGTACCGTCATTTTTCAGCGACGGACGATGTGACAGATGGAATACCGCTCTCGTGCCGTCTCCTTTGCCTAAATCTTCATTTTCAGCCGTTTCTACGACCTCCAGCTCATCAAGCTGAGAAATATTTTTCGGATGCACAGCGTAGCATTCATCCAATTTACCGACAAAGCCATCATTTGGATGCACAATATACATCGGAGAAATATGATATTTTCCGCTGTATACAGATGGGTTGAATCTCGCTTCGCCCTCGTCCACCTGTTTGTCATGGGAGATAAAAGCAAGATAATGATGCTGGTAATAGGTGCCGCCAATCGACTGCTGCAATTGTACAGAGCTATTGCCATTTGAAGTATTGTTTCCATAGTCAACGAATAGTGCACCGAGCTTCATATTCGCTTTCCACTTCACTTCATCGGCTGCGCGGCAGCCAGACATAATAACATGGTTCTTCCGCGGCGCTTTGCCCAAAGTCGTCAAGCGACCGATATAGAGCGGTGCATAATACGTATTTTCCGGCCCTGGTGTCGGGTCTGGGCGGAGAAACATAACAATGCGGTCTTTGGTAATATTGCCCCAATAATAAATGGTCGAGTCCCGCTGCCAGCCGCGTGAAAAATCATCCAGCGGTGTAAAGGACATTGCCGTTGGAAGTGACGGATACAGATAATAAATAGCGGTATAGGCTGCATTAAGCAATTGATCCCCTTTATCTGGATCGAAACTCTTTACTGGAATATCGCCGTAGTCGAGCGTATCTGTACCATTTCCGTTCAGCACCTTAATGTAAGATACGTTCATCTCCGCGCCAGACTCTGGAGCAGCACCTGTCAATGTGATCGTATTGCTAGCATAATTGACCGTATATAAGTCAGGCGACACCTCGACTTTATTTTTATAAAAAGTCACAGTACCCGCTTTAAGTGTCGCCGTTGTAGGAATAGGGAACGATTTGCGCGAGCCATCGCCGTCTGGAAGAATAGATTCCGGATCTCCAATGTATACAGCATCACTCATAGCTTGTACAATTTTTTCCCCGCGCACATCATCAAAAGTAAAGAAATACATGCGTTTAGGCGGCCTAGGAGCAATCTGGGCAGGCTCGTAAGATACTGTATACTTATCTCCCTCTACCGGTGCCTCCCCCATAAGGACTTGTCCCTTAAAATCATCAAGCGTATAGTCTGCTTTAGGCACCTCAACACCGTTTCTATAGATAATGACCGTATCCTTAACGATAGGATACACTTTAAATTGAAAACCCCTATCAGTCTCCGGAATACGTACTAATTGCCCTAGAATAGAGTTTTGAGAAATAAAATCTGCTTCACCAAGCGTTGCAGTATTTTTAGTGCCATAGCCGTAAACCATACCGAAATTTCTGACTTGCCCGTCGCTGCCTCGCGAACGGAACAAACGGACATCGGCAAATTTCGTATTTTTATAGACAGAACGGTACTTGATGAACGTATTCCAGCCATTGTTGTTAAACAGCTTTTCCAGGTCTAATGGCAGCTGTTGAATATTAGAGTCTTTATCAAACCACATAATGTGACCACCTCTCGTTTAAATAGGCCGGCTGCTTGGTTAGGGCAGCCGAAGCCTTTATTACGTAATCTCATTTCCTTCTTCATCTACTGAGTTGACATACAAACCTATACCTGCCGGACGATATTGCGTGCCGGGCTTTTTCGTGAAAGGTGAAATTCCTTCTACCATGAAGTAGCGGAAAACATCATACTCATTTGGGCAAAGCGCCTTACGCACACGAAGCTTATTCGCATTAAACGACAACGCAGACAAAGCAATGGTATCTTTAAGTGAACCCCGGACACCTTCCTCAGGATGGATTAAATACACTTTGGAAGTATGCACCTTCTGGCTATAACGTGAAGGATTAAATGAGTATTTGTACAATGGATTTTCTGCATTATTCCAGGCTCTTGGATAGTCCTTGCCATCTGAGGCGCGTTGTGGCGGAATCGCGTTTGGCGGCGCGTTCCATGACAAGTAATACGCTTGATAGCGGGCACCCAGCTTAGAGCGGCTCATCATGACATTATCCAGCCCATTGGCCGGGTATTTCGGATAGCTTTTCAACAACGGAAGAATGCTCGGCATCCTTGTCGTATTATCGAAATCATATTTCGCAATTTTATCAATCTCATTCTCCCTAGGGACAGAACCTACAAACATCGCATAAGCATCGTCACCTTCTTCAATCGGATCAATTTTTCCAAAATAAAGCGGAATGGATGGAACAAGATTTCCTTCTGGTGCCGGTACATTGTCGGACTGAAGGATTAAAAATAAATTCGTAGAATTCATATGTCCTTTAATTGCTATTTCAGAATCATGCCACCAATTAGTATACTGGGCGGGTGCACTAAAAGAGGACGAATAATAACTATCCAAAAGATTAGTTCGTAAACCAGCCGTCATAATAGGAGATTGCATCCTGTCTAAAGTAGCTTTTGTAATCGTGAATACTCCTCCAAGTGACGCTACTGTTAGCCAATCACTCTGCTCTGCCTCTATGTCTAATGCAGCACGCAATTGTTCTTTTTCATCACTGCTATTCCAAGGAAATACAATATTAGGATGATCCACTTTCAAACCAGACAACTTCTCTATCATGTACATATAAAGAGTATGAGGTGCCCGATAGTTTCTAGCTTCATTACTTGCCCATCTACCAAAAGCCTCATTTTTTATGACCTCAGGATCCACATCAAGATCCCTCATGGCTCCAATCGTCATTTCCCAGCTCCCAGCAATAGCAATACCAAACATTTTCCCCTCTGCGTTCTCATAAATATAATGTTCCGCAACAGTGTTTCTTACTACACTGCTATTAGTTGTAGATCCCGTAGGTTTGGTCCATTTTGCATCATAGATAACCTTTTTAAAATTAGCTGCAATTTTCCAACCTGCTGTGGCAAGCAATTCACCCAGTCTCCACTGCAGGTTCTCTTCCGTTACCTTATGGGTAAAGGAAGCAGGTGTTGTATCGATAAATGCCATTTATTTAACACTCCTTTGCTCAATTCTTTAATTGTTCAATCATTGATTTCCCTTCTAAACAGGGCAGTGAACGGTATAACTCCAAGAGGTGCCCTCTGATTGTGATTTCATGACTACCTTGATCTGCGTAATTCCAGCCACAGGGCTGTACGCAAAATGCAATGAGCCGCTGCCGGAAACATAATTATTAGAAGAAGCTACTAGCTGATCCCGGTAATAAACATCGATCCGATCAGGCACGACCTCCATTGAATAATCAATTCTCACATTACCTGCTCTTGCTCCCATTTCATGAAACTTCTCTGTCAAAACCCCTCCACCACTATCATTCATATGACCACACTGCATGGTGCCTGAAGGAGGCGGTGGCGGTGGTGGTGGCGGAACCGGCTTCGCTTTGACCAGAACCGTTGCCGTGACAGCAGCATGCTGCTCCCGTTCATTCCAAATCTTAAAGGTTACAGTATACTGTCCGGCATGATGGAAGGTGTATTCAGCATCATTAACGGTATAATCCCCTTTATGCACATCACTGGAAACCGTCCATTGATAGTACGCAATTGGTGAATGCCTGCTATATAACGAGGAAATTTTAATCGAATCTCCTTCGTCAATGACGGATATTCCCGGATTAATGGTGGCAGTAAAAGCAGGCGGCGGTGGTGGTGGCGGTGGAATCTCGGGCAACGTATAGCCGCCTTTTAAAATACCAAGCCCTGCCGGTCTAAATCCGGTAGCTGATCTTTTCGTTAGTGGTGAAATTCCTTCGACCAAATAATAAGCGTATACCTCGTATTTGTTTTCCACATCACAATGATTTTTGACAGCCTTCAGCTCGTCACCATTCATTATAGATAAGGGAGAGACAAGAATAACGTTGCGCAGCGTACCATATGTGCCATCCTCAGGATGGATTAATAACGCCCTTGATGAATGAGCTTTATCACTATACCTCGATGGATTAAACTGATATTTATAAACATCATTCTCATAGTTATTCCAAGCACGAGGATGCTTCTTCCCATCCTGATCCTCGCGAGACGGCGGCATCACATTCGATGGAATATTCCATGAAAGATAATGAGCCTGATATCTTGCGCCATATTTTGTTCGTTTGACCATAACCGAATCAATACCGTTGCTCGGATAGCTAGTGTAGTCCTTCATAATGGGCTGGAGAATTTCTTGCTTAAGCTGCACATCGTCATAATCGAGCTCAGCCGACCTTTTTAATGAAGCTTCCAGAGCAGCCCCTTCCTTGTGATAAGCCGTCCCAGCAAATAAAGCAGCAGGAGCCATGTCGTCAGAAGATTCCGTTTGAATCGTAAATTCCAGCCACATCCGAGCTGCAACAGGGAAATAGGCACTTACACCCGCATCGCTATACGCTTCAATCGTAACGGCGCTTTTCCCATCAATATTCGTAATATCAAATTCGCCCATGTACTCGGCATCTTCACGATTATTGGTCGGCTCTACGGTAGCTGTGGTCGTAAAGTGACCGATTGTTTGCCCCGCTATCGTAAGGCGTACAAACTCATCCTGTCTTCCTCCATCCGCATCTCCCATAAGCCATACCTTCACTTTAGAGCGGTAATTCACCATTGGTTTGTTTGAAATAATGGTAGAGCTTCGTGTTGTTGCACCTGAAAAATCAAACTTGATTTCCCTATTTACAACCTCGTCCACTGAGTCGCCCATATCGAAATCACCCATATACAAAGGAATAGCAGGCACTGCGTTGCTATCCCATATCGGAGCTGTATCCGCATGAATAATAAACATGAGTGATTTGCCATCTATAAAACCCTTCAAGAAAACCTTGCTGTCTTCCCACCAATTTGTGTATTTTACATCGGCAAAAGCAAATTTCTCCGTATGCTCCAGCTGAGGTATACGCGTTCGAGCGACAGTAATCGGCGATTGGTAAAGCTGTGGAAATTTGTGTGTAATTTTAAACTGTAAAGCTTTGGTCTGGCTGTTAAGGCCCCACATTGAGGTCTGAATTTCGGCATCCAATGCAAGGCGCTTTAATTCCGCCGGATTGTCCCATCCCACAAGCATTTTTCCCGTGCCTATAAATTTATCAAGCTGGTAAAAATAGAGGGTATGCGTCTCATACAAACGATCCTCCTCCGCTTTTTGAATAGCCCATGAAAATATATCTGTACTCTGCGGTGTAAGCTCCGTTCCAAAATCGGCCAACGGCTCGTAAATAGCGAAAGGAACGCGGCACTCCGTATTACCAATCTGCTCCGTTACCTTCGCAAGCATCGCCATACCGAAAATATTGCCGGATGCATTCATCAGGATGTGGTGTTTGGCTACATAAAAATCAAACGTATCGTCAGCTTGGACAGAACTATAGTAAATGGTGCATTGACCTGAAACCCCCGGCTCAAACGTAATTCGTGTCGTTCCGTTTGCATTTTCAGTTTCGGTATAATAGGAGAAGGGCATAATCCTGCCGTCCAAATAAATGAAATAATCGTTATTTAAAAGTTCAGGCAAATCGACCACCGGGCTTGCCAAAGGCAAATAGAGTCGCCTAATCGTAGGTTTGGTGAGCTTATTGGAATAAGCGACCTTCGTAAATTCTCTAATCTTCGTCCAGCCATTATTTTCACAAATGCCTACAAGTCCTTCCAGCAGATGCTCTTCATTGAGCATCGTATCCAGCCAAGGTGTCGGCTGGTAGGCTGTATCGGCCATAGGTTCACCTTCTTTCTATTTGAGAGTCTGATAATTCACCCACACATACTTGGGCTTTCCGCCCTCATTAAAAAATTCAAAATGCAGCTGAGTCCCGCTTGGACATGGAATAATGGCCGTTAAATACATGCCTTCCGGAATGTCCTTTGTATAAATATTTCTACAAACCAGCTTCTCTCCAACATATAGATTCCAATAATCCTTAGCCTCATAACTAGACACGCCGACAGCTACCGAGAGCAACTCGCAATCGTCCGTAAGCAACAATCTGCTTTCCACTTTCCCTGCTGACTGCGCCTCCACCATAACTCCCTCAATATAAGGATTGGTTTTAGTCGGCATAAAGGGAGGATCTAGCCGCCCCCCAACGATATAACTAGCAAAATTAGCACCGCTGGACATCTATTACACCGCCTTTATATAATCAAGCTTCAGATTCTTGAATATACCGTTCTCTCTAGTAATAGTGCCTCTAACTGTACTAAAAGTTGCGATATTCGTTTCCGATTCTAATTCCTCGTTTAAAACAGCAGCCGTTGCAATTTCAATTTGGAAAGCTACCACAATTAGCTGCTCATTTCGCTCCAGCGTCAAAATCTCAACCGTCCCATTATCATAGGTGTAAACAACTGAAGTCACTAAAGCGGGATAACCAGCCATCTCCCTAAGCACATCTACACTTAAAACATGGGGTTCTTCGGCAGCATGGTCAACGATACTTAGGTCGTCTCCACCCTTGTATAAACCAGTTTTCTTTATTTCTCTACGAATCAGGTCGAGAATCGGAAATATCTCATTCGCATTAATAAAATTATTCAAAATAACACCTCACTCTCGCTTGCATTATAAGAAAAAAAGGAAACAATTAACGTCTGTGACGTAACTGTTCCCTTTACCTTGTGTTAAGAACCGACATTTGAGAGCGTCTGCCAGGTCAGTTCTAAATTATTAATAATACCTTGGTTGTTGCCTACCAGACGATTGCCTTTGACCAAATAATAATTGGCGGTAAATGTTTTTGCATCATATACATATACAGCATCCAAAATCTCGATTAACGGATTCCCTTTCACTACTACATTTTTCGTACGGGCCTGACGCTTGAGATCAAAAAATATTTTATTCGCTACCTCTTCTTTTAATCCCCGCATCGTAGCCCCGTCTACTTCTTCAATCCACTCGAGCTGTGAGCCCGCCGTACGGATATTCCCTTTAGTAGCTACAAGCAGCGACTTATCAAAGAAATGCTCCACCATCCCTGTAGAGCCAGATATCATTAAATGGTTGCGAACACGGGAATAATCGGTTGAAGAAGTGACACCTAGCAAATTATCTCCATCAATAAACTCCCACTTCATTCCTGAAACGACCATCCAATCGGGAGAATCGAGAAAATCCATTCGTTCCATCTTGAAAGTGCCGTAACGATCACAGTACACACGATAAGGAATATCTTGAATAAGTGATTGGAGAGCATCTGTTGCCCTTGTCCCGATGGGGAAAGATACGGAAGCGACAAAAGGATTTTGCCAGCCGCCAACTGTCATAATGGATTCCTGAGAGACAGTCTCCAGCTCCCCTGTTTCCTGATTGAACTTCATGAATGTGTGTTTGCCTTTATTCACATCAATATACACGGTGTCCTCAATCTCATAATCCGCGTGACGCAAATCTTCAGGATGTGTTTTCCAGTCAGTCATGCCCGAGGCTACGACGATATCCTCCACAATGCTTGATTTAATCCATGAAAAAGCGCCACTTTCCGCAGCAAAAGCCTCCTCCGGAGGATACTGCATGGGCTTATAGAATACGAATTCCTCCAGCATATCAAACCGGTCTACGCAGCTGAATGAAATCGTCTTATTTTCCGAATTCTCTTGAATTTCCCCTTTAATCATGCCCGTAAATACACGCACAACCTCATCTCCATAGCCGGCGTAGATACGGATTGGTGTTCCTTCACTAATGACATGTCTAATTTCGCCCTCTTCATAATAAGTCATAGGAGACTCATTTAATCGGTAGGAATCAGGAAACTCCGGCTTCCTCTCCCACGTCGGCGAATAAATGCCGGAAGCATTATTGAGCGTCACCTTGGCTGTTCGTGAAGACATATCCATATGCGAATTAACTTCCCATTGCATAACATCTGCATCCACAGTGAACATTTCTTCAAACACAAATTCGCCTACTTCGTACCACTTTTCCTTATAGGCATCGGCAATATGAGTGGCAAATTGTTCGATAGCATAGTCATTAGTTGAATAATTCACCTGATCCAGGTACATCGTGCCAGCACCTACAGCGAACAAAATTCGATTCGCCGTGTAGCTCATCGCTGTGCCTCGAACACCTGTGTTTTTCCATACATCGTCTATTTTCACATATACGTCGACATCCGTTTCATCATGGCATACAACGGTATATTCGACAAAATCGCTTTTATTATCTACAGTGTAGCTTCCGCCTCCTTGCGCTGACACGCTGCTGTCATTTATGCGGATAAGAAACGCTTTCGTGCCATTGCCCATATATAAACGTCCCGTTGTTCCCGGCTCGACTTTAACACTAAAATGAATTGTAAACGGAAATTTCTTCACTTTGCCCAATCGTTCAATGCCCGCTTCTCCACCCGCCGTGGTAATCGCTTGATAATCGCCTTTATCTGCTTGTTTGACCGTTCCATAAGGCGTCCAGTTGTTGGCGCTGTTCATGCCATCTTCGAAATCCCACATTTGCTTGCGCTCAATGGTTTCCACGTCGAATTCCTTAGCCCTGATCCAGAGCAGTCCGAACTTACCCACCGACGCTTTCGATGAATTAGCAAAAGAAATTTCAACTTTATGATGGCCTTTTGGAATCGGAATGGATGCTGGATAGGCAATACCGTTTTTCGCGCTGATTCCTTTTATTTGAGTGATTAAATAATCATCAACCTTTACAATAACAATATCCTCCAGCTCCAAATCGGCCATATATGCCCAAGCCACATTCCCTGCTTTTACCCAATCATGCTCAAAAACAATCGTTTTGACCGAGCCGGCCCGGCTTGTCCCTTTAAAACCAAGCACATTGAACTGCGTACCGTCATCCTGTACCATAAACTGTTCTGCACCAGTTAATTCCGTGTATTTTTTCACGTCGAGCTCTGTCCGTTTGGCTGTAAAATCTTTATAATACGTTTGCTTTGACGTTGTTTTATTGACCTGATAGGTGACCATTTCCTTGCTTAATTCTTGATTAACGGTTCTCGGCTTGCCATCCCCATAGCCTTTGACCCGGACGACAACCTGTTTGCGACCAAAATTTAACGCTTGCTGCTCGGTCTCCATTAATATGTCTATACGATTGCCTTTAATGGCTCCACCTGTATCATCTGCTAAATATTCGCCCCAGCTAACGCCGTCTACAACGAGTTCCACCATACTTTTTAGAGGAATAACGGAAGGATCGACGGCGATAATTTTCCAATCCTTCCATACCCGCACATCCGTGCCGCTCTTCGTAATTCCGGAGCATTTGTAGCATTTTGCAATGTAAGCCGTCGCTTCCATATGATATTCCTGAATGGTCGCTCCTGCCTCCTGCAGTAGAGGAATATCCGTTGCTGAGAAGTCTCCTATCGGGATAGATTCTGCTTTTGAGGGAACCTGGATGGTTTGCGTACCACGTAAGAAAGGCTCTGGGTTCAAATCATTATTGTTAAGCCTGACTTCAAAATGTAGATGCGTACCGTCTCCACCATTTGACCTGGAGGTTCCTGTATTTCCTCCTAGTCCAATCAGCTCGCCTGCCCCTACTCTTTGCCCTACACTTGCGACAAGCTTGTTTAAATGAGCATATCTTGTTTGCCAGCCATTACCATGATCAACGTATACTACTTTCCCATAACCTCCATTTATACTTGATTTAGTTACCTTCCCCCCCCAAACTGCATAAACATTGTCATTCATCGCTAAGTCAAAATCGACACCTTGATGATCGCGTCTTTTAGGATTGGCTGTTCTATGCCTTGAAGTAATAACCATCCCTTGAATCGTGTTATTATCCGTTGTACGGCCTCTCATTGTAGAGCTTTGCAAAATGGGCATCGACATATTCGTATTTCTTAGCTCGGTTGGAATATCGATTGGCTGACCATCTACGTAACTGGTTAATTGCTTGGCAGAATCAATAGATATAAGCTCGGATACAGCACTCTCGACGACATATTGCACAGCATCATATTTCCTGCGCATCCCTGGCACATAGGTCATTTTATCAAGCTCGACAATGACTCTCGGTTCGTTGCCAAGTGCATTAACTTTCTCCATTATATCGCGCATCAATTGATCCGTAGGATATTGCATATTAGATACTTTAGTCAAATCTATCACCTGCCTTTATCTATATTTCTCTGTTATCCATTCAATGAAACGATTCAAGTAGGTCACCGCCTCGGCCCTAGTTATGCATGCTTCCGGTTCAAACTTATCATCCGCGTACAAGGGGAACACAAAGCAGCCATCATGAAACCGCTCATTCAGCAGCGTCAAAACATCATTTTTGTACCAGTTCGCTTCAATGTCCGCCCGATCCACAATGACGCGGTCAAGGGAAGTATTGTATGAAAAAGTCCGATCTGTGTAGCGATTATGAAGATTCTCATAAAGGCGGCCCATAAGCGCGAAGAAATCTCCTCTACGAATCCGTACACCAGGAAAAAAACGGTCATTCAAGGCTATACAGCTTGAATCTACCATAACCGTCTCAACGGTCCGCCGATTAACCCCGTTTATTTTGGCATTATAGCCAACAACAGCCGGGAAACCGTTATACATATAAGGCAAATAAACTTTGCCCTTGTGAATAACAAATACATCCCGTTTAAAATTAACGGCATTTCTTATTTTTAGATCCGCATCCTCGCCAGCTTGTATCGTAATGATTTTGCGCTTCAGCTTAATGCCCATCACCGTACAGGTTTCAGGTTTATAGTTCATGCTGAAAAAATAGGTCGACTTATGCTTCAGCTCCGCAGAAGGCAATCTAAAATCTGAGCAGCCTGTATAAGGGGTATCCAGGCAACCAATCCGTTTCATCTCTGGTCTGCCATAAGCAACACATAACACTTCTATTCCTGCTGTCATTGGATTGGTCAGTGTAACCTTGCCTGTTTCCACCTTCTCAGGCATAATTTCGACACCACCTACCAGCACAAATAAAGGATTATCCACATGGTATTTATAATCAGGCACGAGAAACTCCTGTTGTCCATCAATGGTCACGAACCGTTTGACCATTCTTTCATAGCCATCCACAAACTTGTTATAGGTCATCCCTGCCAACACATCAACTTCCCCTGTAGCATCTGTCTTCAGCCGGGTGGCCACTAGCGTATCCCTGTAAAACCAGTCAAGCGGATCTACATCTATCCATCGTTTCATCCCTAGTACCCCCTCAGCAATTTATCTACGTGGCTGTAAGTCCGCATGAGCAAGGAAACCGCCTCTGCTCTAGTTGCAGGGTCATTAGGCCGGAAATAAGCAACGGCTTCGCCATCGCTTTCCCAATTCGTGGAGATCAGTCCCATCTGCTGCATTTCATCAATATAATCTTTTGCCCAGTGGCGGTCTGTATCAATAAACTCAGTCTGGTAACGATATTCGAACTCCTGCTTGCGGATGAGAGAAAGCGCTGCGGTTACAATGTACTTGCTTTCCATCTCCGCTGTTTTAACATCCGGTTCCCCAGTTATTATGCCTAAATAAATCGTACCTTTTTCATCGTAATACTTATGCTGTGTACCTACATATTGAATCCAATCCGCATATTCTTTTTTGGAATAAAATAAGAGGGTCAGCGTTGCACTATAGTGGGAGGTTCCGTTTTGAACAAGCCCGGATGAAGATGCGAGCGTCTGGTTCACCTGTGTTTTTAGAACAGGCGTTGGCGGCTTATACTCCGTAATAAGCTTGGCTTTAACCTCTGTAAAACGAATGCCATTATCATAAAATAGCTTCTTCTTATATATGGAATCCTCTGACAAGAGGGAATTCTGTTGTGTCATTTCTCTGCCTCCTTAAAATAAATCTCCCCACCTCATTATAAGGCGGGGAGCGCTTGTTCTAACGGTAGCTACCGTGATTTATAGCAATCGGTAGTTGCCAGGATTCATAGCCATCTGATTGCGCAAATTACCAACGCGTCCTACAGACAAACCTTGGCCTAATGATTGCCCAATTGCCTGCAGCTGGCTTGCAGTCGTACCGTTTGTTACATTTGGAAGTGTAATATTAACCGTGACATCTCCCGTTCCGATTGTCGTGGAATTATGCGTATTGCCTCTTGTGAGATATTCATATCGTGACATAGCTTGAACACCATTTGGCATATTAAACGTTCCTGCCGAGGATTTCATTTCATCCAATATTCCAAGCTGTGCTTGCAACGATTGTTTTTGCAAATCGCGAATTTCGGTATTGATTTCAACTGTTTCTCCTACACCAGCGCCCGGCAATCTACCTTTAAGATCAGCAATGACGCTTGTAATTTCCGAAATTTCACTTTTGGCATTAGCAATGCGTTTATTTCGCAGAATTGCAGAATCATCCGCTGGATTTCCCAGTTTGACCTTAAGCGCAAGCAGGTCATTTTCTCTCTGTGAGTTGCTGTCATTAATGTTTTCTCTGCCAATACCTATTGACGCGAGCGCATATTCTTTGAGTTTAGCCTGCTCACTGCTAATGGAGTTTTGCATTTGTGAAATGCTAGTAGTAAGCTCTTCTGCTTGATCTCCTGTTGCTTTAATGGCTTTTAAGTTACTTAACTCTTTTCTTAGAGACGTCAATTTATTTGAAGTTATTTGCTTCATTTTATCCAAATAACTTTTTGACTCTGTATCCATATTGTAAGCTGCTGCAAGTTCTTCAGCCTGAGCGGAAAGTCCAATTCGCTGAACTTTTAAATTAACCTCCCCCACCCTTTTTTGAAAAAACTCCTTGTCATAATTGATGTCCTCCATCATAATAATTGGCTGAAATTTTGTTATAAAGGCCATACGAGTTGCTTCTAGATCATTTCTATTATTCCATGCTTCTCGATATTCGAATGTATTTTCATCCGTATTATCCAATTTCTCCTGCGCTTTAGTAATATTAGAATTGAGGATATTTAATTCTTCATTGTATATAGTTTGCAATCTAGTTACCTGGGCTCTTCGCATATGAAGATATTCATCGACTGTTTGATCTCCTTCAAATAAATACTTAATTGTTTCCTCTGAGTTTTTTTCTCTCCTGTCCTGTAAACGCTCTTCTATTCTACTCTCAACACTCTCTTTAGTAATTGTAGCTACATTAGCAGTACCCTCTCTTAGTTTGGTTTCTTGATTTTCCTTGGCTTTTTGTAGAAGTCTTTCTTCTTCTTTTTGAGTCAAGAGACTATTAGTGTAATCTGAATTAGCCGCTTCTTGTTTTAATTTGTCAGTCTCCTTTTTTCTTCCAGTATTTACAGACCATTCATATATCCCTTCCTCCAATGTTTTTCCTTGGCTTTCAATATATTCTATTAACTCATTAATAGAGGTAAATTGAGCCCCATTGCTCCAATAATAGTTGTATAGGCTCTCCACATTCGCATTAAACCCATT
This sequence comes from Paenibacillus algorifonticola, assembly GCF_050481745.1. Classification (GTDB taxonomy): domain Bacteria; phylum Bacillota; class Bacilli; order Paenibacillales; family Paenibacillaceae; genus Pristimantibacillus; species Pristimantibacillus algorifonticola_A. The sequence continues at coordinate 209,618 of NZ_JBCNGR010000017.1, read as the reverse complement.
ATCAGACATTGCACCGCTATGCGAGGGGGATGCACCCACAAATTTATCAATAGAATTTAAAAAGTCGCCTACAGCAAGTGATGCCATACTTGAGAAGGACTGTGAGGTAAAGAATCCATCTTGCATTGAATACAACGTATTAGTAAGTGCTCTTTCGTCGCTATCGCGAGTATCGGCTATAGCCTGTTGCTTCTGTCCCTTTGTTGCCGTTGCTTCCCAGGATATTGCTTTCAGACTCTCACCCAATACGATAGCTCCAACCATTTCTAAACCCATAGATGCAACACTGGCAGCCAAACCAGCAATTGATTTGCCCGCACCTTTAGCCAAACTAGGAATATCCTTTAGGAAACCTTTCATTCCATTACTCATTCGTTGAGACCTTGTCATTTCCGTATTCAAACCGCGAACGGCATGTGATAAGTTACCAAAAGCTGAGCTAGTTTGTCTCGCGGTTGTATCGACCTGACGCTGCTGCTGATCATATTCACCTAGAACTTGAGTCAAATCCCTATAATTGTTAATATTAGGCAATCCATTTCGACTTCTTTCGCTAAGATGGCTCTCAAACGATTTAAATTGTGATGGTGACATAGAAGTCATTCGGTTAGTAGCTCTATCAAAATCAGGTGACCAAATCCTCGTACTATTATAGCGATTCTGATCGCTGGTGCTAGAATTCAATTGATTTAGAAAGTTTGGACTAAATTGGCCGGCTAGCTCTGGGCTATTTTTTATACGATTATTATATTGTCTCTGACGCTCAAACTTTTCATCATCCGTTAGTTGAGTAGTGGCTTTCCATTTTTTCGCTTCATCCATCGCCGTAAAGAGTGTTGGGATATCTTTTACATCTACTTTCATTTCCGTAAGATAATTTTTGAAGTGCTGTTTTTGGCTAACTGTCATATCTCGAACACTTCGAATGTAAGCATCTAATTCTGGGCTTTTTTGCATTAACCCTATATTCCTACGACTCGTATTTTTTAAATCATCACTTATCAAACCACTGCCATGCAAATCCTTTAAAAAATTGGCCATGCTTCCTTGTCGTTTCTGAACGTTCATTTCCTCGCCTATTCCAGATTTGCTAGCCCCCCATTTTAATCCTTTAATCAGCAGCATTCCCAACAAAACACTGGAAAGTACATCACCAAACTTATGAAACAATTCTGCATTTTTAGAAACGTTATTGGCTAAATTCGTAATAACCGTTGATAATTTTTTTATACTCGGTGCCATTCCATCAATCACCGTACCAAAAGCTATAGAAATACTTTCCATGGCCCGATTTGCATTAACTAGAGGGTTATCCAACGACTGCTGGAGCATTTGATTGTAGGCCGCGCTTTTAGGGTCTCCTACGAACTCCTGCGTTGTATCATCCAATTGAAGCAAACGATTCATAACCTCATGCATCATCGCTGATTCAGAGGACGCATTCGCTTTCCCAAGTATTGAATCTAGCACTTCATTCTGTACGACATCCCCTTTTCCACGCAGAGCCGTTACCAACTCTTCAAAAATTTCTTCGCCTGTTTTATTTATTGTCTGACCCGTTTTTTCATCTTGGATACTCGGCTTAATTCCCAATTCCCCCAGCTTGAGCTGCGCCTTATCGGATTGTAATTCATTAAAAATAGTGGTATAAACATTATTCTTATTGTTACTCGCAAGCAAATTAGGGTTATAGCCTGTATTTAGCCCTTTCACCAAGTTTGGCTCCAGCGCAGCCCCTGTCATTAACAAAGCCAAAGCAGGGCTTATATCTGAATTATCTTTGTTTACTCTTGAACGCTTAGTAATATCTAGAAGCTGCTCGATCGGAATATTTGTTTGATTAGAGACCACCATAGCTGGCTCAGCAATTTGCTTCTGGACATCTGCAACTTCAAGGCCGAATTGCTGGCGAAGAGATTCTGCTCCCGTTAAAATATTTTTCTCAGAGCCGCCTGTCATACTTTGCAAGCTTAATGCAATTTCGCTCATCTTCTTGATTTCTGCGGGATCGGAGTAATAACCTGTAGCAACTCCGACGACTTGACTTACTCTTTCTCTACTAACACCAAACTTAACGGCAGCGGCATTAATAAAAGCATTTATCTCCGTCATTACATTATCTATCATCGTCTTATTCGCCATGCCAGTAGGATTGCCGTTATCATCCACCCGAAAATTATCTTTAAGCATAAAGCTCTGAATCAACTTCATTTGTTCGACTTGTAAAAATTTATAGGTTTCAATGGACTGGTTTAACATTTTTAACGGTTCTGTTAAATTTGCTATCGTTAAAAAATCATTAGCATTTCTAACAGAGCTGCTCGAAGCTGCTGATACTGCCACTACAGGAGCAGCTGTTGTCGTCGTTGCTGCAGGAGCAGCAGCAGGCTGACTAGTTGAAGGATTTGCATTCGCATTCCCTGCTGGGTTCATATTAAGCGGCTGATTTTTACCTGAAGATGTCTCTATCTCTCGAATAATAGAATTAACCTGATCATCGAACTGCTCGCGAATCTTTTGAACAAGGCTGATATTCAGCCTGTTCATTTGCGCGGTCAAATAACGCTTCAGCTGCAAAGATGGCTCTATCTTCGCTTCCTCTGTATATCCAATGATACTCTCAATGCCTTCTCCTACTATTTGCAGCAGCTTGCGGTCAAGCACTTGGGTTACTCGATCCAAATAGGTTCTGAGCGCAAACCTTGTGTTTCCTTCATGACCTGCTGCTTCATATTGATTAATTTGGCTAAAAGTCGCGCTAATCTCTCTGCTTAAAATAGATTGCAGCCGCTTACCTAGCTCGCCAGCAAATAGATCTTTCCCCTCTTTAAAAACCTCATTTATGCCAAGAATAATTTCATCGACATATTCCTCTAATCCCAGCTCGATCTCCTGTGGGATCTTTGACAGCTGTTCTTTTATTTCATCTGTATCCAGAGGTTGATCTTCTATTTCCGTTGAATTGAAAGCCCGCTTTAATCTCTCAGCAGCCTTCACGATAACCTTATTCATATCAGCAGCAGAAATGCTAATACGCGCGCTTGTTCCGGCTAACACAGGGCTGCTAATCATACCAAGAATCTGCTGTTTAATCTTCCCTACGACTACGCGCAAGGTTTCTTGACTAATCTCCATTTCCAATCCGTCTAATGCTGGTGCTGAAATCAAATTTTCTTTATTTTTATCAATTGTCGCTGCTAAAGAAGCAAGCTGCTGCTTCATCAATTTAGCCAGTTCTTTACTCACTTCATTAAAGTCATTACTATTGAATGACATCCGTTGCCCCATGGCGTAGCCTGGATCCATTTCAACTTGAATATTGCGCATAAGCTTCTGAAGCTCACTATTCAACTCTTTTTCCACTTTGCTAAACGCCTGACGAACTTTATCCTGGCTTAAGCTAACAGGAGTGTTACTACTCTGCTTTATGGCGGATACATGATTCGACACTAGGGCAGTCATTTCATTTTCCAATTGCTCGCGCAAGCTACTGCCGGATTGTTTATTGACCTGACTATTCAACGATTTAGCAGATGTCAGCAGCGACTCAATTCGTCTTTCCACCCGACCAAATCTTGAATCTAGCGATTCCAACTCCTGCCCAAACCGCATCATATGATTAATAGACTTGTTCAACTCTGAAACTACATTTAATTGGCTATTTTCCACTGGCTTTCACCACCTTTATAAAATAAAACTCCCGCCCCTCCATGAAGGAGCAGACAGGAGACTAATCGTGCTTATAGCAGCTGCGCAAGAAAATTCATATCTTCTGCGTCAGCAACTTTATAACCCTCTACATAAGTGCCATCTTTTTTGACTACTTCCCCCTGCTCGTCGCTATCAGAGGAGCCTCCCCCGCCGAACAGTCCGCCAAGGGACATCGTCGATACTTTGATGGTGAACTGTATGTGTTCATTGCATTGCTCAAGGTAGTAACCCAGCTGCGGTAGGGTCAGCTTCCACACATCGTATTTATCCAACTGGCAATAGTGTGCAAGCTTGAAGAAGATATTCGCCCAATCCACTGGCGGCTTATTGTCGTACTCTTCTTCCTCTACTTCAGTAGTTACATGGACTTTTTTAACCCATTCAGACCAATCATACAGTCGATAATCTTTTTCGCATTATCTAGATCAACGTATTCTTCCAAATGTTCCACAGTCATTGAACTGTAGTAAGGCTTAAAAGCCATTAGCAGAACATTCAAAAGCTCATCATAACGATCCTCGTCATCTTCGCCATCAGGAATCAGATTTGCAATGATCACACCTGATTCAATCGTATTCAGCTTCTTCATCAGCATGCGTGCATCTTTAAGTCCGAGTGGCGGGATCGAATAGGTTTTGCCATCACGCAGCCGAACCTTCTCGTCTTCCTCAAAAAAGACCTTCTCGCGAATATCTGCTTCCTCTTGCGTAATTGCCTTTTTCTCCGCTTCTTTTTTTGCTTCCGCTTCCGTTACCGCTTCAACCTCTTTTGCTTGCTCAGTGGCTTTCGCCAATGCTTCTGCCTCTTCATTTGCTCTTGGAATAACTGTTTCACGTTCACTCATTCAAAACGCCCCCCTTTAATTTCTCCCACGTTTGATAAAAGGTAGATGGCCTGCAAGGAGGGAGAGGTCCTTGCAGTCACCTCATCCATCATTCTAAGTAAATAAAATGCGAATTTAACAATCTGATTGTAAAAAAAAGACCCTCCGAGGAGAGCCTTCTAATTATTAGCAGTCAATACCTTGTACAGAGCCTACTTCGTAGCGTTTAATACTTCCCAGCTTGCCATCCGTACGTTCAGGATCGATAACGGTCAGTGTTACACTATGAGTGGAAGCTTGTTGACGCTGTGCATCAAGGGTAAAGTTGGATTTTACGCGGCATTGGAACAATTCGGTTTGGAAACCTTGAATCGAACCATCCTTTTGCTCAAATTGGCCATCATGTACAACATGAACCGTCAACGGCATGTCCTTCGTTGTAATATCCAAAATATCGACAACTTCATTGCGTTTGTAGTTGACATAAATATCAACATCCTTCAATGCCGAGTTAAACGACAACTTGCCGCCAGATACGTTATACTCGTATTCGCCAGGGGAGGCATTCGTTGTTTTCTTCAGCAGCTTATTACCTGCCAAAGTACGAACTGAAATTTGCGGATCCACATTCAGGGAGGAACCGAATACCAAATCAGCCTCAAAGCTGCTGCCATTTTGCTTCACGGTATGTTTTTCTTCCAGAACCCAGATGAAGCCATCTGCATCATGTGTCGTGCCTGGCAGTGCAGTTGCATATACAATGACAACCACTTTGCCAGCAAGCGCCATATCAAAATCAACATCCTTGCCCGATACCGTAACGTCAAGCGATAGATCACGGCCGTTTACAACGGTTTCGTAAGCTTTAGGAGCAGGGGAAGGAACTGCGACTTGGGACAGCTGCGCTGTATATGGAGCAGACGATGGAACCGTAATCGTTTCTGTAACCATGCTATAAGCTGAACCTGTCACACCCTCACGCAGCTTGGAACCAAGAACAAGACGGACAAGGTTTAGATCGAATTTAGCAGACTCAGCTGTAATATCAATCGTTTTCTTCCGAAGAAGGGTATCGAGCGCTACACTCGAATCTCCACCTTCAATATCCTGCATATCAAGCTGGATGTCCAGCTTCATATTATTAAGCGTACCGATTGTAACGAGATCATCGCAATTCGGAATCTTCGCCATAAACTTGCCGGCACCTTTAATCAACATCTTCTTGTTTTTTGTAATTCCCATTTAAAAAAACCTCCTTCTATTTTCTCCCTCAATAGATCATGCTATTGGGGTGTCACATCCTGTTTCGTGATGCTTCGTGAAACAATATAAGCTGTTGTATGCTTCTTTATAACCGTCATGCGTACAAATTAACTAAATATGATTATTTTTAAAATTAGCGTCACATCACTTCGATAATAGAAACAACAGGCTGGCTGTTGGACGTGAAAAATAACTTGTTTGCTCTAATTGCAAGCTGTTCTCTAAACAGTAAGCGCATTGAATCGGCTCCAACACTGACATCTTCCCTGTCACTTACATACACATCACCAAAACCCAAATTCTCGACAATAAGGCTGGCATTTGGATGATGGGCATTATAGATAAACAAACCTGAACCGACCAACTGCTGAGTACACTCAGCGACTACTTCGCCATCTAACTCATCCATATTAATAATGCCGTTCGTTGCCATCATACTACCTCCTTCATTGCAGGCTGCTAAAATACATCCATATTTTTCATGCAAACATCTACTTGTTTTCGGACACTATTCAGATTTAAAGTTAAAGAAATATCTGCATTATAAAGGTTCAAGTAGCTTTGACGCATGGCGGTAAGCTCATCTGAAAGGATACCTTTACCTTCATCCTGAAATACTCGATCTAAATCTACATCCATATCGCTTACACCCTGCTGCATTTCTTTCAACACATGATAGATGTCTCCAAAAGTCAACGTCATACGATTCTAGTCCTCCCAATATAGTCTTTTTTATCGTTATAGGCGGCATCTATGCAGCTTTGCAAACACTGTCGATGCGCCTGTATGAGACCATGTAAGTTGAGCTGCGAACTGACCGTTTGCCCCATAATAAAGGCTAACAAGCGTTCAAGCTGTTCCTTATTTCTACGAAGAACATCAATACTGGCAGGAGAAGCATGATGCATCGCCTGTTCAATACGCTTAACCGCACCAACAATTCGGTCGACATCACTCACAACCACTCCTAGCGAATAATTAAAATCAGCCATTGTTTCCCTCCTCTCTGCAAAAGCATTTATCCGCCCCTCCGCTTCATGCATGGCCGACATCCCGTTATCGTTCTAGGCATAACCTGTGTTCTCGTATGCTGACTCTCCATATCCCCCAATCTGACGAGATATCCCATAGCATTCATCATTTTGCCGGTTAACTCCCCGATACAGTGCAGACATAGTAGCGCATCTCCTTGCAATCCCTCAGCTACAAAGCTTTCCCTTGCCTTATCTGTCACGTAGCGAAATTCACATTTTATGCATTTGACGTACAGGTCCATAAGTACACCTCTTCATTCCCATTACACTCACCCTAAACCTAGCAGCTTTCTGCGCAGTTCTTCCTTCTTCTTGTCTTGAGCACAAGGTCTGCAATCGTATATTCCCATATATTGATTTAACAGCTCCTCATAAGGGATACACAGTACTTCCGACAAACAATGAATGCATTTCTCCGACGGAGTCTGATATACTCGTGCCAATACTCGGGCCTGCTGCGTAATAAATCGACCACACATGCATTTCACTACAATCCCCCCTTCTTTCAATATAGGGAAAACAGCTCCCTTCCGAACAAAATAGTAGTAAAACCACTCTATTGACCGAACAAACGTTCCTATGCTAAAATTAATATAAGAACACTTGTTTCCAATTAGAGTTATTTCAATTTCCTTAAAAGTTGGATAAAATCCATTTTTATTTAAATATATTTTTTCAGCATCATATACAATTTTCAAACAGGCCTTCCGATATATAAAATAGAAAATGCATGACCTTAGAATCAATATTGTGCTTTGAGTAGATACAAAGACTTACTTTTTCTCTTTTTTTTAAATAAAAAGGTATTTAAATTACCTAACAATTTAAGATTTGATATTAAAAGTACTCCAAAAAAAGCATTCCTATGTTTAAGAAAAGAAACAGAGAAAATTAAAGAAACTACTTATTCATATTTATAAGTTGCAAATCTACTTATTTGGAAAAATAAATAAAAAATAGACGCAACTATTATATAACATCCTCCGACAACTAATAGTAAGGAGAAAAAAGGAGGAAAACGCAAAAAACACAGCCCTCATTCTGCTGCGTACATCTTTATACCTATAAAAGGATTCAACCAAAATGAAAATATCAAAATTTCAAGGAAAGTAATGGTGCTGCACACACCAGAACTGCTATCCCTTGCTTTGCTGCGCTCGAATAAACAAATACGAATAGCTGGAGGATCTACTAATGAACATGACAAGCATACAAAACTTCGATATTAACGCTCTCACGCCTATTTTTAACCATATTCTAAAAAATGTGCGCTACGAAGACAGAGCTGATGTTAAAAGTGAGTCTATCGTGCGTATATTGAATGCAATCCATACAGGCAAAATAAACAAAAATCTGTTCACTTTTGCTCACACGGTTGTTCAAAGAACGGTATTTGACTACTATCGCAAAAATAATAGAATGATCGTCAAACATAGTACTTTAGTTAACTTCTGTGATGGTGCGCATGAAGAACATAGTACTTCGGTTGATAGCTTTTCATATAAAACAGAAGAAGTGGGTTATGACATATCAGATGTGAAAAATGATTATTTCAATAATAAGGTTCGCTTCACTCCACAAGAACGCAAAATTATTGAATATATGCTATTTACCGAAGAGGGTATGGACATGAAGCCGACTGAAATTTCTAATCTATTAGATTTGAACAAGTCCCATGCTTCCCGTGCGATGAACAAACTTAAGAAGATATGCCAGGAGTTTGCCTAACTTTTTCAGAAAGCTATTCTATGTCATTATAGCATAAATCACCATAATGATGGCTTAAAAAACTTTAATATTTACCCACAACACGCATAACTTTGTTAACTATATTCATTATGTTACCACAGGTCAAGGGCCGTTGCAACTTTCGGCTTTGGATGTTGGGCATTATCAAAAATATCATCACTATTACAGAGGGGGAATAACCATGTTCGCTCAATATATAGTCGGCGGAAGGCTGGACCCACCTTTTCATCCAACTAAACCTTCTTCAAACTTCATTGGTAGAACCATAAACATTCCGGCTAAACAAAATGGCGTCAGAGTTATTAAGGATACCTTCCATTTTTCCAACGACCTTGAATTCTATGCGATTTCTATTCGTGCATCAAATGCTGACCCGAAGGATTACTGGAATCTTACAATAGGCGGGAAAACTATAGCTAAACGTATTTATTGTAAAAGCTATGAAGAAGGCCTCTATCTTCAAGTAGCATTCCCCGTTGCAGCAAGCACTGCTTTCACTTTTGAGTATCATACAACACTAGGCAAGTCAAATACGTTGGATATTATGTTTCACCTTCTTACTGACGAGCATGTAAACCTGGTGCTAACTGGCACAACAGATTTAGGTAGCTATCCTGACCCCCATCCAGAAACACCAGAGCACCCTGAGCCTGTAGGAGGAGAGATACAGCTTCCCGTCACCTGGCAGCCTTTTACATCGGTCGCTGCTGCCGAGGAGTGGGCACGGAATCTTGGCATTGAAACCAACTTTGCCCGCAAGCTTGATGCGGCCAATTACGTAACAGAAGCTCTGGCCATGCTGTTAAATCAATGTGGAGAGTTTGCTTCCATGATCAAAAGATTTCCGCTTACCGTAAATATTAAAAGCGGCAGAGGTGCCAATGGCTATTTTAATTCTTCCACTGGCGAAGTTGTCATTAGTAATACCTATGACTTTACTAATGCAGCTACCATTACACAGGCAGAATATGAAGCAGGACAAAAGTCTTCGCCCTTTCGGCTAAGAACCATTATGCACGAAATGGGCCACTGGCTGCATTTTCAAAATGTAGGGGAAGCGGACTTTTACCGTATAGCTATGCTGGACCCCGATAATTACGGCGCTCAGACGATACTATCCAATAGAGAGGCCTCCTATATCGCGAATAATTTAAGCAACTATGCTACACAATGGTTTCCCATTGAATTAATAGCAGAAACGTTTTCAGCAAAAATGACCGGAGTTCCTGTAGATCCGAGAATATGGGAATGGTATGAACAATATGGCGGATATAAATGTTCCGGCTGGTAGGAGGCCCTTATGGATATAACCATTCCTTGCGTGTTTTGCAAACATTTTAACAGAGATGATCGTTCCACGACATCATGCGCTGCTTTCCCAAGCGGGATACCCAAAGATATTCAAGAGCTCAAAGCTATTCACACTCAGCCCCATCCGGCTGATAATGGCATCCAATACGAGCCGATAAGCGCTCATAAAGATTACTTCAACTTTTTCAAAGCAGAACTAAGGAAATAAGGTGATAAAATGGTAGGATTCATGAACAAATGTCCCCACTGCGGATACAAGTCTTCTTTCACACCGGAAGAAGCTGAATGTGATAAAGCATTGATGTTATGGTGCAACCATTGTGGCCATTTCATTAATCAGTCATTTACGATTCAGACGTTCGAAAAATGGTGGTCACGCTACGATGAAGGAGAAGAATTGTTTAAGCCTCCCATCAGCAAACAACTGCTAATCAAGCTGCAAGCTTTAGAAAATGAAATTCGGGCAGATCAGGATTGTTTTTTAGATCATGTGCAAATTCATTTGAAAGATTTCACTGATTATTTGTATTGTGAAGAAGAAACGGAAGAAGAGCGTATTTCACAGCCTCCTAAAGCTGAGTCTGAGAAATAATACGATATTAATAAGGTAAATTGTAAAGGAAAAGGGGCTTTACAGCGTGTATTGAAAAATAAAGGTACACGCTGTTTGTATTGGCTTGGACTGACTTAGAGTACGTTTCTAATAGGCTTCAGGAACGTGCCCAAGTTAGAGCGTATATTTCTAAAGGGCAGAATACCCCTTTTTGAATGGTCTCCGAGCAAGCTTGAATGGTACTTCCTGTCGTAAAAATATCATCTACAAGCAATAGCCTCATTGGTGCGTTTTGTGAGACAGACTTGGACGAGGATTGAACCAAACCTTCCAGCCCTTCCCGTTCAACTTCAAAAATATTTTGCATATCTCGCATTCTCTCCGAGCGCGTTTTAAAGCTTTGCTTGGCTGAATGCTTTTGGCGTGCCAATAAGTTTACTAGCGGGATCCCACAGCTTTGGGAAACCCATGCTGCCAGCCTTTCCGCCTGGTTAAAGCCGCGTTCCTCGGCCCTCTCGACGCTAACAGGCACGTAAGTAATGGCGTGCCAAATGTTAGACCATGGACTTCCCGCCCGGATACCAAGCCTTCCAGTCAGCTCACGAGTCATTTCGGTAAGAGGGTATAGCAGCATTTCTCCTAAATAAGGCTCCAGCGTTTCATTTCCGCGATATTTATACTTAGCTAAAAGCTCCCGCATCTGCTCGCTATATTGTACCGCGCTCCTGTTGAGAACAAAGGCAGCAGCATTACGCCTGATGCAGTCAGGGCACGCCACAGCCCTACCACATATTCGGCATTTTATACTTTTTATCCAAGGAATGTTCTCCAAACAATTTCCACATATCAGCTTTGCAAAGGATGCCGACAATATTCTTTGTTTCGCTAGATCTTTAGCAACCCCCCTTGGCTGCAGAGGCTTTGCGATTTTGCCGCATAATGGACAAAGCTCGGCAGATGGGCCGAGCAAACCCAATGTATTTCCCATAAAGTTAGCAAGTTTCTGCCCTAAACGGTATATTGTGATACTGTTCATCTCAACGCTCGCCTCCTTTACAAAACTTCCCCATCATACTCATTCCCCTAACTGAGATAGCCTTTAGCTCGTGCGATACGATTCATCTTTTTAATATGATGGACAGCCATCATTTGGGAACGGGTACGCTCTTTGGCGCAAAAAATAACATTGCCATACGGGTCTTCGCTGGATCTTCCCGCTCTCCCCGCCATCTGCACAAGCGAGGCCTCATCAAACAGCTGTCCGTCTGCATCCAAAATAAAAACATCGCTTCTTGGAATGGTTACCCCGCGCTCCAATATCTTAGTCGTCACCAGAATACGAATTTCTCCTGCTCGAAAACGCTGTACCTTGTCGGCGCGCTCCGCATCCTGCGATGAGGTACCCGCTATTTCGGGTTGCTTCAGCACTCTCTGCAGCAGCTTTGCCATACGTTCGACCTGCGAAATACGCTGTACAAAAACGAATAGCTGGGCTCCGCGTTTCAAGGAAAACAGCATCGCTTCTCGAAGGCGCCTCGTAAGCTGAAGCTTTTCCAGCATTTGTCCTACGCTAGGTGTTCGGAGCAGCCTCGGAACAGGGAGCGGGTGGCGATGAAATCGTACAGGTACTCTCGCATGAGCAAGCCTGCCCCGCCGTGCAAGCTGCTGCAGCTCGGTCGGAGGTGTTGCTGAAAGTAACACTCTTCTTCCTGTTGGGAAGCAGCTTTTCTCCGCAGCATAATGAAGCTGGGGATCATTGTGGTATGGGAAAGCATCCAGTTCGTCTAAAATTACTAAGTCAAATGCTTGGTTAAATCTAAGCAGCTGATGCGTCGTCGCAAGCGTAATATCTCCTTGCTCCCACCGCTGCTCGCTACCGCCATACAGCGTGACCACATTGTGTTCCGGAAATGCCCTCCTAATGCGCGGACTCAGCTCCAGCACAACATCCCTTCGCGGCGTAGCTATTAATGCTTTGCCCCCACGGAGTAAAACCGACTCCACAAGAGGAAAGGTCATTTCTGTTTTGCCAGCGCCGGTGACCGCCCATAGCAGGAAGCTGGTTTGATTGGCGTCCGGCATGGGGGTTAAAGCAGCGCGAGACGTTTCAGAAGCTGAGCGGCTTGGAGCTGGACGCTCTATAAAATATAGAGCGGACTCTGCCGCCGCCGCTTGAGCAGGGCTTAGCCCCCAGCGCGCGAGTCGCTGCTTTGGGGGCGAAAGCTTGGAAGCGGAGCTGCTGGCGAGGCCAGCTCCGCCTAATATAAGCAGCTCGCATTCGCGGCTGCGCCCCATTGTGAGGCATGCGGTGCAATACGCGCATGCCTCACTCCCGCAGGCTGCACAGGGTGCCTTGTGCAGCTGCTCTTCCCCGCTGCCGCAGCGCAGGCAGCGAAGTCCGCGCTGTGCGCGCTGTGGCCAGCCTGCTTCGCGGCTGGCCCTCATTGATACAGCGCTGCGCAGCTGTATCAAGCCCAGCAAGGACGCTAGCTGCAGCACAGCGTCCTTGTCCTCGGCAAGGACAGCTGCCGCAGGCGCTGTCCCTTCAAGCAGTGCGTGCGCTTCGCCGCGCAGCAGCGCACGGCCTTGCAGCGCCGCTGCCGCCTGCTGTGCGGCGGCGGCAAGCGCCTGCAATGGCGCGCGTTCCACTCGCGCCATTGCTTCCCACTCGCGGCTATCCGCAGCGAGCGCTTCGCGCATGTCCATGGCGGGCATCTGCTCCGCCAGCCCCTCCCGCCCAAGCATTAAACCAGCAGCTTGACTAATTATTTCTCCCAAGCGGCTTAACGCCAACTGTTCACTCGTACCTTCTAAGCTCTCCCCACTCCTCTCACCAACAGCCCCACTGCTTATGCCAGTCCCCTCCCTTCCCCTGTTACTAAGATGTATTCTGCCTTCACCCAGCCATGTTCTAAAAATATTAAACATAGAATATCCGGTACTGCTCCTTGCTGTTTTCATTCCTCCCCACACTTCTCTTTTGTCTCCATTCATTGCATTTGATCCCGCTCCATTAAAACGCTCAGCGACATCCAAAGCTATACCGAGAGGAAGCGACATTTTCCATAAAAGCAATCTCTCCGCATCGTACCAGAAGGAGGCGTCCACCTCAGGCTTCATGGTTACTCGGCATGACCAATGCGCGGATTTCAGCATAAGATAGATATAAATTTTCATTTAACTCATCTCCTTCCCAAATGAAGCACAAAAAAAGCACATCTCAACAACGCCTAAGCGTTATCGAAGATGTGCTTCATCTTGATTATTGTATAATGCAATGAATCATGAACGAGCTGCAAATATCATTCTTTATATTGTAACTATAATAGATAGCCAGCCTTTTATCAACGGCTTTCCCTTTCCCTTCAAAAAGGAATTTTGGATAAATCCTCTGGATTTTGCAAATCAATAACGACAGGGTATTCATTTTTCGTTATGACTCCGTCTGCCTGCATTCTCCACAATAAACTGGATGCTGTTCGTTTCGATTTGCTTTGCGGATTGTTCAGCTTACGCTTAGTCGCATAATCCGGCTTTAGCTTGGAATCTGTGTCCTGCTCCAATAGCCGGTTTTCCGTTTCAACGCCAGGTTCCATTCCCTCTAATCCATGCTCACTTAAATGCTGCATTCTACTCACACCTGCTCGCCCTTCCTCTGAAATAATCAAGGTCGATTCAACTTCATTATAGCGATCCACGTATAGGTTGATTCCTCCATCTGCTCGGTTCAACCGCTCTATAATTTCCCTTGTTTGCTCACTGAGTCCAGCATCTACGACAGTCAACTGAACATCTACGCCCATCCAGCGCGAGAACGAGAAGAAGGATCGGATCATCCGTTCCATATTAGAATGCTGGGGATTTGCAAGCAGCACATAATGTCTGGCAGAACGCCGTTTATGGCGTTTCCAGCGGTAAACTGCATGTACGAAGAAGCCCGCCAGCACATAGCAGCCCACGACTATCAAAAAAATGTTGATCATGGCACCGCACCTCCTGAAAATAATTCAATGCTTGTTTCCTTTTTCCTATGTGCGTCTCCAAAGGAATACTCGGCATAACGAGCCGATTTCCCTATAAAATAAGCCCATCATTTTTACACCTTTCTCGGCACCTGCCCATGGCTGTATTCCAATAATCCTTTGCTCCAAGCTTCTACTTCCTTGACAGCCATTTTTGCCACCCTCGGCTAACTTCTCAGGCCATCCAGGTGCCCCAGCAGATGCACTGCTGCCCTAACCTGTCTTGTTCTGCATTATATGCCTGCGGGCGCCTAGTGGTTCCACCATTAGCGGACAAGCGCATAGCTCTCGGGGAAAAAAATAATCCCCTGTGCAAAACCCTTCTCGCCATAAAAAAAGCTCCCGGCCATATGACTATGGTCCCGGGAGCTCTTCTTTTCTGCCTATTTATTTTTCCCTTGTATCATCATTCGCTTCTGATACTAGAATTATCTATTTAATAAGCTGCTGCCAGCCACCAAAGCTTGGTCCTTCGGACACCTTTAGCGGCACTATGCAGCACACTTTCGCTCACTTTAGGCTTGAACGGCTACAGCGTAACCCACCCAAACTTAATGGAGTTGATAACGGCTTGCGTACGATCATCAACCTCCATTTTTTGCAAAATGCTGCTGACGTGGTTTTTAACCGTTTTTTCGCTGATGAATAGAAATTCACCGATGAGCTTGTTGCTTTTACCCTCAGCCATCAGGCGTAATACTTCAGCCTCACGACGCGTTAATGGATTATCATCGCCAGCGACAAATTTCACGCCTGGCTCTTTGGCTGCTGCTGCGCCAGATACGACACCCATTTCATCCAAATACGTCATGCGACGCAGCTGGTTGATCAGCTTGCCTGTGACTTTAGGATGTATGTAAGCATGTCCGTTAACTACGGAGCGTATAGCGTTAATGAGGGCCTCTGCCTCCATATCCTTCAGCAGGTAGCCTGTCGCTCCTTTGCGAAGCGTCTCGAATACATAACTCTCATCATCATGAATCGACAAAATGATAACCTTCACATCTGGGAAAATCGTCTTAAGCCGCTCGGTCGTTACGACCCCATTTTCAATCGGCATATTGATGTCCATCAGGACGATTTCCGGAATGGTATGATTGCAAAATTCGAGCACCTGAATACCGTCACCGCATTCGCCAATGACCTCCAGGTCCTCCTCCATATTCAAAATACGTTTCAATCCTTCACGAAAAAGCTGATGATCGTCAGCAAGCAAAATTTTAATTTTACGTTTATGGTTAGGTGCGCTTTGGTTCATCCGTCATCTTACTCCTTTCTATTCTCCGCTGTAATAGGGATTTTAAATATAATCTTCGTGCCTTTTCCTAAATTTGAGTCTATATCCATCTTCCCTTCCAAGAGATCAATCCTTTCCTGCATGCCAACTAACCCAAAATGCGAGTTGTCTCCGTTATGCACCTGGATAAGCTCTTGTTGGAATCCACTACCATTGTCGAATACGGTGATTGTAACTGAATCTGAGGTATAAACCATGTCTAGAGTAACGTAAGAGGCATTAGCATGCTTAAGCGCATTGGAGTAGGCTTCTTGGACCAAACGGTAAATAGCAGCTTCCATGGCGGAAGGCATCCGTATCTCTCTGCCCGTAAGATCAAATACAGTATGTATTTTTGTTTTCTCTTCAAAGTCCTGTACAAACTTGCGCAGCGTAGGTACAAGTCCCAAATCATCAAGCGCCATTGGACGCAGATTAAAAATAATTTTGCGAATTTCCTCGAGTCCTAGACGAACCTGACCCTTTAAATCTACTAATTCGTCCTGTACTAGCTGAAATTCCTTCTTTAGAAACATTCTTTCTGCAATTTCCGTACGCATGACAATATTTGCAAGGGATTGCGCCGGTCCGTCATGGATCTCACGGGCTATACGCTTGCGCTCTTCCTCTTGGGCTAAAATAATCTTCAGGCCAATCAGCTGCCTTGTTTTCGCGGATTCTAAAATACGCGTGACCTGATTGAGGTCGCCCGACAAATATTCCAATACGACATTAATTTGTGAAGCGATCATCTCTGCACGCTCAATCGAGGATTCTACATTGCGCACGCGCTTTTGCAAATCATCGCGTCTCGATTTTAAATAGGTTTCCTTCTCGCGGCAAACCATTAAATCGAGCTGAATCTGCGTTGCTTTTTCGTATGCGGATTTAATATCCTCTTCCTTGTATCTGACGAAATCACGGCTAACTTCCGTTAAACGGATTCTTGCCTGCCGATAATCCAGCTCAAGCTGATCGACCCGTTCAATTGTCTTTACCGTTTCCTGAATAACCACTTCGAGCTCCTGCTCAAGTGATTCCAATTCAGCGCGTGCAGCCTCACAAATTTCAAAAATCTGAAATTTGCTGTCCTCCATGACCTGCGTCGCATTCGTAATGACACGGTTGATATCTAAAATATGTTGATCCATAAAAATTCGGCAACCTTTCCAATAGAAGGTTCTTTTAGACTATCATAACACAATTGCATAGTCCGCCGCCTCCTTGGCCTTCAACTCTAGCTGCCAGATGCTGCGGGAACGGGAGGGAATAGAGGAGTTATTACCCAATGATCCCGGGCGAATATCCTTTGTTTCCCGCTCCCGCTCCTGCAATCCCGGTCTAGAACTCTTCCCTAGTTAATGGTGATTTTCTTCGTGCTATTATCAAAGCCTACCTTAAGTCCCAACTGCTCGGAAAATAGTCGAATAGGAATGAGCGTCCGATTGTTCCGCACAATAGGCGCAACCTCTGTCGTGGAACGCTTGCCATTCGCCACGATTTCTTTTTTACCAATAACCATCTCAAGCAAATGGGCACCATCAAATACCGTTACCCGGTTCAGCTTATTGTCCCATTGCAGATTGGCTCCAAGCGCTTCGGATACGAAACGAATTGGAACGTAGGTTGTTCCCTTTAGCGTAATTGGCGTCACGTCGAGCGTTGTCGCCTTGCCTCCGATAGAAGCAGCTTTGCTGCCAATCGTCATGACAATGTTTTTCGCTTGGGAAGATACGGCTTCTCCTGGATATTGCAGCTTCATATTGTCAATGCCAATCGTGCCGGTTGCCGCACGCTCATCTGCGCCCTCCGCGATTGTAACGACGTAGACCCGCTTCAGCTTGATCGGATATTTCATGCCATAAGACGACAAATCCGCCTTCACCGTCTTCCAGCCACTCCAATTGAGCTGCTTCGCCACGTCTACCAGATGCGATTCGCCATCGGCATCGGTGAACTCCGCCCGCAGCCAGTTAAGGCTCTTATCGCTATAAACATCAAGCGTCATGGCAGTTGGCGAGCCTTCAATCGATTTACCGGAAGTGCCGTTAAACACAGCATAGACGGCCTTCGTCCCTGTTCCTGCGCTAAAATCATACGTCAGCTGCAAAGCCTTAGCCGATGTCTGGCCTGCCAGATCACTAGTCAGCTTGACGCTGCCCTTAGTCGTCGTGGACGGAGTTAGCTGCGTCGAAATGCCATAGTTCACATTTTCAAAATCCTCAAGCGCCTTCTCCGAGCCTCCCTGCGTAAGCGGGAGCATCGTCGGATAGCCGTCATAGCGACCGATGGCATAGCCTGTCGTTGCGCCTTCATCGACTGATTGCACCGTAAGCATATCGCCCGATACTTTGCCGGTAAAGCCTACAAACTCCCATTTAAGTGAATCGCCGCTCAGCTTATAGCTTTTGCCATTTTTCAAGGTCATCGTTACTGGCACCGAGACAGTTGCTCCTTTGGAAAGCATGCCTGCTGCACTGTCAATCGTCATGGACGCAATCTGATCTTGTCCGACCACATCTACCTGGTATGTAGCACTCGCCGAGCCCGATTTGACGCTAATAGTAGTAGAGCCCGCTTTTGTGGCCGTAAAGTCCGCGCCCTTGAAGGTGCCCACCGCCGAGGAGCTGCTCCATTTGGCATTGGTGCCGTCAACCGCTACCGGGTTGTAATAGGTATCGTACCCTTTTACCGTAAAGGTCGCCTGCTGCCCAATGAGCAAGGCATTCGTGCCGCTTACTGTAATACCCTTGACTTCACCTTTAGGCGCTGTCGAAAACACGCCTATTCCGCTCGCGACACTGCGCATCGTTGTACCGTAAGTCGTAGAATGAGCCGATTGCAGAGCAAACTGCCCGAGCGGGCGCTCGATCATCGTTGTTGAACCGCCGCCATCCAGATTTATGCCTTTGTAGACGCCAAGCTTCACCATAATCTGCTGCAGCTCCGCCAAATTCACGCCCTTGCTGTCTCCGTACTGTTCGCTGGTAATCAGATATACCTTCGTACCATCCTTGGAATAGCCTACGGCTGAACGGGAAAGGTATGCCGCTCCGCTAACACCTGTAATGCTGCGCGAGAATGCCGATGCTGCCCCATTATTAACCAAAATCGTATGCCCGCTAACCATCATTTCGAATTGATTCGGATCTACTTTGCTTCCAGTCGTTTGGGAAACTAAAGAGTAGTCCGATTTCAGCTTGTCTCCGACCTTGATCTCGGCGCGGATGAATTTAGCTGCTGTGCCGTTGGCACGTAAAATATATCCGTCTTTAGGTGCAGCCATCGCAAGCGCAGTCCCATCGGAAATCTGCTCAACTACTCCATTGCGAACAAGCACTTCGGTCGGCAATGCGGCGGAATTTTTCGGACGCTCCGAGCCAGCCCATGCACTTGTGTAGATATACATCGTGTTGGCGTGGCTATAGGTGGAGTCTCCGCTCTCCGGCGTATAAGACGACTGGTTAATGCCTGAAAGGGTGAAAGTCGCTCCGCTTGCAGACGTAACCGTTCCGCTGAAGCTGTAGCTGTCGATTTTCGGCTGGCGGTCCTTCGTGACTCCAAAAGCATACATGCCCTTAATTTGCATCGGCGTCGTCATGAGCGTTCCGCTAGTAATTTGCGCCCCCATCGGCGAGCCTTCGCCCGTGGTCACATATACGTCACCGTTAATGCCAGCTACCGCTCCACTCGTTTTCGCCATATTCAAAATCGTATCGCGATCGCCGATCGTATTGTTTTTGCCGCTCAGCGCATTCAGTTGCACATATTTATTCGTGAGATCGACTTCAATGACATGGACGTTCGCTTGCGCCGTTCTGCCACTGCGTGTTGTCGTCCAAAGATAATCGATTCGCTCCGCGCCTGATGTCACGTAGGACTGCTGCAGTTGTTTAAGCGTTCCGCTGCTCGCAGCTGCGGCCGTTTCTATTTTTAGCATCTTCCAGCTTGCCGGGGCAAGCTCTGAAATTGGATGCAGGAGCAACGCTCCTCCGATTATAACAATAGCTACCTTTTTGCCTATTCCGCGGTTACCTTGGTCGTATCCTCTTACTAACTTGCGCATTATTTTTGCAACTCTCCCATCTCAGGCCCGCTCCATCCTTGTCGAAAATATGAAAAAGGGATGGCAGCAGCAGCCTAATCTACTAAGCCTATTAAATATAGACTATAAAAAGGTGCAAAAAGTTCCGCTAATCTTCCGATTTTTGCGAATTTTGTCGTATGGCAACAGCGTTCGTCTCTGATCCTGCTTCTTGCTGTGAACGCCTGTCGCTGCGGCATCAGTCCTCTCTCAAGTGAATGAAATTCCAAATTTGTTTATAGCTACAAAAAAGCCCCGTACAACCTTTATGCAAGGTGTCCCGGGGCTGGTACCAATTTACTACGTGTTTAGAAATTGAATATGCTCTAACAAGCGCTTGATCATGACGACTGCTTCTGCCCGGGTTGCATTCGTCAAAGGACTAAAGATTTTAGTCGTTTTACCGCCGATTACGCCGGTATAAATCGCTTTTGCCGCATCCGTACGCGCCCATGAGCTGATGCTGTTGCGATCAGTAAATGGCTGCAAATACGTAGAGGCTGAAGATGGCAGTTGAATGGTGGCGCCAGCTGCACTTGCTGCGCGCGTCATCATTGCCGACATCTCCTGGCGTTGAATATATTTATCTGCTTTGAATGTTCCGTCCGTATAGCCAAGCACGATGCCTGCTTCCGATGCTGCTCCAATATAGGCGGCAAGCTCCGTGCCAATATTAACGTCTGAATATTTGGCTGCTGCTGCCTTATTGCCTGAAAGCCCTAATCCCTTCGCAATATAAGTTGCGAACTCACCGCGGGTAATAGGCTTGTCTGGAACGAACTGATTGCCTGTGCGCGCTGCAACAATATTTTTGTTGGCAAGTGACTGCGCAGTTGGGCCAGCCCAATGACTACTAATATCAATAAGACTGACAGAATTGCTAACTAATGCAAAAGCGCCGATGCTTTTGCTTCTAAAAGTAGCAACCGTCTTGTTATTCAACGTGGAAAATATCGTCGGTACGTAGGTCAATGCACCCGCAACAGGGTCAACCCGCACGATTGCTGTATTTTTTCTCGTCACAGCCAACGATGTATCTACGCTTAAAGTCGCATAGCTGTTAAGCTCTGTAATCTCGCTTTTCATTGTACCACTAACTGCATAGAGCTGAAAATGAACAATTCCCGATAAGAGTGAGATCGTTGATAGATTCAGCCTATTCGTCAATGCCGATGTAAGCGATGTGGTGCCAAGCTCAAGCTCAATTAATAGCTCGCCCGTTGTTCCGACGGAGCTTGTAAGCTTGGAATAATTCAAGGCACCGAGCGGAATTTCATACGATGTGCCATTATATTTTACAACAAAAAACGGATTCGTATTGATAGAACTCGCATTGAGCAGCGTAGACAGTGGTACAGCTACGACAGCCGCATTTTCAGAATTCGGAATCTCTACAATAATTCGCGATTTCGTAAGGCCGGCCGTTCTTGCCGCCTGATAGGCAGGAGCGAGCTTCTCCGCTGAAATGGAATATTTCACTGACGATCTGCCTGAAGCGGTCTGATACGACGTCTTTGTAAAAGCACCGCTTGTCATGAGAACACCGCCATCAGACGATTGGGTGAACTCTCCCGGAATCAAATCAATGATGGACGAGCTGTTCGTGACAGACTGGCTCAAAATGTTCTCTATGATTTTGCCTGATGAAGTACGAAGCGTCGTTCCTGAAGCATAATAGCTAAAGGTCACCGAACTCGTCGAAGCAATCGCCGTTGCAAGCGTCAGCGTAACTGTGGAGCCGCTAATCGATACGCCTGTAACTGAAGCTGTCGAGCTTCCCGCCATAACGGAAAATTGCGTTGTATAGGGCACGTAGGAGCTATTCATCGTTTCTCCAAATGTAAGCACAAGCGAATTTCCTTTAATGACTGCTGAGTAAAGCGAGCTATTTGCAGATCCCATAGATGCTTTCTGAGTCGAAAAGCTTGCTGCTGCATTCCCGGCCAGATCCACCACTCTTGGTGAAGACATATTGTACGATACATAGATCGTATCACTTGAGCTAATGGCCGAGCTTAGTGTAAGCAGCACTTGGCTGCCGGACACCGATATTTGCACGATCGAACGAAGGCTGCCATTCACGCTGACTGTATAGCTGCTCACAGGCGGAATAGCGCTCGTGCTCAGCGTTTCGTTATAGCTAAGCGTTATGATGCTGCCATTTGCATATACACCTTGCAGCGTTGGAGCTGTTACATCAACCGTATTTGTAATGTAGTAGCTGCTAAAAGCGGCCACATTGGCTCCATCCGTACTTTTAAGCGGATAGCTGCCTGGTGTGTAAGAGACGTACACGGACTGATTGGCAATCGTCGCATTTACGCTCATCGTGACAACCGAGCCATTAATACTAATAGCCGTCGGTGTATAGGAGGCACCACCAATATTGACGCGGAATTGCTGATACGCCAAATTATTGACGGAAGCCAGCGCTTTATTGAATGTAAGCGTCACAACGCTGCCTGTTGCCGTTCCGCTGGAAAGCGTTGGCGCTGCAGCATCTACTGCAAATGCCACGTCCTGATTTGCAATGCTTACCGCCTGATTGCCAACGAGATCCTGTATACCCCCAGTTGTCGTCGTAGGCTTGGAATAGGAAAGCTTGACTGTCTGGATATTAACGAGCGTCCCTGCTAACGTCAGCGTAACGGTACTTCCCGATACAGCAGCCGACAGCAATTCACGCCGCTCGCCATTAACCGTAATATAGAAGCTGCTTAAGGCCGGGACAGAGCTTGCTTTAAGATCCTCGTTAAAGGTCATTACGATAGTTGAGCCTTTGACTTCCATCTTGCTAACAGCAGGAGGCGTCGTATCAATACCTATTGTTTTAAAAGCCCATTGATAAGCATTCTGAATACCTAGAAATGCATTATCCGACAAATCATAGATTGCTGTTGGGCTAATCTCGATATAATAATTCGTGTTCGGAGCCATCGTCGTTCCCGTTGGAAGCGTGATGACTAGTTGACGGCTGTTGTCTGGATTAATATAGAAATTAGCTGGAATATCGACTACGCCAGGCGCTGGTGTAACTGATCTAATTGTAATCGTACCCGTGCCTTTTACTATAGTCTCGCTGAAAATAGCGGAGAAGTACGCATCTGTAAGTACATTTTGCGTATTATTAACAGCATATTGCGACTCAATTGTTGGCCTAACCGTATCTTGAGTTACCCTGAACGTCCAGCTGTTTGCTGTAATTCCGGCAAAATAGTTCCCCGCCGCATCACGGAAAGCACTGCTGCCAATAACCACATAATACTGCGAGTTGTTAATAAAGGTCTTATTCGGGTTAATCGTAATTTTGCTCGTTCCGCCACCCGTTACATAGCTTGAAGTTACGGGAATAGTGGCAAAAATCGTATTGTTCGAGTTGCGAATTTCTATATTGCCTGCGCTCGGATAAACCGGCTCCGTAAAGTTAATTTCAATGCTGGAGTTAAGGGTACCGATTGCTGCCGTATGGGCAGGATATGTGCTCTGAATCCGTGGTGGATCAGTCTCATCGCCTGGACTCGTCGTAAAGCTCCACGTAGCAGCATTGGATATACCTTGGAACCAGTCCCCAGTCGTACTGTCTGCGAAGGCTCCTGCATCGATTAAAATATAATAGCGGGTGTTTGCGAGCAGCTTCGGAGGCGTAACGGTAACGGTATTTCCGCTAACGCTTACACGGGACGTATCTGTAGCCTGATAGCGATCCGCATAATTATCATTTACGCGCACGAGGCTTATGTATTTCTGAGAGTTCGCTTTCACATTTTTATCAAAGCTAATGCTAAAAGAACTGCTTACTCCGACAGAAGTCGCGGAATTTCCAGGCGTTAAGCCCGTTGCATTAACTGGCGCTGGCGCAGTTGTAAAACGCCATGTCGTTCCGGCATAGCGATTGCCCGAGCTGTCTTGAATGACATGACTAGGAATCGTAATTGTATAGGTCGTATTCGGATAGAGCGCCTCAGAAGGTTTAATCGTCAGAGTGGAAGTGCCACTGCCCACTACCTGAGCGGAATTGACCGCTATTTCTCTAGAGTCATAAGCTGTTGCGCTTGGAGCAGATACCAGCGTAATCGCCCCATATGTCGTATATACGTTTTCATTAAATGGGATCGTTATTGTAGTTGTAATGAGCGCCCCGCCCGATTCAGGAGCAGGCGACACCGCAGACCGTAAGTCTGGAGGTGTACTGTCAACCTGACTTACGGTTCTGAAGTTCCAATCCGCAGCATTGGAAATGCCGCTAAAATTCGCGCCATTGGATGCATTTACAAATGCGCCCTGGTCAATGAATACATAATATTCGGTACCTACAGCAAAAGAAGTACTTGGCTGTACCGTAACCGTTCTTCCGGTAGCATCAATGGCAACTCGATTGCTAGTTGCAACATTAAACGTCTCAAATGGTGTATTATTCGAATAATTGTAGATAGTAATTGAAGCAGGGCCTGTTCCTTTTATTACACTTTCATCAAAAGTAAAAGAAAGAGGCGCACCGAGTCCGACATTTCCAAAAGTATTAGCTGGTGATTTGCTTGTAATAACAGGACCGTTGACTGCCGCATGCACTTCATTGGTCAAAAGGCTGCTACTTGGCGGCAATGCAATTTGTAGCAAGAGTACGAATACTAGAAGAATACTAATTTTGTAACGACTCATTTCATTCACTCCCCAAAAATTTACACTCGTACCTTATTTGTCGGCTTCTGAGCGCCGAAAATGTAGGTTTTCCGGATAATTTCCAATGAATTAATTATCATCTGCTATCTTTTTCGCTATAAAATAAAAAGACGCTACGATCTCTCGTAACGTCCCCTACATTATGAATTAAATAATTTCCGTTCCAGAAGCTCGGAATCTTTATGGATTTAGAGCAGTCAGATTACTGAATCTTGCTGTAACAAAGCTCCCTGTTTGTAATGATACCTTCCGAACAAATGCAGTTACAACTAAGTCATTGCCTTCCCAATTCATATATTGCATATAATCAAGAGCTAGATAGGAGCTTAAATCACCAATAACAGGATTAGGAATGCTGTAAGAAGCGATTACGTTGTTTTGGGCATTCCTTACTTCGATTGTTTTATTATTTAAAATAGAGAGCTTATATAGCTTGCCGTCAGGGCCTGTAAGATTTTTATTACGAACTTGCACAGTAGTTAAATCATAAGACCCATTAGCTACAGTCTGTCCTGTAGCAATTGAATCAACTCTAACATTAATTTTTACATTTTCAGCTACTGTAAAGCCTCCTAATCTAACTGGGCCGTTTACACCTACTGAAATTTTTTCGATTTTATTCCATGTCCCTTGATTACCGAGTTGATAGTAATATTCAAATCTGGAGATTTGACCAATCTCGGGTATGGATATATAGGCAAGAGGACGGGCGGGATCTAAGTATTCCGCTTGAATGACTACACGATCAGGAATAGACGGAACATTATAAAATGTAGAAGTGTATGTAACTAAGCCCGGGCCTGGCCATCTTACAGAGGCCACTATATTATTCCCATTAAAACTGGCTCCAACTAAATAAGCATCCCTGTAATCATTCCCTGCTAGTCTTTGCGGTGTTATTTGTTGAATCCATGTAGTAGATCCATCTCTCATAAGCCACAGTTGGTCGTTTACAAATGCAACCATATACGACAGACCATCTGGGCCCAATATTGTTATTCTTTCTCCATGTGCTTCAACAACAGCCGAATTAAAATCGCCTTTAATTACATTAGGTAAAGTAACACCAGACAAAAACATTGTTGAAGCTACACTTGCAACTACTAGCTTCTTTCCTATTCCATTTATTTTCAAGTTAATTCCGCCTCTCAATCATACTCATAATCCAAATAAGGGATTATATAAGTAATATCCTAAATTTAGATTATGTAATTGAATAATAGACGAATAGATATTAAGTAGTCAAGGAATTTAATCCATTTTAATTCCCCTTAGTATGGACTTAAAAAATGATAAATAAAAAAACACTTTTCAAAATACTTATCGGCCGAATATTAGACCTATATTTTCATATAAAAACACCCCTTGAATAGATCGAGGGGCACGTAGGCCACCCAATGATTATTCTAGGGGTGTTCATTTTTTAAACTATATCATTATAGCAGCATAATCGCATCAAAATTGGCTATTAAGCCAAAGCATCTGCTTTCAGCTTATCCGCTTTGTCAACGCGTTCCCAAGGAAGATCCACATCTGTACGGCCGAAGTGACCATAAGCAGCTGTTTGACGGTAGATTGGGCGACGCAGATCCAGCATTTTAATAATGCCTGCAGGACGAAGATCAAAGTTGTTGCTGATAACTTCAACCAGCTTCTCTTCATCCACTTTACCTGTTCCGTATGTGTCTACACTGATAGAAACCGGATTTGCCACGCCAATAGCGTAAGCAAGCTGAATTTCGCATTTATCAGCAAGTCCAGCTGCAACAATGTTTTTAGCTACATAACGGGCTGCATACGCCGCAGAACGGTCAACTTTTGTAGGATCCTTACCGGAGAATGCGCCGCCGCCGTGACGTGCATAACCGCCGTACGTATCAACGATAATTTTACGGCCAGTAAGACCTGCATCACCTTGAGGACCACCAATAACGAAACGGCCTGTTGGGTTAATGTAGTATTTTGTTTCAGCGTCCAGCCACTCAACGGGTACAACTGGTTTAATAACGTGCTCAAGAATATCGCTTTGAATTTGCTCTAGGCTAATTTCCTCAGCATGCTGTGTAGATACAACGATTGCATCAACACGTACAGGCTTACCATCGACATACTCGATTGTAACTTGAGTTTTGCCATCAGGACGGAGATAATCAAGCGTACCGTTTTTACGCACTTCGGACAAGCGACGTGCAATACGGTGTGATAGCGCGATCGGAAGAGGCATAAGCTCAGGTGTCTCGTTGGTTGCAAAACCAAACATCAAGCCTTGGTCACCAGCACCAATATCTTCGTTCTCTTGCTGAATATCTTTGCCATCACGTGTTTCAAGGGCAGCATTAACGCCTTGAGCAATATCAGCAGACTGCTCATTAAGCGAAGTCAGAACTGCACAAGTGCTGGAATCGAAACCAAACTTAGCTCTAGTGTACCCAATTTCTTTAATTGTACGACGTGCGATAGCCGAAATATCGACATAGTCCGCACGGCTGCTAATTTCACCAATAACGAGAACAAGCCCTGTCGCTACAGATACTTCACACGCTACACGCGCATAAGGATCTGACTCCAGGAATGCATCCAATACTGCATCGGAAATTTGGTCACAAATCTTATCGGGGTGACCTTCCGTTACTGATTCTGATGTAAACAAATGACGACCTTTAATTGACACCCGTATCAACCTCCTACAGCTTTAATATAAATAAGTTCAGAACTTATAAACAAAAAACGAACCTTTTCCTTATGGAAAAGGCTGTTTTACAACTCTCTAATAAAGTATGTTACCGAAAATGTCGCTTCCTGTCAATGGATACTATCCCGATAAGAATTAATTTTCAGTAAAGGTTAAGATGAAACGGCTGTCGCCGTCCTCTGGCGGAGTAGCGCGTTTCAGTCCGAGAAATATAGAAAATGGATAGCTAAATCATATCCTTTCCTATATTTTAAATATAACCGTTTAAAACGGACTCTGCTTGCGCCACAAGACGTTTCGTCATTTCCCCGCCAACGGAACCAGCTTGTCTTGTCGAAAGCTGTGACCAATAAACTGAGCCAGTAGTTTGTGGTACTGATCCCAGTTCTCCCGCAAACTCCGTATCATCACCATTTGAATGGGAATGATACGAGTATAGCCCAAATTCTTCAGCGATTTCATATTTCATTTGTTGCAGCGCTGCTTTACTAAGGGGAACGGCTACTTTATTAGAACGACTCATAATAAGAACACCTCACTGTTGGATGTTGGGAGCATGCTCTTATTTTATCCTCAGGACATTTGTTCAAGCGTATAATCTATTGTCAACTTACACAAATTATACTAACTCAGTTAACGGATTGCAGCTTATATCCACCACGAACTAATACCGTTAATGATTTAGTGTAGCCTGCCGCAGCCGTAACTCCCCTGCCCGAGCGAGGCATTAGTAAAAGATGGTTGCTGGCTACGGAATTACCTTTAACCAAATCCTTACCATCCGTTATATCTACAATACCACTGCTATCTGAGCTGTAGGCTACTGCTTTACCCACACGAAGAATGATTTCTGTTCCTTCATCACCAAGCAGCACTTTGCCACTAGGTACACTAACGACTTGCAGGGAAGCCTGAGCGTTGGATGTGCCAGTTGAGCCAGTACCCGCACCGCTACTGCCACCAGCAACTTTAGCAAGCTGCTCATCTAAATAACTTTTTGTAATTACAGGATCGTCAATAGAGCCTGGAGTTGTTGATACGCCATCTGCTTCGATTGCTTTCGGATTGAGAATGCCAATACCGAAACCTACCAATAGGAGTGCTGCACCAATAGCCACTTTCATTGTCGTTTTCTTCAACTCTATTACTCCTCTCAGAAAAAAATCAGGTATCCTATTAAGATACCTGATTTTTTAAAAATTAACTACAAAATTTTAATAATGTTATTCAAAATTAAAATTCCTTATTATTTGGGTCAGCCCAGTTCAAGTATGCCGACCATTTAATATTTTTGGATACCAGCTTCGTTTTATATCCATTGATTTCCTCATAGATAGTAAGCTGAATCGTTTTAGCAACTAGCTTATCTGTCACGCTTTGGACAATGTTCGTGTAGTTGTTGCCAACTTTCCAAACATATTGACCTGCAGTACCAGCTGCACCTTCAAGTTCAAATGGAGCATTAATCATCGATAGATTAGTAGATTGATCCTCGATGGCAAAAGTGAACTTTTTAGCGCTAAAGCCTTCATAGCTAAGATCCTTTGTTACTTGACCAGAGAAATCCACATCAATTTTATCATCTGTCAAATAAGTGATAATGTTATCCATATTAATGGTATAAGGACCGACCTGAACCTTATTAAACTCGGATGTAACGGTCTGACCATACTGTGGCAATGCATAGCTCACTGGATTTACAAAACCTGAAATTTCAGCATCGTCTTTCTTAA
The DNA here is from genome assembly GCF_050481745.1 of Paenibacillus algorifonticola. GTDB lineage: Bacteria > Bacillota > Bacilli > Paenibacillales > Paenibacillaceae > Pristimantibacillus > Pristimantibacillus algorifonticola_A. The sequence continues at coordinate 180,687 of NZ_JBCNGR010000017.1, read as the reverse complement.
CAATGCCCTGAGCATTAAAAGCACTACCAAGTACAACCGTTGCGCCAGCTAACTCAAGCTGTTTTGGCACTTCTGCAGTAACAATAATTTGCTCCTTCTTGCCAGGATTAATCAAATTGCTTGTTTTCAACAATTTAATATCGTATTTATCCCCATCGGCTGTTTTCAGGTAGCCTACAAGCTTGGAAGTCGCAATTGCACGTGACTGCTTATTCGTAACATCCATATAAACTGCATAAAGATTATTAGAATTACCTTCAAGCAATTGTGTTTTCATAACGTTTACCGTGAAGTTTTCACCGATATCATTAACATTGTTTTCGCTACCAATAGCAACAGATTTCGGTACGATAGCAGCCGGTGTTTTTAAAGCGGCCAATTCTGTTTGTGATTCACCGGACTTCTCAAATAGCTTGAGCTTTAGATCAGTTAACGATGTAGTTGTAGGAACCGTACCTGTATAATAAATCGTTATTGAACTTTTCGCCGGAATAGCTACAGGGTTTGTGAATGGAATGATTGTTGTCTTCACAGCTGCATTATCCCCAATGTACAACGAACCTTCGATTGCTGGGATTGGGGCTGTTTTGGAGCTTGTGTTTGTAATAACAAGCTTACCGATCAGGCTGTCCTCTCCGCCCCATGTATTTCTTTGAATAGAAGCAACATTCATTTTATAAGTGTAATCATCTTTAATATATTCATAATTTGTTGCTGTTGTGGTATTAGCTGTTTTCAGGTTATACCCTATTTTAGAAACAGGCAAAGATAAGGTTGATGCGCCTTCACCGGAACCAGAGCTAATACCTTGTGTAATAACAAGCTTCTGTCCTTTAGTAGAAACAGACTTAGGAAGGGTGATGCTTAATTTAATCGTTTCAAGAATTTTAGGACGCAATACAATCGCTTCTGCTGTACCAGAGGTAGTAGAAGTGACTTTCATCTTGTACATGCCTCCAGCTGCCGACTGAGCTAGAAACTGCAGGTTAGCAAGCGACAGTTCAGAACTGCTCGTATTACGCATAGCGAGTTCAATATTAACCGTATTATTATCTGTGCTTGTGGACATGGTAGATTTGCTGATTCTAATATTTACAGGAGTGCTATTCAACTTCACAGAGGTATAGCCACCTGCTTTAACATCTGTAGAATAATCTGATGGAAACTTAAATTGTCCGAGTGTCTTCTCATAACCGGCGACACTGAAATCAAACTTTACGACTTTAAAAATGAGCTTAGGCAAAGTCATGCTTGATGGCAGCTCGCTATAAAAAGTTAAAGTAACATTCGAATTCGCTTGAACCGTTTTTTTCGTTTTATCACTATCCAGCATATACAACGTGTATTTAGTACCACTAGTAGAAGCTAAACGGAACCAATAGTCTTGGAGGTTAATAGCCTTGCTGCCTCCATTATAAAGCGTAATTGTAAAGCTAGCTGTTTTCCCTTTGCTTGTCGACAGTATATCCGCACTATCCAGCTTCACATATGAATTACTGTTTATGTACACAGGTTTAATGCTACTCGCATTAGAGGCCGCCTCACTACTGCTTGGCAATGCAGGAAAGAGCAATGCTGCAACCAACAACATGGCTACATAAAAACGCCACTTCAATCTTGAGCTTCCAGAAACAACTGTCTGCATTAAAATATCACTCCACATCTTTTTTTATATAGACGTTCATACCCAACAAAAAGTTTCGCTGTAATGCCGAGCAATTCACCCCTTCAGAGCATTTTTTTCTACTTTAATTATAACAAACTTTTATGAATCAAGTGTGAACGCAAAAAAAGAAACCGATGAGATATCTCATCGGTTTCTTTGGGTTAAAGAAATATTATTTCTTTTTAACAACTACGATTGCTTTAGCAAGTGTGAAGTTGCCATAGCTTGAATCGCCAACGATAGCGATACCGTATTTGTTAGTTGCTTCACCAAGGTGAGCAGTTACATCAGCAAAGATGCCATCAGTAACAAGGGAATCATTTGCTTCGTCGTAAACATAGATTGCAGTCGAGCTGTTAACATAGTATACTACGCCGTTAACAGTTACAGTCGAATCAGAGTTGTTTACAGCAGTCAAAGCGTTAGTAGCTGCATACACATTAACTGTGTCATACGCAGTGCTTGGCTCTCCAGTGTTACCAGCAACAGGGTTGCCAAGAGCGTCCTTGATTACAGAGTCTTTAACTTCAACCAAAGTTCTGGAATCTTTCTTGTAAGTCGAGTTACCTGCCGATACGCTATTTACGATCGAGTTGTAGATAGCAGCACCTTCAGTACCAGTCAAAGCAAGAGTTTCCTCAGTACCTTTTACGCTAATAGTGATGGAGTAGTCGTCGCCAGTTTTAGCAGCGCCAACATACAGACCGTATTTAGTTTCTTTTGCATCAGTAGCCGATTTCTTAGTAATCAGGACATACTTAGCAAAAGTAGAAGTACCATCAGGAACGATAGTTACTTTGTTACCTACAGCAAGGTTTGCAAGAGTGCTAGTTTCAACTTTACGATCACCAGCAGTTGCTTTGTTGTAAGTGTTAGCATCAAGAACTACAGTGTTAGCATTGATTTCGTAAGTGATTGTTGTAGTTCCGTTAGATACTTTCAAAGTAGTATCTTTCTTTTCTTTAACTTCCCATGCTTCAGTCAATGGTGTAATTTCTTTAATACCATTGATACTTGCATCGGAGTTTTTCAAAGTCCAAGTTACAAACGCTGCTTGAGAGTTGTTAAATGCAGTTGTAGCACCAGTAAATGGAGCAGCATCTACAGCATCACCCAAACGGATTGTAGTTTGAACAGCCTTGTTAGCATCAGCTCCGCCAACCCAAGTAAGTTCGTTCAGGCTAACTTCAGCTGTTTTGTTTTCTTTAATCGAGTAGTATTTGAATACATCTTTGTTGTCGCCAAATGCGCCCGATGGGGACACTTTGTTTTCAGCGTTCAGGATAACACCGTATTTAGCATCGGAGCTTCCACCGCTCAACAATTCAGCACCAGCAACTTTACCGTCTTTGTTCAAGAACAGTTTGAAAGAACCGTCTTTAGTAACTTCTTTCGAACCAGTAAGGTTAGCACCTTTTACACTTGTGTAAGTTTTGCCATCAATAGTGTACACGAATGTACCATCAACAGATGTGCTTACAAGCGTTACTTTACCTTCAACAACATTACGAGTCGCAATAACTTTAACTGCTACTCTGTCTTTGTTATAAACAATGTCAAGAACATCGTTTTTAGCAAGATCAGTTGCAGCTTTAGCTTCACCGTTCAGAACGATAGAAGTGGAGTCGTTAAGCGATACAGAAAGGTTATCTTGTGTAAGGATACGAGCTTTAGCAGTCGAAGTTGCAGCGATGTAAGAATCAAGCAACTTGTCAGCACCGTTAGCTTTGGAAACAACTACTGCGCGAACTTTACCTACAAGACCAGCAGTAACGTTTGCATTTGTGTTGTCGTAAAGGTAAACAGACACATCAGCGTCTTTTTTCAGGTTGGAATCAGATGCACCAACAGAATCGCTGTTGAAGTAGTAAACAGAGCTTGCTACAGTAGCATATTTAGTTACTGCAGTACCGTTTTTAACTTCAACTTGTGGCGCGTTAACGAAATCAACGTTCAGTTTACCAGTTACTACATTGTTTTCTTTTTGGTTGTCAGTGATTGCACGAATGCGACCATCGGAATCAGCCAAAACAGTTACGTTGTGAGCAAGCAGGTCAACCAATTTCGCTCCACCAGTGATGATGAAGTTAGGCGCCAAAGTTTTGGAAAGACCGTTCAACGAAAGACGACCATTGTCGTCAAGAACTGCAGAAGTTACAACTTCTTCAGTAGTTGTTCCCAGACGGGAGATCAATTTTTTGCCAGTGCTGCTGTAAACTTTAGCATCAGCAATCCATTGAACCAGGTCAGTACCAAGTGCGTTGCTAACTTGTTGTGCTACAACACCACGTGTTGCTGCAGTACCAAGAGCTAGATCAACTTTTTTGAATACGCCAACTTCTTCAGCTTTCAAAGTGACGTTATAAGGCCACGAACCAGTCAGGTTAGAATCTTGGTAACCAAGAGCACGAACCACGATTGCAGCAACTTCTTCGAACTTGATGTTAGCGTTCGGGCGGAAGTTTTTAGTACCTTTGTCACCAAGCAGCAAACCTTTGCCAGTTGCTACGTTGATGTAACCAGTGTACCATTCGTTTGTTTTAACGTCTTTGAACTGGGATTTAACGTTTTGCAGTGCAGTAGCAGCTTGCTCGCTACCTGTTGCGATAACGATAATTTTAGCAAGCTCAGCACGAGTAATGCTGTTGCCTGGTTTGAATGTACCGTCAGTATAACCATTGATAATTCCAAGAGCTACAAGCTCCTCAATTGCACTTTGTTCTTTCACGCCTGCTACGTCAGTTGGAGTTGCAGCAAATGCTGGAACTGTTACGGCCATAGCAAGGGAGAGAGATAGCACGGATGCCAATAAACTTTTCTTCATAACCTTTTTTTCTCCTCCTCTAAATAGCTTCGGTTGTTGAGAGTTTTCTTTAGAAAATGAATTGCTCGTTTCCCTCATGTGTGTGTCACCCCCTTCCCAGAGTTGAGCAGTATTTAGTATAAATAATGTCTGTCGCCATGTTTAACCCTATGTAATAACATGTCGCAGAAACTCGTAAACACGCAGAAAATTGCTAGACCTTTATACCACTATAACATTATACAATGGCATACCCTTATCGTAAAGAGAAAGTTGAGAATTCATTCCAACTAACTCTGATATTAGGCAAGTCTAAAGAGTGATTTTTTTGGCGATTGTTGTAACACCACTTAATTAGACGCATGAGCTTCAAAAAAGTTGCGCCCACCGAAAAATAATTTCAAAAAAGTTTTACCCTCGCTATGTAGCATCGAAACAACTGCATGCGATCTTTAAGAAAACGGTCGCTTTGGTTCTAAACGCACTTCTATGTTTTATTACTTGTTTAGTATAGCTTGGCTTCCTGCATTACGTCGATGCAAAAGATTTTCCATGGATAATCTTACGCATTTTCAAGGTATAGAAAGGGCTAGCCGATGGCCAACCCCTCTAACCCCTACTAAATTATCCTTATAGTAGCTTATTCTTCCGCATTACACGTTCAGCAATAATCGAAGCATCTGCACGATTTAGATTAGCCTTCGGATCAAAACGATACGTAGCTTTTCCTGTTCCAGTAGTTGTGTTAGGCAAGCCTTCCAGGAATTTAGCCTTCACGACAGCAAGGATGGAGCTTAATGCATAGCCATCCATCGAGCTTGCATCGGTGAATGACTTCTGGAGAGCTGCACGATCCTTCACCTGATCTTCTTTGCCATCCTTGACTAGGTTAGCTGCGCGAGCAATCATTACAGCTGCTTCCTCACGCGTCAAAGCCTCATTTGGAAGGAATTGTCTTGGTCCTTTACCTCTAATAATACCTTTACGTACAGCTGTTTCAATATAGCGATAGTCCCACAGCTCGCTGATTCCTAGTATAGGCACAACGTCATCAAAGGTCATGTCATTAGGGTTATAGTCGAGCGGGATTTGGAACATTTTCACCAAAAGTTGGGCAAACTCACCGCGACTAATATTGTCATATACGCCAAATTCGTTGTTGCTTTTAGGATTCATGACCCCACGAGAGAACATAAGCTCAAGTGAGTTGCGTGCATACGCATGGCCAATCATATCACTATAGCTATAACGCATTTGCATGACCACATAATAGCCAAAACCATTAATTGGAGCTGTAATGGTCTTGCTTCCTGTATTCACTTTTCCACCAATATTGGTCCATTTACCATCATAGTAGCGCCATATACTTAACGTATTCGCTACAGTGTTCCTTATTTGAGAATCATATTTAATTGTAATACTGCCATAGTTAGTTGTTTCCAACCATTTATCTAATGTTCTTTGATAAAATTCTTGACCTTCTAAATAAGGATGCTGTCCTTGCGTAAACGTATATTCTGTATTTATAAATCCACTAACGTAACCCGCATCAAGCCAAAACAGATTGGATGCAAAACCAAAATGAGAATTAGGACGCAACCTTGCTACAGCATTATCATTAGTAGGTATATCTAATATAGTACCATCTTGAGCGACTATCGGAGTTGAACTAGTATATTTCCCGACTGGATTGTAAAACTTCAATGTTCTACCATCTGTCCGATCTGCGATCCCAAACAAGATTTGCTGGGAGTCAAACATATCAATTGTTTTGACATCACTGCCGGGGGTCTGATTAGCCGGACGTAAAAATGTGTTTTTAGGAAAATTCAGTACTAATTCATTTTTAAACGCACTAGCTTTACCTGCTTTTGTAATTACGGTTTTGTATTGTGCACCAATGGAGTTATCTGCTGCATAATTGACTGAGAATTCACCATTAAGCTTCTCACTGCCTCTATAAACTGTAAATTTAATTTTATTTGTACCCGCTTTGAGACCCTTTTGCTCATAGCGGAAAATATCATCTACAGCACTTTTGTTCATATCTACTTTGCCAATTACTACTCGATCAGCGCCTTCTGCAAGGATACTGACATTAATGAAGTTCTGATTAATAACAGCTTCCTCAGGCAATTTTGGAGACAGTATCTCATAAGCAGGCAGTTCACGTGTAATTGTAATAGTCTGGCTTACACTCTCCGTACCCACCTGTGAAATTACGGTAATACTCTTCGAACCAGTAACGGGAAGTTCTACTCCAAATAAGCGAAGGGAGTAAAAGCGTCCTGTAATATTTGTAGTAGGTTCAAAAAATAGTTTATTATCATCGATTGTCATTACACCAGTCGCGCTATCGACTGAAGCCGTTGTATACAATTGTCCGTCTACATTAATAATAAGATTTGCGAGATTCGTTACATTGAAAAGTAAGTCTGTTTGTCTCAAGGTTGTTGTATAAGCGTTAGCTGTTGTGCCAGCAACAAATCTTTTATCTGTGTCAGAATCATAGCGCTGCCCAGTAGGATTTGTTTTAGGACTAGTTGTAAAAGGTACCGGGATAATCTTCGTTACTTGTGGACGTTTATCCGAAAAACGATAGATTGTAAACGTAGTAGCAACCGAAACTCCATTTGCGCGCCCTGCCAATTCAATGACGTTGCTTCCATAAACTAAGCTATTAGCGGTTAGAGGGATTTCGAACTCTCCAGTGCTATCGGTGACATAACCAGCAGCAATCGTCGTTTTAACACCATTAAGCGTATAAGTAAGGGTAGGCTTATCTGCTGGCAGCTTGAAGTTCAAAAGTTTACCCTTCAAAGCCAGTAACGGAGCATCATCATAATAGATGGCACCATTAAATGTGTTCGTAACCTGAATCGATGATATCGGATTATAAGTAAACTTTCTGGTTACTGTATCATTTCCAAAAGCGTTGCTGACTTTAAAAGTCAGTTCAATATCACCTTGAGGCAAGGCATTGATTTTAAAGACACGCTGTTTGGAATCCGATGTTCTATAAATCGAGTAATCAAATGTAGAGCTGTTTACTGCAGCTCCATTGACCTTTGCTGTAAGAGTAGCTGTACCCCCAGCACCTAGGTCGAATTGTCCGGCATCAATTGCAAGCCATAAAGGAAGCTGGCTTACCGCGCTGTTATCAACAAAATTAGTTTGGGCTCCAGCAGTAACAGCAGCATCAATTGCTGGACTTGTTGGGGTTATCTCATAAAGCTGCTTAATTGCTGTAATATAAGGCGTACTAGCATTACGAACGGTAAATGGCATTGGGAAATTTGCTGTCAGACCATTGTATGGCGTACTTTTAACGTAGAGTGTATACTTTCCATTCGTTCCCGTACTGAATGTTCCTGTAGACTGGAAAGAAAATTGCGTAAAATCAGTACTTGTTGATTCTTTTGTAACCGTGGTAGTGAGTGTATTTTCCAAAACACCAGCTTCATTATAAAGCTCTAACGTAACGGTAGGATCAGCAATCGTCGTTGTAGGTGTTTTGAACAATATCTTACCGCTAATTGTATTGGCAGAGATTTGTGCAATAACAGGATTGCCATCAAGCAAAGTATTAGACGGCGAAGCTATTACATTAAAAGGTGTAGCTGTATTGGCTGGAAAATAAACAACCTGGCGTTCAAGCGTAAAGCTTTTATCACCATTTTTAGAGACAATAGTAAGATAATTCAAACCTGCCTGCATAGTAAGCGAAGACATTACAAATGTACCTGCGCCACCATTAAACATGGCAACACCGTTGATCAATACATCAGTAGCATTGCTAGCTTTTACAGTAAAAGAAGTATTAGCATTTGTAACGATAACAGGCTGTCCTTCTAAAAGAGGAGTACCATTGCCAAGCTGAACGCTAGTAATGACAGGAACGTTGCCATAAGTAACATAGCTTGTTCCTTCAACTACGCTGCCGCTAGTGCCGGTGCTCGTACCCATAACTGTAATTTTATTAAGTCCATCATATAGCTGTACCCCTGCGAATAAGAAGGTATTGCCGATAATGGATGGGGTGAGTGCGCCGTTTGAAGAGGCTACAACCGAACCATTCACCAGTCGCTCTACTTTAAACGTAATGGAGTTTGGAGATACATCCGCGAATGAACCGCGCAGGTTAACCGTGTTTGTATTTACAATAGTCGGGCTTGACTCAATTGTGCTAAAGTCGGTGAACTGGAAATACAATGACGCAGCTTTCGCCGGTTGGAGCGGAGCCAACGTTACAATCAAAGCAATTGATAAAAATAAGCTAAACATTTGTTTCCACTTTCTCATCACACTGGTTCCTCCTTATATGCATTGCTTTTGAACAAATACCTCAATAGCCGATACTTGTTCGTCAAAAAAATGGTTTATGACCTTGCTGTATAGACAAACGTTGATATCTTACAAAAGAGCTTATCGTTCTCTACTCTATAAACTTTCCTCCTTCTCCCTCTTGAGTGAATGTTTGCCATCGATTGTTACAATTAGACGCAAAGACCCAAGAAAAGTTCCGTACTGTTGTTATCGGTTAATACGGCCTATATTTTTAGTCTATTTGGGAAAGTTACGCAAAAAAGCTCCACAGCCTTTGCAAAGGCTGTGGAGCTTCGTCATAAAATCCTATTAATAAATAATAGCGGGAATTCTAAATTATTTCGAACGCGATTGCGCATCTACCTTTGTCCGCAGCAGCACGCGATTAAAGAAGTTAATGACCGGGCGGCGCGTTTTGTCAACGATACCAATAAGTTCGGCGCCAATTTGCAGGCTGAACATCAGCAAACAAATGACGGAGAACGTGACCCAATTCGCTGCGGTAGACTGTATGACAGTAGACTGCAAAATCGCAAATCCTCCGAATATCGCCGCCACACCCCAGATAATCAGAACGGTACGGCGATGGCTAAAGCCAAGCTCCTGCAAGCAATGATGCAAGTGCCCTTTATCTGGCGCGAAAATCGGGCGCTTATTCACCCAGCGGCGGACGATGGCAAAAAAGGTATCCGAAAGCGGAACGCCAATAATCAGCAACGGTGTAACGAACGAAACAATTGTAACCTGCTTAAAGCCAATCATAGACAATGTGGCAAGGCTGAATCCAAGGAACAGCGAGCCCGAATCGCCCATAAAGATTTTCGCAGGATGGAAGTTGAAAAATAAAAATCCGACGATGCCGCCGAGCAGCAAGCTGCAGAGCAGAATAATAGGGATATTGCCCATTACAATCGCCATGATCAAAATAGTAGAGATCGCGATGCCAGAAACACCAGCCGCGAGCCCATCCAAGCCATCAATCAAATTAATCGCATTGGTTACGCCAACAATCCAGAGAATCGTAATCGGAACAGCGATCCAGCCTGCAATCGGCTGCATAGCATCTCCGAATGGAATGTTAACCAGATCAATTTTAATGCCAAAGCCAAAAACGACGACGCTTGCCGCAGCCAGCTGGCCCAGCAGCTTCACTTTGGCGGACAGCTCAAAACGGTCATCCAAGGCGCCTATTAAAATAATAATTGTGCCGCCTACAAGCAGCGCTTTAATCATATTCATATTTGCATCTGTCAGCATTCCATCAGGAATGAACGGGAACAGCAACAAAAACCCTGCAACAAATGCAGCATAAATTGCCAAACCACCCATGCGTGGCATAATGCGGGTATGAACCTTCCGATGATTCGGCTTATCAATCGCACCGACGAAAAAAGCGAATTTTTTTACAAGCGGTGTCATGACAAGCGCTAACGTCAGAGCAAGAATAAAACCAATTGAATACAATAAGCCTTCTGGCATGTAATGCAGCTCCCCTTTTGTTTCTACCGAAGTGAATTATACTCCGATCGAAAAAGAAACTCCAATCCCGTTTTCATTCAATTTCAACGGTTTTCACGAGTTTTTACGATAATGGCCCATGTTTTGTTACGTTTTCTTTGTCGCGCATCACTTTCACAACGAATTTCGGCAAAACGAGCATTCTTGGCAGCCTTTTTGGCTCCTGAAGCAAGCGGTAAAACCACTCTAAACGCAGCTTTTGAAAAATCATCGGCGCACGCTTGAGCTTGCCCGCAATAATATCGAAGCTGCCGCCAATGCCCATAATATAAGGGACGCCCAGCTGATGCTTATACTTCGCAATCCAAGGCTCCTGCGTCTCTGCTCCTCTGGCAACGAGCAATATGTGCGGCGCAGCCTGACGAATCTCCTCCACAACCTCCTGATCCTGATCTGGACCAAAAAATCCATTGCGATATCCTACGACTCGCACCTGCGGATATTGAAGCTGCAGCTTTTCCGCTGCCGCTTCAATAACCTCTTGAGATGTTCCGAGCAGGTAAGCCGTCCACTTGCGCTGCTCGCCTTCACGCATCAAACGATGCATCAGGTCAAAGCCGGCAACTCGCTCGGCTACAGGGGTACCTACATATTTGGCGGCCCATACAACGCCAGCGCCGTCAGGAACAATAAGCTCTGCCTTCGTCATCATCCGGTAGTAGTCAGGACTCTCCAAGGCAGACATCACCATAATCGGATTAGCTGTAATGACATGCGTTTGACGCTTCTCCTCAATTGCTTTCACTAAGTAGCTGACCGTCTCATCCATTGTCATTTTAGAGAAGGGTATGCCGTAAATAGATACGGTTGGAACTTGGTTCGACAAACGAATATCACCTCGATATGGGATGGAGCAGCAGCTTCATAATTTGCTCAGCAGGCTGCTGCGCTTGTTGCTTCAACTTTGAAATAGCTTCCTGATGCGATCTGCGCCAGCTGTCGCCGTTCTCCAGCATCCGCTCCGCCTCATCGGCGAAAGCTTCTGCATCAAGCAGCTCCGTTGAGCCAATTGGCTGCAAATCGATCCGTTTCAGAAATTGATCGATTTTCGGATCATAGGATAAGCCAAGCATCGGCACCATCTGATTGGCTGCATAAATTAATGCATGCAGCCGCATGCCGAATAAAATATTGCAATGGCTCACTTCCAGCAGCATTTGCTGCGGGTCATCGCCCGGCGACGCCAGCTCAGCGATGCTTCCGCTGGCCAGCTGCCCTTGCAGCCGTTCCATGACCTGCTCCGAGCTTTGCACATCATCTGGGGTATGGAACGGGAGAAACCGCAGCCGCACCTGGCGGCGGCGCGTCAGCGCGATTAGCGCATCGGCGGCGCGCGCAAGATCCGCGCCGTCTTCGCGCCAGCGGCGCAGGGACACGCCGACGACCGGCATAGCTTCGCTGCCGGCCTTCGCGGTCCCCGCACCGCCAGGCGCAGCCGCCGCGGTTGCTTCGCCGCCTGGCGCCCCGGCCGCCGCTGCGCCTAGCGGCAGCGGCAAGCCCATAACCGGATCGGGTACAACCTCGATCCGGTCATGCGGCAAGCCCATCCGCCCCAGCAAAGCGGCGGATTGCTCGTCCCGCACTGAAACATACGCGCTCCGCCGCATAATATGGCGGATCATCGGGTCCATCCATCGGCGGTTCACCGGCCCGATGCCCTGCGAATAAATGAACGTCGGCTTGCCTAGCAATTGGGCAAGCTTCACGATTCCGGTATAATACGGAATCGTCTTCGTGCCTGTGGCATCCTGCAGCAGGCTTCCGCCGCCGCTGATCAGCCCATCGCAGCTGCGCAGCGCGCCCCACACATCCGCGGGGCGCATCCGATGCACGGACTCTACGCCGTACATCGCCTTCGTCCAGGCCGGGTCGCCCGACAGCACGACTGGCTGCACCTCAAGTCCATGCGCCTTGCTCTGCTCGGCAAGCGCCAGCAAAATCGAGCGCAGCACCGCCTCGTCGCCGCTATTACTAAAGCCGTAGTAGCCAGAAATCGCTATTCGGCGAATATGCGTTTGAGGGCCGGCGACCATTTAGACCAGACTCCTTCCAGCAGCTGCCACACTCCGATGAGTATAAATCCGACTGCCGCACCAAGGCCAAGGCCAAGGAATACGCGGATGATGGAAATATGCAGCGGCGTATGGATATGCGCAAATGTATCGACCATCGAAAGCTGGCCAATTGAGCCAATAATAACGAACAGCCATGCTGCGCGGTAACGCAGCGCGGCGAACAATCCAACTAGCAGCAATGGATGCGCCAGCAAAAACTCTTTATTTCGCGGACGAACGCCGAACGTACCTTCCAGCCATTCGCGGAATGGACGTTCAAATGGCAGCGTCGTCCCTTCGTTGCCTGTACGTGATAAATAATACATACCCGCAGCTACAACAATTAAACCAACGACAACCATCAGCACATTAATCGGTGTAGACAGCATTTTGCGAACACGGGCGATTGGAGCATGTCCTGTATAAAACACAACATAAATCGCAACAAGCGCAATCGGCGCGAGATGCAGCAGGCTGACTCCACGGAATTGCTGGAGCACTAGCATATACGTTATATTGTTCAGCAAACCGAACACATAAGGCACTGCAATAAGCGACATAAGCGCTACTACAATAAACCAGCTAAAAGCAAGTCCCAGACGGCGGCGTGCCGGCAAGCCTTCGAATACCCACTTGCCGCCAGCATCAACGGAGCTGCTCAGCGGGATAACAACGCCTTGTCCTTTATCTTTGTTGCGAAAAGTCCAATCCGCTCCGCCAACAAAACGCTGGTTTCCTTCGGTCTTGGAGTAAATACGGTTCATGACCCAGATGAGCGCAAGTGTTGGCGCACTAATACCGGCTCCAAGCGCAAGCGCCTGCTCCAGCATGGAGCTGCTCAGCACATACAAGCCGGCACTTCCCACAATACCAAGTAGGAAAACTGCAATAAGCGTACCTGGCAGAAAAGCATTAACTAACAGCGCAATCAAGGCAATAGCACCAATGACGACGATTCCTTTCAGCATTTTAACCCATGACGGATATTCCCGATCAAAGGGCTCCGCTGTACCCGGAGCAAATCCGGCATCAGCCAGACGCTGAATCGTGCCTTTGTTGCCATCCTCCCCTTTAAGAGACAGGTAGAGGTTGTCCAGCGGATTTATAACAGCCGATTTTTCCTGGCTCGACGATGGAGCACCATTCAGGAAAAACATCCGAATATTGCGGTCCTTCGCTGCAAGCAGGAAGCGATCAGCAATATCTTCCGGCTTCATTCTCATTGCATCCGTAGGAGACAACGAATATAGACGTACAATATTATAGTCCGTCAGGTAGGCAAGTGTTGTCATGCCCGATTGCTCTTTTTTCAAATTCTCGATGGTCGTTACACCGATTTGATATTTGTTAAGCAGCTCGGCAAATGCGCGCAAGCTCTTATCCTCGGCATTATCGGTGTAGCCTTTTACTTTATCGCCGTCGAACAAAATCCGTGTAACGCCGTAATTCTTTAACTGAGCAAGAGTCGCCTCTGCTTCTTCCTGTGTATACGGAAGCACCCGGTCAGTCAAACGAGGCAAAACATCGAAGCCTGCTGCTTTGATCCTTTCCAGTGACATTGGATCAAAGCCAAGCGGTTGAAGCAGCGAATTTTGCAGCGGCAGCTCCACCACAAGGCCATCGCGGCCATCGAAGGACCAGTCCCGATAGACGACGCCCGCCCGGTCAAATGCTGCGCGAACAAGCGGCCCAATTTGCTCCTTCTCAACACTGCCAGAATACAAAATATAAGTGAAATTTTGACCTGGCGTCTCAAGCTTTCCTTGGAGCAAAGCCGCCTCCTTGGAGTTGTAGTAGGTCAATCTGCCCGCCTGCATCAGCTCGCGTAACGAGCTTTCATAGACAGCCATGGTCGAAATGCCGGCTTCTTTCATAAAAACAAGATGCTGCGATATAAAATCCTGCGGCTTTGCCGAATATTCCGCAATTTCGATCAAGTCGCGATAATCAAACACATATTCCACTTGCTTAGACGTCGACTCCGTATTCATACGATTATAACCAATAGGAAGTGCCGCCATCACGCCAATGAGCGTAATGATCCAGAGCCACTGCTTAGCTCTGCGATTCCATTGCAGCCAGTTTTGAAGCACGAAAATCCTCCGTTCATCTATCCTTGTCATTCCGCTTCCTACTGCTCTATTGTCGAGCGGTTGCCCACGGTTAAAGCCAAATAATCCTTACCCGTCTACTCTTGCCATAACCGCCTGGCGCAAAGCATCCAGCGCTTCTTCAGCTTGCACAGTCGATTCACCGCGAACCGCAAAATAAACTTTAATCTTCGGCTCGGTACCCGATGGACGAAGACAGAACCATGAGCCATCGGCAAGCATATATTTCAACACGTTTTCCGGGCGGAGACCGTCCAGTCCGAGCTTGTAATCCAATATCTGCTCTATCTTCACGCCGTTAATATCAACGGGCGGCTGATTACGCCAGCTGTCCATAATGCCAGCTATTTTTTGTACGCCGTCAAGACCCTTCAGCGTCCGCGACTCCAAACCTTCCAAATAAACGCCATGCTTCTCATACAGCTCAAGCAATACATCATATAGTGTTTTACCTAAGCTTCTATAATATGCTGCTGCTTCACAAATCAGCAAAGCCGCTACGATAGCATCCTTATCCCGTGCATAAGTTCCAGTCAAATAACCGTAGCTTTCTTCATAGCCGAAAAGGAACGAGCGCTCACCCGTTTTTTCATAACCTGTCATTTTCTCACCGATATATTTAAAGCCAGTAAGCGTATTTTCAACAGCTACACCGTAAGAGCGGGCAATATCCGCACCCATCTCGCTTGTAACAATCGTTTTGATAACAACACCATTATCCGGCAATTGTCCGCGCTCCGTGAGCTGGCTGAGCACATAATTCACCATCAAGGCGCCCGACTGGTTGCCTGTCAGCACAACATATTCGCCGTTATTGTTTTTTACAACTGCACCCATACGGTCTGCATCCGGGTCTGTTCCGATAATAATATCGGCATTAACCTGCTGCGCCAGCTTGATCGCTAGCGTAAACGCCTCGCGTTCTTCCGGATTAGGAGATTTGACCGTGCTAAAGTAGCCATCGGGCTGTTCCTGCTCCGCGACAATATGTACATTGCTGAATCCGACCTTCGCAAGCACCTCGCGTACTGGCATATTGCCTGTTCCATGAAGAGGGGTGAATACTACGCTGAACTGCTCGCCTACGCCACTGCGAAGAAGCTCCACATTCAAGCTTTGCGCGACCACCGTATTAATGTAGGATTCGTCGGCATCCTCGCCCAGCCATACGAGCAGGCCTTGCGCCTCTGCCTCATCACGGCTCATACGCTTCACCTGATCAAAACCCGTCACCTGCTGAATGGAAGCGATAACCTGCTCCGCATCCTCAGGAATAAGCTGGCAGCCGTCAGCTCCATACGCCTTATATCCATTATATTCAGGCGGATTATGGCTAGCTGTAATCACAATACCGCTGGAAGCTTTAAGCGAGCGTACCGCATACGACAGCTGTGGCGTTGCGCGAAGCGATTTGAACAAATAAGTTTTCACGCCGTTTGCCGCCAGTACAAGCGCTGAATCCAGCGCAAATTCCGGTGAATAGTTGCGGGAATCATGAGCAATAACCATTGATGGAGCATCGCCCGAAGCATGCCTTAGCAGCCAGTTCGCCAGCCCTTGCGTCGCTTTGCCGACGGTATACGTATTAAGACGGTTCGTGCCCGCGCCCATAACTCCGCGCAGTCCACCTGTTCCGAATTCCAGATCGCGATAGAAACGGTCTGTAATCTCCTTCTCATCGCCCGCGATGCCGCGAAGTTCCTCTTTTGTCGCATCATCGATCAATGGATCATTTAACCAAGCATGGTACCTCTGGATTGCCGCTTCATTTTGACTCATATGGATCTCTCCCTTATATATAAATTGAAACGGCTGTCGCCATCCTCTGGCGGTGCAGCTCGTTTCAGTCCGAGAAATATAAGTCCATTTATAAGAGTAAAACTTATAAATCCTTATATTTTAATAAATTTAGGCTGGATCGGACAGGGCAAACATGAGCTCGCCTTCAGCAACAACTTGGTCTCCCACTTTCGCAGTAGCTTGTCCTTTGCCGATGCTGCCTTTTAATCTCGTAATGACGACCTCAAGTGTAAGCGTATCGCCAGGCTTCACCTGACCACGGAATCGAAAGCCATCAATGCCTGCAAAAAAGCCTAATTTGCCTTTGTTGACCTCCAGCATG
Organism: Paenibacillus algorifonticola; assembly: GCF_050481745.1. Classification (GTDB taxonomy): domain Bacteria; phylum Bacillota; class Bacilli; order Paenibacillales; family Paenibacillaceae; genus Pristimantibacillus; species Pristimantibacillus algorifonticola_A. The sequence continues at coordinate 164,087 of NZ_JBCNGR010000017.1, read as the reverse complement.
AGCATTGCTACAGTGCCGACTTGGGCCAGCGCCTCAACGATAAGTACGCCAGGCATAACCGGATAACCTGGAAAATGTCCTACAAAATAAGGTTCGTTCATCGTTACATTTTTAAGGCCAACCGCTCTGACACCCGGCTCTACCTCCAAAATACGGTCAATGAGCAGAAATGGCGGGCGATGGGGGATAATTTCCTGAATTTGATTAATATCGAGCATGAATAAAGCTCCTTCCTTGTTTTCGAGGGTATAAAAAATGCAATTTTTACTGACACTATAGATATCCTTCATGAAGCTGCAGTTTGTGAAGGTTGAGATAGAGGGCTTGGCTGTGCGGACCCGAAGCGTCTGCGGCCAAGCTTCTTTCATTTTACCGCGAATCCCTCTGGACTCCCTGGCGGCTCGCAAGCGCAGAATGGCAAGCATTCTACCCCTTGGCGGGCGCGGCATTAAGGCTCCAAACCATTATACAACTACCGTATCAAAAATAAAACTGCCATAGCCCCCGTATGTCTAAACTTGGGACTTGCAGGTACAATTGCGGCGGCAAATGATTTTTTTCAAACAAATTACGACATCTTTATTCATTTCCTCTATATGTAAACCGTTATATAGAATAGAGAGTTTTTTATTCTATAGACGAAGGGATAGGATGTAGTGAATTTAAGTGTAAACGGGAACAAGTCGCTCAGAGAAATCAGGAGATGGCTCGCCGCCGTTCTATCTGTCATGCTCATCGCTACCACATTCAGCAGCATTGCGAGTGCTGCGGACGAAACTGTAACAGGCATTGAACTAAGCTATGATTCTTGGGATTACAATAACAGCACTTCATCTCTGGAAGTATTTATTGATGACGATGCCGTTATCGTCTCCTTGCTAGCTGCCACTTCAAGCTCTTCCACCAAGAAGGACGTTAGCGCCTCCGCTACTTGGAAATCGTCTAACACCTCCTACGTCAAAGTGGACAAGGGCGTCCTGACGGCTGTGGGCAAAGGAACGGCTACGATCAGCGCTACTTATGGCGGTTACACCCAAAATATTAAAGTTACATCCGATTACGTGTACGATTCTGTACAAATTTTGAAAAACGGCAGCAACGCCGCAGAAAGCTACGACGTAAGTCTCGGCGCAGAGCAAGTGTTTACGCTAAGCGGGATTAAGAGCGGCGCCTCCAATGAAAACATTACGACCAATGCAACCTGGACATCCTCCAGCTCTTCCGTCGCGACAGTCGATGACGGTACGGTTACGCTAGTGGGTACAGGAACAACAACGATTACAGCAAAATACAAAGGAAAGTCCGACACGGTAAAGCTCGTCGTCACTTCTCCTTATAAATCATTGGCTTTGTCGCCAAAGACGCTGCTTGAAATCGATATGGGTGATGATGACCAGACGATTCAAGCAATCGCTACTACGACAAGCGGCTCGACAGAAACCGTAACAACAAAAGCAACTTGGACAACAAGCAGCGCTGCTGTTGCAACCGTCGAGGATGGCGTCGTAACTCCAGTTGCGACTGGCCAAACTAAAATCACCGCAACTTATTTGGGAGTAAGCTCGACTATTGATGTTGTCGTTCGCACACCATACCAATCGATCAAGCTGTCGCCAGCCAAGGAATATCAAATGATGCTGAACAGCCCAGGCTTGCAAATTACGGCTGAAGTTCAGGGGCTTTCCGGAAATGATGAAAACGTGACTACGCAGGCGGAATGGACATCCTCCAATCTGATCGTCGCTACAGTGACGAATGGGCTTGTTACACCTAAAGCGGTCGGAACAACTAAAATTACGGCATCCATTAAAGGCATCAGCCGGAGCATTGATATTACGGTTTTCCCTAGCGTCTCCGAGCTGACAATCGATAAAGAGTCTATCGATACATTCCCGGAAAAAAGCGAGACGCTGCCTAAAGTGAGCGGAACTACTTTCGGCGGAGATACAGCTGACGTTTCCAAAATCGTGAAATGGACCGTAGCCGATGAAAAAATCGCTACCATTGAAGATGGCAAATGGACAGCAGTAGCTGTAGGCAAAGCAGTTGTAACAGCTGAGCTTAATGGCCTGAAAGCGACATTTGAGCTCAATGTACACCTTACACCTGTGAAGCTCGTACCAAGCACCAAAGAACTTAGCGTAGTGATCGGCAAGGATTCGGCGCTGCCTACGATTACCGTTGTAAATCAAGATGGATCGGAAGAAGATGTTTCCTCTAAAGCAACATGGAAAGCATCATCGGACAATGCAATTGTCGTTAATGGCAAAGTAAAGGGGCTTGAAGCCTCTAAAGTGACGTTAACAGCAACCTATTTAAATAAAACAACTACCGTCAAAGCTTACGTGGAAGAAGAGATTGAGAAACTGGTAGCAGAACCATCCAGCCTTGAGCTCTACCCAGGCAAAAGCAAGTCGGTTAAAGTAACAGGCTACTATGTAAGCGGCAAAAAAGTGGTTCTGAGCTCCAAAATGAACTGGACCGTTTCTTCCAGCACCTTAGCAACGGTTAATGGCAGCACCGTCAAAGCGCTGGCTGTTGGCAGCGGCAAGCTGACTGGCTCTTATCAAGGCAAAACGCTGGAAATTCCGATCACGGTTTCACCTAAGCTTAAATCGCTAACCCTTTCGGATAAATCGCTTAAGCTTAGCCCAGGCGCTTCTTATTCGCTGAAGCTGCAAGCCAATTATACGACTGGCAATCCAGCAGACGTAACAACGAGCGCAGCTTGGGTAACAAGCAAAGCGAGCGTAGCTACTGTATCCAATGGCAAAATTATCGCGCTGAGCAAAGGTTCCGCTACCATTAAAGCTACCTTTGACGGCAAAACAGTATCGATGCGTGTAACTGTAAAATAAACATATGATATTATGAAAAAGAATACCTTCCGTTTGTTTTTTAAACAAACGGAGCGGTGTTCTTTTTTTATCTGCTGATTCCTCTCCCGCAAAAGACGCAAAAAAGCGGCATCCGCAAAAAGCTGCGAATACCGCCTTCAACCAATCGTACGGTGCGAACTACGAATCCGAGAATACAAGATCATAGACATGCTGCCAAGTTGACCACTCAAACACATCATCTCCCGATTGCTTGCCCAGCACCGTATAACCGATATAGAGGCCCGCAATCAGCATAATGACCATGATGCAAGGCACAATGCTGCGGCGCAAAATCCATAATATGATTCTCAGTACCAGGGGCCGCTTCTTCTTCTCTGGAGTGGAGCCTTGCCCCTTCCTGCGCGAGCTGCTGCGGGTCTGCTCTGCTTGTTCATCTTCCAGCCTCTCATCCGCAAAGTCAGCTCGTTCATTCGTCGTACTCATTACCACCATCACCCTATCTATCTGCGCAAGCCGTTCGCCAACCCCATCATCGAATCGCTTGATGTTAATGCCCTAGCTACCAGTTGGTAAGCACGTTGTACATTAATCAGCTCAGTCATCTCGCTGCTCATATCCACATTGGATTGCTCAAGAGAGCCTTGGCGCAGCGCGATCGCATTATCCGCGTCAGGAGTAACCTCTTGGATTACATCACCCACATTCAGTCCTTCAGCTACGGCAAACAAATTGTCATCCAGCTGAGTAAGAGCAGAAGGTCGGGTTGCTTGCATCAATTTAATTGTGCCTAAATTAATGGTTGTACCGTCAGCAGCAACACCTTGCGCACTGCCATCAGCGCCAATAACCAGCTTATAGCCATCTGGAACCGTTATGGGCTGCTCAACTACTACATTTCCTGGCTGGGTTACCATTGTCGAAACAATAGGATAGCCTTCAGCCGTTGCCAAAATGTTATCACCGTTTGCATTAACCGTCAACTGAAACGCACCGTTGCGCGTATAAGCACGGTCGCCATTAGCGTTCACAATGACCTCGAACAACGCATTTCCTTCAATAGCAAAATCCGTGTCCTTTCCTGTCGTTGCGATCGTTCCTTGCTCCAGATTCGGCTTAATCATCGTCAGCTGGGAGCCCCAGCCTTGGTTAAAATCAAGCGGCGTCATACGGCCCGGCTGTTTAAAATCATTGGGCTGCTTGTTGACATTCGTCAGCAAATCCTCGAAGGTTGCTTCCTTCCGCTTATAGCCTACTGTATTCACGTTGGCGATATTATCAGCGATCATATCAAGCTTCTGCTGGAGTCCACCCATCGAGACTACCGCATTAATCATTGAGCCGTTCATCGTCTGCCTCCTTCACGTTCCGTTGCTGACTTCGTCTTAAACGCGGCCTACTTCCGTTACAGCCTTCTCCAGACTTTGATCATAAAATTGTACAACCTTCTGGTTGGCTTCATAGGCGCGAAGCGCCGCCATTAAATCAACGGAGGATTGTGCCGCATCTACGTTGGAACGCTCCACATAGCCCTGCTGCACCTCCACCTGATCCGTTTCCTGAAGCGCTACGGCTTGCGCGGCGTCTCCATTAAAACGGAACTGGCCGTCTCCAGCGCGTACGAGTTGGTTCGGCTCGTTTATTCGCGTCACCAGAAGCGGCTGTGCGCCACTATCCACACCGGTTTGCGTATTAACAAAACGCAAATCCTTCGTCAGCGACAGCTGCTCAAGCCCAATGCCTGCTGCGAATTGAATAGGATTCCCATCAGCTCCCAGCACATTGGCGCCGTCTCCGTTAACGAGAAAACCGTCCGCTGTCAGCGTAAAGGAGCCGCCCCGCGTATAGCGAAGATCCCCTTGCGCATCCTGCAGCGTAAAGAATGCTTGCGGCTGGAACGTCACCGTACCGTCATCAGCCACGTATTTGCCGGACTCGTCAAACGCCGCACCCTCCACCGCAATGTTGGACACGAGTGCGAAGTCAGTAGGCTTGTCCGTCTGGGACAAGTCCCCTTGAACATGCAGCGACAAGCTCTCCTCTGCAAATACCCCCATGCCGAGACGACCGATGGACTTGCTTGACTCGCCCTGTACGCCTGTCATGGAAAGCAGCGTATCCGGGAACGAACGCGTGACCGCATTCGTCTGCTTATAGCCCGGTGTATTTATATTTGAAATATTATTCGTTACGGTATCATGTCTGCGCTGCTGGGCCGTCAAGCCTGCAGCTGCTGTGTAAAGCCCTCTAAGCATTGCAATTGCCTCCTCGAAGATCGTATAAGGCTGTTCCCTCTCGCTGTATATGCCACTATTTATATATCGGTTAAAGGCATGTCTTCAGTTATAGCTTCCTATGCGACCTTTGACTCAATTTAACGCCTCGGCGCGTCCCCTTTTAAACGCCCTACCCGCGCAAACGGCTATGCAAGCGCTGCTTCTGCCTAACTCCTTAGAAGCGAGGCTTCTTGCCAAGCTTGTCCAAGTTATCAAGCAGAATGCCGGTACCTTTAACGACGCAATGCATCGGATCTTCCGCAATCAGTACCGGAACCTTGAGTTCTTCCGCAAGCAGCGTATCCAGGCCATTCAGCAATGCACCGCCACCGGTCAAAATAACGCCCCTGTCAATAATATCTGCCGACAGCTCAGGCGGCGTTTTTTCCAGTACGGACTTCGCCGTTGCCACGATTGACATGACCGAATCCCAAAGCGCTTCTTGAATCTCTTCCGAATGAATCGTCATGGTAAGCGGCAAGCCCGTTACCATATCGCGTCCACGGATATCCATTTCCGAGCGTTGTCCGTCCTCGTAAACTTTACCGATTTTGATCTTGATATCCTCGCTTGTCCGCTCGCCGATCAGCAGCTTGTACTTATCTTTAATATACTTCATGATCGCAGCATCGAACTTGTCTCCTGCGATTTTAATAGAAGAGGCGGTCACGACGTCGCCCATGGACAGAACCGCTACATCCGTCGTGCCTCCGCCAATATCCACAACCATGTTGCCGCTAGGCTGGAAGATGTCCATTCCAGCCCCGATAGCGGCAGCTTTAGCTTCCTCTTCCAAAAATACTTCCTTGGCTCCGCTGCGTTCCGCCGCTTCACGAATCGCCTTCTGCTCAACGGATGTAATATTCGTTGGCGCACAAATCAAGATGCGCGGACGGCTCAGCCATTTACGCCCTTCTACTCGATCAATAAACGCTTTCAGCATAATTTCCGTTATTTCGAAGTCAGCAATAACCCCATCCCTTAACGGGCGGATTGCAATAATGTTGCCTGGCGTACGGCCGACCATCCGATGAGCTTCCTCACCAACGGCAAGCACCTTCTTCGTGTCGCTCTCAATCGCGACGACAGACGGCTCATCGAGCACAACGCCTCTCCCTTTTACATGAATAGATACGTTAGCCGTTCCCAAATCAATTCCAATGTCCTTGCTCAGCATAAGGCGTAAGTCCTCCAACGAATAGTGTAAACGCTACGGTCAATTAGTTCCCACGACGTAGAAACCCCTAACGTACATTATTCGCCAAAAAACTATAAAATCCTCTACCCGTTTGTAATAATTTGCGAATAAATTATGTTTTCCCGGCGGCCAGAACTTCCCTCTTCTTCGTGCTCGTTTTCTTATATTTGATTTTCGTTGCTTCACCCCCGCGCAGATGGCGGATTGACTTGTGATACTCCAAAATGTGCTTCACCTGATCCGCCAGGTCGGGGTTAATTTCCGGCAGCCGTTCGGTTAAATCCTTATGGACCGTACTCTTGGATACGCCGAACTCCTTGGCGATCGTTCGTACCGTGTGCTTCGTCTCCACGATGCAACGGCCTATTTTAATGGTTCGCTCTTTGATGTAATCGTGCACGTTCCCGCCTCCCTACTCGAGATAGTTTGGTACATTATATGAGGGGCGCGGGTATATATTCTTTATGGTCAAGCCTGACAAGCCAGTTTGTCATAAAATTTTCATAAAAATACAAAACAGGCAGGGGATATTCCCCTGCCTGCAAGGCCTGAAGACCTATTTTGTTAGCGTTTATTGCTCGCCGACTACGGTGCTTGGATTGACAGCTTTTCCGTTTTCACGCACTTCAAAGTGCAGATGGACGCCCAAATCCTTCTCCTGCTCGTTGCGAGCCGCTTTGGCAATAATCGTTCCCTGTTTCACTTCATCGCCAACTGCCACGTTCACGTCGCTAAGGCTTTGGTAAGTGGTCACCAGACCGTCGCCATGGTTGATTTCGATAATGCTGCCATTCGTCGGATGGTTAAGCACGAGGCTCACTTTGCCCGACATAGCGGCTACCACATCAAACGACCGGTCATTCGGGTCTACAAGATCGATACCCATGTGCGGCGAGAAGGTATTTCCCATCTGCACCATAGCTGCCTGACGCTCATCACTGCTCGCGTTAGCATCATAGAAAGGGGTTTCGATTTGCAGCGCGTCCTTGTTCACAACCGGCCATTGCAACTGCTCGCCTTCGCGAATGACTTCATCAACCGCGCCCTCCGGCTGTGTTACCGTACCCTCGCCTACTGCGGCTTCCGTTTGGCCCGGATGTTCTGAAGCTGTCGTTAGCTTGCTGTCATCCGCCCCCTGGTAGACCCACATTAAGGTTACGATAATTGCTGCCGCGGCCATAAATATTGCTGGCGAAACCCATTTGCGTGCCAGCAGCCTTTTAAATCCATTGCCTGAACCCGCGGCAGATGATGCTCCCAGTCCATTTTTGGGAGTTTCCTCTGAGCCTTGCTTTGGTTTGTTTTGATTGTTCATTTCTATCACCTCACTAGCCATTGTTGCCAGATTCGCTAGGTTTATACGTGAGGGCAGATGGAAAGATCGATAAAAATATAGAGACTTTAAGATTTCGAAAAAGCCTTTGTTTACCTGCGCTAGGAGCGACCAAGCAGCACTCCCGAGAACTTGGAAGCCTGCTCTACCTTCACATCGGTATAATAGTAGGTTAATATATCTTTCGCCGAATAGCCTAGCTTTGCCATGCCGTTCGCTCCCCATTGGCTCATGCCGACGCCATGTCCATAACCATAGGTAGTAATGGTAATGGTCTTATCGTTCATTTTCCATGTAAAAGCGGCTGAGGCTAGTCCCAATCGTTCGCGCACCTCGCGGCCAGTGAATACCGTTCCGGCGATTTCGATTTGGCTGATGCTTTTTCCTGCCGTCGCAGCTAATACCCGAATGGAAGGCTGAACCCTGCTCTCCCCCTGAAGGCCAAGCTTCTCATAAAATTGCGCCAGCGTCAGCTCCACGCTTTCTTTATATCGCGGTGAAAGCTCGATGTCCCATGGACTCGCGACGCTGCGCAAATAAGGAATCCCACTAGACCAATAGTCTTCGGAATTTTCCGTATACCCGCTGCTGGTGGAAAAAAAAGCGGCCTGGATCGGCTCGCCATTATAGGTGACGATTAGTCCCTCCGTCTGCTTCACCGCTTCATTCAGCTTTTTCATATTAGCGCTCTGCTTGGCTCGTTGCCAATGCTGCTTCAGCTGCGCGAGCGGCAAATAGGCCTGATGGGCAATTGTGTCCGTTACGTCTGCCTCTACATGCTCCACGCCGCTGTCATCACCAGAAACGAGGCGGCGTACGATATAGGTGCGTGCGGCTATCGCCTGAGCCTTGAGAGCCTCCAGCTCAAAATCGGCCGGCATTTCCGCTGCGATAACGCCGCGCACATACTCCTCCAACGGCAAGCTTTCCGTGCGCTGTTCCTTCATCATATAGGTGCGTACGATGAGCCCGTTAAGCGCGCCTGTCGTTTTGGGCAACAGCCCGCCCATATGCTGCGCGATGACGGCACTGCCCGCTTCGACTTTATTCGCCCCGCTGCCCCTACCCGTGCCGGGTGGCTCAAAAGCCATCCCCACTGCCTCTTCTGGCTGGGCATTCGCTAGAGTCGCGGGCATGCGAGCTGGCATGCCTCCAAGGGAAACTTTCATTAAAGCTACGGTAATGCCGAGCAATAGACCTATTGAAAATATTGGCACCCAGCGGCTGATCTTCAAGCGTTGCAGCTCTTCTGACACTCTGCGTTCGATTCTTCTTCGTCTCATCCCTGCTCCTTCCGCTACCTTTTTATAGCAATGCCATCCTGCTTAACTGGATAGTTCATTCTATGAGCGGATTTAATAGGGTAGAACAGAAAGGAGAGCTAATCGTGGCGCAGCGCGTCGACTGGCTTCAGCCTCGAAGCTTTATTGGCCGGGAAAATGCCGAACACGATTCCGACAAAAGCAGAGAAGGCAAACGACAAAATGACCGTATTAAACGGAACCGAAGTATCCGTCCCATTCACCACACCGATGACATAGGAACCCAAATAACCGAACCCAATGCCGAGTGCGCCGCCCATGCCGCTAATGACAACGGCCTCCACAAGAAATTGGAACAAAATATCTCTGCGCTTTGCGCCCAGCGACTTGCGAATGCCGATTTCCCGCGTCCGCTCCGTAACGGACACCAGCATAATATTCATGACTCCAATGCCGCCGACGAGCAGCGTAATAGCCGCCACATAAAGCAGCATCGTATTCATCGTCTCATTGACCGAATTAAGCGTCTCGACCGCATCCTGCTGGTTGAATACCCGATAGCTGCTGTCATCGCCCCTGAATTTCTCCAGCAGCTTGGCCTCAAGCGCTGCGACGGTTATATCCATCAGATCAAGATCGGTCACCTTGAGAGCGACTGTACGCACACCGACACTATCAAAAAGCTTTTGCGCCGTCGTGATCGGAATCGCAATTTTTTCATCATTGGAGCCGGTGAGCGAGCTGCCCTTCGCCTCCAACAGCCCGACGATCGTAAAGCGGCTGCCGTTCACTTGAATCGTTTTGCCAACCGGGTCCTCTTCTTCGAACAGCTCCGTTGCCGTATCAACCCCGATTAATGCAACCTTTTGGGTGCTTTTTACATCCATCGAGGCAATGTATCTGCCGGACTGCACGCTGAAATCGCTCACCTGCTCGTAATCCGGTGTAATGCCCTCTACTGTTACACTCGTACTATTTTTCGCATACTTCACCGTTGCACTGCCACTGACCGTCGGGGATACGCCCTCCACATTCGGAATATCAGCCAAAGCCATTGCATCGTCGAGTGAGAGGGAGGTTGCCGTTCCACGGCCTGTTATAGTTACCGACAAGGAGTTGGTACCAAGGCTGGCAACCTGCTCCTCCACTTGCTTCGTCGAGCCTTGCCCCATACCGACCAGCGCAATAACCGTCGCTACGCCGATCAGTATGCCCAGCATGGAGAGGGCTGTTCTAAGCTTGCTTGACAAGACGCTCTTGATCGCCATCCTGAACCCCTGCGTCAGCTTCATCCCTGTCCCTCCCTTCCTCGGTCAGCACGCCGTCCCGCATAATAACCGTACGGCTTGCCCGATGAGCAACCTCCATATCATGCGTAATCAGCACAATCGTGTGACCCTGCTGATTCAAGTCTTCCATAAGCTGCAGCACTTCCTGCCCCGTCTTCATATCAAGTGCTCCAGTCGGCTCATCCGCCAGCAAAATCGGCGGGTTCGTCGCCAGCGCCCGGGCGATGGCAACCCGCTGCTGCTGTCCGCCCGACAGCTCGCTCGGGCGGTGATGCACCCGCTCTCCAAGGCCGACCTGCTCCAGCGCCTTCATCGCCATAGCCCGGCGCTGCTTCGCAGGCAGCCCTCGATAAATGAGCGGCAGCTCGCAATTTTCAAGCGCGGTGAGCCGTGGCAGCAGGTGAAAGCCTTGAAAAATAAACCCGATCTTCTTGTTGCGAATATCCGCCAGCTTATTCTCACTCATTCCTCTAACCTCAATGCCGTCCAGCTTGTAGCTGCCGTCGGTCGGCGTATCCAGACAGCCGATAACATTCATCATCGTTGATTTTCCCGAGCCGGAGGGCCCGACAATGGCGACAAAATCACCTTTTTCCACCTGAAAGGATACGCCTTTAAGAATCGTCACCGTTTCCCGGCCCATCACATAATTTTTAACGAGATGGTTAATGTCGATTAAAATGCTGCTGCTTTCGCTGGTCATGGGCGCCCACCGCCTGCTCCGCCGCCGCCAGTGAATCCGCCGCCGAATCCGACACCTCCACCGCCGAAGCCACCCTGCATCATGCCGCCTCCCATAGTCGCTTGATTTTGCTGGGTCGTCGTTGTTGTCATGCCTACCGTGCCCTGCGGCGTTGGGATAAGCACCGAGTCGCCTTCATTCAGCCCCGAAATAATTTCCACATACGTTTCATCGCTGATTCCCGCTTCTACTTCGACTAACTGCCCTTCCATCTGAGCGCCACCGCGCTGCATGTTTGCCGTGCCTTGCGCCGTTCCACCCGTACCTGCCGCTCCCTGTGCACCATTCACACCTTGAGTGCCCGCTGCGCCTTGTGTTCCACGCGTTCCCTGCGTGCCAGCTGCACCTTGCGCAGCTCCGCCCGCAGCTTGGCCACCGGTTCCACCTTGTGCCCCACGTGTTCCTTGTGCACCCGTACCGTCTTGAGCATCGTTTGAACCTTGAGCTCCGGCAGCGCCTTGTGCCCCTGCTGCCCCGCTTGTACCTTGTGTCCCGCTCGCACCCTGCGTGCTCGTCGTTGGCACGCGAACGAAGGATTTGCCGCCACGTTCAATAACAGCGTCTACTGGTACAACGACGACATCATTTCTGGACTCCAAAATAATGTCCGCTTCCCCCGACATGCCCGTCATCACGCCCTCAATCGTATCAAGCGAAATCGTCACCTCATAAGCGGATACGCCATTAGATGCCGTGCCCTCACGTGCCAAGCTGGCTACTTTGCCTTCGATCGTCTTGTCCGTCAGCGCGCTCAAATACACTTGCACCACTTGGCCTGTTTTGACCGACGGAATGTCCAGCTCATCGACCTGCACGACAAAATCAAGCAAAGCATAATTGACGATAGACGCAATAACCGTATTCGCTACAACCTCGTCTCCAACGGAAACCTCGCTTTCCGTCACCTCGCCATCAATCGTCGCCACAACCTCAGTCACCTTTAGTTGATCTTCCCTCATGGTGCTCAGGCTGTCCTCGTTTTGCTTGATTTCCAGCGCCAGCATCTCCATATCTGTTTTGATGCTTTGCTGGGTCGCCAGTTCATCCTCCGTGCCCGCAGCTTCCTTATATTTGGTCTGATATTGCTCCATCTGCACCTGCTGCTTCTTAATAGAAAGCTCCGTCTGCTCAATCTGGCTATCGTAGTCCTTCTCGGATTCAAACGTTGCCAGCACTTGGCCTGCCTTCACCTTATCGCCGACTTTGAAGTTCAGCTTTGCAATCGTACCGGATACGCCGGACGTTACGGTTTCGCGAGAATTGGCTTCCACACTGCCTGTCGCGCTTATTTTCAGCTCAATATTGCCCCGCGTCGCTTTCACCGTTTGCGAGGTTGCCGCCTGCACCGTCGCCGGCTGCCCCATCTTCAAATAATAATAGGCACCGCCTCCCCCGGCCGCGCCTACTACAAGGATAATACCAAGCCATAGCTTCCACTTTTTCATCGACTGTATTCCACCCTCCGACTGACATATTCGTGACGAATATAGCATGAAAAAATGAACGGAGAATGAACAAGCCTGACCGGGTATCCGCCCTAGCTAGTTCCGCGCTGCAAGAACATCCATCGTTTCTGCCGCTGAAAATAAAAAAGAGAACAGGACATAACCTCTGTCCTGTTCTCAAACCTGGCATGCGCCAGTCACGCTCATGTTTACAGTACCGCTCTAAACTAGCCGCGATGTTGCCCTCGCCTATAGGGAAGCTGCATTAAAGCTGGCGCTCAATATCCCATTTTTTAAATGAAACGAGTGTACTCGTTCCGCCCGAGGCGAAGGCGGCAATGCCTGTCGAGGCTTCGCCCGGGTAAATACGTCCGGTCATCACTTTTTCCCCGCCCTGGAGAAACACCTCAACTGACGACTGATCGACGAAAATGCGCAGCGAAAGCTCGCCGCCTTCCGCCAGTGCAATAGCCGTCCTTCTTTCACCGCCTTGTCCGATACCGGAACAATCCCGATTGAAGCGAAACAGCCCCTCATCCGCATGATAAGCAAGCACCGTCTCTTCTCCTGCCCCATTCGTCCGCAGCTTCAAGCCAAGCTCACGGGCGCTGCCGATACGGAACACTACTTCAAGCTCATAGCAATCTCCCTGTGCAGCAAGCAATTGCTCCCCCGAAAGCTCCAGCCCACTCCGCTCATAGCCATCGCGGCGGTACGCCTTCAGCTCTTCCAGCGGCTGAAACAGCAGCTTCCTATCGCTGCTGCGCAGCACAGCTTCACGCGGCAGCGTCATCGCCCCGGCCCAATAATGGCCGAGCTGGGTCGGAATTTCCTGCTCCCACGTTTCCATCCAGCCGATGACGATGCGCCGGCCTTGCGAGTCCAGCGCCGTCTGCGGCGCATAAAAATCAAAGCCGAAATCAATCGGCTCATAGCCGTCATACGAGAACGATCCTGTCTCCGTATTTAATTTCCCTACCATATAAGTAGTAGAATGCAAATTACGATAGTGGTCGCCTTGAGCAGGCATCCGCTGCGGCGACATCACCAGCACATCATGGCCATCAAGCTCGAACAAATCTGGGCATTCCCAATTGTCGCCCATCTGTCCGTCGCTGCGCGCCATCTCGCCAACAAAGGTCCAATTCACGAGATTCTGTGAACGATAGAGCAAAATCAGGCCATGCCCTGCACCGTCATTTGAGCCGATGACTGTATAATAGCAGCCATCCCGAACAAACACCTTCGGATCGCGAAAATCTTTGCGGCTCGCTCCAGCCGGAATCTGCTCGAGCCCAAGTACTGGATTGCTCACCAGCTTGGCGAATTTCACGCCATCGTCTGATACCGCAATATTTTGCGTCTGATAATAATCCGTATCCGTATTCGGCCCCGTCACTACATGCCCCGTGTACATGAGATGAAGCTTGCCCTCGTGGACAACCGCGCTCCCAGAGAAGCAGCCCCCACTGTCATACGGCTGATCTGGCGCGAGCGCAACCGGCGCATACTCCCATGAAATCAAATCGCGGCTGATAGCATGGCCCCAATGCATCGGTCCCCACGCCGGCTGATACGGATAATATTGATAAAATAAATGATAATGCCCATTATGAAAAATAAAGCCGTTCGGGTCGTTCATCCAGCCAAACTCCGCCATTAAATGATAGCCAAGACGGTACTGCGGACGCAGCAAATGCTTTCTTTCCGCTACAAACTGCTCGGCATTTTCGAGCGTATACAACATGATCAATCATCCTATTCTTACGCGTTTATTTAATGGAGCCTTGCATGACACCTTGAATAATAAATTTTTGTGCGAACAAATAGACGACAAGTATTGGCAAAATAGTGAGCAGCAGGCCAGCCATCAGCGGACCGTAATCGACGGTATAAGTGCCATAGAAATAAAAGGTCGAGAGCGGCAGCGTTCGCTGCTCCGATGAAGTCAGCACAAGCGATGGAAGCAGGAAGTCATTCCAGATCCATAATACATTCAATATCGCAATTGTCACCGACGTTGGTGCGAGTACAGGGAACACAATGCGGAAAAACGTCTGTGTCCGCGTGCAGCCATCAATCATTGCGGCCTCCTCCAGCTCCGCCGGAATGCTTTTCACAAAACCGTGATAAATGAATACCGCAAGCGGGCTTCCAAAGCCGAGATACATATAAATCAGCGTCCATTTGTTATCCAGCAAATGCAGGTTGCCATACACCTTCACAAGCGGAATCATAATCGCCTGGAACGGGATAATCATCGCTGCTACCATCAGGAAAAACGTATATTGATTAAATTTGCTTTGGTTTCGCACCAAGAAATGGGCTGTCATGGCCGCAAGCACCGAGATGAGCAAGACGCTCAGCACCGTAATGATAACCGTGTTCGAAAACGCGGATACATAATTCATTTTCGTAAACGCCGACTCGTAATTCGCCAGATTGAAGCTCTCAGGCAAAGAAAGCGGCGATGCGGTGATCGCTTTATTTTCCTTAAAGGAATTGACGATTAGCAAAATAAATGGAAAGACGAAGGCCACAAGGCCAACCAGCAAAACAATAAACTTGCTCCATTCCATAGAGGCTTTCAAGCGCTTCATCAGGCCTCCACCTCCAGCTTCTTGCTGAAATACACTTGCAATAGCGTAATGCCCGCTACGAGCAGGAACAGTACAAGCGCTTCCGACTGACCTACCCCATAATCTCTTGAGAGGAACGCTTTCTCATACACATGCATCGAGACCATTTCCGTGCTTTTGAACGGTCCGCCCTTCGTCAGCGTCAGGTTCAAATCGTAAACCATAAACGTTCGCTGCAGCGATAAAAATACACATACGATAAAAGACGGCACCATCAGCGGCAAAATCATCGTCCGCAGCTTGCGGAATGCCGTTGCCCCATCAATGCTGGCTGCCTCCATAATATCCTTCGGCACATTCATGAGGCCCGCCACATAAATGACCATCATATAACCGGCATATTGCCACACCGTTACAATTATAAGCGCCAAAAATGCTTTATCCGGATCAGCAAGCCAGGACGTGCCGAATACGGAGATGCCTGCTTTTTGTCCAATGGATACAAGTACGTTAGAAAAAATAAATTGCCATACAAATCCAAGCACAATGCCGCCGACCAAATTCGGAATAAAAAATCCGGCCCGGAAAAAGCTCTGGCCCTTCAAGCCGCTCGATAAAAAATAGGCTAGCAAAAAGGCCACCACATTGACGAGCGCCACACTGATAAACACATATTTAAGCGTTAAATAAAAAGACTTCCAGAATACCGCGTCTTTCCACACATACGCATAGTTTTCAAAACCGACCATCGTACTCGTCGTGGAAATGCCATCCCAATTCGTGAAGGTTAAATAAATGCCGTACACAAACGGCACAATCATGACGGTGGCAAAAGCAAACAGGGTAGGCCCGGTGAACAATAGCCGCAGCCGAAGACGGCTCCAAAGTCCTTTTTCCGATATCATCGTTATCCCTCGCTAACGTTTCATGGAAGCGAAGCGATGGACAAGTCATGCAGGCCTGTCCATCGCATCCTCTTCTAAGCTGTTGTTTGTCGTCTAGTTCACGCTACTTTACAGTCGTCCAGTATTCCTGAATTTCCTTGGCAAGCGTAGCGCGGTCAGCTGCTCCAGCCAAATATTTTTGCATCGAAGCGCCTACCTTGCTCCAGTGATCTGCCGGGAGCGCACTCATCGATTCCTCGATTTTGCCGCCCGTGATATACGCTTGAATGGACTTAGCAAGCGGATCCTGCGGCTCCAGTGTAATGTTTTTGAACGCAGGCACAATGTTCGCTTTATTGATCAGGAAATCTTGGCCTTTCTCTTTATAAACCATCCACTCCAGGAACGTTTTCGCTGCTGCCTGCTGCTCCGGCGTGCTTTTCTCCTTGTCTAGAACGAGACGTTTCGAGACAGCGGCGGAAATTTGCGTGTTGCCGAAATCATCCGGATTGTTGCTGATCGGCACTGGCAGGAAGCCGTATGCGCCGCTTGCTGTATCAAAGCTGCTGATTTGCGGCCAAGCCCAGTTGCCCTGGAACCAAATGCCAACCTCGCCTTTGCCCAATACCTCAGGACCCTTCTCATATGTTCCTGCGAGCGGGGAAGCTTTATCAATGTTGTGCTCCTTCATAATGTCGAACGTATCCATCAGTCCGTTAAACACTTTGTTGGTCGCAAGATCAACACTTCCAGCCTTCAGGTCGGTAATAAACTGGTTCACCACTGCTTTATCGGCTGATTGCCCCGCATAAGCGAGTGGAAGGTAGTGGGCGGCAAGCGACCAATCCATTGGAGAGACGATCAGCGCGCCAGTACCGGAGGCTTCGATCTTTTTAAACAAATCTTCCAGTGCCTGCGTCGTCGTAATAGTAGCCGGATCGAAGCTGCCGCCAACTGCTTTGTCTACGACCGCTTTGTTGTAAATAAAACCGTAGCCTTCAATCGATAGCGGGAATGCATAGTTTTTGCCATCGAAGGTCGTCAGATCCGTGCTGCCGTCAACCTTGTCAGACATCCATTTTTCCCCGCTCAGATCGACGAGGCGATCCTTGAACTTCTCCACATCCCCTGTATCCAGCATCGTAATCGTCGATGGGCTATTCGCCGCATACAGCGCGGATGCTTTCTCAAATGGCGACTGTCCTGCCGGAACCGGAATGATCTCCAGCGTAATATTCGGATAATCCTCTTTAAACGCTTTCGCTGCATCTTCAAGCTGCGTTTGAATTTCCCCTTTGGAATTCAGCAGCGTAATTTTCACATCTCCTGAAGCACTTCCACTATTTACGCCGCCTTCAGCTGTGGATGAATCTGTAGGTGTTGAGCCAGCGTTGCCTCCGCACGCCGTTACTACGATAACCATTACCAAAGATACGAGCAGAGCCTGCAAGCTTTTCCAAGATTTCATTTGTTCGTCCCCCGATTCTAAATGATAAATATTCTATGCTGGAACCGATTTATAAACCGCTTTCATTACGTATTATAGTCTGTGATAAAAAATATGTCAATCGTTTGACATGTCAAACGATTGACATTTCGAAATAAAAATAAAAATCCCTTGCTGTATAAGGGATTTCAGCCTTTCCTAAGTCGTCAGGCGCTCCACCAGCTCGACATCCAAAACATACCGGTGCTCCAGCGGCTCATCGTTCATTTGCCGGATGATCGAGTCAACCGCAGTCCGCCCGATTTCGGCAATTGGCTGGCGAATCGTCGTTAGCGCCGGTGTTATCCAGTGGGCCGCGCTCACATCATCATAGCCAATAATTTTTATCTGCTCCGGAATATGTTTGTCGGCCTTGCGGCATTCCTTCACCGCAAAGGAAGCGATAATATCGCTAGTCGCAAACAAGCCATCGATATCAGGATGCTCCGCAAACAGACGGCTCATAATCTGCTCATACTGCTGCTCGTCAAATACATTCATATCCGTTTGGATGATAATTGGCTCGATCTCATTTTCCGCCATCACGTCACAAAAGGCAGCCGTCCGCTCGTTTGCCAGCAGCTGAAGCTCTAAATTCCCGCAAATATGCGCAATTTTTGTGCACCCTTTGTCTACAAGCAGCTGTGCCGCGAGCCTGCCGCCCTCGTAATTGTCCGATGAAATAAACGGGATTTCCTCGCTAATCTGTCGGTCTATCGTCACAATCGGAGAATGCAGCTCCTTGTACTCCTTAACCTCAAGTGTATGGCTGCCCATAATAATGCCATCTACCCGGTTCCGCTTGAGCATATCGATGTATTCCTTCTCCTTCACAGGATCAAGATGCGAGTTGCAGAGCATAATTTTATAGCCGTTTTCGTAGGCATAACGTTCAACATGGCTGGCCAGCTCGGCGAAGAAAGGATGCGCTACATTCGGAATAATGAGCCCGATCACATTGGACTGCTTGCGCAGCAAAGAACGCGCCAGCTCGTTCGGTTGATAATTCAGCTCCTTCATCGTCTGGAACACCTTATTGCGGGTCGTCTCGCTAATATACCCCCTGTTGTTTAATACGCGGGAGACCGTCGTAACCGATACTTTCGCTATCTTCGCGACATCATGAATAGTTGCCATAAAATCTCCTTCTCATTATCCAGAAAGTTATACGCTTACAAATTATGCTTTCATCATACCACACGAAAACAATCTTTATATGTAAAATGCAAACGGCGCTGCCCGTTATGGATGGCAACGCTCGTATAACGGAGAAAATAGAAACGCGAGTACAAAAGAACAGCTTATAATGCTTTAATTTCAAAAAAAGAGCCGTTCACATCGCCCCATCCGGCGCGTCTGCAAACAGCTCTGCTCTTATGCCTATTAAAGGGTTAAGCCCAAGTAGGCTGAACCTTCAAAACCGTTGCTTCCTTCTCACGCTTGAAGCTAGAAGCCGAATCCAGCTCAACTGCTGCAATAACAGCGGCCGTTTCCTTCGCTTGTTCTACAGCAGCGACCGCTTTAGCTTGAAGGACATTTTCCACAACAGCCGCCTGCTTCTCTTCCTCCTCCGCTTCAACGCGGTGAATGAGCGCTCCAAGCGAAGCCAGCTTGCCTGTAATATCTACATAACCGCGGTCTACGTGGTGGATACCCGTTACTTCCGTCTCGCCATCAGCACGCAATGCTGCACAGATCAGGGCTGCGCCTGCACGCAGGTCCGTCGCACATACTTTCGCGCCAGTTAGCGGCATATTGCCGCTAACGATAGCGGAGCGGCCTTCGATCTTAATATGTGCATTCATCTTCTGGAATTCTTCCACATGCATGAAGCGATTCTCAAAAACCGTTTCGGTTACGACCGACGTACCCTCGGATACGAGCAGCAGCGCCATCATTTGCGATTGCATATCCGTCGGGAAGCCCGGGTGCGGCAACGTCTTCACGTCTACCGATTTCAGCGGATAATCCGCTTTAACCCGAATGCCGTTATCCGACTCCAGCACCTCCACGCCCATCTCTTGCAGCTTGGAAATGACCGGTGTCAAATGATCGCCTATCGCTCCTTCTACAAACACGTCGCCGCCTGTAATCGCTGCAGCAATCATGTAAGTGCCTGCTTCTACACGGTCAGGAATAACATGATGCGTTACACCGTGCAAGCTTTCAACGCCTTCGATGCGAATGAGGCCTGTTCCTGCGCCGCGAACCTTCGCACCCATCGCATTCAAATAATTAGCGAGGTCGACGATTTCCGGCTCCTTCGCGGCATTTTCAAGCAGCGTTGTGCCTTCTGCGAGTGCAGCAGCCATCATAATGTTCTCAGTAGCGCCTACGCTTGCTACGTCGAGATATATTTTTGCGCCCTTGAGACGCGAGCTTGTGCTTGCTTCAATGAAGCCGTGTCCGAGCGTAATTTCCGCTCCCATCGCTTCGAAGCCTTTCAAATGCTGATCAATCGGACGTGTTCCAATCGCGCAGCCACCCGGAAGTGAAATACGCACCTTGCCAATCCGTGCAAGCAGCGGTCCCATAACAAGGAAGGAAGCACGCATTTTGCGAATCAGCTCATAGGGCGCCTCGTAAGAAGCAATCGTTCCCGCCGAAATTCTCATTGTTGTATCTTGATACGATATCGTTGCGCCTAATGATGCCAATACCTTCTGTATAGTCATGACATCGTCGAGGAGGGGAACGTCACAGATGACGCTGTCTCCTTCCGTCGCAAGTAAAGAGGCTGCTAGAATGGGGAGTACTGCATTTTTTGCACCGCTGACACGTACCGTTCCCGATAAACGCTTGCCTCCGCGGACGATAATTTTGGTCATCTTATGGTTCCCTCCGCGAACTGAATTTCTGTCTCTCGCTTTAAAATTATTGTTTAAAAGTGAAAAATTCCCGTCTTAATCCAAACTCCATATTAACACTTATCTACACTAATCGACAAGCTTTAAATTTCCTTGTAACCGCAGCATTTAAAGCAGCCCGATCCTGACCCTAACATCCTATGCTGAACGATGCTTTTAGGTGTTGCCCTGCCTGATACTGGAACAAAATTCCCGCACTTGTATAGCGTTCGGAAGCAGGCGGGATTTTAAGTCCGTCATGTATTACCCATTGTTAACATATTCCGCTCTCGTTATTCGACAAAACTCTTCAGCATTGTCGTCCAAGACCAGTAATCCAAAATGAAGCTGGCAAATGCGTGCCCCAATATGATTGCTACAACCGCCTGAAACATGCGAGCCTTGGGGCTGCGGGGAAACGCAAAAAACGCTTCCCATTTTATCTCCTGCATAATAAACCATATAAGTACAATGCTAACGAGCGTTACAACGATGGAGAACAGCCCCGTTACTCCTGTGGCTGTCTGCATGTTGTTCAACATATCCTGTGTCAAACCCATCTGTGCTTCAGATGCCTCCTTTTAATCGCCTTAAGTTCCGGTGACGCTTGATTGCTCATTTACTCTGCTATTGCACGAGCAGCCGCTCTTTCGCAAATGGCTCTCCACTGCTTTCCAAGGCAGGGTCCTCCACTCTAAACATGCGGCGTGCTTCAACGCCTCCCGCTCCGCTTACCGGAAGCTGTTGTACTGTAATCCCAGGAGCACTGGCAAAGGCTGTTTTGACCGTAACCTTGAAGCGGTAATATTGCTTGTCGAAGGGCTCATTGGCTGTCAGTTTAAAATAATAAACGCCCGCAGGAAGCCGCTTGTTTTTCACTTCCAGCTTGCCTGTACTGCCTGTTTTCTGTGTAAACAGCTGCTGCTGCTTTTTATCGTATGCTATGACTTGCATTACCTTTCCTGACGGAACATTAAACACTTGCAAATCAATTTGGCTCGCTTGGGTGAGGCGCAGCTGGAACCAATCCACATCGGTGCTGCTGTCAATGACACCTACATATTCTGTGCCGCTGCGTATGCTCAAGCCTTCGTAATATTGATTATTTGGCTCATTGGGATCATCGTATTTCGGCACATAATTGATTTTAAGCGTGTACTCCCCAATGACGGGGCTGGCCTCAGACGAAATGGCATTATGCACACGAATATAATATTTCCCGGGTGTTACTGTCAATGTTGGCGATATTTCAGCTTGGCCCTCCGACTCCTCGTCGTAGGTTCGAAGCGACTGTCCGGCCCGTTGAACGGCAAGGCCCGGATCGATTCGCGCCGTATTCCCCTCCAAGGTAAGGCGCAGCGTGCCGCTTTGCTTGAAGGTAATCGCATACCAGTCGCGATCCGCCTTCTGATGGAAGTTGCCCACTACCGTCTGGCTGCGCGGCGACAAAGCGAACGCTTCGTAAGTCTGGTCGTTCGATTCATAAGCATCTGGTTTCATAATAAAAGAGGAGTCAAGCAAATAGGGTTGACGAGTCCCGTTGTCGCTGTTCATGAACTGGACGCCTATTTTTTGCGTCCCTTTCTTTACCGTGAACTCGGCATTGCCGCTGGCAAGCTTTGTCGTATAAGTATTTTTCTGGACACCGTTCACATAATGCAGCATCCGAATAGGCGGAATCGCGGCCCCTGATTCAGTCAGTGATTGGTGCTTCATCGTGAGCTTGCCGTCATATGGCGCCTCCACGGTATACCAGTCGATATCCTTACCCGTATTGAGTACGGCAGATATTTGCTTATTCAAGGGGAGAAAGGCGGCTGTGCCCCTCGTATCATTCGGCTCAAAACCATCCGCTATAACAGGTGTGCTCAGCGCTTTATCGATTTGCAGCAGCCCATAGCCTGTGCGATTATCGAAGCCCGACTCGCCAATGTTTCGCGTCGTTTGGCGCAGCAGCTCCCTGACTTGATACGTTTTGAGCTTCGGATAACGGGCCCAGATGAGTGCCGCTGCTGCTGCTACCTGAGGTGCGGCCATCGATGTGCCCTCTTCCTTCTTGTAGCTACCGCCCAGCGCTGTCGTATAAACGTTCCAGGCCGCAGACAAATCCAGCTCCGTACCGGGATTCGAACGCAAATCTGGCGAATTGTCCGCTTTTACGCCGCCAACTGCCAGCACCGTCGAATAGGCGGCGGGATATTTTACAGCTGCCATACTTCCAAGCGTCTGTCCATCATTGCCCGCTGCTGCTACCAGCAGCACCCCTTTGCTCTCTGCATAATTTACAATATCCTGCATATAAGGAGAATAGCGATATAATCCAACGGAGAGCACGACGATCTTGGCCTGCTTGCGCACCGCGTACAAAATCGCTTCGCCCAAATCCTGCTCTGTCCCATCGCCATTATGATCAAGCGCTTTGATCGGCATCAGCTTCGCCTTCCACAAAATGCCGGATACGCCAATGCCATTGTTGCCGGAAGCGGCAATTACTCCGGCCACGCTTGTCCCGTGGCCGTTATTGTCCTCAGGCGGCGTATCCGTGTCGATTAAGTTGATGCCGGGGACTAGATTTTTTTTGAGATCGGGATGGTCGAGATCGATCCCCGTATCGACAATCGCGATCGTCAGCGCGGTTTGCTCGCGCACGGTTTTCCAAGCGGATAGCGCGCCGATCTGCTTGAGATAGCTTTGCTTCGCAAGCTCGGGGTCGCTGGCCGCCGCTGCTTTCGCGGCGGCGGCTGTGAGGACCGAAGCCTCGCCGGAGGCAGCTTCGGCTGGAGAGCTGTCGTCCGCCTGCTGTGCGGCGGACAGCTCTAAGGCGTGTACCCGTCCATTCGGGTACACGTATTCGACGCCCGGCGTGCTTCGCAGCCGGCGCAGCCATGCTTCGACGTCCGCCGATGCTTCGGCCGGACGTACGACATCGACCGCCGCCTCAGCCTGGCGGCGGATCACGAGCGTCCCGCGCAGCTCAGCTGCTTGCGCGGGATCGCTCCATTTGAGGAGCCAGCTTTGCGGCGGCTCCTCTTTTGCACTTGGGGCGGCGTCAATACGCTCCGCCGCCCAAGGCTCTGCGGCGGATACAACGCCGCAGAGCAACATAACCGCCAGCAGCGCAGCAAGCTGGCGGCGCAAACTGCGGAACCTACCATGATTAAACTTCATGTTATTTATTCTGCCTTTGCATTCGTATTTTTCTCGTGCTTTTCTTTCGTACTTTGCTTCATATTCGCTTGCACCTTAACCTGTCGCTTGCCGTTGCATCTGCTAACTCTTCCATTAACTTTCGCGTTTGAAGCAGGCTTGTCCTTGTTCCCGCTTAAGATAGCGACCAAAGGCCCAGCTTCCTGAATCCATATTGTCCTCTTACCCTAGTGGGTTCCTTCCAATCAGAGGCTGTTTACTTCATCAGCAGGCCTGGGAACAAGCCAAGCACGACAAGAGCGACGGCGCAGATGGCGATGCCCGCAGATGCAGCAAGCGGAAGCGAAAGCGCACGCTCGTCGCTGCCCGTTCTCATGAACATTTGCCGGATGAAGCCGAAATAAGCATATGCGGCTGCGAGGCTGCATGCGGCCATGACGCCCAGCAGCCAATAGGCCTCTGCTGCAATGCTGCCCAGCCATATATACACTTTGGCAAAAAAGCCACCCGTAAGCGGCAAGCCTGCAAGCGACAGCACGAAAACAGCCATCGCTGCCGCAAGCCAAGGTGACCGATGATACAAACCAGCCAGGCCACTGAGCTTTCCATGCCCTGTCACTTCCCGAACAGCTGCCAAAATAGCTGTAGCTCCAAACATCGCCAGCATATACACGGCAAATTGATAGCCGAGCGGTGCGAATAAGCTGCTATGAGTGGGCGCAAGACTAAGTGCGACCGGAACAAGCAAATAGCCGCTGTTGATGACGCTTGACCAGCCTAATAGGTTAGAAGCCTGCTTTTGCCTCAGCATCGCGACTGTGCCCCAAGCAATTTGGCAGGCCGCAATCGCCTGCAAGCCGATATAAGCGCTGTTTAAACGTAATAGCTGGACAATTTCCGTTCCATGGAGCAGATGATATAATGTAGCCGCGGTTGCACCTTGGCCTGCTACCACTAGAAACATCGCGCCAGCCATATAAGGAAATCCCGTGTTGTTCCCATTCTCGTTGGACATCCAAATGCTAAAGGGCAGGGCCGCCACTTTAACGCCTAAACCGCATGCCATTAGCAAAATGGCCAAGTATAAAAGCGAAGCATAAGACTGCATAACAGGAATGGCTGCACGAATAGCAGCTAAGTCCATCTCGCCAGTCAAGCCATAAAGATAAGACATGCCGAACAGCAGCAGGGCAGTTCCAACGCCAGAACGGGCCGAGATGCGCACTGCCGGGCGCTCAGGCCGAGACAAATGCTTATGCCGCTTGTTCAACGTAGCCAAAATCAGGCTCAACGCCGCCAAGCTAAATAGCTCAAGTCCTATATAGAGCGTAATGAGATTGGAAGGCGCAAGCAGCAAACGTATGCCAAGCAGAGCAGCAGGAATATATAAATAATCGTTAATACGCTGCTCCTGCTCTTCTCCCAAATTGAGCAGCACTACTACGATTGCGCCCGCAATACCCAGCAAAAACATGAAGCTCTCCGCATTTAAGCCAAGATATGTGATTCCCGCGACTACGTCAGGCTGACCGCCATCGGCAATTGCTATTACCGCTTCTGTGCCGTTCGCTGCCATCCGCCATAAAGCTGCCGCCAATACGACGACCAGCCAAGACAGTGTCAACCAGCCTGACGCCGATCCCGCTTGGTACCACAAGCGATACCGGAGGCCTGCGGCAAATGTAATCAGCAGCAAAAGGAGGAGCAGCTCAGGAATAAGCTGCACCGTACCCAACCAAAACTGCGATCCCAGCGCTTCACTATTTGTCATGAGCTTATCCCTCCATCCTGACTGCCAGCAATTGACTATAAAGCCCCTTGATGCTTTGCTGCACCGTATCAGTCAAAAATGATGGGAAGCAGCCCAGCAGCACGATAAAAGCAAGCAATATAATCATCGGTGCCGCCTCAATAAAGCGGGCATCCTTGAAAGCCGCATGCCCCTCAGCAATCGGCCCGAAGATTACGCTCAGCAGGCCACGCAGCATATAAGCGGCAGTAAGTATGATTCCCGGTATTGCGGCAGCAGCAAGCCATGGCATCGGATCGAATAAACCAAGCAGCGACAGTAAAATCCCGGGAAAGCCCGCCAATCCGGGAATGCCGATAAGCGACAGCCCTGCGGCCATGAGTATGCCGCAAATAAACGGGAGCGAGCGGGCCAAGCCGCCGAGCTCGGAAATTGTCGTTGTTTTCGCCCTCTCCTGCAAGCTGCCGACAACGAGCCATAACAGGGCAAAGCATAAGCTGCCCGCCATAAGTTGAAAGATCGTCCCTTGCAGCCCTGTCTCATTAAAGGCGGCAATGCCAAGCCAAATGAATCCCATTTGACTAAGCGAGGCATAAGCAAGCAGCTGCCTCATATCCGTCTGGCGCAGAGCCAGCAAAGCCCCGTACAGAAGCTGAATAATACCGATAACAGCGATAGTCAGGGCCATTTTTTCCGCTTGCTCTGGAAACAAAAATACGCCATAGCGCAGCAGTCCATATGCCCCGGCAGCCGGGAGCAGACCGGAAATAATCATCGCGACCGGCGTTGGTACGCTGGCCTGCGCTTTCATTAGCCATGTATGAAATGGCAGAAGCGGCATAAGCAGTCCGAAGCCGATGAGCTGCAAAATAAACAGCACCATCTTTACACCCTCGGTCAATGGCGCCGCGGCGGCCGCTCTCATATTCGGCACCTCTTGGCTCATTGCCATTTCTCCCATAAGCAGTCCACGGGCGATTCCGCCGTATCCTCCGCTGTATACCGCTTGGAGCTGCTCACCAGCCTTTTCAACACGAAGGCCCGCCGTACAGGTCAAAATGAGAAATACGGCAAGCAGCAGCACAGAGCCTAGCCCTGCCCCAGCCAATAGCCGATTCGCCGTCCGCTCACCGTCTGGATTGCCCCAAATGCCCAGCAGAAAATAAAGAGCGACCAGCGCGACCTGTAAAAATACAATAAACAGCAAAACATCCCTGGCGATAAAAAGCCCTATCAGTGAAGCTTCCAACCACAGCAGCCAAAAATAAAACGCTTTTCGCCGCTTCCTAAGCTGAACAGCGGTTACAGCAGCGAGTCCTGTTACCAGCGCTGCGGCAAGCAGCAACGGAAGCGAGAGCCCGTCTACCGCAACCGTGTAGGAAAAGGATAATTTTGCTTCGCTATATGCATGTCCCATAGTTGAAGCAAAAGGGAGCGGGACCTCAATCCACGGATACTGCTCCGTATAAGCGCCGGCCCCTTGCTGTTGATCAAATGTTGCATATAAAAATGCGGCAATAAGAAGCGGTAGCAGTGCCGCAAGCACAGCAAGCGACTGCATCACTCTTCCTTGCCCTGTCGGCGTGAGCAGCACAAGCAGCATTCCGGCAGCAGGGGTCAGCCACATTAAAGACAAAAGTGGCAGCTCTGTCAAAAATGCCATTTTACCACTCCCCCTTTGCAGCCATGATGATGATCGTGATGATCAGTCCAAAAATGATCGCTAGTCCCATCCCTCGAATCGTACTGCGAAGGCTCCAGCTCACAGCAAGCCTTCCCATCGCATACAACAGTCGAGCCGCCAGCTTGAGCGGCATGCCCATGGCATGCTCAATTGCCGCTAATACCGCACCAGCAGCGGCAAACAACTGCTTGAGTGCACTCGCTTTGCCTGCTGCCCATCCAGCAGAAGCATCCTTCAGCTTATTTAGGCCTGAGCGCATTGCGCTCGCATCACGTTTGTTTTTCAACCATCCGAGCCAAGCACCACCTAGTAGGATTGCAATAGCAGCCAGCATTGATGCTAAGGACATATTGCCTTCCGCGATGGCCGCTTCCCCATCGAGCCATCGTTCAGGCAATCTGCCCCACACCAATTGAAAGAAGCTTGAAAGGACAACGATCGCGGCAAGTGCAATTGCCGAATAGCTCATAAGGCGCGAATGCTTATGGCCTTGATCAAGCATAGCCGCTACAGTTGAACGCGGCTTCCCTTCAAATATAAGAAGATACATGCGGGACATGTAAGCTGCGGTCAAAAGCAGTACAAGCATAATCGCAGCCAGCCATAATAGATGCCGCTCTGATGCTTCCGACCAAATCGACTGCTGCAGCCAGAAGCCCATAAGCGGGGGAATGCCGCACAAAGCCAGGCCGCCAATGAAAAACGTCCACGCTGCAAGCGGCATATGCTTGCGCAAACCATCCATGCTCCCTATATCCGCTGTTCCAACTGCCTTCAATAGTTGACCTGCTGCCAGCACAAGCAGCGTTTTGCAAATCGCATGGACCAGCACATAAAGCATGCTGCTTGTGGCGGCCCCAACGGCAAGCGAAAGCTGAACGACCCCTAATTGGCTGATTGTCGAATAAATCAATATTTTGTTCACATTCCGCTCCATTAGTGCCCTTACAGCAGCGTAGAGCGCTGTCGCAACGCCAATATAGAGCGCTGCTTCCGTTACGGCTGGAGCCGATTGGAAGATTTCTGTCGTTTTGGACAGAAGCAGCGCTCCTGTCATCATGCCTGCTCCTTGCAGCAGCGCGCTCGCTGGAGCAGGAGCCTGCTCAGCACTGCTTAGCCAAGCGTAGAGCGGAAGCTGCGCAGCCATTCCCGCCGCCCCAAGCAGCAGCAAGCTTGCAATCAATGCCGTTATATTTTTCGCAATCGCACCAGATTGCCCTTCAAAAACGTTATGTATAGCAGCAAAATCCAGCGCATGCTCCGGCATGAACCAGAACAGCATCAGCGTTGCAAGCAGCAATCCCGCACTCGCTAAACGCATTATTATAAAAGCCTTCTTGGCAGCTGCTCGTGCTGCGCTCTTCGCATACCAGAAACCAAACAACAAAAATATGCTGACGGAAGCAAGCTCCCAGAACAAATAAAACGCCAATACGTTATCTGCAAGTGTGAGCGCCTGCAGCGAGAAGGTGAATAAGGACATATAGCTGTAGAACACCGTCAAGCGTTCATCCTTCTTCATATAACCAGCGGCATAAATATGAACCACCACGCTTAGCAAGCTGACACCTGCCAGCAGCAGCGCGCTCATACTGGTAACCTCAAATCCAATTCGCAGCGTCAGGCGATCTATCGAAATCCAATTAAAGCTATCATTATAATCGACTGCCCTATAGCGGAATCGCTCGATCCAAACCAGAAGCGACAACAGCAGCGAGGCAGCAGCACCCCCTGTTCCTACCCAGACGCCAGCAGTATGAGACCCTCGGCCAAGCGCCATCAGGATCAAAAAAGAAGCTAGCGGCAGCAGCGGAATAAGAAAAGCAGCCTCAGCATACATTTGCATCTGCTACGATCACCTCCTGTTTAACTATTATTCATGATTAGAGACTGCGACGAAATTAAAGTACTGCTAATTTCCTCGCGACTCCTTAGAGGTGGAGTCTCGCTTGTATAAAACAATTAATACGGCCGCTCCAATTGAAGCTTGCGCGAAAAAAAACACCAAGGGAAGTGTTCGAAGCCCTTCCGCTATTCCTTGCACATATAAGCTTAATGCAGCAATATTCAACTGGGCTCCGCCTAAAATGACACTTACACACAGCAAGGCCACCAATGAATTTCTTTTGACAATTGCCCCATACACACCAATAGCCATCAGCGTCGCCGCTGTCATCAAATGGGCAGGAAGCAGCGGCATTTCATCACTAGAATAGGGTATTTCCACAATGACATACAATAAAATAGCAAGCAAAAGCGGAATGCCTGCAGCAGCTGCCATTTCCCGGGAAGCGATTGCAATCGCCCGGTTATACCGGCCTATTTCCGAATGTCTCCTAATCTCGGAGCCTAGCAAAATCCCCATTGTCCCCACATATAGGAATGCCTGAAAAAGCGCAATCGGACCCGCTTCCAATCGGACGAGCAGTCCTGAATTGCCAATAATCGTAAACACAACGCCTAGTGCCAGCCTGGGCAGCATCCTGGCGTGAATCATAATGATAGAGCCCACGATAGCAAGGGCCGAATAAAGGAAGAACGCGGTTGTTTCTGCTGTAAACCATCCATTAACCAATGAACCGCACTCTCCCTCTCCTAAGTTTAACACAAAAGGACCGAGCTAATCATAAGCGTCGGTCCTTGTAAAAAAGGGATTTGCCTCGCCAATGCATGCCTGCTTAACCTGGCGTTATCGTCCCTTTGCCGTCACCTTCAACTATCTGATGAAAAAGGGGTGAATTTTGCTGCCTTTCTAATCTAATAATCGTTACAATTATAACAAATGCTCCCACTACCGTCTATGATGGAGTTTTAGGTGCACCCCCAGCAAAAAGGCCTGCCAAACCGCTGGAAACCGCGATTCGCAAGCCTTTTTCCACTCTACTATTCTGTTATTGGGACGCCCTGGGACACTATCTGATTCTAGACTCTGTTAACTTGAATTGGCCCACGAGCTGTTGAAGCAGCATTGTAATAGATTCGACATTCGTTGAGGTATGGCGAACGTTGTCCATCTCCACAATCAGCTCCTGCACTTGTCCTTCCACATCAGAGGAAACCGAACGGTTTTGCAAGCTGACTTCGGCAATTTGCTCCATCAGTTTTACCACTTCCTCCACAACCTGCGTTTTGCGCTGATCGTCCGCCTGCGCCGATTGCAGTGTGCGGGCTGCAGCAGCAACGAGATCAGTACCCTCTACTACAACTTTAGTACCCTCGTCCATTGAATGATAGGCCTGCTCGGCTTCTGAATAAATTTGCCGCGTAATGCCGTGCACTTCCTCTGTCGATTTTTTCGTCAAGTCCGCCAGCTTGCGGATTTCGGATGCAACGACCGCGAAGCCGCGACCCTGCTCACCAACACGCGCCGCTTCAATAGAAGCATTAAGGGCCAGCAAATTGGTTTGCGACGATATCTCCTCAATCACTTGAAGCACATCGCGAATTTCTTCCACCGTCTTCATGAACTTGCGAATCGTACCGTTCGTATCTTCTACCTTCGTGGAAATATGCTGCATCTTCTCCCCAATGCGGCCAACCTCGGTTTGCGCCATCGCAATTTGCTCTGCCGCTTGGCGCTCCAGTACAGATAGCGTATCGCGCATTTCACCCGCAGCATTTTTTGCCTTGTCGATATCCTTCAACTGATGACGAATGCTGCCAATCATATGGCCCACCTTACTGCCTACACGCTCCGTTGACAAGGCGGTATGGGCAGACGACTCATTCATGACGGACTGGCTGCTCAGCACCTCGGCAGCGGTGAGCTTCACCTGCAGCATAATGCCTTCGAGTGAATCAATCATATTGTTAATCCATTTTGCCAGCTCCTGCGTCTCGTCGCAATCGAACTCTTTCGTCGACAGCCGCTGGGTCAAATCACCTTTCCCCTCGGCATTAATACGAATAAAACGGTTGATCCGCTCTAAATGCCCTGTTACCCGCTGCGATTCCTTGCGCTGTATCGATATCGCAAACAAAATGCCAAACAGCAAATTAAATCCGCCAAGCACTGTTGCCGCTCCCCATAGCGGCATATAGCCAATTACCAGAGAAGCAAGC
Source organism: Paenibacillus algorifonticola (assembly GCF_050481745.1). Lineage (GTDB taxonomy): Bacteria > Bacillota > Bacilli > Paenibacillales > Paenibacillaceae > Pristimantibacillus > Pristimantibacillus algorifonticola_A. The sequence goes on along the minus strand of NZ_JBCNGR010000017.1, from coordinate 133,267 downwards.
AGAAACGTTAGAACGCTTTGCAGCAGCGCTGCATACATTTGCAGCTTGCGCTGCCGCCAGCCAATACTGCGCAGCCGATACACCTCTTCCAGATCGCCCTCGCACATCATCCCCCATAGATCAGGGCAATGCGGCATTCGGAAGGTGACGCCTTTGCCGATGACGGCAATATGGCGATAATCCGAGTAGCCAGGAAACTGAGCGAACAAATTGCTGCCATTGCGAATGGTTCCTGCGACGCCAGGATGCAGCTCCCCCGTTGCTGGATCGGTAAAAACAATCTCCAGCTCGGTATGCTCCTTAATCGACACGGTTCCCCAGTCTGTCGTTACGCCATCCTTTAAATTTTCGCCATGGGTGAATGTACGGTCCTCAAAGCGGCTGCGGGATAGCGCTGTACCGGGTACGATATTACGCTGAAGACTAGGCTCGGCCATAAACAAATAATTGTCGCCCGAATCCGGATATACATGTCCTGACTCACGCTGGATCAAATCACCCAGCACATCATTAGGCACTCTCCCGCATAGGGTTCCCACTCTGCTGCCGTCCACAATTAGCGGCTGCATGAACATAATCGTCATTTTGTCATGAAAAGAGGAGGTTCGGGCCCCTAGCTTGAGTGTAATTCCGTCTTCGAAAGGACCAAAAAAACAGCGTCTGCCTGCTGGATCGCCTTTTTGGGAATACTGCATGCCCGGAGACAGCGCGCTGCCCTCTCCATAATGTGTGCCTATATGTGTGGGATAGGTGGAGTGAGCTACATGGTTGTGGTTGTCTAGGAGGAACAGCTCCGTAAAATCCATCCCCCTCGCATAGGATCGTTCGAGCAAAGGAGCTATCCATTTCTGCTGTTCTTTAGAGAACGCAGCGGTTTGTAATGCCGATAGGCCATCCAATAATTGATTCGACAGGCGCTCCATATGCCCCCAATACTCATCCGCCCATTGCAGCAGCAGCTCTTTGCGAGTATCTGCAACACCTTCGAAAATGTGCTCGACATCTTCCTTAATGCCAGAATTGAGCTTCCATGATACCCACAGTGGAAACCCCGTCCTTGTACCTAGCCAATCAAACATATGCACTCCCCCTATGCCCTTCCTTAATTTTCTTGTATGTAAAGTATATTAACATACATTTGAGCCGTTTTCCTAGGATAATGTTAGCTTTTATAACCAAAAATGTTTAGAAAAATGTGATTTGATCGAAAAAAAACCAATCATCTGCACGAATCCCGTACAATTGATTGGTTTACTCATTATATTGAACGATTAGTTCAAAAGGCTCATTTGATAATGATAAACGAAAATCCGCTTATTTCTTGAAAAAAGCTTTCAAAGCTTGCCAGCGGTTTGCCGCAGCACTGCCCTGCCAATCTGGTGGATCAGTAAGAACCTCACCCCTGAACAGCGAAGAAGCATTTTGCTGAAAATAATCCGACCACTCCGAGCCCATAACTTTCTGTATTCGATCATACGCTTCCTTTAACCTAAATCCTCGGCGCTCTACATGATGTGCATCAGATGATACAAGATGAATGAGGCCCGCTTCACATAGCTTCCATGAGGCCCGCTCCACCGTCTTGCCGAAAGCGCCAAGCAAGGAATGGCTCGTCACTTGGCCAAATGCCCCCAACCGAACAAGCTCTACCAGCCGCTCAGGCTGCTGAATGATGGCTGCGTTCCGCTCCGGATGAGCGATAACCACATGAATCCCAAGCAATCCAAGCTCATAGACGGTCTGCTCCGTATTTTTCGGAACATGGGAGGATGGCAGCTCCAGCAGCATGTAGGATGAACCCGCCAGCGTAAGCAAGCTTCCTTCCTTATAGTGGTCGAGCAGCTCCCGGTGCAGCCGAACCTCCTGTCCGGCATGCACGACAAGCGGAATATTCAGCTCCTGAAGCAGCTTATTGAGCGTACGGGTCAGCTCCTCTACAACTTGAGCCGGATTCACATAGCGACCGTTATGGTGATGGGGAGTTGCGATAATGGTTCTGATTCCCTCGGCAGCAGCCGCTCTTGCCAGCGCAAGCGAATCCTCCAGGCGGGCCGCACCATCATCAATACCGGGAAGAATATGTGTATGAATATCAATCATAGTGGAGGGCTCCTCTCCGGCTGTTTTATTTACAAAAAACACCGCTAACGCCTCTTTCAGGACATTAACGGTGTTTGGGTATCAAATCTTATTTATGCGCTATGCCAATACGGTTCATTGCACGCTGCAAAGCAAGCTCCGCACGGCGGAAATCGATCTCATCGCGTTTGGCAGACAGAAGCTGCTCCGCGCGTGCTTTCGCTGCTTTCGCACGATCAAGATCAATATCGGTCGCAAGCTCGGCGCTTTCCGCCAAAATAACGATTTTATCTTTACGAACCTCGATAAAACCACCATTTACAGCAATAACATCAGCTTTTCCATCGCGCTTGATTACAACTGGTGCAATACGAAGCTGTGTTACGAGCGGAATGTGGTTTGGCAAAATGCCAAGCTCGCCTTCAACGCCTTTTACACTAACCATATTCGCATTCTCCGCGTACACTTTACGCTCAGGAGTAACGACTTCTACCAAAAAGGTACTCATGTGGATTCCTCCCGCCTTTCGCTACTACAGCGTTTTGGCTTTCTCCACGGCCTCTTCAATCACACCTACATACCGGAAAGCTTCTTCCGGAAGGTCGTCATGTTTGCCCTCGAGAATTTCTTTGAAGCTGCGCACGGATTCTTTAACTGGTACATATTTACCTTTGATGCCTGTGAAAGGCTCGGCAACGTGGAACGGCTGGGACAAGAAAAGTTGAATTTTACGTGCGCGAGCAACGGTCAATTTATCTTCCTCGGACAGCTCATCCATACCAAGAATCGCGATAATATCTTGAAGCTCTTTATAGCGCTGAAGAATTTTCTTAACGCCTTGAGCTACATTGTAATGCTCTTCGCCAAGAATATCCGGGCTAAGGATACGGGAAGATGAAGCAAGTGGATCTACCGCTGGGAAAATACCCATCTCGGAAATTTTACGCTCAAGGTTAGTCGTTGCATCCAAGTGGGCAAACGTCGTTGCTGGAGCTGGATCCGTATAGTCATCGGCAGGTACATAGATCGCTTGGATCGATGTAACCGAGCCTTTTTTCGTTGAAGTAATACGCTCTTGCAGTTGACCCATTTCAGTTGCCAGCGTTGGCTGGTAACCTACCGCGGAAGGCATACGGCCTAGAAGGGCCGAAACCTCGGAGCCTGCTTGTGTGAAACGGAAGATGTTATCGACGAACAGAAGTACGTCTTTGCCTTCCTCATCACGGAAATATTCAGCCATTGTCAGACCCGTCAGAGCTACACGCTGACGTGCGCCTGGCGGCTCGTTCATTTGTCCGAATACCATTGCTGTTTTGCTAAGTACGCCGGAGTCCTTCATCTCGTGGTACAAGTCATTACCCTCACGCGTACGCTCACCAACACCCGCGAATACGGAAATACCGCCGTGCTCTTGTGCAATGTTGTTGATCAGCTCTTGAATCGTTACCGTCTTACCTACGCCCGCGCCGCCGAAGAGGCCGATTTTACCGCCTTTTGCATATGGTGCGAGCAAGTCGATAACTTTAATTCCTGTTTCGAGAATTTCCGATTGTGTCGACAATTCGTCGAAAGCAGGAGCTTCACGGTGAATAGGAAGATTGATTGAAGAAGTAGCATCGCCAGCTTCATCGATCGGTTGTCCAAGTACGTTAAATACACGGCCAAGTGTTGGAGCGCCAACCGGAATCGTGATTGGAGCGCCAGTATCAATGGCTTCAGTACCGCGTACAAGACCGTCCGTTGTGCTCATCGCTACAGCACGGACTTTATTGTCACCGAGGTGAACAGCGACTTCAAGCGTTAGATTAATATCTACACCGCCATTTTCGCCCTTCTTCTCGATTTTGACAGCGTTCAAAATTTCCGGCAGGTTGCCGCGTTCGAACTCTAGATCGACGACCGGACCCATGACGGATACAACGCGTCCTTTTTTCATGGTATTCCCTCCTGGTTCCTTCTTGTTACTAGCCAGCAGAGCAGCCACTCTCAGGGCTTCTGCTAGCGTAGTGTGTTACCTAAGATTGAGCATTTGCTCCTGCAACGATCTCGGAAATTTCCTGTGTGATTGCCGCTTGACGAGCACGGTTGTACGTAAGCGTCAAACCGCTGATCATCTTCGTCGCATTTTTCGTCGCACTGCCCATAGCCGTCATCCTGGCACCGAACTCACTTGCCTTGCCGTCCAGCAATGCGCTGTAAATAAGCGTCTCCGCATATTTAGGCAGCAATGCCTCCAGCACGCCTTCCGGCGATGGCTCGTATTCGTACGCTGCTGTAGAAGCTGCGCTTCCATCTACCGAATCAAGCGGCAGCAGGCGCATTTCCGTAGGAATTTGGGTAATGGCATTAACGAATTTATTGTAATACACGTACAGCTCGTCAAAAGTGCCGTCGGCAAATTTCTGAACGGCTGTCGAAGCTACGATCTTGATATCTGCAAACGTAGGAGCATCCGGAAGTCCCGTTACTTCTTCTACGATCGGCATATTGCGGCGGCGGAAATAATCCCGGCCCTTCTTGCCGATGACGAACAATACGAAATCATCGTTCGACTTATGCTTGGTGCGAATCGTGTCCGTTACCTTACGAAGCACATTGGCGTTGTAGCCGCCTGCCAGACCACGATCAGACGTGATGACAAGATAACCTGTCTTTTTGATCGGACGGGTTTCCAGCATCGGGTGCTTAACGTCTTTCGTACCAGCAGCGATGCTAGCCACAACTTCCTTCAGCTTCTCTGAATACGGACGGGATGCCTGTGCAGCTTCCTGCGCTCTTCTCAGCCTGGAAGCTGCGACCATTTCCATCGCCTTCGTAATCTGCTTCGTATTTTGTTTACTCTTGATTTCGCGTTTAATATCGCGCATACCTTTAGCCATTTGGTTTCACCCGCCTTTGTTGCCTCGCAGCTTTCCTGTACGCAAGCTCGGATATAGTGCCGCGCAAGCTATAAGGGATGGCTGCGAAGCCTAATGATTGGTACGAGCAGCATATATAAGAACTGAGAGGAACCTATCGTTCCTCGCAAGTTCCAAAATTAAGCCGTTACGGCAAAGCTTTTCTTAAATTTGTTGATCGCATCAACAAGGGCTTTCTCGTTGTCAGCAACCAGATCCTTCGTATCACGGATCGAATTGCCGATTTCCGGGTGATTGGAATCGAGGAACGCCAGGAATTCTTTCTCAAAGCGCAAAATGTCGGCAACCGGAATTTCATCCAAATGACCTTTAACCGCGGAGTAGATCGAGATAACTTGCTTCTCAACCGGCATCGGCTGGTTAACGCCTTGTTTCAGGATTTCCATTGTGCGAGCACCACGGTTCAGACGGGCAAGCGTTGATTTATCAAGGTCGGAACCGAATTGCGAGAACGCTTGAAGCTCACGGTAAGCCGCAAGGTCAAGACGGAGCGTACCGGCAACCTTTTTCATCGCTTTAATTTGTGCGGAACCGCCGACACGGGATACCGAGATACCAACGTTAACCGCTGGACGTTGACCAGAGTAGAACAGATCCGCTTCCAGGAAGATTTGACCGTCAGTGATCGAGATAACGTTCGTCGGGATGTAAGCCGATACGTCAGAAGCTTGTGTCTCGATGAAAGGAAGGGCAGTCAAGGAACCGCCGCCTCTTGCATCGCTCAGCTTAGCTGCGCGCTCAAGCAAACGGGAGTGAAGATAGAATACGTCACCTGGGTAAGCTTCCCGACCCGGTGGACGGCGAAGCAGCAAGGAAAGCTCACGGTATGCTGCCGCTTGTTTCGACAAATCATCGTAAATAACGAGTACATGCTCGCCTTTGTACATGAAGTATTCGCCCATCGAGCAGCCTGCATAAGGAGCCAGGAACAAGAGTGGAGCTGGCTCGGAAGCGCCCGCAGTTACAACGATTGTATATTCCAAAGCGCCGTGACGGCGAAGGGTTTCTACAACGTTAGCAACAGTGGATTGCTTTTGGCCGACAGCGACATAAATACATTTTACGCCGTTGCCTTTTTGGTTGATGATCGCATCAATCGCAATAGCTGTTTTACCTGTTTGACGGTCGCCGATAATAAGCTCACGTTGACCACGGCCAACTGGAACCATTGCGTCGATCGCTTTAATACCTGTTTGCATAGGCTCATGAACCGATTTACGGTCGATAACGCCTGGAGCTGGAGATTCAACCGGACGGGAATGCTTCGTGTTGATTGGACCTTTGCCGTCGAGCGGCTGTCCAAGCGGGTTCACGACGCGGCCCAGCAGCTCTTCGCCAACTGGAACTTCCATAATACGGCCTGTACGTTTTACTTGATCGCCTTCACGAATGTCCTTGTAAGGACCGAGAATAACGACACCGACGTTGCTTTCTTCAAGGTTCAATGCCATGCCGACAACACCGTTGGAGAATTCGAGCAATTCGCCTTGCATCGCATTTTCCAAACCATGAACGCGAGCGATACCGTCACCGATGCTAATAACGGTGCCAACATCCACGACTTGAATTTCGGATTTATATTGTTCGATCTGCTGCTTAATCAGCGTGCTGATTTCATCAGGTCTGATACTCAATTCGCTCACCCCTATCTACAGTGCTTTAGATTTTAACTGTTTTTCTAACCGTTCAAGCTTGCCGGACAAGCTGCCATCGTAAAGGCGGTCGCCAATGCGGACCTTCACTCCACCTAGAAGGGCAGGCTCTACGACTTGCTCAGCAATAATAGTTTTGCCTGTCAATCCGCCAAACTGTGCTGCAACCTCTGCCAGTTCCGCGTCATTCAAAAGACGAGCTGTATATACCGTCGCATGCGCTTGCTTAAGCACATCGCCTGCGATTTTTGTAAATGCTTCGTAGATTTCCACAATTAGCTCCTGACGCCCGCGCACAAAAACCAGCTCCAGCGTATTCAGCAGCAATTCGGAAATACTTCCACCGAAAGCGGCTTTAAGAACGGCCAGCTTCTTCGAAGCATCGATATTCGGATAACTTAGAAACTTTTGGATTTCCAAATCTTCTCCAAGCGTTTGTGCAATAGCTTGCAGCTGCTGCTCTACCTCAGAAATAATGCCGCCTTGCTGTGCAAGCTCGAACAACGCTTTGGCGTAGCGCTTCGCTACCGCTGCGTCCCGGCTCATTTGCCGCTTACTTCTTTCAGGTATTGATTAACAAGCTGCTCTTGCGATTTCTCATCAACTTGCTTCTCAATGATTTTAGAAGCGATTTGAACGGAGATGCCGCCAACTTCAGAACGAAGGGCTGCAATTGCCTTGTTTTTCTCGCTTTCGATGTCTTTAAGAGCATCATCTTTCAAGCGCGACGCTTCTGTCTTAGCCGTGTTCACAATCTCATCGGCTTGCTTGCTGCTTGTCACTCTTGATTGCTCAATAATCTCGTAAGCCTCTTTACGCGCCTGCTCAAGAGCCGCTTTCTGCTCGACCATTTGCTGCTCAGCTTGCTTACGGCTGGATTCAGCTGTATTCATCTGTTCAAGCACGAGTTGTCTCCGTTTCTCCATAACGCTGAGCAGCGGACCGAATGCGTACTTGTTCAGCAACCAGTACAATACTAGAAAAGCTACTATCGCATATACTGTCGATTCCCAATGCCATCCCATTAAAGACACTCCTTTCCTACCACAAAATTGTCTAAATCACAACGAAGGCGAAGAGGGCTAGGCCTTCCCCGCCAGATACGTGTTTTTAATTAGCTAAAGAATGCAAGGAAGCCGATAACTACGCCGATAATCGGCACAACTTCGACGATACCTACACCGATAAACATTGTTGTTTGCAGTTTGCCTTGAAGCTCAGGCTGACGAGCGATACCTTCAACTGTTTTGCTGACGATCATACCGTTACCTACACCTGCGCCAATTGCGGCCAAACCAACTGCCAATGCTGCTGCCAATACTTCCATTTTAAAAATCCTCCTCAATAATATCTCGTTTTGGTTTTGTATTGCTGACCTAGGGGTAATTAAATCCCAGGCATAAAGCTTAAATTAATGGTCTTCCTCGTGAATTGCAGCCTGTGAAATGTACACCATCGTAAGCATAGTGAACAAGAAGGCCTGAATCGCACCGACAAAGATACTGAATGCTTGCCAAGCGGCGAGGAACGGAGTTCCGATAACCCCCAGCATCAATATGGTCGAGATCAGCACTTCGCCCGCATAAATGTTGGCGAATAGCCGCAGTGCCAAAGTTACTGGCTTCGAGATTGTCTCGATCAAGTTGATCGGCAGAAAAATTGGGAACGGATGGAAATAATGTTTCACGTAATGCTTGCTGTTCATTCTCACGCCCAGATAATGCACGAGTATGAATACGATCAGCGCCAGACCAGCCGTTACGGAAAGGTCAGCCGTTGGCGATTTCCACCAAGCCAGCTCCAAATGTCCACCCTTCTCCTGAAGCAGCTCCTCTGTAATACCTAGTGCTGGATAAGCGTGATGGACATCTGTCACGATACCGAAAGGCAAACCAAGCAGGTTGGAGATGAAAATAAACATAATCAACGTCATACCCAAGGAAATGAAAGGCTTGACGCGGTTAAGCGGCATTGCGCTGGAAATCAGATTGTGAACAAATTCGACGGCCCACTCCAAAAAGTTTTGCATCTTGGAAGGGTTGTCCACCGATAAATTGCGCACAGCAAGTCTCGCCACAACAAAGGTGATAATGGCGGAAACCGTTATCGCAATAAACGTTGAAATGTCGATCTGTAGCGATCCGAGCTGCCACACCGGAAATTCATGCATGTAAAATTCTCACCCCTTTCCACTAAAGTTTATTTCTATTATGAATATAAGCTGCTACCAGAAGAATAAAAGGCATAACCATACAGCCAATTAATGCGGCTGGCATGCTGAAGTCTTCCGGAAAGCGATAAGCAACCATGGCAACCAGCAGCACCATAGCGATGCGACTTCCAAGTCCCATACCCATTCTGCGAGAGGTTCCTCCTGCTGCTTTAAGCGTAATCATTTCCACTCTGCGCCTCAGTAAAAACGCATTCATGAAACTCGCTGCAAGTCCCAGTAGAAGACCGAGTGCGACTGTTCGCCAGTTCGGCATAAACGCCCAGACAAGCAGACATACACCCATCGCGAACAGCAGTGACCTTACTGCAGTGTTCATTATTTTATCCATCGGCATCCTCCATTACCTTCTTCACAAGCAGAATGCCTGAGAGAAGACCGACAGCCAGACCGACCAGTATGCCTCCAACCGTCCAACCCGAACCTCCGCCAAAGCGTTCACCGAGCGACGATCCGAGAAAGTACCCTAAAAAGATACAAATAGCGACTTGCAGTCCGAGTCCGCCGACAAGACCTGCGGCAAACAGCGGATTGTCTCTTCTGTTCTTTTTATCCATGGCCCATACCCCTGTCAATCCTCATTTATTTTATCCAAGCGGCGCAAGGTTTGTCAATTGATAATCCTGTATAGTTTTACTGTACAGATTGCCCAAAAGCCAGTCAAATCAAGCCCTCAGAGCCGACAAAACCATACAGTACAACTGTATGCTGTGCATTGCGCCGCTATTTATAAGTCCATGTGTAAACTATGAACGTTGTGTGAACGGATCGGGACGCTCAGCATTTCTTCCAAAATGATGCAGCAAAGCTTGCACGATACGTGTCGAAGCTTGTCCATCACCGTACGGATTTGCCGCATGGCTCATCTTTTCATACAAGGAAGCATCATTCAGCAAGGCGCTTGCCCGGCTGTAAACAACCTCTTCATCCGTACCCACAAGCTCAAGCGTACCCGCCTCAATGCCCTCAGGACGCTCTGTTGTATCGCGCAGCACCAGCGTTGGCACTCCAAACGAAGGAGCTTCCTCCTGCAAGCCGCCGGAATCGGTCAAAATCATATAGGCATGTGGATAAAAATTGTGGAATTCGAACACATCCAGCGGATCGATAAGCTGAATGCGCGGATGTCCGCCAAGAATTTCCGTTGCCGGCTCTTTGACGGCCGGGTTCGGGTGAACGGCATACACTATGGCTACATCTTCATGCTCATCGGCAATGCGTTTTACCGCACGGAAAATATTGCGATGCGGCTCGCCCAGCGACTCGCGGCGGTGCGCTGTCATCAAAATCATCCGTTTGCCCTTCGCCCAGTCGATAACCGGATGAGCAAAGGAAGGATCAACCGTGTACTGGAATACGTCCGTTGCCGTATTGCCCGTTACATAAATGGTCGACTCCGACTTGTTCTCCTTGAGCAAATTGCTTGCCGACCAAGAGGTTGGGGCAAAATGCACATCGGACAATACGCCTGCAAGCTGGCGGTTCATCTCTTCCGGGTACGGGGACAGCTTATTCCAAGTGCGAAGACCTGCTTCGACATGACCAACCTGAATTTGCTTCAGGAAAGCCGCGTAGCTGGCAAGGAACGTCGTCTGCGTGTCGCCATGGACAAGCACGATATCCGGCTTAGCCTCCGCCAAAATCGGATCAAGGCCCTCCAAAACGCGCACGGTCGTTTCCGTTAGCGTCTGGCGGTCCTTCATCACATTCAAATCATAATTTGGTTGGATTTCAAAAAAATCCAGCACCTGATCGAGCATATGACGGTGCTGCGCAGTTACGCAGACGATGGATTCAATATCGTCCGAGTGCTTGTTCAGTTCAAGAACAAGCGGCGCCATTTTAACTGCCTCCGGGCGCGTACCGAAAATAGTCATTACTTTTAATTTGGACAAAACAATTCACTCCTATAATCTGCTTGCGCCAGGCAGGCGCTAATTAGTGCCGAACATGCGGTCGCCCGCGTCGCCAAGACCTGGAACAATATAGCCTTTCTCGTTCAGACACTCATCCAGCGCAGCAATATAAATATCGATGTCCGGGTGCGCTTCCTGTACCGCTTTTACGCCTTCAGGCGCAGCAATGAGACACATCAGCTTAATATGCTCGCAGTCGCGTTTTTTGAGCGCAGTAATAGCCGCGATAGCGGAGCCGCCAGTCGCCAGCATCGGATCTACAACAACGAGCAGGCGATTCGGAGCATCCGTCGGCAGGTTGATATAATATTCCGTTGGCTGCAGCGTTTCATGATCGCGGAACAAGCCGATATGGCCAACCTTTGCAGCAGGAATAAGCTTCAAAATACCCTCTACCATGCCAAGGCCGGCGCGCAAAATCGGAACAAGTCCCAGCATGCGTCCCGATACGACCTTCGATGACGTCTCGGCAACCGGCGTCTGTACCGTAATCGTTTCAAGCGGGATGTCCCTTGTAATTTCATATGCCATTAATGTTGCTACTTCATCAACCAGTTCCCGAAAATCTTTCGTATTCGTATCTTTATTTCGAATAAAGGTCAGCTTATGCTGGATTAACGGATGGTCGCAGATGACCAATTTGCTCATGGAGCGTTATTCCTCCTGTGTGATAACTTATTTCTGTATCAGTAGACACAATCCCGTATATTATAGCATTGTAAAAGGCCTGTTGCATCCTGTGATTTTTCACTTTGAAAAATCGTCCGTTTTTAGCTGCTGCACCCACCGCCACAGCCTCCCCCGCCGTCTCCTCCACTAGAGCCTCCGCAGGAGCTGGATGAATCGCTGCCACTATCATGGCCACCGCTATCATGATCCCCGTTAGAATCATGACGATCATGTGTGGAGCCCAAGCCGTCACAGCCGTATGTCGAGGACCCGCTGCCATTTGCCTCTCTTTGAGCCTTAGTCTGAGCTGCATTCATTTGCTCGGCAAAGTCATCAGGCGAAGAAGCGGACACCGAATGGAATATGAGCATGCCAGACAGCATCCCTGTCGCTCCAACTACCGGATCATAGCCGCCCTTCCAGGAGGAAGAAGCGCCCACCGGGTAAGGCTTAACTTGCTCATCGCTATTATGAAGCTGCGATTTCAAGCGCCACAGCAAATAATCGATCGTCTTCTGCATATCGGTGTATGCTGCCGCTGATTTGGCATTAAACCATTTTTCCGTTAGCGCCTGCTCCGTTTGCCCGGCAAACTCATCCGTCCAATTGCGAGGAAGCGGCGTCTTGAAAAATGCGCCCCACACCCGTCCGCTTGCCGGCGTTTGCTGAAAAAGCTCGCCGTATACCCAGTCAAACCAGGCCCGGCCATCGACATTCGGGCGCTCATTTTCGGCATGCGGGGCATGATGAATCAGCCCGCCGCAGAAGGCGGTGCAAAACTGCTCGTACTCCCGTGTAAACATAAGCATTTCATGCCAAATGACATCTGCCCTGCTGCTATACATCGGCACGCCGCGCAGCAGGCCGCACATTAGGAAGAAGCGCTTCAGCTCGAAGAAGGTCCATTTCCATTCCTTATCGGACAGGCTCGGCAGCTGCTTGAGCACGCGGTCCTTAATCCGGCTTTCAAAGTCATTCGTAAGGGCGGCCTCAAGACGTTCAGCAGCTGGACGGGCAGGATGCTCGTAAGGCACGCCTAATGCAAGCGGCGGCTCCTCAGCCGGCCATGAGGCTAAAGACAGGCTTCGCTTGCCCGGCGAATGGCCAGTATCATTTCTTTTTCGCGAACGCTTGGCTCGGGTTGCGATTACAATTACAATTACGATAATTACAACGTAAATCAGAACGAGAAGAATCGTATTACTCATGGCTGTACCATCACCTTCCATTCAGCATTGTCTGTACTATTGTAGCATGCGGAATGGAATTTCTGCATATTATATTTACCATAAATGAACAAAAATTCCTTTCAGTAGTGTGACGGCACCTTCAAACGCTTGTATACACGCAAAAATGCCGCATAGGGGCCGAAGCCCTATGCAGCATTTTATCAAAAGTTAAAAATTAGTATTTCAATTCTGGATAAAGCGGGTATTGCGCAGTCAGATCGCGAACGATTTGGCGGGATTTTTCCAGCGTTGCCTCATCCTTCGGATTTTTCAGCGTAACAGCGATCACTTCGCCGATTACTTTCATCGCCTTCTCATCCATGCCGCGCGAAGTGGCAGCTGGCGTTCCAAGACGGATACCGCTAGTAATGAACGGGCTCGTTGGATCGAAAGGAATCGCGTTTTTGTTAGCTGTAATACCGATTGAATCCAATACGTGCTCCGCTTCTTTGCCTGTGATGTTCAGGGAACGCGTGTCGATCAGCATTAGGTGGTTGTCTGTGCCGCCGGATACGATGTTAATGCCTGCTGCAACGAGTGTATCGGAAAGAACCGCCGCATTTTTCACAACGTTTTGCGCATACGTCTTGAACGATGGCTGCAAAGCTTCGCCCAGTGCCACTGCTTTAGCAGCAATAACGTGCATCAAAGGACCGCCTTGTGTGCCTGGGAATACCGCTTTGTCGATTGCAGCTGCCCACTCTTTACGGCACAAGATCAAGCCGCCGCGAGGACCGCGAAGCGTTTTGTGCGTTGTCGTTGTAACGAAATGCGCATGAGGCACTGGGCTTGGGTGAAGACCAGCAGCTACAAGGCCTGCAATATGAGCCATATCTACGAAAAATAGCGCGCCTACATCGTTGGCGATTTTAGCCATTTTTTCGAAATCAATAATGCGCGGGTACGCAGATGCACCAGCTACGATCATGCGAGGGCGATGCTTGAATGCCGCTTTGCGAACTTCTTCATAATCAATCGTGAAGGAATCTTCATTTACACCGTAAGCTACAAAATTGTAAAGCAAGCCGGAAGCGTTAACCGGACTGCCGTGCGTCAAGTGGCCGCCATGAGCCAAATTCATGCCCAGTACCGTGTCGCCAGGCTTAAGCGCCGCCAAATAAACAGCCATGTTCGCTTGTGCGCCGGAATGCGGTTGTACGTTGGCATGGTCTGCGCCAAACAGTTCTTTTGCACGATCGCGTGCGATGTCTTCCACGATGTCGACATGCTCACAGCCGCCGTAGAAACGTTTGCCTGGGTAGCCTTCAGCATATTTGTTCGTCAAAGCAGAACCCAATGCTTCAAGTACAGCTTCGCTTACGATATTTTCCGATGCGATTAGCTCGATGTTATCGCGTTGACGCTGCAATTCCAGTCCCATTGCTTTCAAAACTTCCGGATCTTGTTTACGTAGATTTTCCATTATAAATGCCTCCTTAGTTGTGTGTGCTTGTTATATAGATAAGGATTAAGCATGATAGGCTCGTCAGATACTTGTTCTACGGGTTGCATGCTCCATCCGCCAATAATAAAATCTTTATAGAATGCTTGCGACTAATCGCAAGTCCCAGCTGATTGCTCCGGGGTCAAGACAACAGCATCACGGCTGTCTGCCACACCGTCCAGCTCATACACCGCACGTACACCGCCAATAAGCTTTGGCCGCGTAACCGCCATCGTGACATGCGCCTCGCCAATGCTGCGAATCGAAGGCCGCACCGGAACCGCCACTCTGCGCAAATGCATACCGATGAAAGTATCGCCGATATCTATTCCTGCATGCGCGGCTACCGTCTCGACGAGACAGGCATCGTTGATGTGCCGATACGCATAAGCCGCCATGGAGCCGCCCGCCTTCGGAACGGGAATTGCCGCTACCTGCTCTAGTCCGTAGCGTTCAGCCGCTGCACGCTCGATAACGAGCGCACGGTTCAAATGCTCGCAGCATTGATACACCGGATAAAAACCAATATCGCGGCGCACAGCCTCTACTCCAGCGTAAATTTCCGCAGCAGTTTGGGGCGTGCCCGACGTCCCAATACGCCGGCCCAGCACCTCGCTCGTGCTCGTGCCGATGACGAGAAGCTGTCCAGCCCGCAGGCTGCCCGCTGCCGCAAGCTCGCGAACAATGGTCTCTACTGCGCTTGCTATCGCTATCGTTTCTTCGTTTGCTTCCATAGCAGGCGGCCTCCTTGTCTAACTAACCGTATCCATACAAGCATGGAACAAAGCCTTTTTACATGCTCTTTTAGCTTAAGCGTTATATTTTTGCTCGATTTGGCCTACTTTATGAATGCGTCCCGCATGACGTTCTCCGCCGGAGAATGGCGTGTCCAGCCAAATACGAAGAATTTCCTGTGCAACGCCCGGGCCAATGACCCGCTCGCCAAGGGCAATCACATTCGTATCATTATGCTCGCGCGTCGCTTTGGCGGAAAATAAATCGTGCACCAGCGCGCAGCGGATGCCTTTAACCTTATTAGCCGCAATCGACATGCCAATGCCTGTTCCGCAAATGAGAATACCGCGATCTACTTCCCCGTTTGCCACCTTTTCTGCTACAGGCAGTGCATAATCCGGGTAATCGACCGATTGATTGCAGTCACAACCGAAATCTTCAATTTCGTGTCCAAGCGATAGCAGAAATGGTACAATTTCGTCCTTCAGCCGGTAGCCGGCATGATCCGCGCCAATGGCAATTTTCACGTATAAACCTCCTCCAAAGTATGACGATGCTGCACTTGCAATGATGCTTGCGGCGCCCGGCACATGAACTCCGCTTCCGCAATTCGACGCTTTTATTATACCTAAATTTGTCCCAAAAGACGAAAAAAGAGCATGACATGCTCTTCAGCATGCTGCTCTTTGCCCAGGCGACCGGCCGTATGTTCCGATGCTCCACCGTGGTTACCCACTTCCGTCGCCAGTCACATCGGAAACCGTATATCTGTACCCATCATAGCCGAATTTTAGTGAAAAATCAATCGGTTCCGCGCCTAAATTCGTGCTTTTCCATTTGCACTGCCGCAGTCAACCGCTTATTCCTGCTTTAACCGCAAGAGCAGCTGCTGCAAGCAGCTATGAATTTCCTCAGCGCAGCTTCTGTAATTTCCAAGTGTTCCGCCAAACGGATCTATAATATCAAAGCTTGGTATACGGCGCTCCAGCTCCAGCAGACGATTGCGTTCGCCATCCGTCAGCTGCTGTCCCAGCGTCTGCTTCATGTGCAGCTCCGTATACAGCCGCTCCAGCTCCCTAATGTCTGCCAGGACGCCCGTATCTTGATTGACATACTCTTTGAGCGTATGCGCTTTGTCAACGGCTTCAGGAAACCATTGGAGCAGTCCTCTTTTGTGGCTGGCGGTCATCGTCAGCACGAGGTCGGCCCATTTTACCGCTTCTCCTGTCAGCGCGCACGAAGAGCTCTGTTGTTCAATGCCATAACCGCGCAGCACCTCTGTCGCATGGCCGGAAACGGCCAAACCGTCAATCGTTGAAATGCCTGCCGAACGCACCTCAACCGCTACGCCTTGCTGGCTCGCCATATTTTTCAGCATCGCCTCCGCCATCGGAGAACGACAAGTATTTCCCGTACAAATGAACAAAATGCGCTTCACGCCGCATACCCCTTTCTATGTGTACCAAGGTGAAACGGCTGCCCTTGTCCTCTGGCGGTGCAGCTCGTTTCAGTCCGAGAAATATAAGCGTATTTATAGATGTCCAACTTATAAATTCTTATATTTCAAGCGTAAACGGCTGTCGCCGTCCTTTGGCGGCAAAGCTTCCGTTTCGCGATAAAACATAAGTCTATTTATACATGTAAACTTATAAATTATTATATTTTCAGAAAATAAACATTAAACCGAACACCAGCAGCACCGAGCCGCCGCATGCTTCGCCGTAGCCGCCCAGCTTATGGCTGACCCTTTGCCCTAGCAGCAGTCCCATAATAGACATCAGGCTGCCAAAAAAACCAAACAACAGCACCGTCAACAGCAAATCGGCTGCAAACATGCCGAGCGTTACGCCAACAGAGAAAGAATCGGCGCTGACGCCCAGCGCGAACAGCATCGTTCCCCAAATCGTTCGGTGATCAAAGGCTTGCACATCTTCTCCCCGCAAGGAGCTATAAATCATATGCCCGCCGAGCAGCACCAGCAGCACGCCAGCAGCCGCAGTCGCTACATGACCAAGCAAGTCGCTGACGAATCCCCCAGCGTACATGCCCCCAAGCGGCATAATAATATGAAATATACCGATAATAGCACTTAATCTTATTATATGGAGCCAGCGAATACCGCGCAGCCCAATTCCAATTCCTAGCGAAAAAGCATCCATGCCAAGCGCAACTGCCATAAGCAGCAGTGTAACAAATTGCCCTCCAAGCATATGGCTACCCCACAAAATGATCTCCCCCCGCGTCCGCAAACCTTCTTAACCCAACATATGCGGGAATGGGGACAAACATACTATAGCTTGTTTAATCAGTCTTGGAGATATTCTTACCCTTGTAAGGCGCCAGGCAAACCGCAAAACCTGAGTCAAAAAACCGCATGAACGATTTGACAGG
The DNA here is from genome assembly GCF_050481745.1 of Paenibacillus algorifonticola. GTDB lineage: Bacteria > Bacillota > Bacilli > Paenibacillales > Paenibacillaceae > Pristimantibacillus > Pristimantibacillus algorifonticola_A. Next base: position 116,004 of record NZ_JBCNGR010000017.1, on the reverse strand, counting down.
CACGGGCTTCCATTTTCTAGTGAAAAATAGTTCGCCGGCTTAAACTGGTCTTGTCTTATACCTGATGCGTGCGATGACCGGCTGCCTTGAGCAGCCGATTCATAAGTGCGGCTCCGATACCATCTGGCTCGCAGCCTTCTGCCCAAATTCGCTGAACGCCAGCAGCATCAAACTGCCGCAACGCTGCATACAGGCGATGCGCAGCCTGCTCCAGCTTCTGCCCGCTTCCATAGGTCAGCACGAGAGCGGAGCCGTCCCCCATCGCAGCGACCTGTTCATCGAATACAAGAACGCCTGCTTTCAGTCCGGCGTTCGCAGCCTGTGACACCTGCTCCTGCATATAAGCAACACGCTTGGCGGCTGAGCTTCCTTGTACGACGCTAAGCTCGCCCTTCGGTGCATAATGCGTATATTTCATGCCTGGCGAACGTGGTGCAGATAGCTCCTCCACTGCCGACTCGGCTTCCGCAGGAGCGTCAATCTCCGCTTGCGGCACCGCATTGCGCAGCTGCTCCACCGTTACACCGCCTGGGCGCAAAATGCGAAATGCCTGTTCGCCCGTCAGTTCAATAACGGTCGATTCAAGGCCGATGCCTGTAGCGCCGCCATCGACAATGCCGCTAACCCGGCCGCTGAGGTCTTCTGCCACATGCTCGGCGAGCGTAGGGCTTGGCCTGCCTGAACGATTAGCGCTCGGCGCAGCAACTGGACAGCCAGCAGCTGCAAGGAGGCGCATCGCCACCGGGTGGGAAGGCATCCGAACACCAACAGTGGATAAGCCAGCCGTCACAAGCGGCGACACCGCTCCCGGCTGAACGGGAAGCACAAGCGTAAGCGGTCCCGGCCACAGCTGCTCCATCAATTGCTTTGCAAGTGTCGAATAAGGAAGCACCAGCTCATCAAGCTGCGATATTGTTGCGATGTGAACAATAAGCGGATTATCGGAGGGGCGGCCTTTGGCCTGGAAAATCTTCGCCACTGCCTCCGGGCTGCGAGCATCAGCACCAAGCCCGTATACCGTCTCCGTCGGGAAAGCAACCAGCTCTCCACGGCGAAGCAGTTCTGCCGCTTCCGCGATAGAAGCCTCCGCATTTTCGTCCGTTATTCGCCATACCTTCGTCGTAGTCATCTCTATCCTTCAATCCTTGCTCTGTTATAGTCATCCTTCTAGTCTGTATACTCCCATTAGTATACCATACGGTTGGATAAAACGGAGCCAGCAGCATAACCGCAGCCCGCGGATGCTCACTGGCTCAAACCTGGCTATTAGCTGCTGTTTGTTACGAAGACCGCCTGTAGATGAGACCCTTGTTGCTAAGACCTCATAGCAGCCTGGGAGCTTGATAGTTCGGGAGCTCGGGGCGCTCATTTCATCCTCATTTTGTCGTCAAAATGGCTAGTGGCATCGCATTAGCTGCTCCTGAGTCCGCGACCTATGCCTTAATCCGTAATTCTGTTAAAATAGCGGCTGCAGTGTCCGCCATATCTAACTTTGTACAGGGAGTAAAACCCTGAAACGAAGAGTATGGAGCTGGCTTGCATACTCACCCTAGGCGAACAAGCTTTGCACCCAAGCAATCAGCTTTTGCAGCATTTCCCAAAGGAAAAACTTCGCTTCCGGCGCTTCGCCTGCCGCTTTGCTGGGAGCAGAATCTTGCTTGGCATGGACAACCTCGCCGGTATTTTCTTTCTGTACAGAAGCCTCCTCTACTGAAGCTTTCGCTTCTTTCGCTTCTGCCTTGCTAGCTGCGTTTGCTGCCTCCACTTCGCCATCGGCGGCTACCGCTTCGCCGGAAGCTGCGTCGATGAAGCACAATGGCGGGAACAGCACGCACCACCAGTTTTGCCCCTTGCCTTCGCCTAACGTAATGAGCAGCGCTTCGTAGTTGCCCGCAGGATATACTTCACTTCCGTACATTTTAGTAGGGAAAGGAACTTGGCCAAGCTCAATGTGAAACGCATAATCAAAACCCCGGCTGCTCAATACTTTGCCAACCAAAAGCTCCATCTCGCCCATATGCAGACGCATCGTGGCACGAGCTTCTTCTATCGTCTGCGGCCCAGTTACCCAGCCGTTCATTGCCTCGACCACAGCATCACGAACGACACGTTTAACTGTCTGATCGGCAGGAGCGTCGGAATTAGCCAATATACGGAGCCTGATAGACTCCTCCGGAATATGACTGCCAGCTACAGCAGCATCTACCTTTTGCAGCTCCCAGCTCATCACAAGTACAGCAAGCACCACCATAATAAGAACGACGGATCTACGATAAGAAATACGGGAATAATTGCGGGACATACACAAGCTCCTCTCGATGGCACCCGTCGGTACCTCTGCTTGCGTTCCGGAACGTATCTATCCGTAAGTATGTCCGCGATTCCCGTTCTATAAACGTCAAAACTATTAAATTTTAATAGACAAGCGTAAAGGGTTGTCTCCGTCCTTTGGCCGCGAGATTCAGTCCGAGAAATAAAAGAACAGTAAGGAAAATAAATGCTTCACAAGGGGAGATTGCTCATCCTGCCTAGCCGTTAGTACGAACCGCTATAACATGGCGGTCAATGCCGCCATAATCCGTAATCGTCCGTACCTCGTCCCACTCTCCCGCTCCCCTTAAAAGCTCCGCCACCGCTTCCGCTTGGCCCATGCCCAGCTCGAAAGCGACGATGCGCGGCATTTGCCTCAGCAGCGGGAGCTGCTCTACCATGCTGCGGTACGGGTTCAGCCCGTCCGCTCCGCCATCCAGCGCGAGATGCGGCTCGAAATCCCGCACTTCGCGCTGCAAGCCCGGGAGGTCATCCGCCGGTATATACGGCGGATTGGACACCAGCACATCGACGCGGAGGTCTGCCGCGCCGGGTGCCTGGTCTGCGGCGGCGCCGCCCGTTCCGAGGAACGGCGCCAGCAGGTCGCCCTGCACGAACGCCATGCGGCCCGCCGCTCCATGGCGGGCCGCATTCGTGCGGGCGACAGCCAGCGCGTCCGGCGAAAGATCGGACGCGCATACGCGCCAGAGCGGACGCAGCGCAGCCAGCGTCACGCCGATGGCGCCGCTGCCCGTGCCGACGTCAAGCACCGTCGGCCGCGCAGCCAAACCTTTAGCCGAGTCAGCCGTTATCGCTGACCCTTCCTCCTGCTCCGCCTGCTCGCTGGCGCTATTGCTCGCAGCGGCAAGCCCCGCCCCGGACGCACCTTCCGCTGGCGCGTCCTCCGCTTCCGCCTGTGCCGATTCCGGCCACAGGCGATCCGCCGCCTCAAGCACTGCCTCGACGAGCAGCTCCGTCTCGGGCCGCGGAATCAGCACGGCCGGCGTAACCGCAAATGGCCTACTGTAGAACCACTGCTCTCCGATGATATATTGCACCGGCTCGCCGCTTCCTTTTCGCCGAGTGAGCTCGTCCCATGCCGGAGCCAGCTCGCTCGGAAAAGGATCGCCCCCGTCGCGCAGCAGCTCCATGCGCCCGATGCCCAGCAGATGCAGCAGCAGCAGCTCAGCATTATTGCGCGGCTCCTCAACGCCCTGCCCCGCCAAAAACGAAGAAGCCTGCAAGCAGGCTTCTCTAATGGTACAAGGCAGCAAAACCTGCCACTCCTTGCTATTGTCGCCCATGTATCCAACGTCCCTTCCTTTACTTCCCAAAATACCCGTCAATAAAACACATAGCCGCATAAAAGGCAGGGTCTCCAAGCACAGATGCTCGAAAACCCTGCCTCTTCACGCAGCATGCCTGATCTGGCAGCTCACTTGGGAAAGCACTTCAGTTAGTTCAGTTCTCTCTCCATAATGTCGGCTTGCTCAGCAATCGTAAGCGACGAAATGATTTCCGCCATGTCGCCGTTCATAACTGAATCAAGCTTGTGCAGCGTAAGACCAATACGGTGATCCGTCACGCGGCTCTGAGGGAAATTATACGTGCGAATCCGCTCACTGCGGTCGCCCGTTCCGACTTTGCTTTTACGCTCGCCGGCATATTTCGCTTCTTCCTCTTGACGCTGTACATCGACAATACGCGCACGCAATACTTGCAGCGCTTTGGCTTTGTTCTCATTTTGCGATTTGCCGTCTTGGCAAGTTGCCATAATGCCCGTTGGTACGTGAAGCACGCGGACAGCGGATTTTGTCGTATTAACCGACTGGCCGCCAGCGCCGCTGGAGCAGAATGTATCAACCCGGATATCCTTGTCAAAAATCTCAACTTCCACTTCCTCAACCTCCGGCATAACCGAAACGGTTGAAGTGGACGTATGAATACGACCGCCTGACTCCGTTACTGGAATACGCTGTACCCGATGAGCGCCGCTCTCGAATTTCAGCTTGCTGTAGGCGCCTTTGCCCGTAATCATGAAAATAACCTCTTTAAAGCCGCCCAAGTCATTTTCATTAAAATCCATCAGCTCTACACGCCAGCCTTGCGTATCCGCAAACTTCGTGTACATGCGGTACAGCTCGTAAGCGAATAAAGCCGCTTCATCGCCGCCAGCAGCGCCGCGAATTTCCACGATAACGTTTTTGTCATCGTTCGGATCTTTCGGCAGAAGCAAAATTTTAATTTTCTCTTCCAGCTCTTCCTTGCGGTCAGACAGCTCATCAATCTCCATCTTGACCATCTCGCGCATTTCATCATCCAGCTTCTCGCCCTGCATAACCTTCGCATCGTCCAGCTGCTCCGACACTTGTTTATATTCAGTATAAGCTTCATAAGATTGTTGCAGATCGGACTGCTCCTTGGAATATTCCCGCAGACGCTTCGGATCACTTGCTACATCTGGATCACACAGCAGCTCACTCAACTTCTCGTAACGGTCAGCCAGTGCTTGTAAACGGTCCAACACCATCATTCACCTCTGTTATCACACTTTGATACTCCATTATAACATATGCGCAGCATTCTATCGACAAGCGAATTACTGCCGCCTCGCCCAGTTTTCTACTTTTCCGCTAATAAAGTTCGCATACCTAGACGAAGGAGCCTCCGAATCCGCTTAAATAGCAGATCGAAAGCTCCCTCTTCCGTGAAAAATCTAAACGTTAAAACGGAAATGTATAACATCGCCGTCTTTTACGACATAATCTTTGCCTTCCAGGCGAACCTGGCCACGCTCTTTCGCCACGTTCATCGAACCTGCAGCAGACAAATCGTCAAACGATACAATCTCGGCGCGAATAAAGCCACGCTCAAAATCCGTATGAATAACGCCAGCTGCCTGCGGCGCTTTCGTTCCGCTGCGAATCGTCCAAGCGCGAACCTCCTGCACGCCTGCAGTAAAATACGTATAAAGGCCAAGCAGCTTGTACGCCGCACGAATCAGACGGTTAAGTCCCGACTCCGCAAGACCAAGCTCCTCAAGGAACATTGCCTTGTCTTCGCCTTCCAGCTCGGCAATTTCTTCCTCAACGCGCGCGGAAATAGGTACCACTTCTGCATTTTCAGCAGCAGCGAACTCGCGAACTTTATTAACGAATTCGTTATTGTCCGTGTCAGCAACCTCAGCTTCGCTCACATTGGCTGCATAAAGTACAGGCTTCATAGTCAGCAAATGCAGATCGCGAATGAGCAGCTTCTCATCATCGGACAGCTCCAGACTGCGCGCTGGCCTATCATTGTAGAGCGCCTCTTTCACACGCTCAAGCACTTCAACCTCTTGCACAACTTTTTTGTCGCCGCCCTTGAGATTTTTGCGGGAGCGCTCGATCTTTTTATCAACGGAATCAATATCCGCCAAAATCAGCTCCAGATTAATCGTCTGAATATCGTCGATCGGGTCGATTTTGCCCGCTACATGCGTAATATTCTCGTCTTGGAAGCAGCGAACAACATGAACAATCGCATCGACTTCACGGATATGTGCCAAAAACTTGTTGCCAAGTCCTTCGCCCTTGCTCGCGCCCGCTACCAGACCGGCAATATCAACAAACTCAAATGCTGTAGGCACGATGCTTTTCGGCACTACAAGCTCAACGAGCCTATTCATACGCGGGTCCGGCACCTCTACAACACCAACGTTAGGATCAATTGTACAAAAAGGATAGTTAGCGGATTCAGCACCCGCTTGCGTAATTGCATTAAACAAAGTCGATTTGCCGACATTCGGCAAGCCTACGATACCAGCTTTTAAAGCCATGCGTAAAGACACCCCATTTTCCGAAGTAACAAGCTCTCGTCATTATACCCGATGCGTATAAACAATAAAAGGGTGAGTTCGCTTACCCGCATAGCAAAAAGCCCAGACTGGGGTGTTAATACACTCCAATCCAACCAGTGTTTGAGCAAGAGCTTTAAATTAGAATCCGTATTCAAATTCATATTTGCTGTTTATTTCTTCCCATAGCTTTTGTCTGATTTCCGCTGGTTGCTCCCCACCCACTTTGACCTTGTGATAAAATCAGAGCAGAGGAGTGACGTTTGATGCATTTTACCGAAATGAAAAAGGACTTATTTACGATGCCAGAAACCTATTGCCTAGCCCATTGTATTTCTGCCGATGCCAAAATGGCCGCTGGGATCGCTGTTTTATTCCGTAAACATTTTAAACTCAAATCCCTGCAAAATATGGCTGACAATAGCCCATTAGCTGTAGGAACCTGCTATAAAATCGACAGAGCTTTGAATTTAGTTACAAAAACAAAATATTTTCACAAGCCCACCTATCAAACGCTCACCCAAGCCATCGTATCCATGAGGGACATTTGCTTGCAAGAGGGCATTGCCCAGCTAGCCATGCCCCAAATCGGCTGCGGGCTCGATAAGCTGCAATGGGGGCAAGTCAGAGAAATCATTAAAAATGTTTTTGCAGACACAGAAATCGAGATCGTTGTATGCACCTTGTAACCTTTACGGCAACGCAGCTAAAGAGCCACAAAAAGACAAGCAGCGAATATACAATTGAATTTATGATTTTTACATAATTATGCTTGTACATTTCCGTTTCATAGCTCCCTCGCGTCGTTTTTTCACGCATGCTTCAGAACACTTCGGCCATACTAAAGCTGGGGTTACCCGCAGTCAGGAGGTGAAGCGCCGTGGAAAACAACACTCATAAAGGCAATTACAAAGGCACAACGAAGATGCATGCGAAAAATCAGGACATGGCATTCGTAAACGATAACATTAAGGATACGAAATCCGTATCCAACTTCACAGACAAGAAGGAAAAAACCGACTAACCATCCCTAAACCCCTCTTTTCTTCCAGTAAAAAAAGCATACGGAAGAGCCTCCAGCCACTTAACTGCCTGGCCGAAGGCTCTTCCGTTGTTCATTGCCGCCCTTAGGCTATGCCTCGAATTGCTGAGCAAGGGATAGCCTTTTAGCCCTTAGTTGCGAATCGGCGCTTCCTTCAAATCCGCTCGCGTCTGCAGGTAGCGGAAAAATGCCGTCGCTGCCTCTGCTCGCGTCACTTTACGCTCCGGAAGGAAGCTACCGTCCGACAGTGACATAATGTTCAGGCCGACCACGATGGCCGCCTGGCCTTTTTTCTCTGTTTTGTCCGCATCCTTAAAATTAATATTAAACAGCTGGTCATAATCCGCCAGCGTATTGTAGCCCAATGCCCGCACGATCAGCTCGGCCATTTCCTCACGGTCTACCTCGCCCGCCGGATTAAAGGTGCCATCGCCAATATCAATGAGGTTTTGCTCAAGCGCGCTCTGGACATAAACATAATAACCTGACCCCGCTGCCACATCATTAAAAGCCGCGCTTGCTGATTCAGCATTCGCCATCACTTTCGGACCACGCCCGCTGTTCATGGCAAGCACGAGCATTTTAATCAATTCACCGCGTGTCACAATCGCATTAGGACGAACCTTGCCATCCTTCACATCCAGCGCCTTGTAGGCAACCATCAGCTCTAACTGACGCTGTGCCCAGTGGCCTTCTACATCTAGCGCTTTAGGCTTCTCGAGCGCCGTAACCTCTCCACTTTCGCGATTCCGCCATTGCCCGCTTTTGGCATCCAGAAACACAGATTCATCAATGGCAGCCGGAACAAGACGGTAGACCAGCTTCACATCCGTCTTGCTGTCCACTTGTTCAGAATCCAGTTCACCAGCAGCCAGCATTAGGTTATATTTATCAATAGGAATAGGCTGGCCTTGCAGGGAATATTCCCGCTCTACATAATAAGTCAGCTCTGTACGATAGTAGGTGAGCCACTTTTCAATCGCTTCTGATTTCTCAATGACCTTCGGCGCTTCCGCAGGATAGTTGAAGGAAGCAAGCTGGGCGTCATACATCGTCACTTCATTTGTCCGGGCATCTACATTGACATTGACCCGATCATAGGACACGGTTGCTCCCTGAATTTTGCGAACAAAAGAAACGTAATAGGAATTAATCGTTCCGGCAGGCGCCTCGCTGTACTTCGTCGGATCGGGCTTTACAACGTACAGCTGGGCTGCTGCCCAAGGAAGCTGCTTTTTCACCATATCTGTTGCGATTTTCTCCGCCTGCTCGTAGGTCAGGGAAGGCTTCACCGAGGTATCCCCGCCATCGTAGGCATAGGCATAATAGCTCCGAATAATACCAGTCTTGCTATCCACGGTCGCCGATACAGAGCCCGTCTCTCTGGCTCCGCTTTTCGTCGTCCAATTGAGATTCCAATACGATTCGTTATGACCTGTTGTATCGTCGCTGTACTCATTGTAGCTCGTATTAGAAAGCACAGCGCCTGTTGGCAGCTTGAAAGCAGACTCTACGAGTGCAACTGCCTGTTTATCCGTCAAATTGCCCACTTTCAGCGCTTCGCCGAGCGCTTCCGGCGCAATTGGCGTTTCAGATACGCTGCTTTTCTGATCGTATAACTTTTTAATAAGCGAGCCGTCTAGAGCATTCACTGCCAGGCCGCCCATCTCATAGCTAAGCAGAGGGGTGCGCTGCCCCTCTGGACTATACGGCACAATATATTGCAGCTCTGGCTGGGAAAGCTCACGAAGCTTCGCATTGGCCTGGGCTAGCGTAATGCGCGAGTCTGCTTTTGGAAACTGCAGCGTGTCGTCCCATTGCAATTTATAATTGGTAATATGGCCTTCACTGTCCACATCGAGTTCAATATAGTTGTCTACATAAGGAATGTCGTTAACGATTCGGTCATAGCGGATTTTATGAACAACCTCACCTGTCAGTGGGGGAAGCACCTGTGCTCCGTATTCGGGATTGTAGCGCACCTGCCCTACATAATCTGCTGCAATTTGCTTCATGAAGGAGACAGCAATATCTTGGGCTGCCGAACGCTCTACCTTGAGCGGATACGTTGGCTTGGAGCTAGGATTGTCTATATAGGAACTAAAGGACAGCAACTGGCCGCCGTCAGCATCAATTTGAACATAAATGCTGCCCTTATGCTTGCCGTTTACTTTCTTGACGAAATCAAGCCCCCATACATTACGTTTGCCCTGTGCCAGCACACTGACAGCTAAAGACGCGCCCTGCAGCGTATATTCCTTCGGAATGCTCACTCGCTCGCGCGCCAGCTTCTCTGCCTTATCCTTCGAAACCGATACATTCACCGCAGAATCCATTGAACCCTCCCCGGAAATACTGTCTGCCAAAGTAGTCTGGCGATCAATCGTCACCTTCGCTCCGTTTGCAAAAGCGGCGGTAGGCACACTGCTTGTTATCGCAACTAGCGCAACAAATGCAATCAACCGTTGTTTGCTTCCCATCTCCTGCTTCCCCCTCCAATACATTCCTGAATATCCTATAGACGCCCAAGCTTTGAGGGAAGTTGCGTCATTTTGAAGAATAATTTGCCCAAGCGTAAGCGGAGCTGCCAACCTTTCGTTCCCCTATACAAAAAAAGAAGCCGCACACCGATGAACCATCGGCGATGCAGCTTCCCTTCATTGAATCAATGTGCGACCAAAGGTCTTACAGTTGATTGCTGATTTTTGCTTTCAAAGCATCTTTGCTTTGCAGACCTACCATTTTGTCAACGGGCTGTCCGTCTTTGAACAAAATAAGGGTTGGAATGCTCATTACGCCGAATTGCGAAGCCAGTTCAGGCTCTTCATCGACATTGATTTTTGCAATTGTAGCTTGGCCTGCAAGCTCAGTTGCCAATTCTTCAACGATTGGAAGCTGCATTTTGCAAGGTCCGCACCAAGGTGCCCAGAAATCCACCAGAGATACGCCGCTCTCTACGTTAGATGAAAAGTTGTCTTTCGTTAATGCTACTGCCATTTCAATCATCCTCTCCAGTTGTGTATGCTAAGGGAATACCCCTCACACCGTCTTTATAATCAGCCGCCTATTCACACGCATGAATCTGGCCAAGCACATCCTGAATGGTCGTGTGACTGAAATGCGATTCCAGTTGCTTCTCTGCCTCACAAAAAATCCGGAACATCACCTGGTTCATATTGGAGCCGACGACGCACTCCATGCCCGGATCGCCCGAGCACCAGCTTGGAATAAGCGAACCTTGCGCCATCACTCGGTAAACATCGGCAAGTGTTACTACACTCGGATCAATCGTCAGCCGATAGCCGCCTCCCGATCCTTCGCGCGTATCCACATAACCGCTGCGGCGCAAGCCGCTCATCACCTTGCGAACGCGGGCTGAATGAGTGCCTACGTTGATGGCAATCATTTCGCTGCTCGCCATGTTTTCCGGCAAATGAGCTAAATATACAAGACTGTGTACGGCAATTGTAAATTCGCTGTTCAATGTGAACGGCCTCCCTGTTTAGTACTGTAATTTTATCAATTACAGTTCAAACTGTCAATAGTCCGTTCCCTCTAATATTCAACATTAGGATGCGATGACTCTTCATCTATTATGCACGAGCCAACCAAGCTACCTTTAAAAATTGAAATTCATCGGGTTGGAGCCATAGCGACGGCCTTCATTTAGCCCATCAATCGCCGCAACCTCCGCTTCCGTCAATTCAAAATCAAACACATCGCCATTTTCGATAATACGTTCTTTTCGAACGGATTTCGGAATCGTAATGACGCCTTTTTGCAGATCCCAGCGGATGACGACTTGCGCCGGGCTTTTGCCGTATTTGCCAGCCAGCTCCTGAAGCAGCGGCACATCTAAATTCCCTTGCATGAGCGGGCTCCAAGCCTCAAGCTGGATGCCCTGCTCGCGGCAGAAGCTTTGCAGCTCCGGCTGTGTCAGCAGCGGATGGAACTCCACCTGATTAACCATCGGCTTAATTTCGCAGCCTGGCAGCAGTTCGTCGAAATGCGGCAGCAGAAAATTGCTCACGCCAATCGCCCGAACGTAACCATCCTTATAAAGCTTTTCCAGCGCGCGATACGTTTCCGTAAACTTGCCCGTCACCGGCCAATGCACTAAATACAAATCTATGATATCCAGCCCTAGACGCTTGCGGCTAGCTTCGAATGCTTGCAGTGTCGACTCATAGCCTTGGTCCCGGTTCCATACCTTCGTCGTAATGAACAGCTCGTCCCTTGCAACCCCACTCTCGGCAATTGCACGGCCTACACCCGTTTCATTGTTGTAAGCGCTTGCCGTATCGATGCTGCGATACCCAGCTTCTATGGCGTAACGCACAGCGTGCTCAACCTCATCGCCTTCTTTCGACAAGTATACGCCAAGCCCCAGACGCGGCATTTGCACCCCGTTATTCAGCGTCGTTACTTCCGTGCTTATTGCAGCTTTAGTCATCTTTGTTCCTCCTGTTCTTTTTGAAAATATAAGCATTTATAAGTTTCACACCTATAAATACGCTTATATTTCTCGGACTGAAACGAGCCGCGCCGCGCCGCGCCGCAAAAGGACGGCGACAGCCGTTTCACCTTGAGAAAAGTGATGAACGATTGCAGTAAAACTATTTTCCACAAAATAGTAACAACAAAAGACGGGTGGGTCAACCTATTCCTGTGACTGAAGGGATGATAATGTCTCTAGCCTGTCGCAACGTGATATAATAGATATTAACGTATCGAACGGAGTTGATTATTGATGGCGGAATTGCTTAATCCTCGAAATGACTTCTTGTTTAAACGCATTTTTGGTAGCGAAGAGAACCGGGATGTATTGCTTGCCTTCCTCAACCGGACCTTTACAGAAGCAGGGAAGCCACCATTAACGGAAATCACTCTTCTCAATCCCTATACAGAAAAAGATGCTCCACGAGACAAACAATCGATCTTGGATATTCGGGGCAAAACTGCCGAAGGTGAATTAATTAATGTTGAAATGCAGCTGTTCAATAAATATTCTTAATTACTCATTTTTGCCTAACGAACAGTATCATAACGTGTTTCATCTTCGAGAAGATCGCAGTGGCATTTCCCTAATCGATGATATAGAACTGCATTTTTTAGAATTGCCTAAGCTAGATGACCTCGCAGTACCTGTTGAAAATGGAGGATTGGTCAATTGGCTGCTGTTTCTAAAGAGTACGAATAAATCCAATTGGGAGGTGCTCACCATGAATGATCCTGTATTAAAGAAAGCTATGAATACACTTGAGTTTCTTAGTCAGGATACAGAAGCGCGCCGGTTGTATGAGGATAGGCAAAAGTATTTGCATGATGAGGCTTCCATGATTGAAGGTGCTTTAGCAGAAGGGGAAGCCCGCGGCGAGCGAAAAAAAGCAATCGAAATCGCTTCCGAGCTTATAGCTCTTGGAGTTGAAGCGCATATTATTGCTAAAGCATCCGGTCTTACTGAGTCAGAAATCTTAAACATGAAACAAAAACGCCACGAACGCTAATTTTACGATTACCAAAAAAAAGCGGCATGCCCATCCAAATAAGTGGTGGGGCTTGCCGCTCTTTCATTTAAAACTATTACTTCGTAATTAACCCTTATTCGCCCCGCCAAAGCTAAAGCCTTGGGACATAAAGCGTTGGCCGAACACATAAAGCGCGACCGCAGGGATCGTGTAAATGATCGAGAAGGCGGCCAGCTTGCCGTATTGCACGATGCCATTTTGCCCAAAATACTGGTAAATGGTAACGGCAGCAGGAAGCTTCTGTGGGCTTTGCAGCAAAATAAATGGAACGAGGAAGTTCCCCCAGCTGCCAGCAAAAGCGAAAATGCCTACTGTGAAAATACCTGGCAGCATCAGTGGTGCAACGACTAGACGAAGCGTCGTCCAGATGGACGCGCCGTCCACCCAAGCAGCCTCCTCCAGCTCCAAAGGCACGGAATCCATGAAGTTTTTCATCATCCAGATGGAATATGGCAGCGCGGAGGCGGCCAAGAACAAAATGGTGAAAAACAAGGAATCCTGAATTTGCATATACAGGAAAAATTGATAAACCGGAACCATAACCGCCGTAATCGGCAAGCCTGTTGCGAACAGGATGACATACATAAACGGGCGTTTATACCGCAGCTGATAACGTGACAGCGGGTAAGAAGCCAGCCCTGCCGCCGCTACAACAAGCAGTGCTTGTCCAAGCGCCAGCAGCAAGCCATTGCCGAAAGAGCGCTGATTGTCAGAGCTCGCTAGCGTAGACGTATAATTGCTTAGCGTTACCTCATCAGGCACCTTCAAAGCAAGGGTTGCCGCTCCATCGAATGAAGCCAATACGAGCCATAACATAGGAAGCAGGAACAATAAAGCGATAAAACTCAAAATAATATAAGGAAGCACCCGGCCGACCATAAACCGATTCATTCTGGGGCGCTTGCGTACGTTGCTGCTCATTCTCGCGTCCTCCTTTTAATAAACCATTATCCAAGCTTTGCGCATGGCTTACAGCTTCACTTTTAGAAGCTTCATATACAACAGACTGGCAACAATACCGATCAACAGCAGAACAAGCGAAATAGCTGTGCCGTAGCCAAGCTGATAGTTGACGAAGGCCTGATGATACATATAAATCGGGAGCGTTTCCGTTGCATTTCCCGGACCGCCACCTGTCAACGCATAAATAAGCGTGAAGGAGCCTAATGTTTGAAGCGTTACGAGTACCATATTCGTTACAACAGAACCGCTGATCATTGGAATGGTAATGCGGATAAGTCTTTGCCAAGCCGAAGCGCCATCGATCATTGCCGCTTCCTCAACCTCTTTAGGCACGTCGCCCAGTGCAGCCTGGAATACCATCATCGAGAAGGCTGTTCCATGCCATACGTTTGCAATAATAACGGATACCATCGGGAATGTGTAGAGCCAAGCAATAGGCTCAAAGCCAATGCCTTGAATGAATGCATTAGCCGTTCCCGTATCATTCAGAAAAGCAAACCATACAAATGCGCATACCACTTCCGGCGCGACCCAGCCCGAAATAACGATGGAGCCGACAACACTGCGGAATACGCGGTTTCTGCCATTCATTAGAAAGGCAATAAGAAAGCCCATAACCTGCTGGCCAATAACGGCCGAGAAAATGAGGAAGAGGATGGTATTGCCTACAGAAGTGCGGAATGTCGCATCCTGAAACATATTCGTGAAGTTTTGGAACCCGACAAACTGCGTATTCGCTGCTGCGGCCCCTGTCAAAGCCATATTCGTAAACGCGAAATAAAAAGTTAATACTGCCGGCACGAAGAAAAAGAGTAAAAGCAGCAGCCAGCTAGGCGATAAGAATAGCGCTGCCCTCCACTGTTCACTGCCGTTCCCTTTCCTTTTCGCTTTGGGAAATCGCGAGTTTATCGCTTCCATCTGGTATCCTCCTGACTGAATTTGAAAAAGACAAGCCGATTGTCATTAAGCAACAATCGGCTTCCCAGCTGTGTGCTACTTCGCCGCTACTTTATCAGCGCCGACTGTTCTTTCTACGCTTTTTGCATATTCTTTCATGGCAGCTTCAGGCGCAAGAGATCCCGATGCCACTTTTTCAACCATTTCTTGAATGGAAGTCGATACTGCCGGGTAATTCGCATTAGTAGGACGAACATGCGTGTACGTAATAAATTCAGCAGCTACGCCATACAGCGTGCCAGGCTGGCCCGTGTATTCAGTATCAGCCGCAACGTCGGTACGAGGCGTTAGAGCGCCGTCCAGCATAGCGAACTCTTTGTTATGCTGTTCATTAGTTGCCATTTTAATAAATTCAAAGCCTAGCTCTTTTTCAGTGGATTTCGCGCCAACGCTAAGCGTCCAGCCGCCAGACATCGAAGTGAAGCCAGGCTCTTGACCTTTCTCTGTCGGCATTTTCACGTAGCCATATACATCAAGCGCTTCCGGCCACGGCTTGCTGCCGCTTGCCGACCAGTTGCCAGTCAACCAGTTGCCGTTCAGAACGATTGCGACCTTCTGATTCGGCATCAGATCTGTCTCCAATACTTGACCTGCTTGTGCAGTCAGTACTTGCGACATTTTTGGACCCATGCCCTCGGAGTAGATGGAGTGAATGAAATTCAGCGAGCTCAAAATGCCCGGGCTTTGCGTCACCCACTTGCCATCTTCATAAAGTGTGTCGTCTGTTCCATAAAGCAGCATTTCGAACGTTTGCATCGTCGTTGCTTCTTGGCCTGCTTTACCAGAGTTCATCCAGAAAGGAATGATGTCTGGCAGCTTGGATTTAATGGTGCGGGAAGCGCTTAGCACATCATCCCAGCTCTTAGGCTCCCAAGGCACAGGCAGACCTGCTTTCTTGAACAGCTCTTTGTTGTAATACAAGCCGCGAACGTCAGTGGAGAAAGGTACGCCATAAACTTTGCTGTCCGTAGCTGTTACAGCCGCTTTAATACCTTCGTTGAATTTGCCCCAATCTTCCCATGAATCCACAGCAAGCGGCTCAAGGTAGCCGGCCTCGCTGTCGGCATTAATCATGAAGGAATCTTCAGCAAGCACCTCTGGCGCCGTTTTCCCATCCATCATCAGCAGCGGAATTTTTGTTGCATATTGCGAGCCTTCAATCGGTTGCAGCTCGACAGTAACGCCAGGGTTCGCTTTTTCAAAATCCGCCTTCACGCTAGTCAGCCACTTGCCCCAATTGTCCGTCTCATTCCATTTGCCATATGCGACTTTAACGGTCTTTGTCGCGCCTGCTGCGGAAGTTGCTTCTGCGCCCTCCGAGCCATTTGTGCCTGCATTTCCTGAACATGCTGCTGTGAAAACAGTTAATGCTGCAACCGTACCTGCCAGAATTGTTTTTTTACCTGCCATCTTGATCGCTCCCCTTATTGTCCGTCTGTTACGCTTATTATTTGTTCCTATATTGAACGAGCATTCATGCTCGATGGAACCTTAAAGCCGCAATACGTCAAAATCAATTCGCTAAACAAGGCATTAGCCCAAGAAAACCATTCACGCGTATACTCGCTTGGATCATCTTTATGAAAGCCTTCATGCAGAAAATCCGTTCCGGCATCCGTGCTCTCCAGCACGTTCAGCAGTCGTTCAACCTCTGCCTCATCTTGTGAAGTCAGCGCTTGCATAGCCAGCGAAATGTGCCAAATATAGTTTTCCGGGGTATGAGGGCTGCCAATTCCTTGCGCCGCCGTACCTGTGAAATAATAAGGATTATCCTGGCTCAGCACGAAGCGTCTAGTATTCAAATATATCGGATCATCCAGCTTGCAGCAGCCGAGGTAAGGCAGGGACAGCAAGCTTGGCACATTCGCATCATCCATCAGATTGTAGCCGCCAAGACCGTCTGTTTCGTAAGCAAAAATTTTGCCGAACTGCTCATGCTCGACCGTTGCATACTCTTCGATACCGGACTGTATTTCCTGACGAAGAGCAATCGCCTGCTTCGCCAGCTCTTGATTGCCAAGCACTTCAACCGCCATTTCCGCCATATAATCCAGCACAACGACTGCAAACATGTTGGAAGGAATGAGGTAGCCGTAGTCGCAAGCATCGTCGCTTGGACGAAAGCCCGACCAGGTCATGCCCGTCACTGCGCTTGGCGTGCCTTTGCCTTCATTAAGCAGCGTGTCCGAAGGCGGACAATCCGTTCTTTGGAAACGGTAGCTCGACTGCCCATCGTGGTTCTGCTCCGTTCTCCACACCCGCAAAATACTGAAGCAGGCTTCACTGAATGCCTCATCCAAATGCGCCGTAGTTCCCGTTGTCTTCCACAGAAGATAAGCTAGCTGGATCGGATAGCAGAGCGAGTCAATTTCATATTTGCGCTCCCATAGCCAAGGCGTCATTTCCGTTAAATCGTTCTGATGCCCTTTGCTGTTGGCATGCTCATTAAACGCATTCGCATAAGGGTCCTGCAATATATGTTGAATTTGCCGTTTGACAACGCCTTCAATTAATCGCGCCATCTCTGCATCTTCATTCGCCAAGATCAAGTATGGACGAACCTGAGCTGCTGAATCCCGCAGCCACATCGCTGGGATATCACCCGTAATGACGAAAATAGCACCGTCAGGCTGAGGCTTCAACGTCGTCGTTAACGTATTGGAGAAACAGTTTGCAAACATCCGGGCCAGCTTCGTACGCGAACCGAGCTTCCCTTCTACTTCCTGGATTAACGACTGCACCGATGTCGGCAGCGTTTCCATTACTTCAGTCATTTCAAGCATCCCTTTCTATATAAGCGCTTTCAAGTGGTTTATGTACCGATATTAATCTATATTTCATGTCATGTCAATATACTATGTTATATTATTTAAAAACAAATAGCATACTAATCATTTTATTAGATGCACTTCCGGTTCAAGCCCCTGAAACATAACGATATATAGCAGAAAGCCCTTGCTGTCTTGGTTGACAGAAGGGCTTTGTTCATCAGGATACTAGTGTTCAGTTTCTCACATTAGCCTTAAAATATGCAAAGCACGTAGTACAACGTGCCCAGCAGCCCGTTGCCTATTGGGGTGCTGGCCCCGTCGATTTGCCAGCTACAAGCTTGACTTGCAGCGATATTTTGCTAGGAAGTGTGGCACCTTTAATCAGCTCCAGAACATTATTGACGGCGAGGCGGCCAATCTCTTTCTCATTCTGCTCCAAGTGCGTGAACGGATACAGCGCCGATGTGCTCTGCGGGCTATCAAAGCAAATAATCGAAATTTGCTGTGGAATTTGCAGGCCCAGCTTTTCCACCGCTTCCTTCGCTATGAGCGCCAGCTCATACTCCATTGCAAACAAGGCGGTAATCCGTGGATGCTCGCGCAGCATCTGCTGAATGATTTTCACATATTTATCGATGAGGTGGCTGCTGGAATTGTCATTGGACGTCCAGTTCATATCGGTAAGCCAGGATGAGCGATCCAGCAAAATACCGGCTTCGGCATGCGCCTGCACAAACCCCTCTATCCGTTCCTCAATCGCTACATTATCCGTCACCCGTGAAGCAAGCAGTCCAATATGGCGATGGCCGTGGCTAAACAAATGCTGTACACCCATTCGCGTCGCTTCCACATTGTCCGAGCTGATTGCCGTTGTGTCCGTCCATTTTAAATAGCGGTCAACCAGCACATGGGGGAATTTATCGATGACCAGCTTCAAAATTTCCGGGCTGAAGTTTTGGCCGCGCGTCGGATAAATAATCAGGCCATCTACCCCGTATTGGCGCAGCATCTGAATGGCCTTCTCTTCCACATCGGGCTGGGAAAAAGAGATGCGCAGCATCAAGTAAACGCCGAGCGCCTGTGCCGTCCGTTCCATCTCCGACAGCATTTCCTTGCCATAGCTGTCGCTGAAATCCTCCATAATGAGCCCTAATACAATTTGCTGTGTGCGCACAGCAGCAGCCGCTGGATCTAGAGCAGGAGGAGCTTCCACCTGTTCCTGAACAGCATGCTCGATAACGAAAGAGCCGCGTCCCGGCTGACGCATGATATAGCCGTCCTGAACGAGCATATCCAGTGCTTTCTTGGAGGTAATCCGGCTGACTGAAAATTCCTCCATCAGCTCCTTCTCCGAAGGGATGCGGTCACCGACCGTATAATCTCCGATTTGAATCTTTTCGCGCAGCATCAGATACATTTGTTCATATCTAGGCTTTAAAGCGTTCATGCCTTCCATTATACATTCACCTTCAGCATCTATTTGGTCGTACTGGGACGATGTCGTAATTATACATATCCACCTAGTATACTATGTCATGTCATTTCTGGAAAGCTTATAATGCCGCTTTCGGCAAATGCAAGCTTATCCTTCAGCCCTTTGAATAAATCTGTCATGGCAGCGGGAGGACCCGGAATATATATAGCTTGAACGGATAATCTGTGCAGAACTCGGAGGTGCATAGGATGGGGCTGCTGTGGCGGCGGTGGGTTGCCATCAGAACCGAAAGCGGTTCTAGGGCGGATATCATTGACCGATTGGAGGCTCATTTGAAGGCAAGCGGCATTAAGGCGAAAATTACACTGGAAGGCAATTTGAAACGGCTTCATGTACTTAAGAAGGACGTTGAAGCCGCTCAGCAACAGTTGGACGCTTTCGACTCCGAACCTTAAGCACAGGCGCGGGCCGGGCACGCATCATCTATTCGTCTGCCCGGCCGCGCACAGTTATCTGGATGAAGCACGCACCCAGCGATAGCCTTTGCGCACACCATTCATGACCCACTCAGGCACGGGCATGGAATGCTTGGATAGAAACGGCATGTAAATCCGGTTGTACGCTTTTTTCAAATCATCCCACATCATGCAAGGCTCTTCTTTAAGAAAATCGGATACGTCCACGACAAGGCCGCGATCATCATTAGATACCATTACATTTTTGCCATGAACATCATGTGGAAACAGTCCCTGTTCACGAGCGTAATCCAAAGCTGCATCAATTTCCGCAATGATGCGATCCTCGATGATCACACCCTCAAGCACACACTTGTATAGTGTCTTCCCTTCAAGCCTGCGCAGCATTAAATATTCCAGATCGTTGCTTTTGGATGCATGGTAGCAAGTGGAATAGGCGGGATGGTTGCCCAAACGGCGATAAACCTCCCTTTCCGCTTCCCAGCCTTCCCTGCCCGGCGCATACACCTTCACGGCTATATCCTGCGCATCCCGATGAACGAATACGCCAGCATAATTTCCCGCCCCAAGCAGCTCCCAGCCTTCTGGCAATACATCCACTTGAACGGGCTCGCCATGGTTAATGCTGCGGAGCTTCACGCCTTCAAGCAGCGTCCGTTCGGTCATCTCAATCCATTTCTCCAGCCGTTTCTCTTCCATACCTTGTGCCTGCCTCTCTCACCTTGTCTATACTCTATTCTATTATTTTAAATCGGAAACGGCGAAAAGAAAAGAAGAGCGACATAGGATCGCTCTCCTTCTTTAGGTTTATGGTCTACTATAATCCATATCGCCAATATTAACCTACCAGCTTGAGGCCAATGACGCTTCCAATAATCATGAGGACAAAGAAGATTTTACGCCAATCGCGTGATTCTCCGAAAAAAATCATCCCCAGGATGACGCTGCCGACCGAGCCGATTCCCGTCCAAATGCCGTATGCGGTACTGATCGGAATGTCTTGAAGCGACCGCGACAGAAAGTAGAAGCTGATGAAGCCGAAAATAATGGCTCCAACCGTCCCTCTCCACCTTTTAAAGCCATCCGACAGCTTCATGAATGTCACGCCGCCGACCTCACCCAGGCCGGAAATAATAAGAAAAATCCATGCCATTTTATTTTCCGCCCCTTCCCTGCACGACCGGTGCTGATTTCAGCGCTTCCGGCGCCAATCCATCAGATGCCTGCTCCTGCTTTGGCTTTTCGCTGGATACGAGCTTAAGCCCGATAATGCCAATGATCAGCGTGCCGACCAGCAGCAGGCGTTTAATATCCGCAGACTCACCTAATACCAAAATGCCGAACACGACCGTACCAGCTGTACCAATTCCGGTAAATACCGCGTAAGCTGTGCCAATTTCCAGCAATTGCATCGAACGGGCGAACAGCACAAAGCTAATAATAATTAAAATGACTGTAACAACGCTTATTAGCGGGTCTGTAAATCCTTTCGAATATTTAAGACCGAAGGTCCAGAATACCTCAAATATGCCCCCGAATATGACATAAAGCCAAGCTTTCATATTAATCTCCCCCTGTGTTAACTTGCAATGAAGCCAAGATGACTAAGCTGTCGTCCAGTATTTCTCCAGCATTTCCCATATGATCTGCTTGCGCGAGCTGAATACCGATTGTTCATAAATCTGATTCGCCACGAGCAAACCATCCAGCAGCGTATAAAACACCGCAATCATATTCTCCACATCCTGCTTAGGAAAAATGCCTGCCTGCTGCCCCTCCAAAAATAATGCGCCCACACTAACGTCCACTCGCTGCTCATGCTCCAAAAAATCGGCGCGGAACTGCTGCTGCAAATGCTTGGGCGGCATTAGCATCATCCGTTTCAGAAACCATTGGCCGACCGTCAAATGCGGGAAGTCCGTGAAAAAATCGTACACCTCGCGCAGCCGCTCCAAAATAGGCCTGCCTTGCGATTGCTGCATAAGCTCCTCAAATTTCATGCCCTCTTCGGCAATAACATCCGCGCAAAGCTCTAAAAAAAGCTGCTCCTTCGACTTAAAATGAGCATAGATAGATGGCGTCTTAATCTGAACCGCCTTGGCGATATCGGACATCGACGTTCCTTCGTAGCCAAATTCAGTAAAGATCGTCAAGGCAGCATGCTTAAGACGCTCTGCCGTTGCTTTCGATGCTGGCACTTGTATGGTGTCCTTTTTCATAGCCTCATTCACCTTTCGGCAATTATTCTTTTCACCTAACGAACGTTAGTTAGTCTTAAGGTATTGTATGATGCCTTTATCCAAAAGTCAAGACTGGAGGCTTTAGAAGCAGCAAATTGTCCCCGCTCCTCCTTCCATCCTGTACACACAATTGCGGCGGCGTTTACCTTTATATACAAAAAAGCCCCCGTGCCGCTTGGAAGCAGCAGGGAGGACTTCTTTATTCCTATATTCCAATATTCCTATAGCGAGGCGTTTGTTTCCCTCGTCAATCTTATAGTTTTGCTACGCTCACTGCGATTTTTTCCATTTGCGCCTGAGTCAGCACTTTGTCAGGGGAGCTGATGGTGATTGTACGGTCATCGAGCTGGAAGCTAAGCAGTGGCAGATCGCTCGGCGTATACCATTTTGCTTTTACCCCGTTCGATAACACGACCTCCTTGCTTTCATAACCGTCCGAGTAGTCTCTTGGCGATACATTGACGTTCATATGGTTGAAAATCACACTAACCCCGTCGCCCCCAGCAAACGATTTGACAAAAGCATCTCCGGCTGCCATCTGCTTAGGTGCATATGCCGTTTCGAAGCCGTCAAATGCAGCAAATTCCTTCTTAATGAGTTTGATTTGCGCATCGCTGTATTTGACCTCCACATACTGCTCGGATGCTTGCTGCCCTTTGCCAATCAGCACCTGATTGTTTTTTGAATCATATTGAATTGGCGTGTTGAGCGCTCCCGCGAGCGAGCGGACAGGCAGATACATTTTATCCTGATACATAATTGGCGAAAGCTTATGGCCGTTCTCATCTTTAAGGGTATAAGCAGCCCCATCGACCTTGACACTAATATTGCCGTTCAAATAGGCTGAAATTTTTTGGAGGCTCGCTCCAGCATATACGCCTGCTGCTCCCGTCAATGTCATTCCGACAACTACCATCGATACGATTCCTTTTTTCATGTTGTTTTTCATTTTTATAATCTCCTTTTGAATACTCCGTTTTTTTGTTTTATCTCTATTTTTATAATTTCAATTATTGGACGCTCTAGCTGGGCGCTACTGCTGTCCCTCCTCGTTTGCCGCTGCTGCATCCTCCCTGATGAATACAGTATATAAAGCGGATATCTCAAGACTGCGTCCAGCTTGTATCCAACTTGTAAATAATATTCCCCCACTACAGCGCGTCTGAAAACTTTAGCAGGCAGCAAAAAACAACAGGGATTCATTACGACATTTTAGCGTCGTGAATCCCTGCTGTTTTTATTTTTCATTTATAAAATCAACCGTTCCCCCGGACTCAGCGAATAGATGCCCTCATAGCCCTCATCCCTTAATACTTCAAGCAGCTCGTCCGTTCTTGGCTTAACCGCATGTGCTAGCACAGTGGTGCGGCTGGGCACCCGCTCCAGCATCTGGCGGACATCCGGCAGGCCCTGATGCACCTTATAGCGGATATGCTGCACGGGTAATGGGAAGCGCGTCAGGATACTCCCACTGCCGTTACTGCCATCGCTGCCCTGGCTGCTCCGCAATGCCATTTCGCCAAATGAGCCTGCAGCGAGATGTCCGGTTAGCAATATGGCATGGTGGGCGGCAACCGAAAGCTGCTGGTAGTACCACCGCGCAACTTCAGACTGCATCATGCCATCATTCGTAAAAATCAGGACGCTGCCCTTGCGAGCAAGCGCCTTTAGCCGCTCCTCTTCATCTGCGACTATCGTAAGCCTGCCATTCGCCAGCAGCGCCTCCATACGGGCCAGCGCTCCGGCGCCCAGCCATTCCGGCAGCGCAGCCAGCTGGTGGAACGGCTCCATCAGCGCCCGCTCCACAATAAGCTGCGCCTCTGGGAAGCACTCGCTCGCCCATACCAACAGCTCCTGCCCTCTCCCGCTCGTCGGCACCGGATACAGCACCGAGCCCTGCGCCCGCAGCACCTCCTCGGTCGCCCGCTCCAGCTCCGCAAGCCGAACCGCCTGCGAATCCGGATTCGCTCCGTACGCTGCATCGATGATCGCAAGATCCGCGATACATCTTGTCTCTGAAATCGGACGGCGGGCGTCATCCGCCCCTTCTCTACCCTCGCGAATCGATTCTAGCCGCGGCTCATCTGCCGCAAGCAAGCCCGATTCCCCGGTATAATCTCCCGAGAAATACACCAGCTTGCCATGCCAATCTAGCGCCAGCCATACCGCGCCTGGCAAATGCCCGCTGCGCCCCCATTTTATGCGGAGCCCGGAAACCACGCTGCTCCACTCACCTGCGAAGGTATGCTCCTCCAAATAGGCATAGCGGATAGCCGCAATATGCTCGTCCCCATAAGGCAGCTCGGCAGCCTGTGAGCGGGCATAACGATTCCACGCCTGAAAATAACCCGGAAGCTGCTGCGCCGTCACGCGGCTCGTCCATACTTCACCTTCATAACCGTGCTTATAAAGCAGCGGCAGCGCCATGGAATGATCCTCATGCGCATGCGATAAGAATACCGCTTTCAGCTGCGGAATCACTTCTGGGCTAATGAGCGGATATTGTCCGCCGCCTTCTTTTTTTCCGCCGCAATCCAGCAAAATCGCTTCGTCCTTATATTGCAGCAAATAGCTGGAGCGTCCATGTTCGCCCGCCCCACCCCATATGGTCAATTGCATCATCAGCTATTCCACTTTCTGTTGTGAGCTAAAAACATTCATTGCCAGCAGCAGCACGGTTGTGACACCGACCGTAATGACGGCCATCGCCATCCCCATCGACACCTCTCCCTGCTCAAACTGGGCAAAAATATACGTCGCCGACGTTTTCATCGACGGCGGCAGGACGAGCAGCGACGCCACCAGCTCCCGATTGGATATCGTGAACGTCATCATCCAGCCCGCCAGCATGCCGGGCAGCAGCAGCGGCAGCAAAATCCGCCGCAGCACATAAAGCCTGCGTCCGCCAAAAACTTGTCCCGCCTGCAGCAGCATCGGGTCGATTTGCCCATAGCTCGCTTTCACATATTGCACGGTATAAGGCAGGAACAAAATAACATATGTCAGCACGACCATGCCGTACGTATTGTACAGCGGAATCGGCATCCACTTCGCATTCCATAACAAAATCAGTCCTACGACGATGACGATGCCCGGTACTGTATTCGGCAGCAAGCTGAACAGATCGACCAGCTTCTGTCCTGGCGTACGCGAGCGCTGCACCGTCAAGGCAAACCACGTGCCCAGCACGACAGCAATCGTGGAGGCGACAATCGACAGGCCAAAGCTGTTAAGCAGCGCATCCAGACTCGAAGAGCCTGGCGTAAGCAGCTCCACATAATGCTGGAGCGTCAAATTGTCCCATGCGAGGCCTACGCCGCGCAGCTTCAAGAGCGATGCCGTAATAATCGAAAAATACGGAATACCGATAGAGGCAAGGAGCAGTATCCCCATGTACAGCCAGCACAATATCCGGCCCCAGCGGCTCATCGTCGCTGTCTGCTTGATAGCGCCCTTGCCGCCGACTAAACGGTACGAATAGCGGCTGCTAATCGTGCTTTGGATATACCACATCACAAGACAAGCCGCGAGCAGCACCGAAGCAAGGGAAGTCGCCTTGCCAAAATCAATCGGCCAGCTGGAAATATATTTATGGATTTCCGAGGTCATAACGTAAAAACCGATTTTGCGCCCGAAGGTGGCGGGCGTGCCGAACTCGGCAATTGTTTTTACAAAAATGAGCAGGCTGCCCATGACGTAGCTGGACAAGAGCAGCGGCAGAACGATGCGCCGCAAGCGGTACAGAAAGCCGCCGCCATGGACCGCCGCCGCTTCCTCCATGCTGCCGCCGATTTGCAAGAGCGCATTGCGCAGCAGCAAATACAGAAACGGAAATAAATGCAGGCTCATAATCGCCACCATGCCGCCAAAGCTGAAGAAGGCGGGCGTAATGGCCGAGGTGGCCGGAATGAACTGCTCCATGTAGCCATTCGTCTGCATGAACAGCATCCAGCCCATCGACCCGATGTAGGGCGGCGTCATGAAGGGAATAAGCAGAACAATATCCAGCCACTTGTGGCGGCGCAGCGGCGTCTTCGCCATGATCCAAGCCAGCGGGAAAGCAAGCACCGTCGTAGCCGCGATGACGCATAGTCCCAGCCAAATTGAATTGAACAGCACCTCGCTAAGCTCGCTTTGCCTAATGATTTGCAGCGGTGCCAGCAAATCGAGCTTCTGGTCGGTGTATAAGCTTGTGCCGAATACGATCAGCAGCGGCGCGAGCACCAGCATGCCGAGAAGCGCCAGCGCCAGTCCCATGCCGAGCCAAACATAGTTTTTGAATAAAGAGGATTGCATCGTCAGACCACCTGTCTATTGCTTGTATTGCTTGTATTGCTTGTATTGCTTGTGTATTGGCCTTTCCTATTGCTTGCCTATTGCCAGCACCGCCCGATACCTAATGCCTTAGGGCAGCAGATATCAGGCGGCTGGTAATCGATCGCTTTATTTAAACAATTGGGTAAACTTCGTCGTCACGCTGTCGCTATTTTCATTCATCCACTGCCAGTTCACGTTGAAGGTAGGAATTTCGTCCACACTTGCCCGATCCTTCGCTTCCACATCCGAGCGGCCTGGTAGCAAATATGCGCCAGTAACCATTTTCTGAGCATCATCGGACAGCAGATAATCGATAAAAGCTTTGGCATTGTCGGCGTTTTTGGTCGTGCCTACAATAGCAGCCGGACGCGGGCTAATAACGCTGCCCTCTTTTGGATAAACAATATCAACCGGCTCGCCAGCCGCTTTCGCTTTGTACGCCATGTAATCGACGCCGGCAGCTACAACGGATTTCGCTCCTGTAATGACTGGATCAAGCGCCTCTTGATTCGCGCCCGCCATCGCTACGCCGTTTTGCTTGTAGCTGTCGAATAGCGACCAGCCGCTATCGCCCGATGCGCTCAAATAACCGGAAATAAAATCAAGTGCCGAGCCCGACAACGATGGATCAGGAATGTTAACCTTGCCGTTCCACTCCGGCTTAGCCAGATCAGCCCATGATGTTGGTGGCGTCTGTACAAGCTTTGTATTGTACACAATGCCAAGCGCAGAGGCGCTGTAGCTGAAATATTGCCCGTCTTTATCCGACCAGTCGGCAATCAGCTTGTCCGCATTAGCCGCATCCGGATAGCTCATCAAAATACCTTCCTCTTTCAGTCCCTGCATCGCTGGAAGCGACGCCAGCACTAGCACATCTATCGCTGGATTCGATTTTTCCGCTTCCATGCGGGCCAGAATTTTGCCCGTTGTGCCTTGGAACATTTCAACCTTCACGCCAGTCTTCGCTTCAAAGCCTTCCTTTATTTTGTTCGCAAGCCCTTCTGGTCCTGCGCTGTATACGACTACGCTGCCGCTCCGTTTAACCTCCGATTGCTGCGGCTGCTCTGCTGATGTAGAAGCGGCTGGTGCCGAAGGTGACGCAGACGCCTCACTGCTTGCTTGTCCATTGCTTGCTGCTGCTCCACAGCCTGCCAAGCTGACTCCCATAAATACGGTTAAAGCAAGCATCATGCCTTTTTTAGCTAATTTCATTGGTAGGGCCTCCCGATTGTTCTCATTTTTTTATTTGTCAAAACATTTAACCCACTCGTTTAGGACACCACTTCATGCACATGCTCCGGCGAGGCGTAAACCTGCACCTTATCGCCAACGAGCAGCCTTGACGGAGAGTAGGCCGTCCAAGTACCCAGATTCTCCTGCATCTCAAGCTCTACCTCGTAGCGGTCACCCATGTAGCTGGCATGCCGCACCTCCGCCTCGAAGCGATGGTCCTCAGCATCCGCCTCACGAAAGCGCACATGCTCTGGCCGCAGCATCCACTTGTCCTTCATCAGCCAATTCGACTTGCCGATGAATCGGGCGACGAATGGATGCTCCGGGGCGCTGTATATTTGCTCGGGCGTCCCCTGCTGCAAAATTTCGCCGCCTTGCAGCACGACTACCTCATCCGACATGCTCATCGCCTCCGTCTGGTCATGGGTGACGTAAAGCGCCGTCACGCCCGCTTCCTTCACCAGATGGAGCAGCTCCGCCCGCATCTCATCGCGCAGCAGCGCATCCAGTGCGCTGAGCGGCTCGTCGAACAGAACGAGCTGCGGCTTCATAACGATCGCTCTCGCAAACGCGACGCGCTGCTGCTGTCCGCCGGACAGTTGATGCGGATAACGCTTCTCCATACCGCCAAGACGGACGGTCTGGAGCGCGCCTAGCACCGCTTCCTGAAGCCCGGCCTTCATGCCGGCAGCGCGCAGTCCGAAGGCGACATTTTCAAACACCGTCATATGCGGCCAAAGCGCAAAATCTTGAAACACCATTCCGAATTGCCTTTGATGAGCTGGCTTATTGATTCGCTTTACTTTTGAATAGTAGCACTCCCCATTCACATGAATCTCGCCGCCATCCGGCGTTTCAAGTCCTGCGAGCATTCGCAGCAGCGTCGTCTTGCCACAGCCTGAGGGGCCGAGCAGCGTTGTAAAGCTGCCTTTGGCAATCGATAGGCTGGAAGGCCGCAGCGCCTGAACAGCGCCGAAAGACTTTTCCAAATGATTCATTACGATATGTCCCATATGCATTAACCTGCCTGTCTATTAAATGACTGGCGGAGCAGGCAGCCGAGGCTTCCTTATCCGCTAGGCTTTAAGCTTGACCTCAGTATAGCCTCCGACTATTCGTTGTTTATTTGAGCTGTGTAAATGAAAGATTAACTTTTTAGTGGATTTGTTTTAACATTCATCGAATTTTTCTATGCTACTTTTATAAGTAGTGGCAGAAAAGCGGTTACGCTGCATGAAAAACTTGACTTCCGATCGCCATTACCCTTGAATTTTTATTAATAATTTTCCATAGGAAAAAATTCAAGGCTAAAAGCATATGCTTACGATGCTGCTTTCCTACGGAAAGCTTTAAGCGAACGCTACCGCTTCTCCAGTTCAAGCTTTTCATTTCGCTTCTCCTTTCCGCCACACTTTAACACTTATCCGCTAATAAGTAGGAGGCAAGCGCCTGTGAATTTATTGAAGCTGAAAATTATTGAGCTGCTCGACAAGCATAAGAAAATTACCCCCGTTGCCCACGAGCTGGAGCTCAAGCAGCCGACCATTACCTATCATATGAAAAGCCTGGAGCAGGAAATGGGCGTCAAGCTGTTCGAGGCGCGAGCGGATAAAATGCTGCTGACCGCACCTGGCAAGGCGCTGCTTCATTATGCGGTGCGCATCAATAAGCTGGCGCAGGAGGCCGAGCGCGTCGTTATGGAATATGGCAGCCTGGCCCGCGGAAAGCTGACCATTGGAGCGAGCTACGTCCCGGCCACCTATGTGCTGCCGGAGGTGCTGAGCGATTTTTCCAGGCATCATCCGGGCATTGAGATTTCCGTGCTGGTGAAGCCCGCGCCTATCATTAAGGAAAAGCTTTGGAACCATGACATTCATCTCGGCCTCATCTCCTCCGAGCCGTTCGAGCAGCCCTCCTTGTCCACCCATAGCATTTGCGAGGATGAGCTGGTCGTTATTTTTGCCCCTACTCATCATCTGGCAGCTTATGAAACGCTTAATCCGGGGCTTATTGCAACAGCCAATTTTGTGCTGCATGGCGAGCAGTCCAGTACGCGGGAAATGACGACGAGATGGCTGAACAATCACCGCATTGACCTCATCGGGCCAATTGAGCTCGATTCGATTGAAGCCATCAAGCAGACGGTGCAGCAGGGTGCACATATTGCTTTTATTTCGGAGCTTTCGGTACAGGAGGAGGTTCGAAAGGGACAGCTGCTCATGCGTAAAATCCCCAATACCCGCTTTCAGCGCTCGATTTATTGCTGCTATAACAAGGATCGCTATGACTCCCGGCTGACCGAACAATTTATTGATACCCTCCATAGAAGCTTTAAAAATTCTCCGACACCATCCATTAATTATTGGAAAAATTAACATAATCCGTTTCCATGCTTGATTCCTCGCGAACAATGGCTCCCTAAAGTATAGGTTGTAGGTCCATTATGAAGAGGAGATGAGATAATGAAACATTGGTTAACGAAAGCAGGAACGATGGTTTTGAGTGCGACGCTGCTGCTGTCGGCGTTCCAGGCGCCGGACACCGTACAGGCAAAAAAGCTGGAAGCGAATATGGTCCCATCCTATGAGGTCAAGCTGCTGCTGGATTCTACGCAGGTGTTGAACAGCAATTTGACGTTGAATTCCGCTGTTGCCTCCCAGTTCAATCTGACTACTTCGAGACAAACCAATGTGGAATATTTCGATACCAACAGTCTTGGTCTGGATGATGCAGGCTGGAACGCACGTTTTCGCAAAAAAGAGGATAAAAACAACTACGAGCTCACGTACAAAAAACGCTATGCTGTGCAAAACGGCAATATCGACGCCGCGCTGACGCTCGCAAACACAGAAGGCTTTGACATTACGGATGACAATTATAAAGCAGAGATCGATTGGGGCTACAGCAAGCAGACGCTCAGCATGTCCGTCGATAAAAAGGTGAGCCAATCGCTAAACGGCGCGCTCGGACTTCCCTCCGAAGCAGCCGCCCGCCAAATGCTGCTCGACGAGCTGCCAGGCAAGCTGAAAAACTGGGGGACAAGCAATTGGGGCAAGACGCAGCTGCAAAACTCGCGTGCATACGGCCCTATCCTCACAACGAAGCACACAGGCAATTGGAATGGCCTTGAGGTAGACGTTGAAATTTGGCCAATCCGCAATGCTGCCGGTACAGGCATTGAGCCAATCGTGGAAATTTCCTTCAAAACAGATGAATACAGCGTCGCTAATACGAACCGTACCGCACTCATTAACAGCTTGAACAACCTCGGCTGGCTCGTGCCGGCAGACGGACTGAAAACGCAGCTTGTATTGGAACGTTATTAAGACCGCAGCTCTAAAATGAACGCAAAGAAGACCGTATAGCCCCCCTGATGAAACAGGCCGGTTATACGGTCTTCTTGTTCATGAATCTATTCAATGATCGGCTCACTAAGCAAAGTGAAGTGGACTGGTTAGGCGCCGATTAAACTTCCATGATGATCGGAAGAATCATCGGCTTTCTTTTCGTTTGCTCATATAAAAATCGTCCGAGCGCGTCTTTTACATTAGATTTTAGCGTCGTCCATTGGTTGACGTTGTCGCTAATTGATTTAGTAATGGTGCGGGATACGATGCGGCCTGCTTCGTCGAGCAGACCTTCCGATTCACGTACATAGACGAAACCGCGCGAAATAATATCCGGACCTGATTTAATCGTTTTGTCCTGCTTGCTGATCGTTACTACGACAACGAGAATGCCGTCCTGCGACAAATGCTTGCGATCGCGCAATACAATATTGCCGACATCGCCAATACCCAAGCCATCGATATACGTATTGCCAGACGAAACTTTGCCCGCTTTGCGTGCTTGGCCATTCGCAATCTCGACCACCTCGCCATTATCGACAAGGAAAATATTTTCCTTCGCAACGCCTACTGCTTCAGCGAGCTTCTTGTGGTGAAGCTGCATCCGGTATTCGCCGTGAATCGGAATAAAATATTTCGGAGCCATCAGGTGAAGCATCAGCTTCAGCTCTTCTTGGCTGGCATGGCCGGATACGTGCATGCCTGTAGCAGCGCCCTGACCGTAGATAACGTTCGCGCCAAGGCGGAACAGCTCGTCTACAGTACGGCCAATGCTCCGCTCGTTGCCTGGAATCGGCGTAGCGGAAATAATGACTGTATCTCCTTCCAGAATTTCAATCTGGCGGTGATTGGAACGCGCCATGCGCGTAAGCGCCGACATTGGCTCGCCTTGGCTGCCCGTGCACAAAATGACGACCTGATTGTCAGCATAACGGTTCACTTCATTCGTTTCAATAAGCATACCGTCAGGAATATTCAAATAGCCAAGCTCAGAAGCAATCGTAATCATATTGACCATACTGCGGCCAATAATTGCCAGCTTGCGGTTCGTTGCAACACCCGCGTCGATAACTTGCTGCAAGCGGTATACGTTCGATGCGAACGTTGATACGATAACACGGCGCTCTGCTTTGCGGAAAGCGTCTATGAAGTTCGCTCCGACGTTTCTTTCCGAAGGCGTGAAGCCCGGACGCTCTGCATTTGTACTCTCCGATAGAAGCGCCAGTACGCCCTTGCGGCCAATTTCAGCCATGCGGTGAAGATCAGCATGGTGATCATTAACCGGCGTCTGATCAAACTTGAAGTCGCCTGTGTGTACAACGACACCTTCAGGCGTATCCAGTACAACACCGAGGGAATCCGGAATACTGTGGTTTGTACGGAAGAAGCTTGCAGTTAGCGTCCCGAATTTCAGCTCGGATTCCGCATGAATCAGATGTCTTTCCGTAGCTCCCAGCAGGCCAGCTTCCTTCAGCTTGCCTTCGATCAGTCCCATTGTCAGACGACTTGCGTAGACAGGCAGGCTAAGCTGCTTCAAAATATAAGGTAATCCACCGATGTGGTCTTCATGGCCGTGCGTAATTAGCAGCGCTCTGACCTTGTCCTTGTTCTCGATTAAATAAGAAATGTCCGGCACGATAATATCGATGCCCAACAGCTCTTCATCGGGAAACTTGGAACCGCAATCAATGACAATAATATCGTTAGCGTATTGTACTGCGTACATATTTTTCCCAATTTCACCTACGCCGCCCAAGGCAAAAATGGATAGTTTGTTTTCTGTTCTGTTATTCAAAATAATCCTCCTATTTTATAAGACTGACGACGATTAATATACCTCAAACTAAAAAGATCCGAACCAGTCACTTGTCACCATTATAGCACGAAAATTTAATAAAAAGGAAATAGGCTTATTCGCCGTTTATTCCTTGTTCATTCGACCCAAAATGTAAAGCAAACCCTTAACAAACATTCCCATAAAAGCCGATGCGGCTACCGTGCATAAATTCAGCCCGTGAATATAAATAACGAGCAAACCTCTGGATGTCGCTTCTTCGGATAAGGGGAACAATAGCCCCAGCCCATACGTTAAAATGACTGTAAGGGGTATCCATAGTACCGGAATAAATAGCGGAAAATACCAATAGAGTCCGCTAAAGCTTCGAACGATGGCTATCGTATAAAGCACGCCAATCAGGATCAGCAATGTGACTACACCATGCAAAATCGTCATGCTGTAAGCCGTCGCATAATACAAAGTATTGCCGATTAACGAGAAAATTAAGCTAAGAAGTGTTACCCTCCGCATAGCAGAGCTGAACGACGAGCGATATTCCTTGCTCATTACGGCTTTACAATTTCAGCGATTACGTTAAGTAAGACGTCCATTTCCTCATCCGTACCGATACTTACCCGCAAATAATGATCGATGCGAGGCTGCTTGAAATACCGGACGAGTACGCCCTGCTCGCGCAGCTTTTGAAAAAGGTGTTCCGCCGCTTGGTCAGGATGGGAAATGAACAGGAAATTGGCTGTGGAATCGGTCACGACAAAGCCGAGTTCCCGCAGACGCACAGCCGTCTGATCCCTAGTCTGATTCACTTTGGCCGTAATCTCCTGGAAATAATCCTCATCTTCTATAGCGGCAACAGCACCGGCAAGCGCTAAGCGGTCGATCGTATAGGAGTTGAATGAATTTTTCACACGGTTAAGACCATCGATAAGCTCTTCACTGCCAATCGCCCAGCCCACACGCAAACCCGCTAGTGAACGAGACTTCGACAGCGTCTGAATAACGAGCACATTCGGATAATCAGCAACTAGCTTAACGGCCGATTCGCCGCCGAAATCAATATAAGCCTCGTCAATGATGACCACTTGATCGCGGTTATGCTCAAGGATTGAGCGGAACTCGTCAACCGGGACAAGCATCGCTGTCGGAGCATTCGGATTGGGAATGACGATGCCGCCATTTTCACGCGTATTAAATTGCTCCAGAGGCATGCGGAACTGCTCATCTAGTGGAATTAAATCTGCCTGCAGCCCGTAAAACTCGGCATACACTTTGTAGAAGCTGTAAGTAATATCGGCAAACAGCACCGGCTTAGCAGGATCGAAGAACGCCGCGAAAGCGAACGCCAGCACCTCATCAGAGCCATTACCCACAAAAACCTGGCTTGGGGAAACCTTAAAATAAGAAGCTAGCGACTGCACAAGCGCTCCGCTCGTCGGATCAGGGTATAAGCGCAAATCCTCATTAGCCGCCGCTTGGATCGCCTCAATCACCTTCGGTGAAGGTGGATACGGGTTTTCATTCGTGTTGAGTTTAATATATTGCTTATCCTTTGGCTGTTCGCCCGGCACATAAGGTACTAGCGATGCCGCAAGTGGGCTCCAGAACTTACTCATGAGTCAAGCTCCCTTCTTTTCGATTAACGGCCCCTGCCGTTTGTCCGCTTTATTCATCCTCATTCAGCATAAAACATTTTGATGCCGAATGCATCCACTAATTTGCGATTATGCCAATGACTAAAAAAGGCAATACAAGAATCATTACAAGTATGCTTATAGCTACCATAATAATTAATGAAACGCCAAGTGCGCGCCAAGCCGAAAACTGATGGGCCTCGCCGACCGCATGCAGCATAATAATGAACACCCATATGCTCAAAACAATTTTGATCATAGCGAACAGCAGGCTAAGAGTCATCAGCACGCCGCCTGGAAGGTCAAGCCCTGAGGCCAGTCCACCCGAATATACAAGCGTATCGGCAAAGCTCCTTCTTCCTAACAGCACAAACTGCGGAATCCAGAGCAGTCCGATTAATACGGAAGGAGCCAACACGCCACGGGCAAATGCAATGTACATCTGATGCCTGGTGGCAGTACCGCCGAACCATGAGCCCACCCATCTATACAAAACGCCGGATAAAAATAATCCTCCGATTCCAAGCGGTGCGCCAACTAAAACCGCCAGCAGCAATATCAAGCCCGAATAAATATGATTACCCCACTCATTATCCGCGCCGGTATCCAAAAACTGAAAGATGCCGCTGAATAATGCAATCATAACAAGCGGCCAGAATGGTCCCGGATGTTTGAGAAAATGCCTAACCGTCTGACGGGGATGAATCCATACGCGAAACCAATATTTCCAATTTCCTTGCTGCATCATTTTTCCCCTTTCGTTCTTTCTCCAACGCGGAGCCCCATAATAATCAAATCGCGCTCCACCCCATCCAGCTCCGCCACTTTCGGCATGTACGCCCATTGTTCAAAGCCGAACTTGCCGAGCAAGCCAAGGCTAGGAGCATTGTGGGCAAAAATAAAGCCGAGCAGCGTCCGAATATGCAGCGCCGGACATGCCTCAAGCGCATGCTTAAGCAGCAAGCTTCCCAATCCCCGTGCACGATGCTGCTCCGCTATGTAGATGCTGATTTCGGCTGTCGCCTGATAAGCAGGGCGCCCATAAAACGACTGAAAGCTGAACCAAGCCAGCAGCTCTCCGTCCTCTTCCACCACCCAAAGCGGCCGAGTATCCGGCGCATGCTCGTCAAACCACGCCTGCTTCGCTTCCACCGTTGACGGCTCCAAATCCGCTGTCACCTGGCGCGACGCAACCGTTGAATTATATATAGCTACAATGCCGGGCAAATCCTCTTGCACGGCATCGCGAATTCGATACGTTTCCTCTGCCATAAACCGCTCTCCTTAGCGTCATAATATCACCAGTTTAACACAATACGCGCAGCACATCGTCGATTTTTCGATGATGGGACAGCACGCCATAATTCATCCACGACAAAAAATCGACCTCATACACGCTGCCGTTGCGCACAGCGGGCAGCGACCGCCAGAGCGATGAATGCAGCAGCTCGATCTGCCTGCCTGCAGCCAGATCAATCGTAATAAACAAATGGTCAGCGTCAAGCAGCGCCAGCTCCTCCATCGTCAGCTCAACAAACCGCAGCCCTTTAGCCAGCTTTTCTACGAGCGAATGCGGGCTCAGTCCTAAATCGCGGTAAATCACCGGGCCGGTGTAGCCATGGTCAGGACCGCCATATAATTGCACTCTATCGGCTGACAAACGCAAACAGGCGACCGTTTGCCGCTTCACCGCCCGCAGCAGCTTCGCTTTTGCGGCTGCCGCTTTATTTTCATAATCAGCAATAACAGGGCTTACTTCCTCAGCCTTCCCGAGCAAATCCGCAATGCTGTGCAGCGTTGTACGCCATTCCTCGCCTTTATAGGAAAGCTGAATGCTTGGTGCAAGGCTGGCGAGCTTGTCCATGCCCCAACGTTCAATGCCTGTATCCATCAAAATAAATTCCGGTGCAAAGCCAGATAATGTCGCTTCGTTATCGGTGACCACATTAAATTCTGGCACATCATCGAGGCCAAGATATTCCTGGCGCCCCCAATGATCGTGGGTGAATTGCATAATAGGCCTAACGCCAAGCGCCAGTAAATAATCTTCTATGAACGGAGCAAAGACCCGAATATTTTCCCGCTGATGGCGGCGATATTGACCCGGTGTAAGGCCAACCGACTGCTTGAAGCGGCGGCTAAAATAATATTCATTGCTGTAGCCGACGCTTTGCGCGATGCTGAACAGCCGTTCATCCGTGCTTGCCAGCAGCTTTTTCGCCTGCTCCACACGTACGCCATTCAAATAATGCAGCGGAATTTCGCCCGTCAGCTCCTTGAATAGACGGGAATAGCGCCAGCGCACGATGCCGGCATGGTCGGCAAGCTTGTCTACCGACAGCTCTTCCCGGAAGTTTTGCCGAATATGGGCAATGGACTGCTCCATCGCTCGCCTTTCGCCGCTTTCTGTGCGCAGAGGCAAGTTTTGCTGCATGATGAACAATAAAAGCTGCTGAAACCGGATATCATGACGGAAAGCCTCCAGCTCGTCCTCCAAGTCCCGCTTATCATGGAGCGCCTGCAGCTCACTCAAGCAATAGGAGAAGGGCTTGCAGGATACCTCGCCCAGGCATGGAAAGGAGGCTTCCCCCGATTCCGCTCCAATTCCATCAAAGGCAATATAGCAGAACGACAGCCCCTCTTCTCCGCCCTCAAATCCGCCAGCTGCAAACTCCATCCTCTTACCCGGGCCAAAAATAAAACAGGAGCCACGGCTCAGAGCATGCCGCTCGCCATTTACGTAAAGCGTTCCCGTTCCTCCCATCACTATCATGATGATATGTTCATCAACGGTGGGCAGCACCTGCTCCTGCCCATTTATTACGTTCCTATATTGTATCGCAGCCAGCCTATAGAAAATCGCATGACGCAGCTGCGGCTTATTCCCCTCGTTGCTCATTCATATCCCCCTTAGGATGTTTTGGCAAACAGCACGCGTTATGCCCGCACATGCCGAAGTAAATGAGAATGATTTTCACAACTAGTATAAATGAAAAAAGAAAGCCCATCAATGCACCGATGGGCCTTCCTCTTCATTTCTTTAATTGCGCGCTTGCCAGGGGCGCTGCTTATTTCACGAACATTTTCAAAATATCATCCATTTTCATGGAATTTGCTGTTATGCCACCGGACTGCCAATAAGATCTCTCCACCCGGTGTACATGCCCTGCCTTCACTGCGGGAATAGCCTTCCACATACTGCTGTCCAAAAGCTTCAGCGCTTCCTGATTTTCAGGTGAATCCCAAGTGCCGTTGGACAATAAAAGAATAATGTGGTCGGCATCCAAATCCGGCAGGCTTTCCTCTGATAAAACCTGTTGAAATTCTTCCATTTCCTTCGACCATGTATTTGGCGTAAGACCCAACTGGGAGTATAGAGAGCCAATAAAACGGTTGTTCACACCGAACAGCGCGAAGGTACTATCATCGACATTCAAACGCATGACCGCTACGGACTCATCACCAAGCGCTGTATTGAGCTTTTCCTTGGCATCGTCTACTTTCTGCTCGTAAGCATTAATCACAGCTTCTCCCTGTTCCTTCATATTCATTACATCTGCAATGTTGGTCAAAATCGCTTTAGAATCATACAAAATATTTTCTGGCAGCCGGTAGGTAGGCGCTATTTTAGAAAATAAATCGTATTTGGCCTTGTCTGCCCAGCCGTCCAATATAATCAAGTCCGGCTCCATATCAAGCAGCACTTCAATATTGCCCGTAATATCAAACGTCGGCAAATCCAGCTTCAAATATTCCTGCGTTCCCCAAAGCGGGTGATACCACTGGACAACTGGCGTTACGCCAAGCGCCGTCAAATAGTCCTCCAAATAAAGTGCCACTACGCGCTTCGGATGCGCCGGAACCGTTACCTCGCCAAACTCGTCCTGGAGCACTCGCGTTTCCGCTTCCTGCTTCGCAGCTGCCGACTCATCCGTTGCCGCAGGAGATGGGCTAACAGCGGCCGCTGCATCGCCAGCCTCCGTATTAACAGCTGTCTCGCCTTGCGAACCGCAACCCGCGAGCGCTATGATAACGGCTAACGCCAGCAGCGTGAGCACCGTCATTTTACCCTTGAACCTCTTTTTCCCCCATTGCATCATCTTTATTCGACTCCCCTTTAAATCAGTGATTATCATTATCAAATGACGAGATCAAGTGTAGCCTATCCTCCGCCCTGCCTTCAATGCACATACGCTACAATTTTCTTATACAAACGCTATCGCCACGGCCTATTCGCCTTGCTCCCATCCAATAGCCCTCTATCCATTCCCTGCAAAATTTTTGTTAAAAACATGCATTTATGGGCATTCAGCCGCGCTTTCATATGACATATGTCATATAGCTGAACTGACGTTTATGACTTATGGCGCATGACGTTTTTCTTTACAATATAAATATAGCTAGCAGGATGCAGGCACCTTGAACAAAGGACGTACATCCCGTTATTGAAGGAGGAGCTCCATTATGGATCAGAAAGCCAAGCAAGTGAGCTTGAAAAAGAGCCTTGCCCCTTACGAAAAAGTGAATATGAAAACCAGCATACAACAATTAATCAATACTTTACTCCCACTCGGCTTTTTCTGGTACGCGGCGTATGCCGTCATGCCAATCTCCTATTTGCTCACGATCGTTTTTTCCTTAATTACTGCAGGCTTTGTCATCCGGACCTTTATTATTTGCCATGATTGCTGCCACGGTTCTTTCTTTAAGAGCAAACGGGCAAATGCTATCGTCGGCACGATAACA
This sequence comes from Paenibacillus algorifonticola, assembly GCF_050481745.1. GTDB lineage: Bacteria > Bacillota > Bacilli > Paenibacillales > Paenibacillaceae > Pristimantibacillus > Pristimantibacillus algorifonticola_A. The sequence continues at coordinate 77,378 of NZ_JBCNGR010000017.1, read as the reverse complement.
GGGATCATTACCCTCGTCCCTTTCCAACAGTGGAAATACAGCCACTCCATCCATCATGCAACGAGCAGCAATCTCGACAAGCGTGGTATTGGCGACATTTGGATTATGACCGTAGATGAATATATTGCAGCAACGCCTTTGCGCCGTCTTTTCTATCGGATTTACCGCCATCCAGCCGTCATGTTTGGTCTTGGCCCGATTGCCGTGTTTCTGATCCAATACCGTTTCAACCGTAAAGGCGCTAGACGCCAGGAACGCCTCAACACGTATTTGATCAATGTTTCGATTGTTGCTTTATATGCAGGTCTTAGCTGGCTTCTGGGCTGGCAGGCTTTTGTCATGGTACAGCTGCCCGTTATGTTTCTCTCTGGACTGTTCGGCATTTGGCTGTTCTACGTCCAGCATCAGTTCGAAGATACGTATTTTGAAAATGAAGATGAGTGGAGCTACGTGAAGGCAGCCGTCGAAGGCAGCTCCTATTACAAGCTTCCCCGTCCATTGCAATGGATTACCGGCAACATTGGCTTCCATCACGTGCATCATCTGAGCCCGAAAGTGCCTAACTATTATTTGGAGGATGCGCACAACTCCTCTGTTCCCCTTCAGCAGGCAACGACAATTACGCTTAAAACAAGCTTGACTGCCTTGCGTTTCCGCCTGTGGGACGAAGAGAATAAAATGTTCGTCAGCTTTAAAGGCTTGAAGCACCGTCTGCGCAAGCCGCGTGCGGCAAGCACCAAGCTCGATACTCGGCGCGTAGGCTAGCAGGTACGAAGATACAAACACGAAAGAGGCTGCGCGGAACCAAATGCGCGAGCCTCTTTTATGTTAAAATAGCTTCAAAGCAGCTCTTATTGCTGCAACAGCGATGTAAAAAGGCGGGACGCATATGCAAAAGTGGCATCATATTTTTCATAAAAACACGGGAATCAGCCCCTATGTATGGGTCGTTTTCTACATCCTGCCCTTCTACTTTATTTTCCGCAACTCATCGCCCTACCAAGCGACGTCCGGCATTGTGATGATCGTTTTATTTTTCATCTGTTATATGCTCTCCTTCGTATCCAAGGGCTGGCAGGTTTATTTCTGGACCAGCATCCAAATTATTATTTCCATTGCGATGACGCTCATGTTCGGATATGTGTATTTCTCGATTTTTCTCGCTTACTTTATCGGCAATATCCAGAATCGCATCGGCTTCTTTACGCTGTATTCCATTCATATCGTCACGACCTTCCTGAGCATCAACTTTGGGCTGGCTGTGCAAAATCCGGTCTTTCTCGCGCAGTTCCCCTTCGTGCTCATTAGCTTGATCGGCGTCATTCTGCTTCCGGTCAATACGTACAACCGCAACAAGCGGGACAAGCTGGAAGGCGAGCTTGAGCATGCCAACAAGCGGATTTCAGAGCTCGTCAAGCTGGAGGAGCGGCAGCGGATCGCCCGCGACCTGCATGATACGATCGGACAGAAGCTGTCGCTCATAGGTCTGAAAAGCGATCTGGCAGGCAAGCTGATGCAGAAAAATCCCGCCAAGGCGCAGGAAGAAATCGATGATGTGCGCCAAACGGCGCGCACGGCTCTCAAGGAAGTACGGGAGCTTGTTACGGAAATGCGTGGAACACGGCTTGAGGATGAGCTTTTTCGGGTAAAGCAAATTTTGAAGGCTGCCGATATTCAGCTTCTGGTAGAAGGTGATCCGGCGCATACCGACACTTCACTGCTTGCCGAAAATGTCGTCAGCATGTGCCTTAAGGAAGCTGTAACGAATATCGTCAAGCACAGCTCCGCCACCAAGTGTCTGGTCGAGATTGAACCGACCCGCACAGAGCTCATTGTCCGCGTTCAGGATAATGGCACAGGCATTGCTACAGGCGGCAAGGAGTCGCGCAGCTATTACCGGGGAAATGGCCTTAGAGGCATGAAGGAAAGACTGGAGTTTATTAATGGCAGCCTGGACATTATTTGCGGAGACGGCACGATGCTCGTCATAAAAGCGCCCAATGTCGTCCAGAAGCCGGAAAAGGAGCCCACACTATGATAAGAATTGTTATCGCCGAAGACCAGCGAATGCTGCTGGGGGCGCTTGCTTCCCTGCTTGATCTGGAGGAGGATATGACCGTGGTTGGCAAAGCTGGCAACGGCGAAGAAGCGATCACGCTCGTCCAGCTTCACAAGCCGGACATTTGCATTATGGACATTGAAATGCCGGTCAAGAACGGGCTGGAGGCAGCGGAAGAAATCCGCCAGCTAGGCTGCAAGGTGATCATTTTGACCACCTTCGCCAGAAGCGGCTATTTCGACCGTGCGCTAAAGGCCGGCGTGTGCGGCTATTTGCTCAAGGACAGCCCTAGCGAGGAGCTGGCGAGCTCCATACGCAGCGTCATGACAGGCCGCCGCATTTATGCGCCCGAGCTGGTAGACGACGCCTACGGGCAGGAAAACCCGCTCACCGAACGAGAGAAGGAAGTTCTCGGCCTCATCGCCGACGGCAAAAACACGAAGGAAATCGCCGACCAGCTTTATTTGACCAATGGCACCGTGCGCAATTATATTTCGGTCATTTTGGATAAGCTGGGCGTGAGCAATCGGATTGAGGCGATTACCCGTTTCAAGGAGAAGGGCTGGTTTAAATGAAAAAGCATGTTCTTTCCCGCAATTGCGGAACGGAACATACTTTTCAAGCGTTGGCCGAGCTTAGCTTGCCGTTTGGCCTCTTTTATTTTTAAAAAGCTGGCACAACCGCCACGCCGTATTTGTCCTGAATGAACTTTTTCACCTCGGGCGATACGAGCACCGCATCCAGCTTCTTGATTTCTTCGCGGTTCTCATCCCCGCTGCGGACGACGATAATGTTGGCGTAAGGCGATTCTGCATCCTCGCGGAACAGCGCAGTGTTCGGATCAATGCCAGCCTCCAAAACCAGGTTCGTGTTGATGATAGCGCCATCTACGTCAGGCAATACCCTTGGCAAAGTTGCCGAATCTACTTCCTCAAACTTGAGATTTTTAGGATTGTCTACGATGTCTTTCGGCGTTGCCTCATACGTATTTTCTAGGCCTTCCTTCAGCTTGATCAGCCCTTGCTGCTCAAGCAGCACCAGCGCCCTGTATTCATTCGATGGGTTGTTCGGAATCGCAATGGTTGCGCCATCTGCAATATCATCCTTCGCTTTCAGCTTCTCGGAATAAAAGCCAATCGGCTCGACATGCACCTTCGCGGTTACTGCAAAATCATACCCCTTCTCCCCTTTAATCGAGTCCAGATACGGAACGTGCTGGAAGTAGTTTGCATCGATCTGCTTCTCAAACAGCGCAGGATTGAGCTGGCCTTCATCATCGAGCACAACGATTTCCAAATTAACGCCCTGCTCCTTTAGCAGCGGCTTAACAAACTCCAAAATTTCAGCATGCGGCACTGGAGCAGCGCCTACTTTAAGCGTCACTGCCTCTTGCGGGGCTGCCGAAGCGGAAGCTTCCGTCGACTGGGTTTGCTCGGCAGGGCTTGCAGCTGCGCTCGCTTCCGTCGAGATTGCCGGGGCATTATTGGCTGCGGTGCCGCAGCCCGAGACGATAAGGCTAAACATAAGAATAAGGGCGGATATAAAGGTCCATTTCGTTGTTTTCATGGTTACACTCCTGCTTTCTCTATTTAGGTTTGAGGGCCGCTATAGCTACCCTAGATGACGCTTTTTCAAAATCGCTTTAGCTACGCTATCGCCTGACAACTGAATCGCCTGCACTAACAAAATAATGACGATAACAGTAGCAATTAAAATATCTTCGCGGAACCGCTGATAGCCGAAGCGGATCGCCAGACTGCCAAGTCCCCCTGCGCCAATCGCTCCTGCTACCGCTGTAAATTCCGTAATCGCAATGACGGCGATGGTCATCCCCCGCACAAGCGCTGGAAGCGCTTCGGGAATCAGCACGCGGAATATAATGGTTAGCGGCGTCGCTCCCATCGCTTTGGCCGCTTCTATTTTGCCCGCGCTCACCTCCTTTAAGGAGTTTTCAATGATGCGGCCCAGAAACGGCGAGGCCCCAATCGATAAAGCGACGATGGCGGCTGTCGGGCCAAGCGAGGTGCCTACGATAAGCCGGGACAAGGGAAGCAGCAGCACGATTAAAATAATAAAAGGCAGCGAGCGCACGCCATTAATCGCCGTTCCCATGATTTTATGGATGATCGGCGCTTCCAATATACCCCCTTTCTCGCTGACGACGAGTGTAATGCCTAGCAAAATGCCAATGATTAAAGCAAATACCGAGGACCAAGCGACCATATACAGCGTCTCCAGCAGTCCCTCCCATAGCAGCTCGAACAGATCATCTCTCATATTCCTGCTCCCAGCCCCTCCATGATCGACCGTTTGTCGCGGTAATAATCGATGATGCTGACGAACCGCCGGGCGGTGTAGCTGACGGGGTTCATAAACAGCTTGTCGACCGTCCCTGTCTCGACGATAGAGCCCTGCTCAATAACCGCCATATGGCGGCAAATATGCTGAAGCACATCCAGCTCGTGTGTAATTAAGACAATGGTCAGCTTCAGCTTGCGGTTAATATCCTGGAGCAGCTCCAGAATGGAGTAGGTCGTCTGCGGATCGAGCGCCGAGGTCGCCTCATCGCTGAGCAGCACATCCGGCTCATTCACAAGCGCCCGGGCAATGCCCACCCGCTGCTTCTGGCCGCCGCTGAGCTGGGACGGATACATATGCTCCTTGTCGGTCAGCCCAACCAGCTCCAGCATCTCCCGCACGCGCTCCCGAATGAACGGCTTTGGATAACCGGCCACTTGAAGCGGAAACGCGACATTTTGAAACACATTTTGTGAATCCAGCAAATTAAACTGTTGAAAAATCATTCCAATCTTGCGCCTGGCCAGCCGCAGCTCCTTGCCAGACAGATCCGTCAGCACCTTGCCGCCAATTTCGATCGAGCCCGAATCAGGCTCCTCAAGCCGGTTCAGACAGCGGATCAACGAAGATTTGCCTGCCCCGCTAAAGCCGATAATGCCGAATATATCCCCCTTATCAATCGTCAGGTTAATGTCATTCAAGGCGGTAATCGTGCTGCTTCCGCTTGTATAGGTTTTGTGCAAATCCTTTATGACGATCATGCGGAAAAACTCCTCTCCTCCCTGATAAGCAAAAACGACTTCGTCGTCCTTTCGGGACGAGCGAAGAGCTTTGCCCTAGAATTCTAAACGGATATAAGGATGAAACTTATATATTCTTAGAATTCAAGGTGAAACGGCCGAAAGCCGTCCTTTGGCGGCGCGGCGCGTTTCAGTCCGAGAAATATAGAGAAAGGTTGGCGAAATCATATACTTTCCTATATTTAAATAAAAAAAACCAAACTTCAGCACCGTTCAATCTGCTCGGTGGAGAGTTTAGTTTCCAGTGTTCTGGTCAACTAATTATGGGCTGATCGCCCAAAAACCAACTATTCCTATTTGATTTATAAATTTAAAGCAATTGCCCGGCGGTGTCAACTTCTTTTTTTGGCAATAATCGGGATTGACGCTAGAAATTGAAGGTGATAAATTAAAACAAACTATTCCACCCTGTTCACTTATATTATGCATATTTATCGAGGAGGAGCTTGACATGTCCCAACAAACTACGGGAAAAAGGCGGCAAATAAAATTATCCGCTTATTTGGTTGGCACAGGCATGCATGTGGCGGGCTGGCGCCATTCCTATGCACAGCCGGATGCGAGCATCGATATCGACTATTACCGGAAGCTCGCCCAAACAGCTGAGCGCGGGAAATTCGACATCGCTTTTATCGCAGACAGCCTGGCGATTAATGAGCAGTCTCATCCAAACATACTAAACCGGTTCGAGCCGATCACACTGATTACAGCTTTAGCATGCGCCACGACGCATATCGGCGTAGTCGCCACCGCCTCAACCTCTTATATTGAGCCGTTCAATCTGGCTCGGCTGCTTCTGTCTGCCGATCAGATCAGTAAGGGGCGGGTTGGCTGGAACATCGTCACTACACGGGATCTGTCAGGGAATACGGCGCGCAATTTTGGCCGGGATGAGCATTTCGAGCATAGTCTTCGCTACAGGCGGGCGGAGGAATTTCTCGAGGTTGTGCAAGGGTTATGGGATTCTTGGGAGGACGATGCCTTCGTCCGCAACAAGGAATCAGGCCAGTTTTTCCACAAGGAGAAGCTGCATCGGCTTCAGCATCAAGGCGAGTTTTTCTCGGTGGAAGGCCCGCTAAATATTAGCCGCTCGCGGCAGGGGCATCCTGTGCTCGTGCAGGCCGGAAACTCTGAGGCCGGACAGGATTTCGCCTCGCGAACGGCGGAAGTCATTTTCTCTATCAAGCACAGTAAGGAGGAAGCGCAGGCATTCTACCAATCGTTTAAAGGGAAAGCCGCTAAATGGGGGCGCGCACCTGAGGATATATATATTTTGCAAGGTATATCGCCGATTATTGGCGATACCGAGGAGGATGCGCGTGCGAAGCTTAAGCAGCTGGAGGCGTTGATTACAGAAGAACAGGGCATCGGCTTTCTGGCGGATTATTTTCAGGCGATCGATTTCACTGGCTATACGCTGGAATCACGCGCTCGCGAGGTCGGGCTTGACCGCATTAAGCTGAACAAAACGGACTACCTCAAGCACCAGCCAGTTATTGCTAGGGAAAACCCGACGCTGCGCGAGGTTTATTCCTTTCTCACAGGCTCGTTCAGCGGGGATCATCTCGTCGGCACCGCCGAGAAGATCGCAGACACTTTGGAGGAATGGTTTACCGAGCAGGCGGCTGACGGATTTATGCTTATGGCTCCGCTGCTGCCGGATGGACTGGAGCTGTTTGTCGACCTTGTCGTGCCGATTTTGCAGCAGCGCGGCCTTTTCCGCACCGAATATGAAGGCGTTACCCTGCGGGAGCATTTCAACCTGCCGCTGCCACGCAATCGCTTTACTAAAGCAACGAGCCATTGATATGCAAAACCGCCGCCCCCAGGTAGAGCTAAGGGAAGCGGCGGCGATTTGTTTATTTGGGACTGGGGAACGGTTATGCAAGCCCTTCGTTAAAGCTGCCGCATAGCTGAAATAGCTCATCCGCTCGCGCAAGCTGTTCCAGCCAATGCGAGGGAATGGACGACAGACCATAATAGATGCCCGCAAGACCGCCTGTTACCGCACCTGTCGTGTCCGTATCCTCGCCCAAGTTAATAGCGCGAAGTACTGCTGCGGCGTAGCTGTCGGTCGTCAGCAGGCTCCAGATGCTGGCTTCCAGCGTGTGCATGACATAACCTGACGAAGCAATGCTGTCCTCCTTAAGGCTTGCCAGCTGCCCGCTAAGCAGACGTTCAAAACGATCCAGATAGCTGTTGCCCGCATAAAACAGCTGGATTGTCCGATTCGTTGCCGCATAACTATCCTGCGGGCTGTGGCCCTTCAACAATTGCACGGCGTACTCCGTGTAATAGACGCAGGCCATAATCGATATAGGATGCCTGTGAGTTAGCGACGAAACTCTGCCAACCGCAGCCGATCGTTCCTCTATGCCAGCATCAAGCATCCAGTAGGCCATCGGCAAAATACGCATCAATGAACCGTTGCCATTGCTGTATTCGCCGCTGCCGCCTGCCAACTCAGGCTCTGCCCCACGCGCAAGCCGATCAATCGCCTCGCTAGTCGCTATGCCAATATCGAACACCTCGCCATGCGGCGTCCAGCGCTCGCCCCGCTTCCATTCCACGAAGCGGCTCGCAATATCATGCACCTCTACGCTTTTGCAATAGACAAGGCTCTCCACCAAACATAAGGTTAAGGACGCATCATCCGACCAAGTGCCTGGCGGCTGCTGATGCGAGCCATAACCGACCATGTCCGTTAAAGGTGCTTTCTCTAGCGTCTTCCGATTGCAAAACTCCACAGGAACGCCTAATGCATCCCCGACACAAAGCCCTATTAATCCTGCTTGAATAGATAGATTCATTTCGTAAACCTCCTGCTGCTGCCAGCTTGGTCTAGCGGTATCTTAAAGCTGCTTCGCCTACTTCCCAACAAGACCATTATGCACAAGCCCGCGAAAAAAAGGCAAATGCTGCGGATAGCATGCAATGAGGTATGGCTCCCTGCTCATGCCTGTGAATGGCCTGCCGTCATAGTCGGTAATGATGCCGCCAGCCTCGCGCACCATAAGCATCCCCGAATAAAGATCCTCGCCCTCCGAGTTGTACAAAATAATCGCATCCAAATCACCCTTCGCCAGCATGCTCCATTGCAAGGTAGGCGCCCACAGCCGCATCATTCGCTTCGTGTTCGCATCAATATGCTGGCGCAGCCTGACTGCTCGCTGCTCCTGCTGTACTTTATGCCCTTGAATCCAGCCGACCGTCGCTCTCTTGAAGGGGCGCGGCTCGCCCATTCGAATGATTCGCCCATTGCAGCGAAAACCGCCGCTCGCCACCGCCTCATACAAGCGGTCCGTCAGCGGCTCATAAATGACCGCCATAACCGCTTCGCGCTGATACATGAGCGTTATGGATACGGCAAATAACGGCATCCCGACCGCGAAATTATTCGTCCCATCCAGCGGATCAACCAACCACAGCCAGTCACTGGCGAATCGATTGTCTCCAGCCTCCTCCGAAATCACTTGATGCCCCGGAAACGCCTGCTTAATTTTGCCCAAAATGATCGCTTCCGCCTGATGGTCGGCTTCGGTCACCAAGTCGCCGGAGTCGTCTTTATGCTGAAAGGCACTGGAATCCAGCTTTTCAAAAAGCTTTTTCAGCAGCGCTCCCGCCTCCCTCGCCGCCAAAACTGCCACTCGCTGTGCTTCTCTTACGATCGTTGTATCCAAATGTAATCCCCCTATTTTCGTTTATTGGTTGAACTGGACACCCCGCCGCATCTAAGAGGACAAAACAAAATCCTTCTTGCAGATCAGAAGGATTTCATGGTTGAGATTATCTTCGGACTGCCATTTCGAATGGAGGCAATGAATCCAAACGGCACCTACGTATTGTTGTTTTGATCAGGGCCTGTAGGCAGATTGGGCAGTGGAGGCGGCGTCATATTGGATTGCGGGCTCGTGCTTCCAGAGTTGAACGGGCTGTTGATTGGGCTGCTAGTTGGGCTGCTGGACGGGCTAAAATGGGACTGTGGCCCCGGCGCATAGCCGTTTCCTGCTGGTCCCTTCGTTAAATCCAGCTCTGTCTTCTCTTCAACGATCAGCTCCAAGCCGCCGAATTTCTTGGCCAATACGCCATACAGCAAAGCGATAAGCATGCTAATTGCACCGTAGATACCAATTAGAAAAACCGGCATTAACGTATAGGTTATACCGAGGATCAAGACGGTAGGCTCCCCAGTAATCAACCCTACCATTAACATTCCAATTCCTAATAAAAATAAAAGGGCAGAAGGAATAATCATCATATACGCCGTCGCTTTAAAAGCACTGACCGTACCTATCCCTTTAATTTCCAGTTTTTTCATCATTTCAGCTCCTAGTTATGTTTTTGTGCTTTCTTTTTTTCGCAGCAGCCACTAGGTAAAATTCACCAAAAAGTGACAAATTCCTTCTTGCAGCTCAAAAAAAGAAAAAAGCCGCGAACACCACCCATAAGGCAGGCATTCACGGCTTATCCTATTGCTCGATCGCTGTCATTATGCTTTCGCTGGATCGAAAGAGCTTTTCAGCGAAACGATGCGGTTGAAAACAAGCTTCTCTGGCGTCGTATCCTTCGGATCCACATTGAAGTAGCCGTGGCGGAAAAACTGGAACTTCGCCTGTCCTTCGGCATCCTTCATGTTCGGCTCTACGAAGCCTTGAAGCAGCTCCAGATTGTTCGGGTTGATGCATTCAAGGAATGGCTTGCCATCCTCTTCTGCTTCATTCGTAATCAGAGGCTCGAACAAGCGGAAGTCCGCAGGAACCGCCTGTGACGCTTCAACCCAGTGAATCGTGCCCTTCACCTTGCGGGCGTTAAAGCCCGAGCCGCTTTTCGTTGCCGGATCGTAGGTGCAGCGAAGCTCAATCACGTCGCCGGCTTCATTTTTCACAACCTCTTGGCAAGTAATGAAATACGCATGCTTCAAGCGCACCTCATTGCCAGGGAACAGACGGAAATATTTATTGGGCGGGTTTTCCATAAAATCGTCCTGCTCAATATAAAGCTCGCGGCCAAACGGAATTTGGCGCATGCCCATTTCTTCGTTCTCGGCGTTATTTTCTGCATCCAGCAGCTCGGTTTGGCCTTCCGGATAGTTCGTAATGACGACTTTGAGCGGTCGCAATACAGCCATCGTACGAAGCGCCTTAAGCTTCAGGTCCTCGCGGATAAAATGCTCCAGCATCCGCTCATCGACCGTGCTGTTCGCCTTGGCAACCCCGATTTCGCGGCAGAAGGCGCGAATCGCTTCCGCTGTAAAGCCTTTGCGGCGCAGACCGCTGATCGTCGGCATTCGTGGATCATCCCAGCCGGTTACGACTTTCTCGTCGACAAGCTGCTTCAGCTTTCTTTTGCTCATCACGGTATTGGTAACGTTCAGACGGGCGAACTCGTATTGTCGAGGCACCGCCGGCATCTCGCATTCGGCAATCGCCCAGTCATAGAGCGGACGGTGATCGGCGAACTCCAGCGTACAGATGGAATGCGTAATGCCTTCAATCGCATCGCTGATCGGATGCGCATAGTCGTACATCGGGTAAATGCACCACGCATCGCCAGTCCGGTGATGATGGGCATGAGCGATGCGGTACAGCACCGGATCACGCAGATTGATATTTGGCGAAGCCATATCGATCTTTGCTCTCAACACCTTGGAGCCGTCAGGAAATTCTCCGGCACGCATACGGGCAAACAGATCGAGATTTTCTTCTGCGCTGCGCTCACGATAAGGGCTGTTTTGCCCCGGCTGCGTCAGTGTTCCACGAGTCTCACGAATTTGCTCGGCAGACAAGTCGCATACGTATGCTTTGCCTTTGTTAATGAGCAGCACCGCCCGGTTGTAAAGCTCTTCGAAATAGTCCGAGGCAAAATGAAGCTCGTCCCAATCAAAGCCCAGCCACTTCACGTCCTCTTGAATGGAATCGACGTATTCGGTATCTTCCTTGACCGGGTTCGTATCGTCAAAGCGCAGGTTTGTTCTGCCTTTGAAATCGTCAGCCAGCTCAAAATTCAAACAAATCGACTTCGCATGTCCAATATGCAAATAGCCATTGGGCTCCGGCGGAAAGCGCGTCACGATTTCCTGGACATGGCCGGTCTTCAAATCTTCGCTCACAATATTTTTTATAAAGTTAGAGGATGACAGCTTTGTGTCCACGTTGTTTTCCATTGTGACCAACCTTTCCCACGAAAAATAGATATCTTTCTATAATACACAAAATCCCGCAAAATTATAAGATCATCGGGCCGGATAATAAAATAGATGGCATGTGATCAACCTTTGTTTTCATAGGTTCTATTAATCATGTATTTGCTCGCGGCACGGCGTGCGCTGCCAGAGGCTGGGGCAACCTGAACGGATGGTGAAGACATCATGACTGGGAAGCCGATCGTTATTTTTCCCTACAGCCGTTTTGGAGCGTTCCCGGCGGCGGAGCGCGACTGGCTGGCTAAGCTCGGAAAACAGCGCCAAATCTATATGGTCGCCGAGGATGCGCTCCCTGACTGGGCAATCACCGCAGCTATTGCTCCCCTATCGCTCGCTCGTCTGCCTGAGCTGGACTTTGACAGCACTTGCGCGCTTGTGCTCCATCCTTGCTGGACGCATATAGCAGCACCGCTGGCAACGCGATGCCTGATTGCCTACTTTCCCGATTCAGAGCCCCAGGAAGAAGAGCGATGGCGCTCCTATCGCAGTTGGCTGTGCGCGCGGGCGACGCTCGTCATTGCCTATACGGAGGCATTTTATTTGGAGCAGGCCTTTTGCCGTGATGATGTTTTTCTGCTTGATGGTACCGACGAAACGTCCGATCTGCTGGCGAGACAAGCGATTGAATGGCATTTGGACGGCTATGCCTCGCAGACGCTCATACGGCTGCAGCAGCGCTACCGTGCGATTTGGCATGAGGAGCAAGCCGACAAGACGCGTGCGGCTGGCCCGTCCGCTGCAGGAAGAGAGCGGCTGGCGGATCAGCTTTTTTCCCATGCGTTATACCGTTACTTAACCGGCGAAAGCTTGCGAGCGCAGGGCGAGCTGCTCGCCGCCTTCGAGCTAGCTGTGCTGGATGGGCGCGAGCAGGCGCTGCAGCATATTTATCGGTTTCGTTCCGCCACGCAGCTGGAGCTGGGATTGACGGATGATGCGGTGCGCACCTATCTGTACACCGCGCTCACCGAAGAGGAGCAGCAGCAGGGCGAGCAGCTGCTCCGTTGGATGGACGGCGGCAAGCGCCTATTAGCTGAGGCGCTGCTGTACCGGCTCAACGATGATTATCGCTCCGCGATTGCCCTGCTTGAGCCGCGGCAAGCCGATCCGGAAGCCCGTAGGCTGCTGGCCGAGCTTTATTTGCAAAGCGGCAGACTGGAATGTGCCTACCAGCTGCTGGCGATGGAACCGCCGGGGAGCATAGCTGAACGCGAGCAGTTTCAACTGATGACCAGCACGGTGCTGCTGCTGCAGGGCAAGCGCCATGAAGCGATTCACAGCTGCCTTATCGCGGCGGAGACTAACAACGAAGCGCTTAGCAGCATCATTGAACTCGCCAGGCTCGATAGCATCGTAATGGAGCAGGCACACCATCGCGGCAGGGAGGTTCAGCCATGAGCGGCTTGGGGCCATTTCGTATCCCTCGCAAATTATCAGGCAATAAGCTGACCGCTATCATGCAGGTACGCAATGAGGAAGGCCGTTATTTGGAGACGCTGCTTGCGGACCTGTCCAGCTTCGTTGATGAAATTGTCATTGTGGACGATGCCAGCACCGATGCAACCGTTGCGATATGCAAAGCCAGCCGCAAAGTCGTCAAACTGGTAGAAAATGAGGAGCGGTTGTTCGGATGCGAATGGCGGCTGCGCCAATTGCTCTGGCGCGCAGCCGAAGAAACCGAGCCGGATTGGCTGCTTGCGGTCGATGCAGACGAATTTTATGAGGATGCCGCCAAGGCTGAGATGAGGAGCCTGATAAATCAGGGCGAGTACGACTGGTTTGCTTTTCGAAAGTATGATTTCTGGGGTTCAGCAACGCATTACCGGGAGGATGCCTTGTGGAATTCGCATCAACGTCCGACGGTGGCGCTCGCTCGCTACTTGCCAGGCTACCATTATGCCTACCCGCAATGGGCACAGCATGCGCCTCGTCTTCCACTCACCTGCAGCGCGCTTCCCGGAGCACAGACCGAACTGCGGATCAAGCATTTCGGCTGGGCAGGAAGCGCGGAGGAGCGCCTTCGTAAATATGAGCGGCATATGCAGCTTGACCCGGATGGCAAATGGGGCAATCTTGCCCAATATGCCTCGATTCTTGATCCGAACCCCCGGCTTGTTCGCTGGGAGGAGCGAGGGAAATCAAAGGGAGAATGACGTGGGCAGCCTAGCTCCAAATCATTGACGCTATGAAGGATTTTCGGCTGTCTTTCCCTGGCTTTAATAAGGAAGCGGCCTCCGTCCGATGGAGCTTAGGACGAAGGCCGCTTTCTGTTTTTTATTGCAGCATTTTTATAGCAGCTTCTCAATATCTTCCTTCATACTGAGCGGCTCATCTGTCGATTCGAAACGCTTGACGACACGGCCTTCACGGTCAATGAGGAACTTGGTGAAGTTCCATTTGATCGAGTCTCCATCCATAAAATGCGGCAGCTTTTCGGTCAAAAATGCGCTTAGCATTTTGCCGCTTGCTTCCGTTGTATCAAACCCGTTAAACGGCGCCTCTGCCGTCAAGTAGTTGAATAGCGGGTGTGCTGTTTCATCACGCACATCCGTCTTCGCGAACAGCGGGAAGGTTACGCCATAGTTCAGCTGGCAAAAGCTTTGTACATCCGAGTTTTCGCCAGGCTCCTGCTCGCCAAATTGATTGCTTGGGAATCCGAGTATTTCCAGGCCTTGATCCTTGTACTGCTCATAAAGCTTTTGCAAATCAGCATATTGGGGCGTAAAGCCGCATTTGCTCGCCGTATTGGCAATAATAACAACCTTGCCTTTATACTCCTCCAGGCTAACTGTCTTTCCTGCAATTGTATCCGCTTGATAATTATATATAGACATGAATGCACACTCCTATTTGTAGGTTTATTTTTCCGTCTTCCAACCTTTCTTCCAACCTGTCTTCCCGTCTGTCTTCACGCTTGGCAGCTGTTGTGGAGCACACTATCCGCTAGTCCGCATTTGACTTATTGCCCAGCCAATCTACAAACAGCGCATAATCCTGCTCAACTTGATCCGCATAGGACATCGCCCACTCTGCAATGAAGCGGCTAAAGGCCTCTTCGTCACTGCCCATCGCTTTGACAATTGCCTGCTCGCTGTGATAATCCAGAACGCCGCTTTGCACATCCCGATCCGCACGCGCATGCAGCTTCGCGGTCAGCTTGCCCATCGTCTCTGTCACGATCCGCATATCCTCCGCCGTCTCCAGCGATTCGAGCTTGAGCCGCTTTTTGTAGGGAGAGCGTTCACGCACATAAAACTGCCTGTTGCCAATCGTCAGGTGACCGAGATACGGATCAGCCTCATGGTGCATTGCCTGCTGGGTCATCGTCACGCGTTTGCCCTGATGCTCGAACGCTGTCCAGAACGAATCATCATAGGGCAGAAAATAAGCCGGAACCGCAACGCGCACCTCTTTCACTTCCAGCACAATATCATCCTCGTGCCCTTGCTCGCCGCTGCCCGCTTCAATCAGTACATAAAAACGGTCCAGCCCGATCGAGGCTGTTCCAGAGCCATGCTTAACCGCTATATCTTTAATGTGATAATGGGCAGCCTCCTGCGCATCATCAGCATGCAGGCTTTCCACATATTGCGGCCAAGCCTCAAGAAGCGCAGCACGCTCTTTTTCCGTTGGAGCGACGATCTCATCCGTATGGGCGAATTTGCGATGCTCCTGAACAAGCGCCGTAACCTTTTCCAAAAAATGCTGTTCCCGGCGCTTCTGCAGCTTGCGAAGCAGCTTCCTGACCTTGCCGCTTGCCCGCCCTTCATCCATCGCGAACGAAGCCGGATCATCCTTGCCCTTAACGAATTTCCACATTTGTTTCACATAGGCGCGCAGATAAGCTTCGATTTGCTCCTTCTGGGCTTCCTCCGACTCGCCTTTCATGCGGCACACAAGTGCGATGCTGACCGACATGCGCAGCAAATCATATAAATACGAGCCCAAATAGCCCTCGTCAAAATCATTCACATCATAGACAAGCGTCCCCTGCTCGTTACGGAAAGCTCCAAAATTTTCAAAATGCAAATCGCCCTGAATCCAGGTCGGACGCTCTGCCGGCGTGTGATAGGGAAACCATTCCCTCGTCACATCCATATAAAATAAATAGGCGCTGCCGCGAAAAAAGGAAAACGGGCTTATCGACATTTTGCGGTACTTTTCCTCCCGCTTCTCGCTGCCCAGTCTCATGATTTTATGATCAAATTCAGTAAGAACAGCGGTAATCGTCCGTTTCCGAAGCCTCTTTTGCGTAAGCTTTACACGTTCTGTCAATGATCCGTCCATTTCGGTTCCCCCTTAGGCAGCAGCTCTACCTTTTATCCGACTCCATCTATGAAGAAAGCTTGTACAATCTAAGATAATCATTGACCATCGCCAGCCGCCACGGAATAATCATGCCGAAGGCCACGAGATAGAACATCGCCCCCGTCTGCGGAATCGACATATATTGCTCCACAACGCTGTGCAGCGCCATTCGAATAATGAATAAGGTCAGCATGATGAAAATAAAAGCTTTGGAGCGCCTGACATAAATATCGGCATCAATACGCTCCAGCCGGGTCGATACGACCAGCGGAAAAGAAAATATCAATAGGCCCGTCCCGAATGCCGCGACCCCCCAGCCCCATGGAATATGAGTTATAGGTGCCAGGAACATCATAAAACCGGTCGACATGCCGACTGGCGGGATAATGATTTTACGAAGGGTAGTCGGCTGCTTGCCTGCCCGGATACGCAATAAGATGAGCATAAGCCCTGCGATAGCCGACATTATAATGAAGCCTACCTGAATCATTTCAGTAGACAGCTGCACCGCCCTTTTCCCCCTTACTCTTAAAAGAATGCCTTTTCTTTCTTTATCCTACTTCAAAAAACAGGCCGCTGCAAATATTGTCTAATCTCTTAAAACCGCTGGTTCTAGCGCGTTCTGAATAAAGCGGCCAACACCTCAGATGGCGTTCATTTGTGAAAAAAGAAATAAGGAACCAACGGCGGTCGTGAGAAAAACGCCCCCGATTGCATAACCAGCGCATTGAGGATGGCGAAGCGCTGGTGCTGATAAGGCTGCGCGAGGATGAGCTCACGTTCCAGCGGCCTGCGGCAACAGATTATGCTATTATGGTGCCTTCCGGCATATTCCACAACCTCGTTAACACCGGCAGCAAGCCGCTCAAAATTCACAGCATTTATGCGCCTGCTGAGCATCCATACGGCACAGTTCACAAAACAGCAGACGATGCAGACCGCGCCGAGCTGACCGAGCTGCTGGAGGATGATGACTAGATAGGGCCTTTATTTGTAACAACAGCATTGAAACCACAAATAATAGAAAAAGCTATCCCTGAAGCCGTTCAAAAACGGTGTAGGGGATAGCTTTTTTAATAACCTGCCTTCTATTCAATGCTAGCACTAGGCAGTATTTATACGAATCTAGTTATAGTAATTAACGGTAGGCGCAGGCTCGATTCCATTTGCATAGTAGAAATTCAAGTCGCTGACAAAATCAATAACCTTGTTCGTATTCAAGTCATAAACTAGAATTTGGGGATTTCCGAGCATGTCCAGCAAGCCGAACCGTCTTGGCGTTGTATACCCTTTCGTATCAACAAAGGTTTGAAAATATTGTGTTGGAGGGCCAGAGGCGAAAGTAGAATAGTGATACATGAATAAGGTATCTTCCTTCAATACTATAAGTACGGCATTGTTGGAGCTTGCATAAGTAGAATGATAGTCTACCGCCGTTGTAATATAATTCACTCGTGCATCTGAAATGCTATGAGTGCGCGATTGATAGTTGCCCCCATAAGAAAAATAATACTCTCTCTCCCAATCCAATTGCGGGTTCGTATTCGCAGCATTGGTCGTATTGGCAATCCGCTTATTGTTGAGATATAAATCATTATTCGAATACTTCCATACTACGGATTGCAACAGATTTGAAACGCTATTATAAGATATGGCGCCATTAGGAGCGGAAGCATTGGACTGGATATTATAGGTGTCTCCTACTGTGCCCGTAGAAGTTACTAATAGTCCAAAGTCGGCAGCCGGCAAATTGTTGGCAGCTGACAGATTGCCGCTTGTATTGCCGATGCCTGTCGGATAAGCCGTCCCCGTACTCCAATCAATCTGGTACAAATCTACACGGTAGCTGGCATTGGCAGATTGAGTCCGAAAAATGATGCTGCGTGCCGTCGCCAAACTAAAGAAATAAAAATTTTGCGGATTGCTCGCCGTTAATGAGCTGCTATAGAACAGGATATCTCCTTCCACATTATAATTTAAGCGGCTTGCCGCATACGCTGGATTCGGTTTTTTCAAAAGATCGGACGCACTGAGCGCTATACCGCTTTCCCAATCGGTTTGAATGCTTTCTACTTCCCCGATTAAATCAGGTTCTGCTTGAACAGCGGGCAGCAATTCGGGTTGATTAAAAGTGGCGGCTTCGGCTGAAATAGGAAGAGCCATTACGAAAAACAGCAAGAGAACTAAAAAAGGCGTAGTCACGTACTTTCTTTTCATTGTCATGGTTTTTTCCCTCCATCTTCTTTCATTTTTTATTAACCTCCCTTATCTGCCTATTAGGTTCCAATCAATTATGTTATAAAATAAGGAAATTATGTTAATCTCAATTCATATTTTAATATAGTTACCAATAACATTCAATACAAATTTATACAAAAACACTTTTTATAATACCACAATGAATACTGAGAATAGGCTGCATGACGCTAAGAATAAAGCTTGACGGCGGTTCCAGCCTCGTTTTAAAATATAGTTAGTCGACAAACTAATTTCTGTATGATGTTCAAAAAGAGAGGGGTGCCGCTATGCCATTTCGCAGAGGGCCTGACCATATTACGCGGATTCTCCGCCATTTAACCCGCCAGCATCAGAAGCAGCTGCATGCCCAACTCCAGGATTATGATCTTTATCCGGGGCAGCCGCCGCTGATGTTCGCCTTGGAGCGTGGACCGGGACGGAGCCAGAACGAGCTGGCACAGGAGCTTGATATTAAAGCGGCAACGCTTACCGTGATGCTGAACCGGATGGAGAAGAACGGCATTGTCCGCAGGGAAGCCGATCAACGTGATCAGCGTGTGTCGCGCATTTTTATGACCGACAAAGGAAAAGCGATGCTTGGCAAGCTGCGCGAGACGCTTCAACTTCTGGAAGAGCAGTCGCTGCAAGGCTTCAGCGAGGAAGAAAAACAAATCCTCAAAGGGATGCTGCACCGAATTGGCGATAATATAAACGCGATGAACCCTGCCGAGGGAAATCAAGATTAGAGGAAGTGGACGATGATCAAGCTTGCGCGATATTTGAAACCTCACTGGGCCGCTGTATTGCTTGCCCCCTTGCTGATGGTTTTGGAAGTATGCATGGACCTGCTCCAGCCTAAGCTGATGGCGAGCATTGTCGATGAAGGCATCATTAAAGGAAATTTAAGCCATATCAAAATAACAGGCTTATATATGCTTGCAGCCGCATTAGTGGGCCTGATTGGCGGGGTTGGCTGCACCGTATACTCCAGCATTGCCTCGCAAAAATTCGGAGCCGATCTGCGCGGCGATTTGTTCCGCAAGGTACAGACGTTTTCCTTCCGAAACCTGGATGAGCTTAAGACCGGATCGTTGATTACGCGGCTTACGAGCGATATTGTCCAGCTCCAGACAATGGTGCAAATGCTGCTGCGCATTTTTGTCAGATCGCCAATGCTGGCCATTGGCAGCATTATTATGACGATTACTATCAGCCCGAAGCTTGCGCTCATTCTCGCCATTGTCGTTCCGTTGCTGTTTATCGTCATGTTTGCGCTGATTCGCTCTACTCTGCCGCTGTTTGCGAGCATGCAGTCGAAGCTGGATGCAGTAAATACGGTGCTGCAAGAAAACTTTACCGGCATCCGGGTCGCCAAAGCATTTGTCCGCTCCACCTATGAGAACGAGCGGTTTGGCCGTGCGAATCGGGATTATACGGGCTCGGCTATTAAGGCGATGCAATTGGTCGCCATTAATATGCCGATTCTCACTTTTATTTTGAATGCGGCGATTGCTGCCGTGCTCTGGTATGGCGGTCTTGATGTGCAAAAAGGAGCGCTTCCCGTCGGCGACTTAATTGCTTTTATCAATTATGTGACCCAGGTCATGCTGTCGCTGTCGATGATCGGCATGATGCTCGTCCGTTTCTCAACGGCGAAGGTTTCTGCACAGCGCGTGCAGGAGGTGCTGGACACGTCATCGGAAATTCGCTCGGCTGATTCGGCTGCCCAACATAACGATACAGCGGGAGAAGTGGCGTTCGAGCATGTTTCATTCGCTTATGCGGGCATAACTGCGTCAGAGAATGCGTATGAGCTGCGCAACATTAGCTTTACGGCGAAGCCGGGACAGAAGCTTGCGCTGATTGGAGCCACCGGATCAGGCAAGTCTACGCTGGTCAGCCTGATTCCTCGGTTGTACGAAGCCACACAAGGGCGCGTGCTTCTGGACGGCGTTGATGTGCGCGACATCGAGCTTAATAGCCTGCGCAGCCATATTGGCATCGTGCTTCAGGAGTCGATTTTGTTCACGGGCACCATTCGTGAAAATATTTGCTTCGGCAAGCCAGAGGCCACCGAAGCCGAAATGCTTGCCGCCGCCAAGGCCGCGGCGGCGCATGATTTTATTACCCGCCTTCCCGAAGGGTATGACACGCAGCTTGGCCAGCGCGGCGTCAATTTGTCCGGCGGGCAGAAGCAGCGGCTGTCGATCGCTCGTGCGCTGCTGCTCCAGCCCTCGGTGCTCATTCTCGATGACAGCACGAGCGCCATCGACATGAGAACGGAGGCGCAGATCCAAGCAGCGCTGAGGCAGCTGATGCACGGACGCACCAGCATTATGATCGCGCAGCGCATTTCCTCCGTCATCGACGCCGATCATATTATTGTACTCGATGACGGGCAAATTGCCGCAGAGGGCACCCATAGCGAGCTGCTGTGCTCCTCTGAGCTTTATCAGGAAATTTACCAGTCGCAGGCTGGCAAGGAGGCGACCGTTCATGGCTGATCCTAAGCCTTTCTCTCCTGGTGAGCGCCCGTCAGCGTCAGCGTCAGCGCCGGCTCTGCCGAACCTTGGAATGCGCGGCGGTCCTCCGGGCATTCCAACTGCAAAAGCCAAACCCAAAAATACACTCCAGACGCTGCGTCGTATTTGGAACTACCTGAGCCGCTATAGCGCAACATTAATGAGCGTGCTGCTTGCAACGATAGGCGCAACGCTGCTGTCGCTCGCCGCGCCGTATCTCATTGGCCACGCCATCGACCAATACATCATTCCGCGCAGCTATGACGGACTGCTGTCGCTATGCTTCCTGCTGCTTGCCGTATATGCGGGCAGCTCCATCCTAACTTGGCTGCAGCAGAAGCTGGTTGTGAGCGCATCCCAAAATACGGTGCTGGACATGCGCCGCGACCTGTTCGGCCGCCTGCAGCTGCTGCCGCTTCGCTTCTTTGATGGCAAGACGAATGGAGAGCTGATGAGCCGAACAACGAACGATATCGAAAATGTGTCCAGTACGCTCAGCCAGAGCGTCACGCAGCTGTTATCCAGCGTCATCATGCTTGCAGGATCGCTCGCCATTATGCTGTCGCTCAATCTATGGCTGACCCTGCTTAGCATGGTAACGATACCGCTCGTGCTGCTGTTCACTAAGAAGGTGGCGGGTTTCACCCGCCGTTTCTTCTCCAAGCAGCAGCAGCATTTGGGCGAGCTGAATGGATTTATCGAGGAAACGGTCGCTGGGCAAAAGGTGGTGCAGGTGTACCGCCGCGAGCAGCGGGCCGCAGAGCAATTCGATAAAATGAACGGCGAGCTGACGAATGCGAGCATTCAAGCGCAAATTTATTCAGGAACAATCGGCCCATTCATGAACGTCATGAACAATCTCAGCTTCGCCCTTATTGCTGCAGTTGGCGGCTTTATGGCGCTGCATGACTGGACGACCGTCGGCATCATTGTCAGCTTCCTGAACTACTCGAAGCAATTCCAGCGTCCTTTGAACGAGCTTGCGAATCAGTTCAATTTGCTGCAATCTGCTGTGGCGAGCGCCGAGCGCGTATTTGAGCTGATCGATACCGATACAGAATACGAAGGCGATGGCACCAAGCAGCTTGCAGCTTGCACCGGCCATGTGCGCTTTGACAACGTATCGTTCAGCTACCGCGAAGGCCATCCAATTTTAAGCCATGTATCGCTCGAGGCCAAGCCTGGACAGATGATCGCACTCGTTGGTCCAACCGGAGCCGGCAAAACAACGATCATTAATTTGCTCACGCGCTTTTATGATATTGACCATGGCAAAATTACAATCGATGATGCCAATATTCGCGAGCTGGACCGCAACAGCCTGCGCCGCCAGCTTGGCATCGTGCTTCAGGACGCCTATGTGTTCTCCGATACCGTGCGCGAGAACCTGCGCTACGGGCGGCTTGACGCCACCGATGCGGAAATCGAGCAGGCGGCGCGGCTGGCGAACGCCCACAGCTTTATCAGCAAGCTGCCGCAGGGCTATGACACGCCGCTCACCGCTGGCGGCGGGAACCTCAGCCAAGGGCAGCGGCAGCTGCTCACCATCGCCCGCGCTGTGCTTGCCGATCCGTCCATCCTCATTCTGGATGAGGCGACAAGCAGCATCGATACGCGGACGGAAATGCATATACAGGCCGCCATGCGCAAGCTGATGGAAGGGCGTACCAGCTTTGTGATTGCCCACCGTCTCAGCACGATTCGCCAGGCGGATCAAATTCTCGTCATTGCGGACGGCGGCATTAAAGAGCGCGGCACGCATGACGAGCTGCTAGAACAGCAGGGCTTCTACTATGAGCTGTATATGAGCCAATTCCAGCGCAGCGGCTAGAGCCGCAAGCAAGGACAAAGAAGGCGAGCGGAGTGGTCTCCGCTCGCCTTTGCTTTATTTTCAGCAGGGTCTGTCTATTGGATAAGATCACTCATGGCCGCTTCTACTTTTTCAACCCGCCTGATAAAATAAGCAGCAGCTGCCGTTTGGGAAGGAACATATGCGCGGCCACATACAGGAGCAATGGCGGCAGGGCAATCCAATAACCGTACAGCCCTCCAATTGTCCTCATGACTGCCTCTCCTGATTGACTGAGTATCTCCGCGCTTCGTGTCATTTGCATAAACATCATTACAGGCGACCGATGAGTATCTGTAATGTACAGATAGGAAGGCACGAAGTTGCCGTAATTCAGCGCTGTTTGAAGCAGCAGCATGCCGCCTGCCGCGGACAGCAGCGTAAAAATAGATAGCTTGGCTTCCAGCCGCAGCACAGCGGCGACCGCCCAAACAGCCGCTGCCGAGAAGCTGGTGACTGTTACAACGGCAAACAACGTATTCAACATCCCCACCTCTCGAATGGTCATGTAACTGGATATTTTAAATGGTTGAACGGTTAATAGGGTAATGATTGAAAGGACAATAGAAGCTGACCACAAAATTATTTTTTGCTTGGATCTAAAGGCCCCAGCCATCGCCATTGCAATCACGACTGCCGGAATCGCTCCTGCCAGCGAAATGAGGAAATACAATAAAATGGAGGAGCCAAAAGACGGCCATCCCTGCTCTGGCAATGGCTCAAACGAGCCGCCTTCCACCCAGTAAGGCACAAAATAAATGATTGTAAATAAGGCAAAAACCACTGCTGCTGTAATGGCGCGTCCCGCATAACCAACCGTTTTCTCTAGCTCTCGTTCTCCGCGGAAAGTCGCCTTGTAAAGCAGGCGCAGCGGAATGAACAGGAGCAGCAAAGACACGGCCGACAGCAGCATTTGCAGCACATTGGCGGCGGCGCTGGAACTGAAGTTGGCCTGCATCAGTCCTGATCTTAATATATACGTGTCCAACACATCCGTTGAGCCCATAGTCACCGGATTCGACAACAGAAAGGTCATGGAAAACAAACCGCTGCCTATAAAGGCAAGCGATGAGAGGGCAAACAGGCCAGCCCCTTTGACTGGCAGCCAAGCATCCCTGCGGCTCTGGCCCTCACCCGCAGCAAAGATGATAGCGATAGGTATACCCGCATATTTCAAAGCGCTGAGCAGCGGATGCAGAATGCTCATTACCGATTCCTGCAAAAAAGGCTCGCTGCCAAGCACATACATCCACCAATGGCTGTAGACGCTGGCAGGCACAAGAACAATCAAGGCTCCCAGCATAACAACTCCCTGCCGCACCTTGGAAGGCAAGACAAGCAGAGCATACCCCGCTAGAGCCCCAAGCACAAATACGAGGCCCGCAAACTTCAGGTTAAAGGCGATTGTGTTGCCTATAACATGCATAAACTCAGATGATTCCATTAAAGCTCGCAAATGTTGAAGCCCGACCCAAGCCGAGTCCGTCATGCCAGCAAACGGTTTATAATCCTTCATGCTCATCATGATTTCTTTCCCAAAGCCAACCAATGCCATCAATAAACCGATACCCAAAACAAGCAAAGAAACTAGCGTATAAACCTTTGATCCTGTAGTTTCGCTATCATTATTGGTTGGAACTACATGCCCGGCATACGGGTTCTCAGTACTCATCGCTGTTCACATCCCGTTCTTTTATAATCGCCATTTCCGAAACAATATTAACCATAAAACGCATTTATTACAACACCTTTTTAAAGTTTGTGAAAATAGGAAATTTGATTTCCGCCCCTTCACGATAGGAACATTGCTCCTTAGTGACGCACTCATCAAAAACCTTTCCGCTCCATTAAACGAGCCTTTTCCCTATATTGATCAGGAGAAGACTCGTTGATTTTTTGCTATAATCTATTGAGGGAAGCGCCTTTCGGCAGCTTCTGCGTTCAAATTCCACAATGGGAGTGTTAACTCGGCATGATCATCAAATTCATTCGTTTGCGTTAATGAGAGGTACAGCAGGATGAGCCAAGCTTTTTTCGTGCAAAAGGGCTAGGTTTATTTGTCTGTGCCTTCTTTCATTTACTCAAATCAAATGAATGAGGTGCTTTTTGTAATGCGTGAAAATAGAAAAAAGCTTGCGGTGGCGTTAACCTCCCCCGCTTATTCCAATTTGCTCCGCTGCCCGATGTGCACAGGCTCTATGCAGCTGCGGGACGGCCGAAGCCTGGTGTGCAGCAGCAAGCATAGTTACGATCTTTCGAAGCATGGCTATGTCCATTTTCTAAGCCGCCCTGTGCGGACAAAATACGAAAAAACGCTATTCGAGGCGCGGAAAAAGGTGATGGACAGCGGCTTCTTCGCTCCCGTCCTCTCCCATATTTCCGAGAGCATAAACGGCTCGTGGCAGGATCGGACTGGGCCTATCAGGCTGCTGGACGCTGGATGCGGGGAAGGCTCGCATTTGTCCATGCTTCAGCAGCAGCTCAGCCGCAGTTCAGATACTGCGGTGCTGGCGGCAGGCCTGGATATTTCCAAGGATGCAATAGCGCTTGCGTCGAAAAATAACGGCGAAGCATTCTGGTGCGTCGCAGACCTTTCTCACAGCCCTTTTGCCGACCACTCCTTTGATTTCATCTTCAGTATCCTATCACCTTCCAATTATGCCGAGTTCCAGCGGCTGCTTGCTGATACAGGCAATGTCATTAAAGTTTTTCCTGGACCTGATTATTTAAAGGAGCTGCGCTCCTTGCTATACAACAGCACAGATAGCAGCCACAGCACGAATCTTAAAAGGAACGTTTACGATAACCTTGCGACTATAGAGCGTTTTAGCGAATATTTTGAAGTGCTGGGCAGCCGGCGGCTGCACTACCGCTTTCTTTTGCACCAGCCGCTGATTGAGCCTTTCATTGCTATGACGCCATTGTCCTGGGGAATGAAGGAATCGCTTGTACAACAAATAAAGCAGAGGCCTACGCTTGAAGTGACAGTCGACTTGACGGTCATCATTGGGGGTAGAAAAACAGCTGTTTACTAGCAGCTATAGCTTAATTCCCCAACTGCTTGATGCAGGAGGAAAATAAAAGCAAACAGGCGGAGCCCCCATTTGCCGGGGGACCCGCCTGTTTGTTCTGCCGTTTTTCTGACATTTGTCTGCCGCTTTATTCTTCTATTCCATATAAAAGCTTCCTTTTCTGCTGTACCTTGAGTCCGCTTAACGCTGTGGCATATGCATGCGAATATCTACGCCAAGCCCTTCGGACAGTCTCATCCCAAGCTCCACGTTGGCCCGGAAAAAGTTGCAAATGGCACGCAACTGAATATCTGCATTTGTCTGCCCCAAATCATGAACCAAATTTTTCACTAAATTGTCCTGCTGTGGACCCGTAAGGGAAAGATAGCGTTCGCCTGCCTGCGTGAAATCATCGGTTTTATCGATTTTCTGACGGCCGGCAAAGCCGTGAACAGGAACAGTATGGTCAGCGTGACCCCGCTCGGCTTCCTGCGGACTTGTGCTCAAGCTGTTCGGCTCATAATTGACGCTGGAGGAATCGGCCTTCATCGTCATCGCTCCGTCGCGCTGGTGATTGCGGGCAGGCGCATACGGGCAGTTGACCGGAATGTGCAAATAGTTCGCGCCCAAACGGTAGCGCTGTGTATCCGGATAGGAAAATAAGCGGCCTTGCAGCAATTTATCCTCCGACGGCTCAATGCCTGGCACCAAGGCGCTCGGTGAGAACGCTGACTGCTCTACCTCGGCAAAATAATTTTCCGGGTTGCGATCCAGCGTCATCGTTCCGACTTTATGCAGCGGGTACATGTCCTCTGGCCACGTCTTGGTCGGATCGAGCGGGTCAAAGGAGTAACGCTCCATATGCTCAGGAGGCAGCAATTGCACATGCAAATCCCATTGCGGAAAATCTCCTTTTTCGATTGCATCATATAAATCCCTTGTTGCATGGTTAAAATCGCGCCCCTGCATCTCAGACGCTTCCTCAGCGGTGAAATTGCGCACCCCCTGCTTCGATTTCCAGTGGTATTTCACATACGTTATCTTGCCTTCGGCATTTTGCCACTTGAACGCATGCACGCCAAAGCCGTCCATTTCACGGTAGTTCGCTGGCGTGCCATCGTCAGAAAACAGCCACGTCAGCATATGCGTCGATTCCGGCGACAGCGTCATAAAATCCCAATAGCGGCCTGGCTCCTGCACGTTCGTCTGTGGCGACGGCTTCAGTGAATGCACCATATCCGGAAATTTCATCGCATCGCGAATGAAGAATACCGGAAGATGGTTGCCCACTATGTCCATATTGCCCTCTTGCGTATAAAACTTCACCGCAAAGCCGCGCGGATCACGCGCCGTCTCAGGTGAACCCGTTCCATGAATGACGGTCGAAAAACGGACAAATACCGGCGTCTCCACTCCCGCCTCCTGCAAGAAATGAGCTTTCGTATGAGCAGCCATGCTGTTCTCTACACGGAATACGCCATGCGCGCCAGCGCCTCTGGCATGGACAACCCGCTCCGGAATACGCTCGCGGTCAAAATGCGCCAGCTTCTCCAGCAGATGATAGTCCTCCAGCAGCGTTGGGCCGCGCTGTCCGGCTGTACGTGAATTTTGGTTATCAGCAACAGGCGCGCCTTGATTGGTCGTCATGTAGTTCGCATTCGATTGGGGATTCGTATTGGACGTATTGGTCATCGTTTTTACCTCCGAGTTGGATTTAGACTTGGTCTAAATATTTACCCTTATTATAGCGACGCCAAACGACGCCTGTCATGAATATTGGATGAACGTATGATGAAGGTTGGATGAACACGCCGCAGCAAGGCAGGCCTCACCATAAGACAGCCCTGCATCCGCAATTGACAAGAAAGCCATAAAAAAAACCACTGAAGGCCGCTAGAGCCATCAGTGGTCTTATCATTACGACGTTGCAGCTTCATCCGCCAGCCGGTAGCCCGCGCCCCGCACCGTCACAATATATTTCGGCGCTACTGCGCTGTCCTTCAGCTTCTTGCGGAGCGACTTAATATGCACATCGACGACATTGCTGCCGCCGAGAAACTGACTGCCCCAGACCGAATCGAACATTGTCTCACGCGAGAGCACGGAGCCGTCGGACGTAATAAACATAAGCAGCAGATCGTATTCGGTCTTCGTCAAATCAATGCGCTGCTCGCCGCGGAATACGGCCATTCTTTTCAGATCGACCGTCAAATCCTTATAGTTGTAGCCGGATACGACGACCGGGCTTGATTGCGGCTGCTGGTCCATTATACGGTTGATCTGGTTAACGGCCTCCTGCGGTGCAGCCGGCCATTCAATCATAGCAGCGGCATCGGGCAGCAGATGGCGGATCACGCCTGCCGGAGCACCTGCCAGAAATAAAATCGGCACTCCCTTAAGATGCGCCGTATGCTGCAAAGCAGCCTGCAGCGCTTCTACCGCATCCGTATGTCCTTGGACATACGGCGTCGCATCATAAATCAGCAGCTCGGGCTGCAAGCTGTGCACGAACGCTTTATTCAAATCATGCAGCGTAAATAAATCAAAGCAATCTGCCGCAAGCAGCTGCAGAAGACTATGAACCCGCTGCGGGAACGGGCTGACGACCATAACCCGCTTCGTCATGGAGCAGACCGCTCCTTCCGGTAGAATGCCCTCGCCGAGCTGCTCCGTAAAATCCGGCTCAAAGCTGTCCTGGCGTGGCCGGGCGAGCTTTTTCCCATTTAAAGCTGTCTGTTTGTCCTGATTCGTTACGACTGGCTCGCGCATGACTCGCAAACCCCCTCTAACACAATATGTGAATGGTGAATTATGAATCTGGTTTCCTCCGCAACTCGGCGAGTCCACTCCTGCGGCACCTCAATCATTACTTCTTCAATACGCCCACATTTGCTGCACATGACATGCTGGTGCTCTTCCGTACGCCCGTCGTAGCGGCTAACCGCCTCTCCAAGCTTGAGCTCACGGATAACCCCTGCATCGGTTAAATAACGAAGCGAATTGTACACCGTCCCGTAAGCAAAGTTGAAGCCTTTGTTTCGCAAACGCTCAATTATATCGGCTGCTGCCGGATGGTCGTGAGATTGCTGGATAACGTCCAAAATCGCCTTGCGCTGGACCGTTAAATTTAGCTTTGCCATAAGGCCTTCATTCCTTCAATTTTTGATTTAGACTAAGTATAATTCTGTTGTCAAAATCGGTCAACCCCACCTCTATACCCTAATGGCCTATTGCCAGAAGCAAGCTGAATCCAAGTACTCACGACTTTAAGATCATTTTGCAAAAAATGAGGAATTTAAATATTCTGAATATTTACAAATTTCAAATAATAAGATATGATGAACCTATCCTAAACGAGAGGGGATAGCCCATTGGAGTAGCGTAAGCGAAGCATGTCACCTATTTAAGCGGAAAGGAGATTGCAAGGATCATCCGGACATGCGGGAACTCACCATAATGAGCAAGCAAGATTGCAGCACCGTCACTCGGTCAGGTAATACAAGCAACACAAGTAATACTTAACTTTGATAGTTTGGTTTTCAATGAGAATTCATTCGGTTGTGGCAAGCGCAATAATGAATGGAAGTTGTACATGGAAATGCGAACTTTGGAATGGAGCGTTTGAATAAATTGAATAGAAGTGAGTCAGAAAGTTAAAGGGATTCCGGTTATCATCGATAAGCGGAATCCCTTTATGCTGTCCTAAAGAATCGGTGAGAGCAGCCGGCTAATCGACTCCTTGAAGCGTTCAAACAGCGGACGTTTTGCAAACTCGTCTTTCTGGAGCTTGATGCTATTTTCAATATCCGCCTCGAAAATCTTCTTTAATTGTCCCGCGGTACTTTCCTCATAAATAAAAGCGTTCATTTCAAAATTCAGTTTAAAGCTGCGAATATCAATATTTGCTGTTCCCACCGAAGCGATCTTGCCATCGATGACAATCGTTTTGGCATGCAGGAAGCCTTTTTCATACAAATAGCATTCAATGCCGCCTGCCAGCAGCTCGGCCATATAGGCACGGGTCGCCCAATAAACAAAGAAATGATCGCGCTTTTTCGGAATCATTACCTGTACCTTCACACCTGATTGCACGGCAATTTTCAGGGCGGTCATTAAGCTTTCGTCTGGCACAAAATATGGGGTTTGCAGGCAAATCGATCGTTTCGCCGAATAAATCATTTTAATATAAGCATCTTTAATTTGCTGCTCCTCGGAATCCGGGCCGCTGGCTACAACCTGCATCCCAATGCCTCCACCTTCTTTGACCACCGGAAAGTAGCTGCGATTCAGTTCCACCGTACCGGAGGACGCGAGATTCCAATCCATGAGAAACTGCGCCTGCATTTGATGCACGGCATGTCCATTCACCCGCAAATGCGTATCCCGCCACTCGCCGAAATGCTTGTCCAACCCCAAATATTCGTCTCCTACATTAAATCCGCCAATATAGCCGGTCATGCCGTCGATGATGGCCAGCTTGCGATGATTGCGATAGTTCAGCTTTAAATTTACATATGGAATGCGCGAGGGGAAAAAAGCTTGCGCCTTGCCGCCCGCTTCCCGAAGCTTGTTGAAAAACGACCGCGGAAGCCCCGAGCTTCCGATGTGGTCATAGAGAAACTTCACCTCTACCCCTTGCTGCGCCTTCGCGACCAACGCTCTGAGAAGCCTGTTGCCCAGCACATCATTACGCACAATGTAATATACCAGATGAATATGATGCTCTGCGGAGGCGATATCCGCAATGAGCGCATCGAATTTTTCGTTGCCCTCGGTATAGATGCGAATGGCGTTATTTTGTGAGAACAAGGCGTAGCTGCTGACCAAATTCATAAAAATCATATCCCGGTAGTCGTTCGTCCCAGCATCATGAAAAATGCTGTTGCGATCCTGAAGCTGAAGCTTCTGCCGATCTACGGTATCTTCTATGATACGCTGGCTGTCTCCGAGCAGCTTGAACAATTTGCGCTTGCGCAGCTGCTGGCCGAGAATCAAATAAAGAATAAAACCGAATACAGGAATGAAAGATAATACCATAATCCAAGCCCAGGTAGAGCTGACGTTGCGTCTCTCCAGGAAGACAAGGGCGAAAGCGAGCAATATATTCAGCAAGGTGAAGATGAAATAAAAATCTTGAAACATAGTCATCGCTAAAGCTCCCCCGTTATGCTATTTACAACATGCACATTTTTTTATAATTAATCAAATCATACTCTATGGGCGGTATATGTTCAAACATGAAAGTATGCTACAATTTTTCAAAAGAACTGCTGGAGCGGCATGGGAGGAACAACAATGGATTTACGCAAGCTACGATTGGACGAACCTGCGCTGGGAACTTTCAGTGAAGAACGAGACGAATATGAACGGGATTATGCCCGCTTGATTCAATCCCCCGCTTTTCGCAGGCTGCAGGGAAAATCACAGGTGTTCGGCGCTGGTTCTGGCGATTATTACCGCACGCGTCTGACGCACTCGCTTGAAGTTTCCCAAATCGCCCGTGAGGTTGCGCGGAGACTGGGCAAGCAATATGCCTTTTTAGCTAAAAAAGAGCATCCCGGCCTCATGCTCGATCCCGCCGTCGTCGAAATTGCGGCACTGGCTCATGACCTCGGCCATCCGCCATTCGGCCACAAAGGCGAAGAGGTGCTCGATCACCTGCTTCATGAAGAGCATGGCATGACCTATGAAGGCAATGCGCAAAACTTCCGCATCCTCATGTTTCTGGAGAAGCGCGCCGGCAGCGGCAGCGGGCTTGATCTGACCGCAGCCGTGCTGCTGGCTACAAATAAATACCCCTATTCGCTGGATGAGCCTGGCCGGCTTAAAGGGCTGTACAGCTCCGAATGGGCCGATATTGAGCAGCTGCGCGATTCGTGGAAAATGCCCAAGGGCCGCTCGACGCTTGAAGCCCAGCTCATGGATTTATGCGATGATATCGCCTATTCCACGCATGATATCGAGGATGGCATCCGGGCAGGCAAAATTCAGATGAATCGCACGTTTTTTGAAGACCAGCGCCTGATTGACCATCTGGTACAGGAAATTGTCGAGGACCAGGGCAATATGGAGGTTGGCTGGAATCAGGTTGATATTCCCGCGATGGTGAAGAAGGTGCTCGCCGCTTATTTGGAGCAATGGGAAGAGCTGTATGCGCTGTACGATCAGGAAACGTCGCGCACGCGCAGGGAGATGAAAGCGCGCTGGGTCAGCGTTTTTGCCGGAAAGGTCGGCATTATTGACTCTTCTACCCCAGGCTGGAAGAAGGTTACCTTCGTCAAGGATGGACAGCAGGATCTGGAGCTGCTGCGGACGATGGAAATTCTCAAGAAGCTGGCTTGGGTGACGCTGATTAAAGATTTCCGCGTCCAGCGTTTGCAAAAACGCAGCGAAATTATGATTCGCAGACTGTGGGAGAGCTTCCGCATCCCAGAGAATGGACGACTCATCATTCCGCCTGACTGGATTGCTAACTATGAGCAGCACAAGCAGAACTGGACTTGGCCGCGCTTCGTCGCGGACTATATTTCCGGCATGACCGACGCTTATGCGGAGAAGGTCTATGCCGAGCTTTATGCTAGCAAGTCTGGCTCTATTTATGAAATGGACTAGCGTGACATTTAAAGGGTCGTTCTAGAAATGTTGGTGAAAAAAGAGGCTGCGCTGCATGAAAAGGTTGGCTTCCGATCGCCATTGCCCTTGAATGTTTTTGAATAAGCCACCCATGGTGGACATTCAAGGGCAAAAGCATATGCTAACGATGCTGCTTTCCTACGGAAAGCTTTAAGCGAACGCTAACGCTTCTATAGTCCAACCTTTTCATTCCGCTCCGCCCTCTTTCACCGTTTTCTAGAAAAAACATTATAAATATACTGCTTAATTATGGTACTTAAGCACAAAAAGAGATGAAGCGTGTCAGCCTCATCTCTTTCTTTTTTCCAAAATAAATCGGAAGCCTCTGTGTAATAATACCCACATAGTAAGGCTTGAATCATTTCAGTCACAGCTACCCTTACATTGTTAGGCGCAGCAAAAGTAAACCGCATAGCCTGTGTATAAAAACCCAGTTGGTATGCCTATTCACGTCAGATTTAGCTCAGTGCCGCAGGTAAACTCATTTATATATTTGAAAAGAGATTTAGCTTATGTGACTAACAAAATTTACTACCCTGTGAACAAGAAAATAATCAATGAAAATGAGCCTCTAGAACCCCTTCTAAGGCTTATTTTCATTGTACAGATAAATGTCATGAAATGAAAACTACCGAGATGATGATAATACCCATAGGATTCCTTCAACGGTCTTATAAATGTTTAGATAAAGGACTATTGACAGCAAGAATCAGACAATTTTCATTCAAGGGATACTATAGTATTAATATATCCATTTTCAAAATATTAGTTTATCTATATATTATAATTTGACATAAAAGAAATATAGAGTTATAGTAATGTTCGTTGTCATAATACCAATTGGAGGAATTTAAATGAAAAAAATGATTCTTACTGTTTGCGCTAGTTTCGTCCTTGTATCTGGAATATCTTTCAGCGGGATAGCTACTGTGACCCCCAAAGCTTCTGCTACAGTTATTACTATAATTGCTGAACTCGAAAGACTGGAAGCAATTAAAATTATTCCCAATTCACTTAAAGATTCAGATGATAAAGTTATCCTAGATAAGTTCAGTGAGAGCGTAAAAGGAAAAGTGGCCTATAAGGAGCCAAAAACTGGATGGACCATCGAAAAAGATACTGCTGGGCATGGTGGACGGAAATGGAAACTAAAAAATAAAAGCGGAGATAGAGTTGCATCTTTGGATGAGAATGGTAAAGTATTAAGTAAGTAAATCCTGGAAGGTTGGAGAATATGAAGTACAAAAACATTTTTCTAAACGATAGTTTGTTTCAAAAGGATCCTGACATCAATAGCGATCATACTCTTAATGAAAATATGGAATACTTCCAAAACAATTATCCTGAAAACTTTTTTTATATTGATCGTTTTCCCCGTTTAGTTAATGATTTTGACAAGTATTCGCAACTAGAAGTTTTTTATAGCCAAGATGGCGATAATGATGTTTACAAATCAGAAGAGAAAAAGTTCATCTCGGTTATATCAAAATTATGGGTCTATAGCGAAACGGTAGTTGAAAGTTCAATTTATTCAGAAGACGATATAACCATTCAATCAGAAGAGCACCCAGAAGATCCATTTTTTTTAGAAGAATTTAAGACTGAAGAATTAGTGAATATTACAAATATAGAGAAATTGACTGGTGTATTAAAACTCGCTTTACGCGGGAAGATTTGGGCATGTCTCATAATCAATGATCTATCCATAGTAATTTGGTGTAACGATCTTTTATTGGGTGTATATTTCGAAGACTCTGCGAAGTACAAACCTCTAGTGCAAAGCATATGTACTACCGAAGGATTGTATTTACGATCTTTTACCGAGGGAGATTCAATGGAGTAAGAAGGGGCAAATCCTATTCCTCTCTCACCACCGTACGTAACGATTGGTATACAGCGGGGTTCAGAAATGATTCTGTATCAAGTTATATCTCACTGCTAACCCTTCAATCCATTTTTTTCAAATTTTAAAGTTCTTATCCTTAGGCAGACCTGAGGATAAGAGCTTTTCTACTTTGTTTCTGGTTTTTTATTGTTTCCCAAGACACATTTCCAGTCTACGTTGGATCCAATTATCCATGTCGACAAAGGTAATTGGCGTAGCCGCTAGTAAAAGCAATCATTTCATCCTATAGATTTAGGTATATTTCCTCAGAAGCTGACACATAAAACGTAACGGTTCAATCACTTTCAATTACGCTGGATTAAGCTCAGCGCTGCAGGCCAGCGCCGTTATATAATCGAAGAAACGCTCCGGCTCCACATCGTACACGAGGCTAACTGGACGGCCATCAGCCGCTTCAATGGTGCGTCCTTGGCTGGCGCCATGCGCAATTGCCTTGCTGTGCACCGTCTTCATTGAGACTAGGCTCGAATCGCCCACTGTTGCCGTTGTTAGAACATCCCATAAGTAATACGTCGAATTCGTTTCCATATAAACAAGCGGCGGACATGCTGCATAACATTGCCCGACAAAATCCATGCCCTCATGGCGACGCAGCGAAGCCCAGCGATTGCGGATTGGCAACGTCAATGGCACTTTATTGGTGCTTTCCAAAGCAACGAGGAAGATCGGAATTTCGCTTGCCCATACCCGCTCCACCGCTTCCGGGTCCCAGAACGCATTCCATTCGGCAGTCCCATCATGCTCCGGCTCCTGTACGTTGCCTTTCTCATTGAACGTTCCGCCCATCCAGACAAGCTTCTCGATCTTCGCTTCAATATCTGGCGCTTCATCTAGTGCACGGGCTAAATCCGTCAGCGGTCCCGTGAACAGCAGCGTTGTTTTCTCATCTGAGGCACGAATGGCCTCAATCATATGAAGATGGGCCGGAAGCTCCGCTTCACGCGTCTTGATCTGCTCCGGCTCGTTCAAGATCGGCAGCGCATCGACGAAAAACGTATGCATCCGCCATTCCGCAGGGAACGGATTGCGTCCGCGAGAATTGGATCTCGCAACCTCGACGCTTGCCGAGGCATTGCCACGTCCAAAGCGGTCGATGATTTTACGGCTGGCTTTCATGCCAGGCTCCAAATAGCCATCAGCCGGAATGACCGATACGCCGACCAGCTCCACCTCTTTCATTTGCAAAACAAGAAATAAAGAAACGAGATCATCTACTCCCGCATCATGATTGTAATAAAGTCTGGTTCCCATACGCATCCATTCCCTTCACTTGTATAAATTGCTCCTTAATTTGTCCATCCTAAAACTTCGGCAGTATGATCATAAAAAAGCAGCGTTTTCCCGCCTGAGTTCATTCCCAGACTGAGTAAACGCTGCGCTTCCACAATTAGTTGCTTACTGGGATGGCGTTGTAATACTCCTCCAGCGTCTGATCGTTATCCGTCAATTCCTTCGCCAGCGCCTTGCCTACATATCGAAGATGCCACGGCTCGTATTTGTAGCCGGTAATTTTATCTTTGCCTTCAGGATAACGGATTATAAAGCCATATTCATAGGCATGCTTGCCGAGCCATAACGCTTCATCCGTGCCGCCAAAGCAGCTTTCGGCTGCACATTTGCCATCGCTTCCAGACACGTCAATCGCAAGTCCCGTCTGATGCTCACTCGTCCCCGGGATAGCGCTGTACGTTCTGGCTTTCTCCAGGCCATCCTTTTTCACATAACGGTCGAACAGCGCCTTTTGGGTCGCTTGCGAACGATAGGCCGACACACCTGCTAAATAAATTTTGTCCTTCTTGGCTCCTGCAAACAGCTCTTCCAAAGCGTCCGCTGCTACTTTGCGCATTTTACGCTTATCGATTTTCTCGCTGAAAATAAAGGCCACATCCGGGTATACCAGCTCGGAAGGCTCGTAATCATCCGGCAGCTTGTTTTGCTTATTCACTAGCGCCGTGACGCTTTCCGGCTCCGCTACAACGGCTAAGCCTTCATCCAAATCGCCAGAAGAGCTGCCGCTTGAAGGCTTTGCTGTTGCCTTCGGCGTTGCTGTCGGCTTTGAGGTCGGCTTCACAGTCGGCGACGCTGTAGGAGCAGGCGTGGCGGCTTGCGTTTCTTCTGCTGTTGGTGTTTCTTCCGCCGTCGCCGTTGCTGTAACCTCCGGCGTAGGACTGTCCTCAATCGGGGAAAGGGACGGCGAAGCGTCCACTTCGGCCGTAGCCTCTACTGTCGGCGAAACAGCCGCTGCATCACCAGAACCAGGTGCCTCAGCCGCCGTTTTATCAAACCTCACAATTACTATAACAGCCATCGCAATTAAGCATAAAGATAACAAAATAACGACCGCTCTTCTGCGTTTTCTCTTCATGATGCACTCCTTATTTAGTTTAATGTACAGGGAAAAAGGGTAATAAACGATAAGTCTGTTCTTTTTATACTATACCTAATAGACTTCATACTGCCTTAAAAGGTTGCCGAAACTTCCAATGTAATTTTTGTGAGCCTCCTCCGCGAATATGCGGCATAGGTCTAATTTTGCATTTTGACATTCTACTATGAGAAGAGGCATAATAAGTATGAATTTATCGTAAATTTACGAGGGACTCGGCCTTTATTTGTCGAGGGAAGGTAGGCGATACTTTGACTTTATCTGCACCAAAACGTCTGTTCAGCACCAGACCGATCATTGTTTTCTCCATTATTGTACTATTCAAAAGCTTTCTTACATGGATGGTTGTATTCGGAAGCCCATCGTGGAGCACCTTGTTTAAGGAGGTTCCATTTGCGTTAATCGTCTTTTGCCTCATTGAGTGGTTCGCAACGAAACGCAAGCTGACGTATTATTTAACTGCGAATTTACTAATAACAGCCATTCTCTTTGCTGTGCTGATGTACTATAAATATTACGGCGTCATCGTCACCACCTCTGCACTAAAGCAGGTCAATCAGGTAACGGCGGTTAGCAACAGCGTATTTTCACTGATGGACCCGTATTATTTACTCGTCTTTATCGATGTGATCCTTATGTTCTATTTTCTCGTTCGCAAGCAGAAGGCGCAGTATTGGAAAACCGCCAGCCAGACTCGTGTGAGCAAAAGAATGCTAACGACCGTCTTCGCGGTATCGCTCGGCCTGTGCCTTTTCAACATTTTGCCGAATAGCGCCAGCATGAATGAGATTGTGAAAGCCGAACAAATGGGCATCCTGAATTATGAGGCCTATACGATTTTTGGCAAAAAAGAAGCTGAGCTTGTCGATTCCTCCACGATTACGCAGGAGAAAATCAACAGCCTCAAGACGCTTGAGCCTGTCGCCACGCCGCAGCTGCAAGGCGCCGCCAAGGGCAAGAACCTAATTATTATCCAGCTGGAATCGTTCCAAAACTTCCTCATCGGCCTCACCATTGACGGCAAGGAAATTACGCCGAATATGAATAAGCTGGCGAAGGACAACTATTATTTCAAGCATTTTTACCAAGGCGTGGGTCAGGGCAATACGTCCGATGCTGAATTCATTGTAAACACGTCCTATTATATTCCGCCTAATGGCGCCGCTACCCAAGTGTATGCTGGCAAGGTACTGCCGAGCCTGCCGCGCGTTTTGACGGAAAACGGCTATGATACGGCGACGTTCCATACGAATGTCGTGGAGTTTTGGAACCGCGGCGAGCTGTATCAGGCACTTGGCTTCAATCGCTATTATGATAAAGCCTTTTTCGGTGAAGACGATACGGTATTTTTCGGCGCCTCCGATGAGGTGCTGTATAAGAAAACAGCGGATGAGCTTGCGAAAATGGACAGCAAGGACCAGCCATTTTATGCTCAAGTCATTTCGATGACCGCTCACCACCCCTTCACCATACCGGATACGAAGTATAAAATGGAGCTGCCTGAGCGTTACGAGGGCACGTTCGTCGGCGACTACATTCGCGCCCAGAACTATGCGGATTACGCGCTTGGTGAGTTTATTGACGATCTCAAGCAGCGCGGCCTCTGGGATGACAGCCTAATCGTGCTATACGGCGATCATCTAGGCTTGCCGATTTATTCGCTGGATCGCGATGATAAAGAGTTAATGGCGGAAATTTACGGCTATGAGTACAGCTATACGGATATGATTAATATTCCGCTTATCATTGCTTCTCCTGGCGTTACCTCGCCCAAAGAGTTTGATCAGCTAGGCGGACAGGTCGATTTGCTGCCGACAATTTCGAACTTGCTTGGCGTTTCGCTCGATAAGCAAATTCATTTCGGCCAAGATTTGTTGAACAGCACCTCGTACAACCTGCTGCCACAGCGCTATTATTTGCCGACGGGCTCCTTCGTCAGCAGCAAGGAGCTGTTCCTGTCCGGCAGCGGCTACGACGATGGCACCCATCACCCGCTCGCAGGCGATGGCATGGAAAGCGCCAAGGAAGCAACCGAGGATGAATACAACCGCGCGCTGGAGCTCCTTCAGCTCTCCGACAGCTACGTCAGCCAGCTGCCAGACCACGAACCGCAGAAATGACGCAAACAAGCGGCAGGCGGGATCCGAGCATAATGCTCGAATCCTGCCTGCCGCTTTATTTTTCACAAAATTCCCAGTCATCTATCATACTGTTTGCCTGCTGCACCTGTTAGGCCTGTTTCGCCGCCTCCAGCACTTCCTGCACATGGCCCTCGACTACGACGCTGCGCCATTCTTTCGCCAGCTTGCCCTCTTCATCGATCAGAAAGGTCGAGCGCTCGATGCCCATAAACTCCTCGCCATTACGGCTGCGCAGCTTCCATACGCCAAACTGCTCGGCAACCTGATTTTCGGTATCCGAAAGCAGCAGGAAAGGAAGCTCATGAGCAGCAATGAACTGATCATGCGACGCCAGATCATCCGGGCTGATGCCAATGACTTCGGTATTGAACGTTTTGAATTGTCCATTGAAATCACGGAAATCGCAGGACTCTGTTGTACATCCCGGTGTCATATCCCGCGGGTAAAAATAAATGACCAGCTTCTTGCCCTTATAGTCCACCAGCGATACGTTCTTGCCATTCGAGGCTGGCAATGTAAAATTCTCAACCTGTTGTCCAATTTGCACTTGCGTCATGTCCAATCAGCTCCTTTGTAATGGATATTGCGGCTTGCTTACTCAAACAACGATAGCATTTCCTTCAGCGAGATGCTACAAACTCATAGAAAAGCGGTGTGTTCATGACAAACTCGCGAAGTTGCTGCTTATCGGTATAAAGGGAATAAGCAAGCGTCAGCTTCATAAGCGCCGCATCCACCGACATATTTTCGATAAAGGACACTCCCGCCTGCTGCAAAGCGACCGACGACGCATATAGCGTCTCCGAGCTGTCCTTAAGCGGACACAAATACAAGTCTACGCT
The DNA here is from genome assembly GCF_050481745.1 of Paenibacillus algorifonticola. Classification (GTDB taxonomy): domain Bacteria; phylum Bacillota; class Bacilli; order Paenibacillales; family Paenibacillaceae; genus Pristimantibacillus; species Pristimantibacillus algorifonticola_A. The sequence continues at coordinate 38,186 of NZ_JBCNGR010000017.1, read as the reverse complement.
ATGCTCGGCGCAATATTTGGCGAATGCAAGCAGGGAATGGCGCTCGCTTGCACTCGTGTTCGCCGTGCCGGAGTGGAACAGATCGTGAACGACAGCCTTCGGCGCTTTTTGCCCAAAATCAAAATAGTCATACGTCATGCCGGAAAATGGCTTTACATACAGCAGTCCCGATTGCAGCTTATCCTTGCCAGCGGTGAACGGGCTCGGGGAAGGCTTGCGAGAACGCAGCTCCTGTACAGGTGGGTTGTAAGAATGCTGATTTACGATCAGCTTGCCCTCGCTCATGATGCCATAATGCACGTCATACGGGCATTCCAGCTGATCGGTGAACGACACCGCCTGCGTCACGCGCGTGCCTAAATACACGATGGCCTCGCCTGCGCTGTTTTCATAGACGACGTAGACGCCCTTCAGCTTCTCGCCATCTATGAACTCAACGGCCGAGGCAAAGTTGCGCAGTCCATTGCTGCGCGGATCGCCAAGCGGATAGTTGCTCGCCACCAGCACAATCGGGATGGGGCTATCACAAAAAATATAGCTAAGCATCGCAGCCGAATATGCAAGCGTATCTGAGCCGTGGGTGACGATAATGCCGTTATAACGGGATAAGTCTGCGCTGCGGATCGTTTCAATCAACACATTCCAATCGTCTGGGACCAGATTTTCACTGAGAATATTCAGCGGCTGCGCGCATTCCAGCTTTACAGACTCGCGGCAACGGGGGCTCGATTGATAGCCTTCAATAATCGCATAGGAGCCTGCTTCTCGCACGCTAATCGCTCCTGCGCCAGATTTGCTGCCAATCGTCCCACCCGTGAAAATAACTAGAAGATTGCTCACTTGGTTTCCTCCATATCCAGCAGCTTTGAAGGTCGCCCTTCGCACCAGCCGCCTGTTCATACCAGTTCCCATTCATTCTACTATCTTCTCCGCAAGCTGTCTAAACCTATACGATCCTACAGGAATATCAGGAAAAGTTACCCGCTTTTTGCCGCGACACCCTGACTTTTCGCAGCGCCTGGCTTTTTCTTGACGGTCGCCCTTCCCAAAAACAAGCCTACGCTAACGATTAACGTCGCACCATACATGAATTGCACAAGGCCAAGCTGTGTATCCGTTCCAGCCAATATGCCGTGAAACAAAGCCAGTAAATAGATCGGATAGGCAAGCATATGGATAGCGAGCCACACTTTCCGCTTCAGCTTCGGACGCAGGTCCGAGGTTAAAATCAACACGAGCATGCCATAGAGCGCAAGCGTACCTATGCCGTATATCACCGGATGCTCATGCGCGGTAAAAGGAATCAGCAGCTCTCCCCATGTAAATGGCGTGTACGTATCAATGACGAGCACCGCCATATGCAGCAGCGCCAGCAGTGTTCCCCCATTCGTGAAACGGATATGCCAATTGTACACGCGGGCTTTGCTGGGTCCTTTCACAAACGGATAGCTGTACAGCATACCCAGCGACATGCCGACGAACAGCATCAAGTAAGAGCCAATGCCGAGCACCCGCGTCATTTGCCATGTAGGCCAGCTCAAAATCCATTCTGTCATGCTGACTCCTCCTTTTCGCCTTCGATCTCGCATTCGATTTCGCTTCTGCTGCTGGCTCTAGCCCTAGCCGCGGTTCCCGCTTTATTCAGCGGTTCTCGGATATTCCAATTCAAGCCAGACTTGCGGCCTTTACTATGTTTCACAATCTCGCCGCCGCTCATGAAAATAACGGCTTCACAGTCTCGCGCATGCACGTCCATCAGCCGCAAGCCTTGATCGAGACCGGCGATGCACAGCGTCTTCGCCCATATTTCACAAGCGACGGCATCGGGGCCTGCAACCGCTGCTTGAACGACATCGCTGACGCTCGGCTGCATCGTCAGCGGATCGATCAAATGATGCGAGGCCAAGCTGCCCGTTCCCCACTGCCTGCCCAGCGTCCCCGAGGTCGCAACTGCGCCGTTAGCCAACAGCAGCTCCCCAACCGTTGCTCCAGCTTCCCATGGATGCTGGAGATCAATAATGGCTGGCTGCGCGGCTGCGCCCCCGCTGTTCCAAGCATACAGATCACCGCCGGCATTGACGATGCCTGCCGGAACCCGCCTGCTGCGCCTCAGCCAATCGGCGAGCTTCTGCACGGCCCAGCCTTTGGCGATGCCGCCGGCGTCGATACTCGTTCCCCCGGCGAGCTTCACCGCCTTCATGCCATAGTCCAGCTCCAGCTCGCCAGCCGGGCTCAGCTTCCGCCGCTCAGCACCGCCAGCTCCCGCCTGGAATGCCGCCGCGTGCTCGAAAGATTTCGTATAGCCGGACGCTTCCAGCCCCGGCAGTATCCGCAGATCGAACACCCCTGCCGTCAGATGGCGATAGCTTTCCGCCGCTGCAATAACCTCAAACAGCCAGTCCGACACGACGACCCAGCTGCCCGCCGAACGGCCAAGCCTGCTCCACTCGCTATCCGGGCGGAAGCGGCTAAAGCGCTGCTCCACCGCCTCAAACCAGTCGCGAGCGCGGTCTGCATAAAAGGCTGTCGTGCGGCGCTCATCCGCTGCATAATCCAGCAAAATTTCGACATTCGTATTCATCGCCCGAAACCGTATCGTCCCCCGCCCGCTCATCGTTAGGACCTGCCTGACTGGGAGCGCATGCCGCCCGAGCTGCTTGAGCTGCCGCTTCCACTGCTGCTCCGGTTATCCACGCTGCCGCGGCTGCCTGAGCTGGAGCTGTCTGACCAACTGCTTCCGCTGCTGCCGTTATTCCAGTCCGAGCTGCCGCTGCCCGAAGACCCCGTGGACATCCACTGGTCCACCGTATCCTGCTGATCGCCCTGCTGCTCCGTTCCGGAGGCCGTGCTGCCTCCGGCCGCCGCTGTTTGCGCCGCCTGAAAAGCCGCTGTATTTTGCACCGTACTGAATAATATAAAAATGCCCGCCGCGCCTGCGGCACCAAGCTGCCATTTTAACCATTTCGAATTTCCACTCATCCTTCTCCACCTGCCCTACTCGTTGTAGTTTAGCTAAGTATAGGAAGCCAAGATGAAAGCAGCGTTAAAACTATCTGAAGAAACGCTAAAAGAAAACGCCCCTACTCTACGATGCGGATTAAGCCTGTATACAACAGAAAAGAATGCGGTCCTTGGACCGCATTCTTCACCTGCCTCTATTCAGCTTAACTATTCTCCAGAAGACAAAAATCTCTCCTAGCGGCTGCCTCGTTAATCCGCTGCTCCGCTACTTCTTCGCCACATACTTGCGAATATCGAATGCGACCGCAGCGACAATAATCATCCCTTTAATAATGAGCTGCCAGTACGGGCTTACGCCGACAAAGGTCAGACCGTAGTTGATGACGCTGAAAATAAGCACTCCTGCGAGTATGCCTCGCACGCGCCCGACACCACCCGCCGTCGAGACGCCGCCGACGACGCAGGCCGCAATCGCATCCAGCTCGTACATATTTCCGTAGTTGTTCGTAGCTCCCCCCGTGCGGGCAGCCTCCAGCACGCCGGCCAGTCCATAAAGCGCGCCGGCAATCGCATAAATATAAATCAAATTGCGCGATACATTAATGCCCGATACATTAGCGGCCTGGATGTTGCCTCCAATGGCGTACATATTTTTGCCCAGGCGCGTGTTATTGAAAATGACCCAGACGATAAACGAGACGACAATCGCTATAATAACGATATACGGGATCGAATAGGTGCCGTTCGGCCCGATATACCCGGTCCCCAGCTTGCTGAATTCCTTGCTTAAGCCCCCAATCGGCTGAGATTGGTTCGGCTTCATATCGAAATAAAACGAGTTTACACCGTACACGATAACCATTGAGCCGAGCGTCGCAATAAATGGCGGAACATGAAATTTTGCGACAATAATACCGTTGATCAAGCCAAAAATCAAACCGACGACAATCGCCAGTATAATCGGTACGATAATCGGTAGCTCCGGCAGATTAGGGAAAAACTTGCGCGGATAATCCGACATTTGCAGCATCGACGCCGAAACGACAGCGCTCAAGCCAACTATCCGCCCAGCGGATAAATCCGTTCCTCCCGTAATCAGCACAAACGCTACGCCTAGAGCGATTATGACCCGCGTCGACGATTGCAGCAAAATATCCCGCAGCGTCGTAATGCCGATAAAATTAGGGTCAGCTACAGCTATGCCGACGATAAGCAGAACCAATATAATATAAATCGCATTTTGGGAGAAAAAATGCTTAACTCCTTTTGCATCCAGTGCATTCATCGTATTCACTCCTCCAAGTTGTCCTGCCCGCTACTACTGTGCGGCAAGCCGCATAATTTCTTCTTCCGTCGCCGCTTTGCCGTCTACGATGCCGGATATGCGCCCCTCGCGCATGACGATGATGCGGTCGGACATGCCGATCAGCTCCGGCATTTCGGAGGAAATCATAATGATGCTTTTGCCCTGCTTGGCAAGCTCGATCATGAACGAATAAATTTCATATTTCGCTCCGATATCGATGCCGCGCGTCGGTTCGTCCAGCAGCAGCACCTCCGGGTCGGTCAGCAGCCATCTGGCGAGCAGCACCTTTTGCTGATTACCACCGGACAGGTTGCGAATGAGCTGCTTGGTCGATGGCGTTTTGACCCGAAACTTCTCCACGCTTTGCTGCGACACTTCGCCAATCCGCGCATTGCTAATTAAGCCATAGGGTGTCTTGAACCGACCCAAATTCGCAATAACTGTATTTTCCGCAATTGTCAGCACGGGAAAAATCCCCGTCACCCGCCGCTCCTCGGTGAGCAGCGCAATGCCTTGACGAATGGCGTCAGACGGCGCCTTCAGCTTTATTTTTTTGCCATGCAGATGAATGCTGCCCCGCTTAAGCGCCCGCATCCCGAACAGCGCTTCTATAACCTCGGTCCGCTGCGCCCCTACAAGCCCGCCGAGCCCCAAAATCTCGCCCTTGCGGAGCTCGAACGAAACATCCTTAAACGAATGCGGATGCACGGAGGTCAAGCCTTCTGCCCGCAGCAGCACCTCACCCGGCACGTTCGTCCGCTCCGGATAACGATTGGATAAATCCCTGCCCACCATGCGGGTAATGATTTTATCAATCGTCAGCTCCTTCGCCTCCCATGTGCCGACATGCTTGCCATCGCGCATAATGGTTACATCATCTGAAATACGTAATATTTCTTCCATTTTGTGGGATATATAAATAATCGATACACCGCGCCGCCGCAGCTCATTAATGATGCGGAACAGCTGCTCCACTTCATTTCCGGTGAGTGAGGAGGTCGGTTCATCCATGACGATGACCTTCGAGTGGAACGATACCGCTTTGGCAATTTCAAGCGATTGAATTTTCGATACGGACAGATCGCCTACCTTTTGTTTCGGATGAATATCCATCTCCAGATCTTTGAGCAGCTTCACCGTATCCTCCTGCATTTTGCGGTGGTCGATGAATTGCAAAGGCCCCAGACCTCTGGTCGGGAATCGTCCGAGCCAGATATTTTCCATGACGTCGCGCTGCGGCACCGGGTTCAGCTCCTGATGGATCATTGACACCCCGAGGGCCAGCGCATCCTTCGAGCTGTTGATTTGCACCAGCTGCCCACCGAGCATGATGTCGCCGCCGTCGGGCTTATAGATGCCGAACAGGCATTTCATCAGCGTTGATTTCCCCGCACCATTTTCGCCCATCAAGGCATGTACCGTACCGGGGCGCAGCTTCAGCGTCACATCGTCGAGCGCCTTCACGCCGGGAAAAGATTTGGAGATGTTATTCATCTCTAGCACATAAGCCGGATGCTCTGGCATTTGTATAACACCCCTTTACAAACAATTAAGTTAAAGTTATCCAGTAAATAGCCGTGTTTAAACGGCACTGCCAGCCTTTGGAGGCAATGCTCGTTTTGCTGCAAGCGTAAACGGCTGTCACCGTCCTCTGGCGGAAAAGCTACCGTTAAAAAAAGCAAGGGCAGCGCCAGCCTTATGCTTCCCTTGCTCCTTTCGTACCACTTTATTCCTTTCGTCCTCACAGGCCACTATTTCAGCACTTGATCCTTGTTCTCGCTCGTTACCTTCTGATATGGAATCCATACGTATTTGCCGTCGGTAATGTCGAAGCCAGTGTTGTCCTTGCTTGGCGTTTCGCCAGCAGCGAGTACGCGGGACAGCTCGACCGTCGCCTTGCCTTGGTTCACCGCATCGTTGAGCACTGTGCCGAGCAGCGTGCCTTCATCCAGCGCCTGAATCGCAGGAGCGGTAGCATCTACGCCGACAACCGGAATATATTTATCGCCGGTAAAATAGCCCGCCGCATTCAGCGCTTCAATCGCACCGAGCGCCATATCATCGTTGTTGGCGAGGACGGCTTCGATTTTATCGCCATGGGAAGCGATGAACGCCGCCATTTTTTCCTGCCCTTTTACCCGGTCCCACATCGCTGTGTCCTCTGCCAGCTTCTCGACCTTGATGCCTGCATCCTCAATCGCCTGCACGGAAAACTTCGTCCGCAGCTCGGCATCCTGATGGCCCGGCTCGCCTTTGAGCATGACGTATTGTAATACGCCGTCCCCATTCTTATCCGCTTCCGGATGCGCCTTCCAATAATCGACGATGAGATCGCCGGACATCGTGCCCGATTCCTCCGCCTTCGCTCCGACAAAATACACCTTATCCCATTTCGCCATATCATCCGCCAGCGGCTCGCGGTTAACGAAGACGACCGGAATGTCTGCTGCCTTGCCTTTATCAATAATGACGCCCGCTGCTGTGCGGTCTACCGGGTTAATGATCATCGATTTGACCTTCTTCGTAATGAATAGGTCAACCTTGTCATTTTGCGTCGGCTGCGAGTTTTGGCTGTCTACGATATCCACCTGCACCTTGCCTGCCGCCGCTTCCGTAATCGCGTTGCGGACGCCTGTCATAAACGTATCGTCAAACTTGTAAATCGCAACCCCTACCTTCGGCTGGTCGCCCTCGCTTCCCCCTGCGTTGCCGTTTGATGCCGAGCAGCCTGCCGCTACCGTCAATGCGCCGATCAGCAGCGCAGCCGTTACCTTTTTCATTTCATCATGACCTCCCCGTTTTTTTAAAATATAAGAATTTATAAGTTTCACACTTATAAATAGGCTTATATTTCACCCGCGAAACAGTAGCTTCTCCGCCAAAGGACGGCTTCAGCCGTTTACGCTTGACGTATAGGAAAGTATATGAATTTGCTCATACTTTCTCTATACGTTTCGTCGAAACGATGGCGTCTATAGAAAGGACGCCGCCAGCCGTTTACGCTTGGTTCATGCTGATGAGCGTGTGCAGCTCTGTTTCTCTTTCGTGTCCTCATTATGGCTGAAACGGGGCCGGAAACGAATGTAAAATCCTCATCATTTTTATTAAAATCCTCCTTACTTCTGGATAAAGGGAAACAGCACCCGCTGATTTTCAGGCCAAAACATCGTGTCGCTATTTACCAGCTTGGCTTCCATCGCTACATGCAGCGGCACTTCCTCGCCACGCAAAGCGAGCACGGCGTTTTTGATGCCAAGATAGCCGATGCTGAACGGATTTTGTACCAGCACCGCTTGCAGCTGATCCTCCTGCAGCAGCTCAAGCAGCTCCATGGAGCTGTCAAAGGCGACAATTTTAATTTTGCCACCGAGCCCTCGCTGCTTTACCTCAAGGGCAGCTGAAACGGCAGCTTGGACATTAAGCGCCAATATGCCATCCACCTGCTGCTCGTCCAGCAAGCTGCTGACGACGCTTCGGCAGTTGCCTTCAGCCTCCAAACAGGGCTTAATGCCGATAAGCGCCATGCCGCTTTCCTCGGCAAGCGCCTCCTTAATGCCCTCCTCGCGGCGCAGCTGATTGTTGTCCCCAAGGCCGTCCGTCAGTAAGGCAACGCTGCCTTTGCCCGCCAGCAGCTCGCTCATTTTGAGAGCAACTGCGCGGCCCGCCTGATGATGATTAATTGTGATGCTTGAGCTGATGCCCGCTTCCTCCGTCTCCGTGTCAATTGCAATAAGCGGAATCCGCGCTGCCTTGCCCGCCTCGACAATGCCGGTCGTAACCTCTTCATTTCCAGCGGCGAATACGACTGCGTCGGGGTGATGCACCAGCGCAAGCTTTGCCATTTCCAGAAGCTGCTCCGGGCTGCCCTGCTTATCCGGCCCGGAAATATGCAGCGTCACATTAAACTCCTTCGATGCAGCTTCGGCGCCCATGACGACGGAGTTCCAGTAGTCGCCGTCCAGCCGCTTGAGCAGCAGGCTGATGTCGATATTTTCACGCTGAATGGCGCTGTCCTCTGCCGGATGCGTGGTGCAGGAGCCCAGCAGCGCAGCCATAGCCACCATGCACAGCATAGTGAGCCGTCCCAACCTGCGTTTTGCGCTCATCCTTCCTCACTCCTCTCGTCGGTTTCATCGCCAGCTTGCTTGAACGGGAAACATATCGTCACGGTCGTTCCCTCCTCCAGCTCGCTCTCAAACTGCAAGCCATAAGGCTCGCCGTAAAACAGCCGAATCCGCTCATGCACATTGCGCACGCCTACGCCGGAGCCCGCGCGGGAAGCCGCGCTGGATGCAGAACTCGATGCAAAATTGGCGGAGGTTGAACTCTTAGAAGCCATTGAAGCAGCCCCTCCGATGGTGCCGTGACGATCAGCCTTACGACCTCCAGCATATCCCGACGGCTTGGCGGTACTATCGCTGGTTTCTTCCGTGAGCAGCGCCGCCAGCTGCTCGCCGCTCATCCCGAGCCCATTGTCACTCACCTGCAAGTACACTTGCCCGGCCTCGATCCATGCACGAACCGTAATCAGCCCTTTATCGACGGACGGCTCGATGCCGTGCATAATGGCATTTTCCAGCAGCGGCTGCAAAATCAGCTTGAGCGACAAGCTGGGCAGCGCCGCCTCTTCGACGTCAAACACATAATCGAATTTATTTTTGAAACGGATATTCTGAATGATGAGATAGTTCCGCGCATGCTCCAGCTCACTCGCCAGCGGAATCATCGGCTTGCCTTTGCTGAGGCTGATGCGGAACAGCTTCGACAAGGAGGTAATCGTCGTCACCACCTCCTCGTTGCGGTTCATGCCGACCATGCGCACGACCGTATTGAGCGTGTTGTATAGAAAATGCGGATTAATTTGCGATTGCAGCGCCTCAAACTCATATTTGCGCTTCGCCTCCTGCTCCACAACAATTTGCTGCATCAGCTCGCGAATTCGCGACACCATCAGATTAAAGCGTGTGGATAGCCGCTCTACCTCCAGCGGCCCGCGAATCGCGGTCATCGTATGGAAATCGCCGCGCTCGACATTTTTCATCGACTTCTCCAGCTGCCGGATCGGACGGGCAATAATGCGCGAAATGAGCCACGACATCACGATGACGAATACGAGCAAAAGCAGCAGCAGATTCAGCAAATAATCGTTCAGCTCGCGCTTCGTCGTAATAATCTCATCGGTAAAGGACACTCCGACCACCTTCCAGCCGATGTTGCCGATCGTCTGCACGGTAATCATTTTGTCCTCGTCGCCGGATTCGTCATGAAAGCTGCCGAACGTATATTTCAGCGCCTGCTCCACGTTTTCGCTCTTCAGCCCGGCATAGATGAGCTGCTGCTGCGGATGATACACCATATTGCCCGCACTTTCGTCCACAATGTAGACGTAGCCCTTCTTCCCGAGCACGACCCGCGAGGACAGCTGATTGATTTTGTTAAAATTGACGTCCAGCAGCAGCACGCCATGCTCCGTTTTCCCGCCCCGTACTACGGTAATGCCTTTGCTTAGCGAGACGACCCATTTGTACTGCATTTTGTACATGTTCTGCACATGCGGCAGCGAGTAGCTGAGATGGTTCGGCGTTTGAAGCGCACTCTGGAACCAGCGCTGATTGTATAGACTCAAATTTTCCTTGAGCGCAACGCCCGGAATGCTCATCATAACCTCGCCGTCATGCCCAATGACCGCCAGCGATACAATTTCTCCCCGAATGCCGATGATCGTGTTCAGCTGGCTGCGCAGCTCCTCTTCGTTCACATCACCGCTGCGGCTGATCGTATCGTGGATAACCCCATAAATTTCCGACATCCCCTGGATATAATCCTCCAAATTGTAGCTGACCTGATCGACGACCTGCTGGGTATTGCGCAGCGCATTCGTCTCTGCCGTCTGCGAAAACTTGTTGTACAGCAGCACGCTGACCATTATAATCGCCGCCGCAGCAAACACCGACAGCGCCACGGAAATCAAAAACTGGATGCTGCGCTTCCTCATGGCGTCTCTGCATTCATCGCCTGATTGCGGTATTCCTTGGCGGAGACGCCTACATTTTTCTTAAAGCACAGTGAAAAATAATTCGGGTCCGCGAAGCCGACCTTCTCGGCAATTTCGAACGTCTTCAGCTCCGTCGCCCGCAGCATTTCCTTCGCCGCCTCCATCCGCAGCTGAAGCAAATAGCCACCAAAGGTCAGCTTCACTTCCTTCTTGAACAGGCTGCTAAAGTAGCCTGCGCTAATATGCAGATGACTGCACAGCCGGGCAATCGACAGCTCGCTGTCATGGAAGTTTGCCTTCGTATAACGCACCGCTTCCTCGACCAGCTGCTTGTAGGAGCTTTGTCTGCGGCTGGCGATATGATGGCGGATCTTCTCGCAGAGCGACATATACCAGCTTCTCGTCTCCTCAAGCCCGCTAAGCTGCTGCAGCTCCGCATAAATTTGCAGCTCGTAGCCCGCTATTTCATACAGACTCAGCCCTGCTTCCTTCACCAGCTTCATTATCGCCGTCATCATCTCCAGCATGTACAGCTGGTACTCCCGATAAGCCGCGTTAACGCCTTCAATCTCATCAAAAAGCGCGGCCACCAGCTGCTCCAGCTCCTCATGCGTACCTACTCGCAGGCACCGGATGAGCGCCTGCTCCTTGAGCTCGTCGAATTGCAGCTCCTCGACGTAGCGCGTCTCCACATCGTCAATGCAAATGATCCGGTTGCTGCCAACCAAATTATGATAATCCAGCGCCTGCTGCGCCTCCTCATAGCCCTGCTTCAGCTGCGCGACATCGGGCAGCGTCGAGCTGACTCCAATCGTCACGGGAAAACGCAAGTATTTCCGGATATTTTGCAGCATTTCAGCGAGGCCGCCCAGCGTCCGCTCCATTAGCTCCAAGGCGCCTGCTCCCTGTCCAACCGCAAGCAGCACCACCTGATCCTGATGCAGAAAAACTTTGCCCAGCCCGAGCCTGCCACACACCTCCTCCGCCACATTGCGCAGGGCAAACAGCTTGAGATCGAGATCGCTGGAGGCCGCAAGCGAGCTTTCAGCCGTTCGCAGCGGAACGCCGGGAAGCGCTTCCAATACATGCGTGTGCAGCACGGACACAATGTATGCCTCTCCCGCCAAATCGAGCTCATATTTCTCTGCCTTCTCCTCAATCTGCCGCAGCGGAAGCTTACGGGAGAGCAGCGACGACAGAAACAGCTCCTTCACGACCGGCAGGCTTGTACGGTAATGCTCCTGCAGCAGCTGCATATTCTCCCGTTTCTCACGCTCATCATCCAGCCGTTCCTTCACCTTGTCCATCACCTCAAGCAGCTGCTGCGCGGAAAAAGGCTTTAAAATATACTCATCCACCTGCAAGCCGATCGCCTGCTTGGCATATTCGAATTCATCATAGCCGGAAAAAATAACGATGCGCGTCAGCGGATACGTCTTCCTCGTCCATCCCGCAAGCTCCAAGCCGTTCATATACGGCATGCTAATATCCGTCAATACGATGTCCGGCTCCAAACGCTCGATCAGCTCCATCGCTTCCCGGCCGTTCGCCGCTGTATCTACGATTTCAAAGCCATGGCGCTCCCAGGCAATTTCCTGCAGCAGTCCGCTGCGCGTCTCTTCTTCATCATCCACCAATAGCACTTTATACATCGTGTATCCCCCCGCTATTTAAATACGCGGCCGATCAGCCGCAAAGACCTGATTCTGTCAACATGCTATTTATCATATTCGTTTCCTTGTTTTCTGGAAAGAGGGGGTGCTTTTAGAAAATAAAAGAAATCGCGAGATAAATCGATCTTACTAAAGATAATTCTCGTTGTAAGCGTTTAAAATCAGGCTAATCCGCTGCGTTCGCTCTCTTTTGCCGCGTAAGCTTCCTTTACAGCACTCGCGGCGGGGGAGTATGATTCATAGCATGCATGAACCTTTTTTTGAAATATAAGAATTTATAAGTTTTGCACTTATAAATAGGCTTATATTTCTCGGACTGAAACGCGCTGCGCCGCCAAAGGAAGGCGTGCCGTTTCACCTTGAAATATAGGAAAGTATATGTTTTCGTTATACTTTCTCTATATTTCTAAGGGCAAAGCTCTTCGCTCGTCCCAGAAGGACGACGAAGTCGTTTTTGCTTGATCGCTGAGTCTTCGCGCACTAGGCGAAGAGCGGGGGAACCAAACGCACTGCAAGAGTCCGATGTGAGAGTCGGAGGCTGGCAGCGCAGGGGTGAATCGTTTGCAGGAGTGTCATGAAACTCCAGGCAAATGTAGGGCGACTCTCACCGCCCGAATCCGACAGCTAACCTCGTAAGCGCAGGTGTAGAGAGGAATGGTGAACGATTGTGACCTTGTAAATCAGGCCACAGAGCGTCATACGCCTCTGTGGTTTTTTGTTGTCTTTTTTTCGAAAATAGCACTCGCAACATCGGCAGATATTTTGTTTCAATCGCTGAGTTCTGCACTGCCGCAGAAACGGGGGAACCATCGACGGCTCTCTGTCATTGTCCAATGGACGATGACAGAGAGCGTCACGGGGTGAATCGCTTGGGCACGATAAGTGCCGAGCGTAGGGCGTCTCTCGCGCCCGAATCCGACAGCTAACCTCGCAAGCGTCAACGGGAGAGGCCACACTTACACTTATCGCAGGCGAATCAAGGGCAAATGCTGCCCGGATGAAGGAAGCTGCGGGTGAAGAGTCCTCTTTGCCCAAGGCTTCTTTTTTGCTGCCTTTTTTTCCAAAATGACCAGGGATAAATTGAAATAAGGAGCGCTGCAGCTATGCTGGATATCGAAATGGCTTTGACCTTAATTGCAGCTTTCGGGCTGATCGCCGGATTTATATGCTGGTGCGACCGTTCCATTAGCGAAACGGAGGAACGGGGATGATTGTCATATTGCTCGTTACAGGGGCTTTGCTGGTGTATCTCGTCTACGCCTTGCTCCATCCGGAAAAATTTTAGCTATATAAGTTGAACGATTGACTAGCAACGGGCCGCTGCTTCCTTCTTCCTATGCATTTTTTAGTTCAGCTTATATTACTGCGGTTTATTATTCATATAAGAGGAGGAACGGCTGTGGACGTCCTGCAAATGGCGGTAGTCATCGGTATTATCATGCTGATCGCAAAGCCGCTTGGGCATTATTTATATTCCGTGTTTTCAAACGTTCCAAACCGTACCGACAAGCTGTTCGGACGAATCGAGGCGATCATTTATGCAATAATTGGGCTCAAGAACCGCCAAGGCATGAGCTGGAAAAGATATGCGCTCAGCTTTATTACACTCAATTTTGTGCTCGTAGCTGTCAGCTATGTGCTGCTGAGGGTGCAAAGCGGCCTGCCGCTTAACCCGAATGGAATTGGCAGCATGGAGCCGACACTCGTCCTAAATACGGTCATCAGCTTTATGACCAATACGAATCTCCAGCATTACAGCGGCGAATCAGGGCTGACGTATTTTGCGCAAATGGCGGTCATTACGATGATGATGTTTACGTCCGCTGCTACCGGCTTTTCCGTTGCTGTCGCCTTTGTACGCGGCATTACGAGCAAGGGCGGAACGCTCGGCAACTTTTTCGTGGATTTCGTCAAAGCGCATACGCGGATTTTCTTCCCGCTGGCTATCGTCATTACGCTGCTGCTGGTGGCGCTGCAAGTGCCGCAAACGCTTAGCCCTACCATGACCGTTACGACACTTACGGGCGCAGTTCAGCATATCGCCATCGGGCCAGTCGCCTCGCTGGAGTCGATTAAGCATCTTGGCACGAATGGCGGCGGTTTTTTCGGAGTCAACTCCGCCCATCCGTTCGAAAATCCCAACCCGCTGACGAATGTCATTGAGATTTTGTCCATGTGGGCGCTGCCTGCCGCGCTGCCCTTCATGTACGGTCGGTTTGCGAAAAGCAGCAAGCAGGGCTGGGTTATTTTTTCGGCGATGATGGCGCTGTTTCTGATCTTTCTTACGATTTCCTATACGGCTGAAAAAAGCGGCAACCCGCTGATCGCCACGCTCGGCATCGACGCTTCGCAAGGCAGCATGGAGGGCAAGGAGGTTCGCTTCGGCATCGCCCAGTCCGCGCTGTTCACGACGGTGACGACGGCGGCCACGACCGGCTCGGTCAATTCGATGCACGATACGCTGACTCCGCTTGGCGGGCTCGTTCCCCTTGCCCAAATGATGCTGAACGTCGTCTTCGGCGGCAAAGGCGTCGGGCTCGTCAATATGCTGATGTATGCGATGCTGACGGTGTTCATCTGCGGGCTGATGGTCGGGCGGACACCAGAATTTCTCGGGCGAAAAATAGAGCCGCGCGAAATGAAACTGATTGCCATTGCCATTCTCGTGCATCCGTTTATTATTCTTGCACCAACGGCAGCGGCTTTTCTGACCGATCTGGGGCAAGGCGCTATATCCAATTCGGGCTTTCATGGCATTACGCAGGTGCTGTATGAATATACGTCCTCGGCCGCCAACAACGGCTCCGGGTTTGAGGGGCTTGCCGACAATACGCCGTTCTGGAATATAACGACCGGGCTCGTGATGTTTTTCGGCAGATATATGTCGATGATCGCGCTGCTCGCTGTAGCCGGATCACTCAGCCGCAAGCAGTGGGTGCCAGAGACGATTGGAACGTTCCGAACAGACAATTCGCTGTTTGCCGTTATGTTAATGGGCGTCGTTATTTTGATCGGCGCGCTCACGTTTCTGCCCGTCATCGTCACAGGGCCAATTGCCGAGTTTTTAACGATCCGTTAAAGGGAAATGAGGGGTAAGCGTTATGAATGACCAACGTGCTAAAAAATTATTCACCGGGCCGCTCGTGACCGAGGCACTCAAAATGAGCCTCCTCAAGCTGAATCCGGTTCATATGATGAAAAATCCGGTCATGTTCGTTGTCGAGATTGGAACGCTGATCGTTCTGCTCATGACCGTATTTCCAGGGTACTTCGACTCGCAGGATCGCATCGGCTTCAACTTGACTGTCTTTATTATTTTGCTGTTTACGGTGCTGTTCGCCAACTTTGCCGAGGCGTTAGCTGAAGGCCGCGGCAAAGCACAGGCTGGCTCGCTGAAAAAAACGAAGCAGGAAATTATGGCGAATAAGCTGCTGGGCGACAGCATTCAAGTCGTCCCTTCTACGGAGCTGCGCAAAGGGGATATCGTCATCGTCTCCCAAGGGGAAATGATTCCCGGAGACGGCGAGGTCATTGAAGGCCTCGCTTCCGTCGATGAATCGGCTATTACCGGCGAGTCGGCCCCCGTCATCAAGGAGGCGGGCGGCGACTTCAACTCCGTGACGGGCGGAACGCGGGTCATCAGCGACCGCATCAAAATGCGGATCACGAGCGAGCCCGGCGAAACGTTCATTGACCGGATGATCGCGCTTGTCGAAGGGGCAAAGCGGCAAAAAACGCCGAATGAAATCGCCTTGAACACGCTGCTCATCAGCCTGACGATTATTTTCCTCATCGTCGTCGTCACGCTTGGTCCGATTGCTGCTTATGTAGACGTCAATCTGGAAATTCCCGTGCTCATCGCGCTGCTCGTCTGCCTCATTCCGACGACGATCGGCGGCCTGCTGTCCGCCATCGGCATCGCCGGCATGGATCGGGTCACCCAGTTCAACGTGCTGGCCATGTCCGGGAAGGCGGTCGAAGCAGCCGGCGACATTAATACGATGATTTTGGATAAAACCGGGACGATCACCTTCGGCAATCGGATGGCTAGCGAAATCAATCCGGTGGGCACCGCTGGAGCAGATGAGGCCGCGGCATGGGCCGCCATTTCCTCCCTGCAGGATGAAACGCCGGAAGGCCGCTCGGTGCTGGAATGGATGAAAAAGCACAACAAAACCTATGATGCCGCACTGGGCGAAGGCGGTCAATTCGTTCCTTTTCAGGCCGAGACGCGCATGAGCGGCATCGATTTGGCCGATGGAAGGCTCGTGCGCAAAGGAGCCGTTGAAGCGATTCGCGGGTGGGTGCTTGCCCAAGGAGGAGATATACCAGCTGATCTGGCTCAGGAGACCGAACGGATCGCCAAGGAAGGCGGCACGCCGCTCGCTATCGCCGTCGATCAGCACATATTCGGCTTGATTTATTTGAAGGATACGGTCAAGCCGGGCATGAAGGAACGGTTCGACCAGCTGCGAGCGATGGGCATCAAAACGATTATGTGTACGGGCGATAATCCGTTTACGGCGGCAACTATCGCCAGAGAAGCGGGCGTCGATGATTTTATTGCCGAAAGCAAGCCGGAGGATAAAATCGCCGTCATCCGCCGCGAGCAGGCGGAAGGCAAGCTCGTCGCCATGACGGGGGACGGAACGAATGACGCGCCCGCACTCGCGCAGGCCGATGTTGGCCTGGCGATGAACAGCGGCACGACGGCTGCCAAGGAAGCTGCCAATATGGTCGATCTGGATTCCGACCCCTCCAAAATTATAGAGGTCGTTTCGATTGGCAAGCAGCTGCTTATGACGCGCGGTGCGCTCACGACCTTCAGCATCGCCAATGACGTTGCCAAATATTTCGCCATCATCCCGGCGATGTTTATGCTGGCGATTCCGCAAATGCAGGCGCTGAATGTGATGCAGCTCGGCTCGCCGCTGTCGGCGATTTTGTCCGCGCTCATCTTTAATGCGATCATTATTCCGCTGCTCATTCCGCTGGCGATGAAGGGCGTCACCTATCGTCCGCTCAGCGCCGCCCGCCTGCTCAGCCGCAATTTGCTCATTTACGGGCTCGGCGGCATGATCGCGCCGTTCATCGGCATTAAGCTCATCGACATGATGGTTCATATTTGGATTTAACATTGTCTTGATAGGCTTTGGCATTTTTGCGGCATTTTTAATGAAACGAACCTTTATTTAGAAAGAAGGGATTTGCGCTATGCATGCTATTTTAAAAAGAAAACGTCCATCGTCATCTATGCCAGCTGCTTCTTCTTCATCTGCTCCGCCCTCCTCTGTGATTGGGGTGTCGCTGCGCGCCAGCCTGCTGTTTCTGCTCCTGTGCGGTATCGTGTATCCGCTTGTGAGCACGGGCGCCGCACAGCTGCTGTTCCCGGCTCAGGCCAATGGCAGCCTGCTCAAGGACAGCGCAGGCAACGTCGTTGGTTCGTCGCTGATCGGTCAGCCTTTCACCGATCAGCGCTATTTTCAGGGGCGGGTGTCGAGCATTGACTATAAGGCGGAAGCTTCCGGCTCTAACAACTATGCCCCTTCGAACCCGGAGCTGCTGGCTCGCATGAAAGCATCCATCGCCCAGTGGCAGCAGGATAATCCCGAGGTGCCGCTCGCGCAGCTGCCGCTTGCATTAATAACAAATTCCGGCTCCGGGCTTGACCCGGATATTACGCCGCAGTCGGCTAATGTACAAATTGCAAGAATCAGCAAGCTGACGGGACTGCCCAAGGCGGAGCTTGAAGAGCTTGTACACGCGCATACGAAAGGACGCGAGCTCGGCCTCTTCGGTGACAAGCGCGTCAATGTGCTGGAGCTGAATCTGGCTTTATCCACACGAATCGCCAAATAAAAAGAGAAGGCGGGAGCAGAATGCCACCGTATCAACGCAAGACGCCAAAGGAGATATTGGCTTCTATCTCCCGGCTGCATAAGGGACGCCTGAAAATCATCATCGGCTCGGTCGCTGGCTCCGGGAAAACGTATCATCTGCTGCAGGAAGGCAAATTTCTTAAGCGTAAAGGTGTGAATGTCGTCATTGGCTGGCTCGAAACGCATGGCCGCAAGGAAACGGCCGAGCAGGTCGGCGGCTTGGCCATTTTGCCCCGGGAAGTTATTCCCTATGGGGCAGCGCGGCTTGAGGAAATGGATACAACGGCTGTTATCGCGCGCCGCCCCGAGGTTGTGCTGGTCGACGAGCTTGCCCATACGAATGTGCCCGGCAGCCTGCTCAAGAAAAGGTACGAGGATATTTTGCAGCTGCTGGAGCACGGAATTTCCGTTATTTCCACCGTAAACGTGCAGCATGTGGAAAGCTTAAATGATGCGGTGGAGCAGTTGACCGGTGTACGGGTGAGAGAAACGGTGCCGGACGCGATTTTACAAATGGCGAATGAAATCGAGCTCATTGACGTTACGCCCCAAATGCTGGCGCAGCGCATGCGCGAAGGTAAAATTTACAAGCTGGAAAAGGTGGAGCAGGCGCTGGGCTCTTTTTTCAAAATCGGCAATTTGATTGCCCTGCGGGAGCTGGCGCTGCGCGAAATTGCGGATGATGTCGATGAACGGCTGGAGTCGTGGGAACGTGGCCCTTCGCTGCGGGGACCTTGGCGCAAGCGCGAGGTGATTTTTGTATGCATCGATTTGGGTGATCAGGCGGAAAGGTTGATTCGCCGCGGTTTTCGCATCGCTCACCGCTTGAAGGCGGAATGGCATGTCCATTATGTGCACAGCCGTAAAATTCAGCAAACCGAGGCGCAGCAAAAGCGGCTTCATGCGCTGCGGCAGCTGTGTGAGCGGCTTGGCGGCCAACTGGCGGTAAGTGCGGCAGATAGACGCCAGGAGATTAGCGGGATTTTGCTGAAAAAGTTGACTGACCTGCAGGCGACCCAGCTCATTATTGGACAATCGCGCCGGCCGCCGTGGCAGACGCTCGTCCGCAAAACGATTGTGCAGGATTTGCTGCGCTCCGCCAGACATTTGGATATGCTCATTGTCGCCAAATGGGAAACAGAGCCCATGCCGCCTAATCTCGGCGCAGGCCCTGTTGATGATTTATAAACAGGCTTACTTACGGGGGACGGCTATCCTTTCAAACGCCAGGCACTGCGGCTCAAGTTCAAGCTCAGGCTTAGGCTAAAGCTCAAGCTCAAGCGGCATGGCCACGTCTTTTTTTGGAAGGATTGCCTAATAAGCCGTGTTTCCGGATTGGCTGGTTTTGCCGGATGCAAAACCTTTGAACAGCGTCGGCACGCCAGAATAGCGCGTGTTGGTTATTTTGCCCGTTGTGGAGCTGCTGTCTGTTCGCAAAATGGAATCCTTCACCTTGGAAATATCGCTATTTGAAACATTCATGGAGACCGAATAAGAGGTGCCGCCATTTTGACGAACGAGCTTGCCGATGTCATTGGCCTTGAAATTTTTAATATTGATCGTGCCGGATGCATTCATTTGGAACACTTTGTCATAGGCTTTGTATGCGCCTCCGCCTGTAATATTAACGGTGCCGGAAGATTTTAGAGTCAAAGCGTCCTCGCCTACATCCTGCCAAGTCACATTCTCAATATTGCAGCTGCCATAACAGTGAACGCCGTCGGCAGCAGGAGCGCCGATAATAACATTTTTCAGCGTTGCGCCTGCTTCCAGACGGAATACCGGCTTCTGGTTCTCAGCCTGGCTGCCATCCCCTAACGTACTCGGGTTCGCTACAAAAACTTTGCCTTTGCCGTCGTAGGTCGTATTTTTAGGAACAATAATGGTAGCGTTTACAACTTCTGCCGCTGATACAGGGGCAGGCTGCACACCAGCCATTGCAATAATAAGGGCCAAAGATAATAGAGCACCAATCCAATTTTTCATCGAATAAACTCTCCTTTATTCCATTTAATTTGGTTGTGGTGAAGCCTCATCCTTTAATGCCTCAATAATTTATGCAAATAGATGTGCACCTCCGTTTGCATCTACATAGAAGATTACCTAATTTTTGCCATTACAGGAATAATCATTAGCTCAGCAGTTGTCCAATTGGCCCAAAATCCCTTATTCTGTAACAATTTTCGCGGTTTCCTGTGATGAATGTCACAATCGTTTGCGCCTCCCTGTGTTATTCTAACCTCAGTAAGCAGCAAGAGGAGTGATTGCTCATGGAAACAGAAGCGCTAGGGAAAGTCGAGCAGCTCGCACAGAAGAAGCATATGATTTTTAAGCAAAGCCGCATTCGATATATTTCCAGGTCCATGCTCGCCAGCATGTTCATCGGCTTTGGCGTTATTGTCGCCTTTAAGACGGGTAACTTTTTTTATGCCGAGCATTCTCCACTCGCTTATCCGATGGCTGCGCTAACGTTCGGAGCTGCGATTATTCTCATCGCATACGGCGGCGGCGACCTGTTTACCGGCAATACGTTTTATTACTCGTTTACCGCGCTCCGGCGCAAGCTCAAATGGACCGACGCTATCAAAATGTGGCTGACCAGCTACGCTGGCAACCTGCTCGGCGCTGCCGTGTTCGCCCTGCTCATTATGACAACCGGACTGTTCGACAGCGAGAAGGTCAATACGTTCCTGCTCAGTGTCGTCGAAGCGAAAATGCATACGTCGTCGATGGAGCTGTTTTTCCGGGCGATTTTATGTAACTGGCTTGTCTGTCTCGCCTTTTTCATTCCGATGGGCATGAAGCATGACGGGGCAAAAATGTTTTCGATGATGCTGTTCGTCTTCTGCTTCTTTATTTCGGGCTACGAGCATAGCATTGCCAACATGTGCACCTTCGCTATTGCACTAGTCGTCGACCATCCCGACACGATTACTTACGGCGGCGTCATTCATAATCTAGTGCCTGTCACACTCGGCAATCTGATTGGCGGCGGCGTATTAATGGCATATATGTATTATTTCGTGAACAAGCCTTATTTCGACAAAGAGGATCACACGCAAGAGCAAGGACAGAAGGAATTGCAGGAGTAATTACATCACTAGACAGGGAGAGATCGAATATGAAAAAATCAAGAATTGTTGTCATTGGCGCCGGGGCCGTAGGCTCGACAACCGCTTATACCCTGCTGCTTCGCAATCGCATGGATGAGCTGGTGCTCATTGATGCCAATGAGAAAAAAGCGATCGGCGATGCGCTCGACATGAACCACGGCATGCCATTCCTTGGCGGCACGAAGGTATGGGCAGGCACATACGAGGACTGCAAAGGCGCGGACATTATTATTATTACGGCGGGTGTGGCACAGCGTCCGGGCGAAGAGCGCATTCAGCTGCTGAAGCGCAACGTGGCGATTTTCGACCAAATTATTGAAGAGGTCTTGAAATATAATGACGATGGCATTTTGCTGATAGCTTCGAACCCAGTGGACGTCATGAGCTACTTCTCCTTGCGAAAATCGCGCTGGCCCGTTAACCGCGTCATTGGTTCAGGCACGCTGCTCGACAGTGCGCGCTTCCGCTATCTGATTGGCGAAGAGCTGAACATTGATCCGCGCAGCGTCCACGCGCCGATTATCGGGGAGCATGGCGATTCGGAGCTGCCGGTATGGAGCCTGTCGAACGTCGCAGGTACGGAGCTTGGGCTGAACGACGAGCAGAAGGACCGGATCTTCACCGGCACGCGCGATGCCGCTTACCAAATTATCGAAGCGAAAGGCGCGACGTATTACGCCATCGCTCTGGCACTGGATCGCATCTGTACCGCGATTCTGCAGGATGAAGGCGCTGTGCTGAACGTATCCACCCTGCTCGACAACTACCTTGGCGTATCCGATGTGTACATCGGCGTTCCATGTGTCGTCGACCGCAGCGGTATCCGCAACGTTCTGGAGCTGACGCTGTCCGACGAAGAAACGGCGCTGTTCCAGAAGTCGGCGAACAAGCTGAAAGGCTTGATTGAGTCGATTCGGGATGAGATGGCGTAAGGAATGCGTTGGAATAGGGAATATGGAAAGAACCTGCCGAATGTAGTTCAGCAGGTTCTTTCCTTTTCTATAAGCAAGCCTAACTGTTATTTGATTAACGATTTTAAAACGTCATCTATAATGAGTTGGTTGGCAACGGCATTGGAATTGAACCAATGACCTGAATCTACCTCAAATATATGGCCCGCCTTAAATGCGGGAAGCGATTTCCATAGAACATTATCGGTTGGCGTCTTTGGCCTACCCTCGCCGGAAAGCACGAAAATGTAGTCCACATCACCCATTTCCCCGAGCTTCTCTATGCTATAATCTCCAAAATCCTCATCTGTGGCTATTTGGGGCTGCTTAAAACCTAATTCCCCGTAAAGCAGGCCCGCGCTGTAGAAGCTTCCAGAAAACAATTTAAATGATTTATCACCTTGCGGCAAAAGAATAGCTGCCGTCTTCCCTTGAAAATCAGCGGCCAACTGGGCTTTAGCTTCCCCCAATTTCTGGTCGTATTTCGAAAGCGCCTCCTGAACGGCACTCGGATTGTTCAGTACATCCCCCAGTGCAATCAGATTATCCCTCCAGCTCTGATCGTCTGACGATAGGATAAAGGTTGGGGCAATTTTTGCGTAATCCTCATAAGTTCCGTTCTTAATCCAAGACTCTGATGTAAACACAATCAAGTCAGGATCGTAGCCTAGCGCAAGTTCAGGCGTCAAACCATTCGTCAAATCCAGCACTGGCGTGTCCTGCAGCCAAGATTGCAAATATTGCTGCGGCTCCTTGCCGATTCCCCACTGGGCAACCGGCTTGGTTCCCAAAGCCATCATCGGGTCTTCCAAAAATAATGCCAGCACTCTTTGCGGATTTCCCGGCACCTTCACTTCATGTCCAGCTGCATCCTTAAGTGTCCGCTCTTCATTGGAAGCCGCCTTGCCGCCCGTTTCAGCTCCTGTCGCTGCAGATGGATCAGCCGCAGGAGCTTGGCTTGCTGCAGTGCTTTCTTCTTGCTTCGTTCCTCCACAGGCCATAAGACATATCCCCATCATTACAATTGTTGCGGCTATCATTAACCCCTTGTTAGTAAAACGCATGCTGGCTTCCCCTTTTCAACTGATAATAATTATCAGCCATTAGCTTAGCACGACTCCTTCTAGGACTCAATGGACATTGCTTTCTTATCGGCCCTATTGATATGGACAATGTGATCATGCTAAAGAAAGAGGGGACATGAGAGCATCTACTGCTCTTCCAAGCTGCTTTTCAATAGCAAGCGGATCATAAAGCAAAAATAAATCGGCATCCAATATCCGTACCCGCCCCGTTTGCACGGCTTGCAGACTGGTCCATTCCTTCGTCTGCTGCAGCTGTTCCCAGCGGATAGCGGCAGCCCCAGAATCCTGTTTCATAAAGACGATCATCCAGTCTGCATCGTACTCCCGCCACGCTTCTCCACTCAACTCGACAAAGCCGAAATCGGCATCCTGGCTCATTTGGGCAGCAATTGAGGCCACAGGCCTCAGCTTAAGCGCATGATAAAAGACATGCCCTACATTTTGGCCGCCATAAACACGCAGCACATCTCCACCATAAAGCATCAGCAGGGTGAACGTTTCCTTTTCGCTGACCGTGTTGGCAATTTGAATACGCCCTTCTTCGGCACTTTCTGCATATCGGCGCAGCCATGCTTCAGCCTGCAACTGGCGGTTCGTTAATTGGGCTATAAAAGCAAGCCGTTTCAACAAATGGCTATGAAACCATGGAATTTGAATAACAGGCGCGATGGACCTCAGCTTCTCTTGCCAGCCAACCTGAAACTCGTAGCATAAAATAACGTCCGGCTTTACCTGTTGAAACGCTAGCCATTTCTCTTGCCAGGAGCTGTTATTATCTAGACGTGTCGATCTGTTCCAATTCAGCTCATTAGGATGGCATAAATAAGGATCTTCCTGTACTAAGCAGGGATCAAGCTCAAGCGCAAATAAATAATAGGCAATGGAGCTCCAAGCCGCAGCCAGCCGTTTCGGCGGTTGCGCCGCATATTGCGTCGGCGTCAGCCCCGTCCTTTTTTTAAAAATACGGCTAAAATACAGCTCATCGCGATATCCGGCTTCGTTGGCAATATTTTTCATAGAGCCCGCTGCCTGCAGCAGCAATTCTTTGCTGCGATTGATCCGGAGGGTAGTCAAGTATTCCAGCGGGCTGGTCCCCATTTTTCGCTTGAATAGGCGGGAGAAATGAACCTTGCTCAACCTGCTCATTCCTGCCATGGCATCTAGAGTAAGCTCGTCCTTATAGTGAAGCTGCATATAATGAATGATCTGATCCATCCTGTATCTAAGGTCACTTGTAATAGGAACTTGCCTGCCCTCTTCCACCATACTCTCCAGCATTTCATGAAAAACTGCTTGCAGCCGGTACCTAGCGCCACGACTTGTACGATTGCTGTATTCAGCCATTTTGTTGATTTGCAGCTTGAATAGATCAAAGGATTCCATGAATAGTATGGCTGCTTCTCCAGGCCGGACCATACCCCAATTTGGCAGCTTCTGTATGGATTGAGGTTCCAGCGCTCCCTCACGCTGAACTGGGCTGTATACCTCAAACTGAACCTCGGCATAAATAAAGCGGTCATGTGGGACCGGGGATAGCTGGACGTAGCTGCCTGGCGGAGCCAGAAGCATATGTCCTTTTGTCACCTGAACGATGCCGCCATTGGCTTCCAGCATGCCTTGCCCTTCCATAATGACTAATATTACATAGGAAGTGAGACGGCGCGATTCCGCTTCCCAAAGCTCACATTCCGCCACGAATTTATGAAAAACGAACAGTTCGTTCCCTGTATGCTCCATGCCCTCTCCCAGGACGCCATTCATCTGTTCAGCCTCTTCGTATTTTGACATTAACTGCATCTTAGCTTGTGTATTACCGTCCATTATAAACGATCCTCTCCTCCTGCAACAGCAAAGAACCGACATCTCACTCATAAGAGAATGTCGGTTCTAGTAGGAATTTTGAGAAATTAGGCTAGCTTTTGCTCGTAATCTTCACCGTCGCCGTTGCCGCATCCCAAGCCGCATCCATATCCAGCCCTTCGGAAATGAATCTCACTGGCACGAGCGTCCGGCCGTTCACCACCGAAGCGGGAACATCCAGCGTAACCGCTGTTCCATTCACATAGGCCGTCGTGCTGCCAATCGTGAGCGTAACCGTGCGGTCATCCTTGACCGCTGTAATTTTTTTCGTAGCTGCATCCCATTTCACCTCAGCGCCAAAGGCTTCGAAGATGCCGCGAAGCGGAACGAGCACCCGCCCCGATTGATTAATTGGCTCCTGATTGTCGAAGCTCACTTTGCTGCCATTTAAAAGGACAGATATAGCTCCTACTGCTGTAGTTGGAGTCGTTGTCTTCGTTGTTGTAGGCAATGGTGTTACCGCCAGCCCCAGCTGCTCTTGCAAGCTAGCCAGCCTGTTGAGCGCAAAAGTCATCAGCGACCCAGCCGCCATCGTGCCCATCCCTTGGCCGCCTTGCCCTTGGCCTGCTCCTTGGCCTGGACCTTGTCCAGCAGCAGCTTGTCCAGTTGCTGTGCCATTGCCTGCGGCAGCATCCGTCGAAGCCGCATCACTGCTGCTTCCTGTCGCGGTTCCTGTATTGTCCGGTCTTGTTGCATTCGTGCCATCCGGCATCGTCGGCGGCGTCATACCCGCATCATCAGGAGGCGTCATGCCTTCCATTGCTCCGCCGCCTTGCATGCCGCCAGTTGCATCGCCTGTAGCGGAATAAGCTACATTGGATTCAAACTGCTCCACCGTATAAAATTTAGTCGGATCAGCCGTGACACTTGGCCGAATAATATCAGCCAGCTCGGTAATGCGATCCTCGATTCCGCCCAGATACTCCACCAGTTCATTTACATAGGTCAAATATTTGGCCTTATACTCCGGCACTTCCAGCAAATTCCCTATCATGGGGACGCTGTCCATGCTGATTCCCATGACCGGCACATCAACCGAGGCGGTTGTCGCATTTGTATTGGTAGCTGCCGTCGTCGTCGTGGACGTCGTTGTTGCCGTGGATGTCGTAGTTGTGGTCGCAGTTCCCGCTGCTGCCGCATTGCGACCGGCCCCACCTCCGCCACCAGAATAGCCGTTAAACGACATATTGAAATCCCATGGCAGGACACTGAATTTTCCATCTGCATCGCCATACAGCATGTAGTTATGGCCCTTATCGCCATTATAGCTGTCGTAGTTGCCCAGTACAGCGTTGCCCGCAATGTATTTCAGGGCCGAGTCTACATCGAGTACGTCCTCGATATTCCCTTTCTCGCCAGCAGGCATGTCATTCAGCACGCTAATAAAATTTTTCAACGATGCTTTGTCATCCTCTGTGCCAAGCTCATACGTCAGCGTCTCATAGCTGCCGTCTTCCTCATATTGCAGATAGCTTTTCTCGTCCGTATCGTAGAGCACGCCATCGTTGTAATCTTCGCCATAATTTCTTTCCATATAGCTGTCATCAATAGCTTCAGCACCTACATAAAAGCCATACAATTCACCATTGATATACAGGTTCGTAAACACGGTCAGCGGGGCATCCAGCCCGATTGAGCGCAAAGCTTCGTAATGCAAATATTCACGTAAAAAAGAAGGATCTGCGTAGCTGTTGTTCAGCACCATTTTATCCAGTCCGAGCAACGTTTGTTCTTTATCGTATTTGTCGAATTTCAAGCGAAAGCTGTAGCGGTCGGAATCCGTCATGCTGGCTACGGCCTTCAAGGTCAAATTGCCTTTGGTCGAAAAGCCTACGTTGCTCAGCACATTGCCGTCAACGTCTACCGTTACCTTTTTGTACTCCTTATCCAAGGGGCTGGCCAAAATGCTTTCCCAATCGTCGTCCGCGATCGTCACGTTCACATTAATGATTTTGTCCCCTTCAAATAGAGACTCATATTTTTGCGCAATGCCCGTCTCCGCAGCATAAACCACCGACCTGCTGCCGATTGCTCCAAAACCCGATACGGCAATCGTTAATGACAGAGCCGTAACCGCAATCTTCTTCCACATCTTTTTCAAATTCATAATTTGGATGACTCCTCCTTCAAACCAGATTTTAATTCCAGTCTTAAGGCTAAAGTATGAAGATTAAGTAAATCTTAGGTGAAATTGAAGGTTTGCTGAAAGTTGCTTGTACGCGGCGAAGGAGGGAGGAAGTAGAGTGGGAGGAGGCGCATAAGCCAGCCTCCAAATGACCAGCGGCTACTCGTAAAAAAAGAAAAACTCAAGCAGCCACTCTGCTTGAGTTCTTAGGACTGACACAACCTATTCAGCTCACAGGACGGGCCTAAGCTGGCCCAGCTGAGCCAGGTCAAATGAGCGGCGCACCCGCTTTCACTGGATGCAGCAGCGGCTCAAAGCCGGCAATGCGCGCCTCGATGACGTCGCCATCGCGAATGACGGCTGCGCCAGGCGTCCCTGTCAAAATCACATCGCCTGGCAGCAGCGTCATGACCTGCGAATGAAAAGCGACGAGGAACGCCGGCTGATAAATCATGTTAGCCATCACATTGCGATGGGCAAGCTCGCCATTATGCCAGGTTTCCACTGCCAGTTGGGACAAGTCCGCGATTTCATCGCGCGTAATCAGCTCCGAGCCGAAGCCAAAAAAGGTATCGAAGCTTTTGGCACGCGTCAGGAAACGCTGATGCTTGGCATGAATATCCGCAGCCGTTACGTCGACTGATACGGCAAAACCCGCTACGCAGCCCATCGCTTCGACTTCGGTTACATTTTTGCATGTACGTCCGATAATCATCGCTAGCTCAGCCTCCGCCGTCACATGCTCCGTCTGCTGGGCAGGCAGCTCAATTGCCGTATTTGGACCGATAAGCGACGTATCCGGCTTCATAAAGCTGACCGGATCAGCTTCAGCGAATAGTATCTCACGCTCAGCCGCTTCCTTCACATAATTCATGCCGATACCCCAAATTTTTCGTGGATGGCGATATAATGGCGCAGTTGTCATCGCTTCGTCTGGCACAAATGCCATCGCTCCGAGCTTTTCACGACCGCTCTCGTTATACCATGCCGTCAACTCGTCCAGCCGACCTTTTTGCAGCAGGTCAAATACGTTAATAGGCCAATCCGTCTGCTCCAATTGATTAATTGTATGAAGCAGCACAAAGCGATCGTCAATGTTGATGCACGCTTGCTCTACACCCTCGTAATGGATCGTCACCAGCTTCATTTTATGTTGCCGCCTCCCCTTCGCTCCCATAATTCCGCATGCTGCGTTACCCATCGCAGCAGCTTCAAATCCTGCCCTGCCCCTGCAATAATGGATAAACCGATTGGCGCCCCATCCACCTCGCCAACCGGAAGCGTTACCTGCGGCAAGCCTGACAGCCCTGCTATACAGCATAGCTGCATCGTTAGGGCGCGCTGCTTGTCTGCCGCTTCTCCACTAATGTCGCGGTCCGGCGCCGTTCCAGGAATGGTTGGAATAACGAGCAAGCTATTTGTTCCGAGCAGCTCTCGCAGCTTGGCACGAATGCTGCGCCGTTCCTCTACCTTTTTCTCGCTGTCTTCTTTGCGCAAGGTGCTTGCCCAGTGAAATCGCTGCGCTATCCCCGGGCCAAAAGCAGGCTGCTCACGTGTAATCCACTCGCCATGCGTCTGCCAAATTTCCAGCCCTTGAATAGTGCGGAACGCTTCCAGCCACCGCTCCAGTCCTTCAGGAGCAAGCATAAGTTGCTCGGCATTTGCGATAACGGCCTCCAGTTGAGCAACGAATGGTCTCAGCTGTAGTGCGCTAGCAGAATCCGCTTTGCTCCATGCATCTTCTGCGATCAGCAAGCGGCTGAAGAGCTTTACATCCGCCGTCTCCGCAGCAAGCAGCAGCTCGCCAACCTTCAGCAGCAGCGCGCTGTCCCGTGCCATCCAGCCTACCGTATCAAAGCTCGGAGCCAGAGGTATGACACCATCCATCGCAACTGCGCCATGCGTCGGCCTAAAACCATATACGCCGCAATAGGCGGAGGGCACGCGAACCGAACCGCCCGTATCCGTTCCGAGAGCAAAATCCACTGCCCCCGCTGCAACAGCTACGGCGGAGCCGCTGGATGAGCCGCCCGGTATGCGATCAGGCGCAAGCGGGTTAATTGGCGTACCGTAATGGGCGTTCTGCCCATTGATGCTGTACATCAATTCATCGGTATGCGCGGCCCCAGTCAGAGCGGCTCCGGCGGCAAGCAGCCGTACAATGGAAGAGGCGGTATCCTCCGCCGCTTCGTGCGTACGCAGCCAGTCGGGGTTGCCCGCACTGCTTTGATGCCCTTTAATCGCGAACACATCCTTAACCGCAAAACGGAGGCCATTTAGTTTGCCTGTATGAGTAGCTGGAAGTGTAAGCTCCGGCTTTATAAAAGCATGAAATGCATCGTTTATTTGATGCTGCATGATTGCTGTCCCTCCTGTCCAGCCTGTTCCGCTTATGTTCTAGCGATAAGGCCGATTTCGGTATCATTGATTACAACCAACTCTGCAATCGCACCTAAAAAGCGGGCAGCCCATCACAGCCCGGTCCCCGGTCTGCTTTACTCTTTACCGCATGTTTTGCCGCATGCTTCTCCGAGTCGAGCCGCTTACCAGCCAATTGCCGCGCCATCGCTGCGCGGATCAGCTCCGCCGCAAATGACGCCGTCCTTGCTAATCGTAATTGCATGGGCGTGGCCCATAATGCCGTCAAACTCTTTCATGCGGCGAACATCATGCCCGGCTTTCTCAAGCTGCTCCGTAACCTCGCCTGCTATGCGGCTCTCTAATTTCAGCTCCTGCGTCTGCGCCCCCCATGTGCGGCCCCACACCCAGCGCGGCTCATTCACCGCCTGCTGCGGATTCATGCCAAAATCAATCATCCGCGTAAGGATCGCCACCTGTGTCTGGGGCTGCCCTTCGCCGCCCTGCGTCCCGAACAGATGGCTGGGCCTGCCGTTCAGGCATGCCATAGCTGGCATCAGCGTATGGAAAGTCCGCTTGCGCGGCTCCAAGCGGTTCACGTGCTGGGGCTCCAGCGAAAAGAAGGACCCTCTATTTTGCAGCAAAATACCTGTATCCCCCGCAACAACGCCCGAACCAAACTCAAAATACAAGCTCTGAATGAAGGAAACCGCGTTGCCCTCCTCATCCACGACCGCCGCATAGGCCGTATCATTCCCAACAGGCTTCGTATCGATGGGGCGGGCCTCAGCAAGCTTAATAGAAGCTGCAAGCTCCGCCGCATAGGCAGGACTCAGCAAGCGTTCGAGCGGAATTTCCACAAAAGCAGGGTCCGTCAAAAATAAATTGCGGTCGCGGAAGCCGAGCTTAAGCGCCTCAATCATAAGGTGATAATACGTATATGAGCCATGCCCATAACTTTTCAGATCATAATTCTCCAACATTTGCAGCGCCATCAGCGCCACAAAGCCTTGCGAGTTCGGCGGCACCTGGTACACGTCATGTCCACGGTAAGAGCCTTTAAGCGGCGCAACCCATTCGCCTGCATGCTCGGCAAAATCCTCCTTGGTCAGCAGCCCGCCGCTGCTCTGCAAATAAGCGGCGATCCGCTCCGCCATATCGCCTTTATAGAAAGCATCGCGCCCCTGCTCCGCGATAGCGCGAAGGCTCGCTGCGAGGTCGCGCTGCACAAAGCGCTCCCCCGCCTGAACGGCGCGTCCTTGCGGCAGGTATACCGCCGCTGTAGCTGGAAATTGTGCCAGCATGTCCGCATGCTGCACCGTATTTTCATATTGATCCGGCGACATCGGAAAGCCGTCTTCCGCATATCCAATAGCCATGTCTAGCACCTGTGCAAAAGGCAGACGCCCATATTGGCTATGCACGGCATGCCAGCCGTCCACCATGCCCGGAACCGTAATAGCGCTGCGCGGTCCGCGTACCGGGATCGCAGCTTCGCCGGCAAAAGCTTCGCGCGTTACAAGACTGCCAGATCGCCCGCTAGCATTATAGGCTCTCACCTGCTGCTCCTTATGTTCGTATGTGAGCCAAAACGAGTCGCCGCCAAGTCCCGTCATATGCGGATAGACGACAGCCAGACAAGCACTGACCGCAATTGCGGCATCAAAGGCGTTGCCGCCCTGTTCTAATATCCGCGCCCCTGCTGCCGAAGCCAGATGATGGGGGCTTACAACCATGGCCTTCGTGCCGGTTATCGGCTTGTTCATGCTATTCCACCCTTTATAAGTCAAGTTATCTGACATGATCTATTGAGTATTAAAGTAACATGGGAGCTCGACTAGTGGCAACTATAAAATTCTTTTTGCCCACGATTGACAAATTTCATATTGATAAGGAATGAATTTGGTTATATATTTATTCATATCGTAATCAAATAAAACTTATCACATACGTTTTGACATTTACGCTCAACGGAGCAAAAGGAGCTTTTCATATGCAATCCAAAATGCCGCCCGCCCAGGCAGAGCACGCCATTGACGATATTGATCGTAAAATCATCGCTGCCCTGCATATTAACGGAAGGATATCTTACACTGACTTAGCCAAGGATATCGGTTTATCCCGCGTTGCTGTGCAAGCCAGAATCAACACCCTGCTGGAGCAAGGCGTTATTGAGCGCTTCACAGCCGTCATCAATCCGGAGAAAATTGGCGTGACGGTATCGGCTTTTTTCAATGTCGAGGTGGAGCCTAAATTTCTGCATGAAGTAGCGGATCGCTTATCCGAGGAGCCCGTCGTGACTAGTCTGTATCACATGACTGGCCCCAGCAAGCTGCATATGCATGGCCTGTTCACCAGCAACCAGGAAATGGAGTTATTTTTGAAAGAAAAACTGTACCCGCTACCCGGCATTATGAGCGTTGATTGCCAGGTTTTAATCAATCGCTACAAAAGCAGAATGGGAATGAGGCTGTAAAAAATGGAGACGACAACGAGCACCAAAGCATATGGACAGCTTTCCTGGGCGATGTTTAAAACGGGTATTTTCGGCTTTGGGGGCGGCCCCTCTGTTATTCCTCTCATTCGGCACGAGGCTGTGACTCGCTATGATTGGATTAACGATGAGGAGTTTGGCGAAATTTTGGCGCTGGCCAACGCATTGCCTGGACCCATTGCAACCAAGATGGCCGCTTATCTCGGCTATCGGCTGCAAGGCTGGCTGGGCGCGCTCGCTGCTGTGCTTGCTCATATTTTGCCTTCAGCCGTCGCAATGATCGCCTTGCTGTCCGCTGTACAAATTCTTAGCGGCTCCGCTGTTGTGCAGGGCATGATCGCTGCGGTCATTCCCGTTATTGCAGTCATGCTTGGGGTAATGGCATATGAGTTCGGCAACCGTGCGGTGAAGGGGCTGGGCTGGATAGCTGGGCTCATCAGCTGTGTGCTCGCTTTTCTGCTGCTGCAGGTCGTGAATATTCAGGATGCGGTCGTTATTGCCGCCTTCCTTCTCTATGGGGCGATGCATTTCAAGGCTGCCGCATGGGTGAAGACGTGGAGAAACAACCGGCGCGATAAAGACAACAATACGAGCGCGAGCGCATAAGGAGCAGTCACTATGGATTGGTTGGATTTAATTATTGGTTTTTTTCTCGCAAATATTTTAGGCTATGGCGGCGGCCCTGCCTCCATTCCGCTCATGTATCATGAGGTCGTGGACCGTTACCACTGGTCAACCGATGCTGAATTTTCAAACATACTTGCGCTTGGCAATGCCCTTCCGGGACCGATCGCTACGAAAATCGCCGCGTTCGTTGGATACGACGTATACGGTATTCCGGGCATGGTGATCGCGCTTGCGGCAACGATTATCCCTTCGGCTGTGGCGCTGATTTTTCTGCTTAAGCTGCTGCAAAAGCATCGCCAGTCTCCCATCGTCAAAGGCATGACGCTGCTCGTTCAGCCCGTTGTCGCCATTATGATGCTGCTGCTCACCTGGCAAATGGCAAACACAGCCGTTCAATCCGCTGGCCTCTGGCAGACGCTCGCTATTGCCGCTGTCGCCTACTGGGCGATGGAACGCAAGAAGATTCATCCAGCGATCGTCATCTGCGTCGCCTTCGCTTACGGCGGCATCGTGCTGTCGCAGACGATGGCATAAAGGATGCAGCATGCCTCCTTTATGTCACTCATCATGAAAAAGAAGCGGCCCGCACATTCGCCAACGCGTTTGTGCAGGGCCGCTTCTTTTTTATCTCCATCTTCAAATCCACTTTTATTGCTTAGGCGGATAGATACCCTCCATGCAAATAATATAATTGATTGCCACGAATGGCTGCATATTATTGTGGGGTTGGGAGCCTCCGCTTACCTGTAAGGCAAGAGGGTGCATAGTTGTGTTCGGCGATTCATTATATGCATATGTTGTAGTGCCGCGCGGTTGATTGGCCCAAATGCTGCTAACGGCATCCGTCGTATTGGCTACTGTCTGGGCATTAATCGAGTGGGTATGATTCGGCATTTCACTTTGGAGTATCGTTTCCGTTCTGCTGCCGCCCGTCTCATAGCACTCCCTCGCTGTCAGACCATCTCCGGTGCCATGATGCATCGGCACAAGCCCGCGCAAATCAGGCAGCTTAAAATAACTAGTCTTGTCTGAACCAAACTGACCTCCTATTATTGTGAATAACGCTTGATTTCCTAATATAGGTATCTGCTGGCCATGACAAAATTCCCAGCCCGCCGGAGCAAAATCACCTGTAAACAAACGTATTTCACCAAGGTAAGCGTCCATATCAAACCCCCGCTTTCTTTTTTTATTATTGTCTCTGTGGAAAAGTCCCTTCTATGGCAATGCAAAAATTAGCAACGGCATAGGGCTGCATATTGTTATGAGCCTGTGATGCTCCCGTTATACCGATGGTGTTGAACGACATGTTTCCGCTTGCCGTTTTGCTGAAGGCATTCAAGCTGCTTGCACTCCATGTATTACCTGCCACCGCGCCTTTTGTTCCATTGTCGGAGCTGGCCGACACCGTATGGGTATGGGCAGGAATCTCATTTATAGTCAGGACATGCTGTTCGGAACCGCCCGTTGCATACACAGGAATGGCAGCATCAGTGGTTGGATGTATGACAGCCTTGCCCTGCAAATTTGGCAGTTGAAATGTGGCTTTGCCGTCTCCTCCAAATTTATTTCCGATAATCGCGAATAATGCTTGGTTTTCTGTCACTTTAAGCATTTGTCCATTGCATGCAGCCCAGCCTTTGGGGGCGTAGCCAACTGCAAATAATCGAATTTCGCCAAGAAACCAATCTCCCATTTGTATTCCTCCTCTTGAATAACTATCGCCTTGTTTACTCCTAAGACTGTTGGATCGGGTAGAGGCCGTTCGTACAAATAATATAGGTCAAGGCCATAAAGGGCATCATATTGTTGTGGGGTTGATTGCCTCCTACAGAGTACAAAGTACTGCTGTTACCCAGTGTGGCATTAGGTGCCTCTCCTCCCGAATATTGCTTAGCCGTGCTCGCTGCCCAAAAATTGTTTTCAGGCGATGATTCCTCGCCTGCAGCACGCTGCGCTTGTGTCAGGTGGGTATGAGCTGGCAGCTGCGACTCCGTCAGCTGTACAGTTTCAGCACCGCCTTTATCCTTCAAATTATAATTGCTTCCCTCTGCACTCTTGCCCATATGAACCGGAACTCGTCCCCGGAAATCAGGGAGGGCAAACGTTGTTTTCCCATTTCCTCCGTATGTTGTCCCTATCAGGCTGTACAAGGCTTCGTTTTGGGAAATTAGGATCGTCTGTCCATTGCACATCTCCCAGTCCATTGGCGCATACTTGCCGACAAACAGCCTGATTTCGCCCAAATAAGAATCTGCCATTTTAATTTCCTCCTCGGTTTATTTGTTCTGTGCTGATTGTTTAGCAGCCTACCCGTTGATTAAATCAGCCTGCAGCAGCAGTCTGCGAATGAGTGCAGCAGCCTCCGCACGGGTAATGTCGTCCTGCGGATGCAGCTGTCCGGAGTTACCCGTCACAATTTGAAGCTCAACCGCAGCGGCCATAGCGTCTTTCGCCCAACTGCTGATTTCATTCAGGTCCTTGAAAGCGGACAGCTTATCCAAAGATCCCGAAGCGCTCAGCTTCGTGTAAGCTACAGCTCTTGCGATAATCGCAATTGCTTCCTCGCGGGTAATTGTCTTTAGGGCGCCAAATGTGCCGTCAGCATAGCCGGTAATAAGACCATAAGCCGCAGCTGTTTCCGCATAACCGGCATACCAGCTTCCAGTCTGTACATCAGAAAATTTACTTTGCCCTTGTAGAGCCGCTGGACGCAAGCCTAAACCACGTACGATAATCGCCGCAAATTCAGCGCGGGTAATCGAAGCATCCGGTGAGAAGGCCGTCTCGCTTGTCCCTTGTACAACCATGCGGGAAGCCAGGTCATTCACCTCATCGCGGCTCCAATGCTGCGCCAGGTCCTGCATTTCACGCGGATGCCAGATGACGGAGTACGTACTGTTCGTCAGGCTGTTGATCACTGCATAATACTTTCCGTTCAGCTTCGTAATATTGGTTGGCACATGATAGAGCTGTCCATCGGAATGCAGCACGACTCCTGTCGTAATACGACTCGCATCAGCGCCCTCCGGCATAGGAATCATCATTTGCATATAGCCGCTGAATGTGGAGACAGCCGTCTGCTCTCCGTTGTAAGAAGCTGTAATATGGAATTCCAACGGCGAAGCGGCGATCTCCATGCCCTGGCCGGATGCCGCAGCATATACTTGATCAGACTCCGATTTTGCCGATTTTGCTATTGTGATGCTGAAAATAATGTCCTTTAAGCTGTTCTGCGCTCCTAGCTCCTTGGCAATCGCATCAACAGGGATAAGCGATGCAGGGAATAAATAAGAGGCTGAGGCCGTTTGAATTTCAAGCGTCGCCGTTTTATCTGTCATTACCTTGAGCAGTTGACCATTCAATAAGCTGTTCACACTATCTGCCGCTTCTGTATACGGAATCGTGACTTCGCGATTGGATTCGGACTCCAGCTTTTTAATGATTTTGTCGTTGTCGAGCGTTACTGTCGCATAGCGCAGTTGATTGCTGGTGAACGTCTGCACCGTAGCCGTCTGCTCTTGCTTCACTCCGTCTACATATACTGAAATTCCGGTTCCCGCTACCACTGTCCCCGTTTGAACGGAAGTGCCTGTTGAAGGAGTTGAACCTGAGCTTTGCTGGGCGCGGGTCACCTTCACCAGATAAGTACGGCTCGGCTTTGTTGAGTCAGCCGCCGTAACCGTGACCGGAATTTCATTCAGACCGACACTTAACTGCACTGTAACCGGATTTTCTGCCGATTGGCCGTTTATCATTACCGTCGCAAGCGGATCAAAGGCTTCAGCTGTAATCGTCGTTGCTTCAACTGCATAAGCCACATTTTGCTCGTAGCTCAGTGTATCCTTGTGGAATGTAGGCGACAGACTGCCCGTGCTGGTCGAAAGCGCCCCTAATTCGCTAATTCCATAAGGTGTAATATTTACTGTAATAACGGCTGGATCGGAATCCTCCTGTCCGTCCGAAGCTACATAGGTGAAGCTGTCTGTCCCTAGCTGACTCGGACTCGGCACATAAACAAACTCATCGCCGTTAATAATCGTCACGCTGGAGGACTTTGTACCGGTTGTGATTATACGGAAAGTTAATGGATCTCCGTCCGCGTCTGTTGCTTGCAGCTTTTGAGTCAGAGATGCAAGACTTTCTACATAGTAGCTTGCATTCTCAGCTACCGGCCGGTCATTCACCGGCGTGACCGTCACCTGGACCGTAACCGGATCGGATTCATCCACCCCGTCAAAGGCCTTTATTGTAAAGCTGTCATCCCCTTTAAAATCCTGATTCGGCGTGTAGGTCAGCTGGTTCCCGTTGGCAATAACCGCTTGGCCGTGCTCCGCCTGTGCATCCACCAGAAAGGTCAGCGTATCCAGATCCTCATCCGTCCCCGACAGCGTCAGGCTCAATACATCGTCCTCATCCATTTGCTGAGGAGCAATCGCCGTTATAACAGGCTTGGTGTTCCCCACAGTCACCGTAAAGCTGGATGTACCTTCCGCCAGACTGCTGTCCAATACATGGATCGTAATGGCAGCTGAGCCTTGCATTCCTTGAGTCGGCTCCACTGCAACCGTACGCTGCTTGCCGCTGCCTGCTAGAGTAATTCCGCTGAGCGGAACAAGAGCAGTATTGCTCGATTCAGCTGTTACTGTAAAATCGCTCGGCTCTGCGTCAGGATCCGTAATGGTAAAGCTTAGAGCCTGTGTAGCTGTATTTCTGCTTATGCTTTGATTGGCAATCGCACTTACTGTCGGAGCATCATTCACCGATGTCACAATCAGGGACGTCTGACTGTCTACCACTGGGGCAGCTGTCCCATCATCCACCGTCACCGTTAAAACAACGGTCTCCGTCGTTCCCGGAGCAGCCCGGTTTGCCTCTGGCGCAAATACCAATTGGCGAATGGCTGTCGTCAGAGCATCAGCCTCTCCGCTTGCTTCATATTGACTGCCAACCAGACTGAAGCCGGATGCCTGAAGGGAAGCAGCGGTAAATTCACCTTTTGCCGCAGTATCCAGTGCGATGCTGACCGTTAGCGTCTGATCAGGATCCGCATCCGTTATCGATACGCCAGTAAAGGGTTGCTCCGTCTCCGTATCCAATAGCTCAAATGGAGTTGCGGCAATACCCGTCAATTCGGGAGCGTCATTTACCGGGGTAATAGTAACCGATATCGTACTGACCACCGTGCCTCCGCGTCCATCGCTTACTTCAATTTTAAATATATCCTGACCATAATAATTAGCGTCCGGAGTGTATTCCCACGCTCCGGTCGACGAATTCACCGTTGCGATTCCATGGGCGGCCTGCTGCAAAATGGAATAAGTCAGCGTATCGCCTTCTACATCGTGTGCCGATACTTGTCCAATAACCGACGTATCCTCATCAGTCGTTACGGAATCATCCGCAGCTGTCGGCGGATCATTCACCGGCGTCACGGTTACGGTAATGGTGCTGGTCGCCGTGCCTCCTTTGCCGTCGCTAACCTCGATCTTGAATACATCTTGGCCATAATAATCCGCAGCTGGAGCATACTCCCATGCCCCCGTTGACGCATTGACCGTTGCCGTTCCGCTGGCTGCCTGCTGCGACACCGAATACGTTAGCGTGTCGCCATCCGCATCCGTTGCTATCACCTGGCCCGTCGTATTGGTATCCTCGTCGGTCGTTGCCGTATCGTCCGACGTTGTCGGAGCCACATTGACGTTCACAACCGTTACACTTATTGTGCTCGTTGCTGTGCCGCCATTGCCATCACTAACC